>CAXXXG010000037.1:0-469851 GCA_963662565.2 Sedimentisphaerales bacterium | reverse complement strand
AGGGATCGTCCGGATTGTCGTACCATTGTTTCGTGGTCATGAAGTGCCCCATGTCACGGACTGCCTGTGCTGCGGGCTTGATCACGCGGTAGTGAATCGCCTGTGTCAGGCCGTCGGCATAGGTCACCAGCAGGCGTGCCCGTCCCCATTGCTCACCCTTGACCGTCAGGTGTTGCCAACCGTGTTGGGTTGGGGCTTTTTTGTTGATCTTGAGGGCGTCGGCTGGGATCGATTCAATCGATGCGATGGGCTTGGAGTATTTGATAAACAGCGAGGCGTCGATATCCTCGGGGACAATGTATCCGGGCATGCCCACGGCCACGGGACGTTGGCCCGCAGCCAGGGTGTCCTCGATCTGACGGATCTCCGGAGCCAGTAGGAAACGCAGGCCATAGACGCGTGATTCACCTGGAGCCAGAGTCACGCTGGTGGGCGTATTCCAGGGCTGGGCGTTCTTCCATTCGTTTTCGGCGTAGGCTTTCGTGTGGGGCATCCATTCGTAAAAGGCCTCGAAGGTCTGGCTGCGACCGGTGCGGTCGGCCAGTAGGGGACTGTAACCCTCCAGCGGGGTCTTGCCTTCGGGCACCACCACCAGGGCCGGGCCGTGACCGCTCAGGCGGGTCACCTGCACGTAGCCTCCGTCCAGGCCGATGGCCGGATCGGAAAAGGAACAGACCGCATGGGCCTCGTCCAGGGAATGGCCCGAGATGTAGTTGTTAAAGATCAGAGGGATACCCAACGAACCGATCTCGATGGGGTTGTCGCTCTTGTTGGTCAAGGTGAAATTCAAGACCAGTGTGTCGTCATCCACTAACCAGCAACGCACGATCTGTAAGGGACAATCCGTCGGCAGGGTGGGAGCCAGGTCCGCAGAGGCCAGGAAATGGCCGCTGATCGGAAGGGCGGTCACCGGTTTGCGTGCGGCCGCAGTGGACAGGTCTTGCCAGTCCGAGCTGCCCACCGGACGTACCCGCAGGGTCAGGTCACCAAGATGATAGAAGCTGTCACCTTGACGCCGCTCCAACTGGTCGGCCGGGGTAAAATCGAAACCGTCCTTGCCCTTGGGCTCCAAGGCGGCCAGGGTCTGCGAAGCCTTGACGAACTTGAGGTTGAAGTCCTTGGTTTCCAATTCCATCAGTCCCTCTTCCAGACCCAGAGTCGGTGTGGGGGCCGGACGTTCTCGCCGTCGCTGGGCTTGGGCCTCCGATGAAAACAAGGCAAGCAAAGCCACGATCAGCAGGAACACATGGACAGTGGAAACGATAGAACGGCGATTTGAATGCATGCGAATAGCCCTTTCGATAGGATTGACCTTGAGGCACTCCTCCAGCGTTTCCCGTGCGAGGAGGTAACACTGCTTTAATATAGTTAAACCATTATGACGAAAAGGCCCAGAGATTTCTTGTAGATTAACCTAGGTGTGGGTGGGATTTTGGTATAGGGGTGGTTTGGGCTTGATTAGATAGCCGGGGCTCAGTTTTTAAGGTATTTGTTTGTTTGTAAAGGACTTGAGGGGTATTATGCTTATAGCGATTAGGAATTGATAGTTAGTCATGTGTGGGAGTCATTCTAATGAGACGTGCGAATATTACGTTTGTTGGCCTGGTTGCGATGCTTTGTATGGCATCGGTTTCCTGGGGAAACACCATTCTATACGTTGACGATGATGCCCCACTCGGTGGCGATGGCCTGAGTTGGGAGACGGCGTATAAGTATCTACAGGACGCCCTGGCTACAACGAGGGGTGAGAAGGTGGTCCTTGACGATTCGTGCGGCCCGGGGCCGTGTGATCCGCGCATTGAGATAATCGTCGTGGGCGAACCTCCCGATGGACCATGTGAGGTTCGAGTTGCCTCTGGTCTCTATCAACCGGATCGCTATTTCGTCAAACCGGATGGAAGCGGAGATCGTGCCTCAACATTTACTGTTGTGGAGACCGTTACACTCAAAGGTGGTTATGCCGGGCTTGGGGCAACTGAACCTAATGCATGTGATCCGAATTTGTATCAAACTATCCTGTCTGGAGATTTGGATGGCAATGATGTACCTGTCTCCGATCCCGGTGATCTATTGGATGCCCCTGATCGTCACGATAATGCCTTTCATATGGTTCAACTCTCCAGGGGTGTGGTTGAGGGTGTCACCATGACCGGCGGCTATGCCCACCGATTTCTGGATCGAATTCCCATGGTGCCGTATAATCCGGATCATGGTGGCGGAGGTGTTTGGGGTGAGGGTACGGTTCGTGATTGTATACTTTATGCCAACTTCGCCGAGGAGGCGGGAGGTGGAGTCTGGTGCGACGGTTCGCTCTTTGACGAGATTCAGAAGGTTTTGATACTTCAGCGGTGTGTTCTGACTGGTAATGCCACGCGTGCCTGGGGTGGGGGGATGTTTGCTCAGTTCAGTCAGGTGAAATTGGAGAACTGTGAATTTAGTGGTAATTGGACGGGGATAATGGGAGGAGGGGTCTTTTTCTACGAATGTAATGCAACTGCGGAACATTGCATGATTCTTCACAATAATGCAGCAAAATATGAATATACTACAGGTGGAGGAATGAGGATTAGGAAAGGTGAAACCTTAATTCAGGACTGTGTCATTCAAGATAATGTTGCCTCAGAGGGAGGAGGATTATCAGCTTGGGAGAATCAGCTATTACAGGTTAGTGGTTGTTTGTTTTTTTCTAACACCGCATCAAAGGAAGGTGGTGCTGCTCTTATCATTTCACCTTCAGCATTTAACCTAGGAGATAGTATTCTCTGTGGGAATCAATCTCTTTCTGGTGGAGCTTTAGCTTGCAGGTGTGGAAATGTCAGAATATCAAATTCAACATTTTCTGATAATAGAGCTACGAATGGCTCTTTTCTATATCATGTGACGTGTTTTTCTGATATACCAGATGTTCCAAATGGCACTATAACAGTTAAGAATTGTATTCTGAACAATGACGCCAATGAAATATGGAATGACTATTCGTCTATTACAATAAAATACTCGAATATTCAACATGGTTTAAAAACTATTCAAGATCCTTTTTTTTTGGTTGATTTTGGTGAAGGCAATTTGGAGGGCGATCCTTTCTTTGTTAGTCCGGGCTATTGGGATGCCAATGACACCCCGGATGATCCCAATGACGATTTTTATGTGGAGGGTGATTACCATCTCAAGTCCCAGGCCGGTCATTGGGATCCTAACAGTTTGGATGACCCCAATACCCCAGATGATCCCAACCGCGGGAGTTGGATTTGCGATTTAGTGACGAGCCCCTGTATTGATGCTGGTGATCCCAACGATCCCGTCGGTGATGAGCCTTTGCCTAATGGTGGTCGGATCAACATGGGAGCCTATGGAGGGACGCCCGAGGCAAGTAAGAGCTATTTAACGAATCCTGAGCCTTGTTTATGGATCCGGCAATATCTATGCGCAAAGCGGTTAGAAATGGTCAAAGGATGCCGGTAGACTAAAAATGGCAGGGTGGAGAAGCGAGGCTCCTCTGTCAGTTGGCGATCTATGGATTGACGCTCTGTTTGATCAGGCATCAATTCAAGCATAAGAGTGAAAGGGAGTTTGCCCATGAGCGTGTCGAATTGGAAGAGATTAGTTATTGTTTCTCTGTGGGGTTGGATTTGTCTGGGGGATTTTACGGTTTTTGCCCAACCTCTCCATAGAGGTCCCACTGACACAACGGTTCAGGAAGATGATCAGGAAGCCCGTGACCTGAAAGTTCGGCGTCAAACCAGGCTTAATGAGTTGATCCAATCTTCCGCCAATGGCAGGACCAGGTGCCTTGATACCTGGAGCAATGGATATCTCGTGCGTGTATCGGCTCCGTTTGGGGGACGATTCGAGGTCTCCAGCGTCCGGACAGATCACCCCGAAGACGCGGCAGATCTTTTCGTGGACCGCTACAAATCTGTGTTGACCAGAGAGAACACCGCCGTACAATTTGCACAAGACTGTGTGTATCAGCGTTTAGAGCGAACCTTTGTCAACTATAAGCAACTTTTTGCGGATATCCCAGTTTTTTTCGCGGATGTGATCGTCAAGCTCGATGATCAGGGGGGCGTGTTGTACGTCTCCAGCAACGTGTTGCGTGACACTGCCATCCTTGAGCGCCCCGGCTTCTTAGAACCGGTCATTGATAAGATGAGGGCCATGCAATTGGGACTCAGGTTGATGTCAGAGAGTCGCTCGGGGTATCACTTCTCTGCGTCGGAACCGGAACTGACAATCTATGCACCGGCCGTGTTACATAAACCGGGAACTGTTTGCCTGGCTTGGAGCATGCGTATCCAAAGTGAGCCGTCTCCTGCAGCTGGCGCCCACATTCTGATCAACGCCAAGGATGGAAGCCTTGTCTATAAGGTGTCTTTGGTCGAATATACCGGAGATTGGACCATATATGACTCGGACAATACAGTTACAAACAATCCATCAGAAGTCAGCAATCCCTCTGGTTCAAATATTCCTGATGTATTTCTCGTTAACCAATATATTGAGGAATGCTTCGACTTCTATGAGGACATCGGATTTACGGGTGTTAGTGACATGGATGTGGTCGTCCGCCTGTGTGAATCCGGGTGTCCCTGTCCTTCGGGTACGGCCTACCATTATAGTGGAACAATTCATTTTGGCGATGGCGTCGTTAGTGATGATACTGTGGGGCATGAATTTACTCATGCGGTCATAGACAATCTGCAAGGAGGATTCGAAATGACCGGAGAATCAGGCGCCATTTGTGAGGGGTTTGCTGATACCTTTGGCCAATGGATTGACCAACTCAACGATACCTATCGGGATAATAACGCCACGTTAACATGGCCGACGCCCTGGACTACTGATGATTCTCTGGCTGATTATGACGGGGATGAACGAGAGGAATGGACTCTATACGAAGACGATGCCAGTGTTTTTCGAGAGGAAGTATATCCTACCGGCAATAACGGAACAACGATTATCGGCAATAGCATGAGCAATCCCCCGGCTAACAATTTCCCAGGAGTCTACTTGGGTGATCATTGGGTGTTGAATGCCGATTATACAGATTTAAATAACTGTGAGCTTTGGAGTGACGTTCATACGAATGCCCGTGTGCTTGAAAAACTCGCTTATCTCTTATGTGAAGGAAGTTATGCCCTGGGAACCGAAACATTGGATGGTAGGGTATTTTATCGTGCCACGCGGTTGTTTTTGCATTGTATTGATAATTTGAATGACGATGCCATATTTTATGACCTACCTGAGGTCTTGGACGAGGCGACCAGAGAGCAACCACTGTCTTTTTCGGATAGTGATCGAGTGAAAATAGTTCAGGCCTGTAAGGAAGTGGGGATCTATCCTGTCTTGGAATCCCACTGGGCCTTGGACGAAACGACCGGGAGTACTACTGCTAGTGATTCAGTCGGAGATAATACAGGGATCGTAAATGGAGCTACCTGGATCGCTGGAAAGATCGAAGGTGCTTTGAGTTTTGATGGAACCGATCATCATGTCTCTTTGTCTCCTATAAAGGCTCTCAAGGGATTCCATGTCAGTATTTCCGCTTGGATCAACTCGGATACTGCTGCTAGTGGCTATTACCCGATTGTAACCCAGTATGCATACTCCTCTGGCAACTATGGCTATTACTTTTGTCTGCATGACGGCAAGCCAGCTTTTTATATTAATGAAGAGGAAGCGGTTTCAGGTAGCGTTATCGATGAACATGAGTGGTGTCACCTTGTAGGAATTTATGATGGAGGCACCTTGGCCCTCTATGTGAATGGTGAATTGGCCGATAACGATAACAACGCGAATGGCCAATTCGGAATTGATGATACTGCTTATATTGGAGCAGATAGTTTAGACAATTATTTTGACGGCCTGATCGATGACGTTCGGGTTTATAACTATGCCCTTAGTGCAGATCAGATCAAGGGGCTTTCCAAATATGCCCAGTACCCTACCGTCTTTTGCGTAAAAGATTTATCCGATGAATCGGTGGCGTGGATTGATGATAAAGGTAACCTATTCTTGACAGGCGATCTGACTCAAGGTACGCCTTCTGCCACGGCTAATGACGAGTTTCGTATTCAGGATTCCAGCAGTGACGTGGCGATTATCGATATGACTACCGGTGATATGGTTGTCAAGGGTTCGGTGAATGAAGAGGTCAGTGATCTGTCCCTGGCCAGCCATTTCATTGTTAAAGACAGTTTAAACAACACCGTGGCCTATATCGACACCTTGGGCAATGTGTTTGTCAAGGGAAAGGTGTATGCCAATATTCCTGAATTATAAGATTACTCATGGCTGTATGAATGTCGTTGAATGCGGGGAAATTAATCAACTGTAAGGAGAATGATCGATGCAATGTATCCATAGGAAGGAATGGGTTCTAGGAGTGGTTTGGTTGGGGCTGATGAGTGTCACGGTTTGGGCCGATGATGTGGTGGTCAAGCCGGATTCGATTCAGGTTGGAACGATGTCTATACAAGATACCACGAGCGAGTATGTGATTGAGGCAACTGGTGAAAACAAGGATTTCTATATTAGGGTGATGGATGGTACGAGTTCAGAAGATGCGTTTCGGATCGATTCTTCTGAAAACGCCAGGATCTATACCTGTGATGATCTAATTGTTGGCGACAATCTTTCCGTATATGATAATATGACAGTGCATGACAACGCCACAGTGTATGATAACTTAACTATGGGCGGTGATCTTGATGTTGGAGGAACGGTCGATGTCGATGGTTATGCATATTTTGATTATGACCTTGAAGTGGTTGATACCTTATATTGCGATTGGGGAGAAGAGGTTGAGATTGAATGTGAATTGGATGTTTGGGAGGATGCCTTTATTGGGGGGAAGCTCTATTCAACGGGTGGTTACGATCCTCCCTATGTACTCTATGATCAACAATCCCGGACAGAGATTGTCGAACGTATCCAGGATGAAGTGCCTCCTGACAAAATAAATGGGGCGGCGCTCTTCTTCAATAAGGAGACCAAACGTTTGGAGGTGTATGTCGCATCCGAAGGGACTTTTTACGATTTACAGGGCAATGAGTTGGCCAAGCTGTCTGAGGTTGCTCAGCCCAGAGGATCGTATAAGACAGAATATTGGCTCGAAAAAATGACGGGGATTGTTCAGAATCGTCAGAAGCGAGTCAAGGATCAATATGTTCTCAAGGAGGGGATTGATTTCGATCGCCAGACAGGGGCCTTCAGAAATCGAATTACAGATGAGCAGGTTATGCGAGATCAGGCTCTGGAGTGGCGTTCGATCACCAAGGGTGCCTATTACAGTACGGATGGGGCACTATTGAGGAGAGAATCTCAACCCGAGGATCAAGCGGATGAGGCTTACGTGGTTCGATATCGTTTTGATCCTCTGTCCGGAGAAACACGGGCAGTTCGACGAAAAGTCCAAGGTCGCTATGAGATCCTGGAGGGCTATGAATTCAACAGCAAGACCGGGCAGTTCATGGAACTCGAAACGGAGCAGGTCGTCACCCGAGATCAGGCCGTTCGATGGATCAGTGCTGAGGAATGGGTCGAGCGGGCCAACGATACGGAGTCATCTGATTAGGTGATATGATTATAGAGTTTTTCTCAATAGGAGGATCATCCTAACGAGACGGATGATCCTTCTATTTTTTTGTGTTTCTCGGGTGAAGCTTGCGTCAATGCATTGAAGCGACTACAGGCCACATGCGTGAAGGTGATGTAGTGGTCGAAGTGGTCGCTGTTGGGGTTGTCGCAGATGCCACCGTTGTGCTCCTTGAGGTAGGCACAGGGGCCGAAGAATTTACATTCTCCGCATTGGTTTAAATGGTCTGAAAAAGCTGTCATGTCAGTCTCACTTACGTACTGCATTCATCTTTGTTTTCCAACCCTATTTTAGCTGACCATGTAAGTGGTATGTGAGACTGATATGAGTTTTGTGTTAGTTGTTACCTTGGTTGGAGTTCGCTCCCTGGATGATTTTCTTTATGGCCATCAGGTCGTTACCAGGGGATGGGTCTTAAAGTTTTTTAACGTTTTGAGGGGGATTATTTCTGTGAAAGAAGGATGTAATCAATTAAGCGCACGATTTCGTTCTGCTATTAATGGCAAGGGATTATGTACTGGTGTCAGGTAGGAATACACCTATAATAATAAGTGGTTATTGTTATCTGGGAGGGGGCGAGTAGATCCAGGGGAGCAGCTTGCGGAGACCAGAATAGTCTGTATTAACATTTGAGGAGGTATCGTATGTCATTGCAGTGGAATCGAATTGGGCTGGCGTTTCTCATGGCACTGCTTTTAGTCAGTACGGCCGGGGCGCAAGAGGGTGTTACGGATGTCAACGAATCAGATGTTAACGAGGTTGAGCTGGCCGCCTCGGATGTTGATGAGCAAGTCAAATTAGAGGTCGATGGCGAGCAGATCAAGGCGTATATTTCCTGGTTGGCTCAAGATGAACTGCAAGGACGTAAGCCTCTGACCGAGGGCTACCAGAAGGCCGCGGATTGGGCAGTGGAGCATTTTCAACAGTTGGGACTCCAGCCCGCGGGCGAGAATGGCACCTATCTGCAGGACGTGCCGATCGAACGCGGATTCACCTATCGTGTCGGGACTCCTGAGCTGACCGTTGGAGATCGCTCCTTCCTGTTGGAAGACGGCGATTTCACACCCTATGATCTCTGCACTCCGGCGACACAGGTAGAGGCGGAGGTGGTGTTTGTCGGGTACGGTATTTCCGCTCCGGATAAGGGGCTGGATGAATACGCCGATGTCAATGTAGCGGGCAAGATTGTCTTGGCTCTGAAAGGATCCCCTCAGCAGGCCGAGGTGCCTCGTCTATACTTTGGGCCCGAGATTGACGAAAACGCACCCAACGAGGCCTGGGAAGAAGAAGCCAAAGAGCAAGCCAAAATCCAGCTGGCCTATGACCAGGGGGCGGTCGCGATTTTACTGGTTGATGAAGAAGGCGAAGAAGAGCCTGAGCCTCGCTGGTGGGGACCTCCGCGCGATGTACCCGAACTCGATACCGAGGATGCTGATCGGGACTTCCTGGCCTTTAGCGTTAAGGACCGAGTCCTGCGAGCGATTTTGAAACCGGACCAGCAAGAGTCTGTTCGTGGTTTTGAACGCCGTTTGAATCTGTTACGTTGGGACATTCGCAACAAGATCCCTCATTCCATGGCCACTGGGATGTCGGCCGTGGTCAAGGGATTTGATAATGTACAGGAATACAGCGAAGAACTTGAGAACAACATCACGCATAATGTCCTCGCCAAGATGGAAGGCTCCGATCCCGAGTTGAAAAACGAGTATATCATCCTGGGTGGACACATGGATCACCTGGGGGTACGCAATGGCTTGGTGTACAATGGCGCCGATGACAATGCTTCGGGAACGGCCGTGGTGTTGGAAGTGGCCCGTGTCTTGGCCGAGGCCGATTATCAACCGCAGCGCACGATTATCTTCTGCTGTTGGGGTGCCGAGGAATTAGGCCTGATTGGATCCGAGTACTACACCAGCCACCCGTGTGACGGCGTGACCATGGATCAGGTCGTGACCTATTTCAATATGGACATGGTTGGCCTGGGGGACGGTCTCGAGGCCGTCGGCGCGATGAACTTTCCTCAGATCTGGGAGGTCATCACCCGAGACCAGGATGAGGACATTCTCAAGATCGTGGAGCCGAGTACCGACGGACCGGGCGGGAGTGATTATGCCGGGTTTATTTCAAAAGGGATCGAGGCTCTGGGCCTGATGAGCACCGGGGGCGGCGGTCATCCGGATTATCACCAGCCCGAGGATGATGCCGAGAAGATGGAGGCCGAGATTTTACGCAAGACAGGACAGTTCGTCCTCCAGGGTGTGCTTAATTTGGACCGTGAGACAGACGTCGATCTGATCGTGGAGAACCGTCAAGCGATTTATGAAGGGATACGTTTGGCAGTGACGAAGATCAATCCCGATCTGGAGGATAGCGATTGGGATTGCGTGGATCTCCAGGGGATGACAAAGGACAACATCAGGGGCAAGATTGTCACGGTTGAAGAAACCCCGGACAAAGGTCTCGAAACTGGAATTCGCGGTCTTAAGTCCTTTGAAGGTGACGTGGAATTCCTCTTGGAGGCTTGTGACGCTTGGGGAGCCGGTCGTGTGGACATCAAGGGCAGTGACGGCTGGTGGATCGATCAGGGCAAGCTGACCGAGCATGGTCGCTATTTCCTGGGCATGATGGAGAATCATGACATTGTCTGCAATCTGGTGAATCCTTCCCCGCAATTGCTGCGCGAGGTCTTGATGGCTACGCATCAGCCCTTTATCGTAACGGGTTTTTATCTGCTGGATCCCTTGACCTATGATCTGATTAACAAGAGGAATGTCTTGTTGTCGGTTAAGTTTGATCCTGCGAAAGTTGACGATTGCGTCGAGCGGCTTGAGCAGGCCAAGGTCGCCCTGGGCGATACCGACAACCTGGTGTTGTATGTGACTTCTATGCATGATTTTGATGACGCCAAGAAAGACCTCTATCTCAAGTTGATCGAAAAGGGCTGGACCGCCGAACAGATTGGTAACGATCGCGGCTTGAGCCGTTGGAACCGCGATGCTCGTGGGATTTCCGGTCTCAATCTAAATGTGCTTCTGCCGCAATAGGACCCATTAAGAATTGAAGTCGTAACAAATGAAAACGCCTCATTCAAGAGAGATCTTGAATGAGGCGTTTTTTTTGATAGCAATTTTCTATCTTATGCGATTAGTCTGCCGGTGGAATGATCCTTTCGATGGTGTGGGTTCCCGAGCCGATGTTGTCGAGGTAGAGGTAGTTACCTTCTTCGGTAGTCTCGACCTCTTGGCCGTCAAGCAAGACGGTTGTTCCGGCCACGCCGCAACTGGGCACATAGACCTTGGCCGTGACATTGGCCGGTAGGATGCAGGTCAGGCTGTAGAGATCTTCCGAGCGGCCCCAGTCCACGTAGATGTCACCGCGATCCGTGGGCAGGGTGCCGGCAGCACTGGCCAGGGCGTCACCGAAGTCGAGCGGTTTGATCTGGATGTGGGCGAACTGTGGGGCCATGGGGCCTACGCCTAGGATAAATTGCTGCATGGCCAGCAGGCCCACGGCCCCCCAGGGGTGAGACATGCTTTCACCGGAGGTCAGGGCGTCCCAGGTCTCCCAGGTGCAAGTGCCACCCAGATGCAGGGTCTTGGCCCAGCCATCCCATTCGGGGTTGCTGTAGAGTTCGATCAGGTGCGGACCTTGGTCGGCAAAGCCCAGGGCCGCGGGTAGCCAACGCAGGGTGACCATGCCCACGCTCATCTGACGTTCCTTGACTGCATCGATCACGGTGTCACGGTGTTCGGCGGGGACGAGACCCATGGCCAGGGGGAACATGTTAGCGTGTTGCGAGACGTGTTCGCTGGGCGTGCCGTCGGGGTAGAGACCGTCGATGTAGACGCCTTGGTCGTTGATCAACTGCGAGTTGATGGCTTCTTTGATCTGCTCGGCCTTGTAGTGATAGACGGCTTGGTCCTGGGACTTGCCCAGAACCTTGGCGATCTGGCTGATCAGGGCGAAGTCGGCCCAGGCATAGGCATTGATGACTGTGCGGGCCTCGGTATCCACGTCATAACCGTAACGCGATTGAGGGGGCCAGTCAATGATGCCGTGCAGATAGGCTCCGCCGCCACCGGCGAGGTTGTGAATCAGACCGGTGGATTCATCGCGGTAGGTGTCCACATAGTCGGCCACCTTCTTGAGACGGTCGTAGTTGTCCTGCAGGAAGGCGGTATTGCCGGTAAGCATATAGTAGTCCCAGGCCCAGACCAGGTAGGATTGGGTGTAGTCCGGAATGTCACGACCTCCATCCACGTTGGGATAGACCGCGTTCAAGCGGCCGTCGGGCCAGTACTGGTCCTGCGAGTCCAGGAATTCCAGCAACACACGCAGGTTCATGGTGCGATCGCCCATGGTGGTCATGGCGGGCACGCCCTGAGACCAGGAATCGCCCAGGAAACCGCCTTTTTCACGGGTGGGTGTATCGACAAACTGTTCCTGACAGCCCAGGATGAGTGAATGCTTCATCAGGTCCCAGACGCGATTGAGCATGGGATCTGAACTGGCAAAGCCCGAGCGATCCGGGTCCAGTTCATAGTGACGGCTGATGAAGGTAACATTGTCCTCGGTTAGCGGGCAGGGGGAGTTGTCCACCTGGATATAACGCATGCCCAGGTACACCATGGGCTGGAAGGTGGCGGTTGTGCTGTTGTGCATGAAGCTGTAGCTCATGTTGGTGTTCTGCGTGGTGCGAGTCGAGACCGTGCCGTCTTTGGTCAGGGTGTAGCCGCCCTGGATGGGGATGAGGCTGTTAGGCTCGCCGCCACTGAAGGTGATGCTGGGCACCCCGGCGTAGATTTTGCCCAGGTCGATGACGTAGGTGCCCTGTCCCAGATCGGTAATGGTTTGGGGGGTGACCTCACGTTCGATCAAGCGGGTCAGGTCGGGCTGTAAAGGATTGATCCAGGGCGCCACGGGCGGGGTGCCGATCTCGGTGGCTGCGGTCCAGGCTGAATCGTTGAAGTCCAGACTTTTCCAGTCGCTGACGATCTCGCTGGCCACAATTCGATCGATATAACCCACGCCTTCGCCATTGCGCCGTTGGGGTTTGTCCGTGTCCCAGGCCGTGACCTTGGTCTGTTTCCAGGAGCGATCTGTGGCCACCACAGACTGACTGCCGTCGGTATACTCGATCACGGCCTTGAGCAGCAGACCCCGTTCGCTGGTGGGACGGCCCTGGCCGCCGCCATACCAATGCGTCAGGCAGGCAAAGAGGTTGTCACCCTTGCGGTCGAGCATGTCAGTGACGTCAAAGGCGTTGTAGTATTGATACTGGGGGTAGTGATAGGCTGGCCCCTTACCCACGAGTAATCCGTTGAGATATAGCTCGTAATCGTGCACGGCCGTAACATAGACGATGGCACGCTCGATTGCCGGGCCATCCAGGGTGAAGGCCTTACGGAAATAGGTGTAGTTGTCACGCTCGCGCGTGTCACGCTTGATCCACTGTGCCGGTGACCAATCCTCGCTGGTCAAGAGTCCCACGTCAAAACTGGCCGGTTGTGAATAGGGGCCGACGTTACCGTCCCTGTCCCAGGTGCGGACCTGCCAATAATAGCGAGTGGCAGCCTGTAACGGTTTACCCGCGTAGGTAACGTAATTCTGTCGGTCTGATTCGACCTCGCCACTGTCCCACAGATCGACCTGGTCGCCCTTGAGTTGGGCAAGGCTGGAGGCCACGCGTATCTGATAAGCGGTCTGGATTTCGTTGGGATCGGGATCCTGCACGTACCAGCCGAAGTACGGTTGATCATCCGTGCCTACGGGATTGGCCTTGTCAAAGCTCCGTAGGTTGCTCGGGGCGTCGATCAACGAATGGGAGGTACAGCCCGTCATGAGGGCAAACGAAAGACACACGCAAAGAGTCATAAGACCGCGAGACAAGGTCATGGCGAATCCTTTCTGGTAACGATTTTGGCTTTAGTCCTGGATCAATGCATTTGCTGGGACGTCTGCTCCTGTTTTAATGACTCCGGCTCGTTTTGGCAACGGTGTCGATGAGATTTTAATGCCACTGCTGCGGTCGCCCTTTAGATCCAAGAAGGTTTGGGTGTGGCCAGGCAGCTGGCCTTTCTCGATGGTGATGTCCTGGGCTTGATCCAGGGCAAAGACGGGCTCTTCCTTGGGCAGGATGGTGACGTCGTTAAAATGCAGTCCCCTGAGGTTCTCGCCGATGCAACCTTGATTGGCAGAGATGACGATGTTTTCAAAGGTCATGTCGTGCAGGGGCGATTCAGGCATGCCTTGCAGGAACATGGCCTGATCGGCATCGCGACAAGTGATGTTTTTAAAGTGGAATCCATACAGTTCCGGGACCTTGTCCTCGGCTGCGGGCTTTTTGCTGAGATCGGGCTTGTAGCCTGCGGGCTGGTCCAGGTATTCGGTGTTAAAGGAGATGGCTGCTTCTTGAATACGAGCCATGGCGATGTTCTCGAGATAGATGTCTCTCACCTGTCCCCCTCGGCCCGTGTTGCTCTTGACGCGGATGCCGATGTCCGTGCCGATGAAGTTACAGTTCGTCACGAAGATGTTTTGCATGCCACCGTCCGTGTTGCTGCCGATCACGAAGCCACCGTGGCCGTGATAGACCGTGCATTCGGCGATCAACACATTCTTGAGACGCGTGACCGTACCGGGTTCGCGACTGCCCAGGCTGGATTTCATGCAGATACCGTCATCGCCCACGCTGACGTTGCAGCCGTAGATGAGCACGTTTTCGCAGGCACTGATGTCGATCCCATCACCGTTCTGGGCCCACCATTCGTTGTAGATATTGGCGTGACGTAGGGTGATATTGCGACAGCCAGTGGGATAGAACACGAACTTGGGAGCGTTACGCAGGGTGATGTCCTCCACCAGGATGTTTTTGCAGCTGGACAGCTTGATCATGTAGGGGCGGAATTGGTCTTTGGTGTCGATATCATGTTGGCTGGGCCACCAGACATCACCGTCACTAGCCTCGGTAACTACACCGCCGGATTTGACCAGTGCATCCCATTGTTTTTCCGTGGTCTTCCATTTCTTGACTGGACGCCAGGCTTCGCCCGAACCATCGATGACTCCCTCACCGGTCAAGGCGATGTTGGACAGCTTGCTGCCGTAGATAGGAGAGGCCTTGTCGCGGTTGTTATCAGAATACTGGCTTCGATCTGGGGTAAACAAAATGGTGCCCCCACGTTGCACATGCAGGTTCACATTGTCTTGCAACACGATGGGGCCGGTCAGCCACAGACCGGCGGGCACCACGACCCGGCCACCCCCGTCCTGGCTACAGGCGGTGATGGCCTTGTCAAAGGCTGCTGTATTGAGAGTCTGGCCGTCCGGGATACCACCATACTGGGGTAGGGGGAAATCCTTGTCCGGAAAGCCAGGCTCAGTCACGGTGGGCATGTCAAAGGGGCAGGCTTTTTGGTAGTTGGGTAGCTGGGTAGCAGGGCCAGCTATTGCTGTGAGTGTTACCAGTAGGGATAGGAAAAATACGAGCGTAGGCTTCATAGAGATCTCCATTTTCAAGGTGTCATTGGCTTTTGGTACTTATTAATTCTCTTGCTCCTGGACTATTTTAACCGCTTGGCAATAACGGGTTTGTGTTTGTATCCGGGAGTTTAAGATGCACATAGTATAGTCGCTGGTCAGGGGTTTGGCAATGGAGGAGTCCCGAGCTATTGATGCCTAAATGATGCAGTGAGGAAATGACGCATTTAAGGTCGGGATAAATCTTAAAGTGTCAATTTGGTCACAAAAATATAGAGATGACATTGACGAGCGTTGGTGTAAGTTGTATATTATGTGAAAATAATCACATTAAGAATGCGAAATGAGCCCTGATTGGTGTTTCGTGGTGGTTATTTACCTTTTATTTGGCGCATACGACACATTTTGGAACAGAATGGCATTGGAGATTTACATGAAGACTGAATGTGAGGTCCGGAAATTTGAGGGTGTTTGCCAGATCCTGGACAAATACCAACGCGATCCGGGCAAGTTGATCCCGATTCTGCAGGAGACCCAGGAGCTCTATCGCTACCTGCCCGAGCAGGTGTTGGCCTTCGTAGCCACCGGCCTGGGGATTTCACCGGCCAAGGTCTATGGGGTGGCGAGTTTCTATGCCCACTTTTCCCTGGCCCCCAAAGGGAAATACGTGGTGCATATCTGTGATGGGACCGCCTGCCATGTTAAGGGTTCCATGAAGATCAAGGATGCCCTGGATAAGAAACTGGGCACCACCACTGAGAACAATACCACCTCGGACATGATGTTTACGGTCGAGACCGTGTCTTGTCTGGGTGCCTGTGGCCTGGCCCCGGTGATTACCATCAATGATAAGGTGCATGGACAGCTCACGCCCGACAAGGCAGTGTCACGGATCGATGAGATCCAGGAGAAGGAGCAGCAACAATGATCAAACAACAGGTGGATTTAGCACAAGCCACAACCGAGGGCAAGGCCGCCTTGGATCGGATCAAACGTCGCATTGTCATCTGCGCCGGGACCGGCTGCGTGGCCAATGGGGCCTTGGAGGTCAAGGATGCCTTGGCTGCGGCCATGAAGGCCCTGGGCCTCGAGGTGGATTTGGAATTGAATCGCCATGACTGCGGTCCCAGCGAGTCGGTGTACTTGTCGGGCAGCGGCTGTCAGGGCTTTTGTCAGGCCGGTCCCTTGGTGACCTTCTATCCCGAGGGCTGGCTCTATGTCAAGGTGCGTCCCGAGGACGCCGAGGAGATCGTGACCACGACCTTGGCCGAAGGCAAACCGGTGGAACGCTTGCTCTTCAAGGAGCAGTCCACAGGTAAGGCCTTTGCCGAACGAGATCATATTCCCTTTTACGAACGCCAGCAGCGGGCCGTCTTGGGGCAATGTGGCCGCCTCAATCCGGAAGACATTCATGAGTATATTGCCGAGGACGGTTATGCTGCGGCCTGTCAGGCCTATACCCAGATGACGCCTGATCAGGTCTGTGATGAAATCCTGACCGCCGGGCTCAGAGGCCGGGGGGGCGGCGGATTTCCTACGGGTCGTAAGTGGGCCTTGACCTTGGCCAACGCCAGTGACAAGAAATATGTCATCTGCAATGGTGACGAGGGGGACCCCGGGGCCTTTATGGACCGCAGCCTCATGGAAGGCAACCCTCACCGCGTGATCGAGGGCATGATGATCGCGGCCCGCGCCATTGAAGCCGACGAAGGCTACATCTATGTGCGTGCCGAGTATCCCTTGGCGGTCAAGCGGGTAAAAAAGGCTGTGGCCGATGCCGAGGCCATGGGCCTGTTGGGGGCCGACCTCTTTGGCACAGGGTTGAATCTGGTCCTGCACGTCATGGAAGGGGCAGGGGCCTTTGTCTGTGGTGAAGAGACGGCCTTGATCGGTTCGATCGAGGGCGAACGTGGAATGCCTCGTCCCAAACCGCCGTTCCCGGCCCAGAGCGGATTGAACGGTAAGCCCACGGTCATCAACAATGTCGAAACCCTGGCCACAGTGCCTTTGATCATTCGCGAGGGCAGTGCCCATTATCGCACCTTGGGAACCGAGGGTTCGCCCGGGACCAAGACCTTTGCCTTGACCGGCCACGTGGCCAACACCGGCTTGATCGAGGTACCCTTTGGTGCGACCCTGCGTGAGATCATCTTCGATATCGGCGGTGGCGTGACCGACCAGTTCGGCAATCCCGATCCCGGTGGATTCAAGGCCGTGCAGATCGGGGGGCCTTCGGGCGGCTGTTTGACCGAGGAATTTCTGGATTTGCCCTTGGACTTTGATTCCGTACGCAGCATTGGGGCCATGGTGGGCTCGGGCGGCCTGGTGGTGATGAACCAGGAGACCTGTATGGTGCAGGTGGCCCACTTCTTCATGCAGTTCACTCAGAACGAATCCTGCGGCAAGTGTGTGCCGTGCCGCGAGGGTACCAAGCAGATGCTGGCCCTGATGGAAGACATCATCGAAGGTCGGGCCACCTTAGAGACTCTCGAACTGCTCGAGGACCTGGCCGGTGCTGTGCAGCTCGGTTCGCTCTGCGGCCTGGGCAAAACCGCACCCAATCCGGTGCTCAGTACGCTCAAGCACTTCCGGGCCGAGGTTGAGGCCCATGTACTACAAAAGCGATGTCCCACGGGACAGTGCAAGGCCCTGGCCGTGCCGGAGATCCTGGCCGACGCCTGTAAGGGTTGCGGCGCCTGTTTGCGGAAATGTCCGGTGAATGCCATTACCGGTGAACGCAAAGCCGTGCACGTTATTGATGCAGACGCCTGTGTCAAGTGTGGGACCTGTGCCCAAGTCTGTAAGTTTAACGCCATTGTTGGGGTATCGTAACTATGGAAAAGGGATTCTTAACCTTGAACGGGCGCAAGGTGCCCATTGCGGATGAACGCAATCTCTTGGAACTGATTCGCAAGGCGGGCATCGATCTGCCTACCTTCTGCTATCACTCTGAATTAAGTATATACGGGGCCTGTCGTCTCTGTATCGTGGATATCGAGGGCCAAGGCGTCCAGACCAGTTGTAGTATCGTGCCTCAGAATGGCATGGTGGTTCAGACCCACACAAACCAGCTCCGTAAGATGCGTCGCATCACCCTGGAACTGCTGTTGGCCAACCACCACCAGACCTGTACGACCTGTCTCAAGAGCGACTCGTGTCGCCTGCAGGACCTGGCCCATCGTATGAATGTCACCAATGTCCGCTTCAAGCAGACCGGTGGGGACATGCCGCTCGACACCAGCAACCCGGCTCTAGTACGCGATCCGAATAAGTGTATCCTGTGCGGTGACTGTGTACGGGCCTGTCAGGAGATCCAGGGCATCGGTGCCATCGATTTTGTCAGTCGCGGTTCCAAGACCACGGTTCAGCCGGCCTTTGGCAAGGACCTCAAGGATGTGGACTGCGTGTATTGTGGTCGTTGTGCCAGTGTCTGTCCGACCGGTGCGATCATGCCCAAGGACGACCTCGAACCGGTCTGGAATGCCCTCAGTGACAAATCAAAGGTGGTGGCCGTGCAGATCGCCCCAGCCGTGCGTGTGGCGTTGGGTGAGATGTTCGGCCTGCCCGCCGGTACCGTGACCACCGGCAAGATGGTGGCGGCCTTGAAGATGCTGGGCTTCGACAAGGTCTTTGACACCAGCTTTGCTGCAGATATGACCGTACTCGAAGAGACTAACGAATTCCTCCAACGGCAAGCGTCCGGGGGGGCGTTGCCGCTGTTTACCTCTTGTTGTCCGGCCTGGGTTCGTTATGCCGAGCAGAATTGTCCCGACCTGTTGGACCACCTGTCCACCTGTCGTTCCCCTCAGCAGATGTTCGGCTCCATTGCCCGTCGAACCCTGCCTGAGCAGCTGGAGGTCGAGAACAAAGATGTGTTCCTGGTCTCGATCATGCCCTGTACGGCCAAGAAGTACGAAGCCGGCCGACCCGAGTTCACCACCGAGGGACAACCCGACGTGGACGTGGTGCTCACCACCCAGGAACTGGGCCGCATGATCAAGCAGGCGGGAATTCAGTTCAACGATCTCAAACCCGATTCTCTGGATATGCCCCTAGGCTTCAAGACCGGAGCGGGTGTGATCTTTGGTGTCACCGGTGGGGTAAGCGAAGCCGTGCTGCGTTATGCCTCGGAGAAACTCACCGGGATCGCTACTGACGACGTCGATTTTGTCGAGGTCCGCGGTGACGAAGGGGTGCGTATCAAGCAGATCACCATTGCAGACACGACCTTGAAGCTAGCGATTGTGCATGGACTCAAGAATGCCCTGAGTGTGATCGAAAAAATTCGGGCCGGTGAATTGGACGTTCAGTTCGTGGAGGTTATGGCCTGTCCGGGCGGTTGTGTGGCCGGAGCCGGTCAGCCCGTCAGTCTGGATGTGGACACCAAGACCTTGCGGGCCCAGGGACTCTATGCCGCCGACAAGACCCTGCAACTGCACAAGTCACAGGACAATCCGTACCTGGCCCAGTGCTATGAAAAGCATATCGGAGACGTGGGCGGGCACAATGCCCACGAATGGCTCCATACCCACTACCAGGCCAAACGCCGTTACGAGGACGAAGACTTCCGTCTCTCGGAAAGTGCCACGGATCCCAAGGTCGAGGTCAGTGTGTGTGTGGGCACAGGCTGCTATCTCAAGGGTTCACAGGACCTGTTGCGTTCCTTGATCTCACATGTGCAGGCCAAGCAACTTACCCAGGACGTGGACGTCCGTGCCACCTTCTGTTTCGAACATTGTGACGAAGGTCCTACAGTACGTGTCGGTGATAAGGTTGTGACTCATTGCACCTTGGACAAGGTGGTCGATGAGGTTGAAACGGCCTTGAAGCAGGCCGCCGTTTAAGAGTTAATCGTACTCATAATCGTAATCAGCGTAGCGGTAATCGTAATCGAGACTTTTGATCTAGATCGAGTTTCTCGATGACGATTACGATTACCGTTCGCTTTGCTCACTGATTACGATTACGAAAAACGTTTTAGGGGGAATGTCAGGTGCATGCTGCGAGCAAAAAAGCAGTGGTCTTCACCTTGGAGGCCGAGTGTCGCGATTGTTATCGCTGCATCCGCGTCTGTCCGGTCAATGCCATTGGTATGCGGGACGGCCAGGCCTTTGTGGATCCCGATCGTTGTATGGCCTGTGGCACCTGTGTGCGAGAATGTCCCCAGGGGGCCAAGCAGGTGCGTTCGGATTGGCGTACGGTCAAGGATTGGCTGGCTCAAGGTGAACATGTGGCCGTGAGCCTGGCACCTTCGTGGGTGGTGCTCTATCCGGATTGGCGCATTGGGCGATTGGCCTCGGCCCTGCGTCAGTTGGGCTTTCGTTACGTGGCCGAAACTGCAATCGGGGCCCATGGGGTGGCCTATGCCACGCGTGAAGTCGCCGAAAAAAATCCCCAGCAACACTGCCTCAGTTCGGCCTGCCCGGCGGTGGTACGCTATCTTTTACAGGTCTGCCCGCAGCATAAGCACACCCTGGCCCCGGTGCTCTCGCCCATGCTGGCCCATGGCCGCATGATCAAGGATAAGCTGGGAACGGATTGTCGCGTGGTTTTCATCGGGCCGTGCGTGGCCAAGAAGGCCGAGGCCCAGGACGATCCGATCGGGTTGATCGATGCGGTGTTGACCTTTAATGAACTCAATGAATGGCTCGAACACGACCAGATCGACTTGAGCCAGTTGGAAGAAAGTGCCTTTGACGAACCAGCGCCGGGTCCGGCCCGCAGTTTTGCCTTGCCTAGTGGGTCGGGCCACGCCGCTGGAGTCGAGTCGGGAGAACTGGACGGCCGTCTGCTCTGTGTTAGTGGGGCCGAGGATGTTCAGGACCTGCTCGATAGCCTCGATAGTTTACCGGGCGGGGTATGGGCTGAACCGTTGTTTTGTCGTCAGGGCTGTATCAATGGGCCGGCGGTTGGGACCGATCGTCCCCTGCAACAGCGACGTCGTGACATCCTGGACTACAGCCAGTCCATGGAGGCGTCACCACCACCGCCTTCTGCAACTCTTGAGCGTTTTAAAGCCGAGATGCCCACGCCGTCCTGGGTGGCTCCCGAGGTTAGTGAACAGGAGATCCGTGACATCCTGGGACGTACCGGCAAGGAAGCCGAGGCCGATCAACTCAATTGTGGGGCCTGTGGCTATCGCACCTGCCGCGACCAGGCCATAGCCGTATCCCAAGGTATGGCCGAGACCGATATGTGTGTGCCCTTTATGCGACGTCTGGCCGCCCAACGCATGGACCGCATCGTGGAGACCAGCCCCAATGGCATCGTGATCCTGGATGAGCATCTGCACATCCTGCACATGAATCCTTCCTTCAAGAAACTGTTCATGTGTTCGGATACCTTGTTGGGCAAGGGCATCTCCAAACTGCTCGATCCCCAACCCTTTAACGAGGTTGCCACCGGTGTCTGTCGCCAGCGTGAAGTGACTGCCCGTCACGCCACCTACGGTCTGACTACCCACCAGGTGATTTATAGCCTGCCTGAAGAGAATCAGGTGGTGGGCATCTTCGTTAACCTGACCGCGTCGCTGGCCAACAAGCAACGCCTCAACGACCTGCGGCGTCAGACGCTCCGGCAGGCGCGTGACCTGCTCGATCATCAGATCCGCATGGCCGGTGACATCGCCCGCACCCTGGGCCAAAGTACGGCCGAGAGTGAGGTGCTGCTGCGGTCGCTGATGACCCTGGCCGGTGAAGATCCTGATGACCTGATGCAGGAGGACGACCCATGGTCCGATCCAACCTCCACCTCGAGGTAGAGCTTTTGCAGATGCCCAAGCAGGCGGGAACTCCCTGTGGTGACGGATTTATCTGTGAACGCACAACTGCTGGTGCGCTCATTGCCCTTTGTGATGGCCTGGGCTCGGGCGTACAGGCGCACCTGGCCGCGCAAATGGCCCTAACGCGTATCCAGACCCTACATCGTCACGGTCGTGGACTGCGTGACATCATGCGTTCCCTGGTCCAGACCATGGAGAGCTATAAGAGTGACGGTCCCTATGTTGCAACCCTGCTGGGCTTTGTCCGTCCCGACGGTCAGGCCCGTTTGATGACCTATGAGACTCCCTTGCCGGTATTGGTCACGCCCAAACAAACCCTGGTGCTCCCGGCCCGTCGTAAACTACTGGAGGGGGCCGAGGTCTTCGAGATGGAGTGCTATCTCACCGGCCAGACCCAACTGGTCCTCTTTAGTGATGGTGTCAGTCAGGCCGGGCTGGGCCATGGTTACGGCATGGGCTGGGGCAGTGACGGTGCAGCCGCCTTTATCCAGGAACAACGGCCCCAACGTCTCTTGCCCGATCTCTATCGCCAGGCCGTGACCCTCAGTCATGGACGCAGTGACGACATTACGCTCGCCTCTCTACATTGCCGCAGGGCTCGCAGTCTGACGCTCATGACCGGTCCACCCGCACGACGTGAGGACGACGAACGCGTGGCCCATCTCTTGTTGGACAGCGACCACGAGAAGATCATCTGCGGAGCCACGACCGCCAATATCGTGGCCCGGACTATGGGCTGTGTCGAAAAACTCGGTCTGGCTTCGAGTGGCCCTTTTTCCGCCTGCCAGCATCCGGCTGCATCGACGATAAAAAAGATATCGCCTGCTTCGCCGTCTTTGGCAGACGAAAAAATTGCTCACTCTCGGGCTGACGACGGAGCTTCTCGACAAAGCCCGGGATGCGAACTCGATATGCAGGAAACACCCGCACATATGGCCACGCCACCCAGTTATCAACTCGATGGTATCGATCTGGTTACCGAGGGCACAGTCACGCTCAACCAACTCCGCAACATCCTCGAACTCGATCGCAGCCGCTTCGATCCCAAAAATCCAGTGACCGACCTCTACGATCTGCTCAACCAGTCCGACCACATCCACATCCTGTTGGGCACGGGCCGCAACCCGGCCAACAACCATATCAGCTTTTCTCAGCAGGGCATCCTACCCCGTGACATCGTGATCGACCTCATCGCCGACCAACTCCGCCAACGCGGCAAGCTGGTGGTGGTCGAGCGGGTGTAGATGAAATAAAAAGGCCTTCCAGATTGGTCTGGAAGGCCTTTTAAAATACAGAGTAGCAGGTCTCTTCTAACTCACTATCTCTAGGTTAGGAGAAAGAGTTGTTAAAGGTCGATATTCCTGGCCCACAGCTTATATCTCTCCCTGGGCCACTTTCACATCCTTCATCTTCTGGGGCTTTTGGGCGAGCTTTTTATTGCTCGGAGTCTTGGCCACCAACTGACCCTCCTTTTTAAAGAAGACGGTTTTAGCCAGCGGCTCTTGGTTGAGGACCGAGACCTGGATGTCGGGCATGGATGCTTGCATGACCATGATGCTCTCTTTGGTCTTGGCCTTGTCGAAGTTATTGGGCAGGTGTCCCATGACCAGATGCTTGGGTTTGATCTGGTTGCAGATGACGGACGGGCCGTCACCGTTGGCGTTGACTAGCCAGTTGGAGCAGTCGGACCCACAAGGGGCAATCAGCACATCGATATCACTCTTCTCCAAAGCCAGCTTTTGGTACATCTCTTCCGGTTTCTTGGCCGCATCACCCAGGTGCAAGACCTTGACGTCGTTCATATTCACGAGGTAGGCCAGGTGTTGCATGTTGTCGTTTAAGTGGTGGGGGATGCTAATGACCTCAAGATCGACACCGGCGATGGTCTTATGGATACGTGATCCGGGTTTCAGGTCGAGACCGATGATACGCTTGAGTAGGGCTGGGTCATTTTCATGTTGTTGCAGTTCATTGGCCAGTTCTTGGGGACAGATCCAGAGGGCCTTGGGATTGTTATGAAGGTATTGAGCCGTGAGTTTGGCATTGTAATGATCGCCGTGGCCGTGGGTGGTCAGCAGCATGTTGGCCCCTGCAAAGGGACCGGACTCGGTGATCATGCCCTTGAGGAGTTTGTCCGAGGGACAGGCACAGGAATCGCCCTCCGTGGCGAACAGGGTATCGATCATCACCTTTTGTGAGCCATTGGAAAGCATGAAACCATGATTGGCAACATAGGAGAGCTCCGTACCCTGGAGTTTGACCTTTTTTTCGGTCATCATTTTTTTGGCCTGAACGTCTTTTTTTATGGGTTTCTTTTTGACCTCGTCTTTGGCATCCTGGGCCCAGAGTCCGGTGTTCAATAACAGCATGAAAGTCAAGCCTAGATTCAGTAATGACGTTTTCATCGCGTTTCTCCCATCTTGAGATAAGCAGTTGACATTGCCCACGGCCATACCATCATTCCGCGGTTCAACGTACAAATCCTTATCTGTCTAAGAACGTTACGGTTTTCTCTGAGAAAATTTCAAAAAGCAGACACAGGTGTGTTCTGTACGTGCTATTGGGGGAGGGCTTCACCCAGGAGCAACTGCAAGACCTGGTCGAATAGGTCGTAGCCGCTCTGCATGAGTTCACTGCCATGCTCTTCGACGATGTCCTTGATTTCGGTGTTCATAACCTGACGCAGGCTGAAATCGCCCACCAGTACATTCCAGCCGCCGCGGTGGGGCATGTTGCCGTCCAGGAAGGAGTCGCTGATCAACAGGGTCTTGCTGCCCTTGAGTTCGCTGAGTTTTTTGTATTTGCGGGTGCGGTCATTTAAACTGACACAGATGGGATTGTACATATAGGAAACACGGGTGCCGGAATTCTCTTCAATCGTCGAATCTGCGGGGAATTCCGGATCGTTGTAATGTTTGTACTTGAAACGGGACAGGGTGGAGGGGCAGTAGAAGATTTGTCCTTCGGTGACGATCTCGGTCTTCCACAGGTAACCCAGATTCCACCAGGTCTCATCGCCACTACGGAACCAACGGGTAAAGTGCCCCGAGGTCTGTTCGGTGCGTTCTTCGTTCATCGGGGGCAAATAACCGTCATAATCCTGACCGTACATATACAGGGACTGGCCCAGATCCTTGAGGCGTGAAGCACAGACGATTCGTTGGGCCTGCATACGGGCCATTTGCAGGGCAGGCATGAGGATGCCCATGAGAACGGCAATGACCGCAATTACGACCAATAACTCGATGAGAGTAAACCCGCGTTTATGCATTCTTAAAGACTCCTGGTTTAGTGGCAGGACATTATTATATGAATGCCGGATTCCTGGGAATATCAACAGGATTTCTGCTGGTCTCCTTAAGTGAGGGTTAAAATAGATAATTTGAGGTTGATTCGATAGAGATTAGGCAGTATTTTACCCATCTTAAAGGAAGACTCCTTCGGCTTGGACGCCGAGTAACCACATAAGGGAAGGTGGGTTGATGAAAAAGCGATATGCCATAGTAGGGATTGTGTCTGTTTTTTGGGTTCCCATCGTAGGGGCCGGTGTGGTCGGCAATGGAACGTTTGAGAGTGACATGGCCGAGTGGATTGCTGAGGGAAATGTCGCCCAGACGAGTGACGGGATTGGCGATACGGGATCGGCGAGTCTCTATTCAAATGTGGAAGGGGAAGAGTACGGATTAATCGGGCAATCGCTTACCATTGATGCGACAGATCAATATCTCTCCTTTCAATTCCAAGAGGCTGTTCAAGAAGAGGGCGAAACGGATTACTTCTATGTGTCACTCAGTAAGGGGGCTGGACCTACATACGAACTGTTGGAGTTCTATGTCTGGAGTAGTGGTACGCCGGGCGGAACGCTTTCTACCACCTCAGGTGTCCAGGTGGCTACTGAGCTGCTGACCGATGAAAGGGTTCTCTACACGGTCGAGTATGAAATTGAGCCCGAATGGAAGACCGCTGGGGTATTTCTACAATTCCTACTCGAGCATGAATACGATGACGACATTGAAACTGACATTCTCTTAGACAATGTCTTACTCTCTAGTGAATCGGTTTTGGTTCCAATGGTTCCGGTTCCAGCTGCCGCGTGGTTGCTCTTGAGCGGGATAGTCCTCGGATACAAGAGGCGTCGCGGTGATCACTAAATAAAAAAACGGGCCTGCATTCGAGGGGAATACAGACCCGTTGAAAAACATCATGACTCCGACTTAACGGTCACCGGCCAAGTAGCGGATTTCACCTTCTGACAGGGCTCGATTATAGATACGGAATTCATCCATCGTGCCCTCCAAGAGATCATCACCATCCCACAGGGATTCACCGAGCCAGTTTTGGGTGGTTTCTCCCAGGTCTTGAGGAACGGCCTCGGTCTCAACGCTACCGGCAGACCAACCGTCAACGTATAGGGTTAAGAGACTTTCGTCGAAGACGCAGGCCACATGATGCCATCCGTCCGACAGAGATGAACCTGATGTGACACCGATTTCGGTGATGCCACCATCGGTCATGGCCTGACTCAGAATGGCGGCACGAACCTCTCCGCTGGTTTCGGTGCGAGGAGAAAGGAAGAGGTAGTTTTCCGTTCCTGTCCCAAAGTCGAAGACTCGCATCCAGCTACCGTCCGCTTCTTCGTCGATACTGACCCAGGCCGAAAAGCTGCTGTCGGTTAGGGTTGAGACAAGGCTGCCCAGGTCGGGGATGCTGACTTGAGTGTCTACTCCATCAAAGATCAAAGATTTACCAAAGTCATCATGGAAGCTGTCGCCCTCGTAGAACAGAGTGACTTCTGCAACGCCATTGTACAGACTGCCGATCTGGTTATCGACGTTACTTTCCATGTTATAATACACAACCAAGCCATCGTCGTCGGGATTCACGGGAGATTCGACGACATGGACGTCGCGGTAAATCTTGATCTCATCGACCAGGAGCATGCCTTCGACCCCTGCGCCGTCTACCCCGATCGTGAATTCGTGAACACTGGTCAAGTCAATATCGAGGTCCTCGATCTCGATGGCCAGCTGTTGCCAAACAGGGCTCTGAAGGCTCTTGGGGCTTTCAATGCGTTGGCCATCGATGTCCACAAAGAAGGTGGCTTCGTCATTACCTTCATCACCCAGGAAATACACCACGAGGGTTTGCAGGCCTCCGACCGACCAGTTTTGGCCGCCGAGATTCAAGGTTGCCCAAGCCGATGAGGCGTCCTCTTCGTCCTCATAGAAGAAAGGCATGGACTTGCCGCTATTATCAAAGGTGATTTCGTGTTCGGTGTAGGGGCCACCCTGGATATCATAACCGACATAGGATCCATTGCCGTTATCTTCGCCGTAACCATCGCTCCAGGCCTCGTAAATGATGGAACCTGAATTGGGGGTATAGGATTCCATGTCATCGATGACCAAGGCCTCCGGCGTCGAAAAGGTCCAAACCGGGCCGGCCACGACTTTTTCGCTGTAGACCTCATCCACACGCCAGGCATAGGTTTCACGATACATGGCATCCGTATCGGCGATGGTGAAGCGACGCTCAGGGGTCGTTTCGATCAAGGCATTGGCGTCGGCTTCAGTCACGAGGTTGGCATCGGTGTTGACATATAAGCGGCTCTCTTGAGCCCCACGTCCCATGCGCCAGACGAGTTCATCGAACAGGCTGTCGAGAGTCTGGCCGTCAACAGGTGAAGGGCGACGTGCGGCCAGGGGGGCCGCCTGGAATTGAATTTCGCTGAGCCCCACGGCATCGATGATCACCATTCCGCTACTTAGATAGCCATGTTGAGAGCGGGCGGTAATACGGATAAATTGGGCAACCACGTCATTCATATCGATGGTTTCGCCGGTATAACTGGAATCTCCCGGTGCATGTGTGAGTTCCACCTCGTCCAGTAGGGTCCAGGTGGTTCCATCCATGGACGTTTCAATCAGGGCCTCTTTAATGCCTACTCCGAGGGCGTTTTCGTTTAACGCATTGTAGTTCCAAATGTGCAGCTGACCGAATTGATAGGGAAACTCGAATTCATACTGAATCCAGGCTCCCTCCAAATCGCCCAGGGCCGTTCGCCACATGGTGCTAGCCGTGGTGGCGTGCTTGCCATTGTTCAGCCCGGAGCCATCGATCGTGTTTTCCGGGAGGGAGCTATAGTTCTCGTCAACATGATAGCTCGAGGCCGAGACGGTCTCTGGGATGATATCGAAATAGGTGGGTTCCGCCATGAACGTCCAGACCGTTCCTTTATGGATGTCACTGGAATCCGCATTGACCTCATCGACGCGCCAATAGTATTCACCATCGAGCACCAGTTCTTCTGGGGTGTAGGACGTGTCGCTTTGTCCCTGACTGACCAGAATCGAACCGGGTTGAGTACGACTGGCATCGTTGACGTCATTGAAATCGGTACCGAAGTAGATGTCATGGCTCACAGCGTACTTGCCTGCGGTCCAACTCAAAGAGGTATCCAGGGCCACATCGTCCTCTCCATCTGCCGGGGACGGGGATTTTGCCAGGGCGGGATTGGTGACGGGACCGACTTGGACATCATCGATCCAGGCCGCTTCGTCCGAATTGGCAATGCACTCGATTCTAATCCATAGGGCGTCGCCTACGGTAAAGCCCGTTCCGGTATTGAGGACCGTGGTCATCCATTCGCTTTCGCCGGTAGAAACCGTAGGAGCCAAGGCCTCGGCAACGATTTCGGTGGCCCCGACCGTATCTTCGATCGCCCCGTAAGCAGAGGCCGGCATAGCTGCGGAATCCCCACCAACCCAGAACTCGACTTCTACTTCAGAGCTACTGTCGCCCCGTCCGATCCATAAACCGACTTCGTAGTTTTTGTTGGCGGTCCAGGTTCCGATCTGTTGCCAGACGGCCGCGCCGCTCCACATCTTTAAGACGTTTACCCCGTTGGGAGCGACGATTTCCCAGCTGCCATCCTCTAGATAGCAGAGTCCTGAGGTATTGATGGCCCAATCCTCGACGTAATCCTCCCAACTGCCACTGCCACCGCTGCCTAAGTCCGGGGCTTCAAAACTGGGATTGTCAATGGCGGGTTCGAATAACTGGGCTTGAGCCGTGGTTCCCATGCTGATGGTGCAAACGAGCATGATCCAACTAATCCATCTCGACTTCATCTTTGCCTCCTCTAAATCATTGTGATGTGAATCGATCATCTGTAAACCTTATTGCGGTTCGTCTTTGTCGATATTACTTACTCTAGACTTATGAGTATATGTTGTCAACGATATGACGATGCCCTCGGAAAGGCTAATAACTGGCTTTACCCTTGGTAATGCTGTGAGATATGGTGAAGGGAGTCAGTGGCCGGTTAATGGAATAAACCAATGAATTAGCAGTCTCTAAAGATGGCGCACAATTAAAGGAACTTGCATCGAGGCCGCTATGGAGTTTTGGGGTCAAACGACACGATTGTTTAAGCGGAACGAAATGAAAAAACTTTAGTGAGCCTTAAGAAAATTAGAGCGGATCTTTCTTAGGTCCTTGAGAATGGTGGTCAAGGAACGCCCTGGAGATAAGCGACTATCCCGGTCGCAGGTCCAGGTCAGGGGGAACTCCTGCACTTGCAAGTTTCGCTGCAGGGCCAGGCAGAGGATCTCGATATCGAACATGAAGCCATCGATATGACTGCGACCAAAGAGGTCACGGGCGATGGGGCCGTGATAGAGTTTAAAGCCGCACTGGGTGTCGTGGTAGGGTGCGAGTTGAGGGAGCATGCGTCTGACGAGCCATCGAAAGGCTGTTGAGCAGAATTTGCGGTAGGGCGTCTGGTCTTGAAGGATTTGGCTGTCCGGGTGGTGACGGGAGCCGAGAGCCAGGTGGCATCGACCGGCCTGGAGGTCGGGGAGAATGTCCAAGCAGCATTCCAGGGGCACGCAGACGCCGCAGTCCATAAAGAGGATGGCTTTTCCCCGGCTGCTGAGAACGCCATGACGAACGGCGTGCCCCTTGCCTCGGTTGATGTCGAAACGTTCCACCCGGCAGGGCAGTGACACCTCGATCGAACGGGCAGTCTCAGAAGTGGCGTCCGTGCTGCCGTCATCGACCACAATGATTTCGCCATCGAGGTTGTGGTTCCGCAGCAAAGCGGTGGCCGCTTGGATGTCACGACCAATCTTGGCCTCTTCGTTGTACGCTGGGATGACGATGGATAGATCCACGTGGGTTCCTAGACCGCTTGTTTAACCAGAGGAGCCTTGGCCGACACGACTTGTTGATCGCGATAGTCGGATGGGCTGGCTCCGGTTTTCTTACGAAAGACCGTGGCAAAGTACTGACTGGAGGTGAAGCCGCATTGAAAGGCGATATCCGTGATGCTACGCTCATGGGCCTCCTTGAGCAGGGCCTTGGCCTTTTCCACGCGGCAGTGGATCAGGTAATCGGCTGCGGTCATGTTGGTGATCTTTTTGCAGTAGTGCGAGAAGCGGCTGCGGCCCAGGTTGCAATGCTTGGCCATGGTCTCCAGGGTCCAGGGATAGTCCGCATGGTCGCTGAGGCCCTGCAGGAACATCTCCACACTGCGGCGCGTGCTGCTGAGGCGGCTGTTGAGTTCGATGTTGGTCTGCTGGAGCATCTCATAGACCTCAATGAGCAGCTCGTTGACATAGAGCATCAAGCGACTCTGTACGACCTCTGGATTCTCGACCTCGGTGTATTCGGCAATCTTTTCGAAACACTTCTCGATGTGAGGATTGCCTTGCCAGACCACCTGTTCATTATGGCTGAGCAATTCGGTGAGACGCTTGAGGTCATGGGGTGCCATGTTGATCCACTCCGGCCAGATCCAGGCATCGTTGGGTCGCCGTACACCCACGTCCAGGATGAGCCAATGCATGCGACTGGCCTTGATCAGGGGATTGCCCACCTGGTGGGGTTGCCAGGGCCGGGTGATGGTCAGGTCGCCACCCTTGAGCAGGTGAGGGGTATCGTCCACAATGAAATCGAGCTTGCCCCGCGTGAGATAACCGAACTCGATGCCTTCGTTACGATGTTTGGGCAGGCCCCAACTCTGATCGATTTTGGCGTCCCATACGCAGGCCACGCACAGCTCGGGCATCATCTTGGCGGGCATGCGATGGCCTGGATAGCAACCATGGGCATAGGCACAGTGGTAGAGTTCACCGCGGGCCTTGGCCGCCTTGAGATTTTCGCAGGTATCGGCCTTGTGCGTACCGTCCACATCGTAAAAGATGGCGGGTTGAGAATTGCTCTGTCGTTTCACAGCGGCCTCTTCTGAATGTTTAAAATCTGTTAGTCAGGCTCAATGTCGAAAAACGTCCATTCTTGAACCTTGCAGCATCATGAGTGAGTAAAGCTCGGCTACCGGGGTTCATTCATCTTATTATGGTGGGAAAACCGTACATTTGAAGCCTTTTCTAGAAAAATAGCCCACAACTCTGCTTGTTGAAATCGCCACAACATTCCCCAGTTTTAGTTTCTATGTTGGGTTGGCATCGCAGAAAAGTGATGTTTAAAACGTACCAATGGTACATTTTGGTAGCTTCAAGTTGAAAGTCGCCGTAACATTGCCTCACACAGAATTGGAATCTGTTCAATACGAGGCAATTGCATGAACGTGTGGATCGAAAACCGTTGGCCTACTTTAACTTCCTCTTTCTCACTATCCCCGTCATGCCTCACTCAACTCAAGGAGAATTTATGAACCGAACCCTGAAGATGGGCATGGTGGGCGGTGGTCCGGGTGCCTTTATTGGAGAGGTGCATCGCAAGGCGGCCCGTTTGGATGGTTTTATTGAGATCGTGGGTGGGGCCTTTGATATTGATCCCAAAAAATCCAAAAAGATGGGGCGGATGTTGAATCTGGATCCCAAGCGGGTGTACGCTGACTATCGAGAACTCATTGCCCAAGAGTTGCAACTGCCTGCTGGTGAACGCATGGATTTTGTGTCGGTATGTACGCCCAATAATTGGCATTTCCCCATTGCCCGCGATTTGCTAAAAGCGGGTTTTCATGTGATGTGTGAAAAACCCATGACTCTCACCGTGGCTGAGGCTCGCGAACTCAAAAAGTTAGTCAAGAAGAGCGGTAAGGTTTTTGGCCTGATGCATAATTACACTGGATATCCCATGGTTAAACTAGCCAAGGATATGGTGCGAAAGGGCGATCTGGGCGAGATCCGAAAGATTGTGGTTCGCTATCCCCAAGGATGGCTGTCTACCGCCTTGGAGAAAACCGGTAATATGCAGGCCGGTTGGCGAACTGATCCCAAGCAAAGTGGGGGATCGGGCTGTGGCGGGGACATTGGCACCCATGCAGAAAACCTGGCTGAGTATATCTCAGGGCTCAAGATGACTCACCTTTGTGCTGAATTGACCACCTTTGTAAAAGGTCGCCGCTTGGATGACGATGTTAATTGTTTGGTCAAATATGACAATGGAGCCAAGGGCGTGTTGCATGCCAGCCAGATATCTGTTGGAGAGGAAAATGGCCTGGCGATTTGGATGTATGGCACCCAGGCGGGATTGGAGTGGCATCAGGAACGCCCCAATATCTTACAGGTCAAGCGTCCGGACGGGCCCCTCGAAACCTGGCGACAGGGCAATGACTATGTGGCTAAAAAGAGCCCGGCTGCAGCTCGGGGTTCGCGTCTGCCCGCAGGTCATCCCGAGGCCTTTTTCGAGGCCTTTGCCAATCACTACGTCAACTTCGCCGAGACCGTGACTGCGGCAATCGAAGGTGTCATGCCGGACGAACTGGCCCTGGATTTCCCCAGTGTGGACGAGGGCCTGCGTGGCATGCTCTTTCTCGAAGCCCTGTTGGCGAGTGCCAAGAGCAAACAGAAATGGACGAAAATAAAAAAATAGGTTCAAGGTTCCACGTTCACGGTTCACGGTTGGTGGACGTGCTTGTTCCTTAATAACCTTGAACGGTGAACCGTGAACCCATTAACCCATAAACGGAGTTTATGAAATGCCACGACCCGTGACACTCTTTACTGGCCAATGGGCGGACCTGTCCTTGGAAACCCTGGCACAAAAGGCCGCCTCCTGGGGCTACGACGGCTTGGAACTGGCCTGTTGGGGCGACCACTTCGAGGTGGATCGTGCCCTGGCCGAAGACGATTATTGTGAAAAGAAAAAGGCCTTGCTCGGCAAGTACGGCTTGCAGGTCTTTGCCCTTTCCAATCATCTCGTGGGCCAGGCTGTCTGTGACAACATCGATGCCCGTCACCAATCCATCCTACCGGAGAATATCTGGGGTGATGGTGAGCCAGAAGGGGTACGTCAACGTGCGGCTCAAGAGATGATCGATACGGCCCAGGCCGCCCAGAAGCTCGGTGTCTCCGTGGTCAACGGCTTTACCGGCAGTTCCATCTGGCACCTGCTCTACTCCTTCCCGCCCGTAACCCCGCAAATGATCGAGGCCGGTTACCAGGACTTCGCCCAGCGTTGGACGCCCATCCTGGATGCCTTTCAAAAGGCAGGCGTTCGCTTTGCCCTGGAGGTGCATCCCACGGAAATCGCCTTTGACATCGTCACGGCCCAACGGGCCTTAAAAGCCCTGGAGGGACATCCTGCCTTTGGCTTTAATTACGATCCCAGTCATTTCGGCTATCAGGGGGTGGATTATGTCAAGTTCATCCGTACCTTCCCGGATCGCATCTACCATGCCCACATGAAGGATGTCTGGTGGGGCCATGGGGATGGTACCGTGGGTGTGTTCGGCGGGCATACCGAGTTTGCCGATCACCGGCGGTTCTGGGATTTCCGTTCCATCGGACACGGTGACATCAACTTCGAAGAGATCATCGTGGCCCTCAACGACATCGGCTACCAAGGCCCGCTGTCCATCGAGTGGGAAGACAGCCGTATGGATCGCGAACACGGGGCTGAAGAGGCCTGCGGGGTTATCAAGAAGGCGGATTTCAAGCCGTCGAATGTGGCCTTTGACGCGGCCTTTGATGAATAATTTTTGTCTCTCGCAGAGATCGCTGAGGACGCAAAGAAAAGAAATAGGATTTGTTTATGTCCAATTCCACTAAACAGAATATCGATCGTCGTTCCTTTCTCAAGGGAGCCGGTGCCGTGGCCGTGGGCTTTCCCTATGTCGTGCGGTCAACCGCCTTGGGATTGAGCGGAAGCGTGGCTCCCAGTAATCGCATCGTGATTGCAGGCATCGGTGTGGGCTCCATGGGTCAGGCCGACCTGCGCAGCTTTTTGGGGAAACCCGAGGTCCAGGTGGTGGCGGTTTGTGACGTGGACCTCAACCACGCCCAGCAGGCCAAACGTATGACCGATGAACGCTACGGCAATGAAGATTGCCAGATCTACCGCGACTATCGCGAGATCCTGCAACGTCAAGACCTCGATGCAGTCTTCCATGCCTTGCCCGATCAGTGGCATGGCATTATCGCCGTGGCCTGTGCCCGAGCCGGGCTGGACATCCACGGTCAAAAACCCCTGTCCCGTACCATTACCGAAGGCCGGGCCATTGTCGATGCCGTGCAACGCTATGGCTGCATCTGGCAGACCGGTAGTTGGCAGCGATCGGTGGCTCATTTCCGTCGGGCGGCCGAGTGGGTTTACAACAACCGCATCGGCAAGGTGGCGCGCGTGGAGGTCGGTTTGCCGGATGGTGGTGACGGTCCTGCTCCCAAGTTGCTGGACGTCCCTGAGACCCTGAACTGGGACATGTGGTTGGGTCCGGCTCCCTGGAAACCCTATCAGAGTTTCGGTAAACGTAACAACCCTCATTGGGATTGGCGTTGGATCATGGATTATTCCGGTGGTCAGCTCACTGACTGGGCCGGTCATCATGTAGACATTGCCCATTGGGGTCTGGGCCTGGATCGTAGTGGCCCCGTACAGATCGAGGGCAAGGGCGTCTATCCCACCGGCGGCATCTACGATGTGCCCAAGGCCTACAAGTGCCGCTGTCTTTATGCCAACGGCCTGGAGATGACTGTGGCCAATGCCTCCCAACTGCCGCATGGCATGGGCGTCTGTTGGTACGGCGCCGATGGTTGGGTGCATGTCAACCGCGGCGGCATCAAGGTTTCCAACCCGGACTTGATGCGAGACACGGTCGGCCCGCACGAGAAACGCCTTTACCGTAGCGACGATCACTTCCAGAATTTCCTGGATTGCATCAAGTCGCGTCAGGAAACGGTCACGCCCGTGGACATCGCCCATCGCTCCATCTCCGTGGGGCTCCTGTGCGAAATCGCCATGCTCACCGGACGCAAGATCCAGTGGGACCCGCAGACCGAGACCATCGCCAACGATCCCGAGGCCAGCCGTCTACTCAGTCGGCCCATGCGGAGTCCCTGGCATATATAAATTTGAAATTATCTTCTTTATTGAGAAGGTTGCGACATAGTCTCTTGAAAAGGAGCTACATAAATGCGTATAGCTTGGTTGCTACTCAGTTTGATGATGGCTTGGCCCGCCATGGCTGCGGTCGAGACCGGTTCGTTGGAGAGCCTGTTGCAACAGGGAGCCACTTACCAGGCCGACAGCCCACGTGAGCCCTTGGCTCAAATCGAAGCACTCATGCGTCAGTTACCCAAGTCCCCCGAGGTTGGGGCTGCTTATGAAACCTGCTTTCTAGAGGCCTTGGCCCAGGGCGGATCTCTGGCTTGGCAGGACTTCCTCTGTCGTCAACTCAGTCTTGTGGGGGGTGATGCCTCGGTTACCCCCATGGTCAAGCGTCTACAGGAACCAGACACCGCGGACATAGCCCGCTTTGTCCTGGAACGCCTGGACAGCGATCAGGTCAATCCCGCCCTATGTGCGGTCCTGGCCGAGATCAAGGGTGACGTACGCATCGGCGTGGTCAACACCCTGGGTGTGCGTGGTGACACCGAGGCCGTCAACATCCTGGCTCCTTTGCTTAAGGATAACTCCAGGGAGTTAGATGAAGCCGTGATTGCGGCCCTGGGCCAAATTGCTTCAGACAAGGCGATCGGAATCTTGACTGACGCTTTGTCTACAACAGATGGAACACGAGAACAACGACTCTACCAAGCCCTCCTTGTCGCTGCCGACAAACGGGCTCGTCAGGGCGATCAAACCAATGCCATCAAGGTCTACCAGCAGGTCGCTCGATCTTCCTACATCCCCTTAAGGCGTGCTGCGTTGGTTGGCCAGGTGGAGCACGGGCCACAACAGAGCTTTCCTTTACTCGTTGTGGCCCTGGGGACACCCGAATTAAAAGAGACGGCCATGCAATTAGTGGCCCAACAGCGTGATGCCCAGCTTGTCAGACAACTGGCCGGTCAATTGAAGTCTCTACCGCCGGAATCCCAGATTCAACTTTTGCATGCCTTGGCTGCCACGGGACAGTCCTCCTGCTTGACTCAGGTGATTGCCTTGTTGGCCAGAGCAGAGGGCCCGGTTCGAATTGCTGCCCTGCAGGCGGTGGGGGCCTTGGGTCAGGCCAAGGCCGTAGAGCTGTTGGCCAATATCGCTGCCGGTACGACCGAGGCCGAGCAAGAGGCCGCACGGGCAGCCCTGTATGGTTTGCAGGACCCGGCCGTGGACGAGCGGATTGTGAGCCTATTGCCTGCAATGCCGTCCAAAATCCAATTGGAATTGGTCTTGGCTGCCGAGCAACGTCGGATCGGCGCAGCGGCCCCGGCCTTGATGTCACTGGCCCAGGAAAGCGACCGACGCCTGCAGCGGGCGGCCTTGTCGGCCCTGGCCGAGGTGGCCGGATCTGAACAATTGGTCCCCTTGACCACCCTCGTGATCGAACAAAAGAACCAGGTTGCGTTGGACACCTTGGTCAAGGCGACTCAACGCTTGGGCCAGACCGAGCAGGTGACAATCCTGTTGGTCGAGGCTGGTGATGCGGCCAGTGACGTGGCCGTACAAACGCTGATTTTTCAGGGACTCGGTCGTTTGGGATCCGACCAGGGACTGGCCATCGTGCAGAAGGCCACCGAGTCCCAAGATGAAAAATTGCGTACTGAGGCGATTCGCGCCCTGGCCCAATGGCCCACGCCCGCACCGCAACCGATCCTACTCTCGATTGCCCGTTCTCCGGGCAAGCTGACCCATCGTGTGTTGGCCCTGCGAGGCTATGTGGATATGGCTGTGATCAAGGGCCAAGATCAACCACAAGCGGCGGTGCTTGATTTGGTACAAGCTGTGGCTGTAGCTCAACGCGTCGAAGAAAAACGCTACGTGCTAGGAGCCTTGCCCCGTTGTGCCTGCCCGGCCGCCTTGACCTTGGCCCAAGATCTTGAAGCCGATGCCGCACTCCAGGTCGAGGCGCAAATGGCCCAGGTCCAGATCAGTGCGAATCTGCCCAGTAATCAACGCGACTTGGCGCGACAGACGTTGACGAAAATTCACCAAGGCAGTGACAACGAGTCCGTGCGTCAGGCCGCAGAGCAGGCCCTCAGTGAACTCGAACGCTAAGTGATTAAAAGTAGAAGGAGTGGCACCATGACGATGACCAGACGAGAATTCCTCGGGACCACGGCTGCCGGATTGGCCGCCTATGGTCTGATGCCCAGTTCCGTGTTGGGAGCCAACGAACGACTCAACATCGCGGCCATTGGCTCGGGGGGGATGGGTAGTGGTAATATCGACCGCGTCAGTAGCCAGAACATCGTGGCTCTGTGCGACGTGGACGACAACCAGGCCGCTGGAACTTACAATAAGTTTCCGGAGGTGCCCAAGTTTCGCGATTTCCGCAAGATGATCGACAAGATGGCCAAGGACATCGATGCTGTCATCATCGCCACACCCGACCATACCCACGCCGTGGCCGCCATGGCCTGCATGGCCGCGGGCAAACATGTGTACGTGCAAAAACCCCTGACCCGTACGGTCTACGAGGCTCGTATGCTCACCGAAGCGGCCCGCAAATACAAGGTGGTCACCCAGATGGGGAATCAGGGGGCCAGTGCCGAGGGCGTGCGTCTGGTGTGTGAATGGATCTGGGATGGGGCCATCGGTCCTGTGCGTGAGGTGCATGCCTGGACCAACCGCCCGGTCTGGCCGCAGGGCATCGAGCGTCCCAGCGAGACCCCGGCCGTACCATCGACCCTGGATTGGGATCTCTGGCTGGGCCCGGCCCCGCAGCGTCCCTATCATCCCTGTTACCTGCCTTTCAACTGGCGGGCCTGGCAGGATTTCGGCACCGGTGCCCTGGGCGATATGGCTTGTCACATCCTCGATCCGGTCTTCAAGTCTCTCCTGTTGAAATACCCCACGCGTGTGGAGGCCAGTGTGGCCACCCAATGCCGTGAGATGTGGAAGGTCTGGCAGAACAACGAGACCTATCCGCTGTCCACTATGGTCCACTATCGCTTCCCGGAACGCCCCAAGGATCCCACCATGAAGATCGACCTGCCCGAGGTCAAGCTGCATTGGTACGACGGCGGCCTCATGCCCGCGCGTCCGGACGAGTTGGAACCCGGGCGTCGCATGGGCGACGATAGCGGCGGTGTCCTGTTTGTTGGTGACAAGGGCAAGCTGATGTGTGGTTGCTACGGCCATGGCCCGCAACTGATTCCTTATACACGTCACCGTGAGTACCCGCGTCCCGACAAGAGCATTGCCCGTATCGAAGGCGGCGAGGGTGGCCACGAGATGCATTGGGTCGAGTGTTGCAAGCAGGGGGCCGTGGGCCAGACCGCTTCGACCTTCGACTATGCCGGTCCCTTTACCGAGAGCATCGTCATGGGCAACCTGGCCATCCGTTTCCCCAACCAGGAACTACACTGGGATGGCGAGAATATGAAGATGACCAACCTGGAAGAGGCCAATGCCTTGGTGAATCCTCCCTATCGCGAGGGATGGACACTCTAGTCTACAAAGGGGATTGAACATGCAGGTACGACAACTCTTGTTTGCTGGGATGATCATGACGAGTGCCGCAAATCTTTGGGCCTTTGAACGGAGCCATCCGGCTACGGATGCTTATGACGGTTGGCGACTGGCCGTGCAGGCCTGGTCCTTCAACCGTTTCAGTTTTGATGAGGCTTTAGACAAAGCCGCGGAATTGGGTTTGGGCTGGATCGAGGCCTATCCCGGTCAACGTTTAAGTCCGGAGCAGTCCGATCTCAAGTTCGATCACCACCTGGCTCAAGTCGAGCGTGACAAGGTCAAGGCCAAGCTCAATGCCCTGGGCATTCAGATCATCAGCTACGGTGTGGTGGGCTTGCCGGGTGACGAGGCCGAGTGTCGCAAGGTCTTTGCCTTTGCCCGTGACTTTGGTATCGACTGCGTCAATGCCGAGCCCAGCGAACAGGACCTGGACATGATCGAGGCCCTGTGTCGCGAGTATCAGGTCAAGCTGGGCATCCACAACCATCCGGATCCCTCGCACTATTGGAATCCCGACACCGTGCTGGCCGCCTGCCAGGGACGCAGTGCCTGGATCGGGGCCTGTTGCGATACCGGTCATTGGGTTCGGTCCGGTCTGGATCCGGTCGAGTGTCTGCGCAAGCTGGAAGGTCGCATCAGTTCCCTGCATTTCAAGGAGATCGACAGCACGGCCAAACCCATGCATGACGTGGTCTGGGGCACCCATCAGAATCGAGCTACGTCTCTGCTCAAGGAATTGCAACGTCAAGGTTTTCAAGGGACGTTCTCCATCGAATATGAGCACAATTGGGACAACAACCTGCCCGAGATTGCCGGTTGTGTAGCTTATTTCGATCGGATCTGTCGTCGCCTGGCTAGTGCGACGGGATCGACCGGCTGGCAACCGCTATTGACTTCCGATCTGAGCAATGCCGATTTTAAACCCAATAGCTGGACTTATGACAACGTCACCCTCACCCGCCAAGGTGAAGGGGACATCTGGACGAAGCAGGCCTATGGCAATTTCATCCTGGACATGCAGTACCAGGTGCAGGAGGGCACCAATAGCGGTGTGTTCCTGCGGGCCGGTGACCACAACTGGCTACCCTGGGTTGAAATACAGATTCAGGATGATTATGGCAAGGCCGCGGATCGTCACTCCGTGGGCGGGCTCTACGACATCATCGCTCCCCGCGTCAATGCCGTCAAACCGGCAGGCCAGTGGAATCGTCAGACCATCACGGCCAACGGTCCCTTTATCACAGTGGTACTTAATGGTCAAACCGTCGTTGACCTGAACCTCAACGACTGGACCACGGCCCACAAAAATCCGGACGGCAGTGACAACAAATTCGATATCGCGTATAAAGACCTTCCTCGTTCCGGTTGCATCGGCCTGCAGGATCACGGCTATCCCGTGGCCTTCCGCCATTTGAGAATAAAAGAACTTTAGATCACAGATCACGGATCGCAGATAGCAGTTACTGTGATCTGCGATCTGAAAACTGTGATCTGGACCATGGAGAACTCATGACAGATTTGAGTAGACGTGACTTTTTGGCGTCCAGTGCGGCGGTTGGGGCAGGGATGATGCTCTCGCCGAGGGCCTTTGCCGCCAACGAACGCCCTAAAAGTAAAGATGCCCTGAACATAGGCCTGATCGGGGCGGGGGCCCAGGGTCAGGTGCTGATGGACTCGGTCATTAAGATCAGCAAGGACAGTCCGGTCCATTTCAAGGCGGTCTGTGACATCTGGGGCTATCACCGCAACCTGGTGGAACGCCGCTTCAAGGCCTACCGCTCCCTGGGTCACCAGAGTGAAGCGGGGCATGCCTATGTCGATGTCGATGAGATGCTCGATAAGGAGACCGACCTGGACGCCGTGATCGTGGCCACGCCCGACTTCTGGCATCACACCCACGCCATGGCTGCCATGAAGAAGGGCCTGCATGTCTACTGTGAAAAGGAAATGTCCAATTCACTCGAACACGCCCGTCAGATGGTCGAGACCGCCCGCGCCACCGGCAAGCTCCTGCAGATCGGTCACCAGCGACGCAGCAATCCCAAGTATCGCTTTTGTTACGATGAGCTGATCAAAAAGGCCAACATCCTGGGCCGTGTCACCACCATCGACGGTCAGTGGAATCGCTCCCGCAGTGCCTGCGAGGACCTGGGTTGGCCTGACGGCTCGGGATTGGACGAGGCCACGCTCAATCGCTATGGTTTTCGTGACATGAAGCAGTTCCGCAACTGGCGTTGGTACAAGGGACTGGGGGGCGGACCCATCGTGGACCTGGGCTCGCATCAGATCGATATCTACAGTTGGTTCCTGGAGGCCCAGCCACGTTCGGTTGTGGCCAGTGGCGGGATCGACTACTGGACCGGTCACGAATGGTACGACACGGTCATGTGCATCTATGAATACCAGACCCCACAGGGCATTGTGCGAGCCAAGTACCAAACCCTCACCACCAACAGCAATGGTGGTTATTTCGAGCAGTTCATGGGCGATCGAGCCACCCTGGACATCTCCGAGTCCGGGCGTGCGGCCGTGTACCGCGAGAGTTGGGTGCCTGAGCAGGACTGGTATCCCCTGGAGAATCAGCACCTGATCAAACGGGAAGAGGGCCTGGCCCAGGCACAGGAATCCAAGAGCGTGCTGGACGTGCGCAGTTCGCCCAAGCCCCCCAAGTACGATCTGCTGGTGGAGATGAACAAGCCCTTCCATCAGCCGCACCTGGAAAACTTCTTCGAATCCGTGCGCGGCAACGACACCCTCAACTGTCCCGGCGAGATCGGTTACGAAACGGCCGTGGCCGTACTCAAGGTCAACGAGGCGGTCGAGGCCCAATGCCGGCTGGAATTCAAGCCCGAGGATTTCGAGGTCTAAAACAGAATCAAGATATGAGAGACAAAAATACATCTACGATTCCCTGTTCGATGATAGTAGGGGTGGCACCTTCCTGCCAAAAGCAGGGAGGTGCTCGACCGATCCGCCAGTGGATGGGCCTCTTATTGCTGATCTCCTGGACAAGCATCACCCAAGCCCAGACCGCAACCACCTTGATCGGTGACGCCAGCGACGGCAGTCAATGCCCGGCGGTCCATCATATGGACCTGTACACGCACGACGGCTTTCGCATCTTCCCTGGCGTCAATGACGATCAACCCTTTTCCCAACGCATCACCTGCGGCAAGTGTCACGATGTCGTGACCATCGAATCCGGTTGGCACTTCAATGCCGGTCAAAAGGGCGTTCAGGACGGCCGACCGGGCGAGCCCTGGATTTTCTGGGACTGCGCCACGGCCACGCAGATTCCCCTGTCCTATCGTTCCTGGCCTGGGACCTATCGCCCCGAACAGATCGGACTTAGTGACTGGCGGTTCATCCAGGCCTTTGGGCGGCATATGCCCGGCGGTGGGGTGGGCCAGCCCAGTGAAGAGGAACAGGTCAAGAATCCCGAGGATCGCTGGGCACAATCAGGATTGCTGGAGGTGCAATGCCTCGCCTGTCACGATTTCGGTTTCGCTCAAGATCTGGCCCAGGTGACGGACCAGATCAATAAGCAAAAACTACCGCTGGGCCGGTACCGCGGCCTGTGACTTGGCCTGGGTTACAGGGAAGGTCAGTGACTTGCCTGCCTCCTGGCAACCGGGCCAGCCGCACGAGGACGCCCCGAGCGTGACCTATGACGTCACCCGGTTTTCGCCGGATCATCAGGTCACCATGGATATCCGTAAACAGATTCCCAACGAACGCTGTCTCTATTGCCACAGCAATCACCTGGTGAATGAAGACGGCAGTCGTGACGTGCATCTGGATGCAGGCTTGAACTGCGTGGACTGCCATAGCAACGATTTGAACCACCAGATGGTACGCGGCTACGAAAATGAAGCTACCGACGTCAACGATCCCAATCGCATGGCCCTGACCTGTAGCGGTTGTCACCTGGGGCAAGACGAGGACGTAACTCCCACGGCTGGTCAACTGGGAGCCCCTTATCCGAAACACAAGGGCATCCCGACCGTGCACTTCGACAAACTCAGTTGCACTGCCTGCCATAGTGGCCCCTGGCCCCTGACCGATGCCCTGGCCGTTAAGACGTCACGGGCCCACAGCCTGGGCACACACCGAGCCAATCGGTCCGACGAAACCCTACCCCATATCCAGACCCCGGTCTTTGCCCGTGGTACGGACGGCAAGCTAGCTCCGCACAATTTACTCTGGCCCTCGTTCTGGGCCCAGCAGCAGGGCGAAGCCATTTTGCCCCTGGATTTTGAACTGGCTCAGGCTGCCTGTCAGGGCATCCTGATACCCAAAGGGGCCTTGGAGTCTTCGTCCTGGCCGGATATGAATGAGACCCAGGTCACACAGGTTCTGTTGGCTCTACAACAGATGCAACCGGAACTCAAGCCTGCCTATGTCAGCGGCGGCAAACTCTATGCCTTGAAGGATGGTACACTCGATGTCACCATCCACGACGCAGCCGGTCCCACGCTCTGGCCCCTGGCCCATAACGTACGTCCGGCCGGACAGTCCCTGGGTGTGCGACGCTGTGAAGATTGTCACGACCCCGAAGCGGGTCTGCTTTTCGGCCGGGTGGCCATGGATGGCCCGCTGGTCGAACCCAATGAAACCGTGCCCATGGCCTGTTTCCATCAGCTGGACCCGACCCTGGCCGGGCTCTTTGCCCGCACGTTCATATTCCGGCCCATGATGAAGGTCGTATGCGTGCTGGCCTGTCTGGTGATCGGTGCGGTCTTGTGGATTTATGGATGTCGCGGACTGGGTGGGGTGACATCAGTCTTGGGACGCCATCGTGTTAATGATAAATAAGGAATCGCTTCGCGATGCTGGAATGAATAGATTCCTCGGCTACGCTCGGAATGACATTACTGATATCAGATTCGACTTTGTCATTTCGACCGAGCGAAGCGAGTGGAGAAATCTATTAAACCAAGCCCGCGCAGCGACTCATAATAAAAACTAGGAAACCAACACCATGACAACAGCCGTGAACAATCGAATCACTTTCTGGGGCATCCTGCATGGCCTAGCCGGTCTCGGTATGATCCTCTGTGCCATTGTCCTGGCCTGCACGGGCTTTGCTCCCATGGTCACGGGCCAACGCCTGTGGGGCTATGCCCTCATGCTACATGCAACTGTAGCCCCGGTCTTTGTCACCTGTCTGGCCTACGTGGCCCTCAGCGGTGCGCAGGGACGCACCTGGCAGGGCGGGTCGTCATGGTGGGCGGGGCTGGGCACCGTCTGTTTCTGGCTCATGCTGCTGGTTAGCCTGCCCTTGATCTTGAGCATGGTTTTAAGCATGTTCCCCTGGTTCGGAACGCACGGCCAGGAAGTTCTCTTTGATGTACACCGGATCAGTGCCATGGTCTGGATTGGCAGTGCCGGGGTAGGGTGTGTGACACGGAGCCTGGGAAGGGCTCTGAACCGTGGTCGTTGATTGCGGTGACAATCTAGCACAGCATTTGTAGGAGACGAGAGATGTCTGAAGAACGAGGAACCTGTCACTCGGGATTGGAGGGCGTCAATCCCAATCGTCTGTTTTTAGGCAGTTGCCTGTCCCTGATCGCCACGGCCGTGGCCTTTGGCGCGGTCACCGGCATGACCGAGGATTTTAAGACCGTCTTTTCCCTGAGCAACACCCAGACCGGCTGGGTGGGCGGGGCTGCCCTGTGGGGCTTTGCCATCAGCATCTGGGTGTTCGGCCCCCTGTGTGACGCCATCGGCATGGCCCGCCTGATGCGACTGTCCCTGGTCTGTCACCTGGTCGGTCCCTTGTTGATGATTTTTGCCCGGGGATTCGGCATGCTCTACGCCGGGGCCCTGGTCATCGCCCTGGGCAACGGCACGGTCGAGGCCGTGTGCAATCCCTTGATCGCCACCCTCTTTCCGGACAAAAAGATCGCCAAGCTCAGCCAGTTCCACATGTGGTTCCCGGGCGGGATCGTGATCGGCGGGCTGTGGGCCTTTTTCCTCAACAAGCTCAGTCCCGACTTCTGGACCCGCCTGCCCGTGGCCGCCTGGCAGGTCAAGATCGGCCTGGTCCTGGTCCCGGCCCTGCTCTATGGCGTGGTCTTTACGGGCCAGAAGTTCCCGGCCACCGAGCGGGTGCAATCCGGTCACTCCTTCCGTGACATGGTCACCGGCACCCTGGGCCGTCCGCTCTTTTGGGTGCTCTTTGTCTGCATGAGCCTGACCGCGTCCATGGAATTGGGACCGGGCCGTTGGATGGATACGGTCATGAAGTCCACTATGGAATCGACCTTCGGCATTCGTGACGCCGGAATCCTGGTGCTGGTCTACGGTAGCGGCCTGATGGCCATCCTGCGTTTCTTTGCCGGGCCCGTGGTGCACAAGCTCTCGGACCTGGGCCTGCTGTTGACCTCGTCGATCCTGGGCGGGCTCGGTCTGTTGTGGCTGACCTATGCCGGGCAGTCCTGGCAGGTCATCCTGGCGGCCACCATGTTCTATTGCGGCGTCTGTTACTTCTGGCCCACCATGCTCGGTGTCACAGCCGAGCGTGTGCCCCAAGGCGGTGCCCTGGCCCTGGGACTGCTGGGTGGTTGGGGCATGATGGTCGTCGGTCTGATCACGGCCCCAGCCATGGGTTGGGTCATGGACTACTACGGCCACGACAAGCTGCCCCTGGTAGAAACCCAGGCCGTGGTGCAACAGGCCGTGACAACCTTGCCCGAGATCGCCACGGCCACTGCAGACGCAACTCTGCAAAACCAAGATCCAAGAGGCTACCGACTTGGTGATCCAGGTCCAACAACAGATTGTTGCAGATCAAGCCTTGCCCCCGGTCGAGACCGCCAAGGCCCTGCGAGAAATCGCTCGTTTTGCCCCGGATCAGTCCCTCGGTCAAGAGGCCCAGTCCCTGGTCACGCCCGCGGACGAATACGGTGGCCTCATGTCCTACCGTTGGATCGCGGCCTTGTCAGGAGTACTTATTCTGGTCTTCGGCACGCTCACCTTGCAGAGTCGCAAAAAGCTTGTTTAGGTTTTTTATTCACAGGAAGGCGCCTTCGGCTTTGGAAGACGGGTGTGCTGTCGGCTGGACCTAGGTTTTTTGTGGGACTGGTTTCGCGATGAATATTCCATCTAGTTCGCTGGTTATTCGGATGGAAGGTTCTAGTTTTATGGGCTGTCGCCTGTGTTCGTGGGACGCGTTCATCTTGATGGCACGTTGCACGTGCCGGACGCCTTCGGCGTCCCTGTTCGCTGCGGCTTGAGTCTCTCATCGAGCAAGCTCGGTCGAGACTCCTGCCTTGCTCACACGCTGAATGCGATGGGCGATTATGATGGCTTTTTCATTTGGACGGCAGTCAAATAAGAACAGAAACTTCCATCCGAATCATCCACACCGGCTAATGCCTCTCCATCAAATGGAATCAGCCGTCACTCAAGTTCAAGGGGAGGGGCGAGTAAGAAGCTCGCTTCTGAAACGCACCTTACCCGCAGGACGCCCTGCGAAGCAGGGGGACTCGCAGAGCGTGTCCATGACGGCGACCCACGTCAACTCTAGCCTGATCACACAAGCTTTCAGCCTTCCAAAGCCGTAGGCGCCTTCCTGTGGAAAAACAATACAAGGTCATTGATGGTACGGTTTCAATGTAACTCAATGTCCTCTTCATATACCAACTTGCTGCCAACGAATATCTTCATGACCTTGTCATCGTAACTTTTGATACAAACGGCAACCCCATCTGGAACCTCGAACGTCTTGTCTTCGTAGGTAAGCACGTTATCTTTCAATTTTAGAGTCTTCCCATTGATGGTGGTGCTTGAGGTGCTGCCTTTGCTGGCTATGAGGGTCGTGCTTGAATAAGAAATGCAGCCTGAAATAAAGCATGCCAACAAAAGAACGCTAATCCATCTGGTTGTCTTTTTCATTACTTATCTCCTTAAGTCGAATCACTCCTTACTTAAAGGTACTATCCAGGTTTTGGGGCTGAGTATTGCACACCATTTCTTGAGTTTTTTTTCTTTCGTCGCTAACCCACCGGCTAAAATACCCATGCATAAAACTACATGATCATGAATGTCATGTTCAAGACGTTCAAACTCCGCGTCTGATAAAGGAATTGGAATTGGTCCTCGATGCCTATGAATTGTATGTAGTGAAAATAATAAACTTGTCTGGTAAAACCTATAAGTGGCCCAATCTTCTGTTAACAGATCCGCAGGCGGAAGCTTGGGGTTACCGATGAATCTATATAAGGAAACACTGCTGTCCAAGATAATCAGCCTCTGCTGATTACGCTTTAAAATCCTTTGCCGAAACACATGTTTCGGACAAGGCGTTCCTGCATTCTGAGTTTAGGTTGCGGCTCTGGTTTTAACCTCATTGTCATTATGCTGTCCAACTACGGTTCAAATAACAGCAACTGAGCCTCAGGAGGACCCAAGGCGGGTGTTTCAAACGGCTTATCTAACCAGGTCCATAACTCTCGATACGTTAAGAGATTAAACCTTAGCATGGCCGATAGATTCGACAGACTCCATGCAAACGTAGAACGCATCTGTAAGATCTTAAAGACCAGCATACACAGCAATGCTGTCCAAATCTGAATCTTGACCGCATTCTCACTGGTCCCAACAAACGTCTTGATCTTGAGGTTCTGTTTGATCGCCTTGAAAAACAGCTCAATCTGCCAGCGATCTTTATAAATCCGACCAATGGTACTGGCCGCAAAGTCCATGTGATTCGTTAAAAGCACCAGTTCCTTCTGGTTCTCTGCGTCCCAGACGACAACGCGACGTAACCGTCTCGGGCATTTCTGCTTGGCGTAACGGCCCGTTAAAACAATCTCTTGATCCTTTAAGACGGAACCACGCTGCGGTATAGGGCGATTTTTGACGGCACGGTAGGCCATATTGGTTTTGGATCGCGTGACAAACCAGACGCCTTGACGAGTCAAGCGGTCAAACAGTTCGTAATCAACATAGCCGCGATCCATGGCAACGATTGTCCCAGGCTCAAATTCAAGCGTTTGAGCAATTTTGACCTCGTGAACCTTGCCCGTACTGAGATAGGCCCATTGAGGTAGACATCCTTGGTGATTAAGCATCAAGTGTAGCTTGACGGCTCCCTTTTTTCGACGGAACTTGGCCCAGTCAAACAGGCTGAGGCACAAATCGATCGTTGAGGCATCAATGCTGACCAAGGGATTCTTAAAGCGGAAACGCCGCTTCTGTCTGAGAGCAAGCGAATCGGCCTGCTTGTACACGTGATAAAACATCGTTTCAAAGAGCTGCCACGGTCGGTGGCTATTGGCATAGCTCAGAGTTGAGCGTGCCGGGGCCTCTTTGAGGCCTAAATGCGTCAACTTGCCCATCGCAGTGGACAGTCCACCACAGATCTCACGTAATGAGTCGGCCCCAGCTAGCTGACAGAATATCATGGCTACAAATTGATCCCAACATCGAAAGCCTTTCGCTCCTCGTTCTGCGTCCCAGTGGCGAACGGCCCGGGCAAAGTCATTACGATTTATCAAAGAAAGCACTTGCGAGAATAAACTGCCAACCTTTACCATAGTTGCATCTCCGGTTTGTATTGGTTCATTGTTTGGGCAAAACAAGTATACCAATCCCGGAGATACTTTTTTATGACCTTTTCAAAGAGTTATCTTGGACAAGAGTGATAAGGAAATTGTATTCTTAGGAATTGCTATTTCCTTTTCTATCTCTGCTAGAGCTGTTTTTCGTTCTTTGTCCGAACCCGTTGTGACACGATGAAACATATCTACGTATGCATTTGTCCGTTTAACGTAGGATTTAACTGCGAGTCGAGCATGTCTTTTATTGTCCGCAAGCGTTTCAAGAGCGTTTTTCGGTAGTTCGTATCCGGATTCCTTTAGGTTTGGATTGAAGCTAAAGGATACGTCAATAGTATATTTCAGGATGTTATACGCCGGAGTGTGAGTTTCTTCTTCATGCTTCAGTAGAGGTAACAGACTCTCGATCAGACTAACCGGGTTTTCGCGCCGCGGAAACTTCGCGAAGGATCTTCGGCGGTCATCTGGATCTCCATCTAGAAGTTCATAGAAGAGGTTGCCCGAAACAATAAGGTCGTGTTGTTCTGCTAGATCGCAAATTTTTTGCCAAGATGCGCTCTGTAAATAGCATTTGTCGAGAACGATGATTCCCATGATTTCAGTTCAACAGTGTATTAGACATACCTGCTACCTATCCCATAATGGTTAAAACGCTAATTAATTTCAAAATGCCATTTAAGTGCCTTTTTGTCAAGAAGTTAATATTCATGCCAAGTTGCACGCAAATGGGATGGATTGTGTCTCTCGCAGTGATCGCGGAGTACGCGGAGTTATTTCTAAAGAGTGTTTCTCTGCGCCTCTGCGATCTTGAGTGAGTGATAGCGAACGGGCGAGAGGCATTGATAGGGTGCGTTTTTCGATTGGGGATTATCTCATTGACACCCCAGGCCATCCCTCCGACAATACGCCCCCATGAAGGATAAGGACACTATTCGAGCCTATTTTGCGGTGATTGCGCAACGTTATGATTTGATGAATCATGTGTTGAGCTTTGGCCAGGACTGGCTGTGGCGACGTAAGGTGGCTCGGCTGGCTCCGGTTCAGGACGGTCAACGTGTGTTGGACGTTTGCACCGGGACCTGTGATCTGATCCTGGCCTTTGAACGCTGTTATGGCACGGGACATTACGTGGGCGTGGATCTGACTGAGGATATGCTCACCCTGGGGCAAGTCAAGGCCGATCGTGTGGGCTTGCAGTCGCGGTTGGAATTGCATTGTGGTGACGCCGAGGCCTTGCCCTGTGAGAGTGACTCGTTCGATGTGGTGACTATGGGCTTTGGTCTGCGCAATCTGCCGCATTTGATGGTGGGGCTAGAGGAAATTTATCGCGTATTGAAGCCGGGCGGTAAGGCCTTGATTCTGGAATTTGCTCCGGCTCCGGGCGGATTGTTTGGGGTGCTTTACCGTTTTTATTTAACCCGCATCATTCCCGTGTTGGGTGGATTGGTGTCGGGTTCACGCCAGGCCTATCAACACCTGGCCAGTTCGGTGCAGGGTTTCTTTGTGCCTGAACAGTTACAGGATCACCTGCGTAAAAAGGGATTTACAGACGTCATAGCCATCCCGCTATCGGGAAAGATCGCTTATATCTATGTTGCAACTAAAGAGACATGAATTAAAGGAGGCTGTTGCCTCGCAATTGCAGGGTCGGTCGGGATCTGGGATCGTGCGGATTGGCTTGCCAGTTGAATCGCTCGATCCACTCGTCTGGTTGCGGGGGCAGACGGTACGTCCCCATTGGTTCTGGCAGGGCCGGGGGCAGGATGACTGGGTGGCGGGTGTGGGGATAACCCATGTTGTTAAAGACGATCAATTCCAGGATCTCAATCAGGCCATGGTTGCGATGAATCGGGTCTTGGCTCAGTCGGATGAAGGGGTGCGTTATTTTGGGGGGATGGCCTTTGATCAGCGAGGGACTGAGGTAGATCAATGGGAATCGTTTGGTAAGTTCTATTTCTTTGTGCCACGTGTGCTTTTGGAAGGGGACCGAGAACAGGTCCGGCTGGTGCTGCAAGTTCAAAGTAACGAGGACGTGACACCTGCGTCGCTCTTAAGTGAATTGCAATCTCTTACGACGTCACTACCGTCGTCTATCGAAATCGGGCTCGGGTCGGTACAACGTAACATGCAAACGCCCAATCGAGAGACCTGGTGTCAGCGGGTGCAGGGCGTGTTGGATTCCTTGGGCGAACATTCCAGCAAACTGGTGCTGGCCTGTTGTCGAGAGCTGGAGACAACAGAAGACCTGGAGCCTCACGCCATTTTGGCGGCCTTGAATCATGAGGGGCAGGATGCCTATCAGTTTTTCCTGGGACTTGAACAGTCGATCTTCATGGGGCGTTCGCCCGAGTTGTTGTATCGACGTGAGGGCCGAGACCTGTTGAGTGAGGCCCTGGCCGGGACGGCCAATCAGAACGGGGCCTTACGGGAATCGGTTAAGGAAAATCATGAACAGGATGTGGTCATCCGCGATGTACAGGAGGCCATGGAGCATGTCTGCGATGTCGTGCAGGTTCAGGGCGGCAAGGAACTAGCGGCTTGGGGGACACTGACGCATCTCAAGACCTCTTTGCAGGGACGACTCAAGGGTGATGTGGACGATGCCGGAATCCTACAGGCCCTGCATCCTACGGCTGCGGTGTTGGGTTATCCTCGGCCTTGGGCCTGGGAGAAGTTGCACAAGGTCGAATCCCTGCAACGGGGTTGGTATGCCGGGCCCATCGGTTGGATTGGACGTGACCAGGCCGAGTTTTGCGTGGCCATTCGCTCGGCCCTGTGTCAGGCAAAGACCCTTGCAATCTACGCAGGAGCGGGTATTGTCAAGGGGTCGAATCCCGAACAGGAATGGGATGAAATACGTAACAAGATGCGTCCCTTTACTGAATTGTTTGTGAAATAAACCGCCTATGCCTCAACAACCTCAATGCAGCCTGAATCTCGCTTGGGCCCAGTGGATGGTAGAAGAACTCTATCGCCTGGGGTGTCGTCGGTTTTATATGGGTTGTGGTTCACGCAGTACCCCCTTGACCGTGGCCGCGGCCCGACAAATTGGAGTCGAGGCCACTCTCTGCTATGATGAACGCGGGGCTGCCTTCAGGGCTCTGGGCTATGCCCGTGCCACGGGCCAGGCCGCGGTGGTGGTGACGACCTCGGGCACGGCAGTCGCCAACTGTATGCCCGCGGTGGTCGAGGCGAGCCAGGACGGGATTCCCCTGTTGATCTTCACTGCGGATCGCCCACCGGAATTGCTCGATACCGGTGCCAACCAGGCCATCGATCAAACGCGGTTCTTTGGAACCACCGTGCGTTGGCAGTTTGAATTGCCCTGTGCCACAGCAGAGATCGATCCTGCCTTTCTGTGGACTACACTGGATCAGGCGGTTTATCGCTGTCACGGTCTCGATCCAGGGCCGGTTCATCTCAACTGGCAGATCCGCGAGCCGTTTTTGTCTGGGCTTGAACCGCAACCACAATGGGAGTCACTGCGTACCTGGCAGGCTCAAGACACGCCTTGGACAACCTACACCCAAGCCTCACCACAGCTTGATGATGAAACCCTGTCAAGGCTTAGTCAATTAATTCAGCAAACCGAGAAAGGCCTGTTGATGGTGGGGCGGTTGGACAATGACTGCGATCGCCAGGCTGTACGTGATTTAATCCACCGATTGAACTGGCCGGTTTATGCCGATCTAACCAGCGGTCTGCGCTTGGCCGAGGTGGGCACGCACATGATGCGTCACTTTGATCAGGAGTTGATGGAGAAGTCTTTTAGCGAGTCCTGTCGCCCTCAAGTTGTGCTGCACCTGGGTGGGCGCATCACCTCTAAGCGGGTGGGGCTGTATTTTCAAGAGTATCGGCCCGATCACTACCTCGTGGTGCAAGATACACCCAGGCGTTACGATCCCATTCATTGCGTAACCGAACGTATTCAGGCCTCCGTAGCCCATGTAGCCTCACAGTTGGTCAATGCATTAGAGCAAAAGCTCTTGACGGATTGGTCGCAAGCCATTTCAGTCAAGGCTCAAACCATTCAAGAGATCATCGCTAAATCGATAGAGAGCGAATCGAGTCTATCTGAGCCGTATGTCACTCGTCGAGTCAGTGAGATGATTCCTGAGGGGACGGCTTTGTTTGTCTCTAACAGTATGCCCATTCGTGATGTGGATCTCTATGGGACTGCAAACCGCAGTGACATCAAGGTGGCCGCCAATCGCGGGGCCAGTGGCATTGATGGCATCGTGGCTACGGCCTTGGGTTGGGCCGAGGGCAACGACTGTGTTACGACCTTGCTGATCGGTGACATGGCCCTGATCCACGATAGCAGCAGCCTGTCCATGTTGGCCAGTTGTAAAACTCCGGTCATCATCATTGCGATCAACAATCACGGCAGCGGCATCTTTCGCTTTTTGCCCATCGCCCAGGAAGAGGATGTATTCCAGGAGTACTTCCTGGCTCCACACGCCTGTAATTTTCAGGGACTGGCCCAGACCTTTGGTTGCGACTATGCCTTGGCCCTGACCAAAACAGAGTTCGATCAAGCCTATCAAACAGCGTTAGCTCAGCAGAAGCAGTGTCTAATCGAAGTGGAGGTGGATGGGCAAGAGAGCTTTGCTTTGAGAAAGAGCATGAAGCAAAAGATTCTGGCATTGTTTGACCCTACCAAGATGGGAGATTGTTAAAAAAATGAAGATCGCTTCGTTCCTCGCGATGACCGCTTGTTTAATGGCCAAAGGCCAGTTTGATAGTTGTCATTGCGAGGAGGAACGACGAAGCAATCTTCTTCTGTTTCATAAATCCTGAATTAAAGGAAACATTATAATGAGTAATGTCACGTGGCAATCCGCCGGAACCTTTAACGATATCAAGTTTGAAACCGCCGAGGGTATGGCCAAGATCACCATCAACCGACCCGAGGTTCGCAATGCCTTTCGGCCTCAGACTGTGCGGGAGATGTCGGCGGCTTTTAGCCAGGCCCAGGCGGATAGAAACATCGGTGTTATCATCTTGACCGGCGAAGGGGATAAGGCCTTTTGCTCGGGGGGTGACCAGAAGATTCGCGGCCAGGCCGGTTATCAGGACGAGTCGGGACAGGAAAGTCTCAATGTGTTGGAGTTTCAACGTCAGATTCGCCGTTGCCCCAAGCCGGTGGTCGCCATGGTGGCCGGTTATGCCATTGGTGGGGGACACGTGCTGCATCTGATGTGTGATTTGACCATTGCCGCGGACAATGCCGTGTTTGGCCAGACCGGTCCTAAGGTGGGGTCCTTTGATGGTGGCTATGGGGCCTCGTACATGGCCCGCATTGTGGGTCAGAAAAAGGCCCGCGAGATCTGGTTCCTCTGTCGGCAGTACAATGCCCAACAGGCCCTGGACATGGGGCTGGTCAATACCGTGGTGCCTTTGGCCCAATTAGAAACCGAGACCGTGACCTGGTGTCGCGAGATGTTGACCAAGTCACCCGTGGCCCTGCAGTGCCTCAAGGCGGCCATGAATGCCGACTGCGATGGTCAGGCAGGGTTGCAGGAACTGGCCGGTTGTGCCACCATGCTCTTTTATCAAACGCCCGAGGCCCAGGAAGGCCGTAATGCCTTTGTGGAAAAACGTGCCCCAGACTTTGGCCCCTTCAGGTCTTGAAAAAGGTTGCTGGGTTCACAGTTCATGGTTGATGGAATAAGCTAGTACTTATGTTGTCTTCGAGTTTACGTCGTGCTATTAACATCTGGTGGTCCAGTGCCCGGCCCAAGACGCTGCCCGCGGCGATGGCCCCGGTGATCATTGGGGCGGCCATGGCCTATGCCGATGGCCATTGGAGCTTGCCGGTCTTTATGGCGACCTTTATGGCTGCGGTATTCATCCAGATCGGCACCAACTACGCCAATGACTATTTCGATTTTATCAAGGGCACCGATACCGAGGATCGTGTGGGCCCGACGCGGGCGACGGCAGCCGGATTGGTGACACCGCGGCAGATGTTGGTCGCCACGGTGGTGGTGTTTGGTATCGCAACTCTGTTGGGACTCTATCTGGTGATTGTGGGCGGCTGGCCCATCCTGGTGATCGGGGTGCTGTCCATTGCCTGTGGCGTGTTGTATACGGCTGGCCCTTGTCCCTTGGGTTATCGCGGTTGGGCTGATCTGTTTGTGCTGCTCTTTTTCGGTCTGGTGGCCACGGCCGGGACCTATTATGTCTTGCGTGGGAAGGTCACAGCCCTGGCGATACTGGCCGGATTGGGGCCGGGCTTGATCTCCACGGCCGTGTTAACGGTCAACAACGTACGTGACTATCACACCGACCGTGACACGGGCAAACGCACCCTGGTGGTCCGTTGGGGACTCGGCTTTGGCCGAGCCGAATATGCCGCAACCTTGATCGGGGCCTGTTTGGTGCCCGTGTTATTAGTGGTCCTGGCTCAGGGACATTATGCCGCCTTGTTGGCCCTGGCATCCCTGAGCGGGGCGGTTCCCCTGGTGCGTAGAATGTATGCCCAGCCCAATCCGGAGCAGATGAATCAGCTACTGGCTTTGACGGGTAAACTCCTGATCGGTTACAGTGTATTGTTTGCGATCGGTTGGCTGTTATGAATATAAAGATCGTTGACACTGCCATAAAGCGTTTCGAACTGCCTTTGCTCAGGCCCTTGACCATAGGGGGACAGACCTTGACCTGTCGTTGTGGACTGCTTCTGGAAATGACGAGCGAGTCAGGCCAACTCTATGTCGGGGAGTGTTCTCCCTTGCCCGGTCTGCACCGTGAAAGTCTGGAGCAAGCCGAACGCCAATTACGGGAACTGCCATGGCCTAACGTGGACCTGGCGGCTCTGTATCCGTCCGTGCGAAATGCCATTGGAATGGTGATGCGAGATGCGGTGGGGAGTAAACAGCCTGTGTCTGTTGCACTCAATGGTCTGCTTATGACCGGTGATGATTCAGTCGAGTCTCTTTTAGACGAGGGCTATCGGTCCATCAAGGTCAAGGTGGGGCGACAATCCCTAGAGCGTGACATCGAACGGATTTTAGTGATTAAGTCTAAGATCAAAGGGCATGCCACTTTGCGTCTGGATGCCAATCGCTCTTGGAGTTTGGAGCAGGCCTGTCGGTTCGGTCAAGCTGTAGGTCCGTCGGATATTGAGTATATTGAAGAACCTACGCATCGCTATGAAGATCACGCCGATTTTATCCGGATGACGGGCCTGCCCGTGACTTGGGATGAATCCTTGTTGGCAGGTGAGCCTTTCTCCGAAGTGGCGGCATTGGTGCTGAAACCCGCGATCTTGGGAGGTTTTAAGGCAATGCAGGATTGGATTCAATGGGCCCAGACGCGTGACATCCAGGTGGTGATCAGCAGTTGCTTTGAGGGGCCTTGGGCCCTACGGAGTTATGCTCGTTTAGCTTATCAGGAAGGTTTCGGGGTGATTCCGCAGGGATTGGATACCTGGCGTTGGTTGGATTGCGACTGGAGCGAGTATGGCCTGCGTATGGAGGGCGGGCGGCTATGGGTGTGACACTGGAGCAGATCGAAACTGCAGTGGCCCATTTGCAAAGCCTGGGAGTGCAAGCAGGTCAACGCATTGGGATTCAAGCCCCGGCGTCCTGTTCTTTAGTGTTGACCGTCCTGGCTTGCTGGAAGTTAAAGGCCATGGTGGTGCCCTTGAGTCTGCGGTATAGCACGCCCCGGGTAGATCAAACCCTGCGTGCGATGCAGTGTGATCGCTTACTGCGAGAAGAGGATCTTCCCGGTGTTGAGGACGCTTGTTTTAGCGGGATCAGTTGGGGCCCGTTGGCGCTGGATATCAGTCAAGAAGCCAGTATTCTGCTGACCTCCGGCAGTATGGGCTTGTCCAAGGGGGTGGTTCATAGCCTGGGCAACCACTTGGCCAGTGCCCAAGGAGCTGAGGCTCAGATTTCTTTTGGTGCAGATGAGACCTGGCTGGTGTCTCTGCCGATGTATCACATTAGCGGCTTTGCCCTGATCATGCGGGCTTTGTTACATAGTGGTGGACTGCACTTTCTCAGATCAGGCGAAACGTTGGGCGAGGCGGTGCAAAAAAAAGACTTTACCCACCTGTCTGTAGTGCCTACACAATTACGCGACTTGTTGGGTGATTCTGCATGTCACGCGGGTTTGCAACGTCTCAAGGCCATCCTCGTGGGGGGAGCCCATTGTCCGGCTTCGTTGTTGGATCGTGGCCGCGACCTGGGCCTCAATCTGTACGTCAGCTATGGCTCCACTGAGATGGCCTCGCAGATCACCACTACGCTTGTGAATACTGAGGGGCACTTGGGGCAGGTCTTGCCGCATCGCCAGTTACGTGTTTCGGATACCAGTGAAATCGAGGTAAGGGGAGATACACGTTTTCAAGGCTATTGGACTGAGCAGGGATGGGAGCGGCCTTTTGATGAGGACGGTTGGTTCGCCACGGGCGACCTCGGTCATCTCGATGCTCAAGGCTATCTACATATCACAGGACGTAAGGATACCCTGTTCATCTCGGGTGGGGAGAATATCTATCCCGAAGAGATCGAACGTGCGTTGTTACAGCTTGAGGATGTCAAGCAATGCGTCGTGGTGCCCATTCCCAGCGAACGCTTTGGTCAGCGGCCGGTGGCCTTCATAGACACGCGTGACGGTACGATGCCGGAACGACAGATATGGCTTGAAGCCCTGGCGGAGTTGGAATCATTTAAAGTACCGGACACCTTTTTATTATGGCCGAAGGATCTGTCGGAAGGGGTGAAGGTGAGCCGGGAGGAATTGGCCAAGCGGGCGAGAGGGTACTCTTAACCACAGGGTTGCTCTGCGAGAAACCCGAAGGTTCTTTGGGTCAACTCCAGCTGCGATAGCAGCTATTAACCAGATCAGAAAAGTATGGTACACAGCTAAAGCCCAATGTCCAGTTTGACGTTATTAATGTTATGGAGAATTGGGAGTCTATTTTTGTCTAAAACCAACTGTTATGGGGATCTGTGAAAGGTTGTTATTATGCTGGCGGGACTTGTAATCACATTTGGAATTACCTTTGGATGTATCATCATAGGAGGGGGGATCGGCGATTTTTTGCATATTCCCTCGCTGATTATTTCTCTGGGCGTGCCGATTGGTCTGGCCCTAATGACATTTCGCCCAAATGAAGTTGCTAAGGCCTTGCTTACCTTGTGTTGTATGAGTTATCGGAATTCCTGTGATGTGTCCAGTGAGAAAAGTGCCAAGGTGTTGCGACAGCTAATCATCTATTTCTATTCTGCTGGAATCGTCGCTGCTTTTATTGGCTGGATTCAAATGCTTCATGCTAATATGGATAACATGCAGGACATCGCTTTGGGATTCTCCATTTCTATTCTCACGATCTTTTATGCCTTAATCATCAGCGAGTTTTTGCTTCGTCCTGGAGCAAGACGTATTGAAGCGTCGCTTTCAGCTTAGTTCAGTTAGGGCTGTTCGCAATGGTTCGGGTACTGGGATGGATTTCTGAGTCTGTCTCCCCACGCATACATGTGAGGTCTTGACGGTCACGGCGAGCACGCCTTCGTCGGTCTCGACCTTGTAGATCAAGTGGAACGAGCTATTGCCCAGCTTCTCCAGGCTCATATTGAGGGTAATGTTCTGTCCAACCTTGAGGGGGACGTGGAAATCTGCCTCGGCGTGGACGATGGGCAGGAGAAAATCACCGCTTTGGCGGAATTGGGCCATGGGGTAGATGCTGCTCAGGAAATCTTCGTAGCATTCGTGGGCCAGGGTGAAGATCTGGTTAAAAAAAATGCGTCCGACCGCGTCGGTGTGGTGCAAGCGAATTTTGGTGGTATAGGTGAACATGCGAGCTTTATACCGGGTCGAGAGAAGGACGTCAATATTGATAACACTGTAGTGGTCTTGGGCAATAGCCAGAAATAGGTTCACAGTTCACGGTTCCTGGGTTCATGGTTAAAAAAGAATTCAACCAACCTTGAACGGTGAACCGTGAACCTGGAACCCGCACTTTTTTTCCCATATAGCAAGTGTCGCTATTATTGCATTCGGTGGGGGGCTCTGCTAGACTGCCGGTATGAACGAGTCAGCTATGGACAAAATTGACCGCCGCCTGATTGGCTGGCTGCAGAATGAGTTTCCTATGGAGGAGTCTCCCTATCAGGGGCTGGCCGATGAGTTGGGGATCGCCACTGCAGAGGTCTGGCAGCGCATTGAGGGCCTCAAGCAGGCCGGTGTGATTCGACGATTGGGTGCGAGTTTGGATTCACGCAAGCTGGGGTACAGTAGCACTCTGGCTGCGGTCCATGTGCCTGAGGGGCAGGTGGAACGGGCCAGTGATGTGATTGCCAGCTATGAGGAGGTCACACATAGTTACCAGCGTGACGATCATTACAATATCTGGTTCACGGTGATTGCTGCGGATGAGGAATGTATTGAGAACGTGTTAGAGGGGATTCGTTCTCGCTTGCAGTTGTCTCAAGACGATCTTCTCAATGTCCCGGTCGAGCGTCTCTTTAAGCTCGACGCCCGCTTTTTTCCCAAGGATTAGTTTAACCTTCTTCTTCCTTACTTTGCAGGGCGTGCAGATGGCCCAGGGTCAAAATAGCCAGACTGTTGAGTGCGGGGTGGACGGGTTCCTGGATAAAGGTTTGGAGTCGAAAGGAACAGTCCTTTAAGGGGAGGAAGCGCCCAATAGTAAGGCACAGAAGTAGGTGATGAAGGGGGTGGGTTGTTCTTCGTTCAAGTGGGTGTGCAGCATATTGACGATCGCGAGCATGTTGGGTTGGATCTGTTGCCAGTGTCCAATTCGAGCAGCGGCCAATAGGGCCCAGAACCCCTTGACATGGTACTCGAAGGTGGAGCCCATCATGTCGCTGGGGTAGAAGATCTTGTTACGGGCGAGAATGTAAAAGGGGTAGGCCTTGCTGCATTTGAGTGGATTGGGCAGATCCATGAAGGCTCGCATACCATCGTACCAGGCCAGGTGATTGAGGCTGTCAATCATACTCCAACTGACACTGGGGTGGCTGCCGAGGGTGAGGCAGAGACGTTCATAGAGTTGCGGAGATTCGAGTCGCAGGGCACAGAGGGCTTCTAGGGTAACTGGGATGTGAGCTTGGTGTTCTAAGGAATTGAGGAGATCGTCTTCGGTGGGGTTATGGTCCAGGAAAGCCATGGCCTTGATAGTGAATGTTGAGGGCCAGGCAGCGGACTTTAAGCGTTTTTGCGCTGCTTGTACAAGGGAGCGATGCATGGGAGGACTCCTAAGGAACGAGAGCGAGATCGGGATTGAGCAGAGACAGGGGTGTTGGGCCCAGGGGGCTGTGAAACAACATTTGAACAACTAAAATTCTGTTTCATATACTGTCCACACCTAATAAAATGGACGTCATGTCGGTAACCTTTCCTTAGCTTACTTAACTGTCGGTCAATAAGTCAATTAGGCCTTAAAGCCCGGATAGATGGGCCGTGGCCAACATGAGGAGAAATGTTGCGATTGATAGCCGGTTACCGTTTGTGTTGTATTAGTGATATGTTATAATTATTGGCCATATTTAGCCTCTTATGGGTGTTTTGTTCGCCAAATAGGCGTGGAGGTGTTGTATGCAGGTTGAAATTCGTTTACGTCGTTTGTTGGCCCGACATCAGATGGATAATCATGGCATCATTCAACAGATGGCCAATGATATGGGGGTGAATCGACACACGATTGCCAAGCTCTACAACAACCGTACCCCCACAGTGTCACTGACATTGCTGAGTCAGATCTGTTCTTGGCTCCAGGCCAAGGGGGTGCCGGTCAATGAATTACCAGGGGGGCTCTTTGGCTCGGGACGTGCGGCTCTGTGGGAGGCCATGGTGCGGCGGGGCGGAGAGGTAACCCTGTATCAGGGCGAGTACCGTTCGACCACCCAACCGACGGTGTCCTCCCGTTGGATTTCCACTTCGGACTCCATTGCCGTGGGGCAGATTGTCCGGCAACTGTCCCAGCCTATGCAAGGGGGCGATCCCATGCCGCCACTCAAGTTTGTGTATGTGCCTTTTCGTCATTCCCCTGGCGATCCCAACCTGGATCAGCGTCTACTGGAAAAGGATAAGGAACATGCCGGTGAACTGTTCTCGGAGTTGAAGAACAATTCCAAGCCCGGTACCACCATCATCGTGGGAAGCCAGCGGGTGAATTATCTCTTGGAGTTTTTCCTGGCCGATCTCTGCGGCTGCAAGCCCTTTGTAACGGATATGGACAAGGCCCGTTTGCCCTTTTTCAGTGTATACCGACCGACGGATCGTAATACCCCCAGCTGTTTCGGGGGAACCTTCAATCCCTATCGCCGTCGTGAACGCGACTTGCCCGGTCTGCACTACATCAACGACAAGGGCAAGTGGAGTGCCTGTCCCTGGCATGAGGAACGACGTGACGCCGGGATCGTTATTGCCGTCAACGACTACACCCACAATGCCATCACCCTGGCTCTGTTTGGATTCTCAGGCCGGGCCACGGAATCGGTAGGGCGGCAGTTGGTGCTCAAGGAGAATCAGTTCTGGCCACCCACCGTGGAACTCAAGGGCAAGGATGTGGGCATTTACCTGTGTCAATTGTCTTACGAAGCCACCGATCCCTCGTCGGATTTGCATCAAGGCCTTCCCAAGGAGACCTGTGTCATTCAACCGTTAAATGACCGGACCATCAAGCGGTTGGTACGCTCGTAACGAGTGGGGGAGCCGGCCCTTGACAGAGTTGAACCCATGGGGCATGATGTGACATCGATTCACCGGGTTTGGGTTGGTGTTTTGGTGGTTGGATGGAACGTAACAATGCTTGGAAGAATGGAGGCATAGGTCATGAAGGTCTCATGGATGAGGCTGCTGCCGGTCTTGGTGTTGGCTGGGGCGGCTGTAGCGGCAACGATGACGGTGCAGGTCAAACAGGCCAAGGTCAAGGCCAAACCGTCGCAACTCGGAAAGACCGTGGGGACGGTCGCGTATGGCGAGGCGGTCGAGGCGGGACCGTTGGATCGAGGATGGATTCCGGTGACCTTGGCCGATGGCCAGAAGGGATGGCTCCATCAATCGGCCCTGTCCACCCAAAAGCTGGCCCTGCAGTCCGGGACCACGGATGCGGCCGTGGCGGTGTCCAACGATGAAGTGGCCCTGGCCGGTAAGGGCTTTAACGAGCAGGTGGAGAAACAACTCAGGCAAGCGGGGACCCTGGACTTCACCTGGGTCGATCGCATGGCGACCTTTGTGGTGAGCGAGGATCAGATCCGTGATTTCTTGGCCCAGGGAGACCTGGCAGGAGGTGCCCAATGAAACGCGCGATCATTTCACTGAGCCTGTGTGCCTTGGCCCTGATGGTTGGTTGTGAGGCCGTAACCGAGATCGGTACCCAGATCGCCCAGGAGGCCGGTTTGATCGATGAGGACCAGGGTGAGTCCATCAAACGCAGTGCCGCGGCCCTGGAAAAAACTCAAGAAGATCTCACGCCCGAGCAGGAATACTACATCGGTCGTGCTGTAGCTGCGCAGGTGTTTCAAAGCTACCCCCCCTTGGACCAACCCCAGGCCAACGCTTATCTCAACCTGTTGGGCCAATCCCTGGCTGTGTTTTCGCAACGTCCCGAGACCTTTGGCGGGTATCACTTCCTGCTGCTCGACTCGGATGAGATCAATGCCTTTGCCGCACCGGGCGGTTTGATCTTGGTGACACGCGGCATGTTGGCCTGTTGTGAAGGTGAAAATGAATTGGCTGCCGTGTTGGCCCATGAGATCGCCCATGTGGAAGGGCGTCACGGCCTGGCCGCCATCGAACAAGGACGCCTGACCGAGGCCTTTACCATCATTGCTGCCGAGTCGGCCAAGCAATTCGGTAGTGACGACTTGGCCGACCTGACGCGTCAGTTCGAAGGCTGCGTCAGTGACGTGGTCATGACCTTAACCACCAGCGGCTACTCCCGTGAACAGGAACGTCAGGCCGATGCCGCGGCCGTGACCCTGTTGCAGCAGGCCGGTTATCCTGAGTCGGCCATGATCACCATGCTCAACCGTATGGATGAACGCCTGGCCCATGCCGGTGGCCTGGGATTTGCCAAGACCCATCCTTCGGCCAATGAGCGGGTGTCTGCTTTGCAGAATCAGGGCGTCGGTGGAGCAAACGCCAGCCATGCCGCACGCCAGGCTCGCTTTGAAAAGGCCATGGGATCCATTGCGGCGATACAGTGATCACGATCTCAGCAAACAACGGTGAACCGTGAACCGTGAACCTAAAAAACCTTTTTATAAATGCATGCGGGGTGTCACTGTGGGGTTGGTCAGTGGGGCCGTGGCCCTGCTACTGGGACAACTGGGCTGTCTGGATGCCTGGGAGTTACCGACCTGGAATTGGCGGGCCCGCTTTTTCTCTCCGCGTGAACAGGTCTCACCGCAGATCAAGCTGATCCTGTTGGACCAGGGGAGCCTGGACTGGGTTCAGAACGAGATCGGTGAGGGATGGCCCTGGCCGCGTGAGATCTATGGGCCGATCGCGGCCTTTTGTAAACGGGGTGGAGCCCAGGCCTTGGCCTTTGACTTGTTATTCACTGAACCCTCTACCTATGGAGTCTATGATGACGAGGCTCTGGGAACGGCCCTGCAGGAGGGGGCATCCACGATTCTGGCCGTGATGGAAGGCCAGCAAAGCGACACCTGGCCCACTTACCTTAAGCGGCCTGCCTATGAGGTCAACGGGGTGGCTTTGATCGAAGGACAGATGATGTTTCCCGTGGCTGAGATTGCCACCGGGGCCGTGGCCGGGGGACATGTGAAGGGAGACCCGGATAGCGATGGGGTCTATCGACGGCTAACGCCATTTTATCGTTTTGATGAGACAGCGATTCCGGCCTTGGGATTGGCAATCTGGTTGTCAAATCAAACCGATGTAGAAATCAAGGTCCTCGATCGTACCTTGCAGGTGGGTGAGCATCACATCCCCATCGACGAGGACGGACAGGTTATCTTACGTTTCAAGGGTGAACAGGGTATGCCTGCGGCCGTATCTGCGGCTGCGGTGATCCAATCCGAACTGCGTTTGCAGGAAGGGGAGGAGCCCGTGTTGTCCCCGGAGACATTCAAGAATTGCTGGGTCTTCGTCGGCTGTAGTGCACCGGGCCTGCTGGACCTCCGTCCCACGCCCATTGATCCCAAGTCACCCGGGGTGGTCATGCACACCACCTTTCTGGACAACCTGGTCACTGATAGTTTTATCAAAGAGGTACCCACCCCGGCCGTCGTTGTTGGTGTGCTGTTGGTCTCGGTAGCTGCGGCCCTGTCACTGACCTATGGGGGACGCTGGTGGCAGGCCGGACCCTGTTCGGTGTTGTGGCTGGTGGTATCACTGGGGATCGGCTTGGCGGCTTATGCACGTGGTTTCTGGTGGCCACTGGTCGTACAAGAGATCGGCACGGCCCTGGCTCTGGTGGGGGCCCTGGGCATGAACTACTGGGCCGAGGGACGCCAGAAGGCCTATCTCAAGCACGCCTTCAAGCACTACCTCAGTGGTGAGATCATCGAAAAGATCCTGCGTGATCCCGGTGCCCTCCAGTTGGGCGGCGAGAAACGCGAATTGACCATCCTCTTTACCGACCTGGCCGGATTCTCGACCTTCTCCGAACGCCTGAGCCCGGAGGAGTTGACCGCCTTGCTCAACGATTACCTCACCGAGATGACGGACATCATCCTGGCCGAGGGCGGCACTCTGGACAAATACGAGGGCGATGCCATCATCGCCTTTTGGAACGCCCCCTTGCAACAGGACGATCATGCGGTGCGGGCCTGTCGGGCCGTGTTGCGTTGTCAGCGACGCTTGGCCGAACTGCGTGACATCTATCGCGAACGCACCGGTGCGGAGCTGCGTATGCGGGTGGGCTTGAATACCGGCGAGGTCGTGGTCGGTAACATGGGCTCCAGTCAACGTTTCAACTACACCATCCTCGGGGACGCCGCCAATCTGGCCGCCCGTTTGGAAGGGGCCAACAAGGCCTTCGGTACCGAGACCATGGTGTCACAGAGCACCTGGGACCAGGTGTCGGACCGGTTCAGCGGACGCCAACTCGCCGACCTGCGTGTGGTGGGACGCAAGTCCGCCGTGGGCGTCTATGAATTGACCGGCCTGGCCGAAGATGCCACGCCGTCACACTGGCCAACGTTTGACGAGGGACTGAAATGGTTTTGGGCCGGTGACTTTAAGGCGGCCCTGGCGAAGTTCGAGTCCTTGCCGGACGACCCGGCGGCCTGTCACTATGTCGAGCGCTGTCGCCAGTTGATCATGGAACCGCCGTCGGATTGGGACGGTGTTTGGGAGTTGACCTCAAAATGAGTCTACGAGTCTTTATCGGTGGCATGCGCGGCAGTCGCCCGGTGACCGGGCCTGCGTTCAGTGAGTTCGGCGGGGAGACCACCTCGCTCTTGGTGGTCAGCGATGCGGGGTCGCGTCTGGTCTTGGATGCAGGTACGGGCCTGACTGCCGTGGCCGAGCAGTTGCAGCAGCAGGGTCCCGGCGAGGTCACCATTTTGTTTTCCCACTATCACCTGGATCACCTCATGGGCCTGACCATGAATCCGCTCTTCTATGACGACGCCTGGTCGTTTCGCCTGATTGGACCTACCACGGAAGCCGGTGACGTACGCCGGGCCGTGACCGGTCTGTTGACCATGCCCTATTGGCCGATCACCTGGGAACAGATGGCCGCACGCATCTCCTTTGCGGAGTTTACCCAGGAAGGAATGCAACTCGGTGACCTGAGCGTCGAGAGTTGTGCCATGCCCCATCCCAATGGTTGCATGGCCTATCGTATTGAAGACGCAAGTGGATCGTCACTGGTCTTTGCCACGGATGTGGAATGGCAGCAGGTCAGTGAGGCCGAACACGCCGCCTTTTTATCCCTTTGTCGATCCCCTCGCCCGGCAGATGCCTTGATTATGGATGCCCATTTCCAGCGGCAGGAGTCGCAGACCTTTGCCGGATGGGGACATACCTGCAGTGAGGACGTGCTGGAGATTGCCCGGGAGGTCGGCATTGCGCGGGTGTTATTGGGGCATCACGCCCCCGAGGCGGATGACGAATCCCTGCGTGATATAGAGACTCGCTTACAACAACAATCTCCGGCCTGTGTCTTGGCTCGGCCGGGTTGGGTGGATTTCTCTTAGAAAGGAATGAACGAATGCTGAGAGGTTTGGATAGTATTCTTCCTTATATTCAGGGTGCGGCCTGGGCCGCTGGGATCTTGTTGGCGGCCTACCTGTTGACCTTGCCCGTGCGGCGACGCTTTACCCAGGCCCATTCCGAGAGCGTGGAGTCGCAGCGTCGTTCTCTGGGGCAGATGGCGGGGGTATTGTTGAGTTATCTGGTCTTTTCCATGGTGGTCTTGCTGGCCTCCCTGGGATTGTCCAGTTGGCTCGACCTGTCGGAAGAACCGGTCATTTGGTTGCCTTACCTGCAGGCCTGGATCTCCTTTTGGGCCATCCATCTGTTGGTTCGCCTGGTCGAAGGACTCTTTGTCGAAAGCTTCGTCCAGTTGGGCAAGCCCTGTCCCTTGACCCGCCTCAATCGCAGTCTTCTGCGCCTGGCCATCATGCTGACCGTGGCCTTTGTACTGATCCGATACCAATTGGGGCAACCCATTAATGTCCTGCTTACCTCGACCGCCATTGTTACCGGTGTCATCGGTTTCGCCATGCAGGGGGTGCTGGGCAATCTGCTGGGCGGCATGTCCCTGCATACCAGTCGCTCCATGTCCATCGGTGATTGGATCGAGGTGGACGGGACCGTGGGGCGGGTGGTGCTGGTCAATTGGCGTGAGACCCGCCTGCGTACGGTCGGCGGCCATATCGTGATCGTACCCAACAGCAAGCTGGCCGATCAGACATTAAAGAATTTCTCCTCACCCTCCAGCCTGCGTCGTCACGAGGTGCCCATCTCCGCCAGTTACGGTGATGCCCCGGGTGACGTGATTGAGGCTTTATTGGAAGCGGCTCATGGTATCCCCGAGGTGGAAAAGCACCCCGCTCCGGACGCCTATGTCACAGGCTTCAAGGATTTCTGTATCGAATACGTGTTGCGTTTCTGGACCCGCAAATACGAGCATCGCATGGCCATCGAGGGGAATGTCATGCGCATGATCTGGTACAAGTTCCAACGACGTGGCATCGAGATTCCCTTCCCCATGAGCGGACGCGTCCTGGACAACTTCATGCAGGCCGTCCACGCCCAGCGGTTCGAAAAGCCCCTGGCCAGCGAGATCGAGGCGATTGTCGATGACCTGATCGACAGTGATTTCGGTCGCAAACTTATGGCCGATAGTGAAGGGGGCTGTCTGCTCAGCCGTGAGGAACTCGCGGCCGTGGCCCGTGACGTGCGACGCATTCAATTTACCTATGGCGAAACCCTGATGAGTCAAAACGATGAGGGCGAGACCTTTTATGTCCTTCTAAAGGGCATCCTCAAAGGCACCATCACCCATGCCGACGCCGCCCGCAACATAGAATTCGAATTGCAGCCGGGCGTGCTGCTGGGCGAAATGAGCATGCTCACCGGCCTGCCCCGCAGTGCCACCATCGTCGCCACCACGGACTGCGAGCTCTTGGAATTCGACCGCCAGGCCTTTACCCGCCTCTTGTCCCTGCGTGAAGAGATCCCCCAACTCCTCTCCGACCTCGCCGCCACCCGCACCGAACAAAACGCCCAGGCCTTGGAAGAACTCAAAGCCACCAGCAAAGGCACGGTGGAGCTCGGACGCACCGGTATCCTTCGTCGTCTTAGGCGTATGCTGGGGAAACGATGATGATGGGGGGACATACGCATAGAGAGGGGCTGCGTTTAAAAGCGAACTCAGAACAGATGAACAAGGAACTCTGAATAGCGAAGGTTCTGTCTCTTTCTGATATAAGTTGAAAGTTTCGGCCAGGCCCCTGGCTGCGCTTCTGATACTATTGGATGTAGATACGATTTTGGTGTCATAAAAAAGTGCCATGCGGGTAATAGTGATAAAGTTGAAAGTTTAGGCCCGGCCCTAATCGTGGCCTGGCCAGCGAGATCGAATCCGTGGTCAATGACCTCATCGAAAGCGATTTCGGCCGTAAACTCATGGCCAACAGCGAAGGGACCTGCCTGCTCAATCGCGACGAACTCGCGGCCGTGGCCCGTGACGTGCAACGCATACAATACACCCATGGCGAGACCCTGATGAGTCAAAACGACGAGGGCGAAACCTTCTATGTCCTTCTCAAGGGCACCCTCAAAGGCACCATCACGAATGCGGACGCCGCCCGCAACATCGAGTTCGAATTGCAGCCGGGCGTGCTGCTGGGTGAAATGAGCATGCTCACCGGCCTGCCTCGCAGTGCCACCATCGTCGCGGCCACCGACTGCGAATTCCTGGAATTCGACCGCCAGGCCTTTACCCGCCTCTTGTCTCTGCGTGAAGAAATCCCCCAACTCCTCTCCGACCTCGCCGCCACCCGCACCGAACAAAACGCCCAGGCCCTGGAAGACCTCAAGGCCACCAGCAAAGGCACTGTCGAACTAGGACGTACTGGGATCCTTCGTCGTCTCAAACGTATGCTGGGCAAACGGTGATGCTATAGTTTCAGTTTTGATTGAGAGTCTTGTGCATTTTTGTGCATCCAAGCTTTATTCCATTCGGAAGTTCATGGAATGTTGGTCCTTCTTTTTTATAGCCATGATATTCGTAGAAACCGAGAGCATTAGTTGTAGAGCACAAAGTCAAAACATCGACTCCCTTTTCATGAGCTCTATTTTCAAGTTCGAGAAGAATGCTTTTACCAAGGCCAATGCCTGTTGAATTTGGATGGATATAAATCGCACAGATTTCCTTGTTTTCAGCATCAAGTATGCCTAAACCTAATATTTTGTCTCCATCCTCTGCAACAATCATTATTTTTTCATTGATAGCATCTTCATAGATACCAGGCGAAAGAATGTCAATCCATCCAATAACATCTTGTTCACAATAATAGCCTTTACACAAAGCTACAATGGAAGCTTTATGAGTGAAATAGATTTTCTCAGAATCAGACAGTCTTGCGAGACGTATTTCCATGATGATCTTTGTCTTTCCTATATCGGCGGGGCTCATTCGCGACGCGTCAGCAGCGTCGAGATGCCGCCCCATGTTGGATGTGTCACACATCCGGATATACATAAATGATATTAGATTCTACGTAATCGAAAATCCACACTCTACGAAATGGAGTTTCCTTAAGACATGATGGAACTAGCTCACGGACATCATCCAGCCACAATATCTCTGGTTGTAGTGATTTTATACTACTGTGAACTAATAACTCCAATGGACAATTACACTCATAGCCTTTGGAAAACTTTTTAGCAATGCGTTCAGTCATTACATTTTTGATATACAAGGCAAGCCCCGCAGCGTTGAACATTGGGCCTACAAACTCTCCTCTAGCAATTGTGATGCGTTTAGTGCCTTTAGGAAGAATACTTTTATCGATATCCCCCTCTACCTCTCTTGTACATGTGAGCAAAGATTCAAATATGCTGGGAATCATACTGATAGCTTTAGTTTTTGTTGTGTCTTCTGCAAAAGCAATGAATATGTCTGCATTCCCGAACAGATGGTCCATTTGATCACGGTTAGCTTGTGCAATACTATCATAATGCTGATACATTGCTTGTTTGAGACCAACAGCGAAATCGTAGTTACGGGCAAGCTTTGGATCAACTACCTCTGTTAGCTCAAATGCTAGTTTGGTGCCGTCTGTCAATGTGCATATGGTGTCAGGCTGTGGGGGATCGAGGGATTGAATGGATTCTGGATTAAAAGATAATCCGGCAGTATTTAGGAAAGCTTCGACGACGTGTCTTTCTGACTCCTGCTGTAGTTGTTCATTAGATGACATAGATAATACCATTCTGAGAATGGACATCCAACGCCGAGGATCAATCGACCGCGTCAGCGGGTCGATTGATCCTCATGTTCGGCCTCTTCATTATTGATTTTTACATACTTTGCGACCTGGATACGACGCCATAGATTTGACAAACCCCGAGAACCGAAGAATAGGACTATTCCCATTCCACACTGAATAGTAAATGCTAAACCTGCTTCCCATGCCTTTGGAGCGAAGCTTAATTGAATCATATGCTCGTCAACGTTAAGGCTTTTCATGCTCCAGATATTGACAATGAGCATACCAAGCCGTGGCAGGCTATTAAGAATCACTAGAATTCCAACCGATGAAAAACAGATAGCCTGAAAGTCACTGCTCTTGGTAACTTCATTAGCAGATACTTCATACTCATTGAGAAAAAGAGTGCGGGCAATCCAGCAACTGCACACTATGAGGACAATACCCATTACGAATGACAATAGAAAGGGAATTGCATTACTGAGATAATACCATTGTTGTCTGTAAATATCATTCTGGTCACTGGTAAAATAATGCCATGATAGAATTACATATGAAAATAAAGGTAATGATTGGATGATTGCATATACTCCCAATATTCTAATCGCGAAAAATCCTAGATTCCGATTGTTCATTTAATACCTCTCACGTCGAACGGCGGGGATGAGCGAACCGCGTCAGCGGGTGAGCTCAATCCCCATGTGTACGCCCGGCATGGGCGTGAACTTATGAGGTGCGGCGGTGACCACCGTGGTCACTGCTTAGTCCTCTGTACGTGAATCCTGTTTAAGGGTTAATATTGTTTTGACTATCTTAAGCACAAGTACTAGCCGAGGGCAAGGGCGTTGTCGCGAGACAGGGTCTAAAGGAAGCCCAAGTGCAAAACTACGAGCCGACGAACAGAAACGTCATACAAGGCCGAGCCTTCGGGTAAGCGGGCACATCATCGTTACGCCCTGGATTCGGGAGGTACGGTAAATGACGCGGTTGCGTAGTGACAGTTCACGTCCTTATCCGGGGAGGCCTGACCGACAAGCGACCCTCTGGGATAGCGTCACCAGTGGTAACACTAGTGATGATCGGTCAGGAGTCAGCCGAGGCCATAGTACCTGTCCTCACACAGGGAAGGGCCGAACCCTAGGTCGGTCTGGATCTCCTGCAAGCTCGTCCGAGACGTTGAAGCCGTATGGCCGAGTCTCGCGGCGGCGCGTTGCAGATCAGAGCCAGCCTGAACTCTTTCTACTGGAGCGAATCCTGTCTCGTGAGAACATGCTCGCGGCCTGGAAACAGGTCAAGGCCAACAAAGGCAGTCACGGCATCGATCAGATGTCCATCGAAGACTGCTGGGCCTATCTCAAGGAGCACTGGGGACAGATTCGCGACGCTCTACTGGCCGGGACGTATGTCCCTCAGCCGGTTCGCCGTGTGGAGATTCCCAAGTTCACGGGCGGCACACGTCCATTGGGGATCCCCACGGTCCTGGATCGACTGATCCAGCAAGCCATGGCCCAAGTCTTAGGCCCGATCTTCGATCCGACGTTCTCGGAATCGAGTTTCGGCTTTCGACCGGGTCGCAGTGCCCATCAGGCGGTCCGTCAAGTCCGCCAGTTCATTCGAGAGGGCTATCGCGTTGCCGTGGACATCGACCTGTCGCAGTTCTTCGATACGGTCAACCACGATGTGCTCATGCACCGTGTGGGACGCCATGTCCGCGACCGACGCGTATTACGCCTGATCGGCAAGTACCTTCGTGCCGGAGTAGTGGTCAATGGACGCTTGCAATGCACTCGCAAGGGTGTACCGCAGGGCGGTCCACTGTCACCACTGCTGTCCAACATTCTGTTGGACGACCTGGACAAGGAACTGGAACATCGCGATCACCGCTTTGCCCGCTACGCCGATGACTTCGTCATCCTGGTTAAGAGCCAACGTGCAGGCGTGCGTGTGATGGCCAGCATCACCCGGTTCCTGGACCGACGTCTCAAACTCCGGATCAATCCGGACAAGAGCCGCGTCTGTCGCTCGACCGACTGTACCTTCCTGGGGTTTACCTTTACCGGTAAGAAGATCCGTTGGACGAAGGAGGCCTATGGCGAATTCAAACGTCGGGTCAAGCGTCTAACCGGTCGCAGTTGGCGGGTGTCCATGTCACACCGACTCGACAAGCTCAACGCCTACCTGCGTGGTTGGATGGGGTACTTCGGGATCTCTCAGTACTACCGTCCGTTCCAAAAGCTAGACTCTTGGATACGCCGCAGGCTGCGGATGTGCTTGTGGAAGCAGTGGCGATACACCCGGACCAAGGTACGCGAACTGATGAAGCTTGGCACTGACCGCAAGACGGCGATTGATACGGCTCGTAGTCGTAAAGGCCCGTGGCGACTGTCACGAACCCTGGCGACACAAACGGGCATGACCAATCAATGGTTTGCTCAGCTCGGTCTACACAATGTCAAAGAGCACTGGTGTAAGATTCATTACCCGGATAGTCCCTGGACGTCCCGGTAACCTCTGGGAACCGCCTAGTGCGGACCCGCATGCTAGGTGGTGTGGGGGCTGGGGGCTAAAAACCCCCGGCTACCCGATTAGCCGTAATTTCCAAGAAAAGAAACAAAATGTAAGGGACAAAATCAAGACCAAAGCAACATTAATCAGTGGTAGATAGACTAGCCGACCATATTGACTTTCTAATTTTATAGAAGCGGCAAAGCAATGAATAAACATAAATACATATATTAGAGCTACAATTGTTTGCATTGTACTAGTAAATAGGCCGTGACAGGATCGTGATAAAAAATGAGACACTATGGTGACTGGGCTGAAAAATATTAAGCCATTCAATATGGAAAATAATATAAAGCTGCCTGTTGATATACAATGGGGCTCTGAATAGGGCATTAAGATCCACCAAAACGACCATAGAACTGTGGGCAAAATAAGTATATTAAGAATTATCTTCATGCAGATGGCTAACAGTGTATTAGGTAGCGTGCTACCTATCTCGGAAATGGGAGCACGCTACCTATCCCATTTCCTATAACGCTATAACAATTCCCAAAATGCCACTTAAGTGCCTTTTTGTCAAGAAGTTAATCGAGTCTCATTGGGGGTTAGAAACAGATCTCTCCCAGGGAAAAGGAGCATGCTACCTATCTCGGATATGGGAACCGCTTGCCCAGGTTAACTGAGCTGAGTCTGTTCGTGTTGATTGTATTCAGGGTAGGGCGGTCGACAAACGGTGTTTCATTGTGATCTTTGGGCGTGGTCAAGAGTCAAAGGCTTTGCCTATTGACATGAAACTGGCTGTCATCGCGAGGAGCATAGCGACGCGGCGATCTTCCTTATTTAAAGATCGAAGATTGCTTCACGGAGCCTGTCCTGAGCGTCGTCGAAGGATCTGCAATGACAACTGATTTTAAAGCCCCTTTCAGGGGCAACGTAAGGCCACGTCCTTTGGATGTGGCTGTTTGTTAACCGCGTGCCCACCTTTCCACGGCCTTGATGGTCTTGTTCAGATCCCGTTCGGTGTGTTGAGTGGACACGAAGTTGGCCTCGAATTGCGAGGGGGGTAGGTAGACGCCTTGGTCCAGCATGGCCCTGAAGTAATCCCCATAGCGTTGTGTGTCGGATTGCACGGCCGAGTCGAAGTCCGTGACCGGGCCGGGATTGAAGAAGAGGGTAAACATGGAGCCGATCTGGTTGATGCGGTGTTCTATGTCTGCTTGGGTTAAGATACTGGTTAGGGCCAGGCAGAGTTGCTCGGTTTGTTTTTTGAGTTTCGTATAGGGCTTGGTGGCCTTGAGGAGTTTGAGGGTGGCAATGCCTGCGGCCACGCAGACGGGGTTTCCTGAGAGTGTGCCGGCCTGGTACACTCTGCCTGTAGGGGACAGGGCGTCCATGATCTTGGCCTTGCCGCCGATGGCACCGATGGGAAAGCCGCCGCCGATGATTTTGCCCAGGCAGGTCAGGTCGGCCTGGATGTCGAGCAGGTCCTGAATCGCTCCGTACTTCAAACGGAAGCCGGTGATGACCTCGTCGAAGATTAGCAGGCTCTTGTGTTTGTTGCATTGCGTGCGCAGGGTCTTGAGAAAGGCCTGGTCCGGCACGATCACGCCCATGTTGCCCGCGACCGGTTCGACGATAACGGCGGCGATCTTGTCACTGTATTTGGCAAAAGCCTGCTTGACGGCCTCTTTGTCGTTGTAGGGCACGAGAATGGTGTGCTTGGTAAAGTCCTTGGGTACGCCCGGGCTGCTCGGGGTTCCCAGGGTCAGGGCACCGGAGCCGGCCTGGACCAGCATGTGGTCCACGTGGCCGTGGTAACAGCCGATGAACTTGATGACCTTGTCACGACCGGTGTAACCGCGGGCCAGGCGGATGGCGGTCATGACCGCCTCGGTACCGGAACTGACCAGGCGTACCTTATCGATGGATTTGACGGCTTTGACAATCATCTCGGCCAGTTCTACTTCCATGGGCGTGGACACGCCAAAGCTGGTGCCCTTGGCCATGGTCTTCTTCACTTCGCTGAGCACTTCCTTACGGGCATGGCCCAGGATCATAGGACCCCAGGACAGGCAATAGTCGATATAGCGTTGGCCTTCGATGTCGTAGAGGTATTGGTTCTTGGCCTTGTCAATAAAGATGGGATCCGCAGCCACGGATTTAAAGGCCCGCACCGGAGAGTTGACACCGCCGGGGATGACCTTGTTGGCCTGGGTAAACAAACGATTTTGTTTCGATGCTGCCATGGTCACTCCTATTGAGACAAAGAGATTAGCTATTCACAGGCAGTATATCCGGCAGATTCGTGAGGTCAATGTTACAATTACGGTTGATTCCATGTCTTAAGAGGGTCTCTAAAGCAAATCTAACGGAGCTCTAACCTTAAGCACATCTTCATGGCTAAGCTGGTTCCCATTCAACGCGCAGTTTGACATCATTATATAGAGACAACCATGAAGCATTCTGACCAACGATGTTTGATCCAGGCAAGGCTTATCCTAATCTTGTGGGCGATGTTTTTCATTGTCATGTCACCCCTAGACGTGACAATGGCAGCCTGTGACCACGCCCATGCCCATAACGATTATCGTCATGACCGTCCCCTGTTGGACGCCCTGGATCACGGCTTTGTGGGGGTGGAAGCGGACATCTATCTGCAGGACGGCCAGCTTCTGGTGGCCCACGACCGTGATGAATTGACACCCGACCGAACTTTTGACGGCTTGTACTTGCGTCCTTTGGATGAACGTGTCACGCAGCAGGGTGGTCATGTCTATGCGGATGGATCGGATTTGATGCTCCTGATCGACATCAAGGCCGATGCCGAGGCCGTGTACGTGGTGTTGGATCAACTCCTGGCGGGCTATGCCTGCATGTTGACCCACTGTATCGACGGAGTGGTGACACGCGGTCCGGTCACGGTGGTGATCAGTGGTGATCGCCCCTGGAGTACTATCGTCAATGACACGACTCGCTATGTCGGCCTGGACGGACGACTCGTGAACCTGGATTCGATCCTGTCTGCTAATTTGTTGCCCTTGATCAGCGATCGTTGGACGTCGCATTTCACCTGGATGGGCCAGGGCGACATGCCCACGACTGAGCGGGCCAAGCTGCGTGCCATTGTCACCCAGGCCCATGTCCAGGGACGTCAGGTGCGTTTTTGGGCCACTCCCGATGCCCCCGGCTCGGCACGCGAAGCTGTTTGGCGGGTTCTGCTGGAAGAACAAGTCGACTTTATCAACACCGATGACCTGGGTGGCTTGCAGACTTTTTTGCAGCCTCCCCTCAATTAGGCGGCATTGCCTCAGTGCCTTGCTTTCGCTGTAAGGCCAGGTCCTTGAGGCTGCGTAGGTCGAGCTTACCGGAGCCGAGTTGGGGGATGTGGTCCACGGCGAGAAAGTTTTCGCGTTTGGGTTTGGCCAGGTTGGAGAGCGGACTCTCGCTGATGACCTGGTGCATCCGTTCGGGATCGGCCTTGCCGTTGACGTAAAGCACGATGAGTTCCTCACCGCGTTTGTCGTCGGGGATACTGGTGACGGCGATGACGCGTTCACATTCCTGGTGAGTGCGGTTACAGAGCTCTTCGATGTTGATGTGGGGTACCATTTCTCCGGCGATCTTGCTGAAACGGCTGAGGCGGTCCTTGATGAAGATGAAGCCGTCTTCGTCGACCGAGACGATGTCACCGGTGTGGTACCAGCCGTCTTGCAGGACCTCGGCCGTGCGTTCGGGGTCGTTGTAGTAGCCGGTCATGACGTTGGGGCCCTTGAGCAACAGCAGGCCCTCTTGGTCGTAGCCCAACTCCTCATAGGTCACGGGGTCCACGACTTTCAAGGAGAGACCGGGCACAGGGTGACCGGCACTGCCGTCCTTGTGACCGACCTGGGTGTAGTCGTAGCGTACACCATGCTTGAGGTTCAGGGAGACCAGGGGGGACAGTTCGGTGGCCCCGTAGCCCTCCAACGGGCGGATACCGAAGCGTTTTTCGAAACGGTCGGCCAGTTCGGGGCGTAGCTTTTCCGCACCCGTGATGATCTCACGTAAGCTAGCGAGGTCCTCGCGTTGGGCTCGTCGCATATAAAGCATCAGGAAGCTGGGCGTGGCCAGCAGGATGGTGGAGCGATGGGAGCGGATGCTATCGACCACGGTCTTGCCGTCCAGGGGATTGGGCAGATAGGTGGCGGATGCACCACTGACGATGGGCAGCCAGAGCGTGACGGACAGGCCAAAGGAATGGAAAAAGGGTAGGATACCGCAGAGATGGTCGTGGTCGTCGATGCGGAAGACCTGACGCATCTGTTCCAGGTTGGACTGGATGTTGTGGTGACTCAGACAGATGGCCTTGCCCTTGCCCGTACTGCCTGAGGAGAACAGGATGGTGGCGGTATCGTCGGCGTTAAAACCGGGGGCTGGGCAGAGCCAGGAAGTCGGTGCCAGGCGAGCCAGTAACCAGGCCTTGGCCTTGTCCCAGGCCGTGACATCGGCTAGCAGATCTTCCAGAAAGACATAGGGAAGGGCTTCATCGGCCAGGCCCATTTTCTCGACAGCAACGCGTGAGGTGATTACCGTACGCAGCCCGCAGTGGTCCACGGCGTACTGGCGATCCTGGGGGGCGGCCGTGTAGCTGAGGTTGACGCTGGTCTTGTTCATGAGGGTTACGGCCAGGTTGGCCAGCACACCAGCCACTGACGGTGGCAGCAGGATGCCGATACGCTCCTGGTCACTTGTTTGAGAACGCAGGCGTTGGGCCAGCAGGAGTGAGCCGATCAGGGTTTGGCCGTGGGTGAGGCGTTTGTCTGTGAGGTCACTGCAGTGGTGACGTCGCCAGTGGGAGCGAGTGGCCTTGATCAAGAGTTGACCCAGGGGCTGACGCTTGGTCTTGCGTTGTTGGTAGTCCTCGCCCGAGAGTTCCTGGACACGTTGACGCACGACATGGGCCGGGCTTTCCGTGGGCAGGGGTTGGCCGAAGTGGACCGAGATGGGGTAGGGGATGTGCTTGGGCATGCCGCCGATTTCGCCAGCAGCATAACTGAAGATGCTGCCCCAGACACCGCCGAGGTAGACCGGGATGATGGGGGCACCGGTGCCCTTGGCAATCTTTTCAAAGCCGGGTTTAAAGCGTTGCAGCATGCCGGTGCGGGTGATGGCACCCTCGGCGAAAATACAGACCATATAACCCTCGGCCAGAGCCTGGCGGGCCTCCTTGATGGAGGTCACGATCTGTTTGGGCGGGTCGAATTCCGAGATGAGGATGACGCCCATGAGTTTGAAGAGCCACTGGGCCTTGCTGCCCTCGTAAATCTCGCGACTCATGACAAAGCGGACACGCCGTTGTTGAGTGGCACCGATCAGCAGGGCATCGACCCAGGAGACATGGTTGGGGATCAACAGGGCCGGGCCCTCGGTCGGGACGTTCTCGTCGCCAAAGGTGCGGATGCGATAGAGGGTCTTGACCACGATAATGATCAGGAACCGCACAAAGAAGTCCGGGGCCTGCCACAGGGCGATACCAGCCAGGAAAAGGGTTTCGATACCGAGCAAGAGAAAGACGCCTGCGGGACTCAAATTCAGGGCAGTCAGTCCCATCAGGACCAGAGCGGCCAGCAGCACTCCGATCCAACCGATGAAACCGGAGATGGCCAGCACCTGTCCGAGCTTCTCACGGGGACAACGCCATTGGATCAGGGCGTTTAAGGGCACCAGATACAGACCGGCACTGATGCCGATCAGGGTGACACCGATGCAGGCCAGTATCACGTGGTTGGCGAGTCCCAAGAGGATCGCTCCGGTGGCCATGCCGATGGCTCCCAGAGGAACGATACCGATTTCCACGTGACGCCCGGAGAGCTGTCCGGCCAGCCAGGAGCCGGCCCCGATGCCGACCGCGGAGAGCAGGAACAGGTAACCGCTCTTTTCCTGGGCCAGGCCCAGGTGATTGATGCTGTAGGGGATCAGGTTGATCTGCAGGATGCCGCCCAGGTGCATGAAGTAGGCCGAGCCAATGACTGCTAACAGCAGGCCCTTGTCACGACCGATGACACCGAAGGTTTCGCGATCGTAACGCAACTGTGTGGCAGGATCACAGGCCGCCGGGGTCAAGGGGATACGTAGTGACGCCAGCAGGCCGACCACGGAAAGGGCGACGCAGCATAAGGCGGCCAGGCCGTATTGGCCGCCACTGACCTGGGAGAGACCTCCGGCCAGGGCCGTACCGATGACTACGGCCATGTAGGTGAAGCCTTGCAGCAGGGCGTTGGCCTTGCTCAGGGCCTGGGGTTGAATCAGTTCGGGGACAATGCCGTATTTGGCCGGGCCGAAGAAGGCACTCTGGGTACACATTAAAAAGAGAATGGCATAGGCGGCCCAGGTCCAACCCAACCACATGGCCGTACAACCGAGGACCATGATACCCAGTTCCGCGACCTTGGTCAGCACGATGATGCGTTGCTTGCTGAAGCGATCGGTGAGTTTGCCGGCCCAGGGGGTAAAGAGCAAGAAGGGCACGACAAAGACGATCCCGATAATTTGACTGATGCGGGTACTTTTATCCTGTCCCAAGGTGGCGATCAGGAAAAAGGCGACCAGCCAGCGGAAGAGATTGTCGTTGAGGGCACCCAGAAATTGGGTGGTATTGAACCAGGCAAAACGGGCTTGGGTTGGGTTGGCACTTGTCATGGTTCGGTTCCTTATGTTCTTGGTTAATAATGTACGCGGTATGGGTTAAAAAGCAAGGGCGGTGCCAAGAAAATAAAACGTTTGTAACTGCTTGTTGGGCCGTTGGTTAGTTCTGGGGCAGGGAAGGTATTGGATTCAAGTGGGCGGGGGTGAAGATTGACAGGTTTTGAGCATTCCTTGTACATTGCCTGCATGCGGACACAAAAACTATCTAAAGATGATCGGACGTTCTTTGAACTGGTGGCCGAGGCCGCCTTTGCCAACCCCTTTAGCGACCGCCGTTTCGAGTTGGATCGCCAGATCCTGGGTGATCAGAAGCTTCCACGCGGGCCTGAGGTGGTCCCCGAGTTGATCGGGCAGATTAGCCAGCGTCTCGACGGGATCGATGGAGCGGACCTAGCTAAAATCCAGGACTTTCCCAAACAAGAGCAGGGGCTCATCGAGAACGTCTTTCTCTTTGACGTGTTCCATCAGTTTATCGAGCAACTGGATCAAACCATCGAACGCCAGGTCCTGATCGGTGCGGACTCCGTGTCCGTAGACTACGGCAAGGAAGCGATCCGCACTCTGGTCGCACGTGGCTTCGAACGTCAGCGGGCTGTGCAGATCTTCTCCCTGTTCTTCCAGATACGACGGGCCTACTACTTCATCGATCGCGGCCTACTGGGGACTTGTCCCTCCATGCAACGATTCCGTGAGGATCTGTGGAATACCATTTTCACCCACGACCTGGGTCTCTACGAACAGGGCCTGTGGGACAGTATGGAGGACTTCGCCGTCATGTTGCTGGGCCCAACCGGGGCAGGCAAGGGCGCGGCAGCTGCGGCCATCGGGCGTAGTGGTTACATCCCCTTTGACGAAAAGAAGGGGGCCTTTGCCCGCAGCTTTACCGAGGCCTTTGTGCAGGTCAACCTGTCTCAATACGCCGAGACCCTGCTGGAGTCGGCCCTGTTCGGCCATACCAAGGGGGCCTTTACCGGGGCCGTGAGTCAACACGAGGGCGTCTTTGCCCTGTGCGGCGAGCACGGTTCCATCTTCCTAGACGAGATCGGTGACGTGAGCACCGCCATCCAGATCAAACTGCTCAAGGTACTGGAGGAACGCGAGTTCTGCGCCCTGGGAAGTCACCAGGGACAACGATTTGAGGGACGGGTGATCGCTGCCACCCATCGCGATCTCAACACCCTGCGGAGTGAAGGCCTGTTTCGTGACGATTTCTATTATCGCCTGTGCAGTGACTGTATCACCGTGCCCAGCCTCCAGCAACGCATCCAGGAGGATCCCAAGGAGTTGGACCTCATGATTAACCACACGGTCGAACGCATCTTGGGCCACACCCACGAGGAACTGGCCGGGATCGTGCGTCAGGTGATCGATGATCGCCTGGGGCGTGACTATGCCTGGCCCGGCAATGTGCGTGAACTCGCTCAATGTGTGCGACGCGTGATTCTGCGGCGGGACTACCAAGGTGACACGGGCATGGAATTGCGGGCACCCGCGGATCAACTCACGCGTGACATCCAGGCCGGAGCCTTGCGGGCCGAAGAACTCTTGGCTCGTTACTGTCAGCAGCTCTACGAACGTTTCGGGGCCTATGAAGAAGTGGCTCGGCGTGCGGATCTGGACCGACGGACCGTTAAGAGATATGTTGAAATGAAAACCAAGACCTAAATGGGGTGGCATGCTTACGCTTGCGTAAGCATGTGTTGGCTTATTGTTTCGGGAGAGATTTTTGTTGTGTATGTCAAATCTGACATGTATAATTTACTGTCATGAGTCCGAGTGATAAACCATTAGTCTGGCTTCATGGTGACGTGCAAACACCACCGTTTTCCAAGAACGCCAGAATTGAGGCCGGTTTTTTGCTTCGGCAACTCCAGAAGGGGTTTGTGTTATCCCTTCCGTTTTCTCGGCCCATGCCTTGTATCGGAAGGCGGTGTCATGAACTCAGAATCAACGATAAGGGAGTCACGTGGCGCATTATGTACCGAATTGATGCAGATGCGATTGTGATTCTGGACGTGTTTGCCAAGAAGACACAAAAGACACCTCAAAACGTACTTGATGTATGTAAAAAACGGCTGCAACTCTATGATCAAAAGGGGTGATACGATGGATAAAAGTAAAAAGAAAAAACTTGAGCAGGCCGGTTGGAAGGTCGGGTCTGTTGCTGATTTTCTGGAATTATCTCCAGAAGAAGAAATGTATGTAGAACTCAAATTATCCCTGAGTCAGTATCTAAAAAAGATGCGTTCTCAGAATCACCTGACCCAAAAAGAGTTGGCCGAGAAAATAAAATCGAGTCAATCCAGGATCGCAAAGATGGAGAGCGGCGATCCGAGTGTGTCGATTGACCTCCTGATCAAATCATTGCTGGCCTTGGGAAGTACACAACGTGATATTGTAAAGGCCATGGCGTAAATCTAACAACTGGGAACTGAAAAATGAAAATTGGCTATATCGGTATCGGCATCATGGGGCGGCCCATGGCCTTGAATCTGCTCAAGGCTGGGCACGATCTGTTTGTCTATAATCGCACAGTGGCCAAGTGTGAGCCGCTGGAGCAGCAGGGGGCCACGGTCTGCCAGAGCCCGGCGGACGTTGCGGCCAAGAGTGACGTGGTGTTTCTCAATGTCACGGACACGCCTGATGTGGAAGCTGTCTTGTTTGACAAGGGCGGTGTGGCTGAATCGGTTCGTAATGGCTTGGTCGTCATCGATAACAGCACCATCTCCCCCCAGGCCACGCGTGACTTTGCCGCCCGTCTTAAGGAAAAGAGTGTGGACTATCTCGATGCTCCGGTTTCAGGGGGTGACGTCGGGGCACAAAAAGGCACCCTGTCCATCATGGTGGGCGGCGAGCAAGAGGTCTTTGACCGCTGTCGCGGCCTGCTCGACGTGTTGGGCTCCAAGGTAACCCTGCTCGGTCCCGTGGGATCGGGCCAGATCTGTAAGGCCATCAATCAACTCTTCTGTGCCCTGCACATGCTGGCCTGCAGCGAGGGGGTTGCCCTGGCCCGTAAGAACGGACTCGATCCGGCCCAGGTGGTCGAGGTGATCTCCTCAGGGGCAGGCGGTTCCTGGGCCTTGAGCAACCTGGGCCCCAAGATCGTTAATGACGACATGGAACCGGCCTTCATGATCGACCTGCTCTGCAAGGACCTTAACTATACCCTAGAACTCGGAGCCAGCGGCGGCCAACCCCTGGTCGGTTCGGCCCTGGCCCAACAACTCTTCAACGCCGCCCAGGTCCAAGGCCTGGGACAAAAAGGCACTCAAGCCCTGTGTAAAGTCATTGATGGATTAAGGGGAAGTGATTGATGCCTAAAGAAGAGTTCACACCTAAATTAGAGCCTATGTTTGACTTTTCACTGGATAAGCCGAACTGTTCAATTTATGGTGGTGAAGCTCAAGTTTGTGTTGATGGGGAGAAGTATTTAGGAACAGGGGAAGTTCGCCTTGATTTCTATCCTAAGGCACGCATCTTTTGTTATGGCTATTTTCAAGATGTGCCGGTTGATAAGGCGATGAATATGCTGTTTAGGCAGAAAAATATTGATTCTTTTTCTGTTAAGGGGCGGAAGATTGATGGTTTTGTCGTTAGTAGTGGAGGTGATTCGCTTTCTCAAGAGTACAACTTGAAATGGAGTCCTAGGTCTGAACCTGTGCAAATCATTGGGGATGAGGTGACCGCAATATCATATTGCATATTTCATTTGTTTAATTTTGAGGATTATCACGGCACTAGACGCACCATAGAAGAAAAGGATGGGGGGTCTTGTGCAATAGAGCATCTCGATTTGACTTATGACAAGTGGCAGGTCGAATTGAAATCGTTGGTTTCAACCAACGACGTCGTTAAGCTTCTTAAGAATGAGGGAGGGTATCGATTAACCCATGTTGGTCTTATTCAAAGAATAGATGGGGAATGTTTTTCGGGACAAGATTTGAAGGCGTACCTTTCTGGCTTACGAATGCTTTTTTCTTTTAGCAAGGGGGCTTGGTGTGACCCTGTCTGTCCAGTCGGGCAGGATGGGCAAGGTGGTCGTGTTTGGGAATCATGGTCTTCGCCACAAGTGCCTTGGAAATCACTTTTTTCTTGGTTTGATTATCATAATGGTATGCAGTTGCAGTCATTGTTCCCTTTATTCATGAAACGATGGAGTAATGAAGATTGGAAACAGACTTTACATGAAGTTATCTATTGGTATTTGAATGCCAATGATTCAGGTAGAGGGATAGATGCTGGAATTATATTGACCCAAGCGGCAATTGAACGTCTGTCATATGAATTAGTTGTGAAAGATAAACGATTACTTTTGACTGAAGGATTTAAGAACCTGTGGGCCTCTGATAAATTTCGGTTGTTATTTTCATCCTTGGACATTCCCCTGGAGATTCCGATTGAAACTCCTGAATTGCAGAAAATGGCTCAAAGTGGTGTGAATTGGTTGGATGCCCCCCATGCATTGACAGAGATAAGGAATACCTTGGTTCACCCCGAACATAAAAAGCGTGGACAGTTTCGTAAGGCCTATTTTGAAGCCTGGAATCTCGGCTTGTGGTACTTGGAAATGAGCATACTTGCAGTTTGTAAATATCAGGGGACTTATGGTAATCGATTAAAGTCAGGTCGCTACATAGGACAGGTTGAGGAAGTTCCTTGGAACAAGAGTTAAAGTTTGCAACTGGGAGGGGGAAGGTTTAGGCGAAAAGATCAGGCATACTGTCCTGAAGCCAAGCCCGTACGTCTTCGGCTTTAGCGCGGGCTTCCTGGGTGTCTTGTTCGCTGGGCATGACGACGTCACCGGGGTAACGGATTTCCACGGCATAGGGCATCAAGGTAGCCAATGCGTCTCTGAGTGACTCTGCGGCCGGTTCGATGGGGAGGATGTTCTCTAGGAGCAGTAACAGATCGTGTGTAAACGGGGGCTGTTGTTCCTGAGCGATTAGGTAGGCTTTTAAGAGTTTTTCCGCGGCTTGTTGGCAATGGAAGCAGACGGTGTCTGAGGGGATATCATCTGCCTGCAAATTGTTATCTGCATTGAGCAGGTCGTTACTGGCCTTGCTCAACCATTGGCGTGCCAGTTCAATTGCTGCGGACATAGAGTTCTTTACCCTCACGTAGGACCGTTGAAATGAACGATAGGGGAGATTCTTGGGCGGCTTGGACCTCTTGTGGGGTGTAGACCACCAGGTCCAGGCCAAAGGGATAGGGGCGTAGGGATTTGTAAAGATCGACACTGCGTTTGTAGCGAGGAAGGTCGCTTTCAGCTACGATCATCAGATCCACGTCACTTTTATCCGAAGCGTCACCGCGTGCGTAGGAGCCGAATAAAATCACCTGTGAGGCATTGGCCATGATCCCTAAACGCTGTGCTATCTCCTGGATTTGACTCTGTTCGATCATGTAAGGGATTATATATCAGCCACATACAAATGCAAATAAAATGGTAGAGTCCTATGGTATAGGCTTGTTTGGGCTTAGAAAGGCCTTAGGGCCGGGGCTTTACAATGGAGGTGGGATCTGTTTATAATGCCGCGTTATGAAACTACCAGAACTTGAAAAACCAGAGCGTTATACCGGGCTGTATGTGTTTGACTTTGGCGACCACACGGGGGTGGGCTTCACGGCCCAGGAGGTGGCCGAGCTGTTGGAGTCGGAGAAGTACGGCCATGGTAAGGTGTATAAGATTCATAAGGCCTATACTGACGGAAAGTTGGAACTCAAGGGTGTGCCCAATGAGGTGTTCCAGCTGGAGGCGGGTATGTTCTTCTATGCCACCAGCGAGGACCAGGGGCGGGCCGAGTATGATCGGTTGGTGAAGCTGGCCGTGACGTCAAGGCCGGTCTGTAAGGCCAAGGTGCATTTGACCCAGTTGGATGACAAGACCTGGGTAACGGCCCTGATCTATCCGGCCGAGTATGATGCCGAGGTGAGTTCCTGGTTGTTGGTGGGCGATTATCACACGGTTGGAGCCGTTGAGGGCGGAATCGAGGCGACTGAGCGGTATTATAAGCAGGCGGCTGAGATTCTGGAACGTCATCAGCTCTATGGTGAGCCTCAGATCGAGAGCCGGACGGGGGAGGCTCTGTTGGCTGGATTGAAGGTGGCTGTGCAGCGGTAGTGATAGGACAAGCATGCTTATCTTAAGCATGGCATCCTAGGGGATGGTGGCACTATCAATGAAACGTGTTGGTCGATCCAGACTTAAAAACACCTGGTTGGCCTTTTGGGCGGGCCGAGGGATGTCCCATGGAAAGCGTGAGGTTACCAGCGAGGACCTACGTCGGGCTGATTTCCCTACCAGTACGCAGCGCATGGGGGTGCGATTTTCCCAACGAATCCGGGACACCTTTCGTTTTCGTTGGTTGCGGGGCGGGTCAGCCGAAAAAGATTAGCATAACCCAAGGGGCTACCACGTTAAGCACACTTCCGAAGAGATGCCATGCCACGATGATCCCAAGCCAACGCAGGTTCGGGTGATAGAGGAAGTTCATGTAACGGTGAGCCATATGGCGATCCATGCCGAGTAGGGGCAGGGCACTGCCGTCCAAGGGGGGCACAGGCAGGAGATTGAAGAGCATGAGGATGAGGTTGAGCATGAATAGGATGCTCAGGAAGGTCGCTGTACCCGAGAGCCAGGCGACTTGATCGGCTGAGGTGACACCGATACCTTCCATAACGAAGATGCCGGTTTCCAATCCCACTCGCATCAGGATGCCCGCGATGACCATGAGCAGGAGGTTGGCTGCTGGACCGGCGAGGGCCATCCAGGCCGAACGTTTGGGGTAATCCAGGGCCCAGCGGGGATCGTAGGGAGTGCTGCCCCAGCCGACCATCCAGCCACCGAGCAGGAAGGTCGCGATGGGGATGATGACCATGCCAAAGGGTTCGCGTTGGATATGGGGCATGGGATCGAGTGTAACCTGGCCGCCGTGATAGGCGGTGGGATCACCCAACTTGAGGGCACTCCAGGCGTGGGCGGCCTCGTGCAGGACCACGGACAGCAGAAAGGCGGCGTACCAACCCAGGCCTTCGATTATGTTAAGGTGTTCCATCATGGAGATGATTCCTTTCCAAAGGGGGCATTATGGGGTAGGGGTAAGCATGTGTCAAATGTTGGGTTCTGTGGTTGACCCCCTAAAGGGATTAGACTAAGGTAAGCCACGGTTATATTCAGGAGAATTTTATGCATATTGACACACTGGTATTGGGTGAGTTTCAGAGTAATTGTTTTATTGTGCGGGCCTCTGAGAAGGCCTCGGACTGTGTTGTGATCGATATTGGTTTTTCACCGGAAACCGCACTCGAATTCATCCAAAGTCATGATTGGGTTGTCAATGCAGTGGTCTTGACTCATGGTCACTGTGACCATGTGGCGGGCGTGCAGTGTCTCAAGGAGGCCTTTGCCGGTCTAAAACTCTATATCCACGCTGACGATGCCTTTATGCTGCAGGATGCTCAGGCCAATCTGTCGCTGTTCTTTGGCGGTCCCTTGCAGATTAATGACGAATGTCATTGTGTAAAAGACGGCGAGGTGATCGAGGAGGCGGGGGTGCCCTTGACGGTGATCCATACACCTGGTCATACACCCGGTGGGATGTGTCTCTATAACGCTACCGAAGGGGTGGTGTTTACCGATGACACCCTGTTTGCCGGAGGGATCGGACGTTCGGACTTTCCAGGATCGGACGGGGCCTTATTGATGCGGTCCATTCGTGAACGGCTATTGACGTTGCCGGATGAAACGGTGGCCTACCCTGGTCATGGGCCCTCAACGACCATTGGTCAGGAGAAGACGGGGAATCCTTGGTTGTGCTAGACCGTGGTGGTTTTGGGTGTCGCTGATTTTTTGGATGACTCAATTGACTGGATGTGGTTGCTGTGACCGATGCGTTTACGCAGGTTATCCAGCACGTTCATGAAGTTGATGTAAGAATCGTAGGGCGAGTCATAGGGATTGAAGTACTTGTGCACGTCACCATCGGAGAAATATTTGGTACACATGTAGTAAAAGTGGTCTGAGACCTGAAGCCTACGCCAATCGTCAATGAGTCGTTCATCTTGTGTCTGTTTGACTTGTTTCTCCAAGCGGAAGAGTTCATGGATGGCGTTGGACTGCATGGCATTGCCCAGCCAGGCGGATAGGTCGCGTTCGGTGTCGGCCCAGCTGATGAGGTGGGGCACGTCGATGGCGTCCATGTCTTCATAGGTGTCAGCGACTTCACTGGGCGTCTTGAAGCTGTTGTCCGGGTGCTTGAGGATCTGCTCGGGCAGGTGACGCATGAAGTCGAAGATGCCGGTGTCGGCCCACTGGTGCTCGCCAAAGGTCTCGTAATCCATGAAGAGGTTAATGACGTGACCGTTGCCATTGGCGTCGTGTACCCAGTTGGCGAACTTCTCGGCCGTGAGGGGCCATTCAGCCCAGTGACGGTTGGAGAAGCGGAAGGCGATGTCGTCACTGAGGGTATAGTTCTTCAAGAGTAGCTTGAGGGATTCACAGCCCTGTGGGCGATACACGAAGTTGGGGCTGCGGTAACCCAGGATGCGATCCACACCTTCGGTGATGATGGCCTTGAACTGGCCTAGGGATTCGATGGTGTGGGCCAGGTCGTTATTGTAGATCAATTCGGTATTACGGAAGACCGTGGGTTTCTGGCCCCAGAGTTCTGTGATGGTTTGGGTGTGCTTGGCGACCTGTTGTTTGAACTCCTCAGGGGAGTAGAGGAAGCTCAGGCTGTGGTAGTAGGTTTCGCCCAGGAATTCCACGCAGCCGGTTTCAGCCAGGGCGTCGAAGGTGCTCATGACCTCCGGGCAGAAACGTTGGAACTGTTCGAGCAGGACGCCGGTGATGCTGTAGGACACCTTGAATTCACCTTGTCCGCGTCGGATCATCTCCAACAGCAGTCGGTTCGCCGGGAGGTAACACTTGTTGGCTACCTTACGGCAGATCGAGGCGTTTTTAAAGTCGTCGAAATAGTACGCGTCTTGATCAAAGACGGTGTAGTGACGTAGCCGCATGGGCTGGTGGACCTGGAAGTAGAAGCATACTGAAGGCATTGTTCCACCTAATCAAAGAGCCGGGGGTTAAAAAAACGTTTCTCGTGAAGGCATGTCGACAGACTACACCGTGACGAGTGTTTCTTCGTAAATTCTAAGGCACTTACGTGCGCTGTCCTGCCACCGTAACTTACGGACCTCGAAATTGCCATGGTCACGCAGGGTCAACTGCAGGGGCGGGTACTTCAAGACGGCCACGATCTTGTTGGCGATCTCGTTGACATCCCAGAAATCCACCTTCAAGGCGTGGGTCAGGACTTCAGAGACGCCGCTCTGCTTACTGATGATGACCGGGACATCGTGGTCCAGGGCTTCCAGTGGGGCGATGCCGAAGGGCTCGGATACGGATGGCATGACATAGAGATCGGCCATCTTGTAAATTTGTCGCACTTCTTCGCCACGCAGGAAGCCGGTGAACAGGACCTTATGACCAATACCGAGTTCCGAGGCCAGTGAAATGGTGCGATCCATCATGTCACCGGAGCCGGCCATAACGAATTTGACATTGTCCATGACCTCGAGGACTCGCTGAGCGGCACGCAGGAAATACTCGGGACCTTTTTGCATGGTGATACGACCCAGGAACAGCACGATCTTTTCATTACGATCGATACCGGTGCTCCCTAGGGACCATCCACCATTACGTTCAACGCCGTTATAGACCACCTCGACCTTTTCACCGGGGATGCCATAACGGCTGATGATGATATTGCGGGTGAAGTAACTGACCGCAATGATTTTGTCGGCCCGTTCCATGCCGGCCCGTTCGATATCGTAGATCATCTGGTTGACGTGCTCGCCACTGCGATCGAATTCGGTGGAGTGCACATGCACGACCAGGGGGCGTCCGGTGACGGCGGCCACGGCCATGCCGGCTGGATAGGTCATCCAGTCGTGGGCGTGGATGATGTCAATCGCTTCGCGTTTGGCCAGTTCTGCGGCAATGGCGGCATAGCGGTGGACCTCGGTATACATGTCATTGCCATAGTGGCCATCGCCATTGCCCATTAGGTCCGCAAACTGTGCAGCAAGGTGGCCTTTGAGGGCCATCGCCTTTTTGAGTCGTTCCTGATAAGAGGAGTCATCACCAACGTAGGGCCCCCCTTCGGCCAGGAGTGAGGTGATGGCTTTAAAGCTGACATTTTCAAAGTCCGCCAATTCAAACTCACTCCAGTCCAGGCATGATTGGGGAGTCAGTAGCTTGACATGGGTTGCGAATTCTCTAGAGACCATTTTGGGCAGGACAAAGGTGACCTGGGTTCCCAGTTGGCTCATGGCTTTTGTCAGTCCGTAACAGGCCGTGCCAAGGCCGCCGCTGATAAAGGGGGGGAACTCCCACCCCAACATGAATACCCGCAACGACTGTTCGTAGTTGTTTAGTCTCATAAACAGTTCTCAAATACGATGAACTTGTGACATACCGTACTGCAACATGGCCTTCGAGTCAACAGGGCCCGAATCATTTTAAACCACATCTTCTTCTAACACTTGACTGCCCCCATATCAGTATCAAGAAAAAGGATTTTATTTGTTACGCCTATTGCTCTCTTATATCCCGTTTATCGGGTGGGGACACGGGTTTTATCCAGAAATTCCTATAAAATCTACGCCTAACTACCCATCTTGTGCGTCGCGAAAACACATGGCAAGGTAAAACGCCGTTTCGCGTTTTTTTGAGCGAAACGGCGTCTCTTTATTTTAAGGAACCCAGACAGAGGGGCTGGGGCATTTCAAAAGCTTATAGGTCCTGGGCCTTGATGGTACTGCGACGGTTACCCTCTGCACGAGCAATGGCCTTGTCGAGCAAGGCATAGATGGCGTCATTCAAGGCGTCAATGGCCTCTGACGAGGTCATCTTCTCTTGGCTCTTGATATAGGCCTTGACCTTGCTTGCAACGACCAGTGATTCTTTGCTCGGGTTTGACATTACGAAACCTCCATGTGTTTTAAGTCCATTTGAATCTGGTTAAGATCATTGAATCCCAGATTGAATACCATTTCACCCTATTATGAATGAAGCCGATAATTTGCAACAAAAAAACGGCTTAAAATGCTAAATTTTTACCCTTTCAGGGCCGATAGGCACCAATGGATTTAATATCCTCTCTTGTCATTCGAGAGGTTATTTGTTTTTGGACAATAGGATTATGAACATGGATGTGAGGGTTTTAGAAAAACAACTATATATAGAACACGTGATCGTCTGAACTGATCGAGTCAAAGTGTTTTGCTCGGGCTGTGTGTTCAAGGAGATGGCAAAATGGGTAATTACTCAAAAGGGCGGGATGATGCTCAGGTTGGTTTAAAGGGCTATGTGGTTGTTGCCAGTGTGGATGATTTCGATGAGGCCTACGAGTATCGTTCTTTATTAGAGGTCAACGATATTGAGGCCATTGCCGTGGAAGGCTCTGAGATCGGTCGTCCTGATACCGTGGTGGTGATGGTGCAGGAGGAACATGCCGATGAAGCTCAGGTCGTCATCGAGTCACAGGATGCCTATGATGATTTCTATGACATGTCCATGGAGGATGATGAAGGCGAATTTGGTGACGATTTCTTCGATGATGAACTCTAGTTTATGATCGACAGAGACTTGGGTGATGACGAATAATAACACTATTGAAATTGTGGGTGGACTCTATGGATCATGAGCAGGAACAACGTGGTGGTGAGGATCGACGCGACAGTGTCGTGGATCGGCGTCTGGGTTTGGAACGTCGGCGTGGACCTGGGCGACGGCGTTCGGATGATCGTCGTTCGGCTGAAGAAGGACATATGTCGGATGAACAATTTGAGTTTTTAATGGCTATCGATCAGTATAAACGGCAGAATGAACGTCCGTTTCCCACCTGGACCGAGGTTTTGGAAGTGATCAAGGCCTTAGGGTATCGTCGGGTGGCCGAGCCGACTCTGTTGGACAAATCAACGGATAAAACTCCGGAAGAGTATGTGCAACCCATTAAGTCCTGAGGTTTAAACGTCGTATGCCGATCTTTGAGTACCAGTGCCAAGCCTGTCAGGCAGGCTTTGAAGTCCTATTGAAGTCCTCATCTGGTCCTAAACCGGAGTGTCCCCATTGCGGGAGTAAAGAGGTGAAAAAACAGCTATCCGGGTTTGCCGTGGGCCAGAGCAAGGCTCCGTCACTGGCCTGTGATGCTTGTCCCAGTGGTGGGCAATGTCCTTCTGTGGGGCAAGGCTGTGGTGGTCACTGCCCTATGGGGTGATTGGGATCGTTTGGAGCCGATTCTTCGGTTTCGTCATTTGAGCTTGACGGGATCAATTCCCTGAGGTCAGCAAACGCACTTTCTATCGAGCTTCCCTTGTTGCCGGCAAAATCATGAATGGGGCCGGTCCACCACTCTAAATAGCTGGCCTGTGCCTGTACCGCATCAGAGGGCAGTCCCTTCCGATTGTTGTCCGATTGTAAGTCGATCAGGATAGAGGCAAAGCTGAGCACCAGAAAGCCGGCTAAGAAACCACAGATCCCTCCACCGGGTAGATCCAGGAATTTGGGGAAGTAAACCGCAAATTGACCCGTAATGAACAGGAAGGTGATGGTTTGGAGGATCCCGAAACCGATCAGGCACACCATCAGGGCGGTCAAGGCCATGCCATAGGGGATTTCCACGGCAGAGGGGACCAGGACCGCAACCCAGGGAGTGGCATAGAGTCCCAGGTAGACGCCCATGGTGAGGTTAAACAGCAGGGCCATGGCTTCGAACCAACGCAACTTGAGACCCAATAAGCCTGTCAATATTCCAATCCCGAGTGTCATCCAAAACAACATAGGCTATCCCAATACTCGCTTGATTTCATCAAAGGTGGTGATCCCTGACATGGCTTTACGTAGGCCTTGTTTGCTCAGATTTGTCATCCCTTTATGTGTCCCGCTCGCTCGTAGTTCCGCAATGAAGTTCTGCTGTTTGAGCAATCCATCTTTGAGGTCATCGGTCATCACAATGATATCTCCCACAGCCGTACGTCCTCGGTAACCGGAGTCGTGACATTTTGGACAACCGACCGGTTCGTAGAGGTTGCGGTAGTCGATTTTTTTGCGTTTGAATTCCTGCAGTTGGGCTGGGCTCAGTTGCCGGGGTTGCTTGCAGTTGGGACAAAGGCAACGCAGCAGTCGCTGTGACAGGATCATGCGTAGGCCCGAGGCCAGCAGCATGGGAGAAACTCCCAGATCCAAGAGACGCACAATGGCAGCCGCGTTGCTGTCACAGTGTAGGGTGGCCAGGACCAAGTGGCCGGTTTGGGCGGCACGCAGGGCAATTTCGGCTGTTTCTTCGTCGCGTATTTCACCCACGCAGATCACGTCCGGGTCCTGGCGTAGGATGCTACGCAGGGCCTTGGAAAAGGTGATATCCGCCTTGGGATTGATTTCAATCTGGCTGGCTTCCGGGAGGTAGGCTTCAATGGGATCTTCGACCGTCACTACATTGCGAGTGAACCGATCCATCTCGTTGAGCATGGCATAGAGGGTTGAGGTCTTGCCACTGCCGGTGGGGCCACAGACCAGGATCATGCCGTTGGGAGTTTTAATCATGTTACGAATGATCTTGATTTGCTTGGCCGCTAGACCGGTGTCCTCCATGGTGTTACTTCCCGCATCCTGGTTCAGAACACGAATGGACATCTTTTCACCGTTGAGCACGCCGGCACTGGCCACACGGAACGAGGCGTTCGATTGTCCCATGCGGGCAATAAAGGCCCCATCCTGGGGACGCCTTTTTTCGGCGATGTCCATACTGGAGATGGCCTTGATGCTGTTGACGATTGCCTTGCAGGTGTCCGTCTCGAATGTGTTGACCGTCCGTAGCATGCCGTCGATACGGTAACGTACCGAGTATTCGTTCTCATCCTTGGGATCGATCAAGATGTCACTGGCCCGTTCACGCAGGGCCTCGGAAATGAGACCCTCGGTGATGGTCAGGATACGGGCCTTGGTGCGTTTATTGCCGCCGGTATGGCCATAGATCTGTTGGATGCTGCGTCCGGAGGAGTCCAGTAGGGTGATGGAGTCTTCGTTGTCTTTGCGTGAGAGAATGCCTAGATGGCTGACATTGGCCACGATCTGTTTGAGACAGTCGATCAGGCTTTCCAGGAAGGTGGCCCCGGTTTCAAGGGAGTAACGTAGGGCATAGATGACCACCACCAAGGGCAGTACGACCGGACCTGCCGGAAAACATAGGATCATGACCCAAGGTTTGGATTTGGTGCCTAGCAATGGGCTGTAACAGGCTCGTTGGACACAATAGAGACAACATAAGCCCCAACAGGCCACTAACAGATAACGAAACAGGCTAAAGGACAACGCTGCCCCCAGAACCGGATACATCAATCCAACGTGTGTCATGAAGGAGTCCTCTCCACAAACAGATCACTATTACAGGTTAGATCGTATCGGTTCGGCTGTTCCAAATCAAGCCGAAAAAGTCCGACCAGGCCCTCACGTAACATAGCGACAGGATTGATTTAGAGGTCACTCAGGTCGTCCAGGTCTTCACCTAGGCCTAAATCGTCTAGGTCATCAAGGCCGCCCAGGTCGTCTAAATCGGCAAGACTATCTTGGAGGTCATCACTAGAACCAGTGGGTGCCTGGTCAGAAGGTTTTTTCGCTGGGGTAGCTTGTTCTGGTGGCAAAGCCACTTCTTGGGGCTCTCCATTGATCTGGAATGCAAAGGTGACAGGCCCAATCTTAAGGACATCACCAGGGGCGATGGTGGTTTCCTCCACCTTTTTGCCATTGAGGTAGGTGCCGTTACGGGACCCCAGGTCACGAATGGCGAGGTTGCCTTCTTGACGTGAAACCTGGCAATGGCGTCTGGAAACCGATTCTAGCGGGATGCGGAAGTCGCAATTTTTACGACGACCAATGACAGTCACATCACTGTCAATTGGGAAGACCTTTTGTTTCCCATTCTGCTTCAACAATACCAAATTTGCGTTCATTGGTGTACCCCTCCAGGTATACGTTCGATTTTATAAGTAATAATTATACCTCGGTTCATGTCCCATAACAACTGAAAATTTATAAGGGTTTGTGGGCTAATAGGGCTTTTCTAAGAACAAGAACCGGACCTTGGGCGAATCAGAGACATTGATCACCTGGAGGTATAGTGCGAGACAGAATTGTCCGAAAAAGGAGTATAATCCCATGATGACTATCGATTGGGTGGTTACCGCGAGGCTTGACAAACGGTGACAATGCAATTAAATTCATTAAATAGTCGCAAACTCGGAGTTTATCGGAATTATCTATGGCAAAAATTACACTTCCTGACGGGACGGAACTGACTGTCAATGTTGGGGCTACGGTTAAGGATGTTGCCCTGCAGATTGGGCCGGGGTTGGCCAAGGTGGCCTTGGCAGGGCGAGTTGACGACAAATTGGTTGATTTAACCTCTCCTTTGGCTGGAGATGCAGCACTCCAGATCATCACTCCCAAAGACCCTATTGGCTTGGAATTGATGCGTCATAGCTGTGCCCACGTCATGGCTGAGGCGATCTGTGCCTTGTGGCCGGAGACAAAGCTGGTCTATGGCCCGACCGTAACCGACGGCTTTTATTACGATATCGACCTGGATGAGCCCATTCGGCCCACGGATTTCGAGCGGATCGAGGCCAAGATGGCCGAGATCGTCAAGGCAGATCAGGCTTTTGTGCGGATCGAGATGACCCCGAATGAGGCCAAGGCCAAGATGGCGGGCGATCCCTATAAACTCGATAACATCGAGCGGGCCGATGGTGATGTCATCAGCTTCTATCGTCAAGGTGAGGGATTTGAAGACCTCTGTCGCGGCCCCCATGTTCCTAGTACGTCCAAAGTGGGCTGTTTCAAGATTATGTCCGTGGCCGGTGCCTATTGGCATGGCGATGCCTCGCAAAAGATGCTACAGCGTGTCTACGGGACCTGCTGGCCGGACAAGAAGTCGCTCAAGGACTATCTAACCCGTCTGGAAGAGGCCAAAAAGCGGGATCACCGCGTGTTGGGTAAGCAACTGGACCTGTTCAGCTTCAGTGAGATGGGCCCGGGATTTGCCTTTATGCATCCCAAGGGCATGATCGTCTGGAACGAGATCGTGGACTATTGGCGCAGCGTCCATCAACGCTACGGTTACCACGAGAGCAAGACGCCCATCATCCTCAACGAACAGCTCTGGCACCTCAGCGGCCACTGGGATAACTACAAGGAAAACATGTATTTCACCCAGGTCGATGACGTGGCCTATGCCATCAAGCCCATGAACTGCCCGGGCGGCTGCCTGCTCTATAAGACGCGACAGCACTCCTATCGTGAATTCCCGTTGAGAGTGGCTGAATTGGGTCTGGTGCATCGTCACGAGGCCAGCGGCGTGATGCATGGACTATTTCGGGTGCGTCAATTTACCCAGGACGATGCCCATATCTTCTGCACCCCGGCCCAGATCGAGGCCGAAATCGTGGGCGTTATCGATTTGGTCTTTGAGCTCTATCAGGCCTTTAGCTTTGAGGATGTCCATATCGAGCTGTCCACCAAGCCGGAAAAGGCCATTGGATCGGATGAGATCTGGGACACCGCGACCGAGGCCCTTAAGCGGGCCCTGGATCAGCGTGGCATTGATTACCAGATCAATGAGGGCGATGGGGCGTTCTATGGCCCCAAGATCGACTTCCATATCAAAGACTGCCTGAATCGGTCCTGGCAACTGGGAACCATTCAATTGGATTTCTCCATGCCGGCTCGTTTCGAACTGGTCTATACGGATGAAGATAACACCGAAAAGACCCCGGTCATGATTCACCGGGCGGTTTTAGGGTCTTTTGAGCGATTTTTAGGGATTCTCATTGAGCATTTTGCTGGGAGTTTGCCGATATGGCTCTCGCCTGAGCAGGTACGGGTTTTGCCCATCAGTGAGAAGACCAATGACTATGCCCAGACCATCGTCGATCAACTCAAGGCCGCAGGCCTGCGGGTGATCGGTGATTTTAGTGATGAGAAAATCGGCGCCAAGATCGCCAAGGCCCATGCGGACAAGCTGCCCACCATGTTGGTGGTTGGACCACAGGAAGCCGAGAGTGGAACGGTCAACGTTCGGATTCGTGGACAGAAGACCAGTTCCTCCATGGACTGTGAGACCTATATTGCCGCTATGAAACAGGCCATTGTCGATAAGGCTACGAACTTGCCGGTGGAGTGATATGACATCAGTAGATGTCTATATGAACTATATTTAGGTTAATTAAGAAAGGTTAGGTGGTACACAATCGCAACGCAGCAAAAGTTAAAGGTTAACGGGGGGGTAAGGGCTCCCAACGTGCGTCTGATCGACCACGAAAATAATCAAGTGGGTATTGTGGCTCGCGATGAGGCCTTGAATCAAGCGAGGGAAGTTGGATTGGACCTGGTTGAAGTGGCACCCAGTAGTGATCCTCCCGTCTGTCGGATCATGGATTACGGCAAATGGCTCTATCAGCAAAAACGTAAGTTACGCGACGCCCACAAGAAGAACCCCAAACATGCCACTTCGCTTAAAGAAATTCGTCTGCGCCCGGAAACGGACAAGCACGATATCGAGATCAAGCAAAAACATGCACGCGAATTCTTGGAAAAGGGCCATAAGGTACAGTTTACCGTCTTCTTCCGGGGCCGCCAGATGCTTCATCAGGACCATGGTTACGATGTCCTCGATCAGCTGGCTGAGTCACTGAATGATTTGGCCAAGATTGAACGGCCCAGCAAGATGGCCGGTCGACGCATGACCATGATGCTGGTTCCCAGGGTAACACCTCAGACACCTGCCGGTTAGGCGAATTCCCAGCGACATCCTGTTCTGCTTCATTCATAACGTCTGAATAGGGCGGATAAGGTATTTTTTTACCTGAGAAGGGGATTTGTCGTCAATTTTCTGTCGATTGTCTTGACCAGCACCCCTGAAATCCATAAACTATTAGTTTTCCATTTTTCGGTATAAACGAATAACTCTAAGATTAGGAACCTAAGTTATGCCTAAGCAGAAAACCCACAAGGGGTTAGCCAAGAGAGTCAAGGTGACGGCCAGTGGCAAGGTCAAACGCGGTCGTGCCGGCGCCGGTCACTTGATGAGCCACAAGAGCTCCAAGCAACGGCGTAATATTGGATCGAATGCCTTGATCCACAAGTCCGTGGCTGCCTTGGCCCGTGAGGTATTGGGTAAGTAAAACCGCTCTCGATTGCTAGAGCTCCCCAATCCTGCTCGCTTCTCGGCTCCCTTTCAGCTGCCGCTAGCGAGTTTACTTAAACATCGAATCAATTAAGGAAAAGCTGAAATGCCAAGAGTTTCAAAAGGCGCTGCACGCCATCAAGCCAAAAAGAGGATTTTAAAATCCCTCAAAGGCCATCGCGGTTCCGCTGGACGTCTCATTCGTCTGGCCAAGGAAGCTGCCATTCGCAAAGAAGTGAACGCCCGCATTGGTCGTAAGCTCAAGAAACGCGACTTCCGCAGTCTCTGGATCGTGCGTATCAATGCTGCCTGCCAACAGCGTGGTTTACGCTACAGCCAATTCATCGATGGCCTGAAAAAGGCGGGGATCGAGATCAACCGCAAGATGCTCAGTGAAATCGCCATTGCCGATTCTGCAGGTTTCGATCGCATTGTCGAAGCCGCCAAGGCCGCACTGTAGGCATCGTCGAGTTCTCTTAACCGGTTTATTTCACAGGACACCTGAGCGTGAATCTGCAAGACTTCCAAGCCATTGGAGATCAGTCATTGGCCGATTTACAGGCCGTGACGACCCTGGAGGCGTTAGAGGCCTATCGCATTCAATACCTGGGGCGTAAGGGCCAGGTCACGCAGATGCTCAGTCACATCGGAAAGGTGCCCAAGGAAGATAAGCCTAAGGCCGGTCAACTCGCCAATCAGATCAAAAAGCAGGTTACGGCCGCCTTCGAGGCCCGCAAGACGGAACTTGAGCAGGCCCAGGATCAAGGACCGGTGGTGGATGTGACCTTGCCTGCCGACGAGGTGCAAGTCGGTCGTCCTCACGTCATCACCCAGACCGTTGATGAACTGTTGGATCTGTTCGGTCGCATGGGATTCCAGGTGGCCTACGGTCCCCAGGTTGAAGATGAATACCATAATTTTGTGGCCCTCAATATCGGCCCCGAACATCCGGCCCGCGATCCCTTGGATAATTTCTACGTTCAAGACGATATCCTACTCCGTAGTCAGACTTCGACTATTCAGATCCGGGTGATGGAGAATCAGAAACCTCCGATCCGTGTGGTGGCTCCAGGTCGCGTCTATCGTCCGGACACGGTCGATGCCACGCACATGTACATGTTCCATCAACTCGAAGCCCTGGTCGTGGATGAAGGTGTCACCATGGTGGATCTCAAGACCACTATCGATCAATTTATCCACACCTTCTTCGGTGCGGATGCGAAATGGCGTTTCCGTCCCAGCTTCTTTCCCTTTACCGAGCCCAGCGCCGAGATCGATTTGCTCTTGGTTGATAAAAACGGCAACGAAAACTGGGTGGAAGTGGGAGGCTGCGGCATGGTGGATCCCAATGTCTTCGAGGCCGTGGGCATCGATCCCGAGAAATATACGGGTTGGGCCTTTGGATTCGGTGTCGAACGCCTGGCCATGCGCAAGTATGGCATCACCGACATCCGCCTGCTGTTCGAAAACGACCTACGCTTCCTCAAGCAATTCTAGTTGCACGACCTGCTGAGTCTCAGGGGTGATGGCCACCTCTTGAGAAAGTCGCACCGGTGCCACCCACACGATCCGTTCCTGATCCTCTACGATCAAGACCTCACTCTTGACCTTTGCTCGCGTTAAAAACTTGCCCACCTTCTGTGCTGAACGGTTGCCAAAGGGCACAAAGCGGTCACCGTCTCGACGTGGACGCACCTGTAAAGGAAGCGTCAAGCGGTCAACATCGAGGATCTCCACCTTATTCGATTTCGGTGAGAGGTTGACCTGGTTTGCATTCAACAGGCTTGCCTTGATGGTAATGTGTCCCACCCTGGTGATCCCGGGCAGGGCGAGTTCTTGGATGGCGATGGGCGATTGAATCCCTGAATTGAAGATCGAAAGGTAGAGTTGGTCACCTTCACGTTTGGCTTGGACCTTGCCGGGCAGGGTGACACTGTCTGAGGTGTCACTGGTGATCATCTCTAAGAGGCGATCGTAATGGGATTGGGTCAGGTCGCGTAGGCCTGTTTGCAGATCGATTAAGGCTCGTTGCAATAATTCGAATTGAATCCAGGGGAGCAGCGGGGCAATGGCCGAACAGGTCAACGTGATCCCCTGAGATGTGAGACACGCGACATTGGGCCATTGCTCTTGGGCCAGTTGATGGCATTGCCGCTGCCAATGGTAAACAACTTGAGCCAGGGACGTTAGCGAGTTGGTCAGGTCGCGGGTCGATTGAACTTGCAGTGTCGGTAAGAGCTGGTGACGGATGAGGTTCCGGGTGAAATGCAGATCGTTGTTGCTTTGGTCCTCACGCCAATTAAGCAGGTGTTTTTGGGCATAGGTCAAGATCTCTTGACGCCTTAAACACAGCAGGGGGCGGATCAGTTGGATCTGATCGGTTAGGTCCCTCAGCGGGTGAATCCCGGCCAGACCGCGATATCCCGTGCCGCGTCCCAGGCGGTGGATCAGGGTTTCGGCCTGGTCGTCGGCGTGGTGGGCCGTAAGGATGCTGTCACACCGGTGTTGTTGAGCCAGGCCGAGCAGGATGTCGCGACGCAGTTGATGCCCAGCGGTCTCTAACGAGAGCTTGTGCTCTTGGGCATGGGCCTTGACATTGACCTGGTGGGCGACAAAGGGGAGGTCTCGCTCTTGGGCTACGCTGTGGACTAGGGCTTCATCCCTATCGGCGTTTTTGCCTCGGAGCTGGTGGTTGATATGGACGCATAATCCAATAGGGGGGATCTGCCCATCTCGACTCGCCTGGGTCATCAGGTCCAGCAGGACCATACTATCGACGCCACCACTTACTGCCAACAGTAGGCGTCGGCGATGAGCAAACAGCCCATTTTGATAGCAGTAATCCAGCACCTTGGCCCGACAATCGTTCATTTTCTCTTCTTGGATTCCATAAAAAAAGGGCCTATGAACAAGGCCCTTATGGATGTTAAAGCTATGATAACCGTTTGGCTAGTCATCTTCTGCCGTATTGGTCAGTTCCGCGATCCGTTCCTCGGCAAACGACTTCCATTGGGCATAGCGAGTGCCTTCAAGACGTATGGCCTCTTGGTAGAGTTCCACGGCCTCGTCCTTGCGAGCCAGATAGTCGTCCAGGACCTTGGCGGCCTGGAAGCGAGCGGGGTAGGGGGTGCTGGGATTCCACTGATAAGCCCGTTGGTAATAAAGCAGGGCGGTGTTGTAATCCTTAAAGCCCTTGTGGATTTCCGCGATTTGGAAGGCCGCATCGTCGATCTTGTCGCTGTTTTGATAGCGAGAGATCAATTGCATATACATGTCGAGGGCCAGACGGATGGTATTTTTATTCTTGATACCCAGTGTGCTGGCGTCGCTACGAAGCTGTTCGGCATCCAAATAGAGGGCATCGGCCTCGGGGATGGACATCGTCGCCTTGAGACTGGCATCGGGGACAACGGCATCCGGGATATAGGTGTAATGCGTCATGGTCTTAAGGGAACGCAGCTCCTTTTGGGACTGTCCCAAGCGGGTATTGTTGCCGGTACGGGCATAGTAATCGACCAGGAGTTCGAGTGACTGGATGTAGTTTTCACGATTGACAGCTACTTGCTCTACCAAATCAATTTCGGTGGTGGCAGAAAGATCGATAATGCCGACGTCACTGAGCGTGGTGCCTGTTACAGGTGGTTCATAACGATCGCCTTCGTTACAACCGGCCAGAAAACATGCCAAAGTGATCCATAGTAAACCCCAAGTCTGTCGTGCCATAATGGCCTCCTTTCAAACTGAATCTGATATCCTAGGCGATTCAGCGTAAAAATAAGCGATCAACCGCTTATTCGTACTGCCACTTCCTTTTCCATAACTACATTACACGCCAGTAAACCCCATTTTCAGCGGAGCGTCAAGGGTGAAATTGAAGGGGGCAGAGGCTCGATTGGAGCGGGACTTGTATACGATGTCGGTCAATGGGCAGGGCCTGGTCAGGCGTCGTCCGGAGAGATTTTACGGGGCAGTTTGATGCGGAAGAGAGCGACTTGACGTTGCAGCTCTGCATCGGTGGCCACTTCAATGGACTCTGCCGTTTGGGTGGGAGTCATACCTTGACGCCCATCCTTTGCTTCAGCAGTTGAATCAGTTCTCGGACAAAGGCACATTCGCAATGGACCTCGCAACGCTTGAGATTGTGAGGGTCCAGGCAATACCTGGGGCATTCCTTACTCAGGGCTCGCTTGTCGGGATAACGAGGCCCTTGATAGAGATCCATCACCTCCTTCACCTGGATCCCCAAGGTCGAATGGCAACTCTCCATTTCATGGGTAAACAACAAGAGCCCTTCTTCCAGTGTATCCAGATCGGACTGATAGCCATTGAGATACAAGCTCAGGTCTGATAAAAAGTCTTCACGTCGTTGCCATTGATGATTACAACAAGGGCAGATTTTAAAAACTGCATAGGCCATGCATCATTCCCCCAAATTAATAGCCATTGACACCCTAAATTTTCGGCCAAATTGACGGAGTAGTTGAGTCGGATATGGTTTTAATCGACAACCTGGCAGTAGCTGCCGGGTGAGACAATCATGCCGTAGAGGCTTTGATAGCCCTCGGGGGGACAGTTGTAAAACGTGTCGTCATGGACCAGAATATTATCGCCCGCAACCGTAACGTCACCCGCGCAGATCACAACACCTTCGATACGAGCGGTTTCCTGAAGTGTCAATGTCCCAGTGATATGTAAGAGACCCACGATTTTGTTGGGATATTCGTCCGAGGTGTCCGTATCCCAACTGCTCTGGTAGGGGGCTGAATAGGTGTTGTAGTTGGTGCCGTTGTTGGTTTCGGACAAGACATCCGATGCGCTTGTGATTTTGATTTCGGTATTGCCGATCACGATCAAGGTGGGGTAGTCACTGCGATAGGGTTCGATGCAATCGGCATCTTCGATCAGCAGTGAATTGGACCCGACGTTGATGATGAGGGTGCCGCAGATGCGGGAGTTGGTGATTTTGAAATCGCTGCTCCTGGAATCGATATAGTAAACCCCCTCGCTGTTGGCCGTACCCCAGGGATTGTAGTCCGGGGTCAAGATTTGTTTATCCATCGTGGTCACGGATGTGATCTCCGTGGCCAGTGTGATATAGTCATTAATGAGGTTGGCGTCGGGCAGGTTCAGGCTGTCTACGCCGCTGTTCAGGGTGCCGGTGATGGTACCGGCGGCGGCCACTGTGACCGCGTTTACATTTCCATCGATGCTTTCACCGTTGTTCAGTTGGCCATTGGTGGAGGCCGGGGCACCCACCACCGTCAGGCTGTACCCGCTACTGATGGTCAGGTCCCCTCCTGCATGCAGGCAGTAGTTGAGGGCCTCCAGTGGGCCGGTGTCGGCTATGAGGGTGAGTTGGGCCTGGTGCCGGGCCTGGCCTTTAGAGCCTATGCCGGTCATCCTCACGGGGTGATAGTCACTGTTGCTGAGATCACTGTCACTATCGTCTTCGACTTGCAGCGACCAGGTGGCCTGGCCCAGGGACTGGTCTGCCAGCCAGGTTCCGTTGGATTGATCAGAACGCCAATTGGGGGTTTGCTCGATATAGGTGAGGCCCCAGGCCAGGGCGGATTGGGCCGCCATGCGAGCATTGATGGTGTCCTGGGTCAGTTGGACCGTGCGCCGATCCACGCGGACCGCAATTAGGGCTCCCAGGCCAATGGTGGTCAACAACAGGCACACCGACATCACCAGCACATAGACACTGCCCTTGTTTCGTTGCTCTCGTTGACGGTTCATAGCTCCGCCTCGCTCTTGAGGACCACGAGCGTGGCCCAGGTCTTGTCTTGATAGAGGGCCTCGATGGTGACGCGTTTGAGTCCGGTGTCACTGCTGGCATCCGTGCTGGGATCGCTCAGGTCGGCATAGGCCACCGAAACCGTGACGTTCCAATCGGCGAAGGCCTCCAGGGTCGTACCGTTGCAGTCCGTGACCGGATCGAGGTCCAGACCGTCATAGTCATCGACGTCATTGAGTTCAGCACGTGTGCTGAGTGATTCCCCGGTTTCCAGCCCCAGACTCCCAGTGCCGTTAGGATCGACATAGGCCAGGGGAGCCATCTCTGCCCACAGGCTCTGGGCCAGGGCCATACCGCGGCAGGTATTGGACAGCTGATATTGTCCCAAACGCGCAGCCCCTACCGTACTCAACGCCGCCACCAGTAAGCCGCCGGCCAGGACCGTGCTGATCATGGTCTCAACCAGGGTAAAGCCCGGATGTGGAGTACGTCGAGACATCAATTCATCACCTCCGGTTGGTTGACGAGATTGACGTGGGTTTGGAACTGGGCTCGGTTATCGTCCTGGGAGTTGAGGGTGATCTCCACGTTTTGTAAGGTCCGGCTGGTCGCTAGGGTCGTGTCCCAAGAACTCGTGGCTGAGCCGTAGGCGTAGAAACGCAGGCTTTTTGACGATTGCAGGGTCCAGGACACCCCATCGTTGGTGGATTTGAGAAACTGGCGATAGCTTGATGTGGAGGAAGCCGCATCGATATTCAAGTAACAGGCCTCGCTCGTGCCGGAATCCCAGATAAACACGGCACAGATCCCCTCGTCCGGATCCAGATCCGTGACATTGCTGAAGGTCAAACGCTTCAAGGCCATGTAGGACGTGAGGCTGGATTCAGCGACCGACTGTTCGGCCAGGACCACGCCCGTGGGATACCCGCCCGTGGTGGCGGTTTGAATCTGCACGGTAAATTGCCCCAGAGCGGCGACTCCACTTTTGCAATAGAAATCCAGATAGGTCAAGGACCAGCTCACGGCGTCACTCGATAGGTAGGGTTTGATGTATTGGGCGTACCACTTATCCTCCGCCACGGCCGTAGCCACAACGGAGCTGCCATCGGCATAGCCGTGGAGCAGGGACGTGCCGGCCTCTGCCGTCGTGGTGATGGTTTCGGTGTTTTCCTGCCAGGTGTAATTCAGGGAGAAGTCCTGCACGTCCTCCAGGATACTGACCGTGCTGCCGTCGTTGTATTGCCGGGTGAGGGGATCGCCGGCCGTGCCCGACCATTGGTAGTGGATCCACTCCTGGGCCTCGTCGCTGTCCCGGTCGGCTACACTGAAACTGATGGCATGTGTCCCCGTTTCGTTGACATCGATGGCGTATTGCAGGTCCTGGACGAGGTCCTGGGTCACTTGGGTGGCCTCCAGCAAGGCCAGCTCGGGCTGGTCGCTGTTGGGCAGGGCCTTGCCCGCGATCAGCAGGGTCGAGCCCATGGCCACCACGATCAACGAGGTGACGACCATACTGATTATCAGTTCGATCAGGGTCAGGCCATGAAAACGAGATGTCACGGTAAGGTTCTTCATTCGATGGTCACGGTTCCGGTTTCGGAGTCCACGGTGACGGTGCGGCTTTGGCTACCCGTGGTCAAAACGATCGCCCCTCCCGCTTCGGGTAGGCCCCAGCCATTGAACACGAGTGATGTACCCGCCGCGAAGTTCACCTGGGTCAGGTCCGAATAATAGGGTTCTTGATCGAGGAAGACGAGGTAACGGTCTGAACTGCCGGACAGGGCCGTGACCCCATCGACGAGATAGCAATCGCGTCCAGGGTAAAATTGGATCGTCAGGGAGGAGCCCGTGCTCTTGGCGGTCTGTTGGACCAGTTGCAGGTCTGCAGCGATACGTTGGGCCGCCAGATCGGCTTGGTAACGTGTCACGGACAAGCCAAAACGGGGCACGGCAATCGCCGCCATGACCGCCAGGATCATGAGGGCGAGAACGGCTTCCAATAGAGTAAAGCCCGTGCGTTGAGTTGGATCGCGTTCGCTCATCATCACGCTCATGAAAGTGATTGAGCCGCTAGACGCACAGGGCATCGAGCGGCTCAGTCTTCGTCTCTCTCCCACGGCGTCTCACATCTCTCCCGAAAGTTCACACGCCATGTCGTTCGTTAGGCTCTATTTAGTAACCGTAGTAGTTAGGATCGTTATAGAGGTGACCTTCAGCATCAACGTCGGTGCCGGTATTGGGTGTGAATCCGCCATTGGAATAGATCCAGCCCACGCCTTCACCAGCGGCATCCGCGATACCGGTGTTGCCTTTGTTGGTGCCGACAGGCAGCGGGGGAATCTTGCGGAGATAAGGACCATAGATGTATCCGTCTGCCGCGACGCCACCCGTGTCACCATTGGCATTCGAGGTCGAGGTCAGTTTGTCGACAACGGTCGCTGCCGAGGGGACCGATCCTTGATGTTCGGCCGCATACAGATCGATGGCGTTGTGCAGGATGGCGAGATTGGCCTTCAGTGAGGAATCTGCCGCTCCAGCCGAACCCCGACTCATGCGGGGGATCCCGATGGCTGCCAGAATGGCAATGATTGCGACGACAATCACGACTTCCAGCAAGCTGAATGCGTTCTTACGTAGTTGCTTGTGACTGATCATGTTAAACCTCCAAAACGAATTAAGAACTCATTATACGATCACATTCATCGGCTCAAATAAAAGACGTCTTATTTGAAAACCGTAAAAATCAAAAAACTTTTAGGCCCGGTAAAATCCCATGGAACACCTCTCGTAAGGGTTCGATTGTGAGGGGAGGACTGAGGTCTTGTTCTCAGCCTCGTTTCAGCTTCGCATTATGGGGTCTTGGTGAGTTCTAATGTCACGGTCTCGCCCTCACGTTCGAACAGGGCCGCATCCTCCTGCAATGACACTAAGGTGAATCCATCCAGGGTTTCGCCCAGATTGACGACGCGGTCGTTGATATACGCCTTGCCACGCGAACCCAGGGCGGCCACCGCCTTGAGTTGGTGACGTTGGACGAACACCGCGGCCGTGGTGGACAGGCCTGTGACATCCTGTTCTCGACCGCCACGTCCCCAATCGGAGGGCAGGGCAAAGGCGTCTCGTTGGGCACGATCGGATGATTCATAGCGGTCGGAAAGCGTCCGCAGGTGATCCGTGAGTTTCTGTCCCGGGATGTCACTGGTCGGGGTCACCTCCAGATTCAGCAGCAATCCCTCAGAAGGTCTTCCGGGTGCAGAGGGAGCGTCTTCTTGGGCTTGACTGGGCAGCAGCCAGACGCGATCCAGTACCAGGCCACTGATGGCAATGGCAAAGACGGCGATGAAAATTTTTTGGCGGTGATTAATACGCGCTGGCATGACGTTCTCCTTCATTGTTTTGGGGATCCTGGCTGGGAGCGGCAAACCAACAGAGGTCAAAGGCGAACTGTCCGATGAACGTGGGGACTCCGGGGGCACCGCTCAAGCTTACGTTGCAGATGGTCATGTCCGGGAGTTCTTCATACAGGGCGTTCAAGAATTGAGTGCTGGCTGGGTAATTCCCCGTGCCCACCATGCGAATCGGCAGCAGGTCGCAGCGACGATGGGCGATGGCCGGTAAGGTTTGGATGTCTTCCAGGACCAGATCGTGCTCTTGTAGCAGGGCCGTTAATTGGGCGATGCGTTGATTCATGCGGCTGGTGGGATCGAGCTGTACGGCTCCGGTTTCCAGTTCCTCTTGCAGGGTATTGCAACGCTTGCGCATGGCCAACACGGCCGAGTTCAATCGGGAGCACTTCTGCTCTTCCCGGGTCAGTTGTTCTTTTTGTTGGACCAGGGTGGCACGTTTACTGAGCATGGGGGCCACCAATCCCCCATAGACTCCGGCCGAGACCATCAGACAAAACAACATGGCAATCCCGTCGATGGCCCAGAGTTTCTGTTGGAGTGTGGACTTGGATTTCATCACGGGTTCTCCTAAAAGCGGCACTCGATGGTAAACGAGACTGCGGGTTCTTCCATAAAGATCTGACTGCGACTCTTGTCCAGGCGTACGCTGTCGAAGAGTTCCAAACCCTCCAAACGCAGGACAAATTGGGACACGGCATTTTGATGGCGACCGATGCCACTGAGTTTCAGGACATAGTGACGTTCACCCAACAGGGCATCGGCGGTCAATTGGGTCGATCCGGCTTCGGTTGAGCCATAAATGGGTTTTCCCTGTTCGTCCACGGATAGCAGTTCACATTGATTGAGCACCACCTCGTGGCCGAGCTCCTCGCTGAGCAGGGTCATCAACTGACTCCAATTGGGTTGACTGCGAATGGCCCAGGTGGTACTCAGGGCCCCTTTGGTTTGAGCCAGGAGCTTCTTGAGTTCCACAATGGTGTGGCTGTATTTTTCCACCCGATTGATGGTCTGGTTCAATCGGTCCGTAGTGTCCTCGTCCTGGTGCCAGAGGGCATAGGCACTGGACAGGCACAGGGCCATGGAGGCAAAGTAGACGGCGCAGATCGAGGCCCACCGTCGTAGGCGACTCTTGCAACGCTTCTGCTGCCATCGTTGATGGGGAATCAGGTTCACATCATGCATGGTTATTTCTCCGCAAACAGGGCCAGTCCCACGGCCACGGTCAAGCCGGGATTGCGTGCCTTGGTCAAGAGTTTCGGATCGCTTTTGAGCAGGTCCACAGGGCTGGCCTGACGCACCTCGCGTCCCAGGGCCTCGGACATGAAGGCGGGTAACTCGGGAATCTGAGCCCCACCCCCGGTCAACAGCACACGTTGGACCCCTTGGCTGTCGTATTGACGCAGGGCGTAGTCAAAGGGCACGGCCAGTTCTTCCAACATCGAACGAAAGTGACTTTCCAAGTGATTTTGGATGACCTCCAGACTGGCCTGGTCCAGATCCGTAATGGGATGGTCCTTGGCCAGGCCGATGGTGTCGATGATCTGGCAGGTGGCTGTGGAGGTGATACCGAACCGCTGCGCCAGCTTGTTGGTCAGTTCAGACAATTCACTGCGTAGCAGGCGTTCGTAGAGCACGGTGGTTCCTGAAACCAACAGGAGTTTGGTCGATCCCCATCCCAGGTCCACGATGGCCGTGATGGCCGGGGCCGGGGCCGCCAGACAGGCACAGACGCGGGCGGTGGCGGCAGTGCGGGCGTCCAGAGCGCGGGCGTTGAGGCCGCAACTCTCGACCGTATCGAGCAGGCTATTGGCATCCTGATGGGGATAGGCCACGGCAATGGTTTGGGCGTCTGAGCCCTGGGATTGTCCGGGGGGCGGACCCCAGCAAATCATTTCAAAGCTCTGGGGCTCGATACGATGCATGCGGGCCAGTTCCATGCGGGCGATTTGTTCAACGGGAGCGCCGGAACCGGCGGGGGGGAGTTCGAAGATGCCGCGCAACAGTTGTTTTTCCGGCACGGCCAGGACTACGTCCTGACCTCGAAAGCCCTGACGATTCAACACGGTCTTGAGATGATCGATTTCCTGATGATCCAGGGGGTGGTCCGGTTGGATCCGTGGGATCATGGCCAGGGCGGCGATGGATCGCTCGTTGCCACGGCCTTCGAGTTGGGCCGCCTTGATCATGCGGCTGCCAATGTCGATGCCGATGGCACTGATACCGGAATGCAAGACATACATAGGTTATCCTCCTTGGGTCATGGCGGTCAGGTCGAACAGCGGCATGAACATACTGACGGCCACCAGGGCCACCAAAACGCCCATGACAATCAGAATGACCGGTTCGATCAGGGTCGTCAACGACCGCACAATCACCTCGTTATCATCTTCTAGGAATTCGGCCACATTGAGCATCATCTCATCGATACGGCCGCTGCGTTCACCACTACGGATGGCCTCGTGTACCGAGGGACTGATCAGAGATTCATCGCTGAAGGCCTTGCTGAGGGGCTCACCCCGCGAGACCAGTTCCTGGGCCTTGACGATCAGATTGCGGTAATGCAGGTTACCGGCCGCATCTTGAATCAGGTTCAGGGCCTTGAGCAGGGGGACATGTCCCGAGGTCAAAACGCCCAAGAGCCGCACCAGGCGTGCGGTGGCAAAACTTTTGACAATGGTGCCCAGTCCGGGCATCTTGATCAAGAAGGTGTCGCGCACTCGGTGGCCGGTTTCGGTACGAAAAAAAGCGACCCATCCCACGATCAATCCCGTCAGCATGATCAGTTCGGCCCACCAGTATTGGCGAAAGAGGGAACTGATCATCATCAGGGCCTGCGTGCTGCCCGGCAAGGGAACCCCCAAGCTATCGAAGAGTTCCGAAAAGCGAGGCACGATAAAGATCAATAGCATGGAGAACATGACGAGGGCAAGACTGATCAAGAGAATAGGATAGGTCATGGCGCCCATCACGGTATTGCGCACATGGAGCTGCTTTTGCTTGAGGATGGCCAGGCGGTCCAGCATCTCACTGAGCTGACCGCTGGATTCCCCGGCCGAGACCAGGCTGCAATAGACCGGATCGAAGAAGCGGGGGTAGTGACTCATGGCTTCGGTCAGAGAATCGCCTTCCTCGATGCGTTTACGCATGCTCGCCACGGTGTCCCGCCAGGGCCCCGGTTTGATTTGACGTTCCAAGGCTGCAATGGTTTCCACGATTTGTGTGCCCGAACTCATCAGGACACACAGTTGCCGGGTAAATACGGCCAGGGCCTTGAGTCGTTTGCTATAACTCATATGTCCATGCCAGCCGTGGCGGTTGGACTTCTTGGTGACCTTACTTTGCTCTTCGTCCAAGGCGACGACGTACAATCCCTTGCGTCGCAAAGCTTCGGAGGCCATCTCGTGGCTTTCGGCCTCGATGGTACCGGCGACTTCCCGACCTTGCTGGTCAAAGGCTTGGTAGGTCAATACACTCATGATCGCACTCGCTTAGGATTCCTCCGATTGATCGCTGACATCTTCGCTATGGGTCACCGCAAGGACTTCTTCCAGACAGGTAAGCCCATCACGGGCCAAGAGGACGCCTTCTTCGCGTAAGGAGCGGATGCCGTCACGCTTTAACTGATGCTTCAATTCATGGGTGGGGGCGGCCCGGTGGACCATCTTACGGATCTCCGGAGTGACCTCCATGATGGCATAGATGCCCGCCCGTCCGCGGAAGCCCGAGTTGTGGCATTCCTCACAGCCGGCGCCCTTACGTAGGGTCAGGGCCTTGACGTCGGTGATGCCGGCATCTTGTAAGACATGCGGTTCGGGCACGTATTTGGTGGCACAATGCGGACAAACCGTACGGGCCAGACGCTGGGCCACCACACCGTTGAGGGCACTCGAAAGCAGATAGGGTTCGATGCCCATGTCCAATAGACGTGCTACGGCACCCGGGGCATCGTTGGTATGCAGGGTGGCCAGTACCAGGTGACCGGTGAGGGCGGCCTGGACCGCCACGGAGGCGGTTTCTTGGTCGCGGATCTCGCCGATCATGATGACGTCCGGGTCCTGACGCAGGATACTGCGCAGGGCGCGGGCGAAGGTCATGCCGATGTTTTCTTGAACATTGATTTGATTGATCAGGTCCAGTTGGTATTCCACCGGGTCCTCGACGGTCACCAGGTTGCGTTCCGGGCTGCGGAGCAGGTCCAGGGCCGAGTAGAGCGTGGTGGTCTTGCCGCTGCCGGTCGGACCGGTCACCAACACCAAACCATAGGGCTGATTCAGCATGCGATGGAAGGCTTCCAGGGCCTGGTTGCCAAAACCCAGGTCCTCCATACGCAGGTGTAGGTTGGCTTTGTCCAGGATACGCACCACGATTTTTTCGCCCAGCAGGGTGGGCATGCTGGAGACACGCAGGTCGATGTCACGGCCCTCGGCCACGATGCGTACGCGGCCTTCCTGGGGTAGGCGTTTTTCGGCGATGTCCATCTTGCCGATGACCTTGATACGCGAGACAATGGCGGCGTGTAATCCGGTGGGGGGCTTCATCAAGTCACGCAGTACTCCATCGATCCGGTAACGGATGCGGGTGCCGTGTTTGTGCGGCTCGATGTGGATGTCACTGGCCTTGTCGTGGATGGCGGTCATCAGGGTCATGTTGACCAGGTTGATGATGGGGCTGCCCTCGACGGCCTTATCCAGGTCCGTGCTGACATTGTCGTCGGCGGATTCGCGTTCGATGACCTCGACTTCGGCATCGGTGAGGGTGGCCAGGAAGGAATCCACATCGGTGTTGCCGGATTCGTATTTGTTGAGATATTCGCGAATGTTGTAATCCAGGGCCAGGACCGGTCGAATCTTGAGTCCGGTCAGGTGACTCAATCGGTCCACCTTGGGCAGGGACTGGGGTTCGGCCATGGCCACGGTCAGGGTGTCACGCACGCGGAACATGGGGATGGCACAGAGACGCTCGGCCTCTTCTTCCCCAATCAAATCCAACAGAGAGAAATCTACCAGGCCGTGACGTAGATAACAACTGGGTAGTTTCAATTGTTCGCCCAGGATTTCGAGCACTACGCTGAAGTGGACATAGCCCTGTTCCACCAAGATTTCACCGAGCGGTCGATTGTCGTCGGCCTGGTGGGTCAGTGCGTTTTCCAGTTGCTCGGGCGTGAGGGCTTCCCGCTCGAGGAGGGCCTGTCCCAGGGCAGAAGCTTGCATGATCTGGCTCATAGGAAGCTCCTGACTGCGGCATGGGTGTCTTCATAAAATTCGAATTGTGGAGCCAGACCGGTGAGATCGAAGACCTCTCGCACGGTGGGATTGGGGCCACTGAGCTTGAGGGCCTGGCCGCTGAGGCCCAGTCCTTCGGTGACATCCAACAGGCTTTCGAGGCCTTGGCTGTCGAGGTGAGAAATGTCCGAGGCATCCAGGACCACCCGTCCCAACCGTTCGTTGATCTGGGTTTGTAACTGGTTTTTGAGAATCTCACCAGCCTCACCAGTCAACGGACCACTGGGTTGGACCACACTAACAGCTCCGCATTGTTGAATGCTGATGTTCACCAGCTTTAACCTCCTCTGTCAAGGGCAGCGTCAGGGTAAAAGTGCTGCCTTCGTTGAGTTCGGATTCCGCGACAATGTCACCCCCATGCAACCGGATCACCTCCCGTGAAATGGCCAATCCCAAACCGGTCCCCGTGATGTTGTCTACACGATTATCCTGAGCGCGGTAAAACTTTTCGTAGATGCGTTCCAGGTCTTCGGGACTGATCCCGATGCCGCTGTCTTGGAAGGCGATGGCCAGTTTGCCATCCTCTTCGGAGGTGGTAACCGTTACGGATCCGCCTTGAGGGGTATATTTGAGGGCATTGCCTAACAGGTTGTGCAAGGCGAGGTTGATCTTGTCACGGTCACCGTGCAGGACAGGCAACTTGGGCGAGACATCGAACGTCAGGGTGATATTGCGATCCTGGGCCTGGGCCTGATAATCATCTTGCAGCTGTTTGAGCACCGCATCCATACGCACATCGTTGTGGGCCAGCTTGAACGAGCCTGCCTCGATTTCCGAGACACTCAGGATTTCCGAGACGATTCGTTGCAGACGACGGGATTCGTCATTGATGACATTCAGACTTTGGGCCACGGCCTGCACATCCTTGTCGTAATCTTCCAAGGCACTTTCGACGTACAGTCGGATGCTGGTCAAGGGGGTACGCAGTTCGTGGGCCGCTTCAGCCAGGAAGCTGTTACGCGCGGATTCCGCCACCCGTTGTTGGGTGATGTCTTCTATGATCATCAGAAAGACCTCTCCATTCTGGTAACGCAGGGGTCGTAGCGTATACCGTAACACGCCGGAGTCTTGGGCCTGATCCGGATGGTCGTCAATCACCGTACGACGCGAACGGGCCGGTCCTCCGGGCTGGCGTAGGATGGTTTGGACCTCTGAGTTGTTGATGATCTCGGTGATGTCAGAACCCATCAGTTTATCGAGGGGTGTTTTGAGCAGAACCGCCGCGGCTCCATTGGCATAGAGGGTCTGTTGTTGGGCATTGATCAACGCCAGGCCGTAGGGCAGGGCGTCACAGACATGGCTCAGTTCGCCACCACTGTTGGGTTGTTCGGTGATCGATTTCTTGACCTGCTCCAGGGTGGATTTGATCTGAGATCCCTGTTTGTCCTGTAGCAGGCGGTTCCAAACCACGGCCTCTTGTCCCAGGCTGGGATCCAATTCGAGGCTGTTGATGTCGGCTTCGCCATCCTGCACCGACCAGAGGGCTTCATGGATGGCACTGATGGCCTTGAGCTTGAGTCGGGCTTGTCGATGAACCAACAGCATGATGGCTAGGCCCAGGCAGGCAATGGCCATCTGCGTGGCGTGGGGTTGCAGGGTTGATAATAGAGATTGGCCCAGACGGGCGCTCAGTTCCAAACGAGCCGTGCCTTTGCCCGCAACATCCAGAGGAAAGGTCATCTGGATTTGGTGATCGGATAGGATCTCCTCGGGTAACACCTCTTCATTGTCCCAGGTTTCGGGGAATGTAAGGGTGTTGATACGGGTTGGATCAGAGGCCGCCAGTACACCCCCGTCGGGTAGGACGATTCTGCAGGATTCGAAATCATGCTTGAGACCGGCTTCGGAGATCGAGCGTCGCAACTGTGACAATTCGCCTGCAGTTAAGAGGGCTTCGGAGGACCGGGCCAAAACGCTTCCCACTCCGCGTAGAGTATTGATTTGGGCCTTTTCCTCCAGGTTTTTTTGAAAAATGATGTTCTGCCAGGCGGTCGCAAAGGTGTTGACCAATAGGATCAGCACTACCAGGAAAATCAAAAATGCAAAGATGGAGTCACCCCGCATAGATTCGCGTTGAATGCCCAATAATTGGGTGATCATTGGCATTTTACTTTTCATATAGACAAACTCCTCACTAATGAATGTCTGGACTTCAGGATATGTCGGTTATTTGGCTTGTGACTTTAGCTGAAGCCGACGAGGGGGTGTTGTTCAGGGTGGGGAGATTCCAATGGAAAAGTCTGATAAATCCAATTGGAGATTGACAGGAATGAGTTATCGGGCTTATGGAGCTACGGCCTGCCCGATCAGATCTTCCACCGCCGCGAGCAGGTCGGCCTTGTCAAAGGGCTTATGCATGGTGTGGTTCGCACCGAATTCTCGTGCCATCTCCAGGTAATGGTCAGCACCGCCTTTACCACCTCCGCTCATGGCAATGATCTTGATGCCGGGATGGTTGCGTTTGAGGTTGACAATGGTCTCGATACCTTCTCGGTCGGGCATGAGGATGTCAGTGATCACCAGCTCTACCGAGGTTTCTTGCAGGCGGTCTGCGGCTTCAAGGCCATTACAGGCCTCAATGACCTCGTACCCGGCCCGTTGTAGTATCCGACGGACAATGGCTCTTAAATTACTGTCGTCTTCTACGACAAGCACCCTTGTCATGGCAATATCTCCTGATGATTGAATCCATGTTGTGGCTCCGGGGCATACGCTATTCCCAGTTAAACAGGGGCGAATGCACTGTTGCTCTTGACTATGTCGTCCCAATAGGAGGGGGGCTTAATTGGTGTCTGTCAGGTCTGGCGTTACAATTATATCACGTGAAAGCGATGCGAAAACGTGGGGATTCGTGTTATCGGCCTTTAAAAGGGGGGGGGACCCATATGGATTGACATGGGTAGTTGTTCAGGGTGGCTCCTTAGAGGTGCTCGTCAGGCAATGTTTGACATCAAATCAGGCTTGGACTACCATATTGGGCTGTGTTATCGCTGATCAAGACAAGGTAGGCCTTGTCTTACTGTTATTATAGAAAGGTTGTGATGTATGGCTAAAAAGGTTGAGCTGAAGACCCGCCCCTGTGTACTGATTATCCGTGATGGCTGGGGTTACAATCCCAATGCCGATGAGGATCCCTATAATGCGATCAAGGTGTCTAAGACCCCGGTAGACGATAAACTCATGAGCGAGTATCCCAATACCTTAATCCATACCTATGGTGAATATGTGGGATTACCGGATGGAACCATGGGCAATAGCGAAGTGGGCCACCAGAATATTGGGGCCGGCCGGGTCGTGCCCCAAGAGTCGGTGCGTTTGAGTATGACCATCCGTGACGGCTCGTTCTTTGAGAATCAGGAATTCCTGAACATGACCCAATTCGTTAAGGAGCGGGGGGGCAAGATGCACGTAATGGGCCTCTGTAGCGACATCGGGGTTCACTCCCTGTTGGATCACCTCTATGGCCTGTTGGAGATGGCCAAACGCAACGGTCTGTCCGAGGTCTACATCCATGCCTTCACCGACGGTCGTGACTCCCCGCCCGATAGCGGCAAGGGCTACCTGGATGCCATCGAGGCCAAGGCCGCCGAGATCGGCATCGGCAAGATCGCCAGTATCTCCGGGCGTTTCTATGCCATGGACCGTGACAGTCGTTGGGAACGGGTACAAAAGGCCTTCGATTGCCTGCGTTTCGGCAAGGGCCAGAAGGGGAACAGTGCCAGGGAGGTGATGCAGGCCAGCTACGATGCCAAAATCACCGATGAGTTCGTTGAACCGACCACGATTGTCAATGAAGACGGCGAGCCCCTGGCCACGATCGACGATGGTGACGGTGTGGTCTTCTTCAACTTCCGTGGCGACCGCCCGCGTGAGATCACCCGTGCCTTTGTGGATCCCGGCTTCGAAGGGTTCGCTCGGGCCGCCAAGCCGGATCTCTATTATGTGTGCATGACCGAATACGATGCCACCATCCCGGCACCGGTGGCCTTTCCCAAGCCACCCAAGATGAAGAACATCTTGGCGTCGTACTGGAGTGGCCTGGGCATCAAGCAGTTCCGCTGTGCCGAGACCGAGAAGTACGCCCATGTCACCTTCTTCTTCAATGACTATACCGAGCAACCCTTTGAGGGTGAGGATCGTCAGATCGTGCCCTCACCCAAGGTGCGAACCTATGACCTCAAACCCGAGATGAGTGCCTATGAGGTCTGTGACGTGGTGCTGGAACGACTTGACTCGGGCCAGTATGATGCCATGGTCGTCAATTTTGCCAATCCGGATATGGTGGGTCACACCGGCATCCTATCTGCCGCGGTTAAAGCGGCCGAAGTCGTGGATGAATGTGTGGGTAAGATCCTGGACAAGATCGAGTCTTTGGGTGGATCGGCCCTGATTACGGCCGATCACGGCAACTTCGAAAAGATGATCGATGGCAACCCGGACAGCCCGCATACGGCCCACACCGTCGGCGATGTCCCCTTGATCGTCTTTGATAAGGCCATTCAAGGCAAGGCCCTCAAAGAGGGCGGTTCCCTGGCCGATATCGCCCCCACCCTGTTGGATATGATGGGCCTGGAAAAGCCCGAGGACATGACCGGTCAAAGCCTGCTGCCCGGTTAAGCCTCATTGATAAAGTTTAATATCAAAAGAGGTTTCCGGAGCGGCTTCGGAAACCTCTTTTTGTTTGCTGCGTATAGTAATGATAAAATGACGCTATTACGCTAACCATTGGAGGGTTAGAAGTCCCATGGGCCGTATCAATGTTTTAGATCCCAATATGGTCAACATGATTGCTGCTGGCGAGGTGGTGGAACGCCCGGCCAGTGTGATCAAGGAGTTGATGGAAAACAGCATCGATGCCGGGGCCACGGCCATCACCGTCGAGATCGAAGATGGCGGCCGACGTCTGATGCGGGTTACGGACAACGGCATGGGTATGGATGAAGACGACCTGGTCAAGGCCTTTATGACCCATGCCACCAGCAAGATCAAGAGCAGTGACGACCTGCGGGCCATTGCCACCATGGGGTTTCGCGGTGAGGCCCTGGCCAGTATCTCGTCGGTGGCCCAGATCAAGGCCGTGACACGCACGGCCGATTCGGATGCGGCTCTGTGTTTGGAAATCGACTGCGGCCAATCTCAGCCCGTGGTTCCAACGTCTGCGGATGTGGGGACCAGCATTCAGGTCAGAGACCTGTTCTACAAGCTGCCCGCACGACGTAAATTTCTGCGTACCGCCAGCACCGAGTTCGGTCACGTTTCGGAACAGTTCATTCGCATTGCCCTCGGCTCCTGTCACTCAGACGAGGACCAGGATGAGCCGGTCAGTCCCTTGCAGTTGACCTTGATCCATAATGGGCGTGAGGTTCATCGCCTGGCTGCAGGGCAAACCCTGTCCCAACGGTTGCAGGCCCTGTTCCCTGCCCTGTGGGCGGAGAGCCCCGATGCGATGATCGGGGTATGTAGCCAGGAGAAGGGGGTGCGTCTGGCCGGGCTGTTAGGCAAGCCGACCTTGGCTCGTACCAGTAACAAATTTCAATACGTCTTCCTCAACGGCCGTTTCGTGCGGGATAAGCTCATCACCCATGCGATCAAGGAGGCCTATCGCGGCTTGTTGGAGCCCAACCGCTTTGCCGTGGTCTTTCTTTATCTAGACATGCCCTACGAGGACTACGATGTGAATGTGCATCCCACCAAGGTGGAGGTACGTTTCTACAACGGTAACCTGGTCCATTCCCAGGTTTTGGGTGTCTTGCGTGAGGTCTTATTGCGTACGGACCTCAATGTCGAGGCACGCCTACCTGAGGCAACAGACTTCGGCGATGCGCCCCGACCGGTGCCACCACGAGGCCAACGCAGTGAACATATTGCCCAGGCCATGGATGACTTCTTTAAGACTCACCGTCCCTCAGCCTCTACGCCCCGATTTGATTTCAAACCGGCCGTTCCGAGCGCCCCTATGCAGGTTGCGGAGTCTAGACCTGCGACTTATCGTCAACCGGTTCTTGAAACCGTGGAGTCACAGGCTTCAGCCCCGGCAACCCCGACTCAGCGTCGCCGTTTCATGCAGATTCACGACAGTTACCTGGTGGCCCAGACCGACGAGGGATTTGTCATTGTCGATCAACATGCCCTGCACGAAAAAATCCTCTATGAGAAGCTGACTCAACGAGCCCAGGCCGGGCTGGAGTCCCAGCGTCTACTACTGCCAATCCCCGTGGAACTCGACGCCCAGCAAGCGGCGGCTCTGGAGGATCAGCAGCAGTGGCTCGAACAACTGGGAATTGAACTGGTCCAGATCGGTCCCAAGGCCCAGGCCATCCAGAGCTTTCCCACGTTGCTGCAAGAGGCCGATCCTGCCGAATTCGTCCGTGACCTGGCCGATTTGCTGGTTTCGGACGAGGCCATGGACACCGAAAAAATCACCCATGCCATCTTCAGCATGGCGTCTTGTAAGGCTGCGATCAAGGCCGGAAATCGCTTGAGTGATGTGGAGATCGAGCAGCTCTTGGTCGATGGTGAGGCGGCCAACTCACCAACGCGTTGTCCTCATGGCCGACCCACGACCATCAAGTTTACCCTGGCTCAATTAGAAAAACAGTTTTTGAGAACCTGATTTCAGACGGGAGAAAGGGAGAGTAGAAGGGGTAAGGTTATGGTAAGTGTTTTTAATTTAAGTGTTTATAACTATTTAAAAGGAGGGGCGGTTGGCGGATGTCGCGATGCTTTTTCTGGAGTAGTTTTGCCTAAAACTACACATCATCATATGCTTATGGTATAATACGAGTTTCGTTTTGGTGATGATTTTGGTTTTTTGGGTTTGAGAAAGGTTATATCAACGTGGCTAAGAAAGAAACCATCAGTGCTGATGCCGCTTCTTCACAAGCGTCGCTTTCAGCTGCTGATATTGATTATTTCCGTAATATGTTGCTGACTAAGCGACAAGAGCTTTTACATAACGTTCACGAAATCCAGGACGAGGCCCTCAAGCAATCTCGTCAGGATGCGGCCGGTGATTTGTCCTGTATGCCCGTTCATATGGCTGATTTGGGTACTGATGCCTATGAGCAGGAATTTGCCCTGGGATTGATGGACAGTGAACGAAAGCTCCTCAAAGAGATCGACGAGGCCCTACTTCGTGTCCAGGAGGGGAAATACGGCATCTGCACCAAGACCGGTCAGCAGATTTCCATGGGACGTTTGAAGGCCATGCCCTGGGCCCGCTATTGTGTGGAGTATGCCCGTCAACTTGAGGAACAGGGTGGTCGTCATTGACGATGGCTCCTTCGAAGCGAACATGCTCGACCTGCGGGAGGATTATCACGACTGAACTCGAACAGCGTTCTCAGGCTGAACGCTGTTTTCCCTTTTGTTCTAAGCGTTGTCAGATGGTTGACTTAGGCGCTTGGCTCGACGCCGATTACAAGATCATTTCCAAGCCGGATGCCGACGAACCCGAACTCTCCGAACAGGGCTTCTAAGCCTTGAACTTATCGGGGGCGTTACTAGAATCCAGTTGCAATTTTGCCTCGTTTCGCATAAAAACAGCAGGTCACTAAACTGGATTTTGTTACGAGAGGGCCATGAACAAAGATACCGGCGCATCGTGGTTGTTTGAAAACTTTCTCTTTCCCCACCTCTTCCGCGCCTTCCGTATGGCCATTCATCCCCGTAAGCTCATCATCGTCTTTCTCGGGGTAAGCCTGATTGCCGGGTTGGCCTGGCTCATCGATCAATTCCCCACGGTTGTTCAAGATGGCATGGGCCGCAACGAAGTACAAATCTACGTGATGAATCCGGATCAGCTCAAGGACTTTCTCACTGAGAACGATCAACAGGAGCGTTTAGGGATTGCCCAGTGCCTCAGTGATTTTCAAGCGGATTGTTTCTTGCGATTGCTTAACTCGGTGGTGCGTTTCGACCTGGACGGCACTCTGGGGGCACTCACCGATTCCGCTAAGGGAATCGAATGGGCCGTAAGATTTCATTGGGCCTACAGCGGACTGATCTTTGCCCTGACCCTGGCGGTTTGCTCGGTCGTGGGGGCCGCGGTTTGTCGTATCGCCGTGTTGGAGTTCGCCCAGGGTGAGCACCCCGGCCTGATGGCCTCCTTGCGTTACGGTTGGATCAATGCCGGGCGTTTTTTTGCCGCACCCTTGTTGCCTCTGGGGATCCTGGCCTTTTTTGGGGCCTTTGTGGCCCTCTTGGGATTGATGGGGAATATCCCCTGGGCCGGAGGATTGTTAGTCGGGCTGGGCATGCCCTTGACCCTGGTGGCCGGCTTGATCATGGCTTTTATCTTCATTGGCCAGATTGCGGGTATCGGCTTGATGTTTCCCTCCGTGGCCTATGAAAACGGTGAGTGTTTTGTGGCCATCAACAACTCCTTCCGCTTTGTCTTTGCCCGTCCCTGGCGTCTGGCCTTTTATGGAGGAGTCGCCGCTGTCTATGGTGCCATCACCTATTTCTTTGTGCGGTTCTTTGCCTTTGCCGTGCTCTGGGTCATCTATCGCTTTCTACAACTCGGTTTTCTCAAGGACAACGACAAGCTCATGGCCCTCTGGCCCGAACCGGCCTTCAACTGGCTCTTGGGCACGCCCACTCTCCCGCCGGAACTCTGGACCGATCAAGTGGGCATGGTGCTGGTCAGACTCTGTGTCTTGAGCGTCGTCGGCGTGGTGGTGGCCTATGCCATCAGTTATTATTTCTGCGTCAACACCATCATCTACGCCCTCATGCGGAAACGCGTTGACGGCGTGGAGCTCGATCACATTCCTCCCAAGGAAGACGACCTGGTCAACTGCCAGCAACAACATCAAGCGCCGGATAAGGTTGGCGATCACTCGTAACCAGGGCTTCTGTCTCAAGATTTCTTCTTTTTCTCTGATTTTCCTTTGCAAAACCGGCTCAAGCCATCGTCTATTGGGTTAGTGAAGCAGGAAACCATTCAAGTGAAAACCTGAAGTTGATCAGCCAGCGGCTTATTCGAATGCAACGAGCAACAACTAGAGCCATGGCCCAATTACAGGTTAATTTGCCCACTTATAGCCGTGTTTTGTGTTTTAAGAGCCCTTTACAGGTGGATCCTTCCCCAGGAAATGGGGGTTATTTTCAATGCCACAGCTACAGGGCAAAAGATACGTGAGCGGGGGCTCTGGGGGGTGTTTGGGGGGCAATTCGTGTTTTGTGTAGGGTTGTGCCTACTGTGGCAAAGTATGGTTTTGTGGAAGAAATACCTGAGTAAGGCTATGAAAAATCCTGGATTTTCTAGCTTGTCTAGTGAAAGTGGGGCTGTTTCTGGTCAGGAATTATTGGATTGATGTGCCAATAATGATGAGAAGAGTGAACATAAAATATTGATATTATGTATCTTATCGAAACATCCTAGAGTTAAGGTTTCTAGGGCAAATGTTATTTCCCGGTAGAATATAAGGAAATGTTGATTTATTGAGACAATAGTGGTATTATCTGTTTTCATGCTAGAGGAGCTTTTGTCTTTGTCTAAATTAACTTTGGAGAATCGTATGCGTTTCACAAAAACAGTAATGGTTGTGTGTGTGGTCTGCTGTTTGGTAAGTTCGGCTTATGGTCATGATCGTCGTCGGCCGCCTGTTGCGTCTGTACCGCAGGAGGATACGACGACGACTACTTCTTATGATTATGGTGATGCCCCTCAGGCTTATGGTTCCACGTATAACCAATATGGCACGTGGCAGTATTTAGGCGATGGTACCATTGAAGAATCATGGAGTGGTGAGAGTTCCTCAAAATATGTTGATCAGGACGATACCGATGATGGTGTGGTTTGGTCAACCGATGGAGGGACGACATGGGGCCATGATGAGGTTCGGGTTGGTCAGACGGTCATCTTTAAGTTTACCATGACGCGTGCCGGTTATGGCAACCATGAATACGATCAACTCAAGGCCTGGATTGACTGGGACGGAGATTATAGTTGGGATTACTCTGCCGGTTCTGAGGAAGAAATTATTGCTGTGCAGTGGTTTAAGGATGAGGATGTCGATGGGGTTCGGCATGGTTTTGACTCTGCTGAGTCAACTCAGATCGATGATACTGAGTACTGGAATTATGTCAATTCGCATGCTGGTGACGTTCCTAATCCGGATGCCGATTTGGTCAGAGAGTATACTGTGACCTTGATTATTCCCGAGGATGCCCTTATCGGTGAAACTTGGCTACGTGCTCGCGTGTCTTGTGATCATACCTCTTTTGCAGACACAACTCCCTACAATAATCTCTACCAGGGTGAAACTGAAGACTATCTGTTGAAGATTGTCGCAGTGCCTGTGCCTTCGGCGATCTTGTTAGTGGGAACCGGCCTGTTGGGTGTGCGTAGAATGCGTCGACGTTTCAACCGTGCCTAATACGGATTTTGATTTGAATTTAAAGCCGAACCTTGCAGAAGGGTTCGGCTTTTTTTATAGCTCAATTCGAAAGTTGATTCAGTCCTTGTTGCAGGGTTTGACAAACCAAATCGACTTCGGTTTCACTCAGTTGGTTGTAGAAAGGGAGAGCGACGGTGCGAGCCGAGACGGATTCAGTGACGGGAAAGTCCCCTGGCCGATGGCCGAGAGTTTCGGCCATAAACGGTTGGAGGTGGACTGGAGTGAAGTAGTTGCTCACTTGGATACCTTGGTCTCTCATTAGGTTGAGCAGTTGATCTCGTTGTTCCTGGGAGAAGGATTCCTGTAGTCGAACCACAAAGACGAACCAACTCATATCGATGTTTTCTTGCATTTCGGGGACGACGATCCGTGGATCTGGCTTCAGTCGTTCTTGGTACCATTGCGCTACCTGGCATCGTTTGATTTTGAATTCGTCCAGGCGAGATAATTGCATACGTCCCAAGGCACAGTTGATGTCACTGAGTCGGAAATTGTAACCTAGACGCTCGTGGGCCAACCAGGCTCCGTTCGATCCCCGTCCTTGGTTACGCAAAGAAACACATAGGTCGGCCCAGATGTCACTGTTAGTGACGATCATGCCCCCTTCACCGGTGGTGATTTGTTTGTTGGGATAAAAGGCGAAGGTGGCCATGTCGCCAAAGGTGCCAGCGGCTTGACCCTTTAAGGTGGAACCCAAGGCTTCGCAACTGTCTTCGAGCATCAGTAGGCCATGTTGGTCTGCAATATGACGATAGGTATCCATGTGGGTGGGATTACCAAAAACTTCGACCGGCAAGATGGCCTTGGTTTTATCCGTGATCTTGGCCTCGATGTTCGTGGGATCCAGATTCAGGGAAACCGGATTGATGTCTACGAAAACCGGTTGGGCACCGGTCATAAGAATAGAGGTTGTTGATGCGATGAAGGTAAAGGGGGTCGTGATGACTTCGTCACCTATACCTATATTCATGGACTTGAGGCAAAGGAACAAGGCTGCAGTGCCACTGCTTACTGCAACGGCTCGTTTGACGCCTAGGCGTTGAGCGAAGGCTGCTTCAAAGGCGGGTAGTTCAGGGCCGAGAGATAGATTAGGACTACGCAACACATTCGTGACTGCATTTATCTCCAGGTCAGTAATATCAGGTCGCGAAAGATAAACCTTCATGAATCTCGGACTCCTGGGTTCATTTGTTTTTGCCATAGACTTCGCCTTTAAGCTTGATGTTTGATCGGCACTTTGTGTGTTCCACTTCATTTGAACCATTTAAGGATTTCTTTATGGGACTACGTTTGTGTGGGAATCAGGTGGATTGGGCCTCTAGGAGCCTAATTCCAACAAGTACTTAATGCTGACGGGATTTGAGCCGACGAGAGGGGTGTTCTAAGTGATTAACAACGGGGACATGCAATATGGCTAAAGGTAAAAACGTCCTGACAACAGGTGATGTCGCTAAGATATGCAATGTGGCACCCCGTACGGTGTCCAAATGGTTTGATAGCGGTCAGCTCAATGGTTATCGGATTCCCGGTAGCAAGGATCGTCGTATCCCCATGGAAGAGTTGCTGCGTTTTATGCGTTTGCACAATATGCCGACTGGCGGTCTGCAACCTGATCAAACCCGTATCCTCGTCATTGACAGCGAAACACAGGTGACGGAATCTATGATTGCTTTGTTAGAAAGCAAGGATAACTATGAAGTAGAGGTTGCTACCAATAGCTTTGCTGCAGGACTCGCAACTCACCGTTTTGCCCCTCATGTGATCATTGTCAATTTATTGGCTCAAGGCATTGATGCTGCTGCAGTTTGTGCGGCCACGCGTGACGATGACGATTTGTCAGGTGTTAAACTCATTGCCCTGGCTGGTCATTTAGGAGAATCTGAAGCAGCGGCATTGATGCAAAAGGGATTTGATGATTGTCTTGATAATCCCAATGATGTCAGCGAGGTTCTCGACAAGGTTGAACATGCCATGGCCATCCTCTATTGACCCTTAATGATTGCTTTGATACTCCAGTGAATTCAAAGACAATGCGTGCCGAAGATTGGGAGAAGGCATGAAAAAAGCCAGACCCTAAATAATCAGAATCTGGCTTCGGAGGAGGGTGATGAAAAGCTATTAAAGCATAACTAACAACTTTGTTCTTATCACTCCTTAACCCTTCACTCCTCATATCGATTACTAAGTGACAAAATCTTTAGTCAAATGCTTAATGTTTCAGAAGAATTTAACACCTGGATCGCCTAAATCAATGTCTTTATATGGATAATTGCTTACCAAAAAGACAAAAAACAAGATTGTTATTTTAGGTAAAACCTCTTGTTTGATTTTAGGCTTGATCGAATCCTCGTGTTTGCCTATGGTAACAGCGAAACCTATATTAACTGGGGACTTTACTTATGGATACCAAAACGACCCTGGTCGATTTGCTGAATGCCAAACGTGAACATCATAAGCTAGTGGTGTTGAGTTGTTATGACTATACCACGGCCAAGATCGCTGTGGATGCCGGGATTGACCTTCTCTTGGTTGGTGACTCTGCAGCTCAGGTGATCTTGGGATACGATTCGACGTTGCCGGCCACCATGGATTTTATGGTGGCGGTTACGGCTGCTGTACGTCGTGCTGGGCCACAGGCCTTTGTGATTGGGGATATGCCTTTCCTGTCGTATCAACCCAGTGAGCAAATGGCCCTGGAGAATGCGGGTCGTTTTGTGGTGGAGGGTGGGGCACAGATGGTCAAGATCGAGGTGGCCGAGGCACATGTGCCGGTCGTGCAAGCGGTCAGTCAAGCAGGAATTGCCGTGATGGCTCACATTGGTATCAAACCGCAGACCATTGGATTGCTCGGTCGTTTCAAGGCCGATGGGACCACCGCGTCCATGGCCATGGAACTGGTTCATCTTGCCGATCGTTTGGTCGAGGCCGGGGCGCGGGCTCTGTTGATTGAAGGGACCGCCACAGAGGTGGCTCAGGTCATTACCGAACGGGTGGAGGTGCCCGTGATCAGTTGTGGTTCCGGTGTCGGTTGTGATGGGCAGGTCTTGATCGCCTCGGATATCCTTGGACTGTGCCCAGGACCCAAGCCCAAGTTCTCCAAGGCCTTTGGCGAACTCTACGAGCCCACCAAGCAGGCCTTACAACAATATCGACTGGAGATCGAACAGGTTACCTTTCCAGACGATGCCCACAGTTACCATATGAAAAAGGGGGAACTGGAGAAACTGAAGGGGATGCTGTTTGGTAATCAGTGATCAGTTATCGGTGATCGGTCAGTTGCTGATCACTGGTTACCGATAACCGATCACCTAATTTCCGACAGGTCGTCCCACGGCCTCCATGACTTTCTTCATGTCTTCCCAAACCCGTCCACGTGTCTCTGGGGTGTAGTTTCGCAAAAGGTAGGCTGGGTGATAGGTCGGCATGACCTGGACGGCTGGATCACTATCTGGTAACTGATGGAAGCGGCCCCGTAAACGTCCGATGGAATCGTCACAACCGCAGCAGTGTACGAGCGGCATGGGCTCCCAGAGCAATGATAATCCGGGGCTGGATCAAGGTGATCTGTTGATGGAGGTAGGGCAGGCATTGGTGGATTTCCTGTTCCAGGGGATCTCGGTTGTTGGGGGGGGCGGCACTTGAGGATGTTGCCGATGAAGACCTCTTCTCGGTTCAAACCGCAGGCGGATAGTATCTTATCCAGCAATTGTCCAGCTCGACCCACAAAGGGGCGGCCCATGCGGTCTTCATCTTCACCTGGGGCCTCGCCCACGAGCATGATTTGGGCCTGGGGTGATCCTTCACCAGGGACTGCATGGGTGCGACTCTGGTGAAGGTTGCATTTCTGGCAGGCCAGGATTTGCTGGTGGAGGCCTGAGAGGTCGATAGGAGTAGGGGCTATGGTCTCGGCCTGAGGCGATGGCTCGGCAATGGGTGGGCGAGGGATTTCCCTTGTTTTGCCTCTAGGGATGAAATCGGCAAAATAGTCATTCAAGGCCGCATGTTGGGCCAGTGCCTTTTGGATATTGATGGGTTGTTCCATAATAGTCCAAGTATAGCAGAATCGAGGTGGGAACGCATCCTTGGCTGGGATGAAAAATCTTGTTTACTTTAAGCTTGTTTTAGATTAGTTAAAATTATAACATACAGGTTAATTGCTAATATGTAGAATGTTGCAGTGTTATGCAAAAAGGGTGCTAAACTATGCACATTGAAACCTTGAAGGTCTTTTGTGATATCGTGGAATTGGGTAGTTTTTCCAAGACCGCTGAAAAGCATATGCTCAGTCAATCCGCGATTTCGCAGCAACTGGCCCAGTTGGAGGTCCTACACAAGTGCCAACTGGTCAACCGCAAGAAACGCCCCATCGAACTGACCAAATCCGGTCGCCTACTCTATGCTGCGGCCAAGGACATGCTCGACCGTTACGATCAGTTGCGTAGCGAACTCAATGCCCTTAAGTCCAACAGCGAGTCTCGTTTAAACGTGGCGGCCATCTTCAGTATCGGCATGCATGCCTTGCGCGACTATGTCAAACGCTTCATGGTCACGTATCCCAACGTAAACGTCCATATCGAATATCTCGACGCCGAACGGATTTATGAGTCTGTGCTGGCCGGGGAGGTGGATATCGGCCTGGTGGCCATCCCCAAACGCGATAAACGCCTGGATGTCTACGACTTCGAAGAGGAACGGCTCATGTTCGTTTGCTGTCCCAAGCATCCCTTGGCCTCGGCTGAGGATGTGGATGTCCACAAGTTGCAATTCGAGCGTTTTGTGGCCTTTGAAAAGGACCTCCCCTCACGGATCTGGATCGATGGTATCCTGGCCCGCTACAATGTGGTGATTCAGCCCACCATGGAATTCGACAATATCGAAACCATCAAACGGGCCATTGAGATTAATTCTGGGGTCAGTATTCTGCCTCAAAATGCCGTGTATCAGGAACTCCATAATGGTACCCTAAAGGCGATCCCCTTTACGAATGAGCAGTTTACACGACCGACCGGGATTATCGTGCGTAAGGGCAAGGTGCTCGGTCAGGCTGGTAAATACTTCATCGATCTGCTGCGTCAAGGCCCGGAGGAAACCGCACAGGGGGCGTCCCAGTCTTAGTGGGGCATGACGTGATGGCCATTCGAGCGGTGATTTTCGATCTAGATGGGACCCTCACCCAACCCCTGCTTGATTTCGACCAGATCCGACGGGATATCGGGTTATCTCCAGATGCTGGTTCCATTCTAGAGGCCCTGGAAGATGCTGATCAGGCTCTCAGAGACAAGGCCGCTGAGGTCTTGGCCCAACATGAATCCCGGGCCGTGGAGCTTTCCACCCTCAATCCCGGTGCGAAAGAGACCCTGGAACAATTGCGTGTTATGGGGATCAAGATTGGGATTTTGACCCGTAACCTGCGTGAAAACGCCTTTGCTGTGGCCGAGAGGCATGATTTGACCTTTGATCATGTGCTCGGACGTGAAAATGGGCCGGTCAAGCCCGATGCCCATGGGGTATTGAAGCTTTGTGAACTCTTCGGGATTCAACCCCAGGAGGCCTTGATGGTGGGGGATTATATCCACGATATCCAGAGTGGCAATGCTGCGGGGGCAACCTCGGTCTTGTTGGCAAATCACGCCCAGGCCCACGAATTTTCCTGTCATGCGCACCGGACTATTGATAAGCTGTCCGAGATACTGCAAATTATTGAAGAACGCCAATAGTGGCGGACCGATAGTATGGGAACTGCTATGATAAGACGGATCATGACAACAAGGATGGGCCTGTGGGCTCTACTATTAACCGTGGGAGCCGGTGAGGTAATCGCTGATGTCACGGTGACGACTTCAGAGTTGACCGTTGAGCAGATGGTCCAACGCATTCAAACCGCCGGTCAGGAATTGACCTCTTTTCAAGCGACTCTGGCCTACGAAGTGAATCAGCCGGAAATGGAGAGTTGTCAGTTACGTAAGGGCTCGATTGCTTATCAGCGTGATCCCAATCAGTCCAACCTGCGAGTCGATTTCAACACACTGCAACAGGATGATATGCCTGAGGAGATCTGTAAGGAGATCTTTTATTTCGACGGAATCTGGCTCAATCACCTTAACTACGATGTCAAAAGCCTGACTCAACGTCAGATGACCCCGGAGGATCAGGCCGCCGATGCCTTCGAATTGGCTGGTCAGAGTATGCCCTTGGTGGGATTTACGGATATGGGGGAGTTGGCCCGTCATTTTGATCTTTCACCTGTTGAATTAGGTGAACAATCCCCAAGGTTGGGGCTCCTGCTTGAAGTCAAACCCGATTCGGACTACAGCAAGGAATATACCCAGCTGACCTTTGAGATCGATCCTCAGTGGTGGCTGCCGACCAAAGTGGTGGCCATCGCCCCCGTAGGAGATGTACACACAATCATTTTTACCGATGTAACCCACAATCAACCCATTGATCCCAATGTGTTTCTCGTCAAGGTTCCCTTGGGCTTTGACAAAGAGGTTATTCCCCCTGGAACAGTAGAGTGAGGTTGTTTTCGATGATGTTGACTGAATCCTAGGGGTAGGGTGTTTAAGAAGGAGTGCTGTTTGTGCAGCCCAGAATGATTGCTGAACATGAGTTTCACGCCCTGATCGACAAGCGGTCCCAACGCCTCCTGTCGCTGGTCGTTTACACGGCCCAACGGGCCACGACCGAAGAGGTTTTGATGCGTCCTCTCCTGGGGGAGTTGCTGTCCCAGGCCATGCAACTGGAAGAACTGTTGGATCGCTACGACGCCCGGAACAACTGCCGATGGTGTTCGTTTCGCTCCATCAATGCGGCGATCAAGCAGTTTTCCGACGTCAGTTACGAATTGCTCCACATCAAGCACGCCTTGCCTGCCTATCAGCTCCTGCCCATTGAACGTAATTTCCTCCAGGCGACCAACGATACCCTGGAGTTTAGTGGGGGGATTCTCAGGCGAGCCGCTGAGCAGATGCTGCGTCATGCCGAGATCCTGGGCCTAAAGATTCCTAAGACAGACGTACAGGAAGACTTGGTCAGTGAACAGCTGCCTCCCGGACGCCTGCCACGTAACTGTGGGGCCCGGAGACGTGAGACGGTCGATGAGATGGTGGCTTTATTGGCTACGGCCTTCTTGAACCTGGCAGCAGAAAGCAAAGACGTTCGTATGGCCGCCATTGCCAAGCCTGAAGAATACAGCTGTTTTCTGACGGATGCGGTTCGGGAAGAAGGATTACGCAGCCTGGAATTACGCTTCCATAATCTGCAATCCCAGTACGATACCTACGTGGCTGGGACCCAGGTCGAGCGTGAAGATGGTGACCTCTTGGTCTTGCGAGGTCACATCAGCGTGGTCTTTCACCTGCTTAAGACCGGGACGCTCTTTGCCCATTATTATGAACGACATGCCAACCGCAAGCCCTGTCAGTTCGCGGCATTGGCCGAGCCCTTGGTCGAGACCGAGCGTTTGGTCGAATGCCTCATGCAGTATTCCATCCTCTTTACCGGCCTGTACATTACCTGTGCCGAACAACTCTGTCGCGAGATGCTCAAACGCTATGCCGAGGTGGGGACCGTGGACGTACCCATTCCCCGCTATCGCGGCTTCCACGTGCGTCCCTCGACCTTAATCTCCAAGTTGGCCTTGCATTACGGCAGTGAAATGGTCATGAAGCTGGGCGACGAATGCTATGACGCCCGTATGCCGCTGGAGTTATTCCGGGCCAATGAAAAGATCAATGCGGAAAAGCGGCGTTGGATGTCCATGGAAATCGTTCAGCGGCAATTGGTCTTTGAAGGCGATGCTGGTGACGATTTCTATGCCAAGGTTCGTAGCGTGGTCCTGGAGTTGGGAGGAACCGGTAAGGTCATCATGTACGAACAACCCTTGCAGTTTCCAGAGGAACCGGCTCGCCGCGATGGAACCCTGTTGGAGCGGGTTATTGCCGAGGTGACCCGGCTATTGGCCTTGGGTAAGATCGACGTGGATTCCGCCATCAATGTTACCTTTGAGGGCGATACTCGCGTCCTGGCCGACATCCAATTGCTGGCTGAGGCGGGGTATGGTGAGGATAAGTTTGGTAATAATATCCCCTTGCCCGAGAAACTCAAATATCTGCGGCGTTAGAAACGATCGTCGAGAGGGAGTTCAAGGCCAAAGTGACATTCTCATTTTTAAGGCAATAAACGGGGTTTTTCTTTGACAAACCCCCTGACTGTCAGTAAGTTCAAGGCGACTTTAGCGACCTATCCAATAGTTTTTGGAGGATTGTTTGGATGCAAGAGTATGAAAACCTCAAGGTGTTAGTGGCTGAAATTGAGATGGACGTCAACAAAGCCGAGGGTGGTAACAAGGCTGCCGGCACACGTGTTCGCAAACAGATGCAAAAGATCAAACAGGCATCTCAAGAAGGTTCGCAACCCGTGTCCTGGAACTCAGGTCTGTGAACTGATTCCGGATATCCAAGCCGAGCGTTAACAACAACTTATGCTTCTCCGCTGACCCTCTTGTCTGACTGGACGATTGAGCTTGGGGGAAGTATGCTTTTCAATGATTGATTGAGGTCAGCAATGCCCCCAGTAATTTCTATTTGATTTATCCTCGATGGATCTCGATGCGCCCCCAGTTTATGACAAGGAGGCCGTTTTAGCCGCTAATCCCCAACGATATGAGATGCAGCAACTTGACGGCATTCTCTGGCTCGATCAGGGATCAACATATGATTTTGGGGTATAAGGATGTGACTGACGAGGAGTTTTGGGTTCGGGGGCATATTCCCGATCGTCCACTCATGCCCGGTGTCGTTATGGTGGAAGCCTCTGCTCAGCTACTGAGTTTTTATGTGCGACAGATTACCGAGGGCGATTCCTTTCTCGGCTTTGGTGGAATCGAAGATGCCAAATTCCGGGCGACGGTCGTGCCGGGTCAACGTCTTTACCTGCTAGGTCATATCCATACCCAGCGTAGTCGCAAGTTTACCTGTGCCGTGCAAGGGGTGGTTGAGGGTAAACTGGTCTACGAAGCGACCATTATCGGTATGCGTGTTTGACACGGGATTACGGGGTTTGGGGGACCCCGAACAGACGCAGTGAATCTTCCAGCAGGGGTAGGGTTTTGGTGGTAATGGTGGGCTCATAGAGGTCGCCATTAACCTCAACTCGAATCACCGCGCCGCCTAATCCTTCGGTGAGGGCCTCGAATACAGAGGGATCGGTACTGGCCAGACGCTTGCCGCGGGCAATTAAATCCAGGTTGACCTGTTCCTCCGCCAAATTGACTTCACCAGAGCCATAGAGCGCGACATTATCCCCGGCAATATCGACCCGTTCTAGATAGAGGGTGTCTCCCTTGAGATAGGAATTCACCAGGATTCGTTCGAAGACGATCTCCTGGGGCTCACTCAACTGCAATACGGAAAGGATCTTGGCCAGAGTGGTGACATATCCGGCCTGCATCTGCGTGATTTCAAAGCACCAGCGTCCCAGCAGGGGAGAGGTGCCTTTGGTTGAGGTGGAGACACTTAGGCTGCCGTTGAGCATTCCTTGAGTGGGTTTACGGGCCGGTGCATTCGGATCACTGGACGTCATCAGATCGTCAAGATCGACGTCCGAGAGCGTCAATTGTAATTTACATTGACGCTCGGTCCCGGCCAGGTCGAGGTTGAGACGTCCCATGAGGTGCCCTTGGTAAAAGTCGCCGGTGATGTCCTGGGTGATCCAGGCTTGCTTAGCGGGATCGTAGACCAGAGAGGCTTGGATATTTTGTCCGGTTTTTTCATGATAGGTAAATTTGTCGGCATTGATATGCAACATTCCAAACGTGATGCCTTGGGGATGGGCATAACGCATGTCCAGGTTGAGCGAACCGGCCAGGTGAATCGGCTGATTCATGAGCATGACCTGAAGTTGCTCGGTCGATCCCTTCAAGGTCACCCTGGCATCGATCTGTCCCTCGGGACTGACGGTCCAATTCAGGGTGGGGATATCGACCGATACCGGCCCATGTGGGGCAAGGCGTCGGAGGGCCTGTTCAATCCCTTGGGGCAGGGTTGCGCCTATTCCTTCAGTCACAGGGAAGCGATGAGCCAAGAGAGAAAGATTCCCCTCTGTAATGCGGTTCTTCTCGACCTTGAGCCGACCGGACATACGCAAACCGGCATCTTTGACCGAATCTGTCGGGTCGTTACTGCTGGGAACGGCATGTAGGTTTTCCAGGAGGATGTCACGGTTGTTCACTGTGATGGTGCCGGTGATTTGATTCAAACTGGCAGGGATAAAAGGTGGGGTGACCACATTACGATTCAGATTGATAGCGGCATTATATTGAATGGGTTGGTCGGATGCCGATCGTTTCATGGTGGCCTTGGCGTCTACCGTGCCCCGGATGTCCCATGGAGCCAAGCGTTCATGTAGGGTGGCCGGGAAAAATTTTAACAATTGGGGGATCTCGATGTCTTGGCCATTGAGTGTGAGATGATAGCCCCGGGTCTTCATCCGTTCATCCAAATCGAAATCGCCATTCATGTTGAGAGTACCTTGGTCTACCCGTCCATAAAGGTCGCGTAGGAGTAGGGTGTTGGGTAGGAGACTGATTTGGGCCTGAACGTCATGCAATTGAATTTTGGGTCCGGGCAGGATAAACGAGGTCTCTTTAAGGCCTGCCTCGACCTCCACGACGATGCCCGTTTCCCTGGAGGTGATATCGATGATTGCGTCGGTCTTACCCGTGGGGTTGAAGGCGCGATAGGCCAGACGCTGATTCTCGGTGAAAGCTTGAGACAGTGTGTCATCCAAGGGAATGTTTTGTGCGTCCACGCGGATCTTGTAGGCGGGGATGTTTTTGACCTTGCTCGGGGTGATGGTCCCGGAGATCACCACCTTGCGTTGGTCGTGTTCCGAAATCAGATCGTGAATGGTCAAACTGTCGTTGACGATCTCCAGGGACCCGCTCAGTTGCTCAAGGGGGTAAGGGAAGCGATGGTAGCGTCCCTTGATATCCAGCAGTTCTATTTGCACATGGAGATTTCGATTTCCTGCTCGATCTTTGGCCCAATGGTAGTCGGTGTTAATCTCGCCATCCACATCAAAGAGGGATAGGAATTCTTTCTCCCTGGAGGGCAGCGACGTCAGGAAGTCTTCGTCGAGAGGCAGACGGTCACCTCGGCAATGGAATTCGGTACTCCAGATCCCTTCGGAGCGATGCAAACCAAAGTTCAAGGTCATCTGTGCCGATCCATGCCAACCGACCAACCGAGGCGAGCTGATGCTATCCTGGTCAAAATCGACCTGACCCTTGAGGTGCTCAATGGCATAGGGGAAGTTACGGTCCAGGATGTTAATATCGTGACAGAGGATGCGGCCGCTCATTTGGGTGTGGTTGATTTGACGCAGATTGCCATGGGCATTTAACTCCAGGTCGATCGTGCCGCTCGGATTGTAGCGATCCACGAACCGTTGGAAGCGAGTGGCCAGACCGAAATTACGCAGGAAGGCGGGGCGTACGGGCGGTTGTTGTTGCAGGTCGGGCGAGCGTAGCGAGGTCATGTCACGCACGCGGGCCTTGAGTTGGTAATCCATATTGGGATCGTAGGTGAATTCCAGGGCCATGGCGTTGACAGACCAGGTTCGCTCTAGGTCTTGCAGGCCGCGAGAAGCGATCCCTCCTGAAATCACCAACTGACCTTCTTGCCAGGTGCCCTGGAGCCGACTTTGCCCGATTCCATCCCAGATCGCGCCGGTCCTGATATCGAACTGATAGAGGGGGGGAGATTCAGGATCGGATGGAGCCAATTGGAAATTCGCACTCAGGGGGATTTCCGCTGCGATATCCAAGGCCCCCCGTGAGATCTTGCTGTAGCGTAACACTCCATTGTCAAGAATGATGGTGGGGATCGTCCCTGTTCCACTCGATCCAGAGAATTTGAACACCAAACCTTCCATGTTCCATTGTTCGTTGTCCAGATTGAACTGGGTATCCAGGGTGAATCCCTTCAGTTCGATCTGTTGGAGTTTGGGTTTGAATCGCAACAGGCTCAGAGGTGCGAATTGGGCCCGCAGGTGACGGGCCCGCAGGATGGTATTGTCGTAGGCCTCGGCCTGAGAGGGAGGGGCGATGGCCAGATTTTTGATGAAGACCTCGCCCTTATAGCTGACCACCACATCTTCCATACTCAGCCGAGCCCCGGTGACCCGACTGATTTGGTTGATGGCGGCCTTGGGCAGGACACGAACCAGATAAACCGATGAGATGGCCAAGGCCAGGGCCAATAGGATCATGATCCGGCATAGCTTGATCAACAGCCCACGCCCGACGACCCCGGCAACGGGAATCTTGGCCCAAAGTCTCCCCATGGTTCCTTCCTTGCAGGAGGTGTTTCAAGTGTTCTATTTAATGGCCTTGTCGGCAATGTCCTTGCGGCAGTAGGCCCCGTCGAATTGGATCTTCTCCACGGCGCGATAGGCCTGGGCCTTGGCCTCAGCCACGGTATCTCCCAAGGCCGTGACACCCAGGACACGCCCGCCGTTGGTCACGACTTGGCCTTGGTCATTGGTCGTGGTACCCGCATGGAAGACCACCACGTCGTCGAGTTGAGCGGCGTCGTCAAGGCCGGTGATCACCTTGCCTTTTTCGTAGTCACCCGGATAGCCACCCGAACTCATCACCACACAGACGGCCGGGCGACGGTCCCATTGCAGGGTGATTTCGTCGAGCTTGGCGTCACAGACGGCCAGGAAGACCTCCAGCAGGTCGCTTTTAAGTCGCATTAGAATGGGTTGAGTCTCGGGATCGCCGAAACGGACATTGAACTCCAATACGCGTGGCCCGCCTGAGGTCATCATCAAACCGGCATAGAGGATGCCGCGGTAGGGGAAGCCTTGGCGGTTCATACCATCAACCACTGGCACCAGAATTTCGCGGGTAATGCGGTCCATCAGGGATTCGGTCACAATAGGAGCGGGGCTGTAAGCCCCCATGCCGCCGGTGTTGGGACCGGTGTCACCATCTCCGATGGGCTTGTGGTCCTGAGAGGATTCCATCACATAGATATTGTGTCCATCGACAAAGGCCAGGATAGAGGCCTCTTCGCCGATCAGTTTTTCTTCTACAATCAACTGGTTGCCCGCCTCACCAAAGACGCGGTCTTCCATGATCTTCTCGGCAGCCAGGATGCCGTCAGAAGGATCGTCGCACACGATCACCCCCTTGCCCTTGGCCAGGCCGGCGGCCTTGATCACCACGGGTTCGTCGCGGCTGGCAATGTAGGCCTTGGCATCGCTATAGCGATCGAATACACGAGCTTCAGCCGTGGAAACACTGCTGGCCCGCATCAGTTGCTTGGCAAAGGCCTTGTCCGCCTCCAGTTGAGCGGCCTCTCTGCAGGGGCCAAAGGCCTTGATGCCCGCGGCCTCCATGGCGTCCACCAGGCCCATGCTCAAGGGATCTTCCGGTCCAATAATGGCCAGGCCGATCTTTTTCTCCTTGGCAAAGTCGACCAGTTTGTCCACGTCGGTATCGCTGATCGGAACGTTGGTGCCGTATTGGGCCGTGCCCGCATTGCCCGGGGCGATGTACAGCTTATCCAGTTTTTTGGATTGCTTGAGCTTCCATGCAATGGCGTGTTCACGCCCACCACTACCAACGAGCAAAACGTTCATGCGATACCTCATAATCTATAGACAAAGGGTTACTTTTTAAGAGCGAATAATGTACCAGAGGTAGAGGGTGACCTCAAGGGGAATCGCCTCAGTGAGGGATGATGGAAATAAAAAACAGGCAAACGAAAGTGGGCTCTCGTTTGCCTGGTCATGACGTGTCTTAAATCTGGAGCGTTTAGCGGCTGATGGGGCGGCTGTTGTTACGCTGGGCCTTACGCATACGGCGGCGATTCTTTTCCGAGGGCTTCTCGTAGTAGGCCATACGCTTCATATCGCGGATCAGACCCTCTTTCTCACACAGCTTCTTAAAACGTCTGATCATCTGCTGAACCGACTCGCCTGCACGCCCTTTAACCTTCAACATATACAACACAACCTTTCAAAACGTTCAAATGAACCTAAATACCGTTGTCATCGTGGATTCCAGGGAACCCATGCTCATCATTAAAGACAAAGAGTTAACAATTTAATCGACCAAAAAGGGTGATTTCAAGTAAAAAAGTATTTTCATCGGACTTTTTGTCGAGGTTCGGCCCTGGGAATATTTGTGTTTATCCGGCTTTTTGCTACAATACCATCCACTTTCAGGCTCAAATTAGGAGGTTTTTGTTAGTTTGGAAAAATTTAGAAGTGACCTTCAAGTAAATCAGGAAAAGGCCACCCTGGTCGCTGCCGTGCAGCGTGGGGCGGTTTTTAACGACGATTTGGCCGAATTGACCGCCCTGGCCGAGAGTGCCGGGGCCCTGGTGGTGGATCGCTTTCAGCAGAAGATCCGTACCATCCACCCGGCCACCTACATCGGTCGGGGCAAGGCCGAGCAACTGGCCGAGCGTGTCCAGCAGTTTGAAAGCAATGTCGTCATCTTCGACAACGACCTCTCGCCCGCCCAGATCCGCGAGCTGGAAAAGATCATCAAGGTCAAGGTTCTGGACCGCAGCGAGTTGATCCTGGACATCTTCGCCTCCCGGGCCCAGACCCATCAGGCCAAGCTCCAGGTCGATCTGGCCCAACTGGAATACACCTATCCCCGCCTGACCCGCATGTGGTCCCACCTCGACACCGTGGCCGGTGGCGGCGGTACTGCCGCCGGTAGCGTGGGTGCCATTGGTGTGCGTGGAACTGGTGAAAAGCAGTTGGAGATCGACCGTCGTCTGGTCCAGAAACGCATTACCGAACTTAAACGCGAACTGGAACAGATCGACCGCCGCAAGATGCGGGAGATCGAGGGACGGCGGGGGATCTTCACGGTCGGGCTGGTGGGCTACACCAATGCCGGCAAGAGCACCCTGCTCAATACCCTCACCGATTCCGATGTGTACGTCGAGGATCAGCTCTTCGCCACCCTGGATACGCGCACGCGTAAGTGGATTCCGGAAAACGGAGTCGAGATCCTGCTCAGTGACACCGTGGGGTTCGTGCGTCGCCTGCCCCATCAACTGGTGGCGTCCTTCAAAGCCACCCTGGAAGAGGCCGTCAACGCCGATCTGCTCCTGCATGTGGTGGACCTGGCCAATCCCGAGGCCCTGGACCAGATCGAATCGGTTGATAAAGTGCTTGATGAGATCGGCTGCGGTGACAAACCTACCGTTATGGTTCTTAATAAGGCCGATGCGGTTTACGCCCTCAGCCAGGTCGAGATTATCCAGACCCTGTATCCCGAGGCCGTGACCTGTTCCGCCCGCAACCGCGTCGGCCTCGACGAATTGGCCACCGCCGTACTGAGTCGTTACCGCGGTAGCGAGGTCCACCTGCGTGTGCAGAGTCACCATGCCGACGGCCGTATCCGCAGCTTCCTTCAGGCCTACGGCCGTATCCTGCAAGAGGACTACGACGACACCCTATTCAGTATCGAGGCCGTCCTGGGCCAACGCCAACTGCCCGGTCTCAAACGTCTACACCCTGTACACCTCGAAATTTTAGCAGGATGAATGAGCGTCTGATAATGAACATCTTCTGCCGTATTTCCAATGATCTCACCATGTAGGTTCTCGCTTGTGAGCTGATGGGTAGATCTTCATATCGTAGTCAAGTCCCAATATTATGAGACATCGGGACTTGGATTGCTCCCTCCACTCGTCAACATCATGGTGCTGGGTTTACCCTTAACCCTAATCATGTCGATCTGGTTAACGCTATTGGACAAAGTGGGTTCAATCATGGGGGTTGGACATTGAGTCGGTTAAACCGCTCGCATTTGTTAATCCAAAGCAGTCACTCAACAAGGATTGAGTTGCTAGGTTCGTATGGGGGCATATGCTCAGAATGCGTCTTATCTTCGTAACCGTCATTGCCTATGTAATACTTACATGGGCTAGCCTCTCTGTCTCTTTAGCGGATCAACACCATAGTGCTGGTGAGACACCTGGGGCAGAGTCTGTGTCACCGCAGGGATCAACTTCTATGGGTGTGACTGAAAGGGATTTACGGTGTGTCGCGTTTACTGGGTTAGGGGTCTCAGGGATATGGCTCATCTTCATCTTGTTTAGGAATCGTCGTCTCCATCAACACATCAATTGCAGAGATCTCGATGGAACGGTTGACCACGACTCCGAGAGATCGCTGCAAACGAAAATGGCTCTCTATAAAAACATCATTGATAACCTCCCCATTGGGGTGGCGGTTAACTCCGTCGATCCTACGGTTGATTTCAGCTACATGAATGATAACTTTCCCAGGTTTTATCGTACTTCTAAGGAGGCTCTGACCGATCCGGATGTGTTCTGGGATTCCGTATATGAAGATCCAACGTTTCGGGAGGAAATCCGAAAACGGGTCTTGGCGGATTGTAACAGTGGAGACCGGGAACGGATGCATTGGGAAGACGTTCCATTACACGCAAGGGTGAAGAAACGACCTTTATCAACGCCAGAAACACTCCCATTCCGGGTACTCAATTGATGATGTCAACTGTTTGGGACATCACGGATCGTAAAAAAGTGGAAGCCATGTTACAGGCCAAGACCGCGTTGTTGGAGGCTCAAATGAACGCCACCATCGACGGCTTCTTAGTCGTCGATGAAAATCAGCAACGAATCCTGGTCAACAACCGACTCGCTGAGCTGTTCGATGTTCCCCGGGAGATTTTATTGGATCAAGACGATTCTAAGTTGTTGACGCATGCCGTCAATCAAGTCAACGACCCCGATCAGTTCTTGGAAAAAGTCATGTATCTTTACGATCACCCAGAGGAGACGAGTCGTGATGAAATTGAATTGAAAAAGGGAACCACTTTAGATCGGTATTCTTCGCCGGTTGTTGGAGAAGACGGTAGGAACTATGGCAGGATTTGGACGTTTCGAGATATTACCGAACGCAAACGGTCAGAGGAAGAACTCCGGCAGGCCAAGAAGGAGTTGGAGGATATCAACCAGCAGCTATTAAAAAGTACCGCCAGAGCCAATGAGATGGCTCAGCAGGCTAGACGTGCCAATCAAGCCAAAAGCCAATTCCTTGCCAATATGAGCCATGAAATTCGTACCCCTATGAATTGTATCATTGGATTTAATGAGATATTGGCCGGAGAAGAGCTTACTTCTGAGCAACTTAAATATGTGACGATGGTCAGGGATTCCGCTGAAACTCTGCTCAATCTGATCAATGATATCTTAGACTATTCTAAGATCGAGGCAGGCCAACTCGACGTTGAGATGATTGATTTTTCTATGGGCAAGCTGCTTAATTCCTTGGAATCCTTAATGCAGCTACAGGCCCGCGAGAAGGCGATTGATTTTAAGATCATCGCAGACAAGGACGTTCCGGCTCAAATACACAGTGATCCATGTCGTTTGCATCAGTGCTTGGTTAATCTGATCAACAATGCCATTAAATTTACCAATCAGGGGTATGTGCATACCAAAATATCTCTATGTCAAGACGAGGGCAGAGATTGTATTCGCTTTGATGTCGAGGATACGGGTATCGGCATTGCGGAAGACCGGCAGTCTGCCATTTTTGACTCCTTTACTCAGGCAGATGGGAGCATTACGCGACAATATGGTGGAACCGGCCTGGGGTTGGCTGTGACTAAGCAACTGACCGGACTTTTAAATGGAAAACTTCACTTGCGAAGTGAATTAGGCCAGGGGGCGGTCTTCTCTTTGATCATACCCACGGGATTGGATGTCACGGATCAAACCGCGTTGAATCGAGAGAAGACCGTGGATCAGGGATTCGCACAGTGCGGCACGCAAGAGAGCACCTCGTTTTCAGGAAGAGTCTTGGTGGTAGAGGATGTCGAAGGCAATCAAATGCTCATCGAACTCATGCTCTCCAAATGGGGGATTGAGGTGGTGGTGGCTGACGATGGATATCAAGCCCTGGAAAAAGCCCTGTCTCAATCGTTTGATTTGATCCTAATGGACATACAAATGCCGCGTATGAATGGTTTAGAGGCCACCCGTCGCTTAAGACAGCAGGGGTGTAAGGTTCCCATTGTGGCTCTAACGGCCAATGCCATGAAGGGTGATGACCAGGAATGTCTGGATGCAGGGTGTGATGGTTATATTGCCAAACCCATTGATCGTCGGGAATTTCCACGCCTGTTAGCAAAGTATCTACCCACCCGCCAGGAAACACCCAATGAGGTTCTTTCCTCAATATCAAAGCAATCACATCAAAAAACACCGCATCCCACTAAGGACACCTCGGGGCCATCTGCCGATATGGCTATCAGTGAAGTCGTCAACTGGGCCCAGCTCATGGGTCGAATGGGAGATGAAGAATTCCTCCGAGAGGTTCTGCCAACCTATCTCAATAATATGCAGGAGCATTTTGACAAGCTTAGTCAAGCTGTGGAACATCAAGATTGTGAGGGTATTGTTTCACACGCCCATGCCTTAAAGGGAGTCGGTCGGAATCTCAGCATTGATCGTTTGTCAGACTTTGCCGGTCAATTAGAGATCGCCGCTCGCAACAATGATATTGAAGCAAGTACCTTGCTCTTTCCTCCGCTTAAAACAGAGATAGAACAGGCACTCACCTTACTGTCACAGCCCGATTGGATAGAAAAAGCTAAAATGGCTTAGCTTTGTTCTTCGTGACAAAGTGACCTTCAAGGCTACTACCTCGTGTTTTTTGATAAGCCTGTTAGAAATGCCGAAGCCCTTCCGTTAATGATCCGATGATTATCCGGTGCCTCATGAGCTGGCGACACACTTGCATAGTAGGAATAATGCATTTTTATGGGAACTTGTTTTGTGAAGGATGCCATTGTGTACAACCATAACGATATTTTGCCAAAACAAACATGGTTTTTGTTTCTGATGTTCTTAATCGGGCTTCCTGGTGGTATGGTCCAGTCTGCTTCTCAACCAACGGAAGTTACCGAGATGTACGGTAAGATGGTAAGTTATCTTGAATCCAGAGGTTTCACGATTAAGGTTCCCCCGGTCGAACATTATCCAACTTTTCTAGAAGGGATCATCGACGAAGCAGAGGAGCAAGGATCACTGAGGGCGCGTGTTTGGAAGAGCACTTATCGTAATCACAGCGTCAAAGACTACCTGGATGCCCAGGACAGCAGTAAATACCGTGTTATAGAAAATCCCCAAAAGGGTGATGTTTGGCATGATTACCAGGCCATCGGAGGATATCACAACGATGCCAAGGTTACGATCCGTATCGTTCAAATTCAAGATCGTCAACTTGTGATCAAAAATCACCTTGAGGAGTTTATCCGGACGCAAGCCACATTAAGCCAGCAGGCTGATTCGGAAGGTCTGCCATTGAATGTCCGCCAATCTCCGAATTATACGGTTATCCACCAGAAGGAAAGAGAAGATCGGAACAACACAGACGGATGGTGGCCAATTCCTGATTTCCATCAAGGAACTAAGGCCTTGATCGCTGCACAGGCCGAACAAGATTTTTGCCTATGGGGAGAGAGTCGTAGCGACGAGATGCAGTATGACCAGGGGATTGCATTGCTGGGGGGTGGGCACCTGGCTAAAAAAGATCAGAGCTATGTTGAGTCGTTGCAAATGCGTGTCATGACCGACCATTTGGCCATGGAGGTGAACCTAAAAACCTCAGCAGGGGGATGGAATTCGTTGCGAAATCGAGTCACTAAGGAACTTCCAGCCTTGAGTATTATGGGAGATCTCTATACCCAATTCACCGGGAAGCCCTTTCCTTATCGACTGGAGCAGCAACCAGTGGCGACCTTATCCATCACGAGTGGCACGAGCCAGTTGATGGCGGATGGGAAGAGTAAAACCTCATTGATCCTGGTCGTCATACGTCAACAAGGATCTCCGGTCGATTTGCCGATCCGTCTTAAAATCTCTTCCAATATGGGACAGGTCTTGGGGGAACTCTCTGAAGTACAGGTTATAACAGATGAAAGTGGAATCGCTCAAGTTGAATACACTGCTCCATCAGCGGCGGATTGGGGTGATGTTGAAAGCCAACGGGTTGAAATTCAGGCAGACTGTGAACCGCTGGGCCTTCGTGATACGCTATACCTGGACCTCGTTACTCAACAACCCGCTCATATGGCGGCCCAACATCAAATTCTACCGGCCCATCCGGATTATCCTAACCGTTTGACCTTCACTTTCGATACTCCAGATAAGGCTTGGGGCAAGTCGTTTCAAGCCGAAGCGAGCTGTTCGTCTCAACATGGACGGCTGCGACTGGGTACAAATCCGACAGGCTCTCGCAGCTTGGTCCTTAAGGAGGCCATCTCCGGGTCTGAGAACACAATCTATTACGAGTGGGCTGGTCCTCAACTCGATGCCCCTATCGACGAGGTCTTGACTCTTAATATTCCAGATTTGCAGCTTGAATGTTCCGTGACGTTTTCAGTGGGCATGGATCTGATTCTAGATGCTGTCCCTCTGGCCTGGAAAGGTCCCTTCTATCCCGGTTTGGCCTTGCCGATCAAGGCCATGATCAAGGATCGTTACCATCCGGAAGCCGACCTGGGGCAACTTCTCGAAGATTTTGAGATTGAGCCGGTTCTCACACTGGAGCAAACGAGTTACTCTCCAATTGCGGTGGGATCTGTCCGAGATGATCGTTTCCTGCAAAACTTTATCAAGGGCGTGACCGGTGCCACTATGCCGCATGGTTCTTTGGTACACGGAGTTTACTCGGGGACGGTCAAACAAACTCCGGAGGGATGGTTGCTGATCGACCGTTTCGAATCCGGTTTGGCGGAATTGCCGCGTGTGACCTGTCACGATATGGGCAGTTATCTCTTTACCGCCACCCTCGATCCCCGCTTCAAGGGCGATGCCACAGAGCAGTTACATGAGGCCAGTATCCAAATTTCGATTGAGCAGATTCCTCCCGATGAAGAACAGTTCTTTACCTTTCTGTTGCCCACCATGCAGGCCTATTTGGCCCTGTATCCCGGTGCGGAGTCCCTGGGCGATCTGGTGGAAATTTCGGCCATGGCCCACGAAGGCAAACTCAAGCAGGCCTTACAGGACATGGGCCGGGAATTTTTGCTGGAGCGAGTCAAAGACGCGGCTACCGAATACGCCAAGAAAAAGCTAGGACCGGCTGGGGACTACTTGATGGAGGAGCTGGAAAAACGTGTCTCTCCCACAACCTATGCCCGATTGAAAAAGGCTATGCAAGAGACCTCGGACACCCTGGATAACGAGGATGTGGAAGAGGTGATGGACTGGTTGAATCTGGATGTGGATGTTGTGGGTCATGTTGTCGGTGCCTGTGTCGATTCGGGTGCTGACCACTTCGAAGGCCGGTTGGGCTCCCTGCAAACCTTCCTCAAAGGAGCGGATACCTGCGGGGCCCTGGTCGTGGTGCATGATGATCAAACGGAGGTCAAGGCCATGGATGCCTCCGGGGCTCCCTGGCAACCCGCAGATCCACAACTCTTTGCCAATCGTCGCCATCAACGTCTCTACCAAGGCCAGCAGGGCACGGTCATTCCCTTTGTCAAGGGTGAGACCTTTGAGCTCGGTCTCCAGGGGCAGGGAAGTGCACCGGTTCGTATTTACAAGATTCTTGGTGACGGAACCCTTGGAGGGCAACTGGATTATCAGGGACAGGCCTGGGAAAAGACACTCACCATCGATGGACGCTCTGTAAAACCTCAATAAGGAAGTTGCCATGAAAACATATCGTGATCTCGTGATTGTTATTCTATTGCTGTGTTGCTGGAATCATCTGGCTTGGTCCGGTGATGCTCCGATTACGGCCCAATCCATAAAACTCGTCAATACCCATGGTTTGAGCAGTCAACCCGATCCCCTCTGGTTGGAGAGTGATGAGAGCTATGGCGTGGCCTTTATCACCTTTGCCGTTCCTGCCGATTTTGGAGACAACCTCAACTCGCTGGATCTGGTGTTGCAGAGTGACGATCGCGATGACGCTCAAAGTAACGATGGATTCTCCGTGGTTACGGCAGGGCATCTGTTGGCTCGCATCGATCAAGTTCAACGCAATCAGGCCATTCGTATGTCACTCGATCCGAATGGTCTGGGCTCTGGGGAATCGGTTGATCTGATCTTGGTCCCCAATGGTCCGGACGGCGTGGCCTTGCGTCCCCAGGCCCATCTGGAAGCCCATCATGGGACTTCTACTTCCTTGAAAAGCGGGTTGGTGGCAGAATATCGCTTTAATGGGAATTATCAGGATAGCTCGGGCTCTGCATTCCATGGTATTCCGTCCGGTCCATGTGAAATGGCTGAGGACCGATTCGGCCGGGCTGATAGTGCCCTACGCATGAATGGTGATGAAAGTGCTAGGGTGGTAGTGAAGCATTGCGATGCCTTAAATCTCGACCATCTAACCCTTTCGGCTTGGATTTGTGGCGACTCCCCCAAACTCTGGGCCCGCATTCTGCATAAATACAACCATCGCCAAAATCTCGGCTATGCCCTGATCTTCTGTCACACCGAGGGCACCCTAGCTTTGGATGCCTTTGCTCAAGACGATCAGCGTCTTTGGATCGCCAGTCAAGCTAAATTGCAGCATCAATGGCAACATCTGGTTGTCACCTACGACGGGCAGAGGCTCTGTTGTTACATCGATGGCAAGCTCGACAAGTCGACTGATATCCAATGCCATTTGAAGTGTACAGATGAGGATCTCGTCATTGGCAACGGTTATGACGGCAATCACTACTTTCCTTGGAAAGGACTGATCGATGATGTCCGTATTTACAATCGAGCCTTAGATGCTGGGGAGGTGGAGGCCTTGTATAACGAGACGCCACCATCCCAAGGCAAAGTGCCCTTGAGGGATCTCAGAAATGTAGACCGCCTGTAGGTTTAACCTTCAATCTCTTCGGGGTCCATGTCAGTAGAGCCTTCGAGCAGGTCCGCTCCTGGATCGTTCGAATGGGTTGGATCGGCCTGGATAAAGTTACTGTGACGTTCCAGATCGTCGTCGGTATCGAAGAGTTGGTCCGGCCCTGCACTGGTGATGACCCAGCGAAAGACCATCCCGGCTCCCTCGCCACCCCGCATGTCCGGGTAGACCTTGTATAGGGTTCCCCAAGGATCCTTGCTCACCTCCACCTTGCCTTGTGGTTGGACATCTTCGGGGAGTTCCTCCGGTGCCACTCCTGAAGTGACGAGTGCCTGCACAAGTTCAGACATGATCCATCGTGCCTGTAAGACCTGGGCCTCTGTCGATCCAGGTGTGGGAAGAGCTTGCCCGATAGTGTCGGTGACATGTATCCAACCCTTGTCGTCCCAGGGCATGACCGGGTTGTCTTCGCTACCAGGAGGCATTCCCCTGTAAACGAATTGCCCCAGAGGGGTGTCGTAATAGTCGTCGGTGTTTTCAGGGATGGGTACCGGGTCTTGGTCGTAGGATAGCGTTCCCAATGTCCCCTCGCTACGAGATCCCTTGGCTGTGATGGTCAAATTATAGCACCACGGGCCTGAGGTGTAGGTTCCCTCCTTGGTCAAATCGATGGGCTGGCATGGAGATGAACATCCTGCAAAGCCAACCATGAGGATGCCACTGAGCACAGATACCATTATACGCATGAGTCATTCTCCTAGATCAATTATGAAATCCCAGGAATTGTATCGAGATGGGAGGAAACTGTGAAGTTAATCTACCTTAAACTCCACTAGGTATTGAAAAAAACACCATTTTCCTTGAACCTTGGCTGACTCTCTGCATCTTATGGGTTAGACAACAAGATCTTGTTGATGAAATAAGGAATGGAATGGATCCTGGCAAGCGGTTGGACAAACTGGTGCGGCAATGTCAAAAGGGTGATTCCCAGGCCTGGGGTGTGATTTTTACGGAGTTCCAACCGCGACTGCGATATTATCTGCGGCGTTTGGATGGCAACACGCTCGAGATCGATGACGTGCTCCAGGACGTCTGGGCCAAGGCTCTGGATAAAATTGACTCCTTACGAATGCCGCGGGCCTTTGTGGCATGGCTCTACCGCATTGCCCGTAACGAAATCTATAGCCGTGCCCGTGGCCAGGCCCAAGTGACGGAACTCTCAGACGAACACCTGGCCACGATTCCCAATGAACCGGAGCCGACATTCGATACAGAAACTGGTGAGCAAATCCACCAGGCCTTGGTCCGTCTGAAGCCGCACCATCGTGAGGTCTTGACCTTGAATTTTCTGGAAGATCTTTCCCATCGAGAAATCGCCGAGATTCTGGACCTCCACCCGGGAACCGTCAAATCTCGGATCTATCACGCCAAGCAGTCTCTTCGACGCTTGTTGGAGAACAGCCATGGATAAGCATAACAAATTCAGAAACGAACTGCTCGAAGCCGACGGCATCACCCCCAACCAGGTCAGTGACTCCGAACGCGCGACCTTTGAGCGAATGTTAAAGCAAAAATATCCCTCTATAGGGAGATGGAGAATAATAATGAGAAGTCGAACGTTTCGTATGGCGGTTGCCGCCGTCATCTTACTCGCCTTGGGTTTAACGCTCTATACATTGACCGGCTCGGTTGAGATCACCAGTCGCGTCTATGCGGTCACCGATATCCCGGAGCTATTTCGTACCGCCCACACCATTCATTTGAAGGCCCTTGCTTATGCCCCTGCAGTTGAACCCAACGAAGAGCCACTCGCATTCGAGAGTGAAATTTGGTTCGATTTGATCAACGAACGTTGGCGGTCTATTACACCTATGTTTAGCCAAGAAGGTGGTAGTGTGCATACTCAAACGAATGAGGAGATTTGCAATGGGGGAGATTCGCTCGTTCATATAAAACACAACGAGCAGCAGGCTGAAATTCAGCTTGTTACGCCACTGCAACGAGCGATAAAACTCAAACAGATGAACAATATGCTACTACAAATGACCTTAGGGCGGGAAGACTCGATTGATGATTATCAACTCATGGGCCAGGAGGAATATGCTGGGGTGCACTGTGATGTTTGGGAGCTTCTACAGGAAAACGGATGGGTGCAGGTGAAAGTGCAGGCCTGGGTCAATCCAGACAACGGTGATTTTCTCAGAGGCATCGTCTGGCGACGCAAAGGTCCGGGCGATGACTGGTCAATCCTGGGGGATGTGTACCTTATCGAACGCAATGTCCCCTTGGAAGACTCCTTATTTGACTATGAGATTCCATCGGATTATGAAGTCACACCCATCGAAGAAACCGAACCCTGGCAGATGTACGGCGACGCGATGGGGGCAAACCCAGAGGTGGAATTGAGAATTCACCATCTGTTTGCCCTTGAGGATGGTAGCCTGGTGACCTGTTGGAGTTCCAGGCTCAAAGGCCAGGACAACAACCAGGCCTCGCTCTTGCAAGGATTTTTGCCTGGGGACGATTTTCCGGAGTTACCGGTTGTGGTCCATGCCCTCAAGCAAGAAGTGCGTGATGGGGACTGTGTGATTCCCGGGCGTTACCTGACCCACACCGTCAAGGATGGTATTGCCTATGTCTGGGGAATCTACTGTGCAACAGACCGACCTAAGCCGAATGAGTCAACGAGTTTCATAATTATGCATCGTCGCTATGGATCGGATGTCCCCTTTAATGTCGGCCTAGTACAGTTCTTCAACCTCAAGATCCTCGATGAACGAGATTTTCAGAGAATTATGTTGGTCGCGATGGCTGAGCTCAGTAACAATCAGCAAGCACCTGATCTTACCTATAAAACCATGATGGCCTTAACCCCAAGCAACTGAGCAAAACAGCATGCAGTGTTTGTCACATTAAGATTGCCTGGAGTCGCATGTTCTGCTAAAAAATTAGCAGGACATGCCCTTGTTATTTGGACTGTGAGCTGGCGATCTTCTGTAACTGGCGAACCACCCATCCTCACTGTGGAGTGCTGTCGCTGCAGGGGCGACCGGGACGGATCACGTTCGTGCCTCACTTAATGATTTGTCCCTCCGGCAATCGCTTGTGTGGTGTATTGGATATCCACTCCTTTGAATACGCCAGGGCGAGGGACAGAGCATTCAATGGAGCCTAAGCGACCTGTGCTCTGTACCGGTGATATGCGAAGCGAACAGCATCCAACTAAATAAGAGGCCCGTCGTTTATACGGATAACCAATCACCAATAAATCATTGCCATTCCGGGCTCAACTTGTTTTAATGCCCCCATGTTTAAGCAGATCTCAATCATTGGTGACGGGGCTATGGGGACCGTGTTGGCACGGCTTCTGGCTGGAAAAGGAATCGACGTCCGGTTGTGGGGCCATGATGCCCAACAGCTCAAGGCCATGGAGCAGGCCTCTGAGAATACCCTGTTTCTGCCGGGGTACCCCTTACCGGCCGGGGTTACCTTTGAGGCCCGTGATGAGGCGATCTTTGTGGGTGCAGATCTAGTGGTCTCAGCCGTTCCCTGTCAGTTTGTCCGGCCCGTATGGAAACGGCTGCAGAGTCATGTCCCGGCCGGGGTGCCCATTGTATCGGTGGCCAAGGGCATCGAGATCGACTCCCTCTTGCGTCCCACCGAGGTGATTGCTGAGATCACCCAGAACCAGAATCCCACGGCCGTGTTGAGCGGTCCGACCATTGCCGATGAACTGGCTCAGGACCTGCCGGCTACGGCCTTGGTGGCCAGTCCACAGGACGATTTGGCTGAACATATCCAAGTGACCTTCAATACCGAGGCCTTCCGCGTGTATACCAATAGCGACGAGGTCGGGGTGGAGATCGCCGGGGCCTGCAAGAATGTGATCGCCATTGCCGCCGGTGTCATCGACGGCATTGGAGCCGGTGACAATGCCAAGGCCGCCTTGCTCAGCCGGGGCTTGGCCGAGATCGCTCGCCTGGGGGTGGCCTGTGGAGCCAAGGCCGAGACCTTCTCAGGTTTGGCCGGGCTGGGAGACTTGGTGACCACCTGTATCTCGCCTTCGGGACGTAACCGCAGCTTTGGCGAACGTATCGGTAAGGGACAATCCACCCAAGAGGCCCTGGCCGCCACTGTGTCCGTGGTCGAGGGGGTCGCGACCTGTCAGTCCCTGGTGTCACTGGCTGGCAAGCAGGGAGTGGAAATGCCTATTGCCCAGGCGGTTTATCAGGTTCTGTTTAAGGATGTCCCTGTGCAGCAAGCCATCCATCAACTCATGAGCCGAGAACTCAAGGCGGAATAGCCGATTCCTCAGTGGTTTAGTTTTTTGCTCAATACCCTCTTGTTTCTGCTGAAAACGCACACTCCGCTCAGATTTAACGACTTTTCTTGTCACAAAACCTATTTTGCACGGCACTATATTTTTAGAACAGCAAATCGAAATTTGCTGCGTATAGAACACTGAGCTCGGATGTATACATTGTTGACAACCAGACGAACATCGAGAATGAGAGGTGGTCACATGCTTACACAAATGATTCCATTACAAATGGTTCAGTGCGTTTATCATCAGGATCATGAATCCCATCGCGTCCTGGCCCTGGCCGCCATGACCGCTCAACAATATGCATTGGAATGTCACGGCAAGAACACCGTCCAACTACTGGCTTCGGAAGATTCAGATTTTTTAGGGATGATGATGCGTTCGGTGTCTGTTCATGGACTGGACAGTGACTTGTTGGAAGACATGGAAGACAAGGTGGGATGGATTTTCGTCAATGATACGGAACCCGATTTGTTATCTTAATTTTGGAGGTCTCCCTAGGATTCAATAACAGGAGGAGTACCTCTGGCTCTGAGCCACGAGCTAAAGGCCGCATGATGAGGGCGGCCTTTTTTATTTTAGATCACAGATGTCAGATCACGGATCACGGATCACGGATGTCAGATCGCAGTCATTTTAGATGGCCTTTGGCCTACTGCTTTTTAACTGTGATCTGTAAACTGCGATCTGTGATCTCTCTTTCTCTTTCCGCACAAAAACTATGGGGTTGACGTACATCCCCTAAACTGCCATGATAGTAGCTTCGGTGAACCTGATTAGAACTATAGATTGAGAAAAGAGTTATGAAGATTGTGATCGCAGGGCCCAAGGGCTCGGGAAAGAGTGCTTTAGGTAAGGAATTGGTCAATCAGACCCATCTGCCCATTGTCGAGACGGACGAACTGGTAGAGCAACTCCACAAAAAGCGAGATGGGCATGTCCTCAGTTGTCGCGAGATTTTTATCGAACATGGCGAGGACTTCTTTAGGGATTTGGAACGGGAAGTGACCGCTCAGGTTGCCGAGCGTGACTATACCTTTATCGTGACGGGCGGCTCCATCCTCATGGACCCGGATAACCGTCGCAACCTGCGTCGCAATGCCTTGATTGTCCTGTTGACCACCGATCCCGAGGTGCTCTGGCAACGGGCCACGGCCGGAGGTACACCTCCCTGGCTGGAAGGCCCGGATGGACGTGAGATCTTCGATCGGGAAGTGGCTCATCGCTATGACGTGCTGGTTCCCTATGCCGACATCCTGGTGGACACCAGTGACAAGACCCCCGAGTCCCTGGCCGATGAGGTCATGCACCAGATCGCCGATGAGCTGATCATTCGTACCCACTCCGCCAACACCTACGGTGACATTATCCACATCACCACCTTTGGCGAGAGTCACGGTCCCGGTATCGGTGCAGTCCTGGATGGGGTGCAGCCCGGTTTCGAGATCAGTGAGGAAGAGATTCAAATCCAATTAAACCGTCGCCGTCCCGGACAGAGTGACGTGGTGACACCGCGGAGTGAAAAGGATCGTGTGCATATTCTTTCGGGTGTGTTCGAAGGTAAGACCACGGGGGCACCGATTGCCATGGTTATCTATAACCAGGATCAGGACTCCTCCAAGTATGAAGGCATCAAGCACCTGTTTCGTCCCGGCCATGCTGACTTTACTTACTATAAGAAATACGGTATTCGCGACCATCGAGGTGGCGGCCGTTCCTCCGGTCGCGAGACTGCTGGACGTGTCATGGGTGGAGCCATTGCCCGCAAGCTGTTGGAAGCCAAGGGTGTAGAGATCGTCGCCCACTCCATCGAGATCGCCGGGATTGCGGCCCAGACCTGTGACTTTGACGTGATCGAAAAGAACCCGGTGCGTTGCGCCGATCCCGAGGCCGCCAAGGCCATGGAGCAGGCCATTCTGGCCGCCAAGGACGACAACGACTCGGTCGGTGGGATCGTGCAGTTGGAGATCCGCGGTGTCCCGGCCGGATTGGGTGACCCGGTTTTTGATAAGCTCGATGCCCGTCTGGCCAAGGCTCTATTGAGTCTGGGTGCCACCAAGGGTCTGGAGATCGGCGGTGGCTTTGATCTGGCCCGTATGAAGGGTAGTGAAGCCAACGACTGGATGAGCGAGCAAGAGGGTTTCCAGAGCAATAACGCCGGTGGCATCACCGGCGGCATCTCTACGGGCCAACCCATCATCATCCGCATCGGGGTCAAGCCCACCAGTTCTATTGCCAAGCCCCAGGAAACGGTCAACATCCACTACAAGAGCAGCGGCATCGAGACCCACGGTCGTCACGACCCCTGCATTGTCCCCCGTGTGGTGCCGGTTATCGAGAATATGGCCGCGCTGATCCTGCTGGACGCCTGGGAGGTGCAACAACGCCTGCGTCCCGGTTGGCCGGATACGCCGTAGTCCGAAGGACGGAAGTGCCGAGGTACTGAAGAACAGAAGGACTGGGAAGAGGTATGCCAGGACGCAACACTATAGTGGAGAGGGGAATATGCTAGATCAAAACAAAAGCCAAGAGCTTGGCCGTCCTCAAGTCAAAGCGACTAAGGCGTGGCATTGGTGTTTAGCATTGGGAATGGGTGTGCTACTTTCATCTTGTGTTCTTAGGATTGGGTGGGTTCTGCATTATACAGGTGACTCTTGGCCTTTTTTTGGCCCGGAGATAATTCTCCCCCTCCTGTTTTCTGTTTTATGTTTAGTGTTTCTGATTGTCCCGCTCATTCTGTTGATCTGTAGACGTTGGCGATTGGCGGGTGTTTTTCTTATCCCCATTGTATCTGTTTTTGTGACAGGACGCATTGCTGGGATGGTCTGGAGTTGGGATCGCTTTATCGCTGCTCATGATGTAGTAAACCGTGCAGCCATTTTATCTGTTCAGGATTATCCGGAATACCAACCGGATCCCATGCTTTATTCGACCTTATGGGATGAGGCTCAGGAATTACAACCCTTACCAGGATTCAAATGGTTTGGTGAGAATCACCATCATTCAGCTCCGGATGGGGTCTTCAAGGCCTTCAAGGTCAGGGGTATTGTGCATGTCAGGTTACAAAAAGAACGTGAGCGTTGGCTTGGTCTTGCCTTTGTACTGGATCCCAATCTTTATACAGATCTCACCACCGACTCAAGCATTATCTACCAGCCCACCCGGCACTCTAATTGGTACGCCTGGGCCATTGGGGCAAGAATGACAGGTCACTAATCTTTGGGCAGCACGGTGGCGGCAATGCCGTGTTTGCGAGCCTCGGCTACTGTGGGTTCGCCAATGCCATAACAGGTGATATGGTCTGGGAGGGTGCTGCCGTGTTGGTTGACGAATGCCCTCACGGTCGAGCCACTGGTAAAGATGATCTGGTCGATGTAAGTCAGGTCTACAGGATCGGGTTGTAACTCCAAAGTTTGGTAGACGATCAGGGGCGTGACCTTGGCTCCTTGTTCAGCTAGACCGTTTTCTAGTGTTTTATGAGCGATATTGGCTTGGGGCAGGAGTACGCCTTGGCCGCTTAGGTTCAGTTCGCTGAAGCAATCAAGTAGGCCCTGACTGGATTCGAGATTCGGGATCAGATCGGCACGTAGGCCATACTCACGCAAGCGTGCAGCCGTGGCCTGGCCGATGGCTGCGATCTTACATGATGCCAAGGTGCGGATATCCTTGCCACTGGCAAAGAGTCGGTCAAAGAGGAAGTGGGCCCCGTTGACGCTGGTAAAGACGATCCAGTTATAGTTGGCCAGTTGATCCAGGTGGGCATCGATGTCACTCGTATCGTCCAGGGCTCGGCAGTCGATGGAGCGTCGATGTACGACGTTACCACGATGAAGGTATCGCTCGGGGTGATTGCCCAATAACAGGATGTTGGGACGTTGGCCGAACCAATCGAGTTGCTCCTGCAATTTTACTACTTCACCGACCACAAAGATGGCAGGGGTGCGTAATGGGGTCTTTTCGATGACAGTGACAAAGTCGGCAAGGGTGCCCTTGACCACGCGTTGATCGTACCAGGTGCCGTGCTCGATGGCGGCGATGGGGGTGTCTTTGGACCAGTTGGCCATGAGCAGGGAGTTGATGATCACTTGGATATTGCCTACGGACATCAGAAAGATCAACGTGCCTGCCTGGGGGATCTCGATGGTCTGGTCGTCCGAGTCGGCTCGGCGGTGGCCCGTGACAATGGCCAGGTTGCTGGTGCAGTCACGGTGGGTGGGGGGGATACCGGCATAGCAGGGCACGGCCAGGGCACTGGTGATGCCCGGCACCACTTCGAATTCCAGGCCTGCTTCGTAACAGGCCAGGGCCTCTTCACCCCCGCGTCCAAAGAGGTAGCAGTCGCCACCCTTGAGTCGGACGACACAATGGCCGGCCTGCCCCTTTTCGACGAGCAGAGCATTGATCTGCTCCTGGGGTAGAGTATGTTGGTTGGCGTGCTTGCCCACGCAGATGATCTCGGCCTCAGGCCGCACTTCATGGAGCAACTCCGAGCCGATCAAGTGGTCGTAGAGCACTACGTCCGCCTGACGCAGGAGACGGTGTCCCTTGCGGGTTAACAGTTCTGGATCGCCGGGTCCGGCGCCGACCAGATAGACTTTACCATGTGCCATGGCCTTCCTTTATTTTAACAGTCATTGCGAGGAGCAACGCGACGCGGCAATCTTCCTTTGTTATCGAACCGTGTGAAGCAATGGAGGATTGCTTCGCTTCGCTCGCAATGACGACTGTTTTAAGTCCCTTACAGGGATACCCAATTCATAGCGGCCCTGTGGAGTGCGATCAAGCTTTAAAGCCGGAAATCCCTGTTTTTCACTGCAATGAGGGTGAAATCGAACGGTTTTCACTACAGACAGTATAGAGGGTAGTGTTTGGTACTAAATGACGAACTCATTGGGTGGTTTTTTTATGATCCTACAAAAGGTGATGCAGCCGATTCAAGACGAGATGCAGCGGGTCGACGACCTGTTGCTGGGGATCTTTTCTGAGCGAGCCGACCGATCCCTGCAGGCCGTGGCTCCTTACGCACTCAAGGCTCAGGGCAAACGCCTGCGTCCGGCCCTGGTGATTTTGGCGGCCAAGGCCGTGGATTCGAATCTGACCATGGTTCCCAATTCCGTGATCGAGACCGCTGCGGCCATGGAATTGATCCACCTGGCCTCCTTGATCCACGACGATGTCGTGGATGGAGCCGAACTACGACGTAACCTGCCCACCATCAATGCCGAGATGGGTTCGTCGGTGTCCATCATCTTTGGCGATTGGATCTATGCCAAGGCCCTGAACCTGATCGGAGCCGTGGGTTCGGCGGATCTGTTCCGTTGTATCTGTGCCTCCATCGAGGCCATGTGCCAGGGCGAGTTGCACCAGGTGGTTCAGCGTCACCATTGGGATTTGAGTGAACAGGAGGCCATTGACATTGCCCGCAAGAAGACCGGGGCCCTGTTCCAGGCCAGTTGCGGGGCCGGGGCCATCCTGGCTGGTGCGCATGCCATCCTGCAGGAGCACCTCAAGGACTATGGCCTGCAATTGGGCATCGGTTATCAACTGGCCGACGACTATCGTGACATCGCCTGCGATCTCCAATCCCTGGGCAAGCATCCGGGTCAGGACGCCAAGGCCGGGGATGTCACCTTACCCCTGTTGCATTGGCAACGAGCCGGTGGACGCCGCGAAGCGTTAGAGGTGACCGAACGCCAGGCCCGTCACTACCTCTCCGAAGCACGAGGGGAATTGACCGGTTTACCGGACTCGATCTATCGTGACAGTCTGCTCGGACTGGTGGACTTCTTCGGTCATGCCTTTAAGGCGGCCTGATTACATAGCGTAATTGTGCAGACCCGGGAAGAGCTTGGAGAGGTTGACCCAGAGCAGGGTGATCAGGATAAAGACCATCCCAAGAATCGCCAACGTACTGTTGAGTCGCGGGCGTTTCGTTCCAAACATATAACGCACATGGAAGTACCCCAGGTAGACCAGCCAAGTAGCCAGGGACCAGAGTTCCTTGGGATCCCAGCCCCAGTAGTTGCCCCAGGCGAGTTTGCCCCACCAACTGCCCAGGATCAATCCCAACGTGATGAAAGGAAAGCCCAGGCAGACCATCACATAGGTGGCGGATTCATGATCCAGCAGTCCCTTCTCGGGTGGGCGTTTGAACAATTGGGCCACGGCACAGAAGCAGGCCTTGGCCATGAGTACATAGCCAATCATGTAGACCGCCACATGTGGGGCGAACAGGAAACTCTGCAGGGCAGGAGGGAGCTGTTGGGGATCGGCTTTGAACACGAAGCCCGCAGGAAATAATAGAATGATCCCGATGGCCATGTCACCGGCGTATCCCCCGATGCGTAGATAACGGCGCGAGAGCATGGAGACCGGGTAGCATAGCATGCCCAGGGTGACAAAAACTTCAAAGAGGTTTTGCATGGGCCAGTGGGCTACATGGACCCAGCGATAAATGAAGCTGGCCAGGCCCGTGACAAAGCCCAGGGCAAAGAGCAGGCGACCGGGACGTACAGCTCGTAAGAGGGTTGTAATTAGGGCTAGTAGGTATAGGGCCATCGTGACATAGATGAGTAGGCCTTGCGGCGTGGGTTTAATCGACATGCTTGAGCTCCTCCTTGCGAGAGGCCAGACGTAGCGTCCGTCCAATCGAGCGGAACCAAGATTGCCAGATAACGCCTAAGCACAGAAGAATATAACCTGCATAGACCCAGGTCAGTCCTGCGTCTGGTACAACTGAGAGGACTGTATAGAACATGCCATTCTGTGGATCTTGGCCGTAAGACGTCTGATAGAGGTGGTAACCCTGGACACGCAGGGGGTGGTTGACTTCGATAGCCTTGCTGGCGATGATGCGATCATCCTGGATGATCTTGACCTCGCTGATGTAGTCCTGCACCATGCCCTGGCGGTATTGTAGGGTCAGGGGGCTTTGATCCGAGTCCATGGGCATGCTGGGACGCTGGGCAAAGACATAGCGGGGGGCGGATTCTTTTTCAAGCTGGACGGTCAGGGCCGGGTTCGAGCCGGGACCGGAGTACTCATAAATCCTGGGATCCTGGTTGATGTTGATGCGTGCATTGTTGAAGACCCCGGTGATCTTGAGTTGACCATGAGCTGGGCCCAAGTCATAGACCGCGCCTTCAACGGCCTCCATGACCCAGGTCTTCTCTGTCTGGTTGTCCTGGACATAGAGTTTTCCCGGGTAATGTTCCTTGCGGAATTCATCCAGGGCCACGGTAAAGGGCAGTTCCCGTAATTGGTTGGGGTCCTGCTTGAGATACATGCGGTTGTCCTGCTGGCCATTGACCAAGGCCAGGCGTCCCTCGGGGATGATGTCCCGTCCCAGCCAACGGTTTTGTAGGTCACGTCCCACATCCGAGCCCAGCAACCCACCGATCAACACGGCCAGCGTTCCCACGTGCAGCAGCAACAGGGCTGGCACCCGCAACAGCGAGCGTAACCGCAGCATCCCAACGATTAAGACCGTACACAACCCCAGCCAGACCACCGCCATCGGTGGCGAACTGAAAAACCCCTGGGCCTGCTTGGCTCCAATAAAGGCCCCATAGATAGATCCCGCGGTCAAGATGACGATCAATCCCAGCGTGACCCAAAGCAGTATGCGTTGCAGTTTCAACATGGATGACTTATGCAAAATGCCCCCAATCCATCGCGGGGTTGTAATTTCATTCAAACACAACCATGACAACGTCACGATTACACTAAAACCTAGTGCTTTAGTCAAATTAGTTTTTGGAAAGAGCAATGGCTGTGTCACCAATGGAATCCCCCCGTAGGGGCGGCCCCCTGTGGCCGCCCGGACCATGGGATGGATGGGGGAGAATTTCGTTATACCTTGATGCCTACCGTTGAACCGGTTATGATGCCATGTTGAGGACCTTAATTGGAGATTGTATTGTGGCCAGGAAGAAAGATCCCCAGCAGCGATCATTTGAGACGTTTGCCCAGGCAAAGCCTGAGTTGAGTGTATTGTCCGACCATCCCTTGAATACGGATTCCAGCTATCTCGATTCATTCGACCTGCGTTACAAGGTAGGGCCGATTTACGACATCATTCGCCACCCGAAGACCAATATGCCCATGACCATTGCCATCTATGGGGACTGGGGCACGGGCAAGACCTCGGCCATGCGCTGGTTGGCCGGGCTCCTTGATGTCTGGAACCAATCGAGTGAATGCAAGAAGGGCGGTGGGCAGAAGGTCTGGCCGGTCTGGTTCTATCCCTGGAAGTATGACAATAAAGAAGATGTCTGGCGGGGACTGATTTCCGAGGTGATCATTGAATCCATTAAGGTCGAAAACGCTACCTGGCAACGAGCCAAGACCGCAGCCAAGCAATTCGGCCTGTTTTTGGGCAAGGGATTTCTCCATGCCCTGGCCTCGGTCAAGTTCAAGGCCAAATTGGCTGAAGGAGCTGAGGCCGAAGCGGATTTGTCCTGCCTCAAGGAGATCTTGTCCGAATACGAGCAGACCGCACATCCGGAAAAGGCCTTTTTAAATGAGTTCGAAGACTCGCTCAAACAATGGGTAGGCTCGACCCTGAGTGATAACGAACGCATGGTCATTTTTATCGATGACCTGGATCGCTGCCTGCCGGAAATTGCCTTGCAGGTCCTGGAGGCCTTGAAGCTCTATCTCAATATCCCCAAGTTGATCTTTGTGGTCGGTGTGGACAAGGATGTGGTGGATCGACTGATTGTGGAGCACTATCGCAAACTCGGTTTGGTGGCCGGTCAAGACACCAAGGCCCCTGATCCGGAAAGGGACGGCAAACGCCAACAGGACGAACGCAAGGCCCGCAGCTATCTGGCCAAGATGTTTCAGGTGGAGGTCACACTCCAACCCAGTGAAGACCAGGTGGATCAATTGTTGGAAAGGCAGCTTGAGGGGATTGATTATTGGGAGAAGCTGTCGGAGGCCGAAGAAGAAATCTTCCACAACCTCATCCTCAAAGAGGCCCGTAGCAATCCCAGGGAGATCAAACGCCTACTCAACAGTGCCATGATGAGCGGTGTGGGCGTGCTCATGCTTGCTCAAGAGGGAGAGCCAGACAATGGTCCCATGACCTTTGCCCAAGGTTTGCAGCTCTACTTCATTCACCGAATATTAACAGAGAAACACCGCATGAGGACCATGGCGACTAGTCGACGAGGTATTGCCTTTTTCGATGCCTGGTCCAAGGTTGTATGTCAGGGTAGAAAGCAGAATGCAGAGTTTTCCGTTAATATCAATATTCCCCTTAGCTTTACCAAACATGACAGAATTGCGGAAGTGGAACATGAGACAATTCCAAATGAAATTGAAGCTGTTTCGGTAGTAGAAGCTGTTGATATAGCAAGAGGCAAGAGCCGTAACTTGGCTTTGAATCGTCTTCATGAGATTGACCTGTCTTTTGCACCCGAATCTTATCATGCCATTTTATCCGATACCCAGTTCAAATCCCTTTGGCATTTATTGGAGGATGAGGATTTAGGGCAATTAATGCAGGTTCCGTATCCTGCCAGTACCGCTCAACAAATGGCCGTAACCCTCGATTCAGGACGGGATGCTGAGATCGTTCGCGAAGCCATTGCACGACAGTTGGACAAGGATCTAAATGAGCTTGCGGAACTAGAATGTCAAGAGATTCGGGAGTTAAACTTATCGGATTCAGAATTTAAAACGCTTTCCGTTTTAGAAAAATTTAACAACTTACACTCTCTCTATCTTCGAGGTACACAGGTCTCTGATTTTTCATCACTAGCAGCTTTAACGAAATTGCGTTCTCTAGGTCTTGACAGTACTCAGATCGTAGACACTTCGGTTTTATCGTGTTTGGCATACTTACAGTATCTTGATCTTAGCAATACCTCGGTTTCAGATGTTTTGTTTTTGAAAGAACTAAGGCTTTTGCAATTTCTCGATCTCAGTAATACTCAAGTTTTGGATATCACATCAATCGCAAAACTGGAGTGTTTGGTGGGGCTGGATCTCAATGATACTAAGGTTTCTGATATATCGTCCTTGTCGAATCTAACGAATTTGCAGTCTCTCAATCTCGACAATACTGAGGTTTCCGATATATCGTCCTTGTCGAATCTAATGAATTTGCGATCTCTCATTCTCGACAATACTGAGGTTTCTGATATATCGTCTTTGTCGAATTTAACGAATTTGCAAAATCTCTATCTTCGTGGTACTCAGGTCTCAGATATCTCGTCTCTATCGAATTTGATGGATTTGCAGTATCTCACACTCCGTAGTACTCAGGTGTCGGATGTTTCGTCTCTGTCAAATTTAACGAAATTACAGTATCTCACACTTAGCGGTACTCAGGTCTCGGATTTGTCTTCTTTATTGAGTTTGACGAACTTAGAGCGGTGTGACTTTAGTGGTACTAAAATTTCTGACAAACAAATTGAATCTTTCACAAAGGCCTTTCCAGATGTTGTAATTCTCCATTAGTGTGGATTTCTTAAATCAAATCTCGATTCTCATGCGTCTCCCCCTCCATGACTTGCCCCTTTACATCGCCTATTCGCTGGGTATGATGGCGGTGAACAAGGAATCTGGATTTAATGACAAGGACTGAATTATGGACTTGCAGGACCTATTGGAGAACATGGCTCGTCAGCGGGCGGCGCGGGGGCCGGGGGTGCCGCCGACGATAAAGGTGAAGTGGATTTTGATCGCCTTAGGAGTGATTTTGGCGTTTTATGTGCTGTCCGCTTCGGTATATACCGTACCTACGGATTCGGCGGGGGTGGTGCAACAGTTCGGTAAATACAACCGGACCACGTCGCCGGGCATTCACCTCAAGCTGCCCTTTGGCATGGAGACTGCCACCATGGTGCCCGTGCAAAAGGTGCAGAAAGAGGAGTTTGGCTTTCGTACGCTGCAGGCAGGGGTGGATTCGGAATATCTCGACGCGGATGACTTCAACTCCGGGCGCGTGAATCAGCGGGCCTTGCGCGATCTGTTTGAACGCAGTGGCGAGCGGGGCCCGGTCAGTCGCGAGATCCTGCAGCGGGAGTACATCATGCTGACCGGTGATCTGAACATCATCGATGTGCAGTGGATCGTGCAGTACAAGATCAAGGACGCCAAGAAGTTTCTCTATAATGTGCGTTATCCCGTGTATACCATTCGCGATGCCAGCCAGGGGGTGGTGCGGCAGTTGATCGGCAACGGCAGTGTGGACGAGGCCTTGACCATTGGTCGTATCGACAATGAGAACCGGGCCAAGCAGTTGCTCCAGGACCTGTTGGATGAGTACGAGACCGGCATCCAGGTGGTGACGGTCAAGATGCAGTCCTCCAATCCGCCCCAACGGGTACGGCCCGCCTTTAACGAGGTTAACAAGGCCCTGCAACAAAAAGAGCAACGCATCAACGAAGCACGCAAGGCCTATAACGAGGCCCTGCCCATGGCCAAGGGTGAGGCGCAGAAGTTGATCGAGTCAGCCAAGGGTTATGCTGCCGAACGTGTGAATCGGGCCGAGGGTGACGTGGCCAAGTTCAATAAGGTGCTGGAAGAATACAGCAAGGCCCCGGAGATCACCAAGCGTCGTATGTATCTCGAGACCATGGGCCAGGTCCTGCCGAAGATTCAGGAGAAGTGGATCATCGAGCAGGGCGGTGCCGACGGTGGCATCCTCATGAAACTCAATCTGGACAACGCGGACAACTAAAGGAACCCAGCCATGAAAAAGAATAAAATGATCATCAGTTTGATTGTGGCATTGGTGGTGGCTGTGCTGTTGTCTTTTTCCCTGTTTGTGGTGGACGAGACCGAGCAGGCGGTGGTGACGCAGTTTGGCGATCCCGTACGGGTGGTGCTCAATCCCATCGAGGGGGACGAAACCGGCAGTATCTTGACGTCCTTGCAGGAGTCCTATACCCAGGAAGGGATCCCCGTGTCCGTAGGTGCAGGGCTGCACTTCAAGATTCCCTTTGTGCAGAATGTCACGACCTTCGATCGTCGCATGTTGCGTTGGAACGGCCTGCCCGAGCAGATTCCCACCAAGGACAAGAAGTACATCTGGGTGGACTGTACGGCTCGTTGGACCATTCAGGATCCGCTGAAGTTTATGCGATCAGTGGGGACCGAAGAACAGGCTCATTCCCGGCTGGACGATATCATCAATTCCAGCACACGCAATTCGATCACCAAGCGTGATCTGATCGAGGTAGTGCGTACGGACAACCGTGCCATGCAGGTGGCTGAAGAAGAATTACGCGAGACGATTATGGTGGGTGAGGTTTCGGAAGGTCGTCCGGCCATTGTGGCTGAGATCACAGCAGATTCGCGGGTGTCCTGTGCGGAATATGGTATTGGCATTCATCCGGCCGGGATTCTAATCAAGGGCTTGATCTATGTGGATGAGGTCAAGGTCAAGGTGGAAGACCGCATGATCGAGGAACGTCAGCGTATCGCCAAGAAATACGTCAGCGAGGGCGACGGTGAATACCAAAGCATCATGGGTGACAAGGAACGTGACGTTAAGATCGTCTTGTCCGAGGCCTACCGCGAGGCTGAGACCCTCAAGGGAACCGCCGATGCCCAGGCTACGCAGATCTATGCCGACTCCTACAGTAAGGATCAAGACTTCTATCAGTTCTGGCAGACCTTGAGTCTTTATGAAGAGAGCCTGGTCGGCGATCAAACCCGTTTGATTTTGGGCACGGACAATCCATTGTTTGAATTGATCAAAGGTCAGCCGTTGAAGTAGGAACCATGGGACTCTTGAAGCTTATTCGAGTGGGGGCAGTGGTGCTGGCTGGGGTGTTGGCTGTCAAGCTATTGCGTCAGGCAGGAACACGCTCACAGGAGCGGCAGGATGCTGCCCGCAAGGGACGCAAGTTCGTTAAGTCCAAGGTTAAAGACTCGGAGTCAGATTAACCATCAGAGAGCATTCGGCTCCAAACTGAGAGTGGATGTGAACCTGATTATCCTGAGGGCGTTCCCAAGTCAAGTTCGCATCGTTCATGTCGCAGGTCGGTGCCAGGCTGATGCCACACAAGTCCACATCTTCTAAGGCAATGATGGTGGCTGCGGCTTGATGCTGACCGGCCCAGGCAAAACGAGTTGGCCCGGTTTCAGTGCCGTTGGCTTTCTTGGCCCACAGGGCCAGGGTAACCTGGTCGTCCGTATGACCGATGGTCAAGCGAGTCCAGGAGAAATCCAATGCGGTCAAGGTCGAACTGGTGTCGCCTTCGGTGGTGACGACTGCGATCAATAGGCTGCCGGGCTGAACATCATTAGGGTAGGCCACGGTCACACGGGTGACGGCTGATTCGGCCTGACTCGTGGTGGTCAAGATCATGACTAAAAGGCTCATGGTTAAGATGGTCTGTTTCATTTTACATCCCCAATATTGTGCTTGTTCCTGCGAACTTGCACCTTGATTGACAGGGGGGCTGGATTTTCAACAAGATGGGGGCAGAAAAGTTGGGCTTTTTGTGGTAGAGTGCGTAGCGAGGCGTGATGAAGCTTATTATGGGCACCTGGGGTTCTACTAAAGTTAGGCTTGGCAAATAGGAATCGTTCCTATTTAACAGGGGAAGTTGTAAACCGTTTTCAAATCGTCAATCCAAGTACAAACTGAGAAATAGGAGTCAATCTATGGCAACACAAGACAATCTCGCAGATGCCTTTGCCGGCGAAAGTCAAGCCAACCGCAAGTACCTGGCCTTTGCTGCCAAGGCCGACAAGGATGGTTACCCCAATGTGGCCAAGCTGTTCCGTGCCGCTGCCGCTGCCGAGACCATTCATGCCCACGCTCACCTGCGGGCCATGGGGGGCATCAAGGAGACCGTCGATAACATCCAGGCCGGCATCGATGGCGAGGGCTTCGAGTTTCAGACCATGTATCCTCCGTATTTGGAAGAGGCCCAGAAGGACGGCAACAAAGCCGCCGAAATCACCTTCCGCAATGCCATGGCCGTGGAAGAGATCCACTACAACATGTACAAAGAGGCCCTCGACGCCGTCAAGGGCGGCAGTGACATGCCGGACCGTAAGGTCTACGTCTGTGAAATTTGCGGCAACACCGTGCATGGTGGACCCGAGGACAAATGTACCATCTGTGGGGCACCGGCCGGTAAGTTTGTCGAAGTAGCATAAGCTGAGACGTATTTCACGGATCACCCTTTCATACTGAGAGGGTGATCCGGATCTATGGAATGAAAGGTGCGGTTCCCATCATTCCACCATTCCAACATTCCATTATTCCATAGAGGAAAACAATGGCAAATCAATCTAAGGCGTGGATCTGTTGTGTTTGTGGTCATATCCATTACGGTGATGCTCCCCCTGAGTGTTGCGTGCTTTGCGGGGCCGGGCCTGATCTGTTTGAGCCTTACCAAGAATCCCAGGCCGAGGTGCCTGAGGTGGTGACCCAGTGGCGTTGTCTGATCTGTGACTATGTGGCCGAGGGCAGTGAACCGCCCGAGGTTTGTCCCGTCTGTGGTGCACCGGCCGATCAGTTCGAAGTCTACCATGCCGAAGCTCCCGCTGCCGCTGCCACCGAGGGGAATACCCAAACCTATGTGATCGTGGGGGCGGGGATTGCCGGTCTTTCTGCGGTCGAGGCCATCAGCAAGTCGTCAGCGAATGCCAAGATCGTCGTCTTGTCCAAGGAAGACGAGTTGCCTTACTACCGTCTCAACCTCACGCGTTACCTGGCCGGTGAGATTCAAGCCGAACACCTGCCCCTGCATCCTGAGTCGTGGTATAACGAGCAGGGGATTGATTTGCGTTTAGGTGTGGAGTTGTGCAGTGTGGTCCGTGAGCAGAAGACCGTGACATTGCGAGATGGGGATACACTCAATTACGATAAGCTCATCCTGGCCATGGGCTCGCATCCCTTTGTACCGCCCATTCCCGGGGCCAATCGCGAGAATGTCACGGTTCTGCGGACCAAACAGGATGCCGACCATATCCTGGCCCAGGCCGGTCCTGAGGCTCGCATCGTTGTGTTGGGTGGGGGACTGCTGGGACTGGAGGCCGCCGGGGCCCTGGTGGACAAGGCCGCCAGTGTCACGGTGCTGGAGGGGTTCGGTTGGCTGTTGCCACGTCAGTTGACTCAGAACGCTGCTCAGCCGGTGGAAAACCATGTACGTGGCTTGGGCATTCAATTACGACTGGGTGCCCGCGTCAAGGAACTTGTGGGGGATGAACGCGTCCATGGTGTGCTGCTGGACGATGACGAGCTGATTCCCGCCGATTTAGTTATCCTCTCGACCGGAGTGCGTCCCAATAGCTACGTGGCTCGTTTGGTTGAATTGGAGGTTCATGGCGGTATCGTGGTCAACAATCACATGCAGACTTCAGATCCCGACATCTATGCCGCCGGTGATGTGGCCGAGCATCAGGGAACGCTCTATGGTATTTGGGGTCCGGCTCAATTCCAAGGTGCTACCGCTGGTCAGCATGCTGCCGGAGCCGAGTCTGAATTCCTGGGTGTACCTCGTTCCAACATGCTCAAGGTCTTGGGCTATGACCTCTTTAGCATTGGCCAAATCACGGCTGAAGATGGTAGCTACCAAATGATCGAGGGAACCGTCGATGGCCATTACCAATCCTACGTCTTCCATGACGGTTGCATGGTGGGGGGCATCCTGTTAGGGGACACCACACAATCGGCCCATGTCAAACACGCGGTCGAGCAGAAACGGGATTGCTCTGTCCTTCTGCAGGGAGAGCGATGCGTGGCCAAGGTCCTGGATTTTCTTAAGACGCAACCGGACTAGAACCCCTCGCCCGTGACATCTTCAACGGTAATGAGCTCGCCTTCGTAACCGGTGACATCGATATCCTTAAGCATCAGGCCGCGGATATGATTGAAACGCATTCCCTTTTGGGCGGTACCGGTGATGTTCTTGAGAGACAGGCCCTGTACCGGTTTCTCGGGAGAGATGTTGACCGCCTTGACGATTTCACTGGCGTCATGGAGTCGAACGTCTTTGAAGCTGAGATTGCGTGCCAAAGGGATACCCAGGGGACCTTCGACCGCATCGTCCACCGTGTTGTTATTACCGCCTTGGGTGAGGTTGAGTCGCAGGAAACCGCCCTTGAGTACGTCCAGGTCTTCGCCGTAGATGTTCTCAGTGACACCGGCCCGGCCAATGCGGGTCTTGATGTAGATGGCAAAGGTGCGACTGTCAAAGCTGCAACGTTCGAGTCGCACGCCCTTGACCCCGCCCGAGGTCTCACTGCCGATGCCGATGCTGGCAAAGTGACGGCCCTTGAGTTTGCAGTCGAGGATGGTGATGTTCTCGCAGGGCTTGCCAATGCGGGCCCCGTCCATGCCGCGACCGGATTTGAGGCTGATGGCGTCGTCGCCGGTGTCGATGTCACAGTATTCGATCAGGACGTTCTTGCAGGAGTCGATATCGATGCCGTCGCGATCGCCGCGGATGGTGAGGTTCTTGATGACCACATCCGTGCAGTAAGTGGGGTGGGTGGCCCAGTTGCCGCCCTGGGTAACGGTGAAGCCCTCCCAACGCACATCATTGCAGTTGATCGGTTCGAGCACCACCGCACCGCGGGGATTCTGCGGGGCCGCCACCTGGGCGTTGCCCTCAATGCGGCCCGGTCCGACGATGCCGATGTGATCCACGTTGTCGGCATGGATCAGGGCTCGTCGACCCGGTTGCCAGCGTCCCTCCCAGCGGATGTCGATCATGGGGTAGTCTTCAGGGTCGTCACTGCCCACGATCACGCTATCGGCTTCCAGTTGCAGGATCGTTTGAAAACCGATCTGCACACTACCGATGAGATAACGTCCGGACGGTACGATAACCCGGCCGCCACCCGAGACCGCACAGGTGTCCAGGGCCTTCTGAAAGGCCACGGTGTCCCTTGGTGGTACCGTCCCCGACAGCCCCGAAATTACGAACATTGAAGGTTTGCTCGGCCAGGACAGGAGGGGACAGAAACAGCAGCAGGGTAAGTAGGCAGAACAGTGGTCTCACGATTGGGCTCCTTTCAGGGATTCGGATTTTGAGCCCATCATAATCTCTTAAACGTGAATAGCAAGGATGGTTAAGCCACCCGTTTGGGGGCCGGTGGGGTGACCGGTCGGTTGTGACCTTGGGCCTGGCGTTCGGCACTGTAGAGCAGGAGGTGTTCACAGGGGAGTGACTCGGTAAAGGGGATCGGTCCATACCAACGGCGTCGTTGGTGCCATTGGCTGATCTCCATGGGACCGATGGGGGCCGTGTGGCGGCCATCGGTGGTGATGTCCTGGTGATGGTGACGAGTCGTATGCAGAGGATGCCCGTTGAGGGTGAGCAGGGGCTCGAGCCCGGTAACGGCCAGTTGGAATCGCTCAGGGTTCTGGGCGAAGGGGGTGCCTTGGAAGAGGACAAAGGAACTGGCTGTGATGGCGTCTGCATAGGGATACACCTCGCCCAGCAGGTCCAGGGTCTGGTCCAGGTCCTCCGGACGGCTGGTGGGCAGGCCGAAGATCATCATGAGTAGGTTGGTGATGCCGACGTGGTGACTGTCTTGCAGGATGCGTTCGATGTGTTCACGTCGGATGCCCTTGCGTACCAGGTTTAAGAGGCGTTGCGAGCCGGTTTCTACGCCCCAACTGATCCAGCAACATCCCGCACGGACGGCCAGTTCCAGGACGTCGGGTGTCAGGTCGGCTGTCAACCGAGCCATGCAATGGAACTTGATGTCCAGGTTGCGTTGCATCAGGGCGTGGGATAGTTCTACCAGCGCGGCCGTGGGCAGGTACTGGTCGGCCAGGTAGAAATGCCGACAGTGGTGCCGCAGGCTCAGGGTCTGTAATTCGTCGACGAACTGCTCGATGGTTTTGCTGCGGTGGTCAGCGAATGAATGGTTGTGGGCACAAAAGCGGCAGCGGGCCCAGGCACAGTGGCGCGACAGGACCACGGGCAGGACCGGTTCGGGATTGGCGTAGTCGGCTAGGGCCAGATCGGTGAAGTCCGGTACGGGCAGGGTGACCAGAGATAAGCTCGCTGGTTCGGGGCTCGTTTTGGGATGAGGTTGGGTTCGACGGAGTAGCCCGGGGATCTGTTCGATAGGCACGCCTTGATAGAGCTGGACAAAGGCGTTTTCGCCCTCGCCGGGCAGGACCGCGTCGATGAAGTCGGCTCCTTGCAGGAGTTCATTGACCTGAACGGCACAGAGGGCGGCACCGCCCAGCACGCAGAGCGGGCGATGTGGCTGCATGAGTTCGTGTACCCGTCGAGTCAGGGCCAGACCACAGGCCATTTGATCCAGATACATGATGGACAGACCAAGCAACTCGATGCCGGTGTCACGGATCTGTTGGACGGTCGGTCCAAGCTCTTGTTCCAGGCGTTCACACCAGGTACCGGTTTCCAGATAGGCCTCAGCGGCCCGTTGCAATTCCGAACAGGCTTGGTTCACCAGGGCCCAGGTGGATTGATGTTGACGGTATTGCTGAGGGTCGTAGAAGCAGGACCGTTGTTGCAGGAAGTTCAGCAGGGCGGGGCCTTGCGGGACGAGCAGGGCCTGGGATCGCCAGTGGGCGATGTTGAGATCGAGGACGGTGAGGTCCGGTGAAGAGACCTGGCTGCGGAGATAGGCCGCCAGCGAGGCCAGTCCCAAGGGTACGTATGTCGGACTGGCTGCGGGCGGGAAGAGTAAAAGGGTTTTCATGGTCAATGTTCGTGTTGACTCTGCCTGCGGGCTTGAGCCGGGTGGTGGAGCACCTCTTGCAATGCGATGATGTGGGGAGACGGTTGGGCCTTGAGGGTCAACACGGACTTGTAGGGTACACGGTGTTGGAGATAACCGGTCAACTGCTCGATGGTGTCGGCGTCCAGCAGGGACCACAGGGGTTGAGCCACAGACGTGACCTGGGTCAGGGCGTCCTGGACCTGCTGGTCCCATTGGCTGTGGTAGTGGTCGAGGTCGTCGGCCCGGACCTGGCCACGACAATTGGGACAGGCACAGGTTAACGTCATGGGCTCGGGGATATTGAACAGGCCGTAGTCATCGGTGATTTCTTCACCGGGTTGGATATCACGCAAGGCGATTTCAAAGCCGTAGCCCGTACTGATGCTGTTGCAGTTGCAGCGATGGTTGACATATTTGGCCATGTCCCAACTCACGATGCGTATGCCTCGCTCATCGATATAGGAGTAGCGTTCGGTTTGGAGCTTGAGCAGGTCGCCCATGGCGTTGAACTGTTCTGGGGTGACCTCGATATCGAAGGGATCCTTGACAAAGACGAGGGTGCCCTTGGGGATGAAAGCGGTGGCAAAGACGCCATAGCCCAGCACGGGGTCGATGCACTTAAGTTCCGTGTGTGGATGGATCATGGTCCAAATCCTCAACATTAAAAAGGATGGGAAGGAACTCCCGGGTCGTGCCCGATAATCTGCTTCGGTCTCTGTGAATGTGATACGATACGGCACGGTTTGGTCACAGGACCGAATACCCAGGCCAACGGGGCTGGGCCGATCATTAAAGGCGTCATCATTATGTGATGTAAAATGGTAAAAGCAACCAGGGAATTGATAGAAAAGTAAAAAAAATGAGGGGGAGAAACGATAAGGTTGTAGGCTTTTGGTGTTTTTTTTGGGGGTGAAGAATAAGATGGATTTGGGGAGACCCGAGTTGTTTTCTACCCTTTATGTATGAACCCCGCAGTGCAGAGGGTCTAGATGAGTATAGTGCCTTATTATTGGACAGATTTGAGGTAGGTATCGATGACGGTAAAAGAGAGGTTTGTGGGTTGGGCCCGTGCGGCCTGGAAGGAATGGCGACAAACGATTTTCCTGATTGTCTTTGTGATTTTGCCCATAAAATCATCTCTGGCGGACATGAACTGGGTACCGACCGGTTCCATGAACCCGACCATCCTGGAGGGCGATTTTCTCTTTGTGAACAAAGCGGCCTATGATCTGCGTCTGCCCTTTACCTTTCAACGTCTGGCCAAATGGGCCGATCCGGCCCGGGGCGATATCGTGATCTGCTTTTCGCCCGATGATGGGACCCGTCTGGTCAAACGGATTATCGGATTGCCCGGCGATGTACTCCGCATGAGTCATAACCAGCTCTATATCAATGGTGAACCCGCCAACCAAACCGGTTTGGCCCCTGAAGATCTGGAACAACTCGGCTATGAACTCAAGGGGGACGGTTTTATCGCCATGGAGGTCTTAGGCGATTGCGTGCACCCGGTGCAGGAGTCTCCCTACAGCTATGCGATTCGCAGCTTTGCCTCGGTCAAGATTCCCGAGGGGCATTATTTCGTAATGGGCGACAATCGCGACAATAGTCGGGATTCCCGCATCTTCGGCTTTGTCAAACGCAAGGCCGTGGTCGGCCAAGCTGTGGGGGTGATCGGTTCGATCGATATCACGGACAAGTTCCAGCCCCGTATTAGCCGGTTTTTCTCCTTCTTGCGTTAATTGGTCTTCAGGGCTGTGAATGATCGTCCATTGGACGATATTACATACCAAAGCCCGCACCCATTATTTGACGAGTCCTGTTCAAGTCCGTTAAAATGCCAACCAAACAGATGTTGGTATTAATCAGGAGATTGTCATGACTCGATCGATCAAATGGGGCGTTTTTGCCCTCGCATTATTCGCACTGGTGTTGACGGCCAGTTCCTGCAAGAAAAAGACCCCGGCAGCGGCCCCGCCAGCCCAGCCTTCTGCGACTCAATCCCAGGCCGTTTCTAACGATGTGGCCCTGCCTATCACCTTGCCCGAGGCCAAGTTCGTGGGCACGCCCGCCAGTATGGAGGGTGTCACCAATTTAGAACCGCCCCTGGGCGATGCTCGTCCACCCTTGTTGGCTCCCAAGGGGGCTACCAACGTGGCCCTCCATAAGCCCGTGACCACCACGTCGATGGAACCCATTCTGGGGACGCTGGATATGATCACAGACGGTGACAAGGAGGCCGTCGAAGGCAGCCAGGTTGAACTGGATCCCATGGTCCAGTCGATTACCATTGACCTGGAGGCCGAGTACGAACTCTATGCCGTACTCTGCTGGCATTACCATCAGCAGGAGCGGGTCTATTTCGACGTGATCGTACAGGTGAGTAACGATCCTGACTTTATCGAGTCCAAGACCTTCTTTAATAACGACAACGATAACTCGGCGGGCCAGGGCATGGGCTCGAACAAGAACTACGTCGAGACCAACGAAGGCAAGCTCATCGACCTGGTCGGCCAGAACGTCACCGGTCGTTACGTACGGCTCTATAGCAACGGCAATAACCAAAACGATCTGAACCACTACCTGGAAGTGGAGGTCTACGGTCGGCCGGTGCAATGAGACGCAGTCCGACCGCCATTATCTTGATTGGAATGGTGGTAATCGTGGCGGCGACGTTACGATTGCCACTGTTGTCTCTGCGACCCATGCATACGGATGAGGCCGTTCATGGCGTCAAGCTGGGGCAGTTGTTAGAGACCGGTCGCTATGAGTATGATCCCCACGAATACCATGGCCCCACACTTAATGCCTTAACCCTGCCCATTGCTTGGTTACGGGGACAACGCTCGCTGGAAGATCTCGACGAAGTGACATTGCGTGTGGTGCCGGGGCTGTTCGGGATAGGCGTGGTGTTGTTACCACTGTTATTCAGCGGGGGACTGTCACGCTCGACCCTCCTGTTGACCATGGTCTTCACCGCTCTAAGTCCGGCCATGGTGTTCTACAGCCGTTATTACATCCAAGAGATGCTGCTGGTCTTTTTTACCGGGGCCATGATGGGGAGCTTTTGGCGGTTCATACAGTCACGTCAAGCTCGTTGGTTGATTCTTGCTGGACTCAGTGCGGGATTGATGCATGCCACCAAAGAGACCTGTGTCATTGCCTGGGGGTGTATGGCTCTGGCGTGGGTCATTGTCTGGTGGATCGAACGGCCCCCGTGCGTGACGCGTTGGTGGCGACCGGCCCTGGGGGCCTTGGCTGTGGCCGTTGTGGTTTCAGCTATGCTGATGAGTTGGTTCGGGACAAATCCCAGTGGAGTGCTGGACTCCATTCGTACCTATAGCGTGTATCTTCAGAGGGGAGCGGGGCACAGCCCCCATGTTCATCCCTGGAACTACTACCTGAATCTGTTGACTTGGACCGAGGGTGTCGAGCCGGTTATGTGGAACGAAGACTTCGTCATTGTCATGGGCGGCATTGGACTGCTGCTGGCCTTCTTTCGACGTCACTGGGGTGGGGCCCACCTGTTGTTGATTCGTTGGCTGGCCCTCTACAGCTTTTTGATGTGGGCGGTCTACTCCAGCCTTCCCTATAAAACGCCCTGGTCCATCCTTGGCGCGTGGCAGGGGACCCTGATCCTGGCGGGTTTGGCTATGGCTCAGTTCTTACGCTCTGCCCAGCATCGTTGGGAACGCATCTTTCTCTGGTGTTTTCTCGGTCTCTTTGGTTTGGGGAGTCCCTGGGCTCAGTCTATCCTGCAGGGCAATATGTACTGTGACGCCCCCAGTAATCCCTATGTCTACGGACACACCCATCGCGACCTCTACAAGATCGCCGGTCAAGTCACGCAAGCCGGGCTGGTTCATCCCCAGGGTCGCAATCTCTCCATCCAGGTGGTTTGGCCGCGTGACGACTACTGGCCCTTGCCCTGGACCTTGCGTCATTTTACCCATGTGGGCTATTGGAACCAGGTGGATGTCAATCAACCGGCCGGTGACGTGATCCTGGCCCCACCGGAGTTGACCGAGGCCCTCCAAGAACAGCTCTACGACAATCCCCACCAAGTGGATCCCGAACTCTATGTCCCACTCTTCAAACCGCCCACCTATCTGCGTAACGGTGTAGAGATCATGGGACTGACACGCTTTAGCCTGTGGCAGAAGATGTCCCAAGCCCAGGAGGCCGATTCCGATGGCCCCTGAGCGAAACACCTTACCCCAAGAAGGTCGTGACTACCTGCGTTTCAGTCACGAAGCCATGGCCACGACCTTCGAAATCCTGATCAGCGATCAAGACCCCACCTATGCCGCTCAAGCCGCCACAGCCTGCTTTGCTCAACTGGATGATCTCGAACGTCAACTCAGTCGTTACCTGTCACATAGTGACATCAGCCAACTTAATCGAGCACCAGTGGGTGAATCTGTGGTTTTGGGTATTGAGGCCCTGGCCTGTTTACAGCAGGCTCAGAGGCTCTATGAGATCACCGGTGGGGCCTTGGATGTGACCATAGGCCGATGGACACGTGATTCGGAGGAGCCGAATGACAGAGGAACCGAAGGACGGAGGGATCGAGGAAGGGGCTTCGGGCTCCAGCTTGATAGTGAAGGGATGACCGCCACTCGTCTGCATGGGGATGTCAGTGTGGACCTGGGAGCCATGGGCAAGGGCTTTGCCTTGGAGCATCTCAAGGGGATATTGATAGAGTGGAAGATCGAACGAGCCATGCTCCATGGAGGCTCCAGCACGGTTCTGGCCTTGGATGCCCCCATGGGCTATACGGGGTGGCCGATCACGATCAGTCATCCTCTGGTCCCCAATCAAGTCATTCAATCCTTGTCTCTCAAGCGAGCTTCACTGAGTGGTTCCTCACAGGAACACCACTCCCACATCCTGAATCCCCACACGGGCGAACCGGTCACCGATGTTCTTGCTGCCTGGGCGCGATGTCCCCATGCCGCCTGGGCAGATGGCTTGTCCACAGCTTTTATGATTCTCTCAAGTATCGAATTTAAAAGGGTTTGCGAGAGCTATGCCGGGATTGAAGGAGTGCGTATCCTCGCCACTGGCGAAATTGAAGGCCTGATTGCTCTGTAATATTGAGCTCACTCCTACATTTTTTTCAAAAAAACAATCTAAACTGTAACGCACCCTCTCCGAGATGGACTGAGTCATTTGGATAGCAAGGATAGTCCTTGTTCAGATGTTATCAATTAGCATTAGGGAGTTCGATCATGCGATTGGGTACGACAAAGTCATGTAGAGAACTGATTTTTGGGATGGTTTTCATTTGTGGCGTTTTTTGTGCCCCAGTCGTGTGGGCAGAGCCGTTTGCCGGGGGAACGGGTGAGCCTAACGATCCCTATCAACTCGCTTCAAATGCTCAGTTGATGTCTATTGGCTCTGATCCCAATCTATTAAATAAGGCTTTTATTCTGGTCGCTGAACTGGATCTAAACCAGGTTGTTTTCGATCGGGCCGTGATTGCACCGGATACCAATGATGCCTCTTCCGATTATCAGGGCACGATGTTTTCAGGTTCATTTGATGGCCAAGGCCTTGTTATTAAGGGTTTATATATAGAGGGGGAGAATTATTTAGGTTTGTTTGGAGCCCTTGATGGTAATGCTGTGGTGTTGAATCTAGGCTTGGAATCCCTGGAGGTCAATGGAGTGGGGGATTATGTCGGAGGGCTTGCTGGATATAATGAAGGCGAGATTCGTTCGTGTTGTACTTCTGGAAATATTTGCGGTGATCGATGTATTGGTGGGCTTGTTGGACGAAATGTTGGAGCGATTGTGTCTAGCTATAGTAAGGGGGCTATTTATGGTGGGAATGAGGTCGGAGGTCTTATTGGAAGTAATGTCGGTTCGATCTCCTTGAGCTATAATGAAGGCTCTGTCACTGGTGAAGATGGTGTTGGAGGATTGGCAGGAGGCAACAGTGATGCGATCACTTTAAGTTATAACACCGGGAGTGTTAATGGAGAAACGTACACAGGCGGACTCCTTGGATCCAATAGTGGAGTCGTTACATCATGTTACAACACTGGGCTTGTCACGGCTGTGTGGTGGGACAATGGTGGGCTGGTGGGAGTGAATGGTGGAACCGTCGTATCGAGTTACAATTCTGGGACGATTGATTGTGCTTATGGAAATATTGGTGGTCTGGCAGGAGAAAATGGTGGGCTCATCAGTGCATGTTTCAACTCTGGATCCATTAGAGATGGTGTAATTGTAGGGGCCTTATTAATAGAGAATGATGGCGTTAATAGGAATGACAGTCATAAGGCTGCTAAACGCTCAGGGCTGGAGTGGAATGAATATATAGGTGGACTTGTTGGCCTCAATAACTACGGTACAATCATTGCGTGCTATAGTACAGGAGTCATTCTCGATGGAGATTGGGATGAGGAGCCAGGTGGACTGGTCGGCGGGAATGATGGAGGCGTCGTAACTTTGAGTTTTTGGGATGTGGAGTCCTCCAGTGTATCTGAGAGTGATGGCGGGGTGGGGCTGACCACACTGGAAATGCAATCACTACAGACCTATCTAGATGCGAATTGGGATTGGGCTGGAGAAACGGGAAATGGTACCAATGACTTTTGGCAACTGCAGGAAGGGAGCTATCCATCCTTGGCCGTATTCTCAGGTTGGATGCCACCGATCCCTGCGGGAAGCGGTACAAGTGAAGATCCCTATCGGCTCACCGATGCCAATGAGTTGGGGACAGTGTGGTTTCGTCCAGATGCTTACTACCGATTGGACACGGATATCGATTTAGCTGGGATCTGCTGGAACTCGTCGGTCATACCTGGGTTATGTCGAAGTTTTGATGGGAATGACCATGTAATCAGTAATCTGAAAATTGAAGGTGGGGGACATTTGGGATTGTTTGGTGTCTGTACCTCGCAAGCCATTGTTTTAGATCTACAACTAGATGCTGTGGATGTTAATGGTGTAGGGTGGAACGTTGGCGGCCTTGCCGGTTGGAATAAAGGCAATATCCAATCGGTTAGATGTGATGGGCTTGTCAGCGGAGATTTTTGTGTTGGTGGAATCGGAGGAGGAAATACTGGTGAGATTTTACGATGTTCTAATGCTGCGACGGTCACAGGAAATACCTCTATCGGCGGGATAGTAGGATCCAATTCAGGAGGAGTCGACTCGAACGTCAATCTGGGCCGTGTTACTGGGATAAGTGCTGTGGGCGGTTTGGTAGGAGGAAGCAATTGGGGTGAGATTACCTCCTGCTATAACCTTGGCATGGTTCATGGTGTGGATGATGTTGGAGGTTTAGTAGGATACCTAGATAATCCCATTCGGAATTCGTACAATAGAGGAGCCGTTCATGGTGATCAAAATATCGGGGGTATTGCTGGTTTTATACGGTTTGGCTTTGTTCGCTATAGCTATAATACCGGCGTAGTCAGTGGAGATCTGATGAGTGGAGGCCTTGTTGGAGATAATGCCGGTTATCATACTGATGCAAGTCATTACGCCAGAGGATGTTTTTGGGATATTGAGGCCTCAGGTCAAAGTGAAAGTAGTGGTGGGGGTACTGGCCTGACCACGATCCAGATGCAGGATATCGATACCTTCCTGGATGCAGGCTGGGACTATGTTGATGAGACGGTTAACGGTACCCAGGATCTCTGGTGGATGCCGGAGGAGGGGTACCCAGACCTATGGTGGTCGATTCAATAGCTGTATGATTGGAAGAAATTCTTTTTACGATCAAATCCCGTAGGGATATCGGTTAAATGAGAGGCCTCGCATTCTTGGGAGAGAGTGCCTGGCCTTTCTCTTGCCTCAATAAACGGTATTTATGTATTTCACCACTTTTGTGTCATATCCTTCCCTGATTCAGGCTCTTTATATATAGGCGGTTCGTTGTGAACTTTCCTTAAGAACAGCCTTCATCTTGAAGAAATGTTAGGAAATCGTTAAAATAGGAGTTTTAAAGATTGAAAGGTGGATTGAGACCGATGAAAAGAACCCCTCTGGCTATGATTTCTAACGTTTATCCCATTTTCGTCCTTCTCCTGGCGGTTGTTTCACTGGCCATGGCTGCAAGTAATCCTGTTGATCCAGTGCCTGCCAACCAGGCCACTGGAGTCAAACCTGGATCCTCATTGTGTTGGGAGGCGGTGACTCCGACTCCTGATTATTATGAAATCTATGTGACGGATAATCTCCTCTTTCAGGGGGTCCTGATTATCCAGACGACCGAGCCTTGCTGTACGCCCGCACTAGAGTATGACACCACCTATTATTGGTTTGTAAGGGGCTACTACGACGAGTCTATGGTGGCCAGCGATCTGTGGTCGTTTACCACTGGATCGGGTGGTTTGCGTGAGACACCCACCGGGGACCTGGATAGCAATTTTCGAGTCAACGCCAGTGATCTCGAACAGTTTTCCCAACAATGGTTGGGCCATGATGATTGCACCGGGGATGACTGTGCGGATTTCGATGGCGATGGCTCTGTCAATGGAACCGATTTTGCCTTGCTGGCCCAGGGCTGGGGGCAAACGTTACCTTCGATCGTGATCAATGAAATCCATTATCATACCGACAACAACACCGAGGCCGTGGAGTTTGTGGAACTCTATAATGCTTCGATTGAGGCCGTCGATCTGTCTGGTTGGTCCTTGGATGAGGCCATTGACTATCGCTTCCCTGCGGGGACGTCGATCAGTGGCAAAGGGTATGTGGTCGTGGGACAGGATCCTGCTGCGATTATGGACAAATTTGGCGTCACGGCCTTGGGCCCCTTTGAAGGCAAGCTCAGTAATGATGGTGAAGAATTGGTCCTGCTCGACGATGCAGGTCAGACCATTGACCAGGTCGATTATAACAACGAGTTCCCCTGGCCCATCGCGGCTGATGGAGAAGGGGCGTCTATGGAACTGATCCATCCGGGCTTGGACAACGACCTGGCTGGTAGTTGGCGTAGTTCCGGCTATGTCGAGGCCTTGCGCCCACAGGGCTCCTTTGGTGATCCAACACCTGGGGCCAAGAATGGCGCGTGGAATTCAAGTGCACCGCCACAGATTCGTCAGGTCAACAACGAACCCGAGAATCCAGTCTCGGGTGAAGACGTGGTCGTGACGGCCAAGGTTACGGACTCCGATGGTGTCAATCAGGTTCTGTTGAAGGTTCAGGTCGTCTTGCCGGGAGATTATATCCCGGCGTATTTACCCATTGATATTTCCTCCTTGAAAACGAATCCCTATCAGTCTCAGCCCTTGAATCTCGATTTTGAAGACGAGGCCAATTGGACCACGGTGACCATGACCGATGATGGCCTGGGCCAGGATGAGGTGGCCGGTGATGATATCTACACCGCAGTGCTACCCGGTCAAGTCAACCGTACCTTGATGCGATATCGTATTGTGGCCCAGGATAATACCAGTGCTACCCTTCAAGTCCCGTATGCAGATGATCCCTCCCTGAATTTTGCCTACTATGTCTATGATGGCGTTCCGGACTATGTGGCCACCGAGGACTCGGTGACTGCCGAGGGGCCGGGTTATGCTCATAGTGCCGAGGTCTTGACCTCGGTTCCGGTCTACACCCTGGTTACCCGGGCTGATGATTTCTATCAGTGTAATGGATACCGTGCCGCGGATCGTATCGATCAGGGCTCGACCTCGGCGGTGATCCAGGATGCGGGGCGGGCCTACAATTGGGAAGGGGCCTTTGTCTATGACGGCAAGGTCTACGATCATATCGGCTATCGCCTGCGAGGTGGGAATGGTCGCTATAACTACAGCAGCTATGCGGGTAAGCGGGCCATGAAGTTCCGCTTTAACCGCGGTCACTATTTCCAGGCCCGTGACATTTACGGGGATAAGTTCCCGGCCAAGTGGCAGCACCTCAACACGGGCAAGATGTTTGGTAACCGCATTTCATCCGGTTACAACCGTTACCCCTATGGCCTCAACGAGGTCATGGATATGCGTTTATTCCAGGCCTTTGATGTGCCGGCTCCGGATATGTGGTGGTTCCATTTTCGTGTGGTCGATGGCCAAGACGAGGCCCCGACCGGCACGGACGGTCAGTACCTTGGCGACTTCTGGGGACTGCATCTGGCCTTTGAAAATTACGATGGCGCCTTCCTGGAGCGACTGGGACTGCCCAAGGGTAACCTTTACAAGCTTTCGGACAAGATCTACGACGGTGAGCGTCAGTTGCGTTACCAGGGCCCGGAGGCCGTAACGGATTCCGGTGACTATGAGAATATCCGCTGGAACCTCAACCACGAGGCTTCGGTCGACTTTATTCGCGATTACCTGGATTGTGACGAGTGGTATCGCTATCACACGGTGACTGAGGCCATTCGCCACTATGATATCTTTTCCGGTTCCGGAGACTGTATCCATGACCTCAAGAATTGTGCCTGGTATTTCTATCCGGATTATAGCACCAACGGATACGGCAAGCTGCAATTCCTGCCCTTTGATGTGGACGACACCTGGGGGCCGTATTTCAACTATGGCATCGATCATGCCATGGCCGCCATCTACGATGTCAGTTACCTGGACCACGTGTTTACGCAGTATACGATTGATCCCGAAAAGTCCCCGCTTAAGCAGGAGTACCGTAATAGGATCCGTGAATTCCGTGACCTGCAGTGGCAACCTGAAGTGATCAACGGCATGATCGATGAACTGGCCGCTCATATCGAAGATCTAGTGCCTGCGGATCGTGACCGCTGGCGTCTGGATCGCACCAATGGAACGACCCTGGATAACGGTCCTCTGGATGAGTGTGTAGAGTTGATGAAGCAGTTTGCCTGGGATAGCGGCTATTTCCAGGGCGGGTATTACTGGGAAGGCACCTCCAATCACTTGGACGATCTGGCCGGAGAGGATTACGACGACTATTACATTCCTGATATGCCCAGTATTGTTTACGCCGGTTTGGAGGGCTATCCTATCAACGATCTATGGTTCCAGAGTAGCGCGTACAGTGATTCTCAGGGAGCCAGTTCCTTTGCGGCCATCAGTTGGCGCATTGCCGAGTTCGACCTGAACACGACCGGCTCGGATGTGGATGAACCCGTCGATGAGATTGTTCTGCTCGATGAGGCCCAAACCGACTGGCGTTACTTCAAGGGGACCAGCTCACCGGGGACGACCTGGTCTGAGGCGAGCTTCAACGATAGTTCCTGGCTGAGTGGACAAACTCCGATTGGCTTCAGCGACAACGACGACAACACCACTCTCTCGGATATGCGTAATAACTATACCTCGGTCTATGTAAGAAACAGCTTTGAGATTGAAGATATCGACCTCATCGACACCTTGATTCTCAATGTGTATGTGGATGATGGTTGTATTATCTGGATCAATGGCGAGGAAGTGACACGCCAATATTGCAGTAGTGAACAGAAATATTACAACAGCTTAACCGGAGCATCGGACCATGAGGCCAGCAGCTATGAGGCTGTGCCCCTAACCGGTCCCTTTGGTTATCTCCGCAATGGCACCAACGTCATTGCGGTCCACGCCCTGCAGACCACCACAGGCAGCAGCGATTTCTCCATTGACGTCTCTGTGACCATGACCGAGGTGGCCGAGGTCGATCCGGGGGCCGATCCCAATTCCAGTGCCCCGACAGGTCTGGCCCCCAGCCAGTATGAACTGATGCCCCTGTGGCAGGATGACGAGTTGACCGATCCGGTCGAGGACCGTCTGATTCAGATCCCGGCCGAGGGCCTGGAGGTTGGACACACCTACCGGGTTCGTTGCCGCATGCAGGACAATACAGGCCGTTGGAGTCACTGGTCTGATCCGATCGAGTTTGTAGCGGGTGAACCCATGGGTTCTGAGCTTTCGAATTACCTGCGCATCAGCGAGTTGATGTACAATCCGGTCGATGATGCCAGTGGGACCTACAACAACGACGATTTCGAATATCTCGAATTGATCAATACCAGTACCAGCCAAACCTTGGATTTGAGTACGGTCTCCCTGATCGATGGGGTAGACTTCGATTTTGCCTCCGGTCAAATCACTGAGTTGAGTCCTGGTGATACCGTTCTGGTGGTCAGTCATGAAGAGGCCTTCAGGGCACGCTATGGCAATGACGCAGCCACACACATCGCCGGCGTTTATAGTGGTGCCTTGAGCAATGGTGGTGAACGTGTGGAACTCCATGATACCTGGAACGGAACCTTGGTGGCGTTCACCTATGATGACAACGGAGACTGGCCGCAGAGCGCCGATGGAGCGGGTGATGCCTTGGTCCCGTTGACGGACTTGACCTTGGCCGAACTCCAGGCCGGGGCTCTTGATGATCCCAATCACTGGTTCGCCGCTGCTCCCACACCCGGGAACTGACAACGAGACATATCGATCTTCTCTGAGCAAGAGGGGAGCGAACCTTAAAAGCACTTATCGGGCTTTGTAGGTCACTGCCCCTTTGCTGGGTTCTTTAACTTGCCTGCCTTGAGGCAGTTAGCGACAAATAAAGGTCGTTTTGCATTTGAGATTCCCTTCGATTCAGCGTAGAATCTTGTACTGATTTATCGCTATCAACAGGGTTTAGTTGCGAAAGACGGCCATGGATTGCCACGCAATATTAAGGATCGATCACGAGGGGCGATGTGAACTAGGCGGGGCTCGTCTACGTGCGAACCTTAACCACAACCAGATTCGCTTTTTCACCGGCATACTCAATCAAACCTGCAAACTCCTGCGTGATGCCTCGTTTCCAGCCTATCGCAAGCTCTTGGGGGCCATAATTGACCTGCACTTGGCAGAGTCCTTTAGCGACTTGATTCAGGTCACCCCACGTGGGGTGCTGATGGCGATTGATTTGCTGGAGTTTCAACCCGCTCAAAAAGAATTGCGGCGTGATTTTCTCGTGGGGCTGTGGGAGCGGATTTTCTTTCAATTGGGGAACCCCGAGTACCACATTACGCAGGTATTGCATCATTCACTCCTCTTCCTGAGTCGCCAGGATCGTCTTTGTACCGCCATGGTGCAAGAGCTTGGCAACCGTGAATTAACTCTGGATCAAGGCCAGTGGCTGGCGATCTTGCAACGCCGGGACAAGATCGTGATCTTGGAACGCTTTTGGAAATGGATGGCCGGTAAACGACAGATCGATACCCTCTTACGCAAGGCTACGGAGTTCTTTCCCAACGGTGGACGTCGGTGTAAAGAGATCGTTGCGCGTTGCCTGCCTGCCTTTATCGAAGAGTTTCCTCCTGAGGTGGGGGATTACGAATGGTTGCGACGTTTCCAACCGATTTTTCCGGATCACGATTCCATGGTCTTGGTCTATAACCTGGGTAAGGGAATGTGTAAGGCCATTCGTGTAAGGTATCAGCGTGTCTTGGATGTCATGACGGCTTCGGCCGCCTGTACGACCATCACCTACGGCCAGATCTGCACGGATATTTTTCATGATCACGGACGCTATCTCAAACCTTGGTTGGATCGTTTGAGTCTGTATCAAAAGGACCCGGCCCTGGGTGTGTTGACGGATAATTTGATCTCTAGTGACATCGACCAGGTCGATGCCGCCATTGAGGAACTGGTGGAACGCATTCGCACTCGCAATCATGAAGCCGAGGCCCTGCGTCTACTCTATGCCACACTCTACTACTGGCACCATCCCGATCGAGGGATCTGCCGATCCGTGGGCCTACGCGTCAACAAGATCCTGGAAGACCTGCTGACCGAACGTCCCGCCAGCTTCCCGCCCAGTCGTGTCAACCGTTCTGTCTTACGGAGCGAACCGGGACAGGTGCAAGTGCAGGTCGCCAAGCCCTATCGTATTAAACAAGGGCATTTGCGCGCACGTGTACAGTGGGCCCTCAATGGTCATCGCAAGCGTCCTGTGCCGATGGAACAGGTCAAGGGGCAGGCCAGCAACCAGGTGACCTTTAAGGCTGAGTTTCCGGTTCGTAAGGGCTGGATTCATTATTCGGTTCAGGTCTCGCTTGACGAGGGGCAGACCTGGCGAAGCGAGGTTTACGACGAAAATTCCAATGGCCTACTCAAGTTTATCGCCGACGAGCGGGGGCAACGCATCCTGAGTATGTATGCAGACACCTTCAATCTGCGCCTGGACGATCACCAGCAACCGCAATCTGACGAAGACGGTCGGTATGTTTATGGCACCTTTGCCACGCTCGCCGAGCAATTGCCCGCCATTCGTGAAGAGGGCTACACCCGTATCTATCCCCTGGGCGCCTTGGAATTGGGTTGGCCGGGAGAAGCCGGGCCGGACCCCTCGGTCTTTTCTGTATGGGACGGTGTCACGGTACGACGTGACATGGGAGGCCTTGAAGGCCTGTTGGCCCTCAAGAAGGAAGCGGACAAGCTGGGCATGAAGATCGTACTCTGCGCCTTATCCCATTTCTCGCGGGCCCAGTGCGACTATCCCTATCACTATCCCTCTTACATCGGCGATCAACACCAGGACCTGTCGCGTCGGGCCGGGTGGGACGGCGAATGGTCCGAGTGGTACGACAGCTTCATGGTCAATATGCGGGACTACGACAACGTCCAGCACCTGGCCCATTTGGCTGAAGAACTGGCGGGTTTGGGATTTGGCTTGCGCATCGATGTGGGGCATGGCTACGACACGGTCTTTCCCGTACGCCATGATCTGGCCCCCCGAGCCCGTTTGATGGGTGAGGTGACCCTGCCGGGATTCGAGCCTGTCGACCTGCGTGGGACCGCCAAGCCCAATATGGCCCTGTTGCTCTTACATTACCGGGCACAAAAGCGGAACTCTTCCGTGCCCGTGATCTATGCCGAACAGTGGCATGGCAACGAGTCCCGTATGCTTCAGTCGGGTTCGACTCCATACAACTCCCTCATCAAGAACATGGAAAACATTCGGGCCGGTGAACCCGTGGATCAGCACCTGGGCCTCAACGACAACCTGCATTATCTCCGCCGAGTTCGTGAACAGTTCGGTGGCCAGACGATTTCCTTTTTCAACAGTCACGACGAAGAGTCGCCTACCAGTAACTACCAAAACATGATCTGGCCCACGGCCGCCTTTTTGGTCTTCAGTAGTGACGGCCCCTTGATGTATCACATCAGTCGTCTGCCGGATGAACGCGTGGGCAGCTTCCGCAAGCGTTTCGATCTGGCCTATCTCGAATGTTGGAAACACTGGGTCAACAACCGTTTCAAGCATCCCTGGCCGGGCGAGTTTCATGCCCAGGAGGGCCTGCTCAACCAATACCCCATGCTCAGGGGATTTGGGCTTTACCTGCGGAATCTATACAACTTTGTGGATGAGCACCCGACCTTGACCAAGGGGACACTTTATCCCATCGAGACGGGCAATGGCCGCGTGGCTGCCTTTATTCGTACCTATGGGGATCAAACCTATCTGTGTGTCTTCAATTTCCCCAATCCCCATGCCGAAGGCCAGCAGGCCGTGACACGGGATTTAAATTTCAAGTTACGGTGTGAGTGTGACGGTGAGGTGCTCTACGAGATCCATGACGATGCGGTCTATGAAATCAAGGAGCGTTATAACAACGCCGAAGGCAAACGGCGGCGCGGGCAGCGTTCGTATTGGTCAGGCCACGAATTGATTCAGTTGGGTTTTGGCGGGATCCTTCCTCCGGTCTCTTCCCACGTATACGAAATCATCAATCGTAAGCAGGCCGTGCACGAAAAGCAGGTCTTTCAGGATTCCTTCCTGCGTTACTTTTCCTATGGTCGGGAATATCGTATCCAACATGCCTATGTGGCTGCCGTGTTCCGCAAGGCTTGTCAGAGTAAGCAGGGCGGATTCAAACGATTCCTGGAACTGTTTGTGATGGCCGTCACCTGGATTCAACGGCATCGCAAGGTGGGTATCGCCGACCTGGCGAATTTGCTGGCCGAAATTTCTGCCGATGATCCGGAGCAGCGTCGTCTGGTGATCGAATTTCTCATGCGAATTACGGTGATGCGAAAGACGCAGATGGATATCGGCGTACGCCAGGCCGCGGCCGATATCCTGCATTCCATCAATGTCGGCACCATTGTGATGGTGTCACCCGAATCGAAATTCAGTGGGAGTTCGGGTGGGGTGGGGCTCTACACCACCGACATCGCCGACGTGCTCAGTGAGATGGGATTGCATGTGGTGATTGTCACGCCCCTGTATGATTGTAACCGCCAGCAAATCTTCAAACAGTATGCCCCCAAATACGAAGGGCATAGCCTCACGACTACCTTCCCCAGCTTCAATGAAGAGCATCGCACCATCCATGACAGCGGCCATCCCGACATCGTTAATTTCCTGCGTGTCAAACTCAACCGGATGAGCCACGGGCGGCGTTCACGGGTGGAGGTGATCTACCTGGAAAACTCGGTCTACTTCGATCGTCCTTATGGCGGGGACACGGCCGAGGACAAACTCAGGCGAGCCCGCCTCTTCTCGCAGGCCGCCCTGGAGGCCCTGCGCTGTTACAATATCTACCCCTCAATCATCCAAACCAATGAATGGCCCACCTGGCTCATTCCGGCCTATTTGCAATGTCACACGCACCTGCGTGAGGACCCGCATTTCCGCGGTACCCAGACCTTGAGTATGATGCACAATCCACACCCGGCCTACAGCATCGTTGCGGCCGAACGCGAACCGGCCAAATGGTCCTATTACTGTCGCCTGCTCGATCTGGATCCTGCACACCATTACGGTCTGTTCTTCGATCCCTACAGTGACACCGGTCACGATATCGACCTAACCCATATTATGCTCAAGAGTTCGTCTTTTGTGGGCACGGTCAGCAAGGCCATGCGTCAACGGATTTTGGACGAACCCTGGCTCTTTAAGCATGTGATGCTCTTTAGGGAAAAGGCCGAGACCGGCCGCTTCTTTGGTCGACGTAATGGATTCAACATGGCCGCGCGGCAACGTTTTTGGTTTGGCAGCAAGAAGAGTCTGCTGGAAACCTATAGTCATACTGCGGCGCGACGGCTCTTCTTGAAGTACACCCGCAGTAAGGAAGCGGCCAAGCTCAACCTGCAAAAGGATCCCAACATTCGCCTGCGACCCGATGACGAGCAACACAACCACATCATCTTCGGTATGCTACATCGTATCTGTCGTCAAAAGGGCTTTGAATTACTGGTGGACTGGAAGGTCTATCCCCATGAAGACGGCATAGACGTTCGCTTCGAACCCTGGAACATGCGGAACTCGACTGTGGTTGAGTATTTCCTCTCTACCAATGAGTTGATTCAATTTGCCATTTGCGGTCGAGTCGAGGATAGTTTTGATGGCCGACGCTATGATGCCCACTTGCGACGCATTGCCTTGGACCCCCGTTTTGAAGGTCGCATGGGTTATTATCCCGAGGGATCGCTCTCGCCCTCGTTGTATCGTAACCTCTACCTGGGCAGTCAATTCTTTGTCATGCCTTCCGGGGGAGACATCGGTGAACCCTGTGGCATCAGTCAACAGGAGGCCCATGCCGGGGGTACGCCCGTCATCGCCCACCACCAGGACGGTTTACGCGTAACCGTTTCAGATGAAGATTTCGGTGACAGCAAGGATCCAACCAATGGCATCAAGTTCCAGGGCTTTACCGGTGGCGCCTTGCTCGATGCCTTGCTCGATGCCGTGGAGATATACACCTACGGTCATCGTCGAAATTATAGGGATCAAGACGGCCATCCGGTCAAGTTGACCCACGCAGAGATGTCCCTCAATGCCTTTAATACGGATCACCGCTGGCTGAGACTCCTGCATGACTATGTGACCATGTATGCCCATATCCAGGGTAAACATCTCCCCCTCCACCTGGATGCCCTCCAGTTGATCGTGGAAATCGACCTGGTCAGTGACCGAGCTCCGGCCGAGGCCATCCTCAAGAAGGGGATGTCCGTACCCGAGGCCATCGAAAAAATGGTCTACGCCCTCTCTAGTGACCTATCCTCCGTACGCAGGGCGGCCATGCGGGCCTTGCTCCATCTCGAAGGCATGAAAAACATGCGTCATCGCAACGAAATCCACCAAAAACTAGCTTTAGCCGCAGAATCCTCCCACAGCCTACTCCGCGAAACCGCACAGGTTTGCCTGGCCCATATGGATCGCTAATATTTTGTGGACATGAGAATCGACTTGTTTTGGTGTTAAAATGCAAGGGTACGCAAAAGATCACCGATCCTCCAATACCCGTTCGGGTTGGGTGATCTTGGGTTCGACACCGGGCCAGGCCTCTTCCTGTTGGAATTCACGTTCGTGCTGTTCAAAGGCGTCGCGGTTCTGTTGGCTGATTCGTTCCATATCTCGATAACCTGACAGGGTTTCGTCCGGGCGGATGATCTCGGCCTTGACAAAGACATAGAGCCTTTTCTGGATGTCGCTGGTCGCAGCGGTGCGAAAGAGTACACCGACAAGGGGCAGGTCGCCTAATAGGGGGACCTTACTGGCTCCTTTGCTTTGGTTGAGCTTGAGCATGCCACCAAGGATGATGGTACTGCCGTCCGGGATGGTGACCACGGTATTGACGTTGCTGCCACTGGTATCGGGAGGGGCCTCACCTTCGGTAGCGGTGAAATCTGCACGGTCCAAGGTGATTTCGAGACGCAACAAATCTCCATCACTGATATGGGGGGTGATATTGAGCGTGATTCCCGCATCGTAGCCTTCGTAGGTGACGGATGTGGTGATGGCCTCGGTATTACCGGAGAGGACTGCCTGAGTGGAGGTCTCGACATAGGTCGTCTCGGTGGTGGCGATGCTGCCGGTCTCGTTATCATTGACCAGAAGTTTGGGTTTGGCCAGGACCCGCCCATAGTTTTTCTGCTGCATGGCATCAAGCAGGAGCATGATATGTTTGTCACCGTAGAAGCCATTGGCACTGCCACCACTGGACTGCATCTCGATGAAACGGCTGCGATTGCTGCCGGTCAGGTTCTCCAGGACCGATTGGGCTGTCACGGACCCCACAATCGGTTCCATCAACCCACTGGTGGCACTTAAATCCGGGATACTGGAGATCAAGTCCAACTCGTAGTTGAACTGATCGGTTTTGGAGACCTCCACCAAGGTGACATCGATCAAGACCTGGGATCGACGTCGATCCAGGGCATCGATAAGTTTGCCGATCCAGTCTTGATTTTTACGTGAGGCGTACACCACCAAGGAGAAAGTCCCTTCATCCGGGACGATCACCACCTCGTCATCAGCATCCTTGTAAACGGATTCACCCTTGCCTTCCTGGTCCTTAGATGCCTGAACCAGTCTCTCCAACACTGCGGCGATGTCTGAGGGTTTCTGATTTTCCAGGAAGTAGATTTCATAGGGAATTACCGGATCGATGGCCTCATGGTCCATGAGGGCCAGGGTGTTGCGGATCTCACGGTGTTGAAGCTCGGTAGCCTTGACCAGTAACTGATTGGTACCCTCCAAGACGATGACTGCAGGCGGAGTCTCTTGTCCGGGGATTCCAAATTCGTCCTCGGGATCGGTGATCCTTCCACGTCGCGTACGCTCTGTGTTCTGAGAAGATTCCAATACACCAAAATCCTGGAGTTTGGTCAGGGTGTCTTCCGCGCTGATATGGTGGATGTCATAGACTTGGGTGGTGCGGAACTCGACTGCGACTACATCGACATGGTCAATGACCTGTTCTAGACGTTGATGCTGCTCGGGTGTGGCATTGATCAACAGTTGGTTGGTTTCCTCAATGATGACCACCTGGGGATTTTCGTCGAGTGGCTCTTGGATGGCCTCACGTGCATCATTGGAATTGCCTCGTCCAGGCGTACGAGTTGAACTTCTTTGCCCCGAGGATGCTAGCAGACCCAGGTCCTCCAATTTGCTGACCACGTCTGTTGCCAGGCTGTGACGAATTTCGTAGATCCGCATCTGACGCAGGTCCTGCTGGGCTACGTCCAGGGTGTCGATCAGTTGCTCGATGAGATCCAGTTGTTCCGCCGATCCGATCATCAGCACGCGATTGGTGCGATCGTCCGTGTCCAGATAGACTGTTGCCGTTTTTGTCGCCGTTGTACGTCCTGGCTTGCCCGGCTTGGGCTCGTTGTCCGAGACGGTTAAGTTTCCGGCTCCCATGGCAGCTGATAGGGTCATGACCTTGTCGGTTAAGGTCGAGGCTAAGGTGTACTTGAGCAGGCGAAAGCGAAACTCCCTAACCTCACCGGGACGATCGACCATCGCAATCAAGTCTGCGATACGCTGCATGCGATGAGCATAGCAGGTCACCAGCAGGGTCTGGGATTCGGTCATGGTGTTGAGACTGAGGGACAACTGCATTCCTTCGATTACCGGGGCCACCTGGTCGGCCGCCACATAACGCAGATGAAAAATGCCCGTTACCACAGTATCGCCTGGAATGAGCTGTCCTCCGTTGGGATCCACTAGGGAGGGATCGGACTGCAACGCCTCGTTGGCAGGGACTACATGTACGATGCGATCTTGTTGCCGAACCAAGGCCAGTCCCTTGAATTTCAAGGCGGTCTCCAGTAGGGAATAGAGTTCTTGAATCGTGAGTAGGCCCTGTTGTTTGCCGTGCATCTTTAAGGTCACGACCTCGTCCCTGACCTTTTGCGGGTCGTAGATATAGGTGAACTGGAGGTACTCACCGGCCAGGTCTAACAGTTGAATAAGACTGAGTTTGTCTGGCAGGGTTAACTCCAGCACACGATTGGGATCGGGTAGTTCCATGGTTGTCAAGTTGACCAGGACTGGAGGCTGAGAACGCAGGGTAGGCTTGAGTATGCCTCGCTGGGGTAGGGGAGTGACCTCCTTGTTTTCGATGACAATGGGTTTACGGGGTGGGCTTGGTTTAGATGCAGTTGATGCGGTAGGTTCAGGAGTGGGAGCAACGATGTTGGACTCACTGGCCTCGGCAATAGGTTCTACCAGTTGGATAGGCCGAGGTGGATCTATGGGTATTCCATGACGCACCAACTCTTGGAGCTTAGGGGTCAGTGCTTGGGGAGCAATGGCGATCACCGCATCATCGTATAGATCGATCAAGATGCCCATGTCTGTATGCCTTGGTGGACGGATAAAGGTCCCTACCACAGGCTGTATCTGCAAGCTTGATCTGGCTTCAACCGGCCCTTTTTTTGTCTGGCGGTGTCCGGCTCCATCGACGATACGTCTAATATCGCCTGCTTCGCCGTCCTTGCCAGTCAATAAAAGGTCTCGCTCTCGGGCCGACGACGAAGCTTCCAGATAAAGCCTTTCACCAAGAGCATGAGCAATTTGTTCATTGGTCGGCAAATCGCGTACGATGGCCGCCGGGCCCAATGGGATGATGCTGTAGTCTACAGTGTTGTCGATAAGATCAAGGGCCACTTCGGCTTTATGGAGTTCTTCGTTAGTGCCTTGAACGGTAATAAGCTGGCTGTTAGGGTCGATGCTCGTCTTTAGATTCAGTACAGCCAAGAGTTCTTTCGCCCTGGTCGTGTTGATATGTTCCAGGCTAAAGGTCTTCGACGGGATGGTCGGCTGGGTGACCGTTTGTGCTTCCGGGATCTGTTGACAGCCAGTGATTGAGAAGAGAAGAAGTACAGAAGATAAGGTGAGAAGAAGTTTAGTCCAATGATGTTTCAACTGAGTACTCTCCCGAATACACTTATTGCTCTCGCAATGACCTCGGCAATGGCCTGGAATAGGTTCTTGACAGGTCCAGGCGGGGTTTCGATTTATTTACAGCAGCCAAGCGGTTGGGTACTCTTGGCTTTTCGTATGCTGGGCGTTTTGGAGTCGTTAGTGATGCGATGAGTTTTACGGGTTCGGGTTCTGCAATAGCCAACTCCTCTTGACGGTCACCGTCTTTGTAGAGGATCTTGCCATTGTGAATGTCTTCGACGACGAGATGGCCTATCTGATCTCCAATATGTACCCAGCGTTGTTGACCTCCTAGCTCACTGATCAGAGCCAGGGAATCCCCAGCATCGTCGCGGGATAGGCTGGTCGCGATCACCGTGAACTTGGGAGTCGATACCTGCGGTCGAATTTCAGGTTTTGGTTCAGGCTTGTGTGTTTCCTTCGCGATTATCCGTCTGGGCTCTGGAGGTTTGGGAGGTTTCGTGGTCCATAACTCCGCCTGGATTACGAGAGGATTCCTTTGGGGTTTAGATTGAGGCTGGTGTTGGGATTGCCTTTTATAATGATCCACAAAGCTAGGGGCGGAAAGGAGTTGTTCAATCTCAGAGTGAGTGGCTGATGCCCAAGTGATGCTGAAATAGAATAGATTTCCTACGATACAGAGTCCGAATAGAGCCTTGGTCATTTTGATGAATAGGGGCATTGCTATATTACTCCATACTCTCACCATCAAGGCATTCTGGCACAACGAAATATTTCAATCAACAAACGTGGTACCTTGGTGGTGACTCTATTCCATTCCTTAATTGATGCTGATCTTACCCTGCTGGGAGTAAATAGCAAGTGGAACAGAAGAAAAAGATCGGGAAAAGCTGATTGAATTAACAGTGGAGTCCATCTGGTTTGTAAGGATATAGGGTTCTTATTAATTAATTTGAGAAACTCGGGATATGTTTGGTCAAGGTTTATCGCTTTCCTACTGCTCAATGCTTGGCCTGAATTCTGTAAACTTTGTGTCTTGGATCCTTAGAGGTGGGTATCGAAGATTCTTTGGATCAAATTGGCTGCAATAGTTACATAGAACAACTCAGAAAAATGATATAATGAGGTCATGGAGTTCGCTTCAAGGAGGGGCTGTCCTTAGGGTTACTAAGGGGAATTGAGATTTATTGAGAAAATCAAAAAAAGGATATCAACTTTAGAGGTGTAGATGGTCTCTTTACTTGGTGATGTTGTCACTTGTAAAAGCGAGAGCAGAATCCTAATAAAAATATGGCATTTAAACAAATATAAACGTGATCTTTTGACTCTTGGATGGCACTATATCTTATGGTAAGCCATGGTAATCCGAGGAGTTTGTTATCATAAATCATATATGTTTGAAGGGAGATTCGCGATGAGATGGATTATACTAATTTTAACGATCACGCTGGTTATTCCGGCTTGGGCTAACGAGATTATTTATGTGGATGATGATGCGGCATTAGGGGGAGATGGAATCAGTTGGGAGACGGCGTATCGGTATTTGCATGATGGATTGATGGATGCTAATCGTCCCGGATCAACGGATCAGATTGAAATTCGAGTCGCTCAGGGGGCTTATAAGCCGGATCGCAGCGAGGCTTGTCCAGGGGGCAGTGGTGATCGAGAGGTGTTATTTGAGTTGCCCGAGGAAGTTGCTCTCAAGGGTGGCTATGCGGGATTAGTTGGGAATGATCCTAATGAACGAGATGTGGACCTCTATGAGACTGTTCTTTCTGGCGATCTGGGCGGGGATGATGTGATTGATGATCCTTCACAGTTTAGACTAGACGATTCACGTTTAAACAATAGTCTGACCGTAGTCAATGCCGGAGCATCATCTGTTTTGGATGGTGTGATCGTTCGGGATGGACATGCCTTGCCCTATCAATGCCCTGAGCAAGGTGGATGTCCAGATCTCCTCTGGGGTGATCCACATTGGAATGGGGGTGGGGTTGTTGTGCAGAATGATGGTGTGATTATCAAGAATTGCCGATTTTTCCAGAATTTTTCCCTGCAAGGTGGAGGGGCGATATACATTAAGGATGCCACGCTATACATTGAGAGTTGCATTTTTTCAGGCAATGGTTCCAGATATGATGGTGGTGGAGTGTGTGCTGCTAGTAGCCACGTTGAGATTGTCGATAGCCAGTTTATTGGGAATTGGGCAGGAATATCCGGTGGTGGATTTTCTGGAGGAAGTTCTGATTCTACGATATTGAATTGTGTTTTTCAGGAGAATTGGGCCGATGATGGGGGAGGAATATATATTAATAGAGGGATGAGTTTGATACAGAACACACTATTGGGATATAATCATGCAAATGTTGGTGGCGGAGCGAATTTTCGTGGTTATATCGAGTTGCAGCTTTGTTCCTTCATAGGGAACAAAGCTAACGTCGGAGGGGGGATTATGAATTACGGAGAGCTTTTTCTAGACAATTCATTGTTTGCTGGAAATTGTGCTAAGTCATATGGGGGATGTATATATAGCCGCTATTCAGAGTCGTTAATAATGAGCAATTGTACAGGTGTAAATAATAGGGCATCTTCTGGTGTATTCCTTGCTGTTGATTATCAATCTTCGTATCCCTCAAAAGTAATGAACTGCATTGTCGATAATGGAGGCCAAGAGATCTATAATCAACAATCGATTATTAGTATAAACTTTTCTTCCATGCAGAGTCGTCCCTCAACCATATATGATTTCGACTATCTAGATTGGGGGCAAGGCAATGTTGATGCCGATCCCTGTTTTGTTGATCCTGGTTACTGGGATAGCAACAATACTCCGCAAGATCCCAATGACGACTTTTATGTCGCTGGCGACTATCACCTCAAGAGTCAGGCTGGTCGTTGGGATGACGACAGCGGGACTTGGGTATGCGATGAAGTCACCAGTCCCTGTATCGACGCAGGTGATCCCAATAGCCCGATCATGTATGAATCCTTCCCAAATGGTGGCCGAATCAACATGGGAGCTTATGGCGGGACCGAAGAGGCGAGCAAGAGCTATTTTGACTGTGCACCTTGTGAAACAATTATTGCGGGCGACATTAACGGGGACTGCAAGGTCAATTATCTTGATTTAGCCATATTGGCCAGTCATTGGCTAGAATGAAATTAGCAGTAGATCACAGAACATAGAATACTGATTAAAAGTCGGGGGGCTTTATAACCAATTGGTATATTGATAAAAGGAGTGTCTACGAATGAAGTCATGGAAGGCCCTATTTCCCTGTTGCGTCTCGTTTGTTCTATTAGTGTTCATGGGAAGCGTTTTTGCTCAGGATCTACAAAAGGTCAAGCAAGGTTCCTCTCACGCAAAGCGAGAAACGATCGCTGCTCGGAAGGTGAAGTTTAATGAGCTGATGTCTCATGCACGACCGAAGGGCAAGGATAAGACTTTAACTGATGTTCGATACGAGGCCGCCAAATCTCTACGAGATGACAAAGGCTATGTACGAGCCATGGGAGCGCCGAAAGGTGGAGTTTTTGTCGTAGAGGGAATGCAGAGTGCCAAGCCTGAAGAGATTGGGCAGGGCTTCCTAACCCAATGGCGGGGTTTATTTATGGAGGACGTTCCTGACTTGGAGTTTGAGAAGGGTAGTCATATTGAACATCGCGGACATCACTACCTGCGTTATCGTCAGACCTATCAAGGTGTTGAGGTGATGGGGGCGGGAGTCGTCGTCGTTGTGGATCCGGCTCAAGGAGTTAAATTTACTGGAGGCGGTCTGATGCATGAGACCGGAGGCTTGTCAGAAAGCAGGGCTCGTGCAAACAATGGTATTGGAAGAGTGGTTGTCGAACAAAGGGCACGGCAATGGATGAAAGACAAGTACCCAGAGCTAAGATTTCGTGTTTCAGAGACCAAGCTGGTAGTCTTTTGCCCGGATCTCTATGACCAGGAGGGGGAACCCCGTTGGGCTTGGTATATGGAAGTCTGTGCTGTGGATAATTCTGCTGTGAACTCTGTTGTCGTTGTTGATGCGGAAAGTGGTAAGGTACTTCATCATCACTTTTTGACTTTGAATGATATGCAGTATGAGATAACCGATTTGTTACCTGAACCAGATATTACCTATGACAATGATGCTACAACGACTGAAGCTTTACCTGATGAAGAAAACGAGAATCATCATTGCGATGTCTGGTTGCTTGCTCGATATCTTGAAGATACATACGATTTTTATAGTCAGTTTGAGTGTATCAGGGACGGGGAAACAGTAAGTAGGCCATGGCTTAGCTGGGATGGTGACGATGGTAAAATTATTGCTACTGTTCGTGCGGGCATATCGACAGGGGGGGTGTGGACTTATGATAACGAAATGCAAATTCAAAAAGGCTATGTCACCGATGATATAGTCGGACATGAGTTTACTCATGGCGTGGTATTGGCGATATCGGGTTTGGATTATTCAGGTGAGTCAGCTCAAATTCATGAGGCTTTAGCAGATATATTCGGTGAATATATCGATCTGAGCAATAATGAATACCGTGATCCTGGGCCCAATGAGTCTATTGCGGATGATGATGGTTGGGCTCAATATTTAAATGAAGCTTCCGGTGATGATGCCTGGATACATGCAGAAGATGTTATGGTGAACCCTGCAAGACCATCTCTGCGAAGTTTAAAAGATCCGTATCCGTATTCAGATTTGGATATATATGATACTCCAGATTACTATAGTGCTACGGATCCACATGTACTTTCTGGTGTAGGTCGTAAACTAGGTTATCTCTTAAGTATGGATGTTGAAGACTTGGAAATTTTCAATGGTATCGAAGTTCGAGGATTGGGTGTCGATCTGGCACCAGAGTTGTTCTTCCAGTCCATATTGATGTTTTCGGAGACGACGAAGTATTATGATTGGGGAGTAATTCTCTTATGCGCTGCTGAAATGCTGGAATTTTCACCTAGTCAATATGAAAGTGTCTATTTAGCCTGTCAGGCGGTTAATATTTTAAGTGAAGATTTTACTGATTTTATTCCACGGATTTATGTAAGTCCTTCGGGGGATGATAATAATCAAGGTGGTCCAACAATTGTTGACCTTCAGACAGGAGCCTTTGGGCCCTGGGACAATGCTGTTCAGAGTTTGGGAGAGGGATTAGTAAAAGCAGTGGAACACCAATCAGCAGAAATATGGGTTGCTGCAGGTGATTATGGCCAACAAGGCAGTGTTTTTCAACTACCGGAGTCGATTGCTTTATATGGAGGATTTGACGGTGACGAGGATGATATTAGTCAACGTAATCTGGATCTAGAATTAAATCCAACAACAATTCACGGCAGTATTCAATTGATTGAATATACGGGAAAGGTTACTGCTTTGTCTTGGGACAAACAAGGATATTTTGACCAATATATCAATTCAAATTATGACGAAACTCGTATTGATGGTTGTGTTGTAGATGGTATCGAAAGTGGCGGAGGAGATGGTATTGTCTCTATTAGTAAGGACAATAGTTTAGAGGCATACTACTTAACCCTATCCAATTGTAAAATACAAAACTGGGACACTGGGATATATCTGCAGTCGTTTCAATATTTAAATATGATCGATTGTGATATATTAGATTGTGACTTATTTGGCTTAAACCTTATTTATATTGATAATGATGATTGGCCACAAGATATCTGGGGCAATGAGATTGAGTTTCAAGTTGTAGATTGCATCTTTTCGAATTGTGGAGTATATGGTGCACAGATCTATAGTTCGGTGGATAGCCAGCCTGCACCTCGTCATGGAAAAGTTACTTATCATGCGTCTGTTAGGGATTGCACTTTTTCTGGTAATGGGAAAAGTGATGATGCCTTATATCGGGGAGGTTTATGTATATTGTCAGATTATGTAGACGAGTTTGATGCAACAGTCGTTGGATGTGACTTCTATAGCAATTCAGGCGATTGCGGTGCGGGGCTCTATGTTGGTGAGATGGAAGAGGTAAGCATTGAAGCTTGTAACTTTATTGGGAATAATGCGTTTGAGAATTCAGCCTTAGAGGATCAGAATGAAGATGTAGAAGATGATGAGCCAGAAAACATCCGGTTTGCCAAGGGCGGCGGCCTCTACGTTGGGGATTCTGACGATGTCACTATTCAGGACTGTACTTTCATTGGAAATAGTGCGGGCCGATTTGGAGGTGGGGTGTCCCTTGTAAGATCTGGAGATGTTGTTATTGCGAGGTGCGACCTAAATACGAATACGGTTACTGGCGATAATGTTTCTGAATACAATGATCGTCTGGGTCAGAATTGGTACTCTTGGGGTGGGGGATTGTCTTTATTTGACTGTGGAAATGTGAAAATATGGCGGTGTTCTATTGCAAATAATGAAGTTCTTGATGTTGACGGTGTTGCTGGAGGAGGTGAAGGGATTTCGATATCTGGTTTGAAGATTGGTAATGACAAGAAAGTGGGAATTTATAACACCTCGTTTATAGGTAACCGTTCACAGTCTTGATTAGTTTTTTTCAATAATTCACAGATTGGCAGGATAGGCAATTGCGCTTTGGTGTTAGATATGATAAACCAAAGGCATGGATACCGATCAGATTATCGAGCAACTGCTCGCAGAAATTCAGTGGCTTAAACAGGAGAACCAGGAACTGCGAGACCGCCTTGCACGCTTGGAAAAGAACTCGAACAATTCCTCCAAACCACCGTCGAGTGATATTGTCAAACCCAAACGAGAGATCAAGAAGACATCGTGTAAGAAACGTAAACAAGGCGGCCAACCGGGACATCGTAAGTTCAGTCGCCCAACGTTTAAGCCAGATGAGATAGACCACATGATTGAATATGAATTTTTCAACTCCGATACACCGGGGCTGATCACTCTGAATGACTGGCATGTAGTGCAACAAATAACACTGCCGGAAAGGATGTATCGTATTACAGAGCATCGAGCCAGGAAGTATCTCGACCCCAAAACGGGCATGGTTCACATAACACCCTTGCCTCCAGAGGTGAGTCGTGGCCATTTGCTGGGAGCAGACTTTAGTGCTCTGGTTGCCTTTATGAAAGGCGGCTGTCATATGTCCTACTCCACGATTCAGCAGTTTTGCAAGGAAGTGATGCAATTGTCGCTTTCGCGAGGATTGTTGAGTAAAGCAACGCAAAAGGTCTCGCAGGCTCTCAAGCCGATGTATGATTCTCTCATAGAGAGCCTGCCCTACGAAACATGCCTTGGTGTAGATGAAACAGGCCATAAGAACAATGGTGAAAAACACTGGACGTGGTGTTTTCAAACGTCGCACTACAGTCTGTTTCATATCGACAAGTCGCGTGGCAGTCAGGTACTTTTCAAACTGCTGGGCGAAGAATTCAATGGCATCCTGAATTGTGACTACTATGGATGCTATCGTAAATTTTCCCGATTGACGAATGCCACCGTGCAATATTGCATGGCGCATTTGATCCGTGAGATTCGTTTTCTGGCAGATCACTGCTCGCGTTCGCTGTCTCGTTGGGGTCATAATTTGCTCAATTGGATACAAAAGTTGTTTAAAACGCTGCATCGCTATGAATCGATGACAGCCGCCGGCTTTGCACGAAGCATGAAGTCGATTAAGGACGGATTTTTGAAGCAGGCCAGGCGTCCACCTGATCATCGCCAAGCCAAAGCGTTGTCACGCCGATTTAAAGGCAAGGCGGCTGAAAGCTACTTTCAATTTATGACAGATCCATTGCTGGAACCGACGAACAACGGCACTGAACGTGAGATCCGTCACACGGTCATTGATCGTCGAATCACACAAGGTACCCGTAGTGAATGCGGCATGCGCTGGTGCGAACGCATCTGGACCGCCATTGCCACCTGTAAAAAGAAAAATCGAAATGTGTTTGAATTCATCCATCAATCACTACTAGCTCACTGGAATAACACTGAAAAGCCTCAATTGCTGTGAACGGGTACGTTTATAGATGTTATTGGACAGAGCTCAGGTGATATCATTACTTTTCATGAAGGCGGGGATTTGGATGTACATAATTGTATCTTTTGGGGGAATGAAGATCGTGTGAGCATTGCAGATGGTGATGCCAAATATACCCCAGTGCATGATGTTTCAGTTTCATATTGTGCTGTGGATAGAGAAAGCTGGTACAATTCAAATGGAGGATTGACTCTATTAAATTCTAATCCTTTTCTTTCTAATACTGATTATCATTTGAATTCCTCTACCTCTGGAGGACAAGCATGTATCGATCATGGTACCGATACATACAGTGATGATTTCAATCTGAGTGATTTAGATGGAGACAAAGTTCTTTCAGATGATGAGTGGGATATCGGAGTTGATGAATATAACAGTTCATACGAAAATAATGCCCGTTTGGCTGTTGAGAAAAATAAATATACCTTTAGGCCGCTCGGTAGTGATGTTCCCGAATTAGTAGAGGAAGTAGATGGCAACTATCAGGCACTTGGTAGTGGGATTCGTATCGACTTCTACAATCTCAGTTCTACGGCCACGAATTACATTGATTTTGTTCTATATCGTGTAGACAAGGGAGTTGGTGATCCAGAGCAGAAATACTCTAGGGAAATCCACTTCAATGAATCAGATGTTGAAGATGGACATGTGGTTTTCGAATTTAATCCCCTCGATGGGCAGTACCTAGAAACCGGTCTGTATGTCGTTCATGAAATATATTATGATCAACTGGTCGATGGAGTGACGTGTGAGTTTTGGGTCGATAGTATTGAGTCGCCTGAAACTACCTTTGCCGGTTCTAGTACTACTGTTGCCGCTGATGATGCAATCACACTCACTTTAAATTGTCTACCAGCTAACATTCCTGTGGGTGAAAACCAGACAGAGGCGGAGGCGAGATTGGCACATCCAATTGAGTATCGATTCGTCTCTGTCAAAGGTAGTGGAGCTAGTAGTGACTGGAAGGATTCCACCTCTTATCAAATCAATGGACTTGAACCTGGGCACGAGTACAGCTATGCGGTGAAGACCCGTTTCGAGAATAATGCAAATACGGAAAGTGATTTATCTGACCCATGTAGCTACCTACCGCTAATGGATCTGGAAATTGTCCAGGCTGCTGGTTCGAAAGCTCTATTACGGATTTTGGACGATTACTCCATTGAAGATTTCGACGAAGGTATCCAATTTTCTTTTAATGGTAGTAGTGGCTCTAGTGGTTGGATTGACAATGTGTACTGGGCTGATGAGAATGCCAGTTCAGGTAGTACCTATACCCTGCAATACCGTTTTCCTGATCCCAATGACAGTGAAGACACTTGGATTGAAAGCGGTGATTCTAATTCCATCAGTGCCTCAGACGTGACCTGGGGAGCGACGGACGATCTGGCACCCTTCCCAAGTCCGATGCGTTGGGCCGCTGATCCGACGGTTTCCAGTGATCTCAGTACGATCACGCTGACCGCCGTCACCGCGATCGATATCAACGAGACGATCGATTACAACTTTGTTTGTGTAACCGATGCGAATTACACCAGTGGCTGGCGTTCTTTACCGACCTATGAGGCCAATAGCCTACCGATCAACACGGCATTTACCTTCACAGTCCAGGCCCGCGACGGGGCTGGTAATGTGGGTGAGGCTTCTGATCCGGTCACTGCCTGGACGGATAACACGCCCCCGACCACTAATTCGGGAGATTTCAATCTGACGGTGAGCTACTCGAATATCATTGCAGTTTTGGATGTCAATGAAGATGTCAACGAATTCTGGATTGCCCGAGTTCCTTCGACCGGGATCTCGAGCGACGATGATGTGATCAAGAGCTACGGCTGGCAAGAGGTTGATGAAGGAGCGACTTCTGTTGGTTGGACCGATTACACCCGTGCCGAGGGTGGTGAGACCTTCTGGTACAGCTATCGTGTCAGGGATGATGCCAACAATGCAACGGCCTGGTCCACCCCGATTTCAGCCACGACAGTGGTGGACGATCGTTATCCCAGTCCCGATCCCATGGCCTGGGATGCCAATACGCCCATCCATTATGAAGGCAAGACCTGCGTGATCATTGCGGCCCAGGAGGCGGTTCTTCCCAGTACACTGGGCGCTCCGATCGAGTATCGCTTTAACTGCAGTGATGCGAACTTCACCAGTGACTGGCAGGATTCTCCGGTCTGTGAAATCCGTGGCCTGCAACCGTCCACCAGCTATTACTTCACAGTCCAGGCTCGTCGTGGGGATTACGGCTATGAGGATTACGTGACCGATCCTTCTTCGTCGTTGACGGTGACGACCCTGTCCGGGGCCTGGACCCAGTACAGTATCGTTCGGGACGTGGAACTGGATATCTGGTACGAAGATCTGGGTATTGCGATGTTCGAGGCGGCCAGCGGCCATCACCTTGAGATACAACCCGGAACCTATAGCCTGACTGAGCCGCTTACCTTTGCCTACAACAGTGGCCTGACCCTCTGCAGCACGGATCCGGAAGATGCCAATGTGGTCGCTGCCACTATCCTGAATGCCTCGCAATGTGCCCCGATCGTGGTGTTCCAGGGCGAGACCTGGGAAGACCCCGTGACCAGCCGTCTCGAAGGCCTGACCATCACTGGGGCCGACGATCCCAACGTTGACGGTGCGATTCAAGTGCAGGGATACAGCAGTGCGGCTTTATCGAACTGTGTATTGAGTTACAATACCACGGGCAACGGCGGGGCGATCTATACCTACACCGGTAGTGAGCTGCTCCTTTCGGACTGTATCTTACATGACAACACCGCAGACCTCGCCGATGGCTTCAAGGGCTTCGGTGGGGCGATTTACGGCAGCACCGTAACCCTCTCGGATTGTGAACTCTATGAAAACCAGGCCGATCGAGGCGGTGGAGCGATTTACGTCACGGATCTGACCATGACGCGTTGCAGCGTCCACGACAACGAGAGCATGGGCCATGGTGGAGCGGTCTATTCCAGCCGTCCCTCTCTGGCCAACTGTCAGATTTACAACAACAGCAGTGAGGATCAAGGCGGTGGACTCTATAGCTATACCAGTGCGAGTACCCCAGCGACTCTGACCAACTGTCTCTTCAAGAACAACGATGCCGTAGATGGCGGTGGGCTGCGCTGCACCGGCAATCCCGGAGCCGCCGTCATCCGTGGTTGTGTCTTTGTCGATAATACCAGTTCCCAAGACGGTGGCGGGATCTCCATGAACGGAGAACTGACCCTCTCGAACTGTACGGTGGTTGACAATGCCGCCATCAGCACCGGTGCCGGCGGTGGTATTTACCAAGGCAACGGCGACTTCGATTTGATCAACTGTCTCTTTGCCGGCAATACACCGACTCCCTATCCCTCGGGCAATATCTATAGTCCCGACCTCTACTCCTGTCTGATCCAGGGGGCGACCTTGAATGGTAGCTACGCCTATCTCAATGGTGACCCCATCGGCCAACTCGAAGGCGGTGTCTTGCTGGGCAGTGATCCCTTGCTGGTCGATGACTATCATCTGGATCCGAATTCGCCTTGTGTGGATGCCGGGCTCAATAGCGTCACCAAGCCCATCACCGATATCGACGGCGAGTTGAGAACGGTCAATGGCACGGTGGACATCGGGGCCGACGAATATTTCGAGGCTGACGAGATCCCCCCGAGCCCGGTGGCCTGGGACATCGCTCCAGTGGCCGTGGACTGTAATACCGTCACCATGACGGCCGTGATCGCCAGTGACGCCAGTGGCCCGGTGGTCTATCGCTTTGAATGCAACGATGCCAACTTCAGTAGCGGTTGGCAGATCGATCCCAATTATACCGTTGACGGTTTAACGCCCGAGGCGACCTATAGCTTCAGCCTCCAGGCCCGCGATGCCGCTGGCAACCTCAGTTCGGCCACGAGCGACAGTTACGTCACCCTCCCGTCCGAGACCGCCAGCTTTGTGGCGACCAACCTCACTGGTGGCGGTAGTTACGAGACCATCGAGGCCGCTTTGGATGACGCCAGTAATGGCGATGTCATCCAGATTCAAACGGGAACCTATGATGTAGCCCTTGACCTGGATGGTCTGGATATCACCCTCTGTGGGACCGATCCCAACGATCCCAATGTAGTCGCCGCGACGATCTTGACCAACAGCAACGATGGCCCGGTCCTGACCTTCCCCACGGGTTCGAACTGCCAGATCAAAGGCTTGACCATTGCCGATAGCAATAACTTCACAGGGTCCGGCGGGGGCGTTTACGCTTCCTATAGCAATTTGACCTTCCATCAATGTCGGTTTGTTAACTGTCATTCCAATGGTGATGGTGGCGGTCTGTATGGCTATCGTTGTGATATCAACCTTTGGAATTGTATATTCATGGACAACAATGCCACCGGCAGCGGTGGTGGCGCCTATTGTTATCCTTATAATTTCAATGACGACGAAGTGCATGTAGTTGGCTGTGTTTTCTATCAGAACAGTGCCACTTCAGGTGGCGGCTTCTGTTGTGACGGAGGCTATGTTTGGGGCCTCGGTTGGTGTACCCACAGCACCTTTGTGGACAATACCGCCAGTTCAGACAGTGGTGCAATATACGGAGTCAAGTACATTGACAGCAGTATCTTCTGGGGTAACCGCTCGCCCGATGTGGGCGATTACCACATTGGCGGCAGTGCCCCCTATATGACCGGCGGTCTGATCGAAGGTGCCCATGAGAGTAGTACCGCAATCAAGGCCAGTGACAATAGCACCATCGGGAACAAAAATGGAGGTGTTTTTGTCTTTGACGATCCGAACTTCACCGACGGTTACCACCTTTCATCGGACTCCTGTGCGATCGATATGGGCAGTTATTCGGAAGATCTCTTGTTGATGGACATTGACGGAGAACCGCGTTTTGTGGCCGACCTGGACCTGGGTGCCGATGAAGTCTATCGTTCGGGCGCACCTATCGGTTACAGGTTCGGCTCTACCGTTGAGAGTATTGCTAATAACACCGATGATGTCGGTCAGAAAACCACGCATTATGTGAATGCCTATAGTCAGTATTTAGTGATGGGTCTCGATGATACGTACGAGATGGTCGGGTTACGATTTACCGATGTGAATATCCCCAATGGATCCGCGATTTACTCGGCCTATCTGGAATTTTCATGTGACGATCCGAATTCAGAGGATTGCTCGCTGACGATTGTCGGCCAAGACAGTGATGATGCCGTCGCTTTTTCGGGCAGTCGTTATGATGTCTCCTCCCGCACGGCCACGACCGCGTCGGTGTCTTGGGACGTTGAAGACTGGGACACTTCGGGTGCGATCTATGCCAGTGTGGATATCAGCAGTGTCATTGAGGAGATTGTACAGCGCCCCGGCTGGTCCGAGGGCAATGCCTTGGTGCTCATGATCTCCGGAACAGGTCAGCGTTACGCAGAATCCCTGGAAGGAGGGTATGCGACCACCTTGCATATCGTCCGCTACCTTGAGATGCAATGATCTTGATCTAGTGAGTTTCCCTAGAGCAAACCAACATCTTTCAAACGTTCACGGGGCCGGTCAGTGACCGGCCCTTTTTTATGTGGTGTGCTGAGCGAACGAGCGATTGGACTAATTGCATGATTGGTAATGCGAAATGTAATCTTTTATCAAATCCCAAAAAAACTACCGAAATAATAGGAAAACAAATTGGTCCTGCCTGCGTATGCTGTTATTATTAATCTACAGTAAAACGATGGTAAAGGTAGGAATATGGGTATTGCCAAGAAAAGTGATTATGCCTTGAGAGCCATGTATGAGTTGGCCTTGCGTGACCGTCAGTCGCCCGCCAAGATTCATGATATCGCCCAGTCTCAGGAGATTCCACCTCGATTTCTGGAGGGAATTCTCAATGAGCTTAAGCATGCCGGATTGCTGGATTCCCGACGAGGCAGCGAGGGGGGGTATTGGTTGTTGCGGTCCCCGCAAGAGGTGACGGTGGCTGACGTGATCAGCGTGGTCGAGGGGCCGGCTCGATTGGGGCCGTCCGGGAAGGGTCCTGGGGGGGAACTTCCCGGTGGTCTATCCTTTCAGCGTTTTTGGCGACAGGCAGATGAGGCTATTGATGCGGTGTTTCGCAGCACGACCTTGGCGGACTTGATGGGTTGGGAAAAGTCTCAGATCGAGGCTTCCGCCCTGAATTACAGTATTTAAATCGGTTGGGTATTCCTTGAGAAGGTGGTTTGATGGATTCTCATATACGTAGCATTGTTAAGGCCTTGACCTGGCGGGTGGTAGCCACTCTGGTCACCATCTCCGTGGCTTATTTTATTTTGCAGGATGTTTCTCATGCCTTGGAGATTGGTGTGTTGGACACCTTGATCAAGCTGGGGGCCTATTATGGGCATGAACGTTTGTGGGATCGTGTAGCTCTGGGTAAGAGCAGACCACCAGAGTATCATATTTAGGTTAAATGTATCGACTCATGATTGAGACACTAGAACAACAAGTGGTTGAATTACGCGAGCAGACGCAGTCGATGTCGGCAGAGGATTTACTCGCGACCCTGTGGCAGCGCTTTGCAGGCAAGATCGCCTTGTCCAGCAGTTTGGGGGCCGAGGATCAAGTCCTCACCCACATGCTAACGCAGCAGTTCAAGGATCCGGCTGTGTTTACCCTGGATACCGGACGACTGCCGCAAGAGACCTACGACGTTTTGCAGGCCACGCGGGAACGCTATGGGATTGAGATCGAGATCGTCTTTCCCGACACGCAGCAGGTGCAGGACTTGGTCAACACGCATGGTCCTAATCCTTTCTACAATGGCGTCGAACTTCGTAAGCGTTGCTGTCAAGTACGCAAGATCGAGCCGCTCAAGCGGGCCTTGACTGGGTTGGACGCCTGGGTGTGCGGCTTACGATCCGAGCAATCCGCCACGCGGTCAGATCTCGATCGTGTTGTCGTGGATGAGCAGTTTGGTTTGATTAAGATTTCACCACTGGCTGATTGGACCACGCAGCAGGTGTGGGATTATATCAAACAGCACGATATCCCTTACAACGTATTACACGACCAGGGATATCCCAGTATTGGGTGTGCTCCCTGTACACGTGCCGTGCAACCCGGTCAGGGATTGCGTGACGGTCGTTGGTGGTGGGAGGTCCCGGAACACAAGGAATGCGGTCTTCATTTGCGTCCGGACGGGACCTTGGGACCAAAGAAAGGTTAATGAGGTTCACGGTTCACAGTTCACGGTTAAGAAGGGGTATTTCTACAACCCCTGAACCGTGAACCTTGAACGGTGAACCATAAAGGTGTTTATTATGGATCAGCTAGAGATTCTCGAATCGCAGAGTATTTATATCTTTCGTGAGGCCTATCGCAGCTTCAAGAATTTGGTGATGTTGTGGTCGATCGGTAAGGACAGTACGGTATTGCTGTGGTTGGCACGTAAGGCCTTTTTCGGTCATGTTCCTTTCCCCTTGATGCATATCGACACCAGCTACAAGGTGCCGGCGATGATCGAGTATCGCGATAAGTTTGCCCTGGAGTGGAAGCTGAATCTAATCTATGGTCAGAACGAAGAGGCCTTCAAAAACAAACGCACCTTTCCGGAGGGTAATGCCACTCGACTGGAGTGCTGCCAGGCCCTCAAGAGTGAGGCCCTCAAGCATACGCTCAGTGGCGAATGGCCACGTTGGGTCTTGAACCATCAGACTGGCGAATACGATCGCACAGAAGGGGGTGAGCCCTTTACCGGTGTGATTGTTGGGGCTCGGGCCGATGAAGAAGGTAGCCGCAGCAAGGAACGGTATTTCTCCCCCCGTGACCAGCACAACGAATGGGATGTGGGCGACCAGCCACCGGAGTTGTGGAATCAATTCAAGACCGACTTTGCTCCCGGTACCCACGTGCGGATTCATCCGTTGTTGGATTGGACCGAGACCAACATCTGGGAGTATATCGAACGGGAGAATATTCCTATCATCGATCTCTATTTCGATCAGGGCGAGGGTAAGCGCTATCGTTCGCTGGGCTGTGGACCCTGTACGGCCTGTGTGGATAGTGACGCCTCGGATGTGCACCAGATCATTGTCGAACTCAAGAGCGGCAAGTTCGCCAACATCGCCGAACGCTCCGGTCGCCAGCAGGACAAGGAAGACGGCGGCGGTTTGGAGGCCCTCAGGCGTGATGGATACATGTAAACAAGAGAAATACGAATTTCGAGCTTCGGATTTAAAAATAAAGTAACCAAGCAAACTCATGGAATAAAAAATGGTTCAAATTTCTGAACAATCTAAAGAACTTGTCGAGCAAATGTCCATCGTGGTCATTGGCCACGTAGATCATGGTAAGAGTACCGTGGTGGGGCGATTACTGGCGGATACCGGGTCGTTGCCCGAAGGCAAACTGGATGATGTCAAGGCCCAGTGTAAACGCAATGCCAAGCCCTTTGAGTATGCCTTTTTGCTGGACGCCCTTAAGGATGAACAGGCTCAGGGCATTACCATCGACTCAGCTCGTTGCTTTTTCAAGTCGGACAAACGTCACTATATCATCATCGACGCTCCCGGTCATATCGAGTTCCTCAAGAACATGATTTCCGGTGCGGCTCGTGCGGAGGCCGCCGTGTTGGTGATCGATGCCAAGGAAGGGGTGCGTGAGAACTCCCGACGGCATGGGTATCTCTTGAGTATGTTAGGGGTCAAGCAGGTGGTGGTCGTGGTCAACAAGATGGACCTGGTGGATTATGATCAGGATCGCTTCGAGGCCATCGTCACCGAGTATACCGAGTTTCTAGGCCACATTGGCGTACATGCTGCGGGCTTTATCCCGGTTAGTGGTCGTGAAGGCGACAACGTGGTGGGCCCCTCACTGCAAACGCCTTGGTACCAAGGTCACTCGGTCTTGAACGCTTTGGATGCCTTTGTCAAGGAATTGTCGCCTGTGGATAAGCCTATGCGGTTCCCGGTACAGGGCGTATACAAGTTTACCGAGGCTGGGGACGACCGCCGCATCATTGCCGGGCGTCTGGAGACCGGCACCGTGTGTGTGGGTGATGAGGTGGTGTTCCTGCCCTCGGGTAAACGTTCGACCATTGCCAGTATCGAAGGCTTCAATGTCCCGACCCAGGCCAAGGTCGAGGCGGGCCAATCCACAGGCTTCACCTTGACCGAGCAGATCTATGTCACGCCGGGTGAATTGATGACCCGTGCTGACGAAACCCGTGCGCAGACAGGCACCCATCTAAAGGTCAATATCTTCTGGATGGGGCGTCAACCCATGATTCCGGGTAAACGCTACAAGCTCAAGCTGGCCACGGCCAAGATTCCGGTGTGGCTGCGTAAAGTCAATACTGTACTGGATGCCTCGGAATTAAGTACCATTACCAATCGCCAGCAGATCGAACGTCACGACGTGGCCGAGTGTGTACTGGAGACGGTTAAGCCCATTGCCTTTGATCTGTCGCAAGAGATTGCCCAAACCGGTCGCTTCGTGATCATCGACAACTACGAGATCGCAGGCGGTGGCGTGGTGCTGGATCAGGTACGGCATGCAGACAGTCGTCTGACCGAACATGTGCAACAACGCGAACGCAGTTGGCAGCGCAGCAGCATTACGCCTGCAGTGCGTTCGACGCGTTACCATCAACGTTCGGCCTGGGTCTTGATCACCGGGCCCGTTGAGAACGGCAAGATCCAGCTGGCCAAGGCCCTGGAGGAACGACTCTTCTCTCAGGGACGCATGGTCTATTACTTGGGTTTGTCCAATGACCTCTCGGGTGAAGCAGAGGAAATTGTGGCGGATCGTGATCAATCTTTGCAAAAATTAGGTGAAATTGCACATATGTTTACAGACGCCGGTTTGATTTTAATCACCACGGTCAGTGAATTGGACGATTTCGAGCTTCAAACTGCTCAAAAACTCAATCATCCCAGTGAGACCCTGGTGGTGAATGTCGGCGAAAACACCTACGGACGACCGGTAGATCTTCAACTCGATGACCTCCGTGACCTTGAGTCCGGTTTGAATCGTTTGGAAAAAATGTTAGCCGACAAACAATACTTGATTGAGTACTATCTCTAGGACGAATGAATGAGTCAAACAGACGCCATCCATGCCGGGCACTTTCCGGAGAGCAATTGGGGCCAAAGTACGGTGCCGGTTTTTCAAACCGCCTCCTTCAGTGCGACTACGGCCCAGGAACTCTCCGATATTTTCACCGGGCAACAACCGGGGTTTGCCTATACCCGTTCGTCCAATCCCACCACGGCAGCATTGGAACGGCGTTTGACGGAGTTGGAAGGGGGTGTCGGATGCATTGTCACCTCTAGTGGTATGGCAGCCATTTCGTCGCTGCTTTTAGGATTGCTCAGTGCCGGTGATCGAGTAGTGGCCAGCGCGGGCATGTTCGCCGGGACCTTGACGCTCTTGACCAAGACTCTGGCACGATTCGGGGTGGCCACAGAGTTTGTCGATATCACCGATACCGAGCAAGTGGCCGGTGCTATCGATGCGCAGACCAAGTTGGTCCTGGTCGAAACCATTGGTAATCCCAAGATGGATGTGCCGGATTTGGCGGCCTTGAGTCAGGTGACTCGTGCCGCGGGAATCCCCCTGGTGGTCGATGCCACGGTCACTACTCCGGCCCTGATGAGGGCTCGTGATTGGGGGGCGGATTTAGTGGTTCATTCAACCACTAAGTTTATCAACGGTCATGGCACGGCCATTGGGGGAGCTCTGATCGACACCGGGCACTACGATTGGTCGACCAGTCCATTTGAACACATCCGGGCCTTGGCCGAGGTTCAGGGTAAGTTGGCCTTGTTGGCTTATCTTCGTACTGCAACCTATCGCGATCTCGGTCCGGCGGCAGCGCCCATGAATTCATTTCTCATTGCCCAAGGTTTGGAGACCTTGCCAGTGCGAATGGCTCGTCATTGCGACAATGCTCTGGCTCTGGCACGGTTTCTTGATAAACATTCCCTAGTGGATTGGGTGAATTACCCTGGTTTACCTGAGAGTCCCTATTATAAATTAGCTCAGCGTCAGTATCAGGGGCGAGGTGGGGCATTGCTGACCTTGAGCCTGGGTACGCGCGAGCGGGCCTTTCGCTTCATTGATTCGTTGGGGCTGGCTCTCAACCAAACCAATATTGGAGATGCCAAGACCCTGGTGATTCATCCGGCTTCGACCATCTACCATGATTTTACCCCAGCGGATAAGCGTGCCGCCGGGGTGAGCGAGGACCTGGTGCGGGTATCCGTGGGGCTGGAAGAACCGGATGATATTCGGAATGATTTTGAGCAGGCCTTGGCCCGCATGGAATCATGACAAAGTTAACAAGAAATTTATGGTTTATCGCAGGAAGAGTATGGGTATTGCGTACATGTACGTAGGAATACTTGCATTTTTTGTTTCAGTGTTTCCTCAGTTATACGGTAGAAATACTGATCATGGATCTCTTCACAAAAGGCAACAGTAACCCAAGTTTTGGGAGGCAGAAATGGCAATTGCAAAAGACATGACTGAATTGATGGGGAATACCCCGTTGGTCTACCTCAATAGAGTGGTGGACGGAGCTGGGGCCAAGGTAGCGGCTAAGCTCGAATTCTTTAATCCCGCCAGCAGTGTGAAGGACCGGATCGGTGTCAATATGATCGCTAGTGCGGAAAAGGAAGGTAAAATCAAGCCCGGCGACACCCTGGTCGAGCCAACCAGTGGCAATACTGGCATTGCCCTGGCCTGGGTGGCAGCGGCCAAGGGTTACAAGCTCATCCTGACCATGCCGGAATCCATGAGTATCGAGCGACGTAAGCTGTTGGCCTTCTTAGGAGCAAAGATTGTGCTTACCCCGGCCGAAAAGGGCATGGGCGGAGCCATTGCCGAGGCCGAGAACATCTGCCAAACCACCCGTGGAGCCTTTATGCTCCAGCAATTCAAGAACGCCGCCAACCCTGAGATCCACAGCCTGACCACCGCTGAGGAGATATGGCGCGACACGGATGGCAAGGTGGAACTCTTTGTCGCAGGCGTGGGCACTGGGGGAACCCTGACGGGTGTGGGACGGGTCTTGAAGCAGAAGAATCCCAATGTTAAGATCGTGGCCGTAGAGCCTGTGGGGTCGCCGGTCTTGTCCGGGGGCAAGCCAGGACCGCACAAGATCCAGGGCATTGGTGCTGGTTTCATCCCGGATATCGTGGATACAAAGCTGATCGACGACATCGTCAAGATCGAAAACGAAGAGGCCTTTGCTATGTCCCGTCGTTTGGGTAAGGAAGAAGGTATTCTATCCGGTATTTCTGCAGGTGGTAATGCTGCTGCTGCCGTACGCCTTGCTGCAGACCCGGCCAATGCGGGCAAGCTGATTGTCACGGTTTTGTGTGATACCGCCGAGCGTTATATCAGTACACCGCTTTTTGAATAGTAAGAAGTTGTGAGTTTAGAAATAAATAGTGACTAGCTCTGTACGGAGCTTCAAGATAAAACATGTCCACGCCAAGCGTGGACATGTCTTTTTCGTATGAACCTAAAAGACCATGTTAAGTTTATGGAACCGTCGGGAGAATCTTGGGCACCCAAGGGCCCCTTGGAGCGTCAGATCATCGTCTTGATGAGCGGCGGGGTAGACAGTTCCGTCACGGCCCACATGCTCCGCGAAGCTGGATGGGAGATCCTGGGGGTTACCATGAAGATCCCCACCTTCGATGGCCAACAGGGCTGTGGCGGGGCGGACGCGGCAGCGGTCAGTCGCGAACTGGGTTTGTGTCACTATGTGGTGGATGTCACGGCCGTCTTCTCACAGTGTGTGATCGAACCTTTTCAGCAGGCCTATCAAAATGGCTCTACGCCAAATCCCTGTGTGGATTGCAACAAGCAGTTGAAATTTGGGCTGCTGTGGGATTTGGCACAGGAGGTCTTTGGCATTCAGTCCCTGGCCACCGGTCATTATGCCCGCATCATCTCCAGCGAGACTGGCCCACGACTGGCGCGGGGTCTGGATCACGGCAAGGATCAGAGCTACTTCCTCTACGGCATTCGACGTGAGAAATTGCCCTATTTGCATCTGCCCTTGGGTGATTATGAAAAGGATTACACCCGTGACTATGCCGCCCGCATGGGTTTGACCGTGGCAGACAAGGCCGAGAGTATGGAACTCTGCTTTGCCGGGGCCGACGATTATCGCCTGGCCCTCAACCAAGAACAGCGTCACCAACCCGGCCCTCTGACCGACATGTCCGGTCAGGTCATCGGCGAACATAAGGGCGTGGCCAACTACACCCTGGGCCAACGTCGCGGCTTGGGTTTTGCCGGAGGCAAGCCCCTCTACGTTGGTAAGATCAATCCTGCCACCAACACCGTGGCCCTCGGTACCCGCGACGAACTGAACACCCCACGCGTGGCTGCAGAACAACTCAACATCCTCATTCCCGAATTGTTTCAATCCGGCCAGACTGTGCGGGGTAAGATTCGTTCCTACGGAGATCCCAATCCTTGCCGCATTGTCACCGCCTCCGAGGATCAGTTGGAAGTCGATTTCGACCAGGATGTCTTCGCTCCCTGTCCCGGCCAACGTCTGGTTCTGTATGCAGATGACGACAGCATCATTGCCGGTGGGGTGATTGTCGCTGGTGTGTAGATCATTTGGCTTTCGCCAAGTGATCATAGTCAGGATTCGGGACTCCGTATTCAGGAGAGAATGAACGTCACGTCATCTCGACCGAAGTGGAGAGATCTATTCAACCAAGCCTGCGAAGCAGTTCTTTTTTCTCCTCATCACGCCTGACCTTATGCGCTCGCCAGGGGGGCGATGGACTTGAGCTCTTCGGCTTCACGTTGTTGGGTATAAAATAGATCAAAGCGAAGCTGTAGATTCAACCAGAAATCCGGTGACACTTCAAAGGCTTCTGCCAGCCGTAAGGCCGTGCTGGGAGTAATGCCGCGGCGACCGTTGATGATTTCGTTGATCCGCTGGTAGGGGACGTGGATGGCGTCGGCCAGTTGTCGTTGTGTGATGTTCATGGGCTTGAGGAATTCTTCAAGCAACATCTCTCCCGGATGGGTGGGTGCTCTGTCGGTAGGTATACGAATCATATTCAACTCCTAAAGCCTGATTAACCTCGGCTAATGGTAATCCACGATTTCGACTTCTGTCGGGCCATTCTTCATCCAACGAAAGCAGAGTCGATACTGATCGTTGATGCGGATACTGTATTGGCCCTGTCGGTCACCTGAGAGTCTTTCCAGGCGATTCCCCGGTGGAACACGAAGTTCATCCAGGGCGATAACAGAATCCAACTGGTCAAGCTTACGTCCGACGATCCGCCACAGGTTCTGTGGGCATAGCTTCAACGCTCGCCGTGTGCGACGGCCATTAAAAATGTCTTCCGTGCCCTGGCCTTTGAACGACTGTATCATGAGACACATGATAGCACGGTACTCATGCTATGTCAAGGGAGAGATATTGACTTAATCTCCAATCTAGATGAGAATGATATTTAGTGTCAGTGAGATAGAAAACATTTCAATAGAAAGGCGGTTATAAGCAGATGGCAGGTATCATTGAATTACACTCGCTGGGAATGGACAAAGAACATTTAGTTGGGGTAGTGGCCAGAGCCAAAAAAGTTAAAGGCTTTAAGGCTGTCTCTGGCAACAGTGCCGACCTAGAATTCTCCGTCAATAAGTTGGGCGACTTAGGCACATATGTTGTAGAGGATAGAATTCCCATAGCAATTAATACTGACCTAATAGAATCACCAGTTGATCAGGGATTGTTCTGGAAGATTCTGATGGCCGCAGAAGGTAAGGTAAGCTCATGTGTATGCTACGTTAATTGCTCCGAATCGGAATCTGGATTAGATGTTAATCACAATTATGATGTCAGGCTGAGCTTTGGTATTAGTAGGGGGGGGGGGGGGGGGGGGCTTGTTTCCATTATTATTTGTTCTGAGTCTAAAGGGCTGACCGATTTGGGGTGTCGCTATCAACTAATTGATCGTTTTATTGAAGTTGTGGGCCTGCAAGACCTTCTAAAAGCCAATGTTAGTTCTGCAGGAAAATTAGAGGTTGTTAGCCAGGCAGACGCTATCAGAGATGCCAACGGGGTGGGACAGGCGGATCGCCGTGTCATGCTCAAGCAGGGATTCTCTTTATTTAGTTCACAGTGGACCGACTCTCTAGGAGTTGGGGATCTAACCATTTATTTGAGTCAAAAGAGGGACATGTTAGTTGAAGCTTCCAAACGATTGATGGAATCCGGTGCTTTAGGCCGACCCGTTGCTTACAAAGTGGTAGTTGGGGTAAACCAAGAGCACTATCCTGCAGTCAAGGACACTCTCAATGAATCACCATATGGCCCTTGGCAGGTTGAACTCACCGCCAAATCTAAATATACCCTAAAAAATCTGGATAAGGCTGTTAAGGAAACGGATTATTTTTCCTTTAGGGCCTTTACTTTCAAACCTAAGGGTATTGGCGAAGTGGCTGCAGAACTGACTTATCGTGATGGGCTCTTTTATTTGAATTTTCTCTGGGAGGTCGGAGAAAATGAAAAGTTTAAACAGTTAGAAACCCTGGTGACGGAGTTACTGGGAGGCGAGGAATTTTTGGATCCGTCGGAATACTGAAGCAATCTGATAGGGTGATCCACACCAATCCTGACCTCATCGCACTAGCTTACTGCCTTCTCAAGACAAGTCACCAGGACACCCAGTTGGTATATCATATTTTCTTGGTGTCTTTGAGCCTTGGTAGTTCATATTATCCATTTTCGATCATCAGATCGAACCTACACGTCTCTGTGTGAAAAATAGCATAAAGCGCATATTGCCAAGCCTGAACCCGATCTGCTACAATGTTGGCATGGCCTTTACTCCAGAACATGACCAGTGGGTTAAGGAAGGATTGATCAATGCGACCTTTACCCTGCATGTATTGCCCATGGGCAGGGGATTTCATCAGTGGGGACATGTCGAGGAGTTACCGGTGGATGTGTATTACTGTGACTTCGAGCAGTACGATCCGCCTGCAGGGTTTCCTCGTTGGGATGTCTGTTGTGTACGCACGAATGCTGCCTGGTGGGTGGTGTTGACCGAGCCATTGTTTGTTCAACTGGCCATATTGTCACAAGATGGTCAATTGCCGCAGGAATTTTTCCATACGATCACCTTTCTCAATGAACGTCATATTGGGGCCTGGTTGTGGGTACGGGATCGTGGCTTATCAGGAGATGAGGCCCTGGCCAAGATGGATCAGCGCATGATCGATCGCTATGGAGAGAATTATCGAGCCGTCAAGGAGGTGCTGGATCGAGAAGTGTCTGTAGAGGGATCTAAGGCCTCCATGATGTTTGGTAGGGATCTTTTTTTGCACGAACCTATGGTGACCGAAGGAGTGCAAAAGGAAGTCCTAGATTATCATCGGAGATCGGAACCCACGGGAAGAGAATCGGGAGTGAGCCGGTGGGGCCGAAAGGGCAAGCAAGGGTGGCAGGAGTTGTTGTCTTCTTCGGTCTTTAAATGGGCGTCCGTGTTGGTCTTCCTGATTTTGGTGTTGATGGTTGAGGGACCCAGGACTCGCACAATAGCCCGACGTGTTTACGGTCCTGTTCAGGTCGATCTAGAAGAGCATTTTCCTGCCATTGAGTGGAGTGATTATACCGGTGAATCCCTTTGGGATGATCCTGTGATTGCCCAGGCCTTGCATCAGGCCTTGGTTTGGCGCAATCCCTATCTGGCCTCGACACCCATTCAATCCATCAAGGTGGCCAAATTGCGGCAGAATTCAATGACCTCGATCTATCGTTGGACGGTTGTTTCGGATGAGATGGCTGAGGATCATCAAACGCGTGTAGACATGGAGGAATTCTCGGGCAGACAGTTGCGTGCCCTGCAAAATGCCGTCTCGGGCTATAAAAGCCTACATTTGATTTTGTGTTCCAAGTTGATTCTCTTGTGGGGGGGGCAATGGACGGTTTATTGTCTTGTTCACGGCCATGTGTGGTTGTGGTTTGATCCTGCTGATCATGCGATTGGTTCGTCGAGTCAAGGTCATTGAAGTGGAGACGGCGGTGCGCAACGCTGCTGCGGGCAGTAAGATTCTCGAAGCCGTCGCTCAAGATAAACAAGCCGCAGAGAACCTGATGCTCTTCAATCAGGATCGTCGTTTACAAATGTCGGATGGAGGTCCGACCGAGGCCTGGGAGCGTGAAGCCTTTGATTGGGTGGAACAAAACATCGATCTTGAGACGGGTCAAACACGTCGAGCCCAGCGTGAAGAGACGCTTAAGAAAAAACACAGCAAGGACCTATAGCTCGATTCACTTCATATTGAGGGATTTTTTAGCGTTTCTGTCCTATAAGTAAAAACGTCTTCTATATTCGCGGGTGTAAAAGTCTTGAATGGGAGGGGGAGTGTAAATTCAGGTGGGAAAATACGAATAATGTTGTTCGGAGGAACGGCTTGGCCGAAGAAGAAGATGCAGTTATGCTTTATCGTATCACCAGAATGGGGAATTAAAGACATTCATTGATTCAGTCTGATAATAATTAATACTCATCCCATCCCAGGGGAATTAAAGGGAACAGAGAATGATCAACTCCGCTGATTTGGTACGTCAATCAAATCCACATGACTCGGTCGATCACGCCAATGAGGATATTGAAAGCCTGAAGAAGCGTATTCCGGTTCGAGACGTGATGCAGATTCATTGCGTGACTGCCACTCCCGAGGAAAATCCCGCTGTCGTTGCCCAACGTATGAAGGACAAGGGAGTCACCTGCGTTGTAGTCGTGGAGGCTCAACAGGTGGTGGGTGTGCTCACTCAAATGAATTTGCTGCGTCAACTTTCTGACAAGGGGCACGGTATTAGTGACGGAACGGTGGGAGATTGCATGTCCAATTCTGTTCTCTCGGTCTATCCCCATCAAACTCTCTGGGATGCCACGGAACTCATGGAGCAGCACCATGTCAAACGATTGCCTGTGATTGAAGAGGGACGATTGGTGGGGATCGTGACACAGACGGATTTGATTCGTGCCCTGTTTGCCTGTGGCTCTTTCAAGGAAGTCAATGCCATTATGGTGCGTGACGTGGCCACCTTGACACCGCAGGCCTCGGTGGTCAAGGCAATCGAGACCATGGCTCAGCAGGGCTTGTCATGTTTGGTCGTTATTGAAGGTGAACGCCCCATTGGCATGGTAACTGAACGTGATATCCTCGAACTGATCGCGACTCAGCAAAACCCAGAAACCCTGCAGGTCCAAGATATCATGACGTCGCCCTTGATTACCATCGATTCCCGCTATTCGGTCCACAGTGCGGCCTGTTTGATGGACCAAAAGCATATCCATCGCTTGGTGATTGAAGATGATGGCGTACTCAAGGGTGTGATTACACGCACAGATATCTTTGTGGCCGCCTTGAAAAACCTGGAAATGGAAAAGGCCATGGCCGCGGCCTATCAGGAGATCAAGAAGGTTGAGTCGCAGTTGATCCAGAATGAAAAACTGGCTTCCATCGGTCAGATGGCGGCAGGGGTGGCTCATGAGATGAACACTCCGGTTGGTTTTGTCTCCAGCAATTTTCAAACCCTGCGTAAGTATATGGATCACTTCCTGGAACTCTTCAAAATGTATGAAGAGTTGGGCAGTGCAGTGGAGGATGGGGCCAAGGAGCGGCGACTGGAGATCTTGCAGGGAATCCACGCAACCCGTAATCGTATGAAGATCGAGTTTATCCTGGATGACATCGGCCAGCTCTTTGACGATTCCCAGGAGGGGTTGGAGCGGGTTACGGCGATTGTGCAGAATCTTCGCAATTTCTCGCGGGTGGATCAAGTCGATGCGGTTAGTGAGTATGATATGAACCAGGGCATTGAAAGTTCATTGATGGTGGCACGCAATGCGATCAAGTATGATGCCGATGTTGAACTGGATCTGGGCTCGGTACCTGTCATCCAAGGTAATGGCGGTCAGATCAACCAGGTGATTCTCAATATCTGTGTCAATGCCGCCCAAGCCATCAAAGGACAGGAACGCGAGGATCGGGGAACGATCAAGCTCCGGACCTTTGTGGACGGTGACTTTGTCGTCTGCGAAATCAAGGACGACGGACCGGGGATTGCTCCTGAACATCTCAAAAAGGTTTTCGATCCCTTCTACACCACCAAGCCCGTAGGAGTCGGTACGGGATTGGGATTGAGTGTTTCACACGACATCATCGTCAATAAGCATAAAGGACAGCTCTTGGTTGCCACCGAAATGGGCCAGGGGACGACCTTTACTATCAAATTACCCCTACAGAATGATGTTGCCCCGGTAGAATCCATTTTAGTGGAGAACGTGTGCTAGACCTTTGTCGTAATATCGGTAATACTGGTCGCTCTTTACCGTGACTTTCGTTTTAAGGATCATGAATCGTGCATATGGATCTCGCTAATAAGTTTTTGGATCTACAAGAACGCCTACGTCAATTGGGTCGAGTGGTCGTCGCCTATTCCGGCGGTGTGGACAGCACCTTCCTGCTCAAGGCCTGTCTGGAAACACTGGAACCGGACAATGTTCTGGCGGTGATCGGTGTCAGTGCCTCGCTGGCCCGTTCCCAATATCGTCAGGCCATGGAGGCGGTCGAGACCATGGGGGCGCATGTGGTGGAGGTCAATGTCGATGAACTGGAGGACCGCAACTATGCCGCCAATCGCGCGGACCGCTGTTTCCATTGCAAGTCTCATCTCTATGGCATCCTATCACGGGTGGGGGAGAAGCGAGGCTTTGCTCATGTGGTCTGCGGCAGCAACTTTGACGATCAGGACGACTACCGGCCTGGCAATCGAGCTGCAATAGACTTAGGAGTCCATAGCCCCATGATGGAGGCTGGGCTGACCAAGGCCGACATTCGCGAACTGAGTCGCGAACGCAACCTGCCCACTGCCGACATCCCGGCCTCGCCGTGTCTGGCCTCACGTTTGAGCTACGGCCTGGAGGTGACACGTGAACGTCTGGCTCAAGTCGAAGCGGCCGAGGACTTTCTGCGGTCGCTGGGGTTCAAAGAGTTTCGCGTGCGTCATCATGATACGGTCGCTCGCATCGAGGTGATCCCCGAGGACTTGCCAGTGCTCATGAAAGAGGTCAATCGCGTCACCATCGTAGACAAGCTCAAGTCCATCGGCTTCAAGTTCGTGTCCGTAGACCTGCAGGGCTTCCGTTCGGGTGCCCTCAATGAAGTCTTATCAGACTCTATCAAAGCCGGACATCAGGGCAAGTGACGAATCCGTAGGTTGCGAAATTTGGTCTGACCATCTTTTTGGTAGCTGCCGGCAATGCCGATTCGACCCCAGTTAGAATCCCACCAATCCCTTTCGACGGCATGCCGATCTACGATGCATTCACCGTTGAGAAAAACGGATACCTCTCCTGCTCGTTTTCGAACTCGAAAGCTGTTGGAAGGGTCGAGCTGTTCGAGTTCGACTTCCACTTTATCGGATGACCAGGCACTGCGTAGGCTGATGCTGTTGCTGTCGGGATAGAAGTTGATCGAAAAAAAGGCCGGACACCCCAGGTTATTGAAATAGCCCAGCATGAGGGCGGCACTGACATCGATTTCGCATTCACCTTGAATTTCATAGTCCCCTTCAAACAGGGTTTTGCAGAGCAGCTGGGGGCGTTTGGCATAGAGGGGTGTGGTGCTGACTAGGGTGTTATTGGCATCCCAGGTCCATTCTTCTTGTTGATCCCAGCCGGCAAAATCGTTAGGGACTATGAGATCGATCCATTGTCCCTTGAGATAGTCGTCCTTGAGTTGCAGGGTGACCAGGCGGTCGTGGAGGAGGCTACTGGCCGGAGAGTCCGTTTCAATGGATTGAAGTAGACTCTCATAGAGGCCCAATGCATCGAGGGATTGATGGTTATGGTAACTTTCTTCGGCTCTGTTGAATGGGGTCGCTTGTGAACTCGCAAGTAACTCTATCTCGCCCAAAACGGTTTCCTGGGTGGTGCGAAATTCTGCGAAGAGGGGTTGGTAGATTTGGTTGCCGACCTCATCGAAGAGTTGTTTCGCCTTGTGATGGTCTCCACCGGCCCAGGCGAACAGGGCGTGTAAGGATTTCCAATAGCCGGGCACCTCTTGACGGGTGGGCTCTTGTTGCATGCCTTCGCAGAGGGTTTGAATGTTGGCTTTGACGTTAGGGGCGGTAAAGACATCACGCCAGTTCTCGTATTCCGAGGCAATATCCCATAGAGCCTTGAAGTATTCGCGTGGAACTTCGGTGTCGAAGCGTTGGGTATTGAGGCATTCGACTCCAAACGCCAGCATTTTGGCATGGCTGCCTCCCCAGCGGGGCCTCAGTCCCCAGTAGAGCTTATCGTAGGCCGGGAGATAATCGAAATGTGCGGCCACCGCCTGGTCGAACCATTGGCGTTCGCTACCTCCTTGAGCCATGCTGACAGAAATCATGGCCGTTGCCGCCTCAGGGTATTCGGGATGCAGGGTGTGGGCTTGCAACAGGCACTTCCGTGCCGAGGCGATTTCTTGGTGGAATTTTTTCCATTGGCTCTGGGAGACCTTGTAGGCCCAGTCTCCTGAGCGATATTCCCATCCCTGATAGATATGAAGCAAGCCGTCGATATAGAGTTCGATCCACGGATCGACATTCCCTGCCCGTCGGAGGCCATATTTGAACTCTTTCATGCGTTGCGTCTTGGCGGTGGCGTAATCCCATTGTTCCAGGAGTCGTTGTGCGTAATAGCGTTGGTGACCGTTCGTGAAGTCCGGGTCGCCAGCGGCCTCGCCCAAGAAAACGAGTTTATCCAGTCCAATGTAGTTGAGGTCTTGTTGCGAGTGATCGAGTTCGCGAAAGATGCTCTCCAGTCTGCAGGCCGCAAAATAACTATAGATCTTGGGATAGTCACTTGATTTGCAGAGTCGTGAGAGGCTCTCACTGATTTTGTCTTCTGCGGCTTGAGCCCCTTCCGATTCATGGATGGCCAGGCCGTGTAAATAACAGATATAGGGGTCCGTACATCCCAAGGTTTCCAATTCATCGCCCAGGGCCTTGAGTTGGGTGAGTTGCTCTCGGTTACTGACGTCTTCACGCCAGGTTTGATAGACCTCCAGAAAGCGATAGACCTGATCGTCCCATTGCTCGGAATGCTCGCCATATTGCTGGTAGTTGGCTGGGGTGGTTGCCCTGAACCATTGCAGCTGTTGTTGGTTGTAGTCTTTCCAGACAATGGCATCAGGCTGTTGAGCCAAGGGGACCGGGTCATAGGGATCGAGAGACTCGGCGAGATACTCTTGAAGTCGCTCGCCAAGTGGGATACTGTGGTAGTAACGCCATATCAGGATCGATCCCGTAAGGATTGCGATCATGACCAAGGCGGTGATGGTGATCATCAGCATGCTGCTTTTGTTGATATACATACGTCTCTCTCTTGGTGAACCTCGTTTGGGTATCTCGCCAACAAGGCAGGCGAAATCGCTTAGTCTTTGAGATAGTGACATAAAAGGGCAGGGCCTGTCAAGTTTGGATTTTAAACGGTGGACCTCAGTGGGGGGGAGAAAATACTCCCCTGGTTTCATAGGCTTGAGGGGAACCAAACCGTATAAGCAGCGTAGATGGGGGTATAGACAAAAAAAAGCCTACATATAAGGCCTAAATAAGGCTATGGCTTTTTGGGTTTCCACTTGACAGCTCGGTCGGATTGGGGCATTGGTAGAGCTGAGGTGGGTGTGGTATTCTGTAGGCATTTGACGTTGTACTGATTACGGGAGTCGACATGAAGCTATTCATTCCTAAGGAAACGGATCGAGCCGAGACACGTGTTCCTCTATTGCCCGCCGATGTAGGTAAATTGGTGAAGTTGGGGGCTGAAGTTTCGGTGGAAGCAGGATTGGGCAAGGCCATTCACATTCCTGACAAGGAGTATACCGAGGCCGGTGCCACTATTGGGAAGGATCGGACGGCCGCCTTGGCTGAGGCCCAGATGGTCCTGCGTATGAGTATTCCTGATGATGAGGACATCAAGGCCCTCACCGCGGGCTGCATCCACGTCAGTTACCTGGATCCTTTCTTCAATCACGAAACAGTACAAGCCCTGGCCTCCCAGAAGGTTAGTGCTGTGAGCTTAGAGATGATCCCACGCACCACCATCGCTCAAAAGATGGACGTGCTCAGCTCGCAGGCCAATCTGGCCGGTTATGTGGCTGTGATCCTGGCGGCGGAGCGACAACAAAAGATCCTGCCCATGATGATGACCCCGGCCGGGACCATTGCCCCGGCACGCGTCTTTATCATCGGTGCGGGCGTGGCCGGATTGCAAGCCATTGCCACGGCCAAACGTCTGGGGGCCCGTGTGGATGCCTTTGATGTGCGCCCCGAGGCCCAGGAGCAGATCCTGTCGTTAGGGGCCAAGCCCTTGAAGATCGATCTGGGCGAAACGGGCAAGACCAAGGACGGCTATGCCAAGCAACTCACCGATGAACAGATCGCCAAGCAACGCGAGGCCATGGCCAAGCAGTGTGCCCAGTCCGACGTGGTCATCACCACCGCCAAGGTGTTCGGACGCAAGGCCCCGCTGATTGTCACCGACGCCATGCTGGACGGCATGAAGCCGGGCAGTATGGTGGTTGACCTGGCCGTAGAGACCGGCGGCAATGTCGAGTCCTCGGAATTGGGCAAGGAAGTCAATCGCAAGGGCGTCACCATCATTGGCTTGCCCGAGTTACAGCGTCAGGTGCCTGTGCCCGCCAGTCAGATGTTCTCCAGCAATCTCACCCATTTCGTCAATCACTTCTGGGACGCCGAGGCCGAGACCTTCCATCTCAATCGTGACGACGAGATCATCCAGGGTGCCCTGGTAACCTGCGATGGTGACATTGTCAACGCCAACATCAAACAAGCTATCGAAGCTGCACAATAGGAGGTTCACTATGGATTTGAGTCCCACGACCATGTCCCTGTTATTCTTTGTCTTCATCCTGGCCATGCTGCTAGGTGTGGAATTAATTAAGAAAGTGCCGTCGCAATTGCACACGCCCTTGATGTCCGGTTCTAACGCCATCTCCGGCATCACTATCGTGGGTGCCTTGCTGGCGGCCGGACGCAGTGACAATGCCATGCTCGTCAACATCCTGGCCACCCTGGCCGTGGCCTTTGCCATGATCAATGTGGTGGGCGGCTACCTGGTCACCGACCGCATGCTCAAGATGTTCAAGGGTAAGAAAGAGGGAGGTGCCGCGTGAATGCTGAACTTCTCAGAGGGTTTGGGTACATCGCCTCGGCCATCCTCTTCGTGATCGGCCTCAAGATGCTCAGCTCCGCCACCACCGCGCGTAAGGGCAATCTGGTCTCGGCGGCTGGTATGTTGCTGGCCATCTTGATCACCTTAACCGCCATGGATCAGATCCGTTGGGGCTGGATTATCGTCGGGGCCGGAGTCGGGATCGCTGTAGGTGTTGCCGCCGCTCGCCTGGTACAGATGACCAGCATGCCTCAGATGGTCGGCCTGTTCAACGGCTTCGGCGGCCTGGCCAGTCTCTTGGTGGGCTGGTCCGAGTTTCATGACCTATGGGTGGCCGGGCATACCACGGGCCTGTTTGTCATCGTGGCTATCTTCCTGACCGTGCTGATCGGTGGCGTCACCTTCTCGGGCAGCCTGGTGGCTTTTGGTAAACTGGACGGCAAGATCACGGGCAAGCCCGTCTTGTTCAAAGGACAGAACTTTGCCAGTGCCGGTATCCTGGGTTTAATTGTTCTGTTGGGCCTGCTTTTCTGTTTACAGAACCTGGAAATCACCGATCCTCCTGTATTTAGAAGTGGCTACCTCGTGCTCATTGGGACCATGATCCTGGCCCTGGGCCTGGGTGTGCTCTCGACCATCGGTATCGGTGGAGCAGACATGCCCGTGGTGATCTGCCTGCTCAACAGCTACTCCGGCCTGGCTGCCTGTGCCGCGGGTTTTATCATCAGCAACAATGTCCTGATCGTCTCGGGTTCCCTGGTAGGAGCCTCGGGACTCATCCTGACTAACATCATGTGCAAAGCCATGAATCGATCCCTGGCCAACGTACTCTTCAGCGGTTTTGGTTCAACCAGTTCATCTGAGGAGGCCGGTTACCAGGGCGAGGCCAAGCCCGTCAGCCCGGACGACGCCTACCTCATCCTCGAAGCCGCCAGCAGCGTGGTGTTTGTCCCCGGCTACGGCATGGCTGCGGCCCAGGCCCAGCACGTGGTGCGGGAACTGGGTGAGCTGTTGGAAGAAAACGGGGCCGAGGTCAAGTACTGTATCCACCCTGTGGCCGGTCGTATGCCCGGTCACATGAACGTCCTGTTGGCCGAGGCCAATGTGCCTTACGAACAACTCGTCGAACCCGAAGACGTCAATCCCACCATGGCCATGGTGGACGTAGCCGTGGTCATCGGCGCCAACGACGTGGTCAACCCGGCCGCGCGCGAAGACGAAAACAGCCCGCTCTGGGGCATGCCCATCATCGACGTGGACTACGCCCGCACCTGCATCGTCCTCAAACGCTCTATGAACCCCGGCTTCGCCGGTGTGGACAATCCACTGTTCTTCAAGGACAACACACGTATGCTCTTTGGCGACGCCAAGGGGTCGATTGCTTCGTTGGTGTCTGAGTTTAAACACTAGGCCATTGGGATAATGGAAAACCGCAGGTTCTCTGGATCAAACTGAGCCGCGCTAGTGGCGTATAAACAACTCAGAAATAATGGAATGATGGGGGAGCATATGAAAAGTCCAACGCCTCATTTGGGAGACCTCTCGAATGAGGCGTTTTTTGTCACTGTCTCTTTTGGGGTGGTTATGTTATATTAAGCCAAGCGGATTGTTTTGCCAACTTCATGGGATATTTGTAGGCAGGCTGTCATGAGATTTCGTCAGAAACCAATAATGCTCCTTATTGCCTTCGCATTGGTCATGGCGATAGCGATTGTCGTTTGGATGCAACCTAGGGGGCCATCGCCTGCTGAGCAGTTGGCCGCCATCGATGCGACACGGGCTGTTCCCGATGCGAATAATGCGGCTATTGCCTATATGGATCTTCTCAATGTTTATGTGGATGACGACATTCCCGGGGGAAGCAAACACTACACCAGGACCTTGAATGATCCCTGGTGTGACGCGGATGCTCCCGATGTTTCCGCTTGGCTGAAGTCTTATGAGCCTGTGATGCAGCAATTAGAGACGGCAAGTCGAATACCCGATTTCGTTATCCCCATCCATGAATCGCATGATAGACTGCCAACAATCATTGATAAGCCGACTTCAATAGGTTACTCTTCCGCATTCATAGAATTGGTATCGGGTGTACGTCAATGGGGCTATCTGTTGCGACGGTCGGCATTCAATGATTTGGGAGAAGGACGCGTTTTGTCCGCAGTTGAGAAGGCCCAAACCTGTTTACGCATGGGTCGGCATTTACGTGGGCAACCCGACTACCTCTGCTTTTCGTTAGGCGAGGCGTTGGAAGAACACACGCTATACGTGTTCGCCTACGTGCTGGTGCATTATGAGGTGGAGTCACCCAGGTTGGAGCAACTCCTATTGCCTGAAGACATCGAGGCAATCTTCACTCAACAGTATCGAACCATGACACAGACCGGTCAAATCGTCGATAAAGCATATATGAAACGATTTCCTATATGGAGTCGTGTATGGGGGCGTTTACAAGTATGGTGGATGTATGGAAGACTAAGCCAAAAGGCCGGTGAATTGACACAATGGGCTCATATTCGACATTTGATGCGATATCGAGGCCATCGTATTTTGGTGGAGTTACGACGCATTAAGAATGAAACGGGAGACTGGCCCACGAAACTTCCTTCGCCCAACTCTCTCTTGTCAGAAAATGATTGGATCGATCCCCTCTCGCAAAAGCCCTTTGTTTATGGACGACTGGGTGACAGTTTCTATCTCTATAGCATCGGAGATAACGGTCGCGATGAACAGGGACGTTTTAATATGCAAACAACATCCCAATCTTCCTGGGATGACCGGATGATATGGCCTCCACGCAATAGTGAGATCTACCGGGCCTGGCAGGCCAACCTCGATTGAGTTGAAGATTTTTGGTGTAGGCTGGCCGATTGGTTGGCTGGGGCTGGGTTTTCTGCCAAGATTGTGCTATGGGGGAAATCCTAACAGGAACATTATCCTGACTTCGTTTATAGTATAGATTGAGGTCGGACAGAAGGTCAGGCCGTTGGTTGAATCAATTCATGATATAGGAGTCGGTTGATGTTCAAGACCGTGGTAATGATGGGCGTATGTGTATCGGCCCGTTTGTGGTCTATGCCTGGGGCAGGTGGGTTTCGAGACCTATTTCGAGGATCAGACCCTACGGGTAGACTTCTATCAGACCGGGGAATCAGGACGAAACTGTATACGTCCCTGGATCAACTGTATCAAGTTCCGGTGTGGGCCGGTTGTCCCGATCATTTGATCGACAACCTCAATCGCGGGACGTTTCAGGTGCGGTTGGTCGATCCCAACAGCGGGACACTGATCTATAGCCGCGGTTTTTGCGCCCTGTTCGGCGAATACAAGACCACCGACGATGCGGCCCACAACATCAAGCAGACCTTCCATGAGACCGTGCTGGTTCCCTATCCCAAGCAGCCCTTGTACCTTGATCCTGGACGCCCGTAACCGGGCCGGGATCTTCGAGCCCGTGTTCGAGACCCGCATCGATCCCACAGATGTCAATATCATTCGTCAGGCCGTTAATCCTCAAGACAAGGTGGTCAAGACCCTGGAAAGTGGTCACCCGCATGACAAGGTCGACTTCGTGTTCGTGGCCGAGGGCTATGCCGAAATCCGAATGGGGCAAGTTTCAGCAGGACGTTCAACGATTCACCGAGGTGATCTTCCGCCCCGAACCCCTATCGTTCGCACAAGGACCGCTTCAACATCTCGGGCGTGTTCCGGGCTTCACCTGAGAGTGGCGTGGACGAACCGACCCAGGGCGTCTTCAAGAACACCGATTGTCAGTGCCTCCTAGCAATGCCCTGGGGCACGCCGCGTTACCTCTTGGTGGATGACACCAAGGCCATTCGTGACATTGCCCAAGGCCGATGCCCTAATGACTACGTACTGGTCCCTGACCAATACCACGCGTTACGGTGGCGGGGGGGATCTACAACAACTACACCATCTTCACGGCCGACGATCGTCGCAGTGAAGAGATCCTTAATGCACGAGTTCGGTCACGGTTTTGCCGATCTGGCGGACGACGAATACTTCGGCGGCGTGGCCTACAACGACTTCTACCCCGCAGGCGTCGAGCCCTATGCCCCCAACATCACCGCCTTGCTCGATCCCAATCATGTCAAATGGGCCCACCATCTGACCCCGGGCATCCCCATCCCCACCCCCTGGGGACAAGACGAGATGCAGGCCGTACGTGACAAGATCGCCGCCTTCGAGGAACAATTCCAGAGTGACCTGCAGACCTTGCGTGACACCGGTACCGATCCCAACGAGATTAAGGCCGCCCAAAACAAACACAAAATGCAGATACAAGGCTGGCGTGACGAAATCGACGAAATCCGCGAACATTACCTCGCCCTCTACGACGGCAAGATCGGCGTATTCGAGGGTGCCGGCTACACCCCCAAGGGCCTCTACCGCTCCGAGATCCAAGTCGGCATGATCCGTAACTTCAACTACGGCCCAGTCAGCGAAGAAGGCATCATGGCTGTGATCGAGCATTTGAGCCAGTGATTGGGCCGATGAGCGGCTATTGACGATCTATTTGTGTGCGAGAATATCCCTGCCACGACCAGAGCCCCTCTCTACTTCGTAGAAAGGGGCCACCCTAACGGATAAGCTGGAATTGGGGTGCCACGCTTCTGCCAGAAAGCAGAGGCGTGCTAATGTTTTATTCCATGACAAGCCCTTGCATCGCTCAGCCCATTTCGCTATAGTGAATTCAGCGGATGACTCGAAGGTCGATGGATTTATAAGAATGTCATCATAATTCGCTTTTTCATATCTCAACCCAGACCTTCTAGAGACGCCGATTGCGATAACAATCAGTACGGAGATACACCGGAGCGACCGGTGGTAGCTAATGCGCGTCGAGAAAGGGTAAGAGATATGAAAACGAGAACCAACAAACCCATAGCCAGTAAGCAGAAACGAGGCTCCCTTTACGTGTTTTTCGCCTGGTTATTGGTTCAATCCACCCTATTCGCTGGCACCTATTCCGGAGGCACAGGCGAGCCCAATGATCCCTACCAGATCGCCACGGCTGAGGATTTGGTCGAGTTGGGGGATGAGCCCAATGACTATAATGACTGCTTTGTGTTGACTGCGGATATTGATTTGGACGGGTATGTCTTCGATCAGGCGGTGATTGCACCGGCTTGTTTTAATCGTTTTCGTCCAAGGTCTTTTATGTTGAGATATGACGGTGAGCGTTTTTCCGGTTACTTGAATGGGCAGGGGCATGTGATACGGAATCTACGCATACAAGGTGAAGATATGCTGGGTTTGTTTGGCCGACTGGGAGAGGATGCGGAGATTTCTAACCTGGGGATGGAGGCGGTAGATGTGAATGGAAGTGGAAACTACATGGGGGGGATCGTCGGAGACAATCAAGGCACAATTCGATCAAGTTACACTCAAGGCCGTGTTCGCGGATATAGTCGCGTTGGAGGGCTGGTTGGATCTAATGACGAAGGTACTCTCTCCTCATGTTATAGCTCTGCGACTGTGAGTGGAGAAGATTGGGTTGGTGGATTGATAGGAGTCTGTGATAGAGCTGAAGTCACATCATGTTACAGTACAGGAACTGTAAATGGAGAAGATCTTATAGGAGGGTTAATAGGTTCGTCTTATGATTCTAATATCACCTCGTGTTACAGTGTTGGAACTGTGTGCGGCGATGATGAAATTGGTGGCTTATTGGGGGAGAGTTATGAGTCCAAGGTTCTCTCCTGTTTCTGGGATATCGAGACTTCCGGTCAGTCTGTAAGTGCCGGGGGGATCGGATTAACCACTCTTGAGATGATGGAGCCTTTAATTTACATCGTCAGTGGTTGGGCGGGTGATCCTAATTGGGTTTTAGAATCTCAGCAGGATTATCCGCGTTTGGCTTGGGAGGAAATGGATGGATACCCCCTGTCTCATTGGGATCAAAATTGGATTGAGGGAGAGGGGACGCAAGGCAATCCATATCAGATTGACTCGGTGGAACAGTTTTCCGTCATTAGCAGGCTCGGTTTATTTTATGATCAACACTTGATCTTGTCGTCGGATTTGGATTGCTCGGGGATTCCCTGGTTCGATGCTGTGATTTCCTCTTTTTCCGGTTTTTTTGATGGAAACGATCACGTGATTCGTAATTTACAGATCGAGGGTGAGGAGTACTTAGGGCTGGTGGGGCAGTTGGAGTCCGGGGCTACGATCACGAATCTGGGACTGATGGACGTCGATGTTAATGGGGCTTATGACTCTGAGTATGTAGGGTCACTGGTGGGTTATAACCAGGGAGGGACAATTTTATCCAGTTATAGCACAGGCGAGGTCTCTGGTTGTTACATTGTCGGAGGCTTGATTGGGGGAGGTTCGAGGGGGCTTCTTAGGGATTGTCATAGTGATTGCCAGGTAACTGGCTATGATGAGGTCGGCGGTCTGGTGGGACGCAATGGTTCATACACAAGGGGACAGGAAAGTGCCATGACCATTATATCCTGCTATAGTAGCGGTACGGTCAATGGAGAGGATGATGTCGGCGGCCTGATAGGCTATAATTATCTAGGCTCTATCACGACAAGCTACAGTACGGGTGACGTCCATGGAGAGGATTCTATTGGTGGATTGGTCGGCACGAGTTCCGGTGGGCATATTACTTCCTGTTATAGCCAATGTCGGGTCAATGGCGAAGATTGTGTCGGAGGCTTAATTGGGATTAATGTTAGCACTTCTGTTGTTTCAAGCTACAGCACTAGTGTCGTTTCCGGGGTAGAAAACTCTGTTGGAGGATTGGTAGGGGCTAATAGTGGAGCGGGGGTGTTGTCTTGTGTATGGGATGTCGAGTTCTCTGGACTTCACAGTAGTGACGGTGGTATTGGCCTGACTACCGCGGAAATGATGAACTATGAGATGTTGGGCCTTAATGGCTGGGACCAGGATCCCAATTGGGTTCTTGATGAGGGGCAAGATTATCCCCGTTTGGCTTGGCAAGAAACCTCGGGGCAAGCGATTGCAACTCTGGTGATTGATTGGATTGATGGTGATGGGAGCGTCGATAATCCCTACCAGATCGGAAGCGTTGATCAGCTTATCAAATTCAGCAAGGCGAGTATTTTTAGGGATGATTGTATTGTCCTGGAGAACGATTTGGATTTGTCCGGTTGGTGTGGGGCTCAAGCCTTAATCCCTTATTTTGAGGGACGATTCGATGGTCAGGGACACGTCATCAAGCATTTGACCGTTCAAGGAGATCGGCATTTGGGTCTCTTTGGATATTTATCTGCTTCCGCGACTATTCTGGATTTGGGGCTGGAGGCCGTGGATATTAATGGAATGGGTTACTACGTAGGGGCTGTGGCAGGTTTTAGTGAATCTTCCCACTTGATGAGGGTTTACAGTACCGGGGCCGTCGTCGGCCTTGATCGAGTTGGTGGTTTGGTGGGCCATCTAAAGGGTGGGGAGATGATCGATTGTTCCAATACTGGGATGGTTACGGGGTTTGACTTTGTCGGCGGTCTGGTCGGTTATGTGAACAATGGGAATATGAGTGACTGTTACAACATGGGTACGGTTTGTGGTCGTGATTATGTCGGAGGGTTGTTAGGGTACAGTAGTGGTGGAGGATCTGTGGTCGCAAGCTATGTTTTAGGAGAGGTTTATGGAGATGAGAATACTGGTGGTTTGGTTGGATATAGCTCGGAGGGGTATCTGATTTCAAGTTTTAATGAGGCAGTGGTTCAAGGCAATGATGTCGTAGGGGGTGTCATTGGATATATGGGCGGATCCATTCTTGCCTGTTATAACCAAGGTTCAGTCAACGGCGTTGAACATGTTGGAGGCTTAGTGGGGTATCTTCATGGAGAGGTAGCAAGCTGTCTAGGTCGTGGGCTGGTCATTGGAGAGAACTCTGTTGGGGGGTTGATCGGAACAAACAGAGGACTGATTTCTATGAGTTTTTGGGATATGGAGAACTCTGGCCAGCCTGAGAGCAGTGGAGGTCGCGGCTTGACTACCTTCGAGATGCGGAATCTTGATACCTTCCTAGATGCAGGTTGGGATCTCGTCGGCGAGACGGCTCATGGTACCTGCGATTTTTGGAACGTTGCCGATGGAAGCTATCCGAGTTTGGCTGTCTTTTCAGGTGACCTTTCAAGGGATCTCAATGGGGCAGGCATCATAGATGATCCTTATCGATTGGCAGATGCCAATGAGCTGGGGACTCTCTGGCTCCGTCCCTGGGCTCATTATCGCCTGGAGGCGGATATTGATTTGAGAGGAATTTCTTGGAACTTGGCCGTGGTCCCCGTATTTAGAGGAGTTTTTGATGGCAATGATCATGTTATCTCCAACCTCAACATTAATGGAATAGATCATTTAGGTTTGTTTGGCGAATGTACCTCCGTTGCGACGATCTCCCATCTAGGCCTCGAAGCGGTGGATGTCAACGGGAACGGAAATGATATCGGCGGGCTTGTGGGACTTAACAGAGGCATTATCCTCTCGAGCTCTAGCTCGGGCCAGATAAGAGGAGATGAGGCATATGTTGGCGGATTGGTGGGATATAATGGTGGATCAATTACTCTAAGCTACAGCACAGGAAGTGTTAGTGGACGTCAGTTTGTGGGGGGATTAACTGGAGCGAATTTGGGGAGTCTTATTTCAAATTATAATGCTGGGGCAATTGATGGTAGTAGAGGGATTGGTGGTGTCTCCGGATGGAATAATGGAATCATCATTTCAACCTATAACACTGGAGCTATTAGTGGTGGAGGTTATGTTGGTGGACTTGTCGGAACCAATGTCGATGGAGTGATTAACACAAGCTACAGTAATGGGGATGTCATTGGTACTGTCCATTGTTTTGGTGGGCTTGTGGGGTGGAATGGTGGCACTGTCACGTCTAGTTTTTGGGATATCGAGACTTCAGGTCAAATCGAAAGCGAGGGCGGCATTGGTTTACCCACAGCTCAAATGCAAGACATTAACACCTTCCTCGATACAGGTTGGGACTTTGTGGGAGAAACAGCCAATGGAACAGAAGACATCTGGTGGATGCCGGAGAATGATTATCCACGGTTGTGGTGGGAGGCGGTTACGGAGTGATTGTAGGGTGGGCTGCGCCCACCGCAAAGGTGCTATGGCTAGGCCAAGGTGTTTTCAAAAACCATTTAATCTACAAAAAGCCATTTCATCAAAACACCGTCGGTCAGCTTCATCTCCTTTAATAATTTTGGTGGTCGCAGCCCACCCTACGGGGTTCTTCTGTAATTAGAGGATATCGCGTACCAGAGCCGCTGCGGGCGGGATCGGTGGTGTGGAGCATGTTGATGCAGGGCAGGGCCTCGCCTAAGTCGATAATACTGTGATTTTTCTGGAGGGATTTTCGAATACCCGGGTCAGTTGGTCAATCCGGCGATGGCTGCACCAATGAGGGTGGCGTTGTCGAGGTTCAGGATTTCCCAGTGCAGGCCCCGTTGTTCGGTGAGACATTGACGTAGGTGATACTCCACGCGTGGTCGCACAGAGGTCAGTTTATAGAAGGTGGTGCCTTCGGCCACGATGCCTACGGGTCGGCAGGGGTTGTGCCCCTTGCCGCTCTTGATCACGGCGGAGCATAGATTGGCGGCGGTGAACTTGGCGGCTCGCTCCAGTAGGGCGTCGATGAGGTAATAGAGAATCACGTTGTCCGATTCCTGGTCACAGGCCTGGCTTAGGGGATCCGTGCGACCCAAGGGATGGGCCATAAAGACGCTGACGTCTTTGGTCTCCAACGAGGTTAAGGCCTGGAGGGCCTGTTGGGTTGTTGACGTGAAGAGTCCCGCTTGGGCGGCGGCCTGTAGGGTTCCCAGGCACACCTGTCCCAGGTAGGCGCCCGAGATCATTTTCTCGAATTGATGGACGCCCGGGTTGTTGGAGGCGGCATCGAGTTGCTGATCGACCTGTCCCCTGGGGGCCTGACTGAAGGCCCCGGATTCGACGTTGATGATCTGGTGTCCCTCGGAATCGAGTCCTTGGATCTTGGTGATATGGGGGTTGGATTCCACGTAACTGGTGTTGGTGCCCGTGCCTAAGATGAAGCCGATGTAGGAGTCGTGTTCTCGGGCCTGTGCATTACCCCGACCGGCCAGGAGTGTGGCCACGGTATCGTTGAGTAGGACGATTTGCTTGGGATCGCCACAACCCATCTTTTGGATGGTGGCATTGAGATTGGCGCCGATCCGTTGTCCCACGACTTCAGGGGCCTTGATTTCCTTGGAAAAGACCAAAAGCTCTCCGTCTTTATCCGGTCCCATCTCCACCGGATAGGAGAAGCAGAAGCCCACCCGACTGCTCTTGTCGAGAACAGGACGGAGGTAGTCCACCATGGTGGTAAAGAAGGCCTCTTTGCTGACTTCTTGTTTCAGGCCTGGCATGGAATGAGATTCCAGATGTTCTACTTTCGGCTTTCCGTTTTTCTGGAACCGAACCACACCCACACGGAAATTGGTGCCTCCTGCGTCCATGACGATGACGGGCTCGTCACAGGGGATGGGGCGATTGATTTCGATATAAGTTGGCAACATGGCCAGGCCGTTGGATGGATCGGCTAACCCCTGTTCCATGTCTTGAATGAAGGAACGGGTTAACTGCTCGATGGAGACCTCGGCGGGGTCCATCTGTTGGGTTTGGAGGAATGCCTTGACTTTTTTTTGGGCCTGGTCCACTGGAATATCTCCTCTTAATCACCATATCCATTGGGATGGTCCGTATGGAATTTCCATGCGGTCTCGACGATGCTAGCGAGGTCGGGGTATTGGGTTTGCCAGCCCAGTTCGGTGTTGGCCTTGGTGGCGTTGGCGGTCAGCACGGCCGGGTCGCCGGGGCGGCGGGCCTCTTCGGTGACCTTGAAGTCCTGGCCCGAGACCTGTTTGACGGTGTCGATGACCTGGCGTACGGAGTAGCCGTTGCCGTTGCCCAGGTTGTAGACCAGTTCGGATTCCTGATCGAGTTTGCCCAGGGCCAGCAGGTGAGCGAGGCAGAGGTCTTCGATGTGGATGTAATCGCGGATGCAGGTGCCGTCGGCGGTGTCGTAGTCCGTGCCGAAGATCTTGATGTCTTCACGTTTGCCCATGGCGGCCTGGATGATCAGGGGGATCAGGTGCGACTCGGGGCGGTGGTCTTCGCCGATGGTACCGTTACCGCCCGCGCCGCAGGCGTTGAAGTAACGCAGGGCGGCGTAGTTGAGACGACCGGTCCGGGACTGCCAATGCAGCATGCGTTCCGAGGCCCACTTGGTTTCACCATAGGGATTGATGGGGCATTTGGTCAGGGTTTCGTCAATGGGGACGATCTCGGGCATGCCGTAGGTAGCGGCGGTACTGCTGAAGACGAACTTGCGTACGTCGGCGTCTTCCATGGCCTGCAGGACCGTGTGGGTGTTGCAGACATTGTTATGGTAGTAACGCAGGGGTTGCTGCACGGATTCGCCCACCTCGATGAAGGCGGCAAAGTGCATGACGGCTTCTATATGATATTGTTTGAGGGTCTGGACCAGCAGGGCGTGGTCGGCCAGGTCACCCTGGACAAAGTCGGTCGAGCCGATGGCGGCCCGGTGGCCCTTGCTGAGGTTGTCGTAGACCACGGGGTGATGGCCTTCGTTGGCGAGGAGGGCGACCATGTTGCTGCCGATATATCCGGCTCCGCCACAGACTAATATGTTCATGTCATGTCCTTACTGTTGTTTGCGATAATCGAATAAAGGCCGAGGTTAAGGCATGGCCTTGTCTAACTGGGTTTGGATACGGTCACAAATGGCGGCTGCGAGTGCGTTGTCATCGCCCAGGTCGAGCCAGGCCATCTGTTGTTTTTGGTCCTCATGCAGTTCCAGACGCTGGATGTCGGAGGTGCCGGCGGCCAGCATGCGGTAGGCCTGGGCACTGCTGACGATGGGTTGTGTGGGAAAGCTCAGTCGTTCGATTGTGACGCGGCATTCCAGTCGCTCGGGTTGATCGGCTGGGGTCAGGTGGATCTCTACGGTGCGACGCAGGCTCTGGAGGTTGGCTTCCAGGTGGGCGTCCCAACCGACATTGTCCTGTCTCCAAAGCTCGAACCACTGGGCTCCGGACAGTGGTACCGTACGGATCAGACCCTGGTTGAGGTCGGCCTTGTCGATCTTGAAGTGCATCTGCTCCAGGATATTGCAGGCGGAGTCCATAACCACTTGGTTGGAGTTGGTATGGATGGCCAGTGTGCTCGGTGAGGTCGATGCGTTGGGAACCTCACTGCATCCGACCAACAGCCCGAGTCCGATGAGCGACACTACAACGATAACTGTTTTCATGGTCATTCCTTAATATAATAGCGGTCCTTCGGAAACCTTTGCTGCGCGATTATAGTCGTCCCTTTCGTGCTTCTCAAGGGTAAAGGGGAGAGCGTGTCAAATACGGGGCATACATTATCGGGATCGTCTTTGAATTTTCGTTGCGACGAGGAAAAAAGCATCGCCGGAAAGGGGGCATTGGTGAGGGCCAATGGCGTTCTCTTGGAGCCGGTGGCGAGTGCAGGGGATTCCAGGCTAAAGCCAGGCTCGTTTCCGGGCCGATAGCCCTACTATAGATGTGAATTGTTGGAGGCCTTTGGTCAGACCGATGTTGTCAACGCAAGTCCAAGCCATTAATCAAGTTCTACTGACCCTGCCCTGTGGCAAGCAGGTCAAGGGCTTTCTGGACTACATGGCGATCGAGGCGGGGTTGTCTGACAACACCCTGTTAGCCTATGGACGTGACCTCAAGGGCTTCCTGCAATACTGTCAAGGTCAGGGGATCACGGCTCTGAGTCAGGTGGACCCGGCCTTGATTCAGGATTATTTGCGTCTGTTGGTCGAACGCCAGGCCAGTGATAGTACGGCCAAGCGTTTTATGGTGGCTACGCGTATGCTCTTGCGTTACGCCTGTATGATGAGGTGGATCGAGGATGACTACGGCACGGTGTTGGAGTCGCCCAAGATCTGGCAGAAGCTGCCTGTGGTCTGTAATCAGCAGCAGGTTTTGGCCCTGTTGCATGCGCCATCACCGGATGATCCCTATATGCTGCGAGATCGGGCCATGCTAGAGTTGCTCTATGCCACGGGATTGCGGGCCGGTGAACTGGCTGATTTGCAATGTGGCGATTTGAACCTGGACATCGGCTATCTTCGTTGTATCGGCAAGGGCCGGCGTGAACGGGTGGTACCCGTGGGGCGGGTCGCTATTGAGGCCACGCGTCTATATCTACAGGATTTGCGACCGCAGTTGGCCAAGCCCGATAGCGGTGAAGCCCTGCTACTGAGTCGAACCGGGCGTCCCTTGAGCCGTATTGATATATGGCGACTGGTCAAACGCTATGCGGCTCGTGCAGGTATGCCCCGTAATCTGACCTCCCATACCCTGCGGCATTGCTTTGCTACGCACCTGCTCAATGGAGGAGCAGACCTACGCAGTGTCCAGGAGATGTTGGGACACGTGGATATCGCCACCACCCAGATCTATACCCATGTGGATTCGGATAGACTGCGGAGTATACATAGACAGTTTCATCCGCGTCAGTAGAGAATTTGTAGAGTATGAATGTGTCTTGGGTGAGGTTCTAATAAAGATAGAAGTAGTTTTGATAAAAATGAGTGTGAGCAGTTGAATTCGGATGAATCGCAATTGACACCCTGTAGATAGCCGAGTACAAAAGTTATTAATCAATAATATACCATGAGTTAGGTTAAATTTTGTCATGCAACACCGATGGATACCATTGCGAACCTGTCTGATGCTTACCCTTTTAGGGTGTGGGCTTCTGCTGGGTCGGAGCGTGGCACAGGGGGACGAGTCTCCTGATGACGCGGTTGCTGTGCCTATGGATCAATTGGAGGTTAATAAGGCCGCGCTGCAAGCAGGGTCCGTCAGTGCGGCTCGCTTGATGTTGGCTAGTCGTGATCCCCTAACCCGAGAGGAACTGCTTACTATCGTCGCAGATCCGGCTCAGGTACAAGCCCATGCTGCGGTTTGTAGTGCTTTGAACTCTATTCGGATGGAGGGGCTTCAAATCTGGCGACAGCGAGATCTGGTCGGTCCATTATTGATGCTGCTGAGCGATCCCAATTCCCCCAGTTCGGTCCATGTTCCAGAGGCCTTGTTGGTCTATGACTATCAAGAGATCAAGGAGCCTCTTGAGGCGATGGCCAAGGATACAGAACTGCCGGTGGCTGTTCGTCTTAACGCTCTGCGGGCCTTGCGTATTCAACCTTATAAAGAGGCGATCTTGACCATATTAACATTGACGGGTGATCCGGCTGAGGCTGTAGCTGCCCAAGCCCGGGAAATCCTAGATGGTTTTGGGATCGATGCCGGAGCCCGGGATCAAGTGGTCAATGAACTCAATGCCAAGGATATGGATGAATATCTATGGAAGTGGTTGATTAGGCAAGAATCTAGAGTCAGGGATTTGCGTGAGGCGCGGAACTATTGGCAGGGGTTGACCCTCAAGACCCTCGATGATTTGTATAAAGCCTATACCGATGATGGAGATCGGGGAGTTCTGTTGGTGGAGAATCTCCAGTCGCCGCAGTCGAGTCGTAAGATTTGGGCTTTAGAAAAGGTGCGGGATTGGCGTGTGGCTCTACGTCGAACGAGTAGCCCCTTGCCCCCGGAATTGACACCGGTATTGGCAGCGTTGTTATCGGATCCCAGCGACGAAGTACGATTTGAGGTGGCGGATTTGCTGGCCTTGTTTCCTCAGGTAGAATATGTCGATCTTTTGTTGCGGCGGTTGGATGTTGAACCCCTGCAGGCGACAAAACTTAAACTATTTGTGGCCTTGGGCTTTTCATTGCAGGTTGATTTGCAGTTGACTCTGCCGATTCACGTCAGGCAAGAGGCCTTGAAATGGGCCTCCAAATTCTTGAATCAGGAGGACTCCGAGGCGGTTCGCCAGGGGGCTACCGTGATTTGCCAACTCCTGGAAAGCAATGGATTAGATCCCGAAGATGCTGAACAAGCACTGGAACAGTTGGTGTATCGGATGGAGCAATTGTCGCCGGATAGCCCCCTTAAAGAGCATATTTTAAAGCAGATGGTCTATCTGTGTGGAGAACGTAGCAGGGCACGTTCTTGGGCGATCAATATCTGTCGTCCTATCTTTGTCGAGGCCCTGCAGGATCCGACTGTGACCGTGCGGGAGCAGGGAATGGAAGGATTGATTAGTATTGATCCCGCTGCTGCATTGGAGCGGTTCAAGGCAGAGGTGCTGCCGGATCCAGAGGCCAGAATACGTGCCAAGGTGTATGTTTTGGCGGCGTCTCGGGGTAGGGCAGAGGATCTTGAATGGTTGATTCAGCAGGCCTCCTCGAATGAGAATGATGATCAAGCAGTCATTGCCGGGGCGATTGCGACTATCTTAACCCAGGCCGAGTGGATGGTGATTCGTGATGGGATTACACCTTTGATACATGATCCCAATCATTTGGGGCTAAGTGACGATCAATGGCTCTCTATTCTTCAACATGCCTATCGTATGGCAGGTGCAGAAGGCGATCGCGTCTCGCGATCAATCTATGGTGCTGAACTCTTGAGTCTATATCTGTCTAAAGGACAGACAGAGCTCGCCGTTTCATTGCTGGTGGGGGCCCTTGGAGAGGGGGATCTGGATCCTAAGGGAGGGTATGCGGTTACTCTGGGCCGATTTTTCAGTGATCCTGATCGGCACGTTATAGGCCTCGCATTGGCAGATGCGGTTTCGGCTCAGCTGGATCCAGGGATAGAGCGGCCGCATTGGCAACGTTGGGTTCAGTCGGTCAATCCAGAGATCGGTGAGCAAGGCCAGGGGCAAACACCGCCCGTGGCTGAGGACGTCAATTCGCCCATCCCAGGGCAGGGTTAGTCACATTGTCGCTCTAACGGGGATACATCCCGCATATCAGGTTTAAGGGCGGAGTTTTTTTGAAATTTTGCCTCTTTTCTATTTGCAGTTTACCAACTGTTTCATTATCCTACGTGATTTACATGGCACCCTAGAGCTGAGCTAGAGATGCTGTCACCTCGATGAGGTGGTGAATTAGGCTCGATTTCAGGGATTTAACGGCGTTTTTCGCTGCTGTAGCTCAGTGGTAGAGCGCGTCCTTGGTAAGGACGAGGTCATGGGTTCAAGTCCCATCAGCAGCTTTGAAATGGTAAATGATAGTAGCTAGGCGAAGGTATCGTCTTAAGCTACTTTAAATAATCGAAGTTTTGAGAATGTGAAAAATTGTTAGGTTAAGGCAATGATGCCAAACCTGAAGCATTGGAGGTTATTTTAAAGATGGCGAAGGCGGTATTTGAGCGTACAAAACCACACGTGAACATCGGTACCATTGGTCACATTGACCACGGTAAAACCACTCTGACGGCTGCGATCACCATGCGTATGGCAGTCAAGCAGGGGACGACGGCCAAGGCGTTTGATGAGATCGATAATGCCCCCGAAGAAAAGGAACGCGGCATTACCATCAACACCGCTCACGTAGAGTATGAGACGGATAATCGTCACTACGCTCACGTGGACTGCCCCGGCCACGCCGACTACATTAAGAACATGATCACCGGTGCCGCCCAGATGGACGGTGCGATTCTGGTGGTGGCTGCTAGTGATGGCCCCATGCCCCAGACTCGTGAGCACATCCTCCTGGCTCGCCAGGTCAACGTGCCTCGTATTACCGTGTTCATGAACAAGGTGGATCAGGTCGATGACCCCGAACTGATCGACTTGGTCGAGCTCGAGATTCGTGAACTGCTCAGTAAGTACGAATTCCCCGGTGATGACATCCCCATCGTCAAGGGATCGGCTCTGGCAGCCATGGAATGCCAAGGTGCTGACGATGCCGCCTGTGCTTGTATTGATGAGCTGATGGCTGCAGTCGATGAGTATATTCCTCAACCCGAGCGTGCCACTGACAAGCCATTCCTGATGCCTGTTGAAGACGTCTTCTCGATCAAGGGCCGTGGTACCGTGGGGACCGGTCGTATCGAACGTGGTATGATCAAGACGGGTGACGAGGTCGAGATCGTCGGTATCACCGCGACCCGCAAGACCGTCTGTACCGGTGTCGAAATGTTTAACAAGACCCTGGGTGAAGGCGAAGCCGGCGACAACGTTGGGCTGCTGCTTCGTGGTGTCGAAAAGAAGGATCTGGAACGCGGTCAGGTCATTGTGAAGCCCGGCTCCATTACTCCTCACACCAAGTTTGACGCTGAGGTTTACGTGTTGAGCAAAGACGAAGGTGGACGTCACACTCCATTCTTCGCAGGATACAAGCCCCAGTTTTACTTCCGTACCACTGACATCACCGGTCAAGTGCATGCCCTCAAGGCTGAGGACGGCAGCAAGGCTGAGATGTGTATGCCGGGTGACAATATCACCATGGAAGTGGAAATCATCAATCCGATCGCTATGGAAGAAGGCCTTCGTTTCGCTATTCGTGAAGGTGGCCGTACCGTGGGCGCCGGTGTTGTGACCAAGATTCTTGAGTAACATACCGAATCATTAAAGGTTCTCAATCGAGTTAGCAGCTTCGGCATGAGTCTTAACCCATGCCGAAGCTGTTGACCGCTTTACCGATGACAGGCTAGATATGGCTAAAAAGAAGAAAGCAAAACGCGAACATGTGTGGCTCGAATGTACTTCTTGCAAGAGTCGCAACTATCGAACGAGTGTGAACGTGGCTGAAGGCACGCCCAAGATTGAACTGAGAAAGTTCTGTAAGGGTGAACGTCAGCATACGGTGCATAAGATTCGTCGCAAATAAGATAAGGCCTAGGCCAGTAGCTCAATTGGCAGAGCGTCGGTCTCCAAAACCGAAGGTTGAGGGTTCGATTCCTTCCTGGCCTGTTGAACTGAACTAAATGCGACACTGAAGGATTCTGAAGGGTTCGTTAATGAGTCTTGAGATCTATAAAAAAGGACAAGGCAAACACACCAGATTGTGGACGGGTCTGATGTTAGCTGCTGTTTGTGGGTTGGGCTGTATGCAACTTTACAACAAGCTTGAAGCCAAGGATTACAATATGTGGGTTGAGACCTTGATTCCTGCGATTGTGTTTTTGGGCTTGTCCGCATTGATCTTCTGGCTAGTTAATAAACCCAACATCGCAGACTTTATGATTGCCGCCGAAGGCGAGCTGAAGAAGGTTAGCTGGTCCAGTCGGCAGGAAATTACGACCTCGACCATTATTGTGATTGTAGTGGTAATACTCATGGCTGCCTTGCTGGGTGCCACGGATTTGGGTTTTTCGCTGTTGTTTGATCAGCTGATTTCCTAGAGCCTGAGCCAAGTTAGGTAGCGTAGACGATTAGGGCCGGTAGCATGCATTGGTATGTCTTAAGAGTTGCAGCGAATAAGGAAATGAGCGTTTGCGAGGCCTTGAAACGTAAGGTCCAGGACGAGGCGTTGGACGGAATCGTAGGCCGTATTGAGGTGCCGACCGAACAGGTCAAAACGCATCCGTGCGGGCAAACAAACCGTGCATCGCCGTAAACTCTATCCAGGGTATGTCTTCATGGAAATGGAGGCCACCGAGGATGGGCGTGTTCCGGAAGAGGCTTGGTTTATGATCAAAGGCACCAGTGGTGTCGGTGATTTTATTGGCTCGGAAGGCATACCAACGCCTATGAAAGACACGGATGTCGCCAAGATGCTGATGGAGGCTGAAAAGCCGGAAGAAACACCCAGCATCAAGGTTGAGTTCCAAAAGGGTGATCATATTAAGATTCGTGAAGGGGCCTTTGAGAATTTTGAAGGCTCTGTGGATTCGATTGATACGGAACGCGGCATTGTGAAGGTCATTGTGACCATCTTTGGCCGCAGCACTCCGTTGGATATCGAATATTGGCAGATTGAAAAGGTATAGCAGCGGGCGACCGACTGCACACTTGAGACAAGCAAAGGGTTGTCATGGCTAAAGAAGTCGTCACGTTAATTAAATTGCAGGCCAAGGGTGGTCAGGCTACTCCAGCTCCCCCGATCGGTCCTGCCTTGGGTCAACATGGTGTAAACATCGGACAGTTTGTCCAGCAGTTTAATGACCGCACCAAGGAGATGAACGGCACCACCGTACCGGTCGTGATTACCGTTTACAAAGACAAGAGCTTCAGCTTTGAAGTCAAGAGTCCTCCGGCAGCGGTTCTGCTCAAGCAATCTGCTCAAATTGCCAAGGGCTCAGGTGTCCCCAACAAGGAAAAGGTTGGGAAGGTTACCATGGATCAGGTCAAAGAGATTGCCGAGACCAAAAAAGCTGATCTCAATGCTCACAGTCTCGAGCAGGCCATGAAGATTATCTGTGGAACAGCCAGAAGTATGGGAATTGAAGTCGAGTAACGCTCGATTGAACGAATACCGTCCTGAACGGGGATTACTATGAAATTCAAAAGCAAACGTTATAAAGCAGATGAGGCCAAGGCCACTAAAGAAGCCGTGGGGTTGAAGACCGCCGTGGGTTTGATCAAGTCATTCAGTAAGACCAAGTTCGATCAAACTGTTGAGTGTGTCATGCAACTGGGAATCGATCCCAAGCAGGCCGATCAATTGATCCGTGGTGCCATTAGCCTACCCCATGGTACGGGCAAGTCCCGTACGGTTATTGCCTTTTGCGATGATTCCGAAGCCGAAGCCGCCAAGGCTGCTGGTGCCACCGAAGCCGGATGCGATGAACTCGTACAAAAGGTCTCGGACGGATGGCTCGACTTTGACGTGGCTATTGCCTCGCCCAAGGTCATGGGCAAGGTTGGCAAACTCGGTCGAGTTTTAGGTCCGCAGGGCAAGATGCCATCTCCCAAGAACGGTACAGTCACCATGGAAGTGGTCAAGGCTGTAAGTGAGTTCGCTGCCGGTAAGGTTGAGTTCCGTAACGATTCTAGTGGCAATGTCCACATGATTGTGGGTAAGCAAAGCTTCGATGAAAAGCGTTTACAGGAGAACATCGAAGCTTTTATCGAACATATCAAGAAGATTAGACCTTCGGCTGCCAAGGGGAACTACATTAAAAAGGTCTCCATCAGCGCAACCATGAGTCCGGGTGTTGAAATCGCCCTGTAACCAGATTGATAACATAGAGACCATTGAACAGGTGGTAATATGAGTAAGTTTGTAAAAGGGTTATTGCAACAAGACCTGGCCAAGGCTGTTGACGGTGGCAACACCAACGAATTTCTGGTCGTTAGCCTCATGGGTATCCCCGGTGTTGACAACAATGTCATGCGTGGAGAACTCAAGCAAAAGGGCATCAAGCTCTTGGTTGTCAAGAACTCATTGTTCCGTAGTGTTCTTCGTGAACATGATATGAACGATGCCGCAGACCTTTTCAAGGGACCTTGTGCGGTCGCTTTTGGTGGTGACAGCGTCGTTGATGTGGCCAAAGAACTCAAAGATTGGGGCAAGAAGGTCAAGGCCATGGAGGTCAAGGGAGCCTTCTTGGATGGGGCCATTCTTGATGCCAAGGGTGCTCAGGCACTGGCCAGCATGCCGACCCGTAAGGAACTACAAGGGCAAGTGGCTGGGTGTATTGCATCTCCGGGGGCTAAGCTGGCAGGTGCCTTAAAGGGTCCAGGCTCAATGATTGCCGGTTGTTTAAAGACCATAATCGAGAAGGCAGATAAAGAGGCCGCTTAGTCGCGTGAACCTTCTGTTTTCCTTGAAATACAATTCAACAATTTAGAACATTTTAAGCGGCTCAATGGCTGTCCCCCTGGTGGGTTAAACGGAATGGTGTAATTCCGGCTACTGTGAGCGTGACAAGAGGAGTTCTTACTCATGAGTGAAGAAGCAAAAACGTTCAGTGCAGAAACCAAAGAATTGGGCGATAAGATTGTGGCCCTGACCCTGATGCAAGCCAACGAATTGGTAGACTATCTCAAAGAAGAGTACGGCATCGAAGCCGCCGCCGGTGGTGGTGTTGTGATGGCTGCTCCTGTTGCCGGTGGTGCTGCTGAAGAAGCCGAAGAGAAGACCAGCTTTGACGTGGTGCTCAAGGGCTTTGGCGATAAGAAGATCCAAGTCATTAAGGAAGTCCGTGCCCTGACCGGTCTAGGCCTCAAGGAAGCCAAGGAATTGGTTGAAGGTGCACCGAAGGCCATTAAGGAAGGTCTGAGCAAGGAAGATGCCGAAGCGGCACAGAAGCAACTCGAAGACGCCGGTGCCACGGTCGAATTGGCCTAAGCGTTGGTGTAATGAGTTAGTTGGTGTAACGCCCGCACGGCAGTGAGCAAAAAGGATGATGGTGGGAGTTTCAGATGGTATCACAGACCGTTAGGAATTTTGGTCGTGTTCAAGATGCGGTAGAAGTCCCGGAACTAACTGCAGTTCAGCGGCATAGCTATGCCCGCTTTCTGCAGTTGGAGACCGCTAAGGATAAACGTCTAGAGCAAGGTCTCGAAGCGTTGTTCCGGGAAATCTTCCCCATTGAGAGCTATGACAAGAAGATGGTCCTGGAGTATCTTTCCTATGAATTGGAAAAACCGCATTACACCCCGCGTGAGTGTAAGCAACTCCGGTTGACCTATGCCCACCCCTTGAAGCTCTGGTGTCGTTTGCGAACCGGTGAGGGTGAGGACGTTGCCGAACAGGCCATATACTTGGGTGAAATCCCGGTGATGGTCGGGGGTGGCGAATTCATCATCAACGGGGCGGTCCGTGTGATCGTCAGCCAGTTGCACCGTAGTCCGGGTGTTGATTTTCTGATTGAAAGCAAAGAAGGCGACCGTATCCTGCATGGCGGTCGTATTATCCCCGAACGGGGTAGCTGGATCGAAATCGGTGTCACTCAGAAGGACATCATGGTCGTCAAGATCGACCAGTCCAGTAAGATTCCGGCAACCGTATTCCTGCGTGCCATCAATCCAGAACTGAGTAGTACTGAGCAGATCTTGCGGGAGTTCTATCCCACAAAGACTGTACCGGTCTCAAAGCTGACTCCGGATATGTGGGCGGTTGGCCCTGTGGTCGATACCGAAACCGGAGAAATCCTCATCAAGGCCGGTGCACAGCTCAGTGACAAGGTGGCCCATATACAGCAAAGCGAACTGGATGAACTCGAAGTTATCGAAGACGTTCGCGATGCTATTATGCTAAACACCTTGGCTGAGGACGATTGTCAGAGTTCCGAGCAGGCCCTGCTCAAGTTCTACATGCGACTGCGCCCTGGCAATCCGCCCAATCAAGAAAAAGCGACTAGCTTCTTTGCTGAGAAGTTCTTCGATGCCAACCGTTATCGCCTGGGTAAGGTGGGGCGGTTCCGTTTGAATCGTAAATTCGATCAAAACGTGGCTGAAGACGAGATGACACTTCGTCCAGAAGACTTCATCAATACCTTAAAATATGTCTTGGCTCTGCGTAACAACCAAGGACAGGTCGATGACATCGACCACCTGGGTAACCGTCGCTTGCGTACGATTGATGAGTTGGCTGCAGATGAAATTCGCAAGGGTCTTCTCAAACTACGCAAAACCGTACAGGAACGCATGAGCATGAAGCGGGACCAAGAGGATCGGGTCCGCATCTCCGACCTGATCAACTCTAAGAGTGTCGCCAGTAGTATTAATTATTTCTTCGGTCGTGGCGAGTTGAGCCAGGTGGTCGATCAGACCAATGCCCTGAGTCAACTGACACACGAACGTCGTCTCTCGGCTTTGGGCCCGGGTGGTCTGAATCGTCGTCGTGCCGGTTTTGAGGTACGTGACGTTCACATCAGTCACTACGGTCGTATCTGTCCCATTGAGACGCCGGAAGGAACCAATATTGGTCTGATTTCTTCTCTGTCGATTTTTACCACCATTGACGAATATGGCTTCCTGCAAACCCCGTATCGCAAGGTGGAAAACTGCAACATCACCGATGAGGTGGTTTATCTCCGTGCCGACGAAGAGATGGAGATGGTCTTTGCACCGCCCTCAGAGGTGGACGTTGAAAAGAATTGTCTTCGTGAAGGTCTGGTTTTGGCCCGTAAAGAAGGCGAATTAGCCACCGTACCACGTGAAGAAGTACAATACGTCGATGTTGCGGCCAAGCAAATCGTGGGTATTTCAGCTTCATTGATCCCGTTCTTGGATCATGACGATGCCAACCGTGCCCTGATGGGCTCCAACATGCAGCGTCAAGCCGTGCCATTGCTCAAGACCAGTGCTCCCTTGGTGGGTACCGGGATGGAAGATATTGTGGGACAGCACTCCAGTATGGTAGTGCGTGCCCGCATGAGTGGTAAGATCACGGCTGTGGATGCGAATCGTATCGTGATCGACCATACCGATGAGTACAATCTCGAGAAGTATGTCGGCCTTAACGAGAGGACCTGCTTGAATCAGAGCCCGATCGTCCAGTTGGGGCAACAGGTCGAAGCCGGTCAGGTGATTGCTGACGGTGGGGGAACGGACAAGGGCGTATTGGCCCTGGGACGCAATGTCTTGGTGTCCTTTATGTCATACGATGGCTTCAACTTTGAGGACGCCATTGTTGTCAGCGAACGCCTCTGTAAGAACGATAGCTTTACCAGTATCCATATTGATGAGTTTACCGCTGAGGTCCGTGAGACTCGCTTGGGTAAGGAAGAGTTTACCCGTGACATCCCCAATGTCAGCGAGAAGGCCCTGCGTAATCTCGACGAAAACGGTGTGGTTCGTGAAGGAACGCGTGTCTGCCCAGGTGATATTCTGGTCGGCAAGGTCGTGCCCAAGAGTAAGGTCGAACTGACTCCGGAAGAGAAACTCCTGCATGCCATCTTTGGTCGAGCCGGTGAGGATGTCAAGAACGACTCGCTGGAGTTGCCCAGTGGTTATGAAGGCGTGGTCATCAAGACCGAACTGTTTACACGTCGTGGAGCAGGGACCGAAGATCAAAAGAAGGCCTTGCAAGAAGAAATTAAGCAGTTTGAGGCCGAGATGCGGGCCAAGGAATGTGCTATTTTCCGCCAGATGGTCGCCACCATTCATGAAAAGGTAGAGATCGACCTGGTGGATCCCACGACCCGTCAGAAACTCGGTGCCAGCGATGACACCGAGGTGATCTACGAACAGATCGAGAACTTCGATATCAAGTGGATCAAACCTGCGGCAGCACGTGAAGAGGTTAAGAATGTGGTTCATAGCTACTGGAATCGCATCGTTGATATCCAAGAAGAAAAGAAACGCCGTGCCGAACGACTGAAACATGGTGATGAACTGGCCAGTGGCGTTTTGCAGATGTGTAAGGTTTACGTGGCCATCAAGCGACAGCTATCCATTGGTGACAAGATGGCCGGTCGTCACGGTAACAAGGGTATTATCGCCAAGATCATGCCTGAAGAGGATATGCCATTCCTCGAGGACGGAACCCCGGTTGACATCCTGCTCAATCCGTTGGGCGTACCGAGTCGTATGAACGTCGGTCAGATCCTTGAAACCCACCTGGGTTGGGTGGCCAGTGTCTTGGGCTTTAGAGCTCAGACCCCGGTCTTTGATGGTTGCCGTGAAGAAGAACTTTTTGACCTGAACAATCAGGCCAACGAGGTCATGGCTGAACGTAAACGGGCCTTGGAAGAAGACGGGGTTATTCCTAATCCCAATGAATTCTTTATCAATGTGCCCAATAGTCTTAAGACACAACTTTACGATGGCCGCACCGGTGAGCCCTTCGATCAACAGGCCACCATCGGTTACATCTATATGCTGAAGCTGCATCACCTGGTGGACGACAAGATTCATGCCCGTGCCACGGGTCCGTACAGCTTGATTACACAGCAGCCATTAGGCGGTAAGGCCCGTACTGGTGGTCAACGTTTTGGAGAAATGGAAGTCTGGGCCCTGGAGGGGTATGGCGCTGCCTACACCCTGCAGGAAATGCTGACGGTCAAGAGTGACGATGTCGAAGGCCGGACCAAGATCTACGAGTCAATGGTCAAGGGTCAAAATACGCTGGAAGCGGGGACACCGTTATCTTTTGATGTGCTGTGTAATGAAATCCGTGGCCTAGGCTTGAACATCCAATTGGAAAAGAAGCGGCTCGGAAACGCAGCTCTTTAATATCTAAGAATTTCATAGGTAGGGGCGTTCCATGTTAGGAAACATTTACGATCGCATTAATGACTACGGTTCGGTCAGGATTCAGCTCGCCAGCCCCAACGATATACGCAGTTGGTCGTTTGGTGAGGTACGCAAGCCTGAGACCATCAATTACCGTACCTACCGCCCGGAGAAGGATGGGTTGTTCTGTGAACGTATTTTCGGCCCGGAACGGGACTGGGAATGCGCATGCGGAAAATATAAAGGTACTAAATTTAAAGGCATCATCTGTGACCGTTGTGGGGTCAAGGTGACGCATAGTCGCGTGCGTCGTAAACGCATGGGACACATCAATTTGGCTGCTCCGGTAGTTCATATTTGGTTTTTTAAGGCCATTCCCAATCGCTTGGGCAGTATTCTGGGCATGAAGGCCTCGGATCTGGAAAAGGTCATCTACTTCCAAGATTATGTCGTCACCGATCCCGGGCAGAGTCCGCTCAAAGCCGGTCAGTTGCTGGGTGAAGAAGATTACCGTGACGCTATTGAGAAGTATGGCAACACCTTCAAGGCCTCCATGGGTGCCGAATCCATCATGAGCCTGTTGACGGCCTTGGATCTGGATGCCGTCAGCCAAGAATTGCGTGATGCCATTACCAAGACCAATAGCCAACAGAAGATCAAGGACCTGACCAAACGTCTCAAGACCATCAATGAGGTGAAAAACAGCGTTAACCGTCCTGAGTGGTTGGTCCTGGAAGCCATTCCCGTGATTCCACCGGATTTGCGTCCCTTGGTCTTACTGGAACGCGATAATTTTGCCACCAGTGACTTGAACGATCTGTATCGCCGTATCATCAACCGAAACAATCGTCTCAAGAAACTGATCGATCTCAATGCCCCGGACGTCATTATCCGCAATGAAAAGCGGATGCTGCAACAGGCCGTGGATTCACTGCTGGACAACAACCGTTGCCGACGACCTGTTCTGGGCAGCAATAATCGGCCCCTCAAGTCCTTGACCGACATGATCAAGGGTAAGCAAGGGCGTTTCCGCGAGAACCTGTTGGGTAAACGTGTGGACTACTCTGCCCGTTCCGTGATTGTGGTGGGACCGGCACTGCGTCTATACCAATGTGGTTTACCCAAGAAGATCGCCTTGGAGCTGTACCAGCCCTTTATCATTCGCCGACTCAAGCAACATGGCTTTGCCGATACCATCAAGAGTGCCAAACGCATGATCGAGCGTCGGGACGAGCAGGTGTGGGACATCCTCGAAGAGGTCATACACCAACATCCAGTACTGCTCAACCGTGCCCCGACCCTGCACCGCATGGGTATCCAGGCCTTTGAACCGGTGTTGGTTGAGGGTAACGCTATTATGCTGCACCCCTTGGCCTGTAAGGGCTTCAACGCCGACTTCGATGGCGACCAGATGGCGGTCCACCTGCCCTTGAGTGTCGAGGCCCAGGCCGAGACCCATGTGTTGATGATGACCACGGGGAACATCTTCTCGCCCTCCAATGGCTCTCCCATGGTAAGCCCCTCACAGGATATGGTGATGGGGAACTATTACCTGACCCTGTCTTTGGATGATTTCCGGTTGCCAGGAACTCCCGCTGCCAGTGAAAAGGACATGAAAGCCTTCCGCGATGTAAGCGAAGCCTTTATGGCCTATGAAACCGGAAAGATCGGTATTCACGAACTGATCAAGGTTCGTATGCCCAGTCGTCTAGTCGTCAATGCCAAGGGCGAAGTCGTACAACCTAAGAATGACGATCCCACCATGGTCATCGTAACCACGGTTGGTCGTTGCATCTTTAACGATATCCTGCACAAGGATATGCCGTTCTATAACTTGGCCTTGTCGCAAAAGAAATTGGGCCGCGTGATTAGCGATTGCTTTGCCTATACCGGTAGTGCCGAGACCATCGACTTGCTGGATCGTATCAAGGAATGTGGCTTTAAGAATGCTACCTTGGCGGGCCTGAGCTTCGGCTTGACCGACCTCAAGATTCCGGCCAAGAAGGAAAATATTATTGCTGAGACCGAGGCCCGTGTCAGTGACATCCTGCAGAATTATCAGGATGGTGTCTTGACCGAACGTGAGCGTTACAATCAGGTGATCGATGCCTGGACCAATGCTCGTGTGGGTGTAACCAGCGAAATGATGAAGGGCCTCAAGGAAGACCGTTTGGATGACGGTAGCCCCTATCTCAATCCGATTTACCTGATGAGTGACTCGGGTGCTCGTGGTAGTGTCGATCAGATTCAACAGCTGGCCGGTATGCGTGCTCTGATGGCCAAGCCCAGTGGCGAGATTATCGAGACGCCCATTAAGTCCAACTTCCGTGAAGGTCTGACCGTTCTCGAATACTTCAGCTCGACCCACGGTGCTCGTAAGGGCTTGGCCGATACCGCCTTGAAGACCGCTAACTCGGGTTACCTGACCCGTAAGCTCATTGACGTGGCCCAGAACGTGATCGTACTGGAACGCGATTGTGGGACCCTGCAGGGGATTACCAAGACCGTGGTCAGCCAGGGTGACGAGGTCAATGTGCCGCTGTCGATGTTGATTGTCGGTCGTACGGCCCGCGATAATATCCGCAACCCGATCACCGATGAGATGATCGTGCGTGAAAACGAAGTCATCACCCCGGTCGCCGCTGGTAAGATCGAGGCCTTGGGCTTGGATGCCATTCGTGTCCGCAGTCCGCTGACCTGTGATAGCTCCTTCGGTATCTGTGCCAAGTGTTATGGTTGGGATCTCAGTACCGGACGTCTGGTCGAAGAGGGTGCGGCAACCGGAATTGTCGCCGCTCAATCGATTGGAGAACCGGGTACCCAGCTGACTCTGCGAACCTTCCACACCGGTGGTGTGGCCTCGCGTGCGATTCTCGAACGTGAACAAAAGGCCACCTGTGACGGTCGTGTGGAATATCGTGGCATCAATGCCGTGACCTATAGCAATGCAGATGGCTCTTCCACCACCGTGGCCCTCAAGCGTAATGGTGAGTTGGCCCTGATAGATGACAAAGACCGTGAATTGGCCAAGTTCAAGGTACCCTATGGTGGTATGCTGGTGGCCAAGGATGGCGACGAGGTCATGATCGGTGAAATCCTCTTTGGTTGGGACCCGCACCGTACTCCGATTCTCGCTGAGGTCGGTGGTAACATCCGCTTCGTAGACATCCTCGAAGGCGAAACCGTCCAAATCGAGGAAATGCGTGGTGGTAGTGCCCGTGAAGACGGCAAGGTTGTGGAAAAACCCGTAGTGATCGAACACAAGGGCGACAAACACCCGCAGATCATCATTGAAGACGATAATGGTAAGATCCTGGATGTTCACTACCTGCCGGCTGGTGCCCGTATTGAAGTGGGTGAAGGTCAGGGCGTGCAGGCCGGAGAGCTGCTGGCTCACCAACCGCGTGCCAGTGGAGGAACCCAGGATATCACCGGTGGTCTTCCGCGTGTAACCGAGGTTTTTGAGGCCCGCAAGCCCAAGGATCCGGCAGCTATGGCCGAGATTTCCGGTCGCGTCGAACTGCGTAGCGATAAACGCAAGGGCAAGATGACCATTCTGGTCCGCAGTGAAAGTGGCATGGAGAAGGAACACCACGTGCCACGTGATCGCCACCTGAATGTCCATGCCGGTGATAGTGTTAACGCCGGTGACGCTCTGACTGATGGCCCCTTGGTCCCGCACGATATCCTGCGGATTAAGGGTGAAGAGGCCCTGCAGAACTATCTCATTGGTGAAATTCAGAACGTGTACCGTTCTCAGAACGTGAATATCGACGATAAACACGTGGAGATTATTGTTTCGGCCATGATGCGTAAGGTCGAGATCGAGAGCGTCGGCGATGGGCCGTTCCTGCCGGGTGAAGTGGTGGACCGTTTCATTTTCCGCAAGGAAAACGAGCGTCTGAGTACCAGTGTCAAGATTACCAATGTCGGCGATGCCCCGGACGTCTTGAGTGCCACCACCAGCTCTCGTCAAACCCTGGTTGTAGGTGATGTCGTCGAAAAGCAGGAATTGGCCAAGATCAACGAAAAGGTCGAATCCATCGGTGGTGAACCGGCCAAGGGTAAGAAACCCAAGCCCGCCATCGCTAAAACCCTGCTGCTCGGAATCACCAAGGCCTCGCTCTGGTCTGAGAGCTTTATCGCGGCCGCCAGCTTCCAGGAAACAACCAAGGTCTTGACAGAGGCCTCCTTAGCTGGTAAAAAGGACGAATTGGTCGGTTTGAAGGAAAACGTTATCCTAGGACACCTCATTCCTGCGGGTACCGCCTACAAGCCGTATTTGGATATGAAGGTCAAGCACTTGGCTGAAGCACCGTTGCCCAAGGAATTTGAAGAGATTCGGGATGTTAAGGATGCCGAAGCTCGGGCCGATGCCGCAGTCAAGCAAGCTTTGGGTTTAGAAGGTTAAAATAGAGAAAAAGGTCACAGAGAACGACTATGCCAACGATTAATCAATTAGTAAGACGTCCAAGAGCCAAGTCAAAAGGCCAAAAGAGAGTATCTGATATCAGCGGTTGCCCGCAAAAGCGGGGCGTCTGCCTGGTGGTCAGGACCCAAACGCCTAAGAAACCAAACTCGGCCTTGAGAAAGATTGCTCGTGTTCGGTTGACCAATGGCAAAGAAGTAACCGCTTATATCCCTGGTATCGACCACAACCTGCAAGAGCACAGTACGGTGTTGATTCGCGGCGGTCGTGTACGTGACCTTCCCGGTGTGCGTTATCACATCGTTCGCGGTGTGTTGGACTGTTCCGGTGTCTCCGGACGTAAGCAAGGCCGCAGTAAGTACGGCGCCAAGAAGTAAGAAACAAGTAAAGAACTGACTCGCTTAACGAAGTCGATGAGGACAATATGGCCAAGAAGTTTACCGCATCCAGTACCCAGTTAAAGGCTGACGCCAAATATCCAAGTAAGTTGGTATCGAAATTCATCAACTGTTTGATGTTAGATGGCAAGAAGAGCACCGCCCAAAAGGTGTTTTATGATGCCATGGAAATTATTGAAGGTAAGGTAAAGGACGTACCGCCGTTGGAAGTCTTTGAAACCGCCATCAATAATGTCAAGCCCATGCTGGAAGTACGCAGCAAGCGTGTCGGTGGTGCCAGCTACCAGGTTCCCATGCAGGTGAATCCCAAGCGTCAACAGTCGCTGGCCTTCCGTTGGGTATTGGCCGCTTCTCGCGGTAAAAAGGGCAAGCCTATGTGTCAACGTTTGGCAGCGGAACTCATGGACGCCTACAACAAGCAAGGCACGTCCATGACGACACGTGAAAACGTGCATCGCATGGCCGAGGCGAACAAAGCTTTTGCCCACTTTGCTTGGTAGTTAATAATCAGTAACACTGCCACGGTTGATTTTAACAGATTACCGTGGCAGTTTTTTTTATATAACAGCGGCAGTTGAGCGGTGAACGACTGATTCATCGAACTGCCGTTGCTGTCTTTTGATACCGTGTTGGTAGGACTCTATGGGACGATTAGAGAAGATCAGAAATATCGGCATCATGGCCCATATCGATGCGGGCAAGACCACCGTGTCAGAGCGGATTCTATTTTATTCCGGCAAGACCTATAAAATTGGCGAGGTCCATGAAGGCACTGCGGTCATGGACTATATGGAGGAGGAGCAGGAGCGGGGGATCACGATCACCTCAGCAGCAACTAAATGTCCATGGGCTGGTTACGATATCAATTTGATCGACACCCCGGGGCATATTGACTTTACCGCCGAGGTTGAACGATCCCTGCGTGTGCTCGATGGGGCAGTGGCGGTTTTTGACGGCAGCGAAGGCGTGCAGGCCCAAAGCGAAACGGTTTGGCGTCAGGGTCAGAAGTACAATCTTCCCTGTCTCTGCTTTATTAATAAGATGGATAAAATTGGAGCCGACTTCGAGATGTCAGTCGAGAGCATCCGCAACAAGCTCTTGGCTCATCCGGTCCCTCTGGAGATTCCCATTGGCGAGGGGGATCAGTTTACCGGTGTGGTGGATCTGATCGAGATGAAGGCGATCTTCTATGACGCGGAATCTCTGGGAGCCAAGTTTGAAGAAAAGGACATCCCAGCAGAGTTGCAGGGGCAGGCCGATCAGCACCGTAATGACATGCTGGAGGCCATTGCCGAATTTGATGATGAGTTGATGGAGGCCTTTTTAGCCGACGAAACCATCTCTGAAGCCTTAATTCACCGGGCCATACGGGCCGGTGTTTTGGCCAATCGAATTCAACCGCTTTTCGTGGGATCGGCTCTGCGTAATATCGGGGTGCAGCGATTGCTCGATGGGGTAGTGGCCTATTTACCGGCTCCGACCGAACGTCCTGTGATCGAGGCCCATAAGGATGGCGATGAAAGCAAGGTTATTGAGGTCAAGTGTGATCCCGAGGGGCCTTTGGTGGCCCTGGCCTTTAAGATTACCAGTGATTCTCATGGCGATTTGAGTTTCCTACGGATCTACCAGGGCACCCTCAAGAGCGGTACCCGGGTACTCAATCCCAATCGCGACAAAAAGGAAAACATCACCCGCATCTTTGAGATGCATGCCAACGATCGTAATAATCTCGATAAAGCCCAGGCTGGCGATATCGTGGCGGTTATCGGCCTCAAGCAGACCCTGACCGGCGATACCATCTGTGAAAGTCGCAATCCCGTTGTCTTGCCCACGATTACCTTCCCTGAGACCGTGATTACCATGTCGATCGAGCCCCGTTCAGCTGCGGACAAGGCCAAGCTGGCCGAGGCACTGGGGCAGCTGCGTCGCGAGGATCCAACCTTTGAATACAAGACCGATAAAGAAACCGGCCAGACCGTTATCAGCGGGATGGGGGAACTTCACCTGGAGGTCTTACAACATAAGCTGATTAAGGAAAAGAAGGTTAATGTACGCGTGGGTACCCCCAGGGTGGCCTATAAAGAGGCCGTTACTCAACTGGGACAAGCTGAGGCCAAGTTTGAGCGTCAAACCGGTGGTCATGGTCAATTCGGTCATGTCATCTTGACGGTTGAGCCGGTCATGACTGATGATGGTCACTGGGATTCCGGATTTACCTTTGAAAACAAGATTACCTCAGGCGATGTTCCTAGGGACTATATTCCCGCTGTGGAGCGGGGGGCTCAGGAGGCTATGGGGTGTGGAATCCTGGCCGGTTACCCGGTCATTGGGATCAAGGTGACCCTGACTGGAGGATCGCACCACCCCGTGGATTCTTCGGAATTAGCCTTTGAACAGGCTGCGGCCATAGCTGTCGAGCGTGCCTTGAAAGAGGCCGGTCCTGTGCTATTAGAGCCGGTCATGAGAGTTCAGGCTGCGGTACCGGAGGCCTATTTTGGGCCCGTGCAGGCCAATCTGCTCGGGCGACGAGCCAATATCACGGATTGCAATCTTCATGGTGATATGCGGGTGATCGAGGCCTGTGTGCCGTTGGTCGAGATGTTTGGCTATTCCAGTCAGATTCGTAGCCTGACGGCAGGGCGGGGATCCTTTACCATGGAGCCTCAATCCTACGAAAAAGTCCCGGAACAGATCGCCGAGCAGATCATTATATAGGGCAATACCAGGATTCAGAGAGTATATCGCTCACGAATCCGAGGTTTTTAACCTGATATTAGGATTTTTATCAACAACTTGTTGACAGCTTCAGGGACGTTTGATAAATTTGTATCTTTTCAACCGTAAGTTGAACTACGGTCTTCCAGGGTGATTCGACTTTGAAGTTTAATTGATGTGGTCGATGTCGCTCTTTAAATAAGCAACAGTGGTGTGCGAGGCCTTTTGGCCGTTAAGTAACCGCAGTTCCCTATGCTGGTAGGCAGCTTAGAGAATTGCCACCTCTTGCCTTGAGCCTTAAAAGGTTCGATCTGGCTCGCTCACCTCCTAGTATAAATAATGAATCAGTATAAGTGTGAGAAACTACACTTATTATTAGATTTTATCTTTGCTTTGGTTAGTTTTGTTGTGTATCTTACGGACTTCCATTTATTGGGCCCGGAACAGTTGGGTACTCTAATATGGTGTCGCGAACAACAGATGGTTGTTGAGTGAGTAAGAGGCAGCAAGTTGAATTTGAGGTAATGTATGGCGGCTGCAAGTGAACGTATCAGAATTCGGATGGAAGCCTATGATCACCGGGCCCTTGATTCTTCGGCCCGCGAAATTGTAGAGCATGCCCGCAAAACCAACGCCCGCGTCAGTGGCCCAGTGCCGTTGCCCACGCGGATCGAGCGTTATACGGTTTTGCGGAGTCCGCATATTGACAAGAAGTCGCGTGAGCAGTTTGAACTGCGTACGCACAAACGTTTGATTGACATCCATGATGCCAATGCCCGTACGGCCGAGGTGCTCAACCGTTTGGTGGTACCTGCTGGTGTCTTTGTCAAGATCAAGGCTTAAGGCCGCTGGATTAAGATAGAGCGTGTTCGCTCAAGTTACACCGAGGATAGTTAAAGATGGCAATGTTGCTCGGCAAGAAAGTTGGAATGACCCGCGTATATGATGATAGCGGCAAGATGGTGCCCGCCACCGTCGTTCAGGCTGGCCCCTGTGTCGTGACTCAAATCAAGACGCAAGAGACCGATGGTTACGAAGCGGTACAGATGGGTTTTGAAGATAAGAAGGCCTCGCGTCAGAGAAAACCCCAGGTGGGTCACTTTGCAAAGGCCAATACCGCACCCAAGCGTTTTGTTCGTGAGTTGCGACTGGCCAAGGGTCAGGATGCGGGTTGCGAAGTTGGGGATTCATTGACGGTGTCGGTTTTCGAAGAGACTCAGAAGGTTGATGTGGTTTCCCTGAGCAAGGGTAAAGGCTATGCCGGTGTTATGAAGCGTCATGGGTTTGGTGGTTTCCCCGCGTCTCATGGTTGCGAACGTAAGCACCGTGCTCCGGGTTCGATCGCCTCACATGCCTCCAATGCCGGTGGACCGGGTGGACCCAAAAAGGGGAAGCGTATGGCGGGCCGTATGGGTCAAGATCGCGTGACCACCAAGAATCACAATCTGCTGAGCGTGGATGCAGAAAAGAATTTGTTAGTAGTCAAGGGTGCCATTGCCGGAGCGGCAGGCACCTATTGCATTATTCGCAGTGCCAAGTCCTCGAAGTAGAGGTATTAGGAGTACGGAAAGACGATCATGATTGAGCTGGCCGTTTACAATAAAGATGGGCAACAACTCGAAACCCTGAATGTTGATGAAGCCCTGTTGGGTGGCGAGATTCGCTTTGCCTTGCTCAAGCAAGCCATTGTGATGTATCACGCCAATAAGCGGGTTGGAACTGCCGCGACCAAGAGTCGTGGTATGGTCTCCGGCTCGACCAAGAAATTATTCCGTCAGAAGGGCACTGGTAATGCCCGCGTTGGTAACCGTCGGACCTGTGTTCGCACCGGTGGTGGTGTCGCTTTTGCCAAGAAGGCACGTGACTTCGGTAAGGACATGCCGAAGAAGCAACGTCGGTTGGCTCGTGACAGTGCCGTACTGGCCAAGCTGCAAAAGAATATGGTGGTAGTTGTTGATCGACTCGATTTTGAGAGTCCTCGCACCAAGAAGTTCGCCGGTATTCTCGGTAAGCTGGGAATCGAGCGAAGCTGCGTGGTGGCCACTAAGGAACTGGATCAAAATGTCTATAAGTCAGCCAGAAACATTCAAAGGATTGAGGTTGCACCCGTGACCGATTTGAATGCCGGCCAGATTTGCGGGCATGAAAAGATGCTGTTTACCAAGGATGCCATCATGGCCTTCCTGGATAGGACACCGCAGTAAAATTAATCAACACCCTGAAAGCCGGGTGATTTTATAAGTAACTGATTGTTTGGGACGATCATGGCAATGGATGAATACAACGTCATTATTAAACCGCTGGTCACAGAGCAAGGCATGCATTTCGCGAATACTCGTGGTGCCTATAGCTTTGAAGTCAACAAGGCCGCAAACAAGATTCAGGTCAAACATGCGGTTGAAAAGCTTTATGGTGTGAAGGTTGACAAGGTTCGCACCTGCAATCGCAAGGGTAAGTCACGTCGACGTGGTCGTAATATCGGCATGACCCGCAGTTGGAAGAAAGCCATTGTTTACCTCAAGGGCGACGATCATATCGACCTGTTCTAAGACTCTTATAAAGATAAAGATTGAGCTATGGGAATTAGAGTTTACAAACCAACCAGTAACGGACGTCGCAACAGTTCTGTAAATGATTATGCAGAACTGACCACGTCGAAGCCGGAAAAGACGCTCTGCAAGCGGATCAAGAAACACGGTGGACGCAATCACCATGGAGTGACCACCACTCGTTTCCGTGGAGGTGGAGCTCGTCGTATCTACCGACTTATCGACTTCAAACGCAATAAAGATAACATGATCGCCACGGTTAAGACCGTTGAGTATGATCCCAATCGTACTTGCTTTATTGCCTTGGTACAATATGAAGATGGCGAGAAGCGTTATATCCTGGCTCCCTTGGGTATCCAAGTGGGTGAGGCCATTGAGAGCGGGGCGGTTTGCGAGCCCAAAATGGGCAACTGCATGCCTTTGTCTGCCATTCCTGGCGGGATGGAGATTCATAATATCGAAATGACCGCTGGTCAAGGCGGCAAGATGGTACGAGGTGCAGGCAATGCCGCTCGTATCGTTGCCAAAGACGGTGATTGGGTCACGGTTGTTCTGCCCAGCGGTGAAATGCGTATGGTCCGTAAGGAATGCCGGGCGACGATCGGTCGTGTCAGCAATCCGGATCACCAGAATGTGCGTATCGGTAAGGCGGGTCGCAAGCGTCACATGGGACGTCGACCTCACGTTCGTGGTAAAGCCATGAACCCGGTTGCCCACCCCATGGGTGGTGGTGAAGGTCGGGCTAACGGTGGACGTCACCCGTGTTCACCCACGGGTGTACTGGCTAAGGGCGGCAAGACCCGTAACCCCCGCAAGACCAGTAACAAACGTATCATTCGCCGTCGTAAGAATACACGACAAGGTCAGTTGGTACTCTAATTGATAATAAGCTGGATTAATCCAGAGAACTGAAAACGATTCGCTAGACGAGTAATTAAATATGGGACGATCGCTAAAAAAAGGCCCCTTTGTTGATGAAAAGCTGATCATCAAAGTGAGCAAACAAATGGACGCTGGTACCAAGGATCCTATCAAGACCTGGTCACGCCGTTGCACCATCGTACCGGAGTTCGTGGGATACACCTTCATGGTTCACAATGGCAAAATGTTCCACAAGGTGTTTGTGACCGAGGATATGGTCGGTCATAAACTGGGTGAGTTTTCTCCCACGCGTACATTCAAGGGCCACTCGAGCAAGAAGTAAGGGTGCCTCGCTAGCTATAATTAGCGTTGAGGCGATTTGAGAGAACAGATTTATGTTGAGTCCACAAAAAGTAAAACAGTTGTGTCAAGACCGTGAAATGACGGTTGGACAATTGTCCGGTCACCTGGTTCGGGGTAGCCGCGATAAGAAGCAGGCCGCAAGTGTCCTCAAGAACTGGCTCAAGGGATTGTTTAAGCCCAAACCCAGTCGTGAAGACATCGAAGCCTTAGCCACTGCTTTGAATGTTGAACCGCAACAGCTGATGGATTGGCAATGTCGATACAAATACGCTCCCATGTCTGCTCGCAAAGCTCGCTTGGTCACGGATATGATCGTAGGCCAACCTGTACAGCACGCTATGGACATGTTGAGTTTTACCCGACGTCGTGCAGCTCCGATGGTACATAAACTCATCAAATGTGCTGTGGCCGATGCAGATGAACAACAGGCTGATGTGGAGAATCTCGTTGTCAAAGAAGCTCGGGTTGATGATGCCGGTCGTCGGATTGGTACCAAGACCTGGATTGCCAAAGACCGTGGTCGTGCTCACCCGATTCGTAAACGGGCTTGTCACATCGTGGTAACGGTTACTCAAGAAGCTTAAGCTAGGATCATTAACACAATATTGAGAATAGACTATGGGTCAGAAAACGTCACCAATTGGTTTTAGAACAGGCGTCACACTCGGTTGGCAGAGTACATGGTTCGCCCCCAAGGCAAGCTATGGCATCAACCTGGTAGAGGATCAAAAGATCCGCGACTATATTGACAAGCGTTTCAATCGTACCATGCCTAAAGGCGCCGTCGCCAAGGTCGAGGTCGTCAGAACACGCAATGAGGTGAACGTGACCCTGCACAGTGGACGTCCCGGTGTTTGCATCGGCCCACGGGGTGGTGAAGTCGAGAAGGTTCGTGATGAACTCCAAGAACTTACCGGTCGGAAGGTCGCGGTGAATGTTATTGAGATCAAGGAACCTGATCTCAATGCCAAGCTGGTCGCTGAAGCGATCAGTGAACAACTGGGTAAGCGTGCTTCTTTCCGTCGGACCATGAAGCAATACTGCGAAAATGCCATGGCTGCTGGTGCTAAGGGAGTTAAGATCATTGCTTCTGGTCGTTTGGCTGGATCTGAAATGGCCCGTAAAGAGATGCAGAAGTTAGGAAGTATTCCGCTTCATACTCTGGATGCTAACGTAGACTATTCCACTGCTACGGCACGAACCACCTATGGTGCGATTGGTATCAAGGTTTGGATCTACCGTGGTAAGTTTGGTGAAGAGGTCGAAATTCCCCAAAACAAACGTCGACAGCAACGTCGTCCCCGTCGTGAAGGTGGACCACGCGAAGCTGGTGGACGTCGCCCAGCACAAGCTCCAACAGCATCGGCTGAATCTACTTCACCTGCTGCTGAAGCGACCTCTTCGGCACAATCGGAATAGTTTAAACACTGACGAGTCACTGTGAGTTGAATATAGCATAAAGGAACGATCGCATGGCGATGATGCCAAAAAGAGTTAAATATCGTAAGAGCCAGCGTGGCAAGATGAAGGGCCATGCCACTCGTTGCAACTATGTTGCTTTTGGCGAATATGGTTTGCAAGTTCTTGAGACCAAGTGGATCACGGCTCGTAATATTGAGGCTGGTCGTGTGGCGGCAACACACTTCCTGCGTCGAGAAGGTAAGATTTATATTCGGATCTTCCCACATAAGCCCATTAGCTCCAAGCCCCTGGAAACACGTATGGGTAAGGGAAAGGGCGACGTGGACTTTTGGGTAGCCTGTGTTAAACCCGGTCAGGTGTGCTTTGAGATCGGTGGTGTCCCTGAAGATGTGGCGAAGCAAGCATTGGTTAGGGTTGCTCACAAAATGCCCTGTCGTTGTCGCTTTGTAAAACGTAGACATTCGCTCTAATATATAGCGTGTCAGAGGAATCATATGAAGGCTAAGCAATACAGAGAAATGGCGGCTGGTGAGCTGGAAGGTAAGCTCGGTGAACTGCGTAAGCAATTGTTTGAACTGCGTTCGCAAGCCGTGACTGAAAAGTTGGAAAATAGCCGTGCCGTTGGGAATACCAAACGCGAAATCGCACGGATCAAAACCTTACTGAACGAAAAGAAATAAGGTCGAGCCTTTGCAGGCCGCAGGAATTAAGCGATGCAAGAAAACAAACTGAAAACAGTAACCGGCGTTGTAGTTAGTAACAGCGGTGATAAGAGCATCAAAGTTCAGATCGATTACAAGGTCAAACATCCCAAGTATGGTAAGTATGTTCGTCGTCGCACAAAGCTGTCCGTTCATGATCAGAACAATGTCAGCACGGTCGGTGATCTGGTAGAGATTGCGGAATGCCGTCCTTATAGTAAGAGCAAGAGTTGGCGACTGATTAAGGTCGTGCAAAAGGCTAATTGACCTCCTAAGTAATAGAGAAGTGCAAACATGATACAACAAGAAACCATGTTGAATATTGCTGACAATTCAGGTGTTAAGTCGGCACTCTGTATAAAGGTGTTGGGACGTAGTGGTTCACGTACGGGAAAAGATACGAGACCGACAGCTACCGTTGGCGATGTCATTTGTGTGGCCATCAAAAAGTCACTGCCCAACTGTCAACTCGATGACAAAAAGGTACATAAGTGCGTCATTATCCGTACCAAGCACCCCGTGCGTCGAGCGGATGGAAGTTATGTGCGTTTCGATAGTAATGCCGCGGTGATGATCGATGGTGATGGCAACCCCATCGGCACACGCATCTTTGGTGCAGTGGCTCGTGAATTGCGTGAAAAGAACTATATGAAAATCATCTCGCTGGCCAGCGAAGTGGTATAAGTGAATCGGTTGAACACGAGGTTAGAATTATGGCCTTACATGTAAAAAAGGGCGACGAAGTTCAAATTATTGCCGGTGACCATAAAGGTGCTAAAGGCAAAGTACTAAGCGTCAATATCGAAAAGCAATGTGTCTTGGTCCAAGGTCATAACCTGGTCAAGAAGCATGTACGTCCTTCACGACAAAATCCTCAGGGTGGTCGTATTAACGTGGAGCAACCCATTCACATCAGTAACGTGCTTCCAGTGAACCCTAAAACCCATAAGGGAACTCGTGTACGTTTCTCTGTGGATGAAAAGGGAGCGAAGAAACGCGTGACTTTGGATGGATCAGAGCTGGGCGTCGTTAAAAAGGTCCAAAAGTAATAAGACATTAAAACAAAAGTTCGAGGCAGTTGAAGAACAACATGGCACGACTAAGAGATCTATACAAGTCCAAGATCGTTGCTGAATTGACTAATGAATTCAGCTACACCAATGTGATGGCCGTACCCAAGCTGGAAAAGATTGTCATTTCCATGGGTGTTGGAAGAGCCATTCAAGACAAACGTTTTATGGACGGAGCCTTGAAGGACCTGACTACCATAAGTGGTCAGAAGCCTGTGATTTGCAAGGCGAAGAAGAGTGTGTCTAACTTTAAGGTACGTGAAGGCTACGAAACCGGCCTTAAAGTTACTCTGCGAGGCATAAGGATGTATGAATTCCTGGATCGGCTGATCAACCTGGCTATTCCTCGTGTTCGTGACTTCCGCGGTCTCTCGGACAAGAGCTTTGACGGTCGTGGAAACTATTCCATGGGTGTAACCGAGCAGAGTATTTTCCCGGAAATCAACCCGGCCAAGGTTGATTTCCAACAAGGTATGAATATCTGTATGGTCACGACGGCCAGGACGGATCAAGAGGCTCGCAAGATGCTGACCCTGTTCGGAATGCCGTTTAAGAGTGGGACCACCGCAGGTCAAGATTAAGTGACCACGCATAGAATCGGAGACAATTAATGTCAACCACAGCACTTGAAAACAAAGCTAGAGCGAAACAGAAATACCGCGTTCGCCAATACACACGCTGTCAGCTGTGTGGACGCGCGCGTGCGGTTTACCGTAAGTTTAAGATTTGTCGTATCTGTTTCAGAACGTTGGCCAACGAAGGCAAAATTCCTGGCGTAAAGAAGGCCAGTTGGTAGACAGAACAATCAGCCAAAGTGAGGCAATAAGTTATGAGTTTGAGTGATCCCATTGCTGACATGCTAACGCGAATTCGCAACGCTTCACGCGTTCGCAAAGAAGTCGTTAGTATCCGAGCATCGAAAATTTGCCAAGGTATTGCCCAGGTCCTTAAGGATGAAGGGTATATCGTAGATTTCGATCGCATTGAGGACGGTAAGCAGGGTATCCTGCGTGTCTTTCTGAAATATGATCAGGAAGGCGATCCTCTGATTACTGAAATCCAAAGAAGCAGCAAGCCCGGTTGCCGGGTCTATGCCCAAGTGGATTCCATTCCCAAGGTCCTCGGTGGACTGGGTGTGGCAATTGTATCGACCAGTAAAGGGGTCATGAGCGATAAACACTGCCGTCAACAACATGTCGGTGGGGAAGTTCTTTGCACGGTGTGCTAAATGAGTCGAATTGGAAAAAAACCGATTGATGTGCCTTCGGGCGTGACTGTTGAAATCAAGGGACAGACGGTTAAGGTCTCCGGCCCCAAAGGCAAGCTGGAAATGAACTGCCATCCCAAGATTAAAGTCAAGACAGAAGGGTCTCAGGTTCTGGTAGAGAATGAAACTCCAGATAATCGTGAGGCAAAACAATTGCATGGAACCATGCGAGCTCTGGTTGACAATATGGTCACTGGCGTAAGTAAGGGCTTCGAACGCAAGATGCAAATCTTCGGGACTGGTTATAATGTTGCCGAGCAAGGCAAAAAACTGGTTCTCCAGATTGGCTTCTGCCATCCGGTTGAGATGGAAATTCCTACTGGAATCAATGTCGAAATTGAAGTCAAGGCAACGCGTGGTAACGATGTTCCTGCCAAGTTTACCCTGAGCGGTTGCGACAAGCATATATTAGGTCAGTTCGCTGCCAACGTGCGTCGCGTCCGACCGCCTGAGCCTTACAAGGGTAAGGGGATTCGATATGCAGACGAGCATGTCCGTCGTAAGGTGGGTAAGGCCTTTGCAACCGGTGGCTAATCTTTAGGTTAAGTGAACGCTATGAAAACAGAATCACATAAAAAAGCAGCGCAACGACGCAAATATCGTGTTCGTAAGAAAGTTTTGGGGACTCCTGAACGTCCTCGTTTGGCCGTGTTTAGGTCTAATCGTCATATCTATGCTCAGATCATTGATGACGTGGCCGGTGTGACCTTGGCTTCTTGCGGGACTCGCAGCAAGGCTGTGCGTGATCAAATCGAAAATGCTGGCAATCAAAAGGCCGCAAAAATTATTGGTGAAACACTCGCCAAAGAGGCCATGAATGTGGGTATTCGTTGTGTAAGTTTCGATCGCAGCAGCTTCAAATACCATGGTCGTGTCAAGTCACTGGCCGATGGTGCACGTGAAGCTGGATTGGTATTCTAAGGGACTCTTTAGAGTTTGGAGAAAACGGTGGCAGAACCAGTCAGACAAATAGAACAACAAGAAGGACCTTTGGAAGATACGGTCGTCAAGATCTATCGTTGCTCAAAGGTTGTTAAGGGTGGTCGTCGCTTTAGCTTTGCAGCCTTGGTGGTTGCGGGTGATCGTAACGGATCCGTTGGGATCGGTTATGGTAAGGCCAACGAAGTACCCATGTCCGTTGAAAAGGCATTAAAAGATGCCAAGAAATCAATGGTGGACGTCGAGTTGGTAGGGACAACGATTCCTCACCAAGTCATTGGTAAGTACCGTGCGACCAAAGTCGTTTTGGTTCCTGCCAGCCCGGGTACCGGCGTTATTGCCGGTTCAAGTGCTCGTGCGGTGTTGGAATATGCCGGAGTCCAGGATGTCTTGACCAAGATTTACGGCAGTACGTCGGCCAAGAATGTAGTCAAGGCCGTACTCAATGGACTTAAAAAACTCCGCTGCAAGGAAACGATCGAAGAGATGCGGGGTGTTGCAGTCGGCTAGGTGTTGATGCTCAACAGTAGGTGAACTATATGCTTTATCATGAGATTACGTCAGTCGTAGGAAAACATAAGGCTCGCAAGAGGCTAGGCCGTGGCCAGGGAACTGGGCAAGGCAAGACCGCTGGACGTGGCCACAAGGGTCAAGGTAGCCGAGCCGGCGCCGGTCGCATGGGTCTCTCTGAAGGTGGTCAAATGCCACTGTTTAGACGCCTGCCCAAACGTGGCTTTAATAACGCCAACTTTGCGACTCGTTACGATGTCGTCAATGTCGCTCAACTCGAGCGTTTTGACGATGGTGCTGAGGTCGGCTTGGATCAACTGCTAGCCATGGGCTTGGTCAGTAATCGTAAGAGCAGGATCAAAATTCTCGGTGATGGTGAACTAACCAAGAAGCTGCAAGTGACAGCCCATAAGTTCAGTCGCTCTGCCGAAGAGAAGATCACGGGGTGTGGTGGTTGCGTAAAGGTCATCGGTGCTTAATGAGACCTGGAGACTTGAAGCAGGAGACAACTGTGCTAAAAGGATGCACACAGTTATAGGAATATGCGATCATGATCAACGCCGTAATTAATGTGTTCAAGGTTAAAGATCTACGCAATAAGATTCTCTTTACGATCTTCTTGTTGATGATCTACCGCATTGGATTCCATATTCCGAATCCTTGCTTTGATTCTGCCGCGATCAAGGACTTTATGTCGGGCGGAACGTCGGATAGTCCACTCGGTCGTGCTGCCAACTATATGCAGATGTTTACCGGTGGCCAACTCTCGAAGAGTAGTCTGTTCGGCTTGGGTATTATGCCCTATATTACCGCTTCGATTATTTTGATGCTCTTGGGTGAGGTGATCCCTCAGCTCAAGAAATTGAGACAGGAAGGCCAAGCGGGTCATAAGAAAATACAAGAATACACGCGTTATCTTACCGTAGGTATCTGTGTCATTCAGGGCATGATGTATATGAAGCTCCTGGGACAGTTTATCTATCCAGGCATGGAAGTGGCTGGAACCTTTATGGGTATCGTGGGAATGACCGCGGGTACGGTTTTCCTGATGTGGTTGGGAGAACAGATTGATGAATATGGTATCGGCAATGGCATCAGCTTGATCATTATGGCCGGTATTGTCTCACGTATGCCTTGGGCCGTGGGGCAGCTCTTTAAAAATGTAAATCTGACGGTAGGAGGTCAGGGGGGGATGCCTTTGGGTAAGCTTCTGTTCCTGGCCCTGGCTTTTGTTTTTGTGGTCGCTGCTGCGATCCTGATTACTCAAGGCCAACGTCGTATCCCGATTCAACAGGCAAAGATGATGCGTGGTCGTCGTATGTATGGCGGTCAACGTCATTACATCCCTCTGCGTGTAAACCAGGGTGGTGTGATGCCGATCATCTTCGCCTCCAGTTTTATGATGTTCCCGCCTATCGTGGTCGGTTGGTTATCTAACCAGTTCCCTGAATCAACCCTGTTGATCAGTATCAATGAAGCACTTGGATTCCAGGCCTTTACCTACAATGTCCTGTATCTGGTATTGATCTTCTTGTTCGCTTACTTCTGGGTGACGGTACAGTTCCAGCCCCGTGAGATGGCCAAGAATCTTCGTGACTCTGGGGCCTTTATTCCGGGCCTGCGTCCAGGCAAGCGAACGGCTGATTATCTGGAAAGTGTCATGACCCGCATCACCTTTTACGGTGCTGCATTTCTGGCCGTGATCGCTATTGTTCCGACCGTACTGGCCGTGATCATTGGGATCGACTGGAGTGTCGCGACCTTCTTGGGTGGCACCGGGTTGCTGATTGTTGTGAGTGTCTCACTGGACCTAGTCCAGAAGATCGAGGCCGGATTGTTAATGAGAAGCTATGAGGGCTTCAGTGGCTCTGGACGTATCAAGGGAGCGTATTCATGAGAATCGTTTTACTAGGAGCACCCGGTGCTGGTAAGGGAACCCAGTGCAAAAGAATCGTTGACGTATACAATACTGGACATCTGTCCAGTGGTGATATCCTTCGGGCCGAGCGTAAGAATAATACCGAGTTGGGTCAGAAGGCGCAAGAATACATGGATTCGGGTGCATTGGTTCCTGATGATCTGATCATCTCCATGATGATTAAGGCCATTGGCCAGACACCAGCTGGTGGATTCATTCTTGACGGTTTTCCTCGCACCGTTAATCAAGCTGAAGCATTGGATAAGGCTTTGGCTGCTCAGGGCACACCCATTGATGTGGTTCTGAACCTGGAAGTGAATGACGAAGTCATCGCTGAGCGAATGAGTGGTCGTCGCAGCTGCCCGAAGTGTGGGGCGGTTTATCATGTAACGAACCTCAAGCCCAAGGTTGAGGGCAAGTGTGACAATGATGGTGAAGATTTGATTCAACGCCCTGATGACAATGCTGAGGTCGTTAAGAAACGTCTAGTACACTATCACGAGCAAACCGCTCCAGTGGTAGGTTACTATAAAAGTAGTGGTGCTAGTGTTCATGACATTGATGCCAATAGTGGTGCCGATGCCGTGGATGAAGTGATCCGAGCGATTTTAGCTGAAGTCAAATAGCGATCAACGATAGCTAGTGGTTTAGAGTAAATATTGATGGCAATAACGCTTCGTAGTCAAAAAGAAGTTGAATTGATGCGACAAGCGGGGCGTGTTGTTGCCAGTGTTCTTTTAAAACTGAAAGAAGTGGCAGAGCCCGGAATGACGACCGCTGATCTGGATGCACTCGCCACCCAGATGGCCGGTGAGGTCGGAGCTGCAACCCTCTTTAAGGGAGTTCGTAGCCCGCATGCACGCCAGCCCTTTCCAGGTGCGATTTGTGCGTCCGTAAATAATGAGGTCGTTCATGGCATCCCATCCTCGCAGATGGTTCTGCAAGAAGGCGATATCTTGAGCGTTGATTTCGGGGTCCGACTGGAAGGATATTGTGGTGATTCAGCCATAACCATCCCTATCGGTCAGATTAGCCCTGAACGTCAACGTTTGTTGGATGTAACTGATCAGGTCTTGCAAATCGCTCTTAAACATGCTCGTCCTCGGGTTCGTTGGAGCCAAGTGGCAGCTAAAATGCAGCGTTATGCCGAGGAAGCTGGCTTTGGTGTCGTGCGTGACTTTGTGGGCCATGGGATTGGTTCTCAAATGCACGAAGAACCCAAGGTTCCCAATTTCGTGAGCCGTGAATTACTGGCTGACGATATCGTCCTGACAGAAGGAATGGTGCTCGCCATTGAGCCGATGGTCAATGCCGGGACGCCGGCCGTGCGAACCTTGTCCAACGGGTGGACCGTGGTGACCGCCGATGGCATGGATTCTGCTCACTTTGAACATACCGTCGCCATAACGGCAGACGGCTGTGAAGCTCTAACGAGTAGAGATTCGATTTGAGGGCTTGTTAAGACAAATGGCTAAAAAGGATGCAATACGATTACAGGCCAAGGTAACAGAGGCATTGCCCAATGCGATGTTTCGAGTTGAGCTCGAAAATGGACATCACATTTTGGCACATGTCTCCGGTAAGATGCGAATGCACTTCATTCGTATTTTACCGGGTGACACGGTGACGGTTGAAATGTCACCGTATGACCTGACGCGGGGCCGCATCGTACTGCGTCATTGATAAAGTTTAGACAAAACAGAACGCCAATCTTAAATTAGGTGCTGTTATGAAAGTTAGAAGTTCAGTCAAACGTATCTGTGAAGAATGTAAGGTTATCCGTCGCAAGGGCGTCGTGCGGGTTATTTGCACGAATCCTCGTCACAAGCAACGCCAAGGATAATCGCTAGAGCGAAGACATAAGGAGCAAATATGCCGCGTATAGTGGGTATTGATATCCCGGATAGAAAACAGATTTGGATTGCCTTGACCTATATTCCGGGCATTGGCCGTTACTCCGCCGCTCAAATCCTCGAAGAAGCCAAGATCGAGCCGCTGACCAAGGCTAGCGATCTTAACGAGGACGAATTGAGCCGTATTCAGCAGATTATCGACCGCAGTTACCTCGTTGGAGGTCAATTGCGTCGTCATGTCTCGCAGAACATTCAACGGCTCAGAGACATTGCCTGTTATCGAGGCCTGCGTCATCGTCGTGGCCTGCCTTGTCGCGGTCAATGTACGCAAAGTAATGCACGCACCCGTAAAGGCCCCCGTAAGACCGTGGCTGGCAAGCGTGGTGTTAAGGAAATGCGTTAGTCGTCCGTTTCAAACGGTAGCGATTTAGCAGATCGAGTCGGCTGATAATCAGCTTAAGAGTGAGAAGATGAAGATATGGCAAAGAGTCAAAAAAGAAAAGTAAGAAAGAATGTCGCCCGAGGCATTGTCCACGTAAAGGCAACATTTAACAACACCGTGATCACCATCACGGATATGGATGGCGACGCGATCTGCCAGAGTTCTGGTGGAAACGTTGGCTTCAAGGGCTCGCGTAAGAGCACCCCGTTTGCCGCCCAACAGGCTGCCCAAAAGGCAGCCAACACGGCCAAACGTAACGGTGTTCGTGAAGTCGAAGTCCGTGTCAAGGGCCCCGGTGCAGGTCGCGAACCGGCCGTTTCTGCCTTGCAGAGTACCGGAATCCGTATTTCATCCATCGAAGACGTCACTCCTTTGCCGCATAATGGCTGTAGACCGCCGAAACGCAGACGAGTATAAAACAAAACAAGTAGCACGCGTTTGAATTGGAGATTGAGACTCAATGGGACGTTACCTTGGTCCATCTTGTAGACTGTGCCGACGTGAGGGCATGAAGCTGTTCCTCAAAGGCGTTAAATGTGAGACTGCAAAGTGTCAGATCGAAAAGCGGCAACGCAACCTCGCTCCCGGTATGCACGGGTGGCGTCGTCCGCGTCGTAGCGATTACGGTGTGCGTTTGCGTGAAAAGCAAAAGGTCAAACGCTATTACGGCGTTATGGAAAAGGCCTTTATGAAGTGTTTCCGTGAAGCGGAACGCATGAAAGGCAACACGGGAGTGGCTTTGCTGCAACTGCTTGAGCAACGCCTAGACAATGTCGTGTACAAGCTCAACTGGGCTCCGTCACGCAAGTCTTCACGTCAGTTGATTTCACACGGTCACGTGTATGTCAACGGTCGTAAGGTCAACATCAGTAGCTTCTCTGTCCGTGTGGGCGACAAGCTTACCATCAAGAACGCCGACAAGAGCGTCAAGATGGTCAAAGAGCAGCTCGATAGCAGCCCGAACTTCACCACCCAGGCTTGGTTGCAGCTAGACCGCGGCAAACCTGAGGCGACCGTGGTAGCCTTGCCAACCCGCGAGGACATCCAGATTCCGGTTGAAGAACAATTGGTTGTGGAAATTTGTTCCAGATAACAATTAACGTGTAACCCGATGCCGGTATCCTAAAGTCCCAACGGAATGGATGATACCGGCGACGATAAGAAAAATATTTGATCGGAGGCCTGTATGCGAGTTACATGGCGGGGTTTGGAGTTGCCAACCCGTGTCGAACGAGATCAGAGTATCTCGAACGATAAGTTTGGCCGCTTCTATGTTGAACCATTTGAGCGTGGCTTTGGCACGACGATAGGCAATAGCCTCAGACGCGTACTGCTGTCTTCCCTAGAAGGAAGCGCCGTAACCCAGATCAAGATCAAGGGGGTCGACCACGAGTTCACCTCGATCTCTGGTGTGATGGAAGACGTTACGGATATTATTTTGAACGTCAAGAGCTTGGTCGTACGGTTGCAGGGCAACAGCCCCAAGACCATGCGTGTGGATGTCAATAAAGCCGGTGCTGTCACCGCTGCCGACATCCAGGCCGACCCGGCCATTGAAGTGGTCAACAAAGAGGCCGTATTGGCCACGTTGACCGAAGATATCGAATTCTCGATCGAGATGACCGTTGAGAACGGACGGGGTTATGTCCCGGCGTCCGAACGCATCGCTGCCTCCGATCGTTTTGAACAAGAAGTGGGACTCATCCAATTGGATGCGGTTTACTCACCCGTCTTGCGAGTACGTTATAGCACGGAAAACACCCGTGTGGGCCAGAAGACCAACTATGATAAGCTCGTCATGGAAATCTGGACCGACGGAACCGTGACTCCGGAAATGGCCCTGGTCGAAGCCGCCAAGATCTTGCGTAAGCACATCAACCCGTTTGTGCAGTACAGTGAGATCGGCGAAGCCAGCGTCTCTGGCCCGGCCATTGACGAAGCCGCCGAAGAAGAGAAGGTTGATGAAGAATTGGCACGTCGTCTGGCCACTCCCATCCAGGAGTTGGAACTGAGCGTGCGGGCCAGCAACTGCCTCGAATCTGTAGAGATCGAGAGCGTAGGCCAGTTGGCCAAGTTGACCGAGGCCGAATTGCTCAAGATCCGCAGCTTTGGCAAGACCTCGCTTCGCGAGATAAAGCGTAAGCTGGCTGATATTGGCTTAACCCTCGGGATGACCGATCTCAATGTCTAGTGACATTGATTTAGTAATAGATTTAGAAAAAGTACACAACAGTTGAGGTTCGAGACATATGCGTCATCGAGTAGCAGGCCGAAAATTAAATCGCAGCTCCCAACATCGGGTTGCTTTGCGTCGGAATCTAGTGTCGTCGCTCTTCGAGCACGGGACCATTTCTACGACCATCCAGAAGGCCAAAGAGGTCAAGCCCATGGCAGAGAAGCTCATTACTCTCGCCAAGAAGGGTGACCTGGCCAGTCGTCGTCGCGTGATCCAGTTGCTGGGCAACCGCGCCATCTACACCCTCGAAGAGGGGGGCGAGTCCGTCAAGAGCGGTACCGTCGTGGGCAAGCTCTTCAGCGACATTGGCCCGCGTTACCTGGATCGTCCCGGTGGATACACCCGCATCATCAAGATGCCCCTACGTCGTCTGGGCGACAACGGTGAACTGGTCCTGCTGCAACTCGTCGGCAAAGACGACCAGCGTCAAAGCAAGGGCAAGACCCGTAAGAAGGTCCAAGCCGCGGATATCCCCGCAGCCGCACCCGTAGCCGAGCCGGTCGAAGAAGAAGTGGTCGAAGAGGCCGTGGCAGAGGAAGCTCCTGCCGAGGAACCTCAAACCGACGCTCCCGCCGAGACCGAAGGCGACCAGACCAAAGACTAAAGAAGGGCGGTTGGCTAGGAGTCATGTAATGACAACAGCAGACTGTATCTTTTGCAAAAATTGTGGCCGGAGACATTCCGGCCGCACTCATTTATGAGGATGACCATGTCCTATCTTTCCTGGACATTGGTCCCTTGAGCAATGGCCATTGCCTGGTGATCCCCAAGCACCATGCTGCTACTGTGATTGACTGCCCACCTGACGTCCTCAGCCAGATCGCAGCCGTGTTGGGACGCATTGCTCAAGCCGTGGTCGCAGTCACCGGTTGTGAAGGTTACAATGTTCTCTGCAACAATGGCAGGGCTGCCGGTCAACTTGTCGATCACCTGCATTTTCATATCATTCCCCGTATGACCGGTGATGAAATTCTCAGGGGTTGGCCTGCTGGAAAGTATCCAGAGGGGAAAATGGCCGACCTAGCCGAACAGATCAAGGCCAAGATTAAATCTTAACGGATTTCTAAAACATTGCTTGACTGTTCAAGATGATGTGATATAGTACTTCCTCTTTGAAAAATTAACTGCGGGGTAGAGCAGTCTGGTAGCTCGTCGGGCCCATAACCCGGAGGTCGCAGGTTCGAATCCTGTCCCCGCTACTGCTTATAAGAAAAGGACTTACAGCTTGCTGTGAGTCCTTCTTGTTTGCGCTGATATGGGGAGATATCAATGAGGAGGCAGGGCTATACGGTGTTCGGCCTGCCCTTACATTGACTCGTTAACAATTGTTTCAGATGACCGTAATTCAAACGCCAAGCTTTTCTTTGAATTCCACGGCTGATCGCCCCACACGCCGTTTACATCATAATCTATTGATGCGTTTGGTGTCCCATCATCACTTTTGAGCCAAACCCACATCGGTGATTCATCTAGATAGGCAGATACGGAGAACCAGTAGTGTGTATCTGCTTCGACTGGAACAGGCTCAGGGAATTCCACAACAAGACTGAAAACATCACTGTCGCCATAAAGCTCTTGGTCAGTCAACGTGATGAATGAGTTCTCTCTCGGCAATATAAAGCTATATAATAGGTCTTCGGGCTGGCTAGAATTCGGTTCACTCCTATAGATTTCAATTAAGAATTCTCTTACATTGTCAATGCTGTCTGTTTCACCATGTCTGCCGTCATATGATCCTCCCCACCATCTCGCCACGCAAATATTACAGTCTTGTGTTGGAGTAAAGTCATCTGCAGCTCTATATACTGCGTTCCAGCCACCAGTGGGTTCATACGGCTCTGCGACAGACATATGCCCACCCCACGTTTGAGTAGGCGTCTGTGATAAAACCAGATCTGACTCAAGATAAGTAGCCATGGTTTGAAGTAGTAGATCTTGATGTAATAATGCGAGTTCCTGTTGAGCGACAAGTGCTTGCAAGGTTTCGAGATCATTCTGAGTAGTCATCAATGCGTTTTTCACGGTGGTTTGTTTATCGCTGCCATGATTACTTAAAGAGAACTGATCTATTTCAAGATCATAGTTATCAGTGGCACACTCAATGTCGCTCAGGTTCTCCGCAGCAATACTCGCACCTTGGCCTAGGGAAATGATCCCTGCTATGCAGATACACACCCAAGAGAAAATTGACTTTCGCATTGATACCTCCGCTTTACATATGGATAACAGTCGTTATTACGATTCTAAGTTATTCTATTTAATTCTCTGATTTTAAAATACCCATTATTAGGGGAAAAATCAAGCTTATGGCGTTTTAAAATATCCTAAGTTAACGCAAACAAAAACATCAATAATGACGGTAACAGGGGAGATTCCAGCCAGAGAAAGGTCTGAGGGGCACGTCTTAATCATTGCTCATGAAGCAATAACGAACAGTTAAGATTAAAGACCCTGACTCCTCCCGGTGGAGGCTAGCCCCATGTTGACCGGTAGCGCAAGGCCAGGTTCAGGATGCGACGAATCAGGGTCTGATAGTCGATCCCCGCGGCTATCGCGGCTTCGGCAAAGTCCTCGTCATCAGCCAGGTCGGGATTGGGGTTGGGCTCCAGGAGATAAACCTTACCTTCAGGCGAAATGCGAAAGTCCATGCGGGCGTAACCGGTCAGCCCTAGGACGCGATAGACTCGCTTGCAGAGTTTGACCATACGATCGACCGTCTCCGTAGGGAGCTTCTTGGCTGGACCGGTGTGGATACCGCGTGCCTCTTGATAGTCGGGATCGAACTTGGCCTTGCGGGTCGCGATGTGTACACTGCCTTCGGCCGGATTCTCGATATGGAGTTCCCAGAAGGGAAAGGTCTCCAACCGGTTATTGCCCATCACGCCCACATAGATTTCACGGCCGTTAATGAACTCTTCGACCATGGCATCTGTCTTGATGACGTCATGGATGAAGGCCACACGATCGACCAGCTTGGCATCGCTATCGACCACCGAGGCTTGCGAGATCCCCTCGGATCCGTGGGCCGTGGCCGACTTGACGATTAGTGGAAAGTCAAGTCGACGGGGGCGGTGGACACGTCGACCTCGGGGGAAGACGGTAAAATCCGGTACTGGAATCCGGTGGTAGCGTAGGATCTTCTTGGCCAGGGCCTTGTTGTCGGCCAGTAACAGACCGGCCGGGTTGCATCCGGTAAACGCTACCCGCTTCAACTGCAAGTATCCCAGGACATAGGGCATATAGATCCCTTCACCCCGAAATTCTTCCATGAGATTGAAGACCACCTTGGGCTTCCAGTCCTGGAGACACTCACGCACATCGGTCAGTTCCGAGAGCCCGCCAAGGATCTTGGTTTGATGTCCCAGTGTCGCCAGGGCCTCTAGAACGTCATATTCCGTGCGCCAATACTCCGAGCCCCTCACCGGGGCCGTGGAAACGTCTTTGGGAGGGGTATACTCCAGATGAGATAAGACCAGAACGCGCATGGGTGACCTTTCCTATACGACGACGCGGTGGTCGCTGCTATGGACATAGTTCATGGTTTGCATGGTCAGCATGATGGCCGCCTCCACGTATATCTCATTCTCCGGACGATCGACCCAGAGATCCAACTCGCGACATCGAACCACCATGTCCTTCAGGACCAGGTTGACGGTATAGGGCGACTCGCCGGTCCACTGGGATACCAGCCCACGAAGTTGCGGCCACACCTTCCTGAGAAAGGCCGCCGCCGACGTCCGTCGTGGGCATTCGCCGGGAGCAGAGAAGAGCTTGCGGAGATCGCGGTCGTAGAACTCCGGATAGTCGGTCTCATAGCGGGACTTCTTCTCGGCATAGTGTTCCCGTAGTGTCATCTCCAGATCGCGGATGTCGTCCATGCGTGACTTATCGGTGCACAACGGCGCCTTACGTGACAACTCCGTCATCAGCTCATCGACATAGACCAGTTTCTTGAACGCACGCCAGCCCTGATAGTCTTTACGCCAGGTCGATCCCGGCTTGAGCCACACCGCAAAGGTCTCGGCGAAATCTTCCGTTGGATGACTTTGGGCATACCACCAATCCAAGTGAAGGACATAACTCTTGCTGAAGGGCTTGGGGCGATAGTATTCCGGATAGGGACGACTGGCCGAACCGAAGGTCTTACGCCAGCGTGGGCGGCGAGTCAAGCGATAGGCCGTTTCGTAGGCATGGCCGGCCTCGTGCCGCAACAACTGCATGCACCATGTCTTGGTCCCGCCTTCCACGGAGAACATTTGACGATCTTCCAGACGCATCAGACGGGAATGCGCCAAATAGAACGGAATCGCGATCCCCGGCCCTTCAGTGGGCGAAAACCAGTCACTAGACAACCAGCAGGGCGGTCGATATTGCAGGCCACGCGCCTTGAGTTCCTCATACAACTCACGAACCCTCGTAGCCACTGGAGAATCGTCAAGCGTCAACCCTAGATCGCAGAAACGCAGATCCAGCAGTTTCTCGTCCTTCAGCCGCGCCCACCATGCCGGGCCTCTCTTGCTCTTTTGCAGTGGCATGGTCTCCAGTATAGCGGCCGATTCGTTCCAGGGCAATGCAAACCATAGAGTCGGACTCAAATGGACCTGTTTGAACTGCTATATCCAAGGAAGAGCCTGAAGACGTGCCTCTAGGCTTTTTCGTGCCGAACTAGCCGATGCCTTCGTGAGGTGCTGTTCGACTCAGGATCAACCGGGACGATCCTATAGATGGCGACCCCATAGGTGGCTCAAAATATCTAGTAGGCAACTATAATGGTTCTTTTTGCTTTTGTAATGTCGAGCTCCATGGGATCTTCCTCTATATCAAACATGGTCGCTGTCTTTGGATACTCCTTTGACAATCTTGCCTTGAAGTTATTGAGGTTATTTTCAGTTGAGGGTTCGTGCATCTCTGTACACGCTAGACTCACATCCATGTTGATGGTGACATGTCCTCCGTAGGTGATCATTCTTGGGTGGACTGAAAAGGCGTTCTGTTCGGACAGATAATAATCGAGGCTTCCAAATGTGATTGTCTCCAATTGATAATTACCCTCCTTGAGTTTAACAAGAAAGAGATCCTCCTGTCTTGACATGGCAAACTTGTCACCCCAACCCCCTTGATCTCTATACCAAAGCTCAATATGCGTCATCAAAGGATTTGAATTCTCGGTATAGTTCGTCTTTAAGACAAACCCAAAAAGACCCTCGTTAGCCTGTAACTCTTCTCCATCTTGAATGTTGTTTATTCCACAGCCACTACCAAGCGTGGCTATTGCCATTAAAAACATAATCACTAATCTATTCATCAGGTTTTTCCTCAAAGGGGGGCTGGGCCTTAAAATATAAGTTAACGCTTTCGTTTTGCGAATCGTCGTTCAAGCACAAAGGGGTGTTAGTTCAGGTCTTTTTCTTTGCAATTCATTCTATCACTATCATCGAAAGCTCAACGGTCTTTGCAAACCATTAGACGTCTTTCCAAAAAACAAACCGCGTGGGACTTGGCCCCACCCTACAAAGCAGACTGTTCTATTAATATTGCGAATCTACCGAGCTGAGAAGGATATTAACCTAAAGACCTGGGGTGAACAAGGGATTATTTGCAGGTCACAGTTATGTACAACAAGTTTCACATCAAATCACTAAGCCAAATATCAATCCCGGTTCGTTAAAACGGTTGTCAGGAAACGCCAGGCATTCTATATTAGAGTCTCGCTTAATCCATACAGTAACACCATGAATGGCTTTTGAATGAATGATGAATAATCGTTGAGGAGCAATGACTATGCGTAGCACACTTTTACTTTTCGTGTTGGTTTTATTGTCGGCGGGGTCGTTGTGGGCGGTGGAGTCCGGGTGGCATACGATCCATAATGATTTTTACTGGGTGGATCAGGCCGGGGAGCGGCTCTATACCCGTAGCGGGTGTTTGGTCAAGTTCGGCGAGCTTTACTACTGGTACGGCGGGACGCAGCGGGACCGGCATCAGGGGCAATACTGCTATACCTCACCCGATTTGGTACACTGGACCAATCACGGGATGGTCATCCAGTTTGAGGTGGAGGTCAACCGGATCGACGTGGTTCAGAATCCGAAAACCAAGCAGGTCGTGATGATCATGAAGTACGACGGCAACGGGGCGCACCTGGGGATCGCCACGGCGGACAAGCCGGAAGGGCCGTTTACGTTCAAAGGGCAAACGCTGGTGGACGAGGCCCGGATGGGCGACAGCTCGGTCTATGTTGACGATGACGGGACGGCGTACCTGTGCTATGTCTCCTGGGCGGTGGGGACTAATGCCCAGCACGGGATCTACCGGATGTCGGACGACTATCTGACGCTGGATGAGCGGGTGTTTTTGTGGGATATCCGCAGCCGGGAGGCTCCGCATATTCTCAAACGCAACGGGCTGTACTACTACGGCACCTCACGCACCGCGGGGATCGAGTCGTCGGGAACGCGTTATTATACGGCCAAGGACCTGGCCGGGCCGTGGTCGCGCCCGGAGTCGATGGCTACACCGGGATCACGCAATTCGTGGGATTCGCAGGTGGATATGATCGTGCCGATCGAAGGGACAGAAGGTAAGCTGTACCTGTATTTCGGGGACCGGTGGGTTCAGGACCTGCCGGCAGGACGCAACGGCGACTACATCTTTTTGCCGATGGCGTTTGAGGGGGACAAGCCGATATTGAACTATTACCAGGATTGGGAGATCAATATTGAGGCGGGGACGTGGCGGACCTTTGACGCGGGCCGGAACCTGGCTGCGGGCAAGACGGTGACGGCCTCTTCGCAGAGCGACCCGAACCACGCGGGGAGTCAGGTGGTGACGGCGACAACGTATGCGGATTACGTCAACAGCTTTTGGCAGAGCGCCGAAGATGGTGAGCAGTGGATCATGGTGGACCTGGGCGAGCCGATGGAGGTCAACCGGGTGATTTTGAAGTGGGGCACGAATGCGGCCAAGGCATTCACGATCCAGACGTCCGTCAACGGGAGCGACTGGACCGACGTGTTCGCTACGGAGAAGGGGGCTTCCTATACCGTGACGGACGAGACGTTTGCGACGACCACAGCGAAGTATGTCCGTATGACGGCTACGCAGCGGGCCCCAGTGCCGCAGGATCAGGGCTTCGAACGCCGGCAAGACAGTGCAGGCTCAACGGCCCAAGGCTCCGGGTACACGCTGTTTGATTTTATGGTTCTAAGAGATTGACCGGAGAACCATGGGACGCTAGTCGTTAATTCCTGGTGAACCACCTTGGCTTGAGCTGGGACGCCAGGACATGGAGTTGGACCAGGTTGAAAGGTCGGTTTGATGGGGATTTTTTAGGGCTAGGGAATAGCCGTCTCCGTCGGTGGTGGGGTACCAGTTGTCGCTGTAGCGGAAGTTGTGGATGATTTGGCCGAGGGCGTCTTGGAGTTCGATGCGTTCGCCATTGTTGTCCAGTCTGCCGGTGAAGGTCCCCGCGATTAGAACGGTGCTGCCATAGACGTCAGTGAACGCGTTGAAGTCTTGGACCACGACGACGTATTGATCCGGGGCTAGCTCTAGAGACTCGAAGGTGAAGTCAATGCCGTTGGTAAACTTTACGCCATAGATATTGATGGGGATTGCGCCTATGTTCGTCAATTCGATGTATTCGAGGTTGGGATCGGCCGGGTGGTACATGATTTCTGTGATACGCAAGTTTTCTTGAACCGGTCCAACGGCGTAGGTGGCTTGATTCAGGGCACTCCATTGGCCTTTGTACAGGGTGCGTGCTTTGAGGTGGGTGCTATGGGGTAGAGTAAACGGGCCGGTATATTCGATGGCGGTAGAGGCGATCTCTGGGGTGGTGATATGTTGCTGAATGAGTTGCAGGGACGCGGAGATGAGGAAGTCGGAACTGCCGGTAGAGCGATTGAGTCCGTGGATAGCCAAGAGGTTGGCTCCATTGTTGAGGTGATCGTGGGCATTGGGGATGTCAATGCGTTCCAGTGACAGGGCGGCACTATCGGAATGATCGCTACTGGCACTGGAGTTCCAAACGGGCGTGCCATTGAAGTTTCTCCGTGCGATTTCAATGCCATTGAGATAGGCGACAAAGCCGTCGTCATAACGGATATTCAAGGCCAGTTCATCAAGGTCGTTGAGATCGTTGGTTTGGGCCTGGAAGGGGATGCGGATATAGCAGCTGGTGCGTTGGTTGTACATTTGACCTTCAACATCGATCTCGATGAGGTTTTCGTATCCCGAGCTATGTTCATAACCGACCGCTCCATGACCTTGTTGCCAGGAGGCCGTGTTGTAGCCTAGATCAGTACGCCAAGCGGTGCCAATAGAAGCGGTGGGAACCCAGACCTGTTTGATGGCCGCTTCTCTTACAAGGTTTTCAGTGGTTTCGCTGGAGTCGGTGGATGTGCCGGGTAGGCGTGGATCGGTGCCATCGAGACTGTAGTAGAGGGTGCCTTGGTCCGTGGCCATCGAGATTAAATCCGAGGAGTCGATGCTGCCGCCATGTTGGGCAATGTCGTTAACAAAGAAGGTTGGGGCGTTGACATCGAGATTGAATAGCCCATTTTCAGCAAAGGCGGCTAAGACATAGGGCTCACGCAGAGGGATGAACTCCGTGGGAACGAACCCCACGGGGTAGTGTTCGGTTTCGGGCAGGAATTGAATGACCTCGCCAAAGACTTCCCACCAACGAGTGAGCAAGTGATCCTGAGTGAGGAGACCTTGGTTGAAAAAGTGTTGATGGACATGGTCGGCAAACTGCTGTCTGAAATCGGGGTTGTTTTTGAGGGCTCGGTAGATCCTCGAGGTGGGATCGTCCATATGATTGAGGCCGGGGGTGCCCGACCAGTTGGGGAAGTCCTCGAAGGCGGTCATGTCCATGCGATCACCCACAGTCCAGGTCTCGGCCAGGCCTTCGGCGTCCCAGATGGAGAATCTGAAGGGACTGTTGGCCGTGCGTTGGCGGTGGACATCCCAATTGTTGCCGGGCCAGTCGAAATTAGCGATGTAGATCTGTAGGATCAGGTAGTCGATGAAATTGGCGATATCGAGTTGGTCGGTCACCATGGCATAATGTTCGGAGTCGGTTATGTCGTTTTGCGATACATAATCGAGCAGGGCAACCCAGGCATCCGTGTCACCATCACGCAGGCCGGATTGAGTGATGACATCGAATTCATTGTCCGTGTCATACCAGGCCTGCAGGAATTCATTGTCCAATCGCTCGGTGGGGTTGTAGTAACCTTTGTACTGGCCATTGATAAAGAGATTGGCAAAAGAACCGGTGACCTGGATATACCCCATCTCCCTAAAGAGCCGTCGTGCCCACTCGTCCTTGACAAAGGGGGTGCAGGCATCGTTGTGTCCGCCCCGCAAGACCAGGCTCTGGTGGGAGAGGATTTCGCTGAGCCAGAAGAGTGGATATTCAAAGCGGTTCTCACCATAGCGGCTGCGGAAGAATAGATTGAAGCTGAACTTGTTGGTGTTCATGCTAGGCCAGTAGTTTACCCAGCAGGTGAGCCAGTCATCACCACGCGTGTAGCGGGGACGGGTGTAGTCACTGCCATGGATACGGATGCCGCAGTCGGTTTGATAGTTCAATTGAAGTGGGGCGTCGAGGATTTCTAAGGAGATTTGACGTTCGAAATCGATGCCACGCTGCATGGGGTGGTTGTAGCTGTTGGCCCCGCTGGACTGCCATACGCCGCTGGAGTTGTAAGTCCCCCCGACAATGGCCATGACGCCATTGGGCTCATAGAGGCTCTGGTATTCATCACCCACTATTGAAATGATGGGAAGTGACTTCATCGAGTTACTCAGGTCAAAGAGATAGGTATGTGTTGCGGTCGGCGATGGCATCCAGCCTGTCTTAATGGCGACCGCCCTAAGGCAGGTGTTGGTTCTGATCGTTATGGGGGCAGTGTATAGACTTGCTTGTTCGGTGGGTTGGCCATTGGTAATGGGATTGCTACCATCGGTGGTCAGGTAGATCTCAACATCGGCAGTGCGGCAGGAGAGGACCAGGTTGAAGGGATCGCTATAGAAGCCACGCTCAACGCTGACACTGAGATCATCGATGACACCCACAAAGGCATCGGTGTTGGGGCCGTTTGCCGTGGGGGTGGAGCAATATTGCCAGAGGGCTCCACCATCCGGGAAACGGCCATAGGAAATGTCGGTGGCCTGTTCGCCAAAGGTAATGCTATCGATTAACGTCGAACCGTCATCACTGAACAGGCCGAGGTCTTCTCCATCTGCGTCGAGTTTGAAGTTGGTATGCAAACCGGCTTGGGCGGTGTCGTTGTCGGCCCATATCAATAAATAGCCACCCGAGGCCAGAGTCGTCAGGTCAGGGCGATCAAGGGGGAAACGCCATTGCGTCGGATTAGAGAGGTCGTCGGTTAGGTATAGTCCGGCCACGTCTACAGGATTTGCAGAGGGATTATATAGCTCGATCCAGTCGTCAGAGTCTCCCTGCTCGTCATAGGCGGTGCTATTGTTGGAGGCGCATAGTTCGTTAATCACCAAAGGGGCGTTGGCATCGATGGCATCTAAACCGTAACAGGCTACGTTTAAAGTCGATCCGATCAACACGAGGATCATTACGACCTTCTTGTGGGTGAGGCGATTTTGAGTGATCCGATCACATTGGAAACCCATGGTTTCTCCTCCAAGGTGAAACGCGTTCAGGCAATAATTCAGGTACTCATCAATTATATCTCATCTGAAGGGGATATTCTACGGCATAATTCGTTAAGGGTGGGGTTGATGCTCGCTGGTCTGTGGGGATGTGATGGGGACTAAGAGTTAAAATAGGTGAAGTTGGGTTGTGTGTTACGGATATTTTTGTGGCTGGAGATGCAGATTTCACTCGTGATTCCGATGGGGTCTCCGTGTATAGTATGATGATCTCTTGAATCGCTTGTGTGTTTCTTTAGAAGCGATTGAAGGATTTTCTTTTGGATTGAATTGGTCTAGGCAAGTTGAAAATGGCAGGGACAAGGATCATGAAGCTATCTTACTATGGATTTCTATTGCTGATCTCATTGGCTGGTTTGGGGTGCGCACCTGTGATGGTCTTCGTCAGCGAGCCGCCCATTCAAAGCTTGGAAACCTCGAATTATACCATTACCTTCGAGCCCTTGAAGTTGGGAACGAACTCTTTTCTGTTTTTCGAACTGGACATAACCAATCGAACCTCCAAGGATATTCAGGTGGATTGGCATGAGACACTTTATCTTTACAATAGTAGGGATTGGGGGATGTTTGTGTCACAGGATTCTGAACCCGGTCGTGTGCGTGATCCGGAAAGACGCTATGAAACGATTGCACCAGGTCAGACTCTGCAAAAGTCGATTGCACCATTGAAGCTGGTGGCCTATGCTCCTATCAAATACACCCAGACGTCGAATCAGCAGAAAACCTTTAGTGCGGGCCCCATACCCGAAGGTCAAAGTGCCATTCGATTAGTCCTCAAGCAGGGCGATGCGAAATGGGTGGAGACGGTTAGAGTGCAAATCACCAAACAAGAGGCCACCGACTAAGCGTTTTTATTCACTCAAAGAAAACTACTTCCTTCGGGCGCGGTCGGAGTCAAATGGCTTTGCCTATTGACAAAACTTGCTGTCATCGCGAGGCACGAAGCGATCTTCCACATTTTCTAACAATTGAAGATTGCTTCACGTTGTTCGCAATGACCCCTGATTTTAAAGTTGTCGTAGTAAGCCCACAACCACGGCTTCGATACGGCAGTGGTTGGAGTAGATGGGTTGGTATTGGGCATTGGCCGGTTGCAGTCGGACACGATCGGCTTCTCTATAAAACCGTTTGAGGGTGGTTTCATCGTCATTCACAATCGCCACGACCAGATCACCATTACGTGCCACTGAGGTGCGACGGCAGATGACATAGTCTCCGTTGTGGATGTCTTCCTCGATCATGCTGTCACCCTGGACTTGCAGCGAGAAGAGGCTTTGGTCCGTACCGAACATCCCATGTAGGGATAAGTCTTGCTTCTCTTCGATGGCATCGATGGGATGTCCAGCGGCAACTCGACCCAGGAGGGGGATGGTGTTTTCTCCAGTGGATTCATCCTCCAAGTCACTCGCATGCGGTTGGAGTTGCTCAAGCCGTTTTTGCCCGAGGCAGGTCAATCTCGAAGAGCGTGCCTTGCCCGGGCAGATCTCGATAAGCCCTTTTGCGCGGAGCTCGCTGATATGTCCGAACACGGTGCTTCGACTTAGATCGAGCTTCCGGGCCAGTTCGGCCATCGTCGGAGAACAACCACGACTCTGCTGGGAAGCGGATATGGCCGCGAGGATCTGGTGTTGACGTGGCGTGATCTGGATGGACCGTTCGGGTGACATGGACGACATGCATGGGCTCCTGGATGTTGTGGACAGCTTTGCGGCTAGACGGGGTATTGGCGAGAGCGGCAGGATCTTCGGGATAGAGCCCCAGTAGGGTACCGGCAACTCCCAGTATCGCTTGCCATGTTCTGATGAAAGGATTCCGTTGGGATGATGCCTCCGAGGATGACCAGCAGACTTGGTAGTCTCCTCCGGGACCGAATTGGCAGAGCGAATCAGGATTTCTCGGCCCTGGATCCAAACTCAAATATTGTTGCGTCTTCATGGGTGAACCTCATTGATTACCTTGGTACCCTTGTCTATCGGTCAACACCGAACAAATACCCAAACAAAAACCGAACAAAAGTTTGGTCCTCATCAAAGAAAGTTTACTTTCGAGCTGTAGAGTCATATAACGCTAAGAATATGGGACGAAAACACGAGGTTTTTCAAAGGATCGGCTCTTGCAGCTATGACATCTGATGAACAAGTCATGTTCAGTCAATGCGTGTTAATGCAACTGCTGTTCGAGCGGCCTATTCGTAAGTCAGGTTAAAGTAATAGGATAACGTTGATGCTGGGGCGGGTATATGATTTGCAAAAGTGCAGGCAAAGGGCCTGGCGTGGGCCTCAACGATTCGATAAGCTAGGAACACCTGTTAGAGGAGTTACAACGAAATGAGAGTTAAAGTCATCGTAAGTTTAATGTGTGTGGGTTTATTGAGTTCATGCGCCTCAGTCCCCAAGGAGGATGCCAACGAAGTTGATCCTGTCGGTGTCTATTCCCTGATCAGTGTCGATGGGGGGGAGGTTCCGATCATGGCTCAACATGGTGACCATGAGGTCTATGTACAGTCCGGGACCTTTACCATTACCCATGACGGCACCTGTACCAGTGAGATTATTTTTGGACCGAATGCCGCAAGGACACAGACCCGTGTTGTCCATGCGACCTACACCCAAAAAGGTAACGAGTTGCATATGAAATGGAAGGGGGCGGGGCGAACCCGTGGTGACATCACAGGGGATATCTTTACCATGAATAACGAAGGCATGATCTTTAGTTATCAAAAGAGGCCTTGACCGTCTCTACAACCGGGAATCGTTCATGGGACCCTTCAATCTATTTCTTGGCAAGCCTTGGTTGTGTTACTTGACGGCGTCTTTGTTCATTGGTTTGAGCTGCTATCAAGTCCATTGTCGTCGATGGTTGCGAGCCCCGCTTGTCTTTGTAACCGGGATCCTATGGATCCTCTTTGGTTGGATCGAAGCCTCTATCCTGGATGAATACCCTGCAGGGGATGCCATTCGACTCGATTGCTGCTTTACCATCCCTGTCATAGGAATTTTCACCCTTTGCTCAATGATAGCCATCTGGCGAGGTCATTGAGGCTCTGAGGCGTTGGGTTCTTGACAGGCGACCTGGGGAGTATTACTCAGGTCCTTATGTTGCTGTTGTACGGATTGGTTCAATTCTACCAGGGTCTTGTCCAGGTGTTCTTGCACCTGCCCGATGGTTTTGAGGGCGGCCTCTAGATCTTCCAGGTTCTCGCTGATCGACTTGAGGTCTTGGGTCTGCTGCTTTGAGCGATTCTGCAGCTTGTCGGCCAGTTCTGTAGAACTCGTCTTCATGCTTCTCTTCAATTGGTTCAGCATTTGGCCCAACGATGCGAGTTCCTGTCTGAGGGACAGGGTGTGACTTTCCATCATTTTTTGGACTTGAGCGGTTGTCGAACTCAAGACTCGTTCCTGGTTCTCTGTAGATTGAGTCACCTGTTCCTGCAAGCTCTGGTGTTGTTGGGCGATTTGCTGCAGGGAGTCATGGACGTCTAGCTCTCGCTGTCCCTGTCTCAGGGCTTCAAGTTGAGCCGAGACGTCTTCGGATTGCTGCTGCCAATTGGTCGTCAGGTCGCTTAATTGTGATTCGGCATCTGCACGCAGGCTCTCTTGTCCTTGGGTCAGGTGTGTGACCTGTTCTCCCAGTTGGCCACCTTGCTCTTCGATGGTGGCTAATCGCTCATTGAGACTATTGTAGTAGCCGAAGGCCTTGGCTTGTTGCTTTTGAGTATTTTCGTCTTGGGTGAATTGCAGATGATCCAGCTTGGAGCTGTTGTCACGTGTGACATCGATGAGTTGAGCTTGCTGGTTATTCTGTTGTCTGGCCTGTTGTCCGGCTTGTTCGGTCCATTGGTTGTGTTGGGCCGTGAGTTGTTCGAGATGACGGGCAAGTCGAGCGGTATCCGCCTTGAGGGCCTGGTTGTGACTTGACTCACCGAGGGCCACTTGATTGAGTTGCTCGCTATGCTCCTGGGTCCACTGGGCCAGACGATCCTGCTTGGCATTGACCAACTGCAACTGTTCCACGGCCAGGCCTGCTGAAGTTTGGGTTTGATCGAGCGTCTGTTGCAGACCCTCTTGATTGAGAGCGAGGGTGTCCAGGTGTTCACCGATTTCCGAGTTTCCGGCCGTCAGTTGAGCACGAAGCTTTTGTTGAACGGCATTCGCGTCCCTGGCCAGTTCGTTCGCACGGGTATGTAAGAGGGCGAGTTGCTCGTTGCTGGTGTCAATGGCCTGACTGAGGGAGGCGTGACGGTCGTCGATTTTGGTGTCGAGGTTTTCTTGAACCGATTGGATCTGCCGATCGGTTGCAACGATGGAGGTATTGACCTCGACTAAGCCCTCTTGGAATTGCTTTTGACGGTGACGGACGTATTCGCTCTCTACGATCCAGCTTTCATCCATGGCTTGGATCTTGTCGCGCAGGTCTTCCTGCTCCTGACGGAAGGTGTCGAGATCACGCATGGCCATTTGATTGAGGAGGATGAAGTCATCCGCAGTCGCTTGCCACTGTTGTTCGCAACGGGTCAGACGGCTGTTCAAGGTTTCCAGTTGAGCGGTCTGGGCCTCCAGGGCCTGCTCCAAACGTTTGGTACAACCAGTCGAACCGAAACAGGTGATCAAAGCCATAAATCCCCAGAGGAAAGGACCTATAAGGCTGTGTCGATCTTGGAGGGGTGGGGTCAGGGATTGCTTGTCTTCAGTTTTGTTCTTTTTCATCACAGAGGGACTCCATTTCAAGCGTCCTCCATGACGACCTCTATAGTACCTAAACGATTATCAGCATAATCGAGTACGCAGTTTACAATTCGAGTGGCCAAATTGCAAACATTTCGCCATGACTTCATAAGGGGCGGGCCTGAGGGCATGGTGGCCGGTTGTACATTTCCCCGGAAGCATGGCTTGGCGAGAAGCTCAAAAACGGTTAACCTTAGATAAATTCAATAGTTCTGAAGATTGCTGATGTCCTTTAAGGAGGAACGTATGACCTTGCAAAAGATGACTGCCGTTGTAACTGTTTGCTTGACAGTGTTTTGCAGTGTAACGGGGGCTCAGACGCCGTCCCTGCAAAAGAGTCCGTTTTTAAGTGAGGCCCCGGCGGCAAGCGTGGGGATGTCTTCCGAGCGACTGGCCCGCATCGATACCCTCTGTGAGCAAGCCGTGCGGGAGCAAAAAATCCCGGGTGTGGTGGCCCTGGTGGCCCGACAGGGTAAAATCGTCTACTGGAAAGCCTTTGGCATGGCTGATAATCCCGGTGCACGCAGACTCGAAAGAGACGATATCTTTCGCATCGCCTCGCAGAGCAAGGCCATTACCGCTACGGCCGTAATGATGTTGTGGGAGCAGGGGCTCTTCAAGCTGGACGATCCGATTTCCAAATATATCCCCGAGTTCAAGAACCCCCAGGTGCTGGAAACCTACAATGACGAAGATGGCAGCTACACCACCATCCCGGCCAAGCGTGAAATTTCCATCCGTGACTTGTTGAATCACACCTCGGGCTTGGGCTATGGCCAGATCGATTCGGATCGACGCTTCAAGCGGATTTACCAAGAGGCCGGAGTGACGGATCTGTTTACGACCGAGAACATCAGCATTGAAGAGAGTGTCAAGAAGCTGGCGAAGTGTCCCTTGCATCACCATCCCGGTGAGAGGTTTACCTATTGTGAGGGACTGGATGTGCTGGGCTATTTTATCGAAGTGGTTTCGGGAACTCCCTTTGATGTCTTTTTACGGGAACATATCTTGGATCCGTTGGGGATGGAGGATACCTGGTTCTACCTGCCCAAGGACAAGGCCGATCGACTTGTGTCCGTGCAAAAGCAATCACCTGATGGCCAGTGGGTGCGTTACCCCGTGACCTTCTATGATCCCGATTATCCTATTAAGGGGGCCAGGCGTTTCTTCTCGGGTGGGGCAGGGCTCTCGAGTACGGCCAAGGATTATGCCACCTTCCTGCAGATGGTTCTCAATGGCGGCGAGTTGAATGGGGTGCGCATCCTGAGTCGAACGACGGTTCAGTTTATGATGGCCAACCAGATCGGTGACCTTTGGGGTGACGATGCCGTGAGTTACTATGGTTTGGCCTTTGAAGTGACCACTGAGCAGGGCCAGGCCCAGGGCGAACGCAACAGCCAGGGGACGTTTGGTTGGGGTGGTTATTTCAATACCCAATATTTTGCCGATCCCCAGGAACAACTCATCGGGCTCATCATGAAGCAGACCCAGGGGGCCAATGGGGACGATACCGCCTGGAAGTTCCGCATTCTGGTCAGTCAAGCCGTGGACGATTGAAAGATCGATGAGAACTATAGAGCAGGAGCCTTTGATGATGAAACGCATGTTGTGCATCTCACTTTTGTTATGTTCAGTGGTCTATGCCTATCAAACCGAGATTCACGTGGCCCAGGACGGCTCGGGAGACTTTACCACCATCCAGGCCGCCATTGATGGGACCAAGTGTTTTCCCGATGTCCCCATCACCATTTTTATCCAGGAGGGCATCTACCAGGAGAAGGTCGAAGTTTATGCCTGGAATAACCGGCTGACCTTGAAGGGCCAGACCGCTGAGGGGGTGATCATTCGGTGGGGTGATCATTTCAAACAGATCGATCGTGGTCGTAACAGTACCTTTCATACCGCCACACTGCGGGTTCAGGGCGATGAGTTTCACGCCGAGAACTTAACTATTGAAAACACCGCCGGCCCGGTAGGTCAGGCCCTGGCCGTGTCTGTAGAGGCCGACCGTTGTCTGTTTGAGAACTGCCGCATGCTGGGTCATCAGGACACCCTCTATGCCGATGGCATCAATGCTCGCCATCACTACAAGAATTGCTTTATTGCCGGGACCACGGATTTCATCTTCGGTGGAGCCACGGCCCTGTTCGAGAACTGCACCATCCACAGCAAGGCCAATTCCTATATTACCGCCGCCAGCACGCCAGAAGGGCGGCCCTATGGTTTCGTCTTTCTCAACTGCAAACTGACCGCGGCTGAAGATGTCACCAAGGTCTTTCTAGGTCGTCCTTGGCGGAGTTATGCCAAGACGGTTTTTGTTAAATGCGACATGGGCGAGCACATCCGGCCCGAGGGTTGGAATAACTGGTCTTCAAAGGAGAAGGAAAAAACGGTCACCTATGCCGAAGGGGGCAATACCGGTCCTGGAGCTGACACGTCCAAGCGGGTATCCTGGTCCAAACAGTTGACTGACGAGCAGGTTGAGGCCTATACCGCTCAGGAGGTCTTGCGTCCCTTCATGCTACCGGCGATGCTCAGTGCCATCCCCAGGGATCCGACCTATACGCTCGAACTCGCCTTCAAGAAGTACCTGAAATATTACCCCGATATCAAGGCGGTTCGCTACGACCCGACCACGGGCAGCAAGATGCATCCCGATCTCTGCTACGATAAGATCAATGGACGGCCCTTGTGTTTGGATGTGTTTACCTCACCAGAGCAGACGGATGTCCCCAAGCCCATGGTGGTCTTGATCCACGGTGGGGGATGGAGTTCCGGTGACCGCAGTCTCATGCATCCCCTGGCCGACTATTTGGCTCAACATGGATGTGTGGGTGTTACGGTTGAGTATCGCCTGTCACCCGAGGCTCAATACCCAGCTGCCGTGGTAGACATCAAACGCGCCATTGACTGGATGATTGAGCATAAAGATGATTATAATGTCGATCCCAACCGCATCGTGACATTGGGCTGCTCCGCTGGTGCCCAGTTGGCTGGGCTGGTAGGCCTGAGCTATCAAGGCCAAGGTCACATGGCCGCCATCGTCAACATCGATGGCGTCATGGACTTCACGGGCGAGGAGGTCCGTAAGAGCGAGGACGATCCCAAACGTAAGAATTCCCCGGCCGCCCGTTGGTTGGGTGGACGCTATTACGAAGTCCCGGCCAAATGGCAAGAGGCCTCGCCCCTCTATTACGTCAAGGCCGATTCGCCTCCGATCCTCTTTCTCAACAGCTCCCAACCCCGTTTTCACGCGGGCCGCGACGAGGTCATCGAGAAACTCAATACCCATTCCATCTATAGTGAGGTCCACACCTTCGACAACGCCTCCCACTGCTTCTGGCTCTTCGATCCCTGGTTTGAACCCACGGGTAAGTACATCGTGAACTTCTTGAATAAGACGTTGGGCGATTAATTGGAGCCTGAATTATGGCGAGGATGCCTTGATGGGCAAGATCAGGTGAGATTCGTAGTTCGTGCCACTGTAGACCGTGATTTGGGGTGCCGGTTCAGTTGGGGCTGCCTGACTACTATCCTGGTCTGCGCCAGTGATGGCCAATCGGATTCGATGACCGGCCTCGACAAAATTAGCCGTGGGATATAAATCGAAGACCAGTTCCACACGCCCTTGGGTTAGGGGGAGTTGGTCCTCTTGGAAGCTACGGTGATAGGGGAGCCCAAAATTGGCATAAGGGGCCTTGCTGATAAGCCGGTGAGAGGCACGTAAACAGCCTTCGGTGAGGTATTGGGATTGACCGTCCTCGGTAACCTCTTCGAGGTAGGCAAAGAGATCGACGTCATCCACCGTACAATCGAGCCATACATGCAAGATGGGATGGCCCACGATTTCCATGTTTTGTGTCATGGGGGCGGTGGTGTAGGTCAGGGCCTTGCAGTCGTTGGTCGTCATATCATCGTAGCGAGGAGGCCCCGTGCCCGTCCACCGGGTGCGAGAGCCGCTGGTGGCGGTATAGTCGATGGTATAGTGGTCTTGATGGGGCATAGGTGGAGAGAGTTCCAGTAGGCCATCGTTAATGGAATCAATGGAAGCGGAAGGGCCTGGCCCGAAATAGTAGGGGATGGTGGGGATATCAGTCGGTGGCCATTGCTGAGTCCTGCGTAGGGCCTTGTCTTTGGGCAGGCCCATGACGCCGTAGAGAATGGGAGGTTCATCCATGATACCGTTGTCGATGTCCTTGAGCCAGTAGTCATACCAGCGGAGCATTTCCGTGGCCCGGTCCAGGCCTTGACTTTGGTAATGGTTCCAGGGGCCGATGACGATCTTCTTGGGACCGGTGAGGTTGTGATGCCAGAGCAGCATGTCACGAGGATACATGTCGAACCATCCGGCCCGTTGATAGACCGCCACTCCGGATGCGTTGACTTTATCAATGACATGGTTGGGGCTATGCGTCAGGTAGATGGAGCCTGCTCCATCCAGGCTGCTGTCGCGGAAGGGGGCTTCCTGAGCCCGTGATACATCGTAATTGCCTCGATGCTCTTGTCGGGCTTGCTTCAGATCCTTGGATTGGTCCAGGTTGACTGGGGCGGGGATTTTTTGACGATGAAGATCGAGGTCTTGCGTTTGTTTGGCCCAGTTGCGCATGAGGCTATGACGGTAGATTCCGCCGGGATACCCCAAGTCATAGAGATCGAACATGGCCATTTCCGGGAAGATGGCCTTGAGGTGAGGCGGTGCGGTACTGGCGGCCATGAATTGGGCCGTACCGCCGTAGCTGATGCCATACATGCCCACCTTGCCGTTGCACCAGGGTTGTGTCGCCAGCCATTCGGTGAGGTCATAGGCGTCCTGGCTCTCTTGCGGTGGGGTAGGGTCGATGCGAGTGCCAAAGGAGGCCCCGCTACCTCGCACATCGGCTACGGCGTAGATGTAACCATAGCGAATCACCTGACACATGGGATGGTCACTGCGATCCAGTTGAGAACTGATGTTACCATTTTTATCTTGCGATGCCCGTTGATAACGACGCTGTTCCCAGATGACGGGTAAGGCGTCCTGGTGCAATCGGTTGTGACGAGTTGGACGAAAGATATCCAGGGCCAGTCGCGTGCCGTCGCTCACCGTAACGTAGCAGGAACTCCGCTGCCAACCGTCATAGATCGGGACGCTGTAGCCTTCATATTGGCCGGGTTGAGAGATGAGATCGGACTTGGAGTCCTGGGCTGTCGTTTTCAAAGGTGCTATCATGCCCAGTCCAAGGATTAGGATCAGCTGTAGCCCCAGGAAATATCTGTGATCTGTCATCGTTCTTCCTTTTTCAATAAAATCACATGATTTTATGGCGTAGTCGTTGGCGTCCATGGGGTATTACAGCAAAATCTCATAAAAATTGTAAAAGTGGAGAGAGAGTCGCCGTTTTTTTTAATAACCTGTGTGGAAGGGGCTATTGACAGATCTCAGCCATCCAAGCGAACAGTTCGTCCAGATCGTAGTCGCCCCCATGACCTTGGCCCCACGGCAAGGCAAAATCCACTTCATAATCATGGTTCATCAATTGGGTTGCCAGGATGACCGGGATCGCCAGGGAGGTGTCACGGTCGATGGCACCATGGCGAATACGCCAATGTTGGGCCGTGGTTGCCTTTGAAGTTCCGATGTAGTTCATGGGATTCATCATCTTGATCACAGCTGTATCGGCCAGATCATGGTCGGGGTTTTGGTTCCGGGCAAAGGCGGTGAAGTGCTGGTTGTCGAGGGTGGTGGTGCCAAAGAGATTATTCTCGGGTGAGTGGAGATCGAGTGCGTCAAAGGCGGGCGTGGCCTTCATACGCGTGGCGTAGGCGACATAGGCATCGATGTCAATTTCCGTGACCTTACCGTCTTCGATGGTGATCCATGAGTGGTTGGATAAATTTTCCCCATGGTCCAGGGCATGTTGAGCGGAGGAGAGTATAAAGGATTTGACGTAATTGCGGAAGGGTCCGTGGCCGTTCTCATTCAGGGTTAGCAGGGTACCATCAGAGGTCTTGAGTCCCAGGTGGTTGACATAAGGTGGGAACAGGGCCTTGAGTTGGTTAGACAGTTGGATTTGAGTCACGCTAAGCGTGCCCTTTCTCCCCCAGGCATTGTATTGGTTGAGCCCGTTGAACTGCCACTTATAGGCCATGTCCGCATGATCTAGGTTGGTGATGGGGCAGTAACAGGAGGCCGCGTAGATGTCGTCACGGGTTGGGGCTGCACCGACGATCTGTAGATAGGAATCGTAGTCTGGGCTGTTACCGGTAGCTCCGAGCAAAGCGGATAGGGCTCCACCTGCACTGGTGCCGTTGGAGACGATCTTTTCGGCATCGCCCGGGAAGAGGGCGTCATTGTAACGCAGGTAACGAACGGCTGCCTTGAGATCCACGATACAGGCAGGGGCCTTGCCGATGTACAGCCCGTCGTCATCTTGCAAGGTGCGTCCACGTACGCCGGGGCAGGCTACGACATAACCCTTGGACAGGGCCACCGTGGCTGCATTGGGGTGGTTGTTACGATCTAACGCTGGGCCGCCGGGTTTAGCTGGCATGTATCCGCCTACTCGGTTGGGCAGGAAGATGGGAGCGGTGTCGGTTTGATAAGCTCCGACGGATTGGCCCTCGTAGTAGGCCATGGGTACATAAATATTGATATTCTGGAATTGCGGGGCTACGGGGTGAGCCACATAGACGATATCTTCATAGGCACGGTAGGTTAAACGCTGATCGTTATAGATGAGTGTCTTGACTGTGAATTGATCGGGGTTGAATTTCAGATCGGCTGTTTCCGCATATAAAGTTGTTCGCATCAGAAGAAATAAAGTGAGCAGGGCACTGATGATAACGATTGGCCATGGAGTTGAATTCGTAATTTGCATTGGATTCTCCTTTATCAGTACAATGACACTATTGATATAAATATCACATGCCTTGAGCTGTTACCAGTTTCATTCTAGAGTAAGAAATCGTTCATTTGTTGAGGTGGGGTGGGTTGAGCTTGGGATACCATTCGGGTATGCTTACGCTTTTCAGAAGACAATCACTTGGAAAGGATGCCTTGATGAAGAAGGCCTTGATTACCGGGGTGACCGGTCAGGACGGATCGTATCTTACGGAGTTGTTGTTGGGCAAGGGATACGAGATCTATGGCGTGGTGCGGCGTGCTTCCACCTTCACCACCGAACGCATTGAACATCTCTATGAAGATCCCCATAACGAGCCCCGGCTCAAGCTGGTCTATGGCGACCTGACCGACGGTAGTAATCTCTCGGCGATCCTCATGGAGGTTCAACCGGATGAGGTGTACAACCTGGGGGCTCAATCGCATGTGCGCGTGAGTTTCGATCAACCGATCTATACCGTCAATGCGGGGGCCTTGGGTACGTTACGATTGCTCGAAGCGATTCGCAAGATGCCGAATCCTCCCCGGTTTTACCAGGCCTCCAGCAGTGAGATGTACGGTAAGGTTCAGCAGACGCCACAAGATGAATCGACCCCGTTCTATCCACGCAGTCCCTATGCCTGTGGCAAGCTCTACAGCTATTGGCAAACCCTCAATTATCGCGAGGCCTATGGTCTGTTTGCCTGCAACGGGATTCTCTTCAACCATGAGTCACCCCGTCGCGGACAGACCTTTGTCACGCGCAAGATCACCCGGGCGGCCACACGCATCAAGGAGGGCTTGCAGCAGGAACTCTACCTGGGCAATCTTGACGCCAAGCGGGACTGGGGCTTTGCCGGGGACTATGTCGAGGCCATGTGGTTGATGTTGCAACAAGAGCAGCCGGAGGACTATGTCATTGCCACCGGTGAAACTCACTCCGTGCGTGAATTTCTCGATGAGGTCTTTGGTTGCCTCGATCTGGATTGGCAGGATTACGTACGCATCGATCCCCGTTACTTTAGACCCACAGAGGTCGATTTACTGTTGGGGGATGCCACCAAGGCACGCACCCAACTCCAGTGGACACCCAAGGTGAGTTTCAAAGAGTTGGCTCGTATGATGACCGAGGCGGATTGGCGTCTGGCCAAACAGGAACGGCTGCTGCAAGACAACGATAGTACCTCTCACTTCAAGGGGCAATAAAATGGATCTAAGTCAAGAACGGATTGTTATCACCGGCGGGGACGGATTCCTGGGCCGACATCTTCAGGCTCGCTTGCAACAGCTGGGGATTGAACCCGATTCCTTGGGCATCCCCCATCAGCGGGACTATGATTTAACCCACGAAGAAAATGTCATACGTCTGTATCGTGACATGGAACCCACCGTGGTGATCCATCTGGCGGCTGAGGTCGGGGGGATCGGTGCCAACCAGGCCAGCCCCGGTCGTTTTTTCTATGCCAATCTGGCCATGGGCCTACACCTGATCGAACAGGGACGTCTGCACGGTCTCAAGAAGTTCGTTCAGGTGGGGACGATCTGTGCCTATCCCAAGATGACCCCGGTTCCCTTTAGAGAAGAGAACCTCTGGAATGGGTATCCAGAAGAGACCAATGCCCCGTATGGAGTGGCCAAGAAGTCGTTACTGGTGATGTTGCAGGCCTACCGCCAGCAATATGGATTCAATGGCATCTACCTCCTGCCTGTCAACCTCTATGGCCCTGGAGACAACTTCGACCTGCAAACCAGCCACGTCATCCCGGCCCTGATTCGCAAGTTCGAAACCGCTCGTCAACAAGGTCTGCCCGAAGTCGAGATCTGGGGCACCGGCAAAGCCAGTCGCGAGTTTCTCTATGTCAAGGATTGTGCCGAGGCCATCACCTTGGCGACGCAAGGGTACCATGCCCCCGAGCCCATGAACATCGGCGCCGGTTTCGAAATCACCATCAGCGAACTCGCTGAAAAGATCAAGACCTTGACCGGTTATCAGGGCCAGTTGGTTTGGAATCACACCAAGCCTGATGGTCAACCCCGTCGCAGCCTGGACGTGTCATGCGCACGCGATGCACTGGGCTTTGCGGCTCCGACTTCCTTTGACCAAGGCCTGCAAGAAACATTAGATTGGTGGCGGCAGCACGCAACCCCTAGTCAATAAGAATCAAGGCTTCCTGATGACCATCGAGGAAGTGACAACCGGATTCGGTTAGGGCGGCATCCTCTTCGAAGCTCATTTGCACGACTTGATTATCCCATTCCGGGATGGACTCGTAGCAGCTGTATTCGATGGCATAGACCGAATTGAGTACCACGGGGTAGGTGCGGCGGGCCGGGTTCTCTTCGGCTGTGTGAGCGGCAGGGCGAGTGTCGATACGCGTGCCTGCGGCATGACCGTGAGTGCCGAGGGAGTGGCAATAGATGGAGGGATTCAAACCCATGGCCTTACCTTGAGCCAGGGCGACAGTGGCAATTTGCACACCTGTGGCACCGGGACGAAACTGTTTGCGAATCACCTCGTTCAAGGTCACGGTTCGTTCCAGGGCACGTTGCAGTCCGGCCGGGGCCGCAGTCTCGCCCTCACGCAGGACATAGGCGTGCCACTGCATATCCGTACAGAGGCCCAGGTAGACGATACCGATGTCACAGTGCAGCAGGTCCCCCGGTTGGATGACATTGGGTTGACCCGCGTATTGCTGCTGGGCCTGGGGACTGCGTTGGATATCCAGGATGGGCTGGAACCAGGTGCCGAGCCCTAAGTCGCCGATGCGCTGACGAATCCACCAACGTACGTCGTCGGTGGTGGTGACACCCGGGGTGATGACCTGGCGGGAATAGAACTCCTGAATGATGCCATGGGCCATGCGGCACAGGTCGCGGTAGGTCTCGATCTCCTGCGGGCTGCGTGTGGCCAGCCAGTCCAGGCACAGGGGTTCGGCCGAGACCAGGCGTTGACTCCACTCCGGTCCCAGGGCGGTGACCAGGTTCTCTTTCAAGGTGGCACTGAGACCATCGGCCAAATGCCAGGTCTGGGAGACATTGATACCGATACGTTGCGGGTTCTGCTGTTTGAGAAAATCGGCCAGTGACGCCAACATCGTTTGATTGGGATCGTGGGGCAATCGCTGGTACAGACCGCGGTAGGGGTAGCCCATGGTATAACGCCGGACCTCGCCCTCGGTCTTGATAAAGGCCAGGATGGTGGTGCGGTAGGAGTGGATGGCCGGCTGCGGGGCCAGGGTGAAGTAAACCGGATCCTCGTTGTATTCGCGTTGGATCACCAGCCAGGCGTCGATGTCGTGACTGTTCATAATTTGAGGCAGGATGTGCTCCAGCCGCCATTGCAGCCACTGGTTTTGGATCTCGGCCTGTTGACGCAGGGGCCGCACCTCTGGATCGGCGGCGTAGGCTGGCAGAGCGATGGTCAGAAAACAGAGAGTCGATAAAAATCTCTTCATGATGGGTTACTCAATAAGGTGGTTGTGATGATAACCTGAGCGGTGTCACTCGTGGTCTGGGGTAAGGTGATGCGACATTCCTGCGGGTCGCCTTGCAGGTTCGTGACTTCCCGGCCCTGTTGCAGCACATGGTAGGTCACGCCCTGGGGCAGTCCGGCCAGAGACAGGGTGGTGGGACGCTGGGCGTGCTCGCGGGTAAAGGCAATGCGTGCCAGGTCGTCCTGCACCTGGATGCCCTGTTCCGGAGCAAAGGCGTCGGGCTCCAGGATCAGGTGACATCGTTGATTTTGACGGATAATATGTAGGCGTCGTCGCAGGCCGTCGCGAGGAATTAACTCGATGGTCTTGCCGTGACGTTCGAACACGCCGCCATAGACCGTGTCACCGAACAGGGGATCGTCGGTCAGGATCGTGCAGTGGGTGCGCAGAGCACCCACATAGCCGACCTCTTCTTCGGCACTGTAGTACCAGGCCCCACGCGGCATCTGTTTACCGATCCAGCCGCGTCCCCAGGCTTCGGGGATAAAGCCGCCGCCCGCGCCTCCGTCATTGTTCTGGCCCGGATACCAATAGCCATAGTTACTTTGGGGAGTCCCTGAATTGACCAGGGCCCAGGCGCTGAGGCTGGAGGCATAGCCCAGACGCAGGGTGTCCGTGGGATCGTCGGCAAAGTGGAGCCCGTGGTCCAATACGCCCCAACCACCCAGGTGGGACATGTAGCTCAATAGGTATGAGGTCCAGGCACGGTAGTCACTGCCCAGTTGGTAGTAGGTGGTCTCCAGCCAGCCGCGGTCGCAGACGTTCAACCGCATCTGGAAGTCCTGGAATTTGCGGGCGGCCTCGGGCGTGACGTCACTGAATTTAGCGGGGGTTTGATTCCGTATTCCAATGTCAGCACTAGGGGCATCAACTCGATGTACTCCCGCATTGTTGACGGCGTAGCGGGCAAAGGCCTGGGTGGATTCGAAACCGGTGGAGTCGAAGGCGAATTCCGAGCCGTAGAGGTTGGGTGTCTGCAAAACGAAGCGGGCCACCTTGCTCTCCCAGTACGAACGCAGTAGGTCCGACCATTCCTGTTTACCCTCATGGGCTAGGGCTTCGATTAACTCGGGCAGGAAGGCCTCGTTCATGGTGGGCACCGAGTTGGCGGACCAGTTTTCGATGACCTTGGGCACTTCCCAATAGGCCTTGGCCGTGCGATAAGCCAGTTCCAGGTACTCCTCGGCGGTTTTGTATTTAATCATTTCGGGATAAGCCTGGCCGATCTGGTACATGCGGTAGTAGAGATGGATGATGTGCGGGTAGTCGTAGATCCGCCAGAGGTGAGCCCGGCCGTCACGACCGGGATCTTCACTGGCACGATGTCCCCACCAGTTGGTGAAGGTGCCGTAGATCCCGTAGGGGTATTTTTCGTCCGCCGTCATCTGCATGCCGCCATGGCCGTCCTTGAGGTCGTTCCAAAGGTAATAGCGGATGTAGCGTTCCACGCTGTCGATCTCGTCCTGTTCAGGGAAGAAGAGGTTTTTAGCCGCGATAAAGGCGGGGCGGGCATTACCGGCGTCGTCACTGGAATCCACCAGCCAGGGACGCAGCCCGTCACGGTCCTCGGGATTGCGCAAGACCTCGTTGACCTGGTCCCAGTCACCGTAGGCCCCGTACCAGGGCTTGGTCGGGTCGTTGTGCTGCATGTGGGTCACCAGGAAGCGAGCCCGTTTCTTGATCACGGTCTCCAGTGGCTCGGTGACAAAGAACTCCAGGGACATCCAGCGATTCCCCGCGTACTTGACCGTCAGCAGGTTCTCGCCCAGCCGTTGAAACTGCACGCGGTAGATGTGGTTGTCCGGTCCACGCTCGCCCAAGTATTCGATGCGGGTTTGAGTGGGATGCTCGGCCACGATAGCGTCGATGTCCACACGCGTATGCAGGCAGAACGAAGCGGGCAGGTCCACGGGCACCACCATACCGGGCACCACGGTCGTGTCGAACAGATTCTCCTGATACAGCACCTCACGCACCCCGTCAAAGTCCGGGGCGAATTGAAACTTGAATCCGTAACGAACCGTCGAACCCTGCTGACCCTGAGGTGCAAGCTTGAGATCCGTCAGGGGCAGACGCCAGGGTTGTTGACGACCAAAGTCACGGGCACGGGCCATGGGCTCGGCACTGGCCACGGTGGCATGGATGTAGGGGGTGAAGGTCCAACGGGTGCTGTCGAAGTACTGCAGTGATGTGTCCCCTTGTGGTGTCATCACCAGGTAAGGGCCCTCGGCATTGGCCCGGTGCCAAAACATCCAGGAGCCGTGCCCGGCGATGTAGCTGTGACGCAGGAGTTTTTGGGTATAGATATTGCCGCGTTGACGCGGGACAAACTCGGCCATACGCATGGGCAGGGCCAAATCGCCAATGATCATGGGCTGGTCCGTGTTGTTGCTCAGGGTGATCGTCCAGTCCAGGGATTGCTCGTTGAGCGTAAATTGCTGTAGGACCTTTAGATCGGTCAGTGGGATCGGTGGGTGATTGGGATCATCAGGCTGTCTGGCCGTGACATAGCAGATGGTATTGGGTTTAGACGTGGGTGCAGACACAATACCGGTGGCCTCATCCCAATCAGCTTGCCCCTCACTGCGATAACGGAGGACCAGGGCCCCTAAGCTACGATTGGCTGCGATGTAGTCCGTATCGTAGGTATCGTTGACCCGTTTGAGGCTGGTGATGCCTTGATCCGAATATTGGAGCTCAAAACAGCGGTTGGACAGACTATCAGCAGCATTCAGGGGGGAAATCCACGAGATGATGACCATGAGACTGATGAGCGAGGAGGGGCTTTGTTTCATAGTTGGGTCCTTTGCTGCTGATGGATCAACGAATCTGTACACCCCTTTTTAACGTTCCCCAGTCCCCAAACAATTGAAAAACCTCAAAAAGAGGAGAGGTGAAGTGATAAGAAATAACGACGCCGTATTTTAATGACTAACGGCTACAGCTTGCGCATAGAGCGAATTGAATTTGATACGACTTGGAAAGGAAAGTCGTTTTGTTTTTTTTCAGTTTTGGCTAATTTAGCTCCCACGTTAAAAGGGGGTAACCGTGGGAGGGCATGGTCCAGGGATCATCTGTGCCGTTGGTCATTTCATCGGCGAAATCCCAACCTGCATCCAGGAAGGAATTGATCTCCTGCATCTCAGTGGTGGTCAGGCCGGTGCCAGCATGGCTTTCGCCCCAACCGGAGGCCTGGGTATCCCAGAAACAGTCGGTTACGGTTCCGTCGTAATTGAGGCCAATGAATCCACCGGCCAGTTCACTGCCCGAGACCTCACCGGTGCTGTAGCAATGGATCATGGTGCCTGTATAGTTATTTCCCGCGAATCCTCCGACATAGTCGATGCCGGAAACGTCGCCGATGCTATAACAGTTTTGGATCGTGCCGAATCCGTTGTCACCGAGCAAGCCTCCGACGATACCGGATCCTGTGACATGGGCCGAACTATAGCATTCTGAGAGGTTGGAAAATGCGTTTCTTCCCACAAGTCCACCCACGAAGCGGTGGCCTTTAATAGTACCGGTACTATAGCAATGCAATAGTTCGTCGTCTCCTCCTTCGACTTCGTCACTGCCGTAACCAAACAAGCCGCCGACATAGTCCCCTGAGCCATTGACATTTGCGCTACTGTAACAGTCCGTCATCCTGGGACCATAGGCATAGCCAACCAATCCTCCGATGTATTGATGACCTGAGACATCACCGCGATTAAAGCAGTGATCGATTGGATTGCCTCCTTCATCAGAAAACAAGCCACCCACGCGATCATGACCGGTAATCGTTCCCGTGTTATAACTTTCATAGGTTTCTGTACCAAAACTTACCAATCCCCCGACACAATCATATCCGGTCACGGAGCCGTTATTGCTACAGTGATTGATCAGACTGACACTGATGCCTACCAGCCCGCCAATCCTCGTCTGGCCGGTGATGGTGCCGTGGTTGTGGCAATCGTTGACGTATCCTCCTAAGTAAGTCCCAGCCAGACCGCCACAATAATCATTGGCATTGATGTCTCCATAGTTATGGCATTGGGTTGAAGTGCCTCGATAGCCAGTTCCTACGAGACCTCCTACATAGTTGACCCCACTGAGCGTGACATCAAGGGTGCAGTTTTCCAAGGTGCTGCGTTCCGTCTGACCCGCAAGGCCTCCGACATAGTGGCGACTACGAATCGTGCCTTGAAGGGAGCAGTTTTTAAACGTGCTCGATTCGGCCCGACTGGCAAGACCTCCCACATCATCGTGCGTTGCATGAATGTCGAGGCCGGTGATGTTGAGGTTAGAGATTTCAGAGCCCCTGAGTATGGAGCCGAATAATCCCAAACCGCCGCTGCCTTGCATCTTGAAGTTTTCGAGGGAAAATCCCTGGCCGTCAAAGGAACCTTGGAAGTAGGAACTTACCGGCTGCGACCATCGAATATTGGACAAGTCCAGTGAACAGGCGAGGCGGTAATGGGCCAGGGGAGATCTCCAGATCTGTCCCAAGTCCGAAGGGGTAGCGATCAAATAGGGATATCTTGTCGTGCCGTCGCCCGGCAAGGTCGTTGTAGTCCAGTCGCAGAGGAGTGGGTATTGTCCTGTCGAAGCAGACCAATAGTCACAAGTGCCATTTAGAGTTTCGTTGACGAAGTCCCATCCTGCCGCTATGAATGTCTCTGGGGTGAGCATTTGGGCTGTGGTTAAACCGGTTCCATCGGCACTGTCGTTCTGCCCCGAAGCTTCTATGTCCCAGAAACAATGGGGCGAGCTTGCCTCTGATGAAACACCTACCAGGCCACCCACGTGATTGGTGCCCGTGACGAGCCCGGTACTAAAGCATTGTACCATCAGTGAATCTGTTGTATTGGTGCCAACCAGACCTCCGCATTCAGATTCGCCTTGGACCGATGTCAGGCTGTAGCAATTATAGAGAGTTCCTTCGTTGTAACCGATGAGGCCTCCGGTTTCTTGCTTGCCAGTGACGTCTCCTTTACTAAAGCAGACATTGAGCCACCCCTCGTTGTGTCCTATGAGTCCACCGACCTCATTGGCTCCTGAAACGCTGGCGACCGCATGGCAGTTAACAAGTTGTTTTGAAGGATCTTCCGACGAGTTATAGCCGAGCAAACCGCCCACATACTCCTGTCCGGTTACCTCGCCCGTGCTGTTGCAATCTACAAGTTTTGAAAAGTTATTATATCCGAGGAGTCCACCCACATAGTTTTTTCCTGTGACATTGACCTCGCCGGAACAGTGAGTGATGGGGCCTCCCATGCTATTGGCAATCAAACCACCCGTGTAGTCGCCTCCGTTGACCACTCCACTGGCATAACAGTGATCGATCTCGCCACCACTATATCCTATCAGGCCTCCAATATGGTGATCTCCGGAAACTTCGATGTCAGCTTGGCAATAGGAAACCTGTCCAATGTTTGATCCGATGAGACCTCCAACAGAGTTTTCTCCCTGGATGACTCCCTCGCAGGTGCAATTGGCAACCTCGCCCTGGTTATCTCCAACCAATGCCCCCACGAGATAACCGAGGCCATTGATGTCAACTGCTGTTAAATTGAGATTCGAGATTATGACGCTAGCCTCGGTATAGCCAAATAAGCCGAGGAAGTCTGAATCGCTTTCAATTGAAAGATGGGAAAGGGTATGCCCATTGCCATTCAATGACCCGGAAAACCACGGGACCACCGCAGAATTCCAGGTGATGCCTTGGAGGTCTAAATCGTTTTCCAGGCGATAGTGAGCCCGGGGCTCGAACCATAGCGTACCTAAGTCTGTGACGGTCTTGACGAGGTAGGGAGATTCTATGGTTCCCTCTCCATCCGGCATGACAGGACTTGCTCCGCCGGTAAAGGGTAAGCGGGGATAATCCTGGGGGAGGATATACCAGTAGTTACAGGTGCCATTGTCGGTTTCTCCCATGAAATCCCATCCTGCATCGAGATAGGTCTCTAGATTCTGCATTTGAGAAGTGGGCAATCCCATACCGCCTTCGCTGTGACTTAGTCCGGACGTTTCGGTGTCCCAGAAAGAGTCATAGACAAAACTCCAGCTACTCGTTTTTCCCACCAATCCTCCGGTCATGTCCTGACCCGTGACCGCTCCTGTACTGAAACAGCCTGAGATGGAACCACCCCAGGTATTGGCCCCGACTAAACCGCCGACCTCATTGGCTCCAGAGACGTTGCTGGTGCTGTAGGCCTTCCATAGGTAACCATAGTGCTCACCAATCAGTCCGCCGGTGGTTTCATTCGTTCCTACAACATTGCCCATGCTGTAGCAGTTCCAGGTAAATCCCCAATTACACCCTATGAGTCCGCCAGTTAGGTCTTCTCCCAATACGTGGCCCAGGCTATAGCTGTTTGAAATATGTGCGCAATTCAGACCTATCAATCCACCCACTTCACGAACGCCCTCGGTTACTGCAGTACTGTGGCAATTGGTCACATGACCCCAATCATGATATCCAATGAGTCCGCCGACAAGATCGTATCCAGTGACGTTACCTGCGCTGTAACACTCGGTCACCGTACCCGTATTGTATCCGATAAGTCCACCATAGGCCTGGTTGAATACAAGGCTCCCATTCTGGTTGTTGTGAATGACGGTCGTTACGGCATAGCATTGGGAAATAATCCCATAGTTGAATCCGATTAGCCCCCCAACGGCGGTTCTTCCTGAAACCGTTCCCTCTGCAAAGCAGTTGTCGATAGAGCCGTAGTTGATTCCAGCTAGAGATCCGCTGTAGATGTCAACGCCATTGACGTCCACCTGTTTCAATCCCAGGTTCATCACCTGGGCGGTTTGCCCCAGGCAGCCGAATAGCCCCAGGTAGTCGTGGCCCTCAATACGAAGGCCGGAAATGACATAGCCTTGACCGTCAAAGGTGCCGGTAAATCCCTGATCCTCTGGCTCGTCAACCTCATTGATGTCGCTGGCAATGATGGCCTGATTAAAGCTGTACTCGGACAGGTCAAGATTTGTGGTGAGAACAAAATATTGATCGTATTCATTGGGGACGCTGGCCAACTCCAGTAAATCCTGGATGGAACCGATCTGGTAGGGGCTATCCGGTGTCCCCATCCCTCCGGAATAGCCATGGGCGGATGTGACGATCCAGCTCAATAGTATCCCTAGACCAATCAGTTGTTTTTTCATAATGGATCCCTTACCACATCTGTTAGAGTTTGTGATTCAGAGTCACCGATGTCCGTATCGGTGTAGAAGTGGCCTCCACCTGCCGCTTTATTCATTTACTACTATTTTACCCATGAGAGGGTCTAAAACAAGAATAAATCGGTCTCTTCTACGTCCAAAACGCTGGTTTCCGTGTTCTATAGGTAACAGATGTCTGTAGGAGTCGCAAATAAAATGGTCGTCGCACCGAGAATGAGCATTTTTCCCTGTGACAAGGAAAGTGAAGCGGGCCATCCGAGGATGGCCGATGGAACTTGACGCGGTTCACAGGTAAAATAAGCCATTCGAATGCAGATCCAATTTCTTTGTGGCTCATTGTAAGGATCGTATGGAAGATCGAGTCTTGATATTGAGAGGTCGGCGGGGTTGTCGATGGTCGTTTACCCGAATCTATGAGAAGTACAGGCAGGATCTGGTGTGCCTGGCCGTGGCCCTGCTCAACGATGTCAGCCTGGCCGAGGACATGGTACATGAGGTCTTTGTCCGCCTGGCCTGGGATCTGCCCAGCTTTAAGTTGACCGGTAGTCTCAAGAGCTACTTGATGACCTGTCTGGCCAACCAGGTTCGCAATTGCAACCGCAATCGGCGTCCCAGGACCGTGCCGGAACCGAGTGCCGACCACGGCGTGGCCGCAGCCCCCTTGGAACGGATCGTGTGCAACGAACAGTTGGAGCGCCTGGTCCGTGCCCTGGAGCAGTTGCCGGAGGACCAACGTGAAGTCCTGGCCCTGCACCTGTACGGTCAGATGACCTTTCGGGATATCGCCCAGTCACTGGGCCTCCCGGTGACTACAGCCAAGAGTCGCTACCAATACGGCCTTAAAAAATTACGTCACCTTCTCAATGATGAGGTGAAGCCATGACTGATCAGATCAAAAAAATGGTTCGCGAATCCCATGTGTCAATTGATCCCAGCGTCGATCAGGCCATCCTGAACGATGCCCTGGGGCAGTTGGAATCTCAAGTGCAACCGCAAAGCAGCGGCCGAATGCCGCTGAGGAGATTGATTATGAAGCGACCTTTTTTGAAGTTGTCTATTGCCGCGATGGTGATCCTTGCATTGGTTATCAACTTACTAGTGCTCGATTCCAGCTCGAATCGTATATGGGCAGCCGTACTAGAGAATGTCAGAAAGGCCAATGGATTTCAGTGTCGAACCCACCGAACAACCAAGAGACCTGGTCTTTCTGAGCAAACCGTTGAGGGGGCTACCTACGTTTCTGAAACTTTTGGCTTGATAGACGAAACCTATAAAGACAATCAATTGGTACACAGGTGGTACTTGAATTTTGATAGTAACACTGTCTTTGATATTAACTATAAGGACCAGACATTTCAGCGGAGGATGTTGCATGAAACCAAAGACGATATAATTTTCAAGATTAATCCAAAGAGATTGTTATTACGTGTTTTAGAGGGTGAGTATAGAGAATGTGGAACTCGAACGGTCAATGGCTGTAAGCTTGTGGGGATTGAGAGTCATGATGCAACGATATTCTTTGGGCCTGATGGCTACACCTCTTTGAGTCCAGGATTTGAGTTTTCATTGAAGATATGGGTTAATCCGGAGAACCGGATGCCGGTCATGATGGATTCATCATATACCCGTCAGGTGCAAAATCAAACGATAACACTGATTGGCGTCACAGATCAGTTTCAGTGGAATATCGAGTTTTCTGCGGATTTATTTAAGCCTGATGTTCCTGAGGGGTTTACAGTGGTGCCTAGAATCGTTCGTGCTTCTCAGGCCAGGTATGCATTACAGGTCTATGCCGAGTACACCCAAGGTTCCTATCCGAGCAGGCCTGATCTCAATGTCATAGAGCATGATCTTGAATTGTCCGAAAAGGATATCCCTGACTCTCAACGTTGGCAGGGGCTTCATCGTCGCGTCAAATTGGATATCATCCAGGAACTCGCTCGATTCTATTCCAAGATGACCACTACAGGAAAGTCGATTGGGTATTTCGGTGATCGAGTCAGTCAATCCGATGGTGATCGTATCTTAATGTATTGGCAGGTTGATGACGCTAATTATGCCATATTGCGGGCTGATCTTTGGGTAAGGGATCTTGTTGAGAAAGGGGAAATGACGACTGCTCAATTGGGTGCTGAGCTATTTAAATCATATGGTGTATCGGAGTTGGCTTCATTCGCCTCCAAGCAAGCCTATATCGATCGCTTGACTCTTCAGCATAAACAGGTGGTCACCATTCATGTGGCCAGCGAAACGGGCGACGAGCCCGTGTTCCTTGCTCCTGTGAAGATCATTTCTCTGGCAGAAGAAGATGTTCCTGCCGAATCGCATCAAACCGATCGGTTTGGCAATGTCAATGTAGAGTTGACCTGGGGAGATTACCAAATCACTGCAACGACAATACAACAAGGTGAACCTATTGAATATTTCCAGAAGATATCGATCTCCCCGGAGCGATCCTACCAGGAAGTTCAGTTTGCCATCCCTGCGGTTCCTCTGGTTCGAGGAGGGGTTTACTATACTAATGGTATACCTGTAGAGAATGCTTCGGTCGTCATAGGCAATAGAAGAGTGAGAACAGATCGTCGGGGAGGCTTTGTGATTCCTGCTCCAGAGGGAGATCCCAATAGCTATCAACTGGGACAGGTCTTTGGCAACGGAACACAGAAACTATTCCTGTGGAGACTGGCCGATAAGGCGACGGTTCTAAATGTCGAACTACAATGGCCCTGTAGGATTCAAGGACGGTTGGTTGATTCTCACGGAGATCCTCTAGAACATGCCTTGCTGGGGTTGAGAGCTGTTGGAATTGATGAAGTGTCGCAATCCTGGTTATTACGAAATCGAGTCCAAACGAATTCAGAAGGGCATTTTACCTTTGAAGAGGTTCCTGTAGGTTTGCCACTGTCTATTGTCGTGCTTCAACCGGATGATACGGAGGTCGCCACTTCAGTGACCCTAGATGAACCTCAACCGGATGAGGTCTATGATATCTCTACGATTGTCATTAAATGATAAGCGAATCCGTTTATTTGAAAGGAAGGAAAGATGAGAGTAATGCAAATAACCAAGGTCGATGTTGCAGTAACAACCTGTTGTTGGGTGGTTTTATTGATGCTGCTAGGAGCCGTAGGTCAGGCTGGGAGCGAGCAGGTTCGACAACAGATGTGTAAGAAAAATCTCTCCAGGTTGGGCAAAGTCATGGCGATTTACGCTAACGATTACGAGGATGAGTATCCCAAGGCTGGGGGACGAACCAATGAATGGGTGTCTGAGATTGCGAACTGGAAGGCTCAAAGTCGTAGGGACGCATATAGTATTGAGCGAACTCAGGGTAAGGTTACTATCACCTCCAGCCTCTACCTGTTGATTAAATACGCCGAGATGATTCCCAAAGACTTTGTCTGTCCGGGTGAAGCGGAGTCATGTGAGTTTGATTTGGCGAAAGTGCCGGAAGACCTCCCCGATAACTATCAACTCATCGATGCCTGGGATTTTGGGGGTTGGTATGATGAACCGAACAATCCCAGCCGCCACTGTAGCTATGCCTATCATATGCCCTTTGATCACTTTGCCTTAACCTTGGCCGCAGATGCAGAAATGGCGATTATCGCGGACCGCAATCCCTGGATGGATCCCAAACGGGTTTCTGATCCCAATTGGGGCTGGAAATCATTCCAATCCGGAAACACGGAGACGTTAACCCATGGAAATTCCGATGCCCATGATCGACGAGGGCAGAACATTTTGTTTGGTGATCTGGGTGTTCGTTTTGAAGAGACCCCTATCTGCGGAGTGGATCAGGACAACATCTACACCTTGGCCTCGGATGCTGACGACAATGCTCCAAGGCCTAAGGTCTATGATACCATCCGTCCGACCAATCGTCGCGACTCCGTTTTAGTACAGGACATTGGGTATAAACTGCTGGAGAAATAACATGTCACACGAAAGGAGCCCGGTCAACGTGGAGGTTGATCGGGCTCCTTTGATTTTTTAGATAACCGCGACATAGTCGAGACTCATGGTCATGAGGAACTCGGCGTTGGTGCTGCATTTTTTCAAGAAACTCTTACCAGAGCCTTAGGGTTTATCTTCTCCATAAGGCAATCAATTTTTTGCTTATCGGTTCTCTTCGTCACAAGGACCGGACAAGCGACTGCAAGTATTGCGACCGAGGTTTTAGGCTGTAAATTCGATCCCTCTTTGTTTTAACAAGGAGAAGATCCCCGCCTAGACAAGTCTAAAAGATGAGTCTAAGGTTTAAGTATGACTACAACTGGTTTAATAACTGCTTTCGGCTGCAATCGGCTACGAAGCTCGTGGATCTGCGTTCTCGGCAAAAAGGCTTCTCGACTTGCCTCAGCACGCCTTCCGCCGTCGCTTGAAAGCTATGGCGGGACAAGCCGAGGCCTTTTCACCTCAGGCCTTGACCACAAGCTTCTCGCTCGATTTCCTGGAGCTAGTTTTACGACTTGGACCAGGGCTCTGGCGTGTCGCAACAAAACCCGTTATGAAACCAGTTGTAGAAGCCATGTTCTGCTAATAAATTAGCAGGACATGGCTTGCGTGATCATAAGAGATGGAATTGCAATCGGTTATTTTATGAGGTTTGTTGTTGGCGTGTTAAGGTGATTGGTTGATAAGCGAGAGGTCTTGAGTTGTTGTTCGAGATCTGCTTGTGCCACGATGTCGTAGTCGAGATCCCTGTTATGATAAATGACGCAGGTCTTGCCGTGGCGATTGAGCATGGTGTAGCAGTAACCTATGACGGATTCGTCATAATCAGTGGAGGCCGGCAAAGAGAGTATGCTGTTGGCCTTGATCCAATCGTAGAAGTCGATGCCTTCAAGCTCGTTTGGCAGAGTTTCACCTTCGGTGTTTTGCCATAGGTCTTGCTCTTCCTGAAGATAGGGTTTGAGATCGTTCAATGTTTGGGGGCATTGATTGTTATGGGCCCGTATGTACGACCATCGAGCCGCCTTGACGGACATCAACATTATCCCAGCCATATTGCGTTCTTCATGGTATCTTGGATAGATATCCAGGAGTGGGGTTTGAGATAGTTCTGCGTATAGGGCTTTCAGTGATTGGATATCCGACTGATTGAGCTGTAGGGATTGGGTTAGGGACTGGATCATGACAACACCTAAGATTTCTTGCCGGAACTGATAACTGATTTTAATGTCCGTCCCTGGTTCACGGGATTCAATGCCATCAATGAGCGTGCTCACAAGGTGCTGTACAGAATTGATCGGTTTTCCATTGACGGTTCCAAACCAGTTACCAGCCTTCAGTTCGCCAAAATTTAACCGTTTCACCTCTCGTCCTGGATCTAAAATCAGTACACCATAGGATCTTTGGGATAATCCAAACTGGTCGTTAATAATATCGTTCATATTGATCACAGTCATGCCTAGTATCTCAACAGGATGTGTTTGTTGGGGCAATACTATTGGAATCATCTCAAGAGAAAAATCGTTTTGATCCTCTTGGATTTCGAGTGGAGCTGTGGCGATTCTTTGACTGGACACGGCATCAATGGCCTGGATATGGTAATTTCCTGACTCGATGGTGTTGATTACAAAATGCCCATGAGAGTCAGAGTAAGCGGCTCTTTGACCGCCAGGCTGGGTACGAGTGCCGTTGGAGAGGGTAATCCATTCCGGAATGACCTCGACTAGGACACTTGCCGCAGGGCTTCCATTGGCATGATGAATGATACCGGAAACCATATGTCCCTGATCCATAACGATCCTTAGATTCATTCTTTCTTCTTTTTGGATTCGATTAATGTCCTTTAGCTTGTAGGTGACATAATTTCTGCAACTAAATTGGATGCTGCTGCAGGTGAATTGATGTAGACCTCGCGAGTTATTGGAGAAAGTGAACCTACCGTTATTGTCGGAGAAGTTGTTTTCTAAGCTCCGTGTCCCTGTTTTGTCTTCTAGGTCGTACTGAATCCGGACGTGAGCCAGGGGATTGCCCAGTTCGTCAACAACTTGACCCTTAAGATGCTCTCTTGGAAACTGCTCAGAGGTGGATGTGCTTCCCTGGTTTCCACCTTGTAGTGGGATCATATTGTTTGGATTTGTTTTCGACTCGAAAACAGCTGGGGGTGATACCGCAGGGGGCGAGGCTGGGATTAATTCAGGAGATGTTTTAGTTGTGGCGTGCAAAGCTGCCAGGGGCAGGATTGTCAGGGTAGTGATAGTAAGCCCTAGGACATAGAGCTTAAAGGTTATTTTGTTGCGATTTTTATGGGGATTGAGGATGTCAATCAGGCGGTATTCTACTTGGCTGGTGTGTGCCATGGCTAACGCTGCCCAGGCATGTGGTTGGGATTGAGTCAGTTCGCGGGCGATGTCCAGGAGGTGTTGGGCATAGTCAGTGCTTTTGACGCCCGTTTGCAGGACCAAGTCGTCACAGGCCTTCTCGCTTTCGATGCGTATGCGCTGCAAGGCCAGCCACGCCAGGGGGTTAAACCAATGCAGGGCACAGATCGCCGTGGCAATCATTTGCCAGAACCAATCCCGGCGTTTGATGTGTGCGAGTTCGTGCAACAGTACGCTGCGAATCTGTTCCTTATTCCAGTTGGAATAGTCGTACGGCCAGATCAGGGCCGGGCAGAACAGCCCCCATACTACTGGAACGGACTTCCGATGATGTTGTGGGCGTTGAACAAGGGCGATCTTTGTTTTGAGCTTGAGATGTTGAGAAACCTTTGGCACGGTATTGCGAATATGGCGATCAGTGAGGCTGTGACATCGAACATGAAGCCATATCAATGCAGTGATGCCGATTAGGGGACGAAGGCAACTCAGTAGAACACCGGTGAACCAAATGATCACTAACCATTCACGCCACGTCAGCGATACCACCTGGACTTTTGTCGTTGAGATCTGCAATCCAGGGGACGGATCAAGGATTGAGTGGAATGGGGCGGGAGGGACATCGTCTGCCTGACTTAATTCTAGGGGGTGGGGTGGTGCCTGAGACAGTGGGGGAGAAGCTTCCATTTGTTGTGGTAGAATCGGTATTTCTAGCTTAGGCAGGATGTAGGAATATAGAGGTATGAGCCCCGCTGAGAACAACGCAGTAAGCCAGATCGAGTGACGCAGGGCTGCTGATGCGTGAGATAAACATCGGGATACTAGGGACGCACACAGCAGGATGATGAAGCCTTTCAATGCCCCATTGGCGATTATGGGCAAGGTTGCCTTGGTGGTCTGCTCAAGCATTAAGAGGATGCCCGTCATGATTTCCTCTCCTTGGCCTCATCGATCAAGGCCTGCAGGTGATCCAATTGCTGATTCGAAATTCGTGGCCCATTTACCTTAAGCAAGGCGGCCACCGTTTTCTCCATGGAACCCTCGAAGAATGTATTCATCACGCGTCTCAATGCAGGTCTTCCTGCAGCGGATTTGGATTGGACGGGGTAGTAGATGTAACGTTGCCCATCTTGCTCGAAACGAAGGTGGCCTTTGTCCACGAGAATACGAAGTAGGGCTCGAACTGCTGAGTAACTGGGGGCATCGGGGATTTCGCTGCGGACCTCGCCGACAGTGGCCTCGCCTCGTCTGTAGATACAATCCATGATTTGTTGCTCTCGCCTAGAAAGTCCAGGTACGTCCGATTTAGTCATGATAACCACCTCGAAGAAGTAATGAAAACCTCTATGGTTTTGTTAGGTGCTAGGAAATTAGCATGGTCTTATTAGTGAGTCAAGAAAGTTCTGCTAAAAAATTAGCAGGACGTGTCGGCTGTTTTTGGGAGAGAGGTTTTGTGGGGTCGGGGTGGTGGTGAGTGATGGTGGATGCCTCTGTGAGTTGTGTGTGGGCGATGTAAATTTATTCTGTTGTATTTCTGGGAGGTCTAGAGAGCGAAGTTATTATAGAAAAGAGCCCGATCAACAAGGTTGATCGGGCTCTTTGATTGCTATGGATTTTGCCGCGACTTAGTCGAGGCTCATGGTCATTAGGAACTCAGCGTTGGTGCGGCATTTGTTCAGGCGGTTTTTGAGGAGCTCGACGGCTTCGACCGGGTTGAGCTCACTGAGAACGCGTCTGAGGCGATAGACCAGCTGCATTTCGCGTGGGTCGAGTAGGAGCTCTTCCTTACGCGTGCCACTGCGACTGATGTCAATGGCGGGCCAGGTGCGACGTTCGACCAGGCGACGATCCAGATGGAGTTCCATGTTGCCGGTGGCCTTGAATTCTTCAAAGATCACCTCGTCCATCTTGGAGCCGGTGTCGATTAGGGCGGTAGCAAAGATACTGAGTGAACCGCCGTTTTCAATCTTACGAGCAGCACCGAAGAACTTCTTGGGCATCTGCATGGCACCGGCGTCCACACCACCAGTCAGGATACGGCCGGAGTGAGGTGTTTCGCTGTTGTAGGCACGGGCCAGACGGGTGATGGAGTCAAGCAGGATGACAACATCTTGGCCGTACTCGACCATACGCTTGGCCTTTTCGATCACGATTTCGGCGACCTGGCAGTGACGTGAGGCGGGCTCGTCAAAGGTCGAGCTGATGACCTCGACGTCTTCAGCCGTGGTGCGTTCCATTTCAGTGACTTCTTCGGGGCGTTCGTCGATCAACAGCACGATCAGCTTGCATTCGGGGTGATTGGTGCTGATGGCATTGGCGAATTTTTGCAGCAGGGTGGTTTTACCGGTACGCGGGGGGGCGACCAAAAGGCCGCGTTGCCCCTTGCCTACCGGTGTCACCAAGTCGATGATTCGCATGCTGAGTTCTTCCGGTTTGGATTCGAGCACCAGACGCTCTTCCGGGTGCAAGGGGGTCAGGTCGCTAAAGACGACCTTGTCGGCCAGGCGATCCGGTGGCTCGAAGTTGATGGCTTCCACGCGGAGTAGGGCGAAGTACTTTTCCGAGTCCTTGGGGGGGCGGATCTGACCGGAGACGATGTTACCCGTACGCAAGCCAAAGCGACGGATCTGCGAGGGTGACACATAGATGTCATCCGAAGACGATAAATAGTTATAGCTGGTGTTACGCAAGAATCCGTAGCCATCGGGCAGGACTTCCAACACGCCTTCGCCGTAGAGCAGGCCACTCTGGCGGATACGCTCCTTGAGGATGCGGAAGATCAGGTCCTGCTTCTTGAGGGCCGTGTACTCGGACATCTTTTCGTTCTTGGCAATTTCGTGTAGCTCAGCGACGGTCATCTTTTGTAGGTCGGTGAGGTAGAGACTGCCTTTTTTGATACGCTCATACTTGGCGTGCGTAGATTCTTCTTGGGATTCTTTGGGAGCCTCGGTGGTGGCTTCCTCTGCGCCCTTGGCGTCACTGGTCTTTTCTTGGGGAGCATCGGAGTCGGCTTGGGCGGCAGCGATTTCTTCCTCGTTCAATTCGTCCTGCACGTCCGGTTGAGGAAGGGATGCGGCTTTCTTACGTGCGTTTTTTTTCTTTTTGCTTACTTTTTTAGTGGTTTTAGCCGTGGCCTTTGCCATTTTAGCTCCTTCTCCAAATTAAGGATTTCCAGCTAATAATCCCTATCCAAAGTAGCCCCCAGGTGGCTTTGTGATAATGTGCGGTAGGGATAATAGAGTTGATTTCTAGGTGTTTTAGATTGTCAGGTTTGATAATGCGTCAACGTTGCTTTCTATCGTTGCGCTAACCTTAATGATACATAGACTTAACGTTTACAGAAAATTTAACTTTCCACATTAACGACTTTTGTGAAGAATTTAGAGACTTGCTTGACCAACGCCGAGAAGTCAGAATTGTTACTGACCGTAGTATCGGCTAGTTGTTGTTTACTGTCCAGAGAAATCTGAGAATTTTCTCGTTTTTCCCATTGCTGCTCCGAAAACGATGCTTTTTTCTGGATACGTTGACGCCTGTGCTCGGGGCTACTATCCACGAAAATGATATGGTCGCAACGCTTATCCCAGCCCACCTCAACCAGCAGGGGCATGTCCAGGGCAATGGCCTTGACCTCCGGAATCCGTTGATATTGAGTGATCAAGGACTCGGTTTGGGCCAGAACCGGGGGGTGGATAATTTGATTAAGTTGCTCCAAGGCGGTCGCATCGCTAAAGACCAAGGCTCCCAGGGCGGCTCGATCGATTGATTGGTCATTCGATTGGACAGAGGAGCCAAAGATGGTCAGAATTTTTTGCTGGATGACCGGGGCATCTAAGAGTTTATGGGCGAGTTGATCGGCATCGATGACAGCACAGCCCAGATCCTCCAGGGCACGGGCCACGGAACTCTTGCCTGATCCGATTCCGCCGAGAATGCCAATGATGGGTTTGTGTTGAGCGGTGTTCACGGTGGTCTCTAACCCAGGTGGCCGCGCAAGGTCCGAACGAAGCCTGAAATCATATGGGGTTGGATGTGAGCCAATTCTTCGTCAGGGATTTCGCTCAAGGCGATCTCGTCGAGAATGGCCAGCGCGTCTTGGGGGTAACTGGTAATGAGTTCAATGAGGTTATTTGCGTCTTCCTCTTGTCCGGAAGCCATCCAACGCATGTATTTGATGATCGTGCCACGCAATTCCTTGGGATCCATGGGCTCGAGGTCCATGGGCGGGATAAAGGGTTCCTGGATGCTGGAGGGGGCCTCTTCGGGGGGGATATCCGGGAGACTGTTTTCTTCCAGAATATTTTGAGTTAGAGAAAAGGTCTCGGCAATCATCTCCTCGCGATTCTTTTCAGCGGTTTCATCCAAGGGGGCCAGTTTCAATTCTTCATCGTGGTGTTCTTGGGGAACATAGATGGAGTTGTGGCAGGCCGGACATTTTCCGCGCCGACCTCCGGCCTTGGCCGGTGCATTGATCTTTTTGCCGCAATGTTCGCAATGGAATTGAATCGTCATGGCTCTCTTCTCTATTGTTTGGCTTGATACTCCACGGTCACGTCGGTGGTGATTCCGCCACGCGGGGTGAAGCTAGAGGTGATCTTCATCCAGCGCGGATGGCAAGCGGTCGTTAGGTCGTCCAGCATGGCATTGGTCAGGGCTTCATAGAAGATACCCTGGTTGCGAAAGCTATGCATGTAATATTTCAGGCTCTTGAGTTCGATGCATTGTTGGTCCGGGCAGTACTCGATGGTAATCACACCGAAGTCGGGATGGCCGGTCTTGGGGCACACACTGGTAAACTCCGGCACCCGAATGGTGATGGTATAGTCCCGTTCCGGACGGGGGTTGTCGAATAGATCGATAGCAGGTTTGTCTGTCATGTGAAATTCCTTAAATAAGCTGATTTATCAGTATAGTGAATCAAGACGCTGATGACAAGCCTGGTAAATTCGGGAAACTTTGTGGTGAGATTCCTTAGTGATTTCTTGAGAAAGGAGAAAATAATCTAATTTTCATGTAACAACCCAGGGGGTGAGTACGTCAGAGTAGGTGGAACGTGGATACACTGCTTAGAGATCAAACAACAACGTATCTGTTTTGATGTCAATGAAAGTGTGGTGCTGGCCATACCTGACCTAAAGGCCGAAATCGGTCTATGCTGCAAAGAGAATGCGACTGATGAATGTCAATGAAAAGAAGCCTCTTGGGCAATTGCTCTGTGAGAAAGACTACCTCGATCCTAGCCATTTGGAAGAGGCTCTTAGCGAACAACTCGTTCAACGACGTCGCCTGGGTGAAATCCTGGTGGATCTAGGGTATATAACTCCTATTCAACTCAACGAAGCCCTGGCCCTGCAAGCGGGGATCGAGCGGGTGGACTTGACCAACCTTTCGATTACTGCCGATATCTTGTCCGTGGTGCCGGCTGATCTTGTGAACAAAATCAACGTGCTGCCGCTGTGGATGGAGGGGCAGCGGTTGGCCGTGGCCATGGTCGATCCCTTCCGATTCGAGGCTGTCGAAGAATTGCGTCTGGTCACAGGCTGTACGATTCGTCGTTACTATGGTGATCCCGTGGAGATGGAGAATGCCATCCTACGATTCTACGGGAGTCACGTGGCCCGCATGTTGGATGACCTAGTCCCGGATGAACTACAAACCGGCAGTGGTCCCATGGTCAATGGGGATCTCTCTGCGGCCAAGTTGCAGGAGATGGCACGTGAGCCATCTCTGGTGAATCTCGTGGATCTGATCATCCTGGAGGCGATCGACGAACGGGCCAGTGACATTCACATCGAGCCCTTCGATCGAGAGGTCAAGATCAAGTATCGCATCGACGGCCTGCTGGTGGAAAAGAGCCCCTCCTCCAAACGCCTGCAGGCCGCCATTGTCTCGCGTATCAAGATCATGGGCAACATGAATATCGCCGAACGCTTTGTACCCCAGGATGGTCACATCGAGTTCGCGGGCAAGCAGGGCAAGGTCGACATCCGTGTCTCCACCGTGCCGACCGTGTTTGGCGAATCCGTGGTCATGCGTATTTTGGATAAGTCCGCAGCCTTGATCGACCTGGAGGACCTGGGCATGAATAACCAGTGCCTCACCGGGTTTGAACGTTGCTTGCGTAAGACCCACGGCATCGTCCTGGTCACGGGACCGACCGGTTGCGGTAAGACCACCACCCTCTATGCCGCCCTCAAGCGTATCTTCGATCCTGCCGTCAAGATGATCACCATCGAAGACCCAGTTGAATACCAACTCGACGGCATCAACCAGATGCCCGTCAATCCCAAACGCGGCCTGACCTTTGCCGTAGGCCTGCGTCACATCCTGCGTCACGACCCCGACATTGTGATGGTCGGCGAGATTCGTGACAAGGAGACCGCCAATATTGCCATTCGTGCGGCCTTGACCGGACATATGGTATTTTCCACCCTACACACCAACGATGCGGCCGGAGCCGTGACACGGTTAATCGATATGGGAGTTGAACCCTTCCTATTGGCCAGCAGCCTGGAGGCCATTGTGGCCCAGCGCCTGGTGCGCCGAGTCTGTCCGTATTGTAAGGAGCCGTATGAGCCCGACGCTAACCTCCTAAAAGGGCTCAACGGCTCCCTTAATGTCCCCAGTGACACGGTCTATTATCGCGGGCGGGGCTGTAATCGTTGTAATCAACTGGGCATGGTCGGTCGGCAGGGCATCTTTGAACTCCTACGCATCAATGGTCGCCTGCGTGAGCTGATCGCCACGCGTCCTACCACCGAGCAGATCAAGCGGGCCGCGCCGGATGATCACCTGTCCATGGTGCACGATGGCGTGGAAAAGATCGTCGATGGCATCACCACGCCCGAGGAGATCTTCCGCGTGGCCAAGACCATTGCCGATGACGAATAATTCTGGGAGAGTCCCGCGTGGCTCAGTTTAACTACAAAGCATTGGATCGACAGGGCACGGTTGTCAGTGGGACGGTCGAAGCCCTGGATCGCCGTAGTGCGGTCGCTCTCTTGACCGATCAGGGGCGGTTTGTTACCGAGATGATCGAAGGAGCCATGACCGATACCGGTAGAACCTCCTCCGAGATTCGTCTGGAGTTGCCCCAGGGTTGGTCCTGGAGACGTAAAGTGTCCAGCAAAGACTTGGTGGCCCTGACCAGTCAGTTCAGCACGGCCGTGCGTGCGGGCCTGCCTCTGATGGCCTGTTTGGAACTACTCCGCGATCAGCAAAAGAAACCGGTCATGAAGGACTTGATGACCGATCTGGCCGAGTCTGTCAGCGGCGGTCTGTCCCTATCCGACGCCATGGGCCATCATCCCGATGTGTTTAGTCCTCTCTATCTCTCCATGATTCGCGTAGGCGAGACCGGTGGTATCCTGGAAGACACTACCGCCCAACTCGCCCAGATTCTGACGCGTGAAGATCGGGTCAAGACCCACATGAAGAATGCCTCGGCCTATCCTCTCTTTGTCCTGTGCCTGGGCCTGATCTCGGTGGTGGTGATCGTTACGGTCATCCTGCCGCGCATCATGACCAGCATGGACGTGGAGATGAGTTTGATGCCCTGGCCCACGCGTTTTCTCATGGGACTCAGTGACTCGTTCCGGTCGGCCTTGACCACCTTACCGGGTTGGATTGTGCTGGGCATCATGGTCCTGGCGGTTCAACAAGGGCTCAAGTGGATTCGCTCGGGACGGGCGTCTGGCCTGGGACCGTTTCAGGTTAAGGATTCCTATTTTAGGGAATGTGTTGCGTACCATCGCGGTGGGGCGGTTCGCCCGCACCTTGGGTGCTCTGACACGCGGTGGTGTCACGATTCTGGAGGCCCTGGCTGTGGTGCGTGACACCATGGGTAATGAATTGTTGGGTCAACAGATCGATACCGTGGCCGAGGAGGTCAAACGAGGCGAATCCTTAGGGCCATCCGTAGATCGAACCGGCCTGTTTCCACCCCTATTGATCCAGATTTTGGCGGTAGGCGAGCAGACCGGGACATTGGATGACCTATTGCTCAACGCGGCGGAAACGTTCGATACCGAGGCGGATGCCGCTATCGCCCGCTTTATGTCCGTCTTTCCGGCCCTGTTGATTCTGCTGCTGGCTATCATCATCGGCTTTATCATCATCGCTACATTGTTACCCATGGTGACCGTGCAATTTGGAGCGATAGGAAGCTAGGGTCGGATTTGTGTGTCGAGTCATGTTAGAGGTTGACAATGCTTTAATTTCGTAATCGTAATCAGTGAGCATCGCGAACGGTCATCGTAATTCGTAATCGAATCTTTTCTTCGCGTTTGTTATTTTCGATTACGATTACCGCTACGCTGATTACGAGTACGATTACGAATAAGATCTTAATCGTTTGAAAAGGTTAAGCTTTGCTTTGAACACAGAAGGAGTACCCATGAGATGTAGACGACAAAAGGCCTTCACCCTGGTGGAGTTGCTGGTGGTGATCGCCATTATCGTGGTGGCGGGATCGTTTTTGGTGCCCAACCTGGTCAAGGAACTGGGCCGGGCCAAGAAGGATCTGGCCAAACCGCGTATGAGCACTATTGAAAACGCCGTGGCCCGCTACTACATGCACTGCAAGGTCTATCCCGAGGGGGAGGGGCCTGAGGCCCTGATGGCCCTGGTAGACGATCCCGGTGTGGAGGGTTGGGATGGTCCCTATATCAAGGCCAGTCAACTGACGGATCCCTGGGGCAATCGCTACATCTATATCCCGGAAGGCCAGGTCAATCCCGGCAGCTTCGACCTGGTGACATACGGAGCCGATGGTCAGCCCGGCGGTGAAGGTGACAATGCGGATATCTACAACGACTAGACCATGCGAGTGATCCGATCACAATTCGGTTTTACCCTGGTTGAGATCATGGTGGTCATTGCCGTGATGGGGGTGGCCCTAGGTCTGGGGGGTGGGATGTATATGGGCACCTACCAACGCATGCAGGTCGAGAAGGCCGCTCGTCAACTGGTGGCCGCCGCCCGTTACGGTCGTATGTTGGCCTTGGAACGCCAAGGTGACGTGCGTCTTTGTTTCGATCAGGAGCAGGGGCGTTTCTTTTTGGTCGCTCCCCAACGCAGTTCGCAGGGAGAGACCTCTACGGTTAGGGATCAACTCTGCAAGCCCACGCAGTTAACCGAGCCCATACGCTTGGAGGTTGTGGATATCAAGGCCAGTGTCACCGATGAACATGAGCAACCTTTGGAAGGGGATGAACGCTCCGTGACCTTTCGCCCAGATGGTTCAGCGGACGCGGCTGTCATTCAAATCGGCGATGGCAAACGACATTTTTCTTTGACGATTTGCCCGATCACGGCCCGAGTGACCTTGACCCTGGGGACCACCGAGAATATTGCCCCAACCACCATTGATTTGGATGCTGCCTCATGAGACGTCACGGCTTTAATCTGGTTGAGACCCTGGTGGCCACCCTGATCCTCTCGGGCACGGTGGTAACCGTGGGGGCCTTGAGCACGCGGGCCCTCAACGACACGCACCAAAACCAGGCCCTAGAGCGGGCCGCATCCCTGGCGGATCGACAGATGGCTATGATCGAGGCCCAGGGCGTGACACCGTTTCTCGAACAAGGCCAGTTGGAAGGCGATTTCGGTGAGATGGCCCCCGGTGTCTTCTGGAGTGTAACGACCAAGACTCTGGAGATCGATCAGCTCTATCGCCTAGAGTTGACCATAACCTGGATGGAACACAAACGACAACGCAGCTATACCGTCAAAACCATGTTCAACGGCAGTAGCCAGGCAGTGACAAGTGGTGATGAGACCGATACACAATAAAGCCTTTACCCTGGTTGAGGTGATGCTGGCCACTATGATCGGGTCCTTTGTGACCTTGGTGGCGATGGGGGCCCTGGTCACGGTCTCGCGTAGTGTCGAGGACGTCCAGCAATTCAGCCAGCAACGGTGTGACAGCCGAGCCGTGATGCGTCTGATCCGACGGGATTTGCGTAACCTTTATCGTGGCGTCAATGTCCAGGAGGCCAAGTTTGTGGGCCGTGACGAAGAGTCCAACGAAGGCGGCTATGCCTCGTTGACCTTCTACAGCCTGTGGCAGGGGCAGGTTCGACAGGGTCAGGCCGAGGGTGACGTGGTGGAAATCGAATACTTTGTCCGTCAAACCGAGAGCGGTACGGCCTTGATGCGACGGATCTGGCCCAATCCCGATCCCCAGCGAGAAGAGGGTGGGGGACTGTTAACCGTGTTGAGTGACAAGCTGTTGCTTTTTGAGGTACGCTATCATGACGGCCAGGAATGGTTGCCTCAATGGAGCGAAGAAAAACAACAGCTGCCCAAGTTGGTCGAGGTGTCTATCGCTCTAGGCGACTCAGAGGACAAAACACCCCAGGTCGAATCCTTTTTGATGGCCTATTCACGGGCTCAGGGCAGCCAGGCCCTGGGTTCGTCCGAACCATCCGGAGACCGTGACGAGCAGGAGGAGGGCGAGTCATGAGACGAAAGGGGCTGGTTCTGGTGGCGGTGCTGTGGATCAACATCCTCTTGGTGATGATGGTAGCCATGGTGTCGATGACGTCACGTCTGGACATGCGCTCCAGTGTCCATGCGGGGCAGGAAGTGCAATGTCTCTGGGCGGCTCGGGCCGGAACTGAGATGGCCGTGGCCTATTTGAACGAAGACGATCCGGCCAGTGACGGTCTCAATGAACTCTGGAGTGACAACGACGAGGATTATAACGATTTGACGTTGGGAGATTGTATCGTTGACGTGAGGGTGGTTGATGAGGCGGGGAAGTTGAATCTCAACAAGGCCAGTAAGGAACAGTTGATGGCCCTGCCCGAGATGACCGAAGAAGTCGCCGAGGCCATCCTGGACTGGCGGGATGGAGATGACACGGTGCGCCAGGGCGGGGCCGAGGAGGGGGTACTATCAGAACCTGACCTACCGTTATCCCATTCGCAACGGGGCCTTCCGTACCCTGCGGGAATTATTACTGGTCAAGGGGGTTAAGGAAGAGCACTTCTATGGGGAAGACACCAACCGGAATGGTCAACTTGATCTCAATGAACAAGACGGTGACCAGAGCCCACCTATGGACGATGGCGATAGCCAACTCGACCGGGGCTGGATCGATCTGTTGACCTGCACCTCCTATACGCCCAACACCGATGCCTACGGCAGCGAACGGACCAACATCTCCGAGGCGGACGAGGATGCCCTGGAGCAGAACCTGGGCATCACGGCCTCTCAGGCCAAGTGGATCGTGGAGCAGCGGGGCGAGGATGGCTTTGACAGCCTGGGGGACTTGATCAACGACGATAGCCCGCGTCAACCACGCGACAACGCCAATACCGATGGTCAAGAGGCCGAGCCCATGGACCTGCAGACCTATCGGTCTATCGTGGATCAAATCACCCTGGTCGAAGACAAACAGATCGAGGGATTGATCAATGTCAACACAGCTCGGCGTGAGGTGTTGGAGGTGCTGTTCCATGAGGCCAGTAATCCACGTTCCGTAGCCGAGGCCGTGATGAGTCAGCGTTCACAATTGGCCTATGGTTTTTCCTCGGTGGGCAGTCTACTCACGATCGACAGCATTGACGTAGCCACCTTCAAACAGGTGGTCGACTTTGTCACCGTGCGATCGAATGTCTTTAGCATCCAGAGCACGGCCCGGGCGCGTTACACCGGACTCAGTGCGATGCGAACCGTTACCGAGACGATTGTGGACCGGGGTGAGAGTCCCGTGCAGTTTATCTATCACACTCAAGGAGCACGTTATCAATGAAACAGAAAACGAGCCCAAGCGTAGTGGCCGTTTGTCGTGTCGGCGATCAATTTCAGGCCGCGGCCTGTCGACGTCAGGGTGGCGGTATTGAGGTGCAACAGCTCTGCATCGAGACCCGCCCGGCAGATCAGTGGCAGGCCTTTATGCAGGATTGGGGCCTGAGCGGAACCGGAGAAGGGGCCGTGGTCATGGGACTCGATTCCGTGGGCGTCCTGTTTTGCCAACTGGAGGTGCCGCAGGTCACAACAGCGGAGACCGAGGCCATGGTGCGCATGCAGTTAGAAACCCGTTTGCCGCTGGAGCCCGAACAGATGCGTTGGGTTTGGCGGAGATTGCCCGGCCCAGGCGAACTGGGGCGGGTGGTGGTCGCTGCCGCACGCAAACGATGGTTGGAGGGATTGCGACAGCAGTGGGGCCCGTTGCCGTTGACCGGTGTGATGCTGCAGGCCGAGGCCCTGGTGCAGGTCTGGCGGGACGTCTTTGAAACCCGTCGGAGTGAGGGCGTGGTGATCAGTGTCAATGAGATCACCACGGATGTGTGTGTGGCTCGTGACAGTCAATTGGTTCATGCGGCCGTGTTGGATGTGGGGCATGAGGATCTCGGGCGGCACGAGGGCATCGAGCGTTTGCTTCAGGATCTAACCCGTCTATTGGCTGAGGTGGCCGGCGATTTGCCCCTGTACCTCTTATCGGATGGGGCGGGGCAATGGGATGATCTGGCCGAACATCTCAAGCAAGCGGGCTTGCCGGTACGGGTGGTGTTGCCGGATGAGAGACGTTTGTCCTTGGCTCCGGACGTGACCTTGGCGAGTTTGTATCAAGGGCGTGTGGCTTTGGGCCTGACCCTGTTGGCCCTGGATTCATCGACTCAACCTCTGGCCCTGATGCCGGTGGCCGCTGAAGAAGATTCAGAGGTCAAGGTTCAATGTCCGCGATTGTCTCTGACAACCGCGGCGATCCTGTTAGTGTTGGCAGGTTGTCTGTGGGTGGGAACCACCCTTGGTACGCTCACCTGGCGTAAGCACCAGCTCGAACCGCTGGTCAACGATCCCAATGTACAGGCTTGGATCACCGAGCATAAGGCCCTCAAGGCCACAAGCGGGGTATCGTCCGGATCTGTTGAGCCTGCTGCAAACCCTCAACGAGGTCGAGGCCGAGGGGATTGTTTTGCACGACCTGCTGTTCAAACGCGGTCATCCGGTCAAGATCACCGGTCGGGCCCAGAAGGCCGATCCGCTCTATCAGTTCGAAGAGGACCTCAATGCCTGTAAGGACATCAAGAATGCGGTCATCGAAAAACACAACAAAGAGTCCAAGGGCAAGAAGATCGACTTCACCCTGACCTTTGACTACAAGAATTTTACCCAAAAGACGGCTCGCTATTGAAGGACACTATGAGTGATCGGTCATCGGTGATCTGGTGATCGGTGTGTGGCGGCTTCTTGCAGAGCAAGGGGCCGATTGAGCACACTTTTAGTAACAAAGAGGATTGATTTATGGCAAGAGCGTTAAATCCAAGAGAGATTCGCACCATCAAACTGGGGATCGTGGCCCTGGTCCTGATGTTCGTAGCCGGCTCCGGTCCCAAGACCTGGCGCACTATTCAGGGCTTGCAGACCGAGGTGACTTTGTTGGAACAGAGGCTGGCCGACATCACCGGCCCCAAGGCCGTGATGCAGCAGGCCGGATTTCTCAAGCAGGTCCCTGCCTTTGCCATGCCTCGGGATGCTGAACATCAAAAATACCTCTTTCGCGAGACCCTGGCCGAGCAGTTCAAAAAGGCCGGGCTCAAGGAGGAACCCCTGCAGGTCGAGGAGGCGGGGTCACGCAAGGTCGGCACATTCGATCGCCTGCTGATCCGTTATCGAGGCAAGGGCAAGTTCGACCAGATCCTGGAGGCCTTGGTGGTGCTCAAGGAAAATCCCTACTATGCCGGAATCGAGGAATTGAGCATCAAGTGCGATCCCAAACAGGAGCCCGAGCAACGGCAGGAGATCGAATTCGAAATTGTGGTTTCAACCCTGGTGAAATAAAAGATGATACAGTCACAAGAACAAACGAACCATAGCCCCTGGCTCAAGACGCTCTTTTTATCTCTGGCCGTGTTGCTGGTTGCCTTGAGTGCGGCCACGGGGATTTCCTGTCTGCGGTTCATGACCGCCTGGCAGGATGTCACGCCCGAGCGGTTGTTGGAACAGGCCCAACAGGAGACCGATCTGGAGGCGGTCATTGTTAAAGATCGAGGGGGAGATTGTCGATGCCCTGAAGCAAAAGAACTTCTATGCTCCGCCTCCGCCGGAACGTAACCCGGTCACGCAGGTCAATGCCATTGTCGGAGACGAGGCCCTGATTAATGGCGAATGGCATAAGGCGGGTGACAGCATCGGTGAGGCCAAGTTGTTGGAGGTCTGGCCTACCTATGTGGTCGTCCAATGGCGTGACGAGGAAAATCAATTGGGTCCCAATGGAGCCCCCGATAGTCCGGATGCCGGTGGTTCTCAACCGCCCAGTCGCTCCCCTCGTGATGAAGGTGAGCGGGTGATGATGGCCAATCGAGAAATGCTGGATGGTCTACCACCGGGTATGGAGATGCCGAGCCCGGAAGAGATTGAACGACTGAAAAATATGTCACGCGAAGAACAAGAGGCCTTTATGCGGGCCCGCCTGTCACGGTGACGATTGAACCATAAACTGAACGCATGTTGGCCGCTGGCCCATGTCGTGAGAACCATTGAGAAGTGAGGTGCACAATTGAAACGGGTACAGAGTATTGTTGTGATCGCGGTGATGTTGGGAGCAGGGGCCATTATCTGGTTCAAGGGATTTCAGACCAGCCAGTTGCCGGTCTTGGCGGCTCCCAGTTCGCAAGAGTCGACCCAGCAGTCGGCCGAGCAGGAAGTGACCCCCGAGTCCAAAGACGGGGACGTAAAGACCGAGACCGAAGGAGAGGCCAAGGCCGAGGAATCTTCTCAAGAAGCCAAGACGGTGGAATCTGAGGAACCCGTCGCTAAATCTGAGGATGAATCTGCACAGGAAGACGACGATAAGGCTGCGGATAAAGACACCGATAAAGACGAGGAGACGTCCTCAGAGGAAGAGCCTGCCGAGCCTGAAGATCCCAACAATCCCATGGAATCCTTGAGTCTCAAGGATGTGGAGATGAAGGATTTGATCTCCAAGATCGGGGAGTGGACCGGTAAGGTAATCATCCCGGTCGATGATGCCCTCAAACAGAAGATCACGGTCTTTGCCCCGGAAGAGCTGCCCCGCAAGGAGGCCCTGTCTCTGATTTACAGCGCCCTACGCACCAAGGGCTACGTGGCCGAAGAGACCGATCGGATTATCTATTTCAAACCCATCGATCAGGCCAAGTTGGGTCAGGTCCCAACCATTCCGGCCGAGCAGTCCCTGGCCACCATCGAGAACAAGGAGCAGATCGTTCAACGTTTTGTCAAGATTGAGTATTCCGATGCCGATCGCATGAAAGAGCAACTCGAACCATTTGTGGGCGAGTATGGCGAGATTCGCTCAGACGTTAGTACTGGAACCCTGTTGGTAGTGGATACCGTGTCGAACCTGATGCGTATTGAATTGATGGTCGAGATGTATGACGTACCTGAGGCTGAGCAGACCCAATCCGAGGTCTTTACCTTGAACAATGCCGATCCCCTGGAGATTGTACAAACCTTGCGTATTTTAATGGGAGACGAATCGGCTTCCGGTCGTAACAACCGTGGTCGTTACTCGCGCTACTCCGCTAGCAACACTGGTTCGGCTATGTTCACTGGGCCCAGCAAGCAGCCGGTGGTCTTGATTCCTATAGCCAAGTACAAGTGGGTCATTGCCCGGGCCTGTCCGGCAGACCTCAAGACCATCAGTGACTGGATTACCCGATTGGATCTGGAAGACGACGTCAAATCCGAGTTCGAAACGGTGACCATCCAATTCGCCGATCCCGAAGAGGTGGCCGATCAAATTCAATCGGCTTTGGCTCAATTACCGGGCAGTGAGTTGATGCCCAGCGTGGTGATTCAGTCCATGGCTCAGTCACGTCAGGTGATGATCTTTGGACGGGCCGACCTGCGTCAAATGGTCCGTAATATGATCGCCGAGGTGGACATCCCCACAGGGGATTACGAACGGGAGACGTTCGACCTCAAGTATGCCGATCCGGAACAGATCGTGGCTAATATCGAGAGCCTCTACGGCAATCAGCAGAGCAGCAGTTCCTATCGTACCTACAACTATAACTATAACTTCGGAGGTTCTGGCCGTCGTCGTAAGGATCCGGACATGGTCAAGGCCATTGCCTTTTCCGCTCAACAGCAAGTCACGGTGATCGCCTCGGCTGAGAATCTAATCAAGATTGCTGAGCAGATTAAGGAATGGGACCAGCCTTTGGATGTGGACAAGGTCAAGCCGCAGATTATCCCCCTGAAGAATTCCGATCCCGTACAAATGGCCGAATTGCTAACTAAGCTATTCACTGAAGAGGATGGCGGAGACGACGATTTCTGGAATTGGTATTGGTGGGGCGATAGCGGTGACAGTAAGAAGAAGATCGTGGGGCCACTGTATGGCCAGTTGACCTTCGAGGAGGTGCCTGGCGCCAAGAAGATTCTGGTGATCAGCAAGATCCCCGAGGCCTATGACGTGATCCGTGAACTGATCGAGGATCTGGATCGTCAGGAGATGGCCGAGGTCCCACGGGTGATTACCATCAAATACGCCGACCCCGAGGTCTTGGCCGAACGTCTCAATGCCCTGTTCAATGAACGCGGCACCCCTACCTATTTCCGTTTGAGCGAACGGGGGCTCAGTGACTATCAAATGAACAGTGATCAAAACCGAGGCAATAACAACAATAACAATAATAATAACGACAACAACAATAACAGCGATCAATATCAGCCCTGGTGGAGTTCGGGACGTGACGCCGTAGATCAGGAGCCCCTGAGTAATATCATCGGTCGGGTTCGCTTTATTCCGGATAGCCATAGCCGGTCGATCATGGTTTTGTCGCCACCCGAGTTTTACGAGAGCATCGAAAGCATGATCGCGCAACTCGATGTTCCGGGTAAGCAGGTGATGGTCAAGGCCGTGATCATGGAGGTCGATCATAGTGACATGACAAGCCTGGGTTTGCAGTTGGCTGCGGATTCCGCCAGTTTTGGAGATCTCAGTGAAAACTCTCTGTTGGCTTTGGGGAACCTGACCCATCTGGCCACTCATGGCTCGGCGGCTTTAGATACGGACTCTCCTATCGGTGCGGTCGGTACCGGATCGATTTTGGGTGGGACCGCGGACATCTATGCCCTCATCGATTTTCTACACAAGAAGGTCAATGCCCGCATCCTGAACCAGCAGTCGCTTTGGACTAAGGACAACACCGAGGCCAGCTTTTTTAAGGGGGATACCGTGGCCTTTCAGACGGACATGTCCGTCTCGGATACGGGTGGACGCGTGACTTCGGGGCTGGAACGGACACCGGTGGGCATGACCCTACGCGTGCGTCCCAGCATCACACCGGAAGAGCGGGTAGACATGGAGGTTAACGTCATGTTGTCGCAGTTGACCAATGATACGGTCAACAACCAGCCCGTGACCTCGGACATGGAGACTACCACCAATATGATTGTCAAGGATGGGCAAACCATCATGCTGGGAGGCATCCTGTTCCAACGGGATGAAGAGATTATCCGTAAACTGCCGTTGTTGGGAGATCTCCCCTTGATCGGCCAACTGTTCCGTCATAACTACAACAATTTGGCCAACAGCGAGTTGATCATTTTCATCACACCCTATGTCATGACCGAGGAAGGCGATATGGAGAGCGAAGCGGTAATGGCTGAATCTCTCCAGAAACTCGAAGAGGTCTCCACACATCTGGATCAAGTGACACGTGCGATGATGGATCCGAACGAGTCTTAAGCAGGCTCGGTTGCGGGCCAGGCTTTGATCAGCCTGTCCCGCAGTGTCGGGGACATCTCGTCACTGTCGGCCTGGCCGGTGACCACCAACAGGATGGCCAGGGTCATGCCGCTGAGGAAGCCGGCCAGATGGGCCACGTGGGCGGCCGGTCCCATATGGGCGATGGCCATGACGAGACTGATGATGAACCAGGCCAGGGCCAAAAATGGCTCAAAGGCACCGTGACGGTTGCCACAGAGGATCACATGCATACCGAGGATGCCCATAATGGCACCACTAGCCCCGACGGCAGGTCTGGGATCCAAGAGAAGATGGCTAGCCGCGGCAATTAAGCCCAGTAGGAAAAAGGATGTGACATAAAGCCCAGCGGATAGATGACGGGCCACGAAGCGGCCGAAGATCCAGAGGGTCACCACACTTTCGAGCATGTGGATCGGCCCCATATGAACCCAGAGATAGCCACTCAATCCGGTCCAGGACCAACTGCGTAGGATCAGGGGTTGAATCCAACGTCCCTCAGGGTCACAGATAACCTGGACTGCGTAACTGACGGTAATCAGGCAAAGTAAGAAATAATTGGCTGCCGGGTGACTGCGAAAAATCCCTTGGTGCCCGGCCTTGGCGGTGATCTCATCCACGATCATGCTCCTTTCATTAACCTTCTCCGAAAGACCCTATGTTAACAGGTGAGGGCCGAATGTCAAAGTGCGAGCATGAGAATTAGGGAATTAAAAAAGGGACTTGTGATGAACAAGTCCCTGAAAAGTTATAATTAAGCCCGTTTTTTAGCCAGCAATGACCTCTTTACCGCCCATATACGGCCTGAGGACCTCAGGGACGGTGATCGTGCCATCGGCATTCTGGTAGAGTTCCATCACAGGGATCAACACACGCGGTGAGGCGATGACCGTGTTATTGAGCGTGTGACAGAAAAGATTTTTCTTGGTCGTTCCATCCTTGTAACGCAGATTCATGCGGCGGGCCTGAAATTCGTAGAACTTGCTGGCACTGTGGGTCTCGCAGAAATTCTCCCGCGAAGGCATCCAGGTCTCGATGTCGTATTTCTTGGCCTGGCCGCGGCCGAGATCGCCCGTACAGACATTGACCACCCGGTAGGGCATACCCAGTCCCTGCAGCACGGCCTCGCTGTTGGCCAGGATCTCGTCATGGAATTGACGGCTCACCTCGGCGTCGTTCTTACAGACAATGACCTGCTCGACCTTGTCGAACTGGTGGATGCGGTAGAGTCCGTAGGTGTCCTTGCCTGCGGCCCCGGCCTCGCGGCGGAAGCAGCTGGACATCCCCACGAACTTCAGGGGTAGTTCTTCTTCGCTGAGGATTTCACCCATGTGATAGGCCGTCAGCGGTACCTCGGCCGTACCCACCAGGTTCAGGCCGTCTTTTTCCATACGGTAGGTCTGCTCCTCGGCACCGGGGTAGTAACCCGTACCCCGCATGGCCTCGTCCCGCATGAGCAGGGGCACACTCATGGGACAGTAGCCCCGACCGATCATCAGGTCCATGGCGAAACGCAGCACGGCCCAATGCAGCAGGGCGCCGTCGCCCTTGAGGAAGTAGTTACGCGTTCCGGCCAGCTTGACCCCGCGTTCCATGTCGATGATACCCAGGTCGATCCCCAGTTGCAGGTGATCCTTGGGCTTGAAATCGAATTCACGGATCTGGCCTTCCTTGCGGATCTCCACGTTTTCGGTGTCGTCCTTGCCCAGGGGCACGTCGTCGTCCGCGGGTTGGGCCACCTGTAGCATGAAGGCATCGAATTGCGGGCCTAGGTCCTTGATCTGGTCGTTGAACTGGGCTTCCTTGTCTTTGAGACCGGCCAGTTCGGCCAGGGCCGGTTGCTTTTCCTCGGGAGGCAGCTTGGGAATGGACTTGCCGATGCGGTTCTTGTCCGTGGCGATGTCCTGGAGTTCTTTCTTGGCCTCCAGCAGTTGGGCATCGACCTGAAGCAGGCCATCGATGTCCGCCTGGATATGCTTGTCAACGGCCGCCTTTTTGAAGCGTTCCGGATTCTCTCTGATGTCTTTGATATCGATCATGGTTTTTGGTTTTCCAGGTACTTAGTTGAGCTGCTTCGCAGGCCTATTCTAATAGGTCCCTCGGGCAAGCTCGGGATGACCTTCGGTCAGTTGTTGGTTAGGGGCTTCGGGCCCGAAAACGTAAACCAAGAGTGTAATAGGGCTTAGTGTCGCCGTCAATGAAAATGAGGCTGCCTCAGCTGCGATCTGCGATCTGTGATCTGTGATCTGTGATCTGTGATCTGTGATCTGAGCACTGCGATCTGAAAACTATTTCTCTTCCACCATAAAGGCACTGTCATTGATGCCTGTCTTGTATTGCTTGTTCATTTGGATGATCTCGGCCCCGGCCAGCAGGACCGGTCCGTAGCCGTGGGCGGCATAGACGTTGATGGGGCGGTAGTAGTAGAAGGCCGGGTCAAAGGCCATGCCCGTGCCCACGCAGGTGCCCTCGACCTGGCCCTTGGCATTGACCTTGGTCGAAACCGCGTTCCAACCGAGTTGGGCCACCGGACCGTAGGCCATCTCGTCCACCCAGCCGCGATTGACGGCCCGGGCGATGCAGTAGGTGTAAATTGCGGTGCAGGAGGTTTCCAGGTAGGAGTCCGGTCGGTCCAGCAGTTGGTGCCAGAAGCCCTCACCAGATTGACAGGCAGCCAGGCCCTGAATATGGTCTTGTAACAGGCCTAGGACGAGATTGTAGCCTTGGTGGTTTTCAGGCAGCACGTCCAGCAGTTCCACCATGGCCATCAGGGCCCAGCCATTGCAACGGCCCCAGAAGAAGGCGGGGTGGGTCTCCATATCCTGAACCCAGCCATGCATGAACAGCCCCTTGTCCTCAACGAACATGCGATTGGCGAATTGCAGGATCTGGGTGACGGCATCGTCATAGTAACGGCGTTGGCCGGTCATCTTGCCCATTTGGGCCAGGGCCGGGACGCTCATGAACAGGTCGTCGAGCCAAAGCGTGTTGGGCAGAGGGCGGTTGCGGGCCAGAGTCTTGTCACGCAAACGGAACTGATCGTTGCTGATGTAATCGACGTAATTACGGATCATGGGACGCAGGCCGGTGACCAGATCAGCTCGTTCGGCCTTGATCATGGCGGCACACATGGCTCCGGCGTCGTCCAGGGCCCGTGGGTCCAGTACGGATCGTACGGGTGTTCCTTCTCCGTCAGGCTGAAGATTTCGATAGTGATCGGTTACTGTGCGAATAAAGCTCAGACGCTGAGTCACATAGTCGCTGAATCCCTCGTTGCCTGTGGCCAGGGCCGCGTTCATCATGCCTGCATAGGTTACACCCCATTCGTAACTAATCAGGCGGAAGTCACCTTGGGCGAAGATCGCATTGTTCCCGGCTTGGTCCAGGTTGGTAATCGGCTGTTGCGATTGTCGATCCACCAACTGCATGGGCGTAGTCTTGTCCAGATAGGTGAGGACTCGCTTGAGTACGGCTGTAATCTCATCGGTGGATTGGCTGCCATAGGGCGTGCGGTAGTCCGGTTGCAGGGCATGTAGGGCCGTGGTCGCATCCGAGACTCGTTGCGCTAGAGTTGGGATGGCAAAGGACAATATTAAAACAATCGTGCTGATGATTTTAGTTAGACGCATAGATTTCTCCTTCAAATATTTCAAACCACAGTAAAAATAAGGAAATAAACTGTCAATGGCAAAATGAAGGAGAAGAGCACTGCTGTCCAAGATAATCAGCATTTGCTGATTACACTTTAAAATCCTTTGCCGAAACACTTGTTTCGGACAAGTTGTTCGAATGTTCTGAGTTTAGGTTATAGCTCTTTTTTGACCTCTGTTTCATTATGCTGTCCAATTACGATTCAAACAACATCAACTGGGCCTCTGGAGGCCCCAAGGCTGGCGTTTCAAACGGTTTGTCAAGCCATGACCATAACTCCCGATACGTTAAGAGATTAAACCTTAGCATGGCCGATAGATTCGACAGACTCCATCCAAACGTAGAACGCATCTGTAAAATCTTAAAGACCAACATACAGAGCAATGCTGTCCAAATCTGAATCTTAACCGCATTCTCACTGGTCCCAACAAACGTCTTGATCTTGAGGTTCTGCTTGATCGCCTTGAAAAACAGTTCGATCTGCCAGCGGTCTTTGTAAATCCGACCAATGGTACTAGCGGCAAAGTCCATGTGATTCGTTAAAAGCACCAGTTCCTTTTGGTTCTCAGCGTCCCAAACGACTACACGACGTAACCGTCTAGGGCATTTCTGTTTGGCATAATGGCCTGTTAAAACGATCTCTTGATCTTTTAAGACCGAACCACGCTGCGGCACTGGACGATTCTTCACGGCACGATAGGCCATATTGGTCTTGGATCGTGTGACAAACCAGACGCCTTGGCGAGTCCACCGATCAAACAGGGTGTAATCAACATAGCCACGATCCATGGCCACAATCGTTCCTGGCTCAAATTCTAGGGTTTGAGCCACTTTGACCTCATGGACATTGCCGGTACTCAGACAGGCCCATTGAGGTAGGCATCCTTGGTGGTTGAGCATCAAGTGTAGCTTGACGGCTCCCTTTTTCCGGCGAAACTTGGCCCAGTCAAACAGACTAAGGCACAAATCGATCGTTGAGGCATCAATACTGACCAAGGGATTCTTAAAGCGAAAGCGTCGCTTCTGCTGATCCGCTAGTGAATCGGCCTGCTTGAACACATGATAAAACATCGTTTCAAAGAGCTGCCACGGTCGGTGGCTATTGGCATAGCTCAGGGTAGAGCGAGCCGGAGCCTCTTTGAGGCCCAAATGAGTCAGTTTGCCCATCGCAGTGGACAGTCCACCACAAATCTCACGTAACGAATCGGCACCAGCCAACTGACAGAACATCATGGCCACAAATTGGTCCCAACAACGAAAGCCTTTGGCACCTCGTTCCGCATCCCAATGCCGAACGGCACGGGCAAAGTCATTACGATTTATCAAAGAAAGCACTTGCGTGAATAAACTGCCAACCTTTACCATAATTGCATCTCCGGTTTGTATTGGTTCCTTATTTTGAGCAAAACAAGTATACCAATCCCGGAGATACTTTTTTATGACCTTTTCAAATCGCTATCTTGGACAAGAGTGGGAGAAGAGCTTTAATTAGGAATCTCCACGACGAATGTCGACCTTTTTAACAATGGCTTTAGCTTGATCGTACATCCGGTTGCCCACGAGAAAGTATTTCATCGCGGTCATGGTTTCCTGGTCGAAATGGGGATCTTGATAGAGTTCTTCGGATAGTTTGATAAAGATGCCGTGTTGGGTGCGGTAAGAACATTGTAAGCCGGGGTATTGAGGGACACGTAGTTCCGCGCAATTAGGCAACAGTCTTTGAGCGCAACGATTGATTCTTTGCGTCAACAACTGTTTGACCTTTTGCACCTCGATCCCTTGTTGGAGATTCTCTTGAGATTGTTGGCATGTCTTTTCAACCTCTTCAAGATAGAGTTTCATGCGGCAAAGATAACGGGTATACTCATTTTCGGTAAGAGGAAACTTATACATAGGCCAGAGCGGTTGATGGACATAAAATTCACTGCGTGTTTCAAAGGTTTCGAAAATGGACTGGATCTCTTCTGAGGTAATCAACTCCGTTAATTTATAGTGCTCGATTTGTTTCCATAACAGCTTTTGTGTCTCCTGTGAGACATGTTTGATTTGCCCAATGAGTTGAAGATGATTGTCTTGTGTTGAAAGGTCGTGAAATGATAAGGCGAACAGAGTTGCATATATATTGGGTAAGGCGGGATTGTCAAGATGGTATATTGGATTGAGATACTGTACGGATCGTTCGAGTTGGCTGAGATCGCCATCGTAAGGGCCAGGTCCTGCCAACCGTTCGATTAAGGAACATATCTGGTTGGCCACATTATGGGAATTGAAAGGCATATTTGGATCTGTTGCTGGAAAATTCTTATCTAACAGTTCTTTTATATTCACCAGAGAGATCGTGCCTGATGGGGGAAATTGGTTTTTGAGTGTTTCATCGACCAGACGAGTTAAGGCGTGATCATCATTCGGATCGGATTGGATAACTTCAAGGCTTCCTTGATGTGTTTTGATCAATTCAGCCAACTGATATAATTCTCTGTTTTGAGAAAGTGTGGTTTCTTGGACCGTATCCAATAGGCCTTGGGCCAGTTGAAACCATTCCATCGAAATGGCATATTTTACCATGTAACTCAACAATTTGTGGTCTTGCTGGATATCATTCTGTAAATAGACTTGGATTAATTCCTGTAATAATTTGCGATGCGTTTCTGTCGTTAAGTGGGATTGAGCCTGTTGGCTAAAATGTCCTAATTCCTCGATTAAATCCAGGATTCGGTGTGTTGAGGTGCCTCGAATCAAACCCATTTCCGTATGTATACATTGCGACACGAGTGGGATGTCACTTATTGTTAGTGCTAAATCGGTACAGACTCTGGCTTGTTCAATATCCACAGGAGATCGAGTTGGATCGGAGATAGAGTCAAGTCCTTGCAGACAGATGATCCTGAGCTTGGATTCATTGTCTGGTTGTTTCAGTGCAATATTCATCTGAGAGATCAAAGCCCAGTAAGTGTGGTATGCGTCTGGTACCCATGGGCATTGTCCGAGTGTGGTCGGCGAAAACATGAGACCCTCTATGGGTTGGGATGGTTGGGGACGGATCTCTATAGTCGCAATTGATTTATTCTCCGGGATGTTCCATAGTGACCATTGTGTTGTATTGTCTTTTTTGATGACCTTCTCAAAGCGTCGTGCTAATGGCGGTTGGAATGAGTTGGGATCACGAGCCATTTTATTCAAATAGGTTTGATTGGACTGATATAAGCAAGAAGAGACCGATTGAGAATGTTGGAAGAAGTTCTGCATATCCCAGGAGGGTAAGACACTCGTCGGGGATCGCATCATGGATATCGCGGATAGAGTTGATTTGAGGACCTCAGGAAGTTGGTTCTGCAGGGGAGCCTGAAATGAACAGAGAAATTGATTGATGGGGTATTGGATTTGATCCTGATGGGGGAGCCAAAGATGGATTGAGTTTTGATCCATGATGAGATCAGAGTAGGTTAAACTATGTTCATTGGTGCTCAAATTAATGACATCCGCCCAGTAGGTGATGATCCGTGTGGCTATCTTGGGATGAGAGATAACCATTCCGTAGAGTTTTCTGGGGTGTAATGGATCGGACACGTTCCATGCAGCAGTGAAATCGTAAAGCTGAGCTTGATCGGTCAGGGGGATTGAAGATGCTGGCGTTTCTAAAAGTGACATATACATGAAGGTCAAACGTTCGACTTGATCGACCCCAGTGAATGAACGTTCAAATAGAAGGTCACGGTTCTGTTTGACAAGTGCTCGTTTGGAAATCTCCGTTTGTTTTTGTTTTTTTATAGCTGCCTGGCAATAGTCGGGAACCTTTGGGCCATGGATCCACATAGTCGTAAGGACGGATTTGAAACATTTTCTGACGAATAGCTTATGGGGATGTCGGTTGGGATCTTCAATCTCAGACAAAAAACTCTCATTATATCGATCGCAGGCCAATTGATTCCACATTAGTTTGCGTTGACCTTGGCGTACCGATAGGTCTGCCTTGATCTCTTCAATTTGTTGAGGGGAATAGTCTATGGCGTAAATGGGCAATAGAGGGGCCTCGATACGTTTTAGACTTTCAATGTCTATTTCTTGACGAGATAAATGTAAACACGCAGGACTCAGTGAGGGAAATTCCAATTGTATTTGTTTTTCGACATAGTTATATAACTCGGTGAAATCTGCTTGGATGGATTGAATTTTAGATGCTGAAAGGTCTGCGTTCTGACAAAGTTGCTGGACATACCATCGGATCTCTGCCAAGAACACTTCAAATCGTTCCTCGGTACAAGGCTTTTTTATAAGAAGTGGCCATACAATGGAGAATCCTTCGCGTATGGCAGTTAGTCGTTTTTCGCTACAAGGAGGCTCTTGTTCAGCGATCACCTGTTGGATGGTCTCGATGTATTTGCCTTGCCAAGTCAGTGGCCATTTGGGTGGTGATTGTTCCATAACCCTTTCAATCCATGATAGGGTTTCAGTCTCAGGAAGGTGAGGGTCGGTTTGAGACGCCCATATCGATGATGAGAGGTATGTCAACAGAACGTATCCAGCCAAAACTTTATTCATTGAACTTCTTTTCATATAAAAATCTCGATCCACAGATATGATCCATGTTCAATAGTCAGTCTTTTGAGGTTTTGACTGTCGCCTTTATTCCGTCATGCTAATACTGGCGGTGACTTTTGCATAGGCGGCAACGATACCACCGTTGGTGTAGACCGAGGTCTCGGTTTCTACCACGGAGCTGTAATTAATGTGGTAAGGGTAATAAGTCATCGTGAAATAACCGGACCCGGAATCACTTACGACCGCAGGATTGTCAGTGTCTTGGGTGTTAGATGGACCAGATCCGCTAAGCTCGGCTTCTGCTGTACAGGTGACAGAGTGACGTCCGTCGGCGTGATAACGCAGGTCGAATTCAGCAAAAGCACTGGAGGAGAAATAACCGAGAGGAAGGTTTGTGGCCACCAATGCGTCGCAATCTCCAGAATAGCTCCAGTTGAAGGTGCCCGCTACGTCAGAATAGTAGCATTCGTACCGACTCCCACTGGCTTCTGCTTCAAGGGTCGTCCAAGTGTCAGTCTCATAGATTGTCGCATTTGCTTCAATGCTGTCTGTGTCAGCCGAAAAACTTTCGTAGGTGCCCTCTGTATAAAGGTAGTCGTATAGGTAGGTGGCGTCCGTTGTTTTTACATGGCTAATGGTTGCCCAGCTATTGGTCGCACAACAGATTAATATTACTGTTAGCGTAATGTAAGTTAACTTGTTCATAAACACTCCTTTTCTATGAGTAGGTTAATAACCACAAGAAGAATCACTGTGTACCCACTTAGGTGAACAGCTATCTGTGGATCGAGACGGTTTTTAGGGTATTTAGGATGGCACGTTAAGTCAGACCTTGAGCGCAGGGTTATTCGCAACCTGTCAACACTGTTACTCCTCCGGTCGATTATGCCGCGATGTCCTGTTCGATTGGCGGCATAGTGCGCATCAATTTATCTGACGACGTTATCCTATTTGCACATTAACTATCTCTGGAGGGCAATGATTTAATATTGCTCTCACAATATCACAAAGGGTGATGGAACTCATGATGCTATCTCAATTGACAAAGAGCATAACGAGGTTTACACAAAGGTCAAGTTAGAATTCGATATAATTTTGTTAGAATGAGGTGGATGGAAATGACAAGGACTTGTCACTGTGTCTGAATCAATTCGTCGATGGCCAATGTTTGACCACCAGCATATTGTTTTGTCCTCTGAAACCGAATGATTCGTAGATGACGATGTTCGGTTTTTCCTTGCGAGTTTCGTTGGGAATGTTGTTCTGGTGGAGTTGGGAGGGAGATTGGATGAGATTAACAGTGGATAGTGACAGAGAGGATCATTTTGTTATCGTAAAATGTTCGATCTTATATGAATGACTCGTTTAAAAAAACAAAATGACTTATCAGATGATATAAAAATAACCTCAAGTTAGTTCCACTAACAGACTGTTCATAGTTATCATCTTACTGGGGCTCAATTGAATGGACTCAACGGGAGTATCCCCAGTAATCCGTGTCTATTCCAGGCGGATGCGAATGCCGGGGTTGTTGGCTTCGATGAGTGGAAGGGTCACGTCCAGGGTTTCCTGTGTCAGTGGATTGTTCTGCACCCTGAGACTATCCAGCATGGTCATGTCCGTCAGGGCGTCAAGTTCGGTGAGTTCGTTTCTGCTGACATCCAGTTCGATCAGTCGTGTCAGGGGGGCGAGTGGGGCGATGTCCTCGAGTTCGTTGTTGATCAAACTGAGGTATTTTAGATCCGTCAGAGAGCCGAGAGGGGTAAGATCCTCAATCTTGGCCTGGTTAAGATTCAAATAACTGAGATGCACAAGATTCGTGAGAGGTGTCACATCGGTGATGTAGGGCCCGTTGATATGGAGTCGTTCCAGTTGAGTGAAACCCTTAAAGACAGTCAAGTCATCTGGTGGGTCTATCCACAGTTCCAGCTCTTTGAGCTTGGTCAAGGGAGCCAGGGTGTCAATCTCAAGCCAGGCCCCACCCTTGATATAGAGACGCTCCAAAGCGGTCAGGTTCGCCAAGGGATCGAGATCGACATCCCAGCCTCGGGTTTCGATATGCAGGTCTTTTAAGCTTGTTAAGCCACCGATAGCAGCGATGACACCTGTATTGCAGTCAGAGATAGAGAGGGTGTGGAGATGCGTTAAATGGCCGAGGAAATCTGCAACGGCATTCATGTCAGCCAGGGGATTGTTCACGATTTCCAGGCGTTCCAATTGAGTGAGTTCCGACAAAGCGGAAAGATCGGTGATGAGATCGATACCGAGATTCAGCTCTTTTAATTGCGTTAACGTGGCTAGGGACTCTATGTTTTCCAGATCGTTGTAAGAGAGATCTAACGACTGAAGGTCCGTTAATCCGGCAATGACGCTTAGATCGGTGATCTCAGTATAGTGCAATTTAAGCGTGGTCAGATGTGTCAGGGATCCCAGAGGAGTGAAGTCTGAGAGGCGACTGTAGTTCAAGCTTAGATCCAAATACTGGAGTTGCGGAAATTCCGTGAGGAAATCGATGCCATCGACAAATTGGATATCGGCGATGCCCAAGTGAGTCAGGTGCTGCAAGCGTGTCAGGCCTAGGATATCCCATTCAGATAACGAATCGCTATGAGAGAGGTAGAGCTGCTCCAGCAGGGAATCCTCACTCAGCCAATTCAGGCCGGTGGCACGGGAGTAGGTCAGATCGAGATAAACTAGCTTGTTGAGGGATTGAAAACCGGTAAAGTGACCCACTCGCTCCTGAGACCAACCTGCCTCCAGGTGGGTCAGTTCGGTCAATCCCGCTAAAGGCTCCAGGCTGCTGAGATGGTTATAGCTTAGACGTAGATCCTGCAATTGCATCAGTCCGGCCAAGGGCTCGACACTGGTAAAGGGCTGATACAACTCCAGGCTGCCGAAGAGCCATAGGATTTGCAGGTGGACGAGTCCTGAGAGGGGTGTTAAATCACTGATGCGATTGAGTTGAAGTTGCAAGGATTTCAGATTGATCAAGCCGGCCAAGGCGCCGATGTCGTGGATTTCATTATCGGCTAGATTTACATCTGTCAGGTTGATTAGCCTGGCCATGGGTGTGAGGTCGCCAATGAGATTGTCTGACAGGTTTAGCACTTGCAGGTTTTCCAGGTCAGCCAAGGTGTTGATATCTCGAATGCGATTGTCGGATAGATCCAGTTGATGGAGTTGAATGCAGGCAGCCAGGGGTGAAAGATCCTCAATGGTTCCGCTGTTGAGAGTCAGGACTTGCAGATTCTTGACTTGCTCTATGCCCATCAGGTTAGCGACATTGGCATCATTAACAATGAGCTCTTCCAATAGGAGCAGATCCTGCGTGTTGGGGTCTTCCTTGCCCAAGGCGTTTGCCACGGCTGCCGCTAGGTTGGAATCTGTAAATTGAACATCGGCGGCCTGGAGGGCGGAGAAGGGTAGAAGAACAATGGCATTGATCCAAAAAACTGAAAAACGTTTCATAGCGTCTCTCCTCACAATGAAGCGATTTCAAAAGGCCTAGCAGTTGCTAGACAAGATTAATTGCAATCATTATAGGTTTTTGAGTGATCAAATGCAATGGCATAAGACAATCAAAAGACTTGCTTTAAAACAATCTAGGGGCATGATCGACAATGGCGGAACAGGAATGTTTATAGTATTTTCAACGTAGGCTATATAAAAATAAAGTCTAGTGTGTCCTACTAGTAGACTGCCCATAGCTCTCATATGATTGGAGATTCGATTTGGTTAGTATGCTGCTGAAAGAAAAAAGGCTTATTCAGAGATTTAATGCGGGGGATACTCAGGCTTTGCAGGATATGTATACCCTATATAAACATGATCTGATGACTCTGGCGGCTATGTTGCTCTTTGATAAGGCCTTGGCTGAAGATGTGATTCACGAGGTGTTTGCTAGACTTATTGAACAGAATCGGCCCCTCAATATCAGAGTCAGTCTAAAGGGATATCTGCTGACTGCAGTGGCGAATCGTGCCCGGAATGTCAACCGATCTGAATCACAAAAACCATTGTTGGCATCGAATGACTCATTGGATCATCAAGGTGGCACTCAACCACCGGAACAGTTCCTTATTCAAACGGAAGAGTGGGGCCGATTGCAGGAGGCATTGCAGCAGTTGCCCTATGACCAACGTGAAGTGATTCTCCTACGCCACTTTGGGCGCATGAAGTTTAAAACCATTGCTGCCTATCGCGAGACGTCAATCAGCACGATTCAAGGTCGATACCGATATGGTTTGGAAAAGTTGCAGTCTTTGCTTGGAGGTGACCTATGAAACCAAGGCGTATAGACAGATTGATTGGTAAGATACGCATTCCAACGAGCTCTCATCTAGACGAACGTATCTCCGATTTGGTGAGTCGACCCCATTCAATGGCTAGGCATAGAGGTGTCGGGAAAATTCTTATGGAGAGTCGAATAACAAAACCAGTTATTGCCGCAGCGATAATGATTGCGTTGTTAATTGTCATTGGACGTTTTGGGCCTGACATGGGAAGCACTGCATTTGCTGAGGTCTGTCAAAATGTGATCAAATCTGAAACAGTTTCACTCGTGCTTCGCGCAAGTATGCAAGGTGAACCCGCTGTTTACATTTACGAGAAAGATGGGCATTTAATGCGTTCAGAGTTTACCGATGGATTCCCATTTAAGCCTGGCATCAATGTAATCCTCTCAAACAGCCTTTCGGGAGATTATCTTGAACTGGATACAGAGAACAAGGTTGGGCAATATTTTACTGGAAATCTAAATTCTGATCGATCTCCTGCCCCCAGTCTCTATGAGACATTTAAGAATTTTCTGGGTTTGCCGGATTACACTGTTAAGGAATTGGAGGAACGAAAAATTGGAGGACGGATGACAAAGGGGTACAAGTTGTCAGGGAGCCAGGAGACATCCTCGGTTTGGGTAGATATAAGTACCAACCTGCCTATTCAGATCGAAATTGAAGGAACGGCTAGGGACGGGGAGTCTTCTAGGCAAGTTTGGACCGACATTGTTTTCGGTCAACCTTTGGATGATGCCTTATTTGATTTCAAGCCTGCAGGATATGAGATAAAGACTTTTGATCGGACCAAAGGGATGCAGCACATGTCATCTGCTGTCATGATGAATAATATCCTCAAGGCATGCAGACGCTATGTGAATGACAATCAGGGTCAATGGCCGGGAAAATTGGAAGAACTTCTAGCTTATGACCTTCCGCCGGATGCAATTGAAAAGCCCATTAAAACTTGTATTTACCTCAAACCATCAGGCCCTGTTACAGAGACAACAATCATTTTGTACGAAGCCTACGACCAGTGGCAGGAGGGGATCAATGTGGGCTATGCCAACGGCCAGGTTTATTTTTTGAAAGATGAGAGTGAGTTTAAGAAGTTATTGTTAAGTGACTAGAAGCCGTCGCAGTCTATGGATATGGTTTTTTAGTATTCTTCTGAGTGCCGAGTCCTGAGTTCTGACTACTTCTTCGTCCATCGCTTGACCACCAGCACGTTGTTTTGTCCACCGAAGCCGAAGGATTCGTTGATGACGATGTTTAGTTCGGCCTTGCGGGGTTCGTTGGGGACGTAGTCCAGGTCGAGTTGGGGATCGGGATCGTTGAGGTGGGCGGTGGGGGGGATGGTTTGGTTTTGCAGAGCCATGACGCAGGTGATCAATTCGGCGGCTCCGGCGGCTCCAATGAGGTGACCGAGCGAGCCCTTGACACTGCTGACCGGGATGCTTTGAGCCTGCTCGCCCATGGCACCCTTGATGGCCTTGGTTTCAACCGAGTCGTTTTCATTGGTGCTGGTGCCGTGGGCATTGATGTAGTCGATGTCGGCGGGTGTGACACCGGCGTCAGCCAATGCGGCCTTGAGTGCGGCGATGCCCCCGCGGGCGTCTTCGTGCATATCCGTGACTCGGAAGGCGTCGGCTGTGCTGCCGTAACCGATGAGTTCGGCCAGGATGGTGGCCCCACGCTTTTGGGCGGATTCGAGGGTTTCGATGATCAGGACGGCCGCACCCTCGCCCAAGACAAAACCGTCGCGACTGCCCGAGAAGGGACGCGAGGCGGTTTCAGGACTCTCGTTGCGAGTCGATAGGGCGGTCAAGCGATTGAAGCCCATCACACCCAAGGGATGGATCATGCTGTGGGCACCACCGGCGATCATGAGGTCGGCGTCACCGCGTTGGATGATCTTCATGGCCTCACCCACGGCCTGGGTGCTGGCGGCACAGGCCGTCAGGCAACTGCGTACCGGACCGCGTGCCCCGGTTAAGAGGGACAGGAAGGAGACCGGCATGTTGGCCTCTTGGTGCAGTTCGCGTGCGGCGGTCATGCGGTCCAGGGCGGTCTCGGTCCAGGCGGACCAGTCCATGCTGCGGTCGTCGCTATTCCAGCCGGAGACCAGGGCGGCGAAGAAGGCGTTGTTGTCGACCGAGCCTTCGCCGGCGCCGAGGTAGACGCCCAGTCGCGTGCGGTCGATGCCGTCACTGGGTGAGTCGGTTTCGATTTCGACCCCGGCTTGACGACAGGCCTGGGCTGCCGCACCGGTGACGAACTGGCTGCCGCGATTGCCGTCACGGAACCAGTCGGGATTCTCTACGAACTGAGCGAGATCGTAATTCTTGACCTCGGCCCCAAATGTAGTCGGGAAGGTGGAGGCATCGAAGATGGTGGTGGGGGCGGCCCCACTCTTGCCGTCCATGATGGCCTGCCAGACTTCGGGAACTCCATGTCCCAGGGGCGAGACAATTCCCATGCCAGTGATAACGACGCGTGGTTTCATGTTGGTTTTCAGTTAATTGGTTAATTGGTTAATTGGTTAATTGGTTGAACGCGGCTTAGCTTCATCTTATCTTCCTCTCTTCTTATCCTCTTATCTTCTCTTCAGTACCACCGCCGCGGTCTGTCCACCGTAGGTGTAGCTGCAACAGAGGGCATAGCGAATCGATCGTTCTTGTGTCTCGGTCACGATATTCAGGTCACATCCCTCGGCGATCTGATTGACATTGGCGGTCGCGGGGATGGTCTTGTTTTGCATGGCCAGACTGGCGCCAATGAGATCCAGGGCTCCGGCGGCTGCCCCGGTGTTGCTGAGCAGGCCTTTGGTGCACCAAACCGGGATGTCACTGGCTGCGTTACCCAGGGCCTTTTGTATTGCCTTTGCTTCGGCCAGATCATCGGCGGGAACACCAGTACCGTGCGGGATGATCAAGTCCAGATGATCGGCGGTGATCCCGGCCGCCTGTAGGGCCTTTTCAACAGCAATGGTAATGCCTTTGGCCTCGGGTTCGAGGCGGCTGAAGTCTTTATTGATGCAACTGCTCTGACCGATGCCGGCGATTTCGGCGTAGATCCTGGCTCCGCGTTGTTGGGCCAGATCGGCCTTTTCCAGGACCAGGACGCCGCCGGCTTCGCCAAAGACCGAGCCCGTGGCAGTGGCATCAAAGGGACGGCAGGCTTGGGTCGGGTTGTCGTTGCATTGATTCGTAGCCCGATCGGTCAGGCATTGTCGCATGTACACGATGGGGTTGACCTTGGCTTCGGCTCCACCGGCCAGGGCGATGTCACTGCTACCGCGTTGAATGATTTGCGTAGCTTCGGCCACGGCCAACAGGCCCGAGGATTCGGCACAGGTGATGGTGTTGCTGGGGCCTTGGATGTCGTGCAGGATACTGACGTGACAGGCCAGCATATTGGGCAGGTACTTGAGCAGCCACAAGGGTGTGACCAGAGGCAGGCCGTCTTGACCGTATTTCTTGAGATCGAACTCTCCGTCCGTGACACTGGCGGCTACGGATGGGGCCAGCTCCTCCAGGTCGCAACTGATCAAACCCGCACCGAGAATGATGGCCGTACGCGTGGGATCGAGCGTGACCTTGTCCGGATCGATGGCCTGAGTGACCCAACCGCTGTTGGTGACGGCGTCCAGAGCGGCGATAACCGTTAATTCAATGTCGCGTGACATCAGCTTGGCGGCCTTGCGGTAGGTCTTGGGAATAAAGTCGCGGATCTTGTAGTCCGGGACTTGGCCGGCGATCTGGCAGGGGAACTTGACCGGATCAAAGGCACTGATGCGATCGATACCGCAACGTCCATTGAGCAGGCCTTCCCAGAGCTGCTCGGTGTTGAGTCCCAGGGGACTGGCCGCGCCCAAGCCCGTGATCACCACGCTAGGCGTGCTCATGACGGGTTTCCTTTTTGCTGGGCTTTGAAGTCACGCAGCAGCGAGCTGAACATGTTGCCTTCAAACACGAAATTCTCTTCCGGGAATTCGATGCCCGCCAGATTCTGATCGATATGGCTGAACATCAGGTTGATCTCGGCAATGCGGCGATCCTCGCAGGTGATGTGACCGGCGATGCTGGCGGCCTCGGGGGCAATGGATTCGACCTCGGCGGTGAGGCGGAGGGAGTCGCCTGGACGGGCCATATCAAAGAACACGGCCTTCTTGACCTTGGCCAGCACGACCTTCTCTTCGAAGTTCTTGGCCTCGCCGACTAAGATGCCGCCGGTCTGGGCCATGGCCTCGATCATGAGGGCTTCGGGCATGACCGGGTAGCCGGGGAAGTGGTCGTGCAGGTGTTCCTCGGCCATGGTGACATTCTTGACCGACACGGCCCGCTTGCCGCTCTCGAATTCCAGAAATTTATCAATCCAAATCCAACGCATGATAAAAAGGGTTCACGGTTCAGGGGTTCAGGGTTCACGGTTGGTGGCTATTCGCTCTTGTAACTGTGAACTGTGAACGGTAAACCTGGAACCTAAATTTGTCCTTCTACAAAGTTAACGATGGCGTCGACGGTGAAGAGGTCGCCGAGTTTGCTGACGTCGGGATTCTTTTCGAACTCGGACAGGTCGATGTGGGGCATCTTTTCCTTGATCAGGGCCAGTCCCTTGTCCGTGACCTTATTGTCGGCCATGAGTTCGGCGTCGTTCATGAGGCTCTCGGCCGGGAACAGGTCTTCACGTGCGATCTTGATGTCAAAGGTCTTTTCCAGGTTAAAGATGATGTCCAGGAAGTCGATGCTTTCGGCACCCAGGTCGCCGGTCAGGCTGGCCTCGGGTGTGACTTCGTCGTCATCGACGCCCAGGGCGTCTACCAGAACCTCTTGTACCTTTTCAAAAATATCATCACGAGTCATAGTCGTTCTTTACCTCCAAGGTTATCCTTAGGGTCGGCTTAACAATTGCCAACGCTGTTTCATGCTTTCAATGATTTGGGCATCGGTCGCGGCCATGGCGTCCGATTGATCGGCTAGATTGAAGTGACGCAGGGCCAGTTGGGCCTCGACAATGGGTTTGCCGTGGCACAGGCCAGCGCCTTTGAAGTTACTGATGTTTTCTTCGATGGTCTTGGCTTCGACCGAGTATTGAATCTGGTCACCCGGGGCCAGGAAGCTCTTGTAGCGGACGTTTTTGGCCTGCTCCAGGAGGATCATGCTGTGGGTAAAACCTTGGGATGCTCGCACCAGCCAGGAAGCCGATTCGATCAGGCCTTGCAGTAACAGTACTCCCGGCAATACCGGGAACTTGGGGAAATGATCCCCCAGGTACTCCTCTGCCAGGGACACGCCCTTGACCGCCTTGAGATGTTGGCCGGGTTCGTAAGTCGTTATTTTGTCAATGAGTATATACTTCATAATCCATTAATCAACAGGGCTGAAATCAAGTAGCCAATAGCCATTTCATAGGGTCCAACCCAATGAGTGGCCAGAAGTGGCCATAGAATAGCCAAGAGATAGGTGGTTTTCCAGCCTTTTCTGGGAAATAGTCTGAATGATCGGCGACCCGTGGTCGGTGTTTTTTCACCGATCACCTGATTACTGATCACTGATTACCTTGTTCACTCTAGGGGGTTTATGCTTGAATTTTGAGGAACGAAATCGCTATACTCTCGCCCATGAACATACGCAAAGCCCAAGTCAAAGACGTAAAGGCCATCAATGCCTTAATTGCCAATTATGCCGAGCACGACCGCATGTTGTTTCGGTCCATGGCCAGTATCTTCGAGGCCCTACAGTCCTTTACTGTGGTTGAAGATGACAGCCAGGTGGTAGGCTGTTGTGCCGTGGAGGTGATCTGGAGCGACCTGGCCGAGGTCAAATCTCTGGCCGTCAAGCCGGGTCTGCAGGGCAAGGGCATAGGCCGACTCCTGGTCGAGGAGGCGGTCAAGCAGACTGCGGGGATGGGGGTGCCACGACTCTTTGCCTTAACCCTCGAACCGGTCTTTTTTACCAAGTTGGGCTTTGAGCAGGTCGAAATGGATGGATTACCCATGAAGGTCTGGAGCGACTGTGCCCGTTGTCCCAAGCAGGATCATTGTGATGAGATTGCCATGATCCGTGTCATTTCTTAGCTTCTCTTATTCAGGCGCCCCGGCGGGGATGGATTCGGTATCGGGGATTCCGGATTCAAGCTCTTGCAGGAATTCTTCCTGTGCCAGTGATGCAATGGACTCGACAATCAAATCGGGTTGATAGGCAAAGCGAACCAGATCTTCCCGCCGGGTCGAACCGGTGAGGACCAACACCGTGTGATAGCCCATCTGGGCTCCCCCTAAGATATCAGTATTCATGGTGTCGCCTACCATAATGGTTTGGCCGGTGGAAAGTCCCAGGGCCTTGCGTGCGGCTCGCATCATGACCGGGCTGGGTTTGCCCACACTGAAGGCCTCGATACCCGTTGCCTTTTCCAGCATGGCCACCATGGCGCCGCAACCGGGACGCATGCCACTGGGGGTGGGACAGTTGGGATCCGGGTTGGTGGCGATCAGCTTGGCTCCGTTCATGACCAAGGTGGTGGCCTTTTCAATCATTTCGAAGTTGAAGACACGTCCCTCGCCCACCACGACATAATCCGGTTCTTGATCCACGATGGCGTAGCCGTTTTTATGCAGGGCGGTCAACAAACCGCCTTCACCGATGACAAAGGCGGTGCCGTGGGGTTTTTGTTGGGCCAGAAAACGGGCCGTGGCCATGGCACAGGTAAACACATGCGAGTCGTCTATCTCGATTCCCAGACGTTTCAGACGGAAGGTGACGTCCCGTCGGGTGCGTTGGGAATTGTTGGTCAGAAATAAAAAGGGAATCTTGCGTTCCAACAGGCCGTCGATAAAGGCCTTGGCCCCGGGAATCAGGTCGTTCTCCTTGTAGATCACCCCGTCCATGTCGATAAGAAAACCATAGTTCATATTGTATTCCTTAGGTGTAAAGGTTGTTATATCCATTCATGTCGTTGACGGCAGCAGGATGCAAATCCTGTGCCTTGGGAGTGGGATTGCCATGGGATGGTTTTTGTTGGGTTGAGGGGCAATGACTTGGGTTTGAGTCAAAGGTTAAGAGGGGGGATCACATTTATGTCATGAGTGATGTGCCAAGTGGGAATAATCTGTTACTTCTCACTAATTGACGATTAGAGAGGGCATCCCACACAAACAACTCCGCTTAAATAGTCGCAGTCGGATGAAAGTCTGATTGAACTATTCTTCAATCTCCGGGGGGGATCCTGGTACTACGGTAATGATTAAATCCGCGATCTTTTGAGCAATGACTCCCCCGGTTAAATTTTCAATCTCAACACCATTGGCTTTGATAGAGACCTTCAGGATTTCAAGGATATTGGCCGTGATATAAGGGCTGCCAAGGATCTCTGCCGTGAGTTCGGCGATCTCGACATCACCGGAGGGCTCGATTATGACGTTCAATTGGGCGTCGAAGTTGGCGATGACCGGACTGCTGAAGGTCGCCTGATAGTTGTTGGTCCCTGAGGTTTGGGTCAGGGTGACGGGGTTCTGATTGTAGATGATGATGTAAAAGCCCACATCCACCAAGACGTCGATTGAACAGATATCCTGCTGGGATGCGATCACCTGGGAGGTGGTTTCCCAGTCATGGATCTTTAAGGTACCGGCTAGGGTGGGGATCGATACATACAACAACGCGAGGGATATTAAGCTCTTCTTCATCACTTGCCTCTTCCTTAAGTGTTAATCCTTTACTGAACATCCTTGGAACGGCCCAGTGCAGGCCTGTGTGATTCAGTGGTTGGCATTGTAAGACAAGTTGAGTAGGCGAGCAAGAAAAACTAGGAAAAATAGGAAATATTTATAAAGATCAGTTTTTGGGGGAGTTTTTGTGCGATTTTTCAGGATTAAATGGAACAGCAGGGGCATCGAGTTCATCTTGATTAACAACTGAGGTTGGAGATGTAGACTGGAATCCAATGATAAAGCCCTGGAGCTATTCCAATCTAGTTGATATACTGAAAGTCGTTATTTGAGAAGTCGAGAAGGCGAGCCATGGATTCATTTATACCTTTAAGTAATCATATTCTGCAGCATATCATACAGGCCTGACCTTCCAGATGAAAACTAGCGTAACGTATGCCTTGAAAAGGGCTTGAGATGCCTGCGATGCAATTGCGACATCAAAAGCCCTTTAGGTACGTAGTTCATTTGGAGGTTGTCAAGGAATCTTCAAGTGAGAGATAGCATCAGATACGAGAGTCATAAATCCGTAACCCATGGAATTGATAAGGAGAAGTGTCATGGCACGAGTGATTGGGAGTTGTCTGTTGGTGGGGGTATTGAGTGGAGTCCTGTGGGCCAATGATTTTGCCGGAGGAACGGGTGAGCCTAATGATCCTTATCAAATCGCTACAGCTGAACAGTTGTTGCGTTTGGAGGAGTCATCGTTTCGCGATAAGCATTTTATCCTCATTGCCGACATTGACATGAGGACGGCCTGGCCCTATGAGGGAATTGAATATTTCTTAGGGACTCTGGATGGACAAGGCCATACGATCAGAAATCTCACCCTTGTTTCAGGGGATGGTTGCTTAGGATTATTTGGAGGTCTGGGATACCGTTGGAACGGACGTAATTGGGATGAAGTCGAATCGGACCAGGATAATATCAGAATTTCAAATCTTATCATAGAAGACGCCTATGTTACAAATTCTGGAGGAGCTGTAGGGGTGTTAGCTGGGGTGAGTCGAGGGATTGTGGTTAACTGTCATGTGTCTGGTACTGTTTTGACAGGAACTTCTGGTACTGTCGGTGGATTGATTGGTTGCAATTATGGTGAGGTCTTAATGTCTACGTCTGATTGTTCTGTTGATGGCTATTGGGCTACAGGAGGACTTGTCGGGTGGAATTACGGAACCGTTGCCCAGTGTCAGAGCCATGGCGATGTCAACGGAGTGGATTCAGTGGGGGGATTGATTGGGAGTAATGAATGGAATGTTGAGCCCAAGGGATTGATTCAGAGTTGTTCTTCGGACGCAATGGTCTCCGGCAAATCTGAGGTCGGTGGATTGGTTGGATACAACAGTGGAACCCTTTGTTTTTCCCAAGCAGATGGAATTGTCTTTGGGCTCGGGTCAGTCGGGGGGCTGGTCGGGGTAAATCAGACTTGTTCAAAGGATTCGCAATCTCCAAAGATTCTTAACTCATGCTCTACGGGGATTGTTCTTTTCTTAGGAAGTCCTGGTCACGATATGGGGTACATTGGTTCTCTCGTTGGGGATAACCAAGGCTTGGTTAGCGACTGTTATAGTTATGCGATTTCTCCCGTATATTCCTATGGCAGTTCGCGATTTATTGGGAAACGCTCTGGACGGGTGCAGCGTTGTTTGACCCTAAGTGATCTATATGGATCCGAATCTGTTAAAAGTTGCTATGCTCTAGGTTTTTCGAACTATTTCACTGAGATTACGTGGGAGCAAATGGAGGATCCGGACACCTTTGTGGGTTGGGATTTCTTTGGACGTTCTGATGATGGACTGTTGGATGACTGGTTTATTTCCGAGAATGACCTGCTTCAATTGACCTGGCAGGTCGAGGATGCCAATCGGATTCCTGTGCCTCTACTGAGAGGTGAATCCGTTGAGGCGGCTCAACGCCGTCTTGATGCTGCAGGTCTATGTTTGGGAGAGATTCATTTTGACTACTGCGAGGATAAGTATTTGGACGTTAATAGCATCATCACCACGCGTCCCTATTCCTATGCGAGTCGTGGACAAGCTGTTGACTTGATTGTTAACTTGGGGTGTTTTGATTGGAGGGGCGACATCTCTGAATTCTGGGAGATCGAAACACCGGGACAACTGGATTGCCTGCTTGTGTGGGATCCCTGGCCTGGCTTTTACACCCTGACCGCAGACCTCGATATGACAGGTTGGGTCTATCGCAAGCCTTTGTTTGATGGTGTCTTTGAGGGGGTTTTTGATGGGCAGGGTCATGCCATTAAGAATCTGGTGATCGATCAATTGTATGCTGAAGATCCGGTGGGCCTGTTTAAAGAGATCGGTAAGAACGGTTACGTTGGAAACCTGATGCTGGATGCATTATCTGTCTCAGGCAATGATTATGTGGGTAGTGTCGCCGGACTCAATGAAGGAATGATTCAGGGTGTCACTGTGGTGGCTAATGTCACTGGTGATGAGGTGCTGGGTGGTCTGGTGGGAGCAAACACCGGAAGTCTGGTCGATTGTCACGTCACTGGCCGAATCAATTCTTTATCCGGAGATCATGATAGTGCAGGACAACTCGCGGGTTGTGGTGAAGAAGAGAGCTATTTTGGATGCACGGCTGAGGTCGAGTGTCCCAGTATTGACGAAGCCTTAGAATTAGTCGGTCGTGATTATTGTGGTTCTGGACGTAGTGGACGTTAATGTTATCATTACTTTGTAATAGCTAAGGGAGACGATTGATGAAACTTACAATCGGGTGCTGTCTGCTGGTGGGGGTGTTGAGTGGTGCCGTATGGGCCGAGGGCTTTGCTGGAGGGACGGGTGAGCCCAACGATCCCTATCAGATCGCCACGGCAGCAGATCTGATTGAGTTGGGTAATGATCCCAATAACTATGATAAGCATTTCATCCTAACTGCGGATATCGATCTTGATCCCAATCTGCCCGGAGGCCAGATTTTTGACCGGGCGGTAATTGCACCGGCTAACGTTGGAAGTGGCGGATTGTGGTCGATTACTAGTGAGAGGTCTTTTGAAGGTGTCTTTAATGGTGATGGTTATGTTATTTACAATCTCACCATTGAGGGACAGGGGGTGCTCGGTCTGTTTGGTGATTTGGGTATGAAAGGCCAAGTTACCAATTTAGGCTTGGAGCATGCGAATGTGGTAGGCAGTGCTGATTATGTTGGAATGCTAGTGGGTTGGAGTATCGGATCTGTGTCGAATTGTTACAGCACCGGTACGGTCAGTGGAGAAAATGATGTCGGCGGGCTGGTCGGACTCGGCTCTGGTGCCATTACTTCGAGCTATAGCATGGGTGCTGTTTCAGGAAGTGGAGGCGTCGGTGGACTTGTGGGCTATACGGGTTACTTTTGCTCAATTACTTCAAGCTACAGCGTTGCTTCAGTGAATGGAGAGAACTATGTTGGTGGTCTTGTGGGAAATAATCATTATAGCAATATTATCGCAAGCTATAGCAATGGTGCTGTTAGTGGAGATGGAATTGTAGGTGGTCTTGTGGGATACAATAATGGCTTTGTTGCCGCGAGCTTTAGCAACGGGGCCGTTAGTGGAACATCGTCTGTTGGTGGGCTAGCGGGATTCAATTGCAGTTATATCACCACAAGTTACAGTGCAGGTGTTGTTCGTGGAAATCGACTCGTTGGTGGGTTAGTGGGATATAATCAAAATGGATATATCAACTTCAGTCATAGTGTCAGCAAGGTTATTGGTTCTTCGAATGTCGGTGGTTTAGTGGGATTCCACGAATATGCTGGTTTGATCACATTGAGCTTTTGGGATACCGAGACCTCTGGATTAACTGTGAGTGCCGGAGGCATGGGGCTTTCCACCGCTCAGATGCAGGACATAGACATCTTCCTGCAAGCAGGATGGGACTTTGCGGGTGAGTTTGCCAACGGTACAGCCAACGTTTGGTCGATACAGAACGGTGATTATCCTCGGCTGGCCATCTTTAATGGCGTACTTCCTGTAGAACCCCAAGGAAGTGGAACACGCGAGGATCCATATCTTCTCTCGGATGCCAATGAACTGGGATCAATCTGGTATCGCCCAGGGGCCCATTATCGCTTAATTCGCTCGATTGATCTCACGGGTATCCGTTGGAATAAACCTGTTATTCCCAGATTTGATGGAAGCCTGGATGGGCAAGAATATATTATCCGTAATTTACATATTGAAGGTGTGAGTCACCTTGGACTGATTGGAATACTGTCTTCAACAGCAAGTCTATCCAATCTCGGGCTGGAAGCTGCCGATGTTAATGGGATAGGGAGTTTTGTAGGGGCCTTGGTAGGACGCTGTAAGGGGGCTATTGACTCGTGTTATAGTTCCAATGGTACGGTCAGAGGGAATACCTATGTTGGGGGACTGGTCGGGCAAATGTATGATTTGCAGGGAAGAGATAGAGATGGTGCCGTTGCTGTCATTTCAAGTTATAGTACGGGTATGGTTAGTGGAAATAATAGTGTTGGTGGCTTGGTGGGATTTAATGATTACGATGTTATCTTGAGCTATAGCACTAGCTTGGTTACTGGTCATAATAATATAGGTGGCCTGGTGGGATGTAATTCTGAAGGCTCTATTATATCAAGCTACAGCACAGGTATAGTTGGTGGTGATGATGATGTTGGTGGTTTAGTGGGAGAAAATTTCGGCTCTATTACCTCTAGCTTCAGCATAGGGGCTGTCAGTGGCAATAATGATATAGGCGGGTTAGTAGGAACTAACACGAATAATGGGACTGTCACCTCATGTTTTTGGGATACTCAGACTTCTGGATTGACTACTAGTGCTGGTGGCACAGGCCTATCCACCGCTGATATGCAGGATGCCAATACCTTCTGGAGTGCCGGTTGGGACTTTGTGGATGAGATCCGCCATGGGACGGCCGATTTCTGGTCGATCCAGGAAGGGGATTATCCTCGATTAGTGATTTTTACTGACCGAGTCCCGGTAGAGCCTCAGGGTAGTGGCACTCAAGCTGATCCTTATCTCATTTCGAATGCCATAGAATTGGGATCGATCTGGTATCGCCCCTATGCTCATTACCGTCTGGTTGAACTCATTGATTTTGATTACTACACCTACTGGAATAAAGCTGTCATTCCCCGCTTTTATGGTAGCCTGGACGGTGATGGCCATATTATTAGAAATCTTCGTATACACGGTGAAAGCGGTTTGGGATTAGTTGGTTTCTTGTCTCCTACTGCGAGTATATCTGATCTGGCTCTAGAAGCAGTGTATATTAAGGGGGAAGGTTCTCGTATAGGAGCTTTCGCGGGAACTAGTGAGGGCTCTATTACCTCTTGTTACATGACCGGTTATGTCAAAGGAGATTGGGGTGTGGGTGGTTTTGTGGGAAAGAATTTTGGCTCCATTACTTCAAGTTTCAATATCGTCTGCAATGTCGATGGACAATTCTGTGTAGGTGGTTTGGTGGGAAGTAATGATTATGGCTCTGCAATCAAATTAAGCTACAGCGTCGCATCTGTTAGTGGAGATCGCTATGTTGGTGGACTGGTAGGATATAATGAGGAGGGCTTTATTACCTCAAGCTACAGCAATAGCGACATAAGTGCTGACGATGGTTATGCCGGCGGGCTCATTGGTTTTAATTGGGAAGGCATGATTGCCTCGTGCTATAGTGCTGGCAGCGTTACGGGTGATAATTACGTTGGTGGATTGGTAGGGGTTCATCGGGAAGGTACGATTGCTTCAAGCTACAGCATCTGTGGTATTACAGGTGATTATAATATTGGTGGATTGGTTGGAAACAATACTAGTACGATCACTTCAAGCTTCTGGGATACTATGACCTCTGGCCAAATCGAAAGTGAAGGCGGTGTCGGCTTGGCCACAACTGATATGAAAAATATCAGTACTTTCCTAGATGCAGGTTGGGACTTTGTCGATGAGACCGAGAATGGTACGGATGATATTTGGTACATGCCGGATAGTTATTATCCTCGGTTACAGGGGATGATTGATCCCTTCGGCTGGGGTCAGGACTGACATGGTAGGAATGGATAGTTTTTTTGTAACGTTTTGACCTTGTCTCCCTCTTTACTATACAGTGATATCCATTGGAAACAGAGACACCATGACACTGGCCATCTGAGGACACATGTTTCAGATAAGTTTCAGAATTAGGAGATTGTACTATGAGAGGACAGGGGCAGGGTTGGCTGGTGGTTTCTATTGTGGTGTGTTGGGGTGTTGGAGTGAGTCATGCGGCCTTGTTTTCCGGTGGAACGGGAGAGCCCAATGATCCCTATCAAATTGCCACAGTGGCGGATTTACTGGGGATAGGGGATGATCCCAATCTTTTGTGTTGCCACTTCGTGCTGATCGATGACATCGATCTCGATCCCAATTTGCCGGGAGGGCGGGTGTTTTCCGAGGCGGTTATTGCCCCTTATATTTACAACGTTAAACCTGATTTGTGTAGCCCGGGATTTTCCGGCTGTTTTAACGGACAGGGGCACGTGATTCGTAACCTGCATATTCGAGGTGTATCCTATCTGGGACTGTTCGGGTATGTGTCCGAGTATGCAGAGGTGTGCAACGTGAGCTTGGAGGCCGTGGATGTTAACGGAACCGGTGGGGGAATTGGCGGTTTGGCGGGGTGGAATGGAGGAGAGATCTCTACAAGTTACTGCGAGGGGACTGTTCTGGGTTTTGGAGCGACGGGGGGGCTGGTTGGAAGGAGCGAAGGCTCTATTGTTGCGAGTTATAGTCATTGTTGGGTTGCTTCGAACTACTATGCTGGTGGTCTGGTTGGAAATAACCAAGGCTCTATGCTCGAGTGCTATAGTCTTGGGACAACTCGAAGTGAGCAGTGTACGGGTGGATTGGTCGGTTTGAACTCCCAGGGAATCATACGATCCTGCTACAGTACGGGATGGGTTTATGGCGAGGTGGAGGTCGGAGGTTTAGTGGGTGCGAGTGTGGATGGGCGCGTCGTTTCCTGCTATAGCTGGGCTCAGGCCAGTGGCTTCTCGCACATCGGGGGATTGATGGGAACCACGACAGGTGTCATTGAATCCTGTTATAGTATTGGAGTGGTTCAAGGCAATCGATTTGGGGGTGGTTTGGTAGCGGATAGTTCGGATGCCGTGAAGCAGTGTTGTTGGGACATAGAGTCTTCAGGGCATTCCGGGAGTGCCGGAGGCGTAGGATTAACGACTCTGGAAATGATGGATCCCGAAATGCTTGGGCTTAATGGTTGGGCTGAAGATCCCAATTGGATTTTAAATCCAGGACAAGACTATCCCAGGCTCGTCTGGGAACAGACCGATGGCCAAGCCATTGCAGAGCCCAATGTGGATTGGTTGGAGGGGGATGGTTCTCAGGAAGAGCCCTATCAAATCGCCACTGCGGCACAACTGGAACGTCTCAGCAAAGCGGGGGGCTTGATGGATGGGCACTTTGTCCTGATGAATTCACTGGACATCAATGAATACACTTGGGGGCAAGCGGTGATCCCCTTTTTCAATGGGACCTTTGATGGAGGCGGCCATCTCATTCGCCATTTGACCATTCAAGGAAACGGGCACGTCGGTCTGTTTGGCATGCTGTATACCGAGGCCCAGGTATGCAATCTCGGATTGGAAGCCGTGGATGTCAATGGGTTATATAGCGGCGTTGGAAGTTTGGCGGGTCATAATAAAGGCAGTGTCACTGCCTGTTTCGGTAAGGGAGAGGTCGCAGGTAAATATGCAACTGGAGGCTTGATCGGACGTAACGAAGGAAGCCTTGTGTCTTGCTGCTTCAAAGGGTGGGTCAAAGGCCAGGGGGGGCTGGTGGGTTATAATATCTATGGTCGAATTGTGGCCTGTTATAGTCACACGGCCCCTTGTCGCAGTACACCTATTCCCGGAGTCAAAACTCGGCAGGTACATTTCTTGCCCATTTGCTCAGAGGCTTCCAGTTGTGGATTGGTCGGGGACAGTTTCATGGCGAGTATTAGCCTTTGTTTCAGTGTGGGCGGCGGAGGATTGGTCGGCTGGGAAGAGGATTCGACCACGACCTTGAGTTTCTGGGATCGGGAAGTGGCACGGTCCACACAAAGTGACGGAGGGATTGGTTTGACCACCGCCGAAATGCAGGATATCAATACCTATTTGGACGCGGGATGGGATTTCGTGGGTGAGACTGCCAACGGGACCCGCGACTACTGGATCATAGAGCCAGGGCAGTATCCCGAGTTGGCTGTTTTTGCTGGAGAGATACCCCATGAGCCCAATGGGCTGGGAACCGTCGATGACCCATACGAGGTCTGTGATGCTTACGACTTGGGTGGGATCTGGTACCGCCCCCAGGCGCATTACCGTCAAGTGGGTGACATCGATCTGAATGATATCACCTGGTCCACTGCAGTGGTGCCGAGATTGTCAGGAACATTCGATGGAGACCAACGAACCATCCATCGCCTCCATATTCAAGGGGGAGATTATCTGGGATTGATCGGCCAAACGTCACCCGGTGCACTCGTTTCCAATGTGGCTCTCAATCTCGTTGATGTCAATGGAACCGAAGGTACGATCGGCGGCTTAGTAGGGTGTAACGATACCACCAGGATTACGAACTGTCATGTTAATGGACGTGTGCAGGGCAGGCGGGGATGGTCGGTCGGGGGATTGGTTGGAACCAACCAACAAGGGGAATTGCTGGCTTGCAGCAGTTCAAGCTCAGTGGTCGGTAATTATCGCGTAGGTGGATTAACGGGGGTGAATGACGAGGGAACCATTCACGGTTGTCTCAGTAGCGGTCCTGTTTCAGCCTATGATTATGTCGGAGGACTTTTGGGTGAAAATCACCAAGGGTGGGTAACCTCGTGCTACAGTACGTCATCAGTTGAGTCTCAATCAGACGACCATACTGGAGGATTGGTGGGTATTTTCTATCAAGGTCTGGTTCGCAATTGCTACAGTGCTAGTCCAATAGTCACAGGGAGAGGACTGATCGGGGGGTACTATTATGGCGATGATAGTCACTGGCAGAGTAGCTTCTGGGACACCGAGGTTTCAGGAATCCTAGAGAGTAATGGGGGCATAGGATTACCGACGACTCAAATGCAAGACATCAATACTTTCCTAGATGCAGGCTGGGACTTCGTGGATGAGACGGACAATGGCACCGAGGACATTTGGTGGATGCCGGAGGGGGATTGCCCCAGGTTGTGGTGGGAGAGACTTGAGGGAGACTAATGGTATTTAATAGGTGCTCCCTGCAATGGTTTTAAGCCAATATCTAGTGTCACTAGGGTGATTCCCTTCTCAGGTTTTTCCGAGAAAAAGAATTTTTTCGTTGCGCATCAGCGATGATCTGTCACTTAATAGATAATCGCTCGCGATATATTCTATCTGCGAGGATCGAGATAGTACTGTGAACGTGAACATGTCATTTGAAGTCCTAATCGGTTTTAAAAACTGAATTCTCTGGGTTTACTTGTATCAAGTGATGCTGTTTGAGTGGCACCCTGTCTCTAAGTGGAGTCACTGGCGTACGTAAGCGATATCAACAAGTTGGGAGACACATCGTGAGAAGAAGGAATCTGCTCGGATCGGTTTTGCTCGTCATTGCTTGTTTCAATCTACTCAATTCCACTCTCTGGGCCTATTCCGGTGGTACGGGTGAGCCCAACGATCCCTATCAGATCGCTACGGCGGAGGATTTGATCGCTCTGGGACAGGAACCCAATGACTACAACGACTGCTTCATCTTGACAGCTGATATCGATTTGTCCGGCTATAGCTTTGGTAACGCTGTGATTGCGCCGGACATCAATGAAGCAAAGAGGGAATTTCAAGGTACGGTGTTTGGGGGAACTTTTGACGGTCAGGGGTACGCGATCGTTAACTTAGTGGTTGATTCAAACAGCGTGTATGCAGGGCTTTTTGGGTTGATAGGAGAGGGAGGCCAGATACATAATTTACACTTGAGTGTCGGTTCCGTGAGAGGAAAGGTTGTAGTAGAAGGGACTATACGACGCTGTGGATCAGGTGCGTTGGCTGGTAAAAATCAAGGACTGATACGGAATTGCCTCAGTAACCTTGAAGTCCGTGGTATAGACAAAGTAGGTGGCTTGGTAGGCGAGAATCGGGGCACTATAGTGGGTAGCATCAGCACGGGAGAGATTGGTGGAGAGGATCGTGTCGGTGGGCTTGTAGGGTATAATTCTGGCGGCACTATCATGTCGAGCTATAGTACAGGAAGCGTTAGTGGCAATGAGTATGTTGGTGGACTCGTGGGAGATAATCGTGGCAACATCACATCGAGCTACAGTACAGGAAACATTAGTGGCGAAGAGAGAGTCGGTGGATTCGTGGGAGAAAATTATGGCAGCATTACCTCAAGTTACAGTACAGGAAGCGTTAGTGGCGATGAGAAACTCGGTGGACTCGTGGGATACAATTTAGGTAGCATCACCTCGAGCTTTTGGGATACCCAGACCTCCAGTCGAGCTGAAAGTGATGGTGGTACGGGTCTGACTACGGCCGAGATGCAAGACATCAATACCTTCCTGGAGGCGGACTGGGACTTGGTAGGCGAGACAGCCAACGGGACTTGTGATTATTGGATGGAGCAGGAGGGGGATTATCCCTGCCTGGTATTTTTCGCAGGAGGATTTCTAGTTGAACCCTTGGGCTGTGGTACAGACGGTGACCCCTATCTCATCTCCGACGCCAATGACCTCGGCACAATCTGGTATCGTCCGAATGCCTGTTATCGTTTGGATGTAGATATCGACTTGGAAGGGATCACCTGGAAATGTGCGGTTGTTCCCGGGTTCTGCGGTATGTTTGATGGCAATGGTCATGTTATTCGCAATCTCCAGATCGAGGGAGGTGGCTGTCTGGGGCTGTTCGGGATCTGCACATCCGGAGCGGACATCTCCTATATAGGCCTGGAGTCCGTAGAGATCAATGGCACCGGCAGATATATCGGCGGGCTCATGGGAATGAATCGGGGCAATATCACGTCGAGCTACAGTAGAGGAAGCATTAGTGGCAATGATTATGTCGGCGGGCTCATGGGAACTAATCAGTATAGTGGCTGTATCACGTCTAGCTACAGCACTGGTAGCGTTAGTGGAGATTATTCTATCGGCGGGCTCGTCGGATATATTTTGGGCGGCAGCATCACGTCGAGCTATAATGCTAGTCGCGTTAGTGGCAATGATTATGTCGGCGGGCTTGCGGGATTCAATTATGAAGGCAGTGTCACGTCGAGCTACAGTACTGGAAGCGTTAGTGGATATTCCTGCATCGGTGGGCTCGTGGGAACTAATCAGTATGGTAGCAGTATCACGTCTAGCTACAGCACTGGTAGCGTTAGTGGAGATTATTCTATCGGCGGGCTCGTCGGATATATTTTGGGCGGCAGCATCATGTCGAGCTATAGTGCTGGTAGCGTTAGTGGCAATGAGTATGTCGGCGGGCTCGTCGGAAATATTTCTGACGGCAGCATCACGTCGAGCGTCTGGGACATGGAGGCCTCAGAATGTGCCGGAAGTGATGGCGGCATTGGTCTGACCACTGCTGAGATGATGGATGCAGAAATGCTGGGACTCAACGGCTTTGCCAGTGATCCCAACTGGATCTTGGATTCAGGTCAGGACTATCCGCGTCTGGCTTGGGAACAAACCGTAGGGGAAGTGATTTCGGAACCGGTTATCGATTGGCTCAGTGGTTCCGGTACGCAAGCAGATCCCTATCAGATCGAGAGTGTCAGCCAACTCCTGTTACTCAGCAAGGCAGGGCATCTAATGGATCAATGTTTCGATTTAACCGTTTCCCTGGACCTTATTGGTCTGACTTGGTCCCAGGCGGTACTCCCATACTTTAATGGCCGTTTTAATGGGAATGATAAAACCATAAACAATTTGACCATTGAGGGACAGACACATCTGGGATTTTTCGGCATTCTGGGACCCAAGGCAGAAATACGAAATCTGGGCCTCGAATCCGTAGAGATCGACAGTACGGGAGGTCTTGTCGGCGGGCTTGCGGGATATAATCATTCTGGCAGTATTACCTCAAGCTATAGCAACGGCAACATCAGTGGAACTGGAGTCTATGTTGGCTATCTTGGTGGTCTCGTGGGATATAATAGGGAGGGGGATATTACGTTCAGTAGCAGCAGCGGAAATGTCACAGGAACGGGAGCCTGTGTTGGCGGGCTCGTAGGATGCAATTCTGACAGCAGTATTACGTTGAGCTACAGCACTGGTAGCGTTCGTGGCAATAGGTCTGTCGGCGGGCTTGTAGGATCCAGTTCTGGCAATATCATGTCGAGCTACAGCACTGGTAGCGTTCGTGGCAATAGGTCTGTCGGTGGGCTCGTGGGATCCAGTTCTAGCAACATCACGTCGAGCTACAGCATCGATCATGTTGATGGAGATCAGTATATTGGCGGATTCGTGGGATACGTTTCTAGCGGTAGCATTACCTCGAGTTACAGTACAGGAAGCGTTAGTGGGAATAAGTATGTCGGCGGGCTCGTAGGAGTGAATGATTTTGGCAATATTACGTCGAGCTACAGCATCGATCATGTTGATGGAGATCAGTATGTTGGCGGATTCGTGGGATGCGTTTTTAACGGTAGCATCACGTCGAGCTATAGTGCCGGAAGCGTTAGTGGTAATCAGTATGCTGGCGGCCTCGTGGGATGGAATTATTATGGCAGCATCAGATCCAGCATCTGGGACACCGAAACCTCGGGTCAGGATTTCAGTGAAGGTGGCACCGGCCAAACGACCGCCGAAATGCAGGACATTAATACCTACCTGGATGCAGGCTGGGACTTTGTAGACGAAACGGACAATGGCACCGACGACCTCTGGTGGATGCCGGAGGGGGATTACCCCAGGTTGTGGTGGGAGGATAGTGAATGAGGGTAAGAGGCTAGGAAGAAGAGAGGAGAAGAATCTTAAAGATTCTCAGGCAGACGTTTGATCCAGTATTCAGGCTCTCTGTGAAGGTTTGCGATTGCCAAAATGACGAGGGTGTCTTCTTCAAACATGTAGATAATCCCGTAGGGAAATCGACGAATGATGCAGCGGCGGCTATCATCATGGAATATTTGCCAGGCATGGGGGAATTGCTTGATTCTGTCGATCATGAAGAGGACTTCCCAGAGAAACTCGTATCCCAGGCCCCGTCGTTCGGAATTGTAATAATCTATGGCTGCATCAAGATCGAGTTGGGCGATTTTTAGCAGACGAACATTCATTTGCTTCGGTAATGCTCCAGGACCTTATCTATAGAGATCGTTTCAGCTTGCCCCGATCGGTATGCGGCTAATCGATCGCTGATTTCTTTACGCCAAATGTTATCGATCTTTTCATCAGGGGTGTCGAGGCTGGAGAGGAGTTGATCTGCCAGGCTTGCGCGTTCCGCCGGGGGGAGGTTGAGGGCTTGCTCAGTGATATTCTTGGGTTTTGAAACCATGGGTTGACCCTTGCTTCTTTGAAGTTCAATGTCTAATTCTAACACTCATTTTACGGTTTGTTCGGTAAGGGATGCAAGAAAAGAATAAAAAGTCAAGAAAACCATTTGTTCCAGTTCTTCTGCACCACGTCTCTTCGGCACATCCGTACCTCGATACCTCTGCACTTCTGTCCCTCTGCCTCACCAATCCAACTCCACCATAATGGGCGTATGATCACTAGGCCTCTCCTGGCGACGGGGTTCCTTATCGATGGTGCAGTCCACACTGGTCTTGGCCACGGGCGGGGTGCCGAGGATGTGGTCGATACGCCAGCCGCGGTTGTTTTCCAGGGCGTTGCGACCACGGTAGTCCCAGAAGGTGTAGAGGTCGGACTCGGGGTGGTGTTTGCGCAAGAGGTCTTCGAAGCCCCAGTCCTTGATACGGGTGAAGGCCTCGGTGACTTCGGGACAGAAGCAGACATGTCCCAGGAGTCGCTTGGGATCGTGAACGTCGATGTCGGTAGGGGCAACATTGAGATCGCCCAGCCAGATAACCGGATCATCCGGGGTGAACTGGTTGGCGAAGTATTGACGTAGGCGTTCGTACCAGTCGAGTTTGTAGCGGAACTTGTCACTGTCGGGTTCATGCCCCTGAGGGACATAGGTATTGACAATGGTCAGACCTTTGACCTTGACCTGGATGAGGCGACTGTGATCAAAAGGTTCGGTGTCTAGGCCACTTTCGATCTGTTCAAAGGGCTCTAAGCTGAAAACCGCCACACCGTTATAACTTTTTTGTCCCTTGAAGGCCACGTGATAGCCCAGTTCTTCAAAGGGAGCGGCGGGGAAGTCGGGATCCTGGACCTTGGTTTCTTGCAGGGCCAGGACGTCGGGCCGATGTTCATCAAGCCAGGACTGGACAATGTCCAGACGGGCACGCAATGAGTTGACATTGAAACTGGCGATCTTCATGGATGCATATCTCCGTTCAATTGTTTAGTTCTTCTACTGGTGTTGGTGTGGTTTTGTTCTTGGTGAGGATCTCTTTGATGAGGATCGGGGGTTCTGTTTCGGGCTTTTCATGCAAGGCGGCCACGTCGAGGACGTCCAGCAGGCTCAGCAGGAAACTGATCGTGCTTTCGGCGCCCTGGTTGAGGTTGGGGCCGTTGGCGGTCAGGCCGTCGTGACATCCGGTCGTACGGAAATCGTAGAGCGGGGTGTGCAGATCGTTGATGCCCAGGAACCAGTCGAAGGCCTTTCGTTGCAGGGTGAGGTAGCGACGGTCCTGGGTGCTTTCGTAGGCGGCCTTGAGCATGAGCACCAGGCTGGCGGCATCAATGGGTTGCTGGTCAAAGGCAGCGGGTTGTCCTCCACGTTCGTACCAACCTTGGCAACCGATCAGGCGTGGGATGGTGTCACTGAGGCAGGTCTCAATCAGAAATTGACTGCTGACCAGGGCGACTTCCAGATAGCGGGGGTGGTTTAGGGTCTTGCTGGCGGCGAACAGGGCATGGGGCAGGACGGCGTTGTCGTAGGTGAGGATATCCTCGAACCAGGGCCAGTCCGGGCTGTGGTTTTCGTCATATTGTCGCACCAGGCCGTCGGCGGCCAGTTCGAGTGCGCGTTTGATGTCACTGGCTCCAGGGAACTGCTCCAAGTAGTCGCAGAGTCCCAGGATCGCATAGGCCATACCCCGGGGGTATTGTTTTTGGATGTGACGACAGCTGCGGTCGAAGTATTCTTTGGCGATACTGACATAGGGTGACGCAGGCGGCTGAGTCATGACTGTGCCCAGGGCCCAGAGGAAACGCCCCAAGGCATCGTTGGCGGGTTCGTCTTTATGCCAGGTGCGATCAAAATTCATGAAGTTACGGACCGTACCGTCTTCATTTTGGGCGTGAAGAATAAAGGACAGGTAGGTGTCCAGCAGATGTCGGCTCTGGGGATCCGGATATTGGGCATGGTAGCGAGTCATGAGGATCACGGCGCGGGCATTGTCGTCTGTGCAATAACCGTGACGGCGTTGGGCCAAGGTGAACTCGGCATGTTGGAACAGGCCGGTGTCGTCTGTCAGTCGGATGAGATGGTCCAGGTTGGGATCGGGTAACTCTGTGGTGGTGGCCGGCTCGAGGCTTGAGGTCGATGTGACCTTGCCACCCATATGCGACATTATCCTTTGAAAGCACTCCCAATAGGCTTCGCCCATACGGGGCCAGGTCCGCTCTCGGCCGTAATCATAGGCCCGGCGACGCATACCGTAGAAGAGGACGTCGTCCTGCAGGATGCGGACAATGGCCTGGCCCAGGGCCTGGGGATCTTGGAAGGGAACGAGTTGACCACGGTTTTGGGTGAGCAATTCTTCGGCAGCCCAGTAGGGGGTGGAGACCACGGCTTTGCCCGTGCCTACGGCAAAGGCCAGGGTGCCGCTGGTCAATTGTTCGCGGTTGACGTAGGGGGTGACATAGAGATCCGCGGCACAGAGGACGTTGTGGAGCTCTTCATCCTCGACAAAGCGGTTATAGAACCGCACGTGCTGGTCCAATCCCAGTCGTTTGACTTGTCGTTGCAGGCTGAAGCGATAGGCCTCGCCTTCGAGCTTGAGTACATTGGGATGGGTCATACCCAGTACCATGTACATGACCGAAGGATCGGCCTTAATGATTTCGGGCAGGGCCTGGATCATGTTTTCGATGCCCTTGTTTTTGCCGAGCAACCCAAAGGTCAAGATGGTGCGTCGTCCGTCCAGCCCGAATTTGTGTTTGTAATAATTGCTGTCGACAAAGGGCAGATCCGGGATGCCGTGGGGGATGAGACAGACATGATCCCCCGAGATGTCATAGATATCCCGTAACATGTCGATGCCGCGTTCGTTCATGGTGATCAGGTGGGTTGAACAATCGCAAAGTTCCTGCATGGATCGACGGTAGGATTCGTCCGGATCTTCCAATACGGTGTGTAGGGTGGTGACGATGGGGGCCTTGAGTCGCTTAAGCAAACCAGTCAAGTAAGAACCGGCCTCGCCACCAAAGAGCCCGAACTCGTGCTGGACCGAGACCAGATCCACGTGGCTGAAGTTGAGAAAGTCGGCGGCGCTGGCATAGTCGGAACGGATCTGTTGGCGGATTTCGAACTGTACAGGGCGATGGTATCGCTCGCTTGGATCGGATCTCATAGCGACGACCAGGGGAATAAAGCTGTCTCCGGCCGCCAGTGTGGTGTTGGTGATTAGATCCGAGGTGAAGGTTGCAATACCACACTTGCGGGGTAGGTAAGAAGCAATGAATGCGACTTTTTTCGTGGTTTCTTGAGCCATCCATGCAACCCCAAGTGTATTGGTTTAGAACTCTTATATCTTAGGGATTAGAGGACTTAGTGTCAATTATGTGATTTAAACCTGAAAATCTCATTCAAATTGCCGGTGATAAACCCCTTGCAAAAAAGCCATTAAACCCCTAGACTTTTTCACTTACAAACAATACTATTTCGAACGTAGTATCAACTAGTAAAACAGTAGGAAATGTAGAGGTTCAGATGAAAATTTCAACAAGAACGCGTTACGGCATTCGAGCCACGATTGAATTGGCTAATCATTCGCAGCAGGGCCCCCTGCAATTACGAGTGATTGCCGAGAGGCAGGGGATCTCTGTCAAATACCTGGAACAGCTGATGGCTGTACTCCGTTCTGCGGGCCTGGTTCGTAGTGTACGTGGAGCCAAGGGCGGTTATACCCTGGCCCGGCCAGCCACGGATATCAAACTCAGTGATGTTTTTCACTGTCTGGAAGGTCCGGTGGCTACGGCAGAATGTGTCGAGAACCAGGATTATTGTCAACGTGCGATTGATTGTGTGGCTCGTCTGCTCTGGAATCGGGTGGAAAAGTCCATTAACGAAGTGCTCGAATCGGTGACATTACAGGATCTGGTGGACCAGGCCAAGGAGCCGGGGATCGCTGATTATCAGATCTAGGGCATCGATCATAAATTGGGGAGTCTGTCCGTGAGGGCGAAGAAGCTCACTGACAAGAAAATAGAAAAACTGGTCGGCCAGATCACTGAAACCTACAAGGGCGATACGGGCATCAATTTCATTGATACCGCGAGCCTGCCGGTACGGGGCAAGATCGAGGAGATCCTGGATCTCCTCTTTGAAGTCCTCTTTCCCGGACATACGGGCCGCCGAGCCGTGACCAAGGCCAATGTGGGTTACATTGTCGGTGATCTGGTCTGTCAGATCCATAACGAGTTGACCATACAGGCAGAGAGGGCCTTCCGTTATGATTGCCGCTTGAATCAATGTGCGGGTTGCGATTGTCATATCAAGGCTCAGAACAGTAGCCACGATTTGTTGCTGAAGATTCCCAAGGTTCGGGAAATGCTTAAAGGCGACGTGGATGCCGCTTTTCGCGGTGATCCCGCGGCCCGGTCGCATGAGGAGATCGTAATCAGTTACCCCTGCATTACGGCGATCGCCATCTACCGCATTGCCCATGAGTTATTTCACGCAGGCGTACCCTTGATCCCACGCATCATGAGCGAATGTGCCCATGCCAAGACCGGTATCGACATTCATCCCGGCGCCCATATCGGTAACAACTTTTTTATAGATCATGGCACGGGCGTGGTCATTGGCGAGACCACGGTCATTGGCGACAACGTCAAGATCTATCAGGGTGCAACCTTGGGAGCCTTGAGCTTCCCCCGTGACAAGGACGGCCAGATCATCAAGGGCGACAAGCGTCATCCCACCATTGAAGATGACGTTACCATCTATGCCGAGGCCACCATTCTGGGCGATATTGTCATTGGCAAGGGGGCGGTGGTCGGTGGCAATTCCTGGATCAAGGATTCCGTGCCCGCCGGGGTGATGGTGACCACCGCCAGTCCGGATCTGGTCTATCGCAAACGTAAAAGTCAGACATCATCGTAGGAGGCGACTGCTGTGAGTCAGCAGATCATCGAGAAGATTCAAACCCTCAAAAAGCAACGCAACGCCGTCATCCTGGCCCACTATTACCAGCCGCCCGAGATTCAAGAGATTGCCGATTTTGCCGGAGATTCTCTGGGATTGAGCGTGCAGGCCGCAGGTACGGATGCGGATGTCATCGTCTTTTGTGGGGTGATGTTTATGGCCGAGACCGCGGCCATCCTGTCCCCGGATAAGACCGTATTGATTCCTGATGTCAACGCCGGTTGTCCCATGGCCGATATGATCACGGCCGAGCAGTTGCGCCAGTTTCAAGCCGAGCATCCCGGTGCCCTGACCGTCAGTTATGTCAACAGCACAGCCGAGGTCAAGGCCTTGAGTGATTACTGCTGCACCAGCTCCAATGCCGTGCAGTTGGTTGAATCTTTGCCTGCGGATCGCGGGATTCTCTTTGTCCCGGATCAGAACCTGGGCAACCACGTCAAGCGTGAAACCGGGCGTAACATCGTCTTGTGGCCCGGGTACTGCCGTTCTCACGTCCTGATTCAACCGGATGAAGTCCAACGGCTCAAGGCCGAGCATCCCGAGGCTGTGGTCCTGGCCCATCCGGAATGTACGGACCCGGTCAAGGACCTGGCCGACGCCTTGCTGAGCACCGGCCAGATGCTGACTTATGTCAAGGAACGCCCGGCCCCGGCCTTTATCATTGCCACGGAATTAGGCATTTTACACCCCTTGAAGCAAGTAAATTCGTCCACCACCTATATTCCTGCCTCAGAAAAGGCATTTTGTGAGAACATGAAGAAGATCTCACTCGAAAAGGTATTGTGGGCCTTGGAAGACATGAAGACCCACGTCCAAGTCCCAGCCGAGGTGGCCGGGCAAGCCAAGCTGGCTCTGGATCGTATGATTGAGGTGTTACCTCAAAAATAGGTTCACGGTTCAGAGTTCACAGTTCAAGGTTGAAGGATGCAGAATAATAATAAACAGGGGACGTAGAAATGTCGCAAGAAAGTCAATATAAGCTCGATACCCTGGCCCTGCATGCCGGCCAAGAGGTGGACCCGACGACCGGTAGTCGTGCAGTGCCGATTTATCAAACCACCAGCTACGTGTTCAACGATAGCGAACACGCGGCCAATCTCTTTGCCCTCAAGGAGTTTGGTAATATCTATACCCGTCTGATGAATCCCACCACCGACGTGCTGGAAAAGCGCATGGCTGCCCTCGAAGGTGGGGTGGCAGCCTTGGCCTTCAGTTCGGGCATGGCTGCGATCAGTAATGCGATTCTGAATATCTGCCAAGCCGGTCAACATGTGGTAGCATCTTGCTCGCTTTATGGTGGGACCGTGACCCTGTTTACGCAGACCCTGCCCAAGTTCGGCATCGAGGTCACCATCGTGGATCCCAAGGATCCACAGAATTTTGCCAAGGCCATCAAGGACAACACCCGTCTGGTCTATTTCGAGACCATTGGCAATCCCAAGAACGACGTGTTGGATTATGCCGGAATTTGCCAGGTCGCGCATGGCAAAAAGATCCCCGTGATTTGCGACAATACCGTGGCCTCGCCGGCCCTGTTCCGTCCTATCGAGCATGGTGTGGACATCGTGGTGCACAGCTGTACCAAGATCATCGGCGGTCATGGGACCAGCATTGGCGGGGTGGTGGTGGATTCGGGTAACTTCGATTGGGCCAATGGCCGTTATCCTGAACTGACCGAACCCGATCCGGCCTACCATGGGGTCCAGTATGTTGAGACCTTTGGCAACCTGGCCTACATCATCAAGCTGCGAGTGCAGTTCTTGCGTGACATGGGCGCTTGCCTGTCACCGTTCAATGCCTTCATGCTGCTCCAAGGATTGGAGACTCTGCACCTGCGTGTGCCGCGTCATAGTGAGAATGCTCTGAAACTGGCCCAGTGGCTGGAGAAGCACGATGGAGTGACCTGGGTGAACTATCCCGGCTTGCCGTCTCATCCGGATTATAAGCAGGCCCAAAAATACCTGCCTGCCGGTCAAGGCGCGATTCTTGGCTTTGGCATCAAGGGCGGTAAGGACGCGGGCGTAAAGTTTATCGAGTCCGTCAAACTGGCCAGCCATTTGGCCAACGTGCTCGATAGTAAGACCCTGGTGATCCACCCGGCCACCACCACGCACCAGCAGCTCAACGATGACGAACAGCTGGCTGCGGGCGTAACCCCGGATTATATCCGCGTAAGTGTGGGGACCGAACATATTGACGATATCATTGCCGATTTTGAACAGGCCCTGGCTGCGGCGCAATAAGTTCTTGGCCTGCGGTAATGAGTTTGATAAAACACAGGCTGAATTAGACACTGAATAAGGTAAAGGCTAATCATGTGGGAATATACGGATAAGGTATGGGATCACTTTTACAGTCCCCGCAACGTGGGGGAAGTCGAGAATCCCGATGGTGTGGGCGAGGTCGGGTCATTGGCCTGTGGCGACGCCCTGAAATTGACCTTTAAACTGGATGATGAGGGTCGTATTGCCGAAGCCAAGTTTCAGACCTTTGGCTGTGCCAGTGCCATTGCCTCGTCGAGTGTACTGACCGAGATGATCCAGGGCTTGACCCTGGATGAGGCGGCTAAGATCACCAATAAGGAGATCGCGGACCAACTCGGCGGCCTGCCCGATCAAAAGATGCATTGCTCGGTTATGGGGATGGAGGCCTTGGAAGCGGCCATCGAGAACTATCGAACGGGCAAACCCGTGGTCCATCAAGAGCATGAAGGCCATGTGGTCTGCACCTGCTTTGGGGTGACGGACGTCGAGATCGAACGGGTCATTCGCGACAACGATCTCGATACCGTGGAGGCAGTCACCAACTATTGCAAGGCCGGCGGCGGTTGTGGAGGGTGTGTGGGACAGATCGAGAAGATCCTGGAAAACATCCTCCAAGAACGTGTCAAAACTGCAGCTCCGGCGGCTCCTCGCAAGGGATCCAAGTTGACCAATATCCAGAAGATTCAACTGGTGCAACAGACCATCAATGAGCAGATCCGCCCGGCCCTACGGGCCCATGGCGGCAATATTGAACTTGTCGATGTCGTTGGAGATACCGTCAAGGTCGCCTTCCGTGGGATGTGTGCTCAATGTCCAACGTCCCAGTTCACCATGAAAGACGTGGTCGAGGCCAAACTCAGAGAGTATGTCTCTGACGATATGGTGGTTGAAGAAGTCAAGGAGGATTAAATGCCTGGCACCATCTATCTTGACAACAATGCCACCACCCGCGTGGCCGACGAAGTGATGGAAGAGATTCTTCCCTATTTCTCGGAACTCTACGGTAATCCCTCCAGCATGCACGCCTTTGGTGGGCAGGTGGGAGCCAAGATCAAGGAGGCCCGGGAAAAGGTGGCGACCTTGTTGGGGTGTCACCCCTCTGAGATTTTGTTCACCGGCTGTGGGACCGAAAGTGACAACACTGCGATCAAGGGAACCTTGGCCGCCTATCCCAATCGCCGCAAGGTGATCACCACTCGGGTGGAGCATCCGGCCGTGCTGAGTACCTGTCGTGACCTGGAGAACCAAGGCTATAACCTGGTCGAACTGGGAGTGGATGCCAAGGGACGGCTGAATTTGGATGAACTCGAACACGAGTTAGACGAAGACACGGCCCTGGTCTCCATCATGTACGCCAACAATGAAACGGGCGTGATCTTCCCTGTTGAGAAGATCGCTGCGATGGTGAAATCCAAAGGCATTGTCTTCCATACGGATGCAGTTCAGGCCGTAGGCAAGATTCCCATGAACCTCAACGAGAGTCGTATCGATCTCTTGAGCCTGTCCGGTCACAAACTGCATGCCCCCAAGGGCGTGGGTGTGCTGTATGTACGTAAGGGCACCCGTCTGGCTCCCTTTATGTTGGGTGGCCATCAAGAGGGCGGTCGTCGGGCCGGTACTGAAAACGTGCCCGGCATCATCGGCCTGGGTAAGGCCTGTGAACTGGCAGCCCAACACATGGACTACGAAAACACCGAGGTCAAGGCCCTGCGAGACAAGCTCTCTTCCGCCTTGCTTGAGGCCTGTCCCAATGCCATGCTCAATGGCCCCGATGACGAACGCCTGCCCAACACCGCCAACATCAGCTTCGAATATGTCGAGGGCGAAGCCATCCTGCTGATGCTCAACCGCTTCGGCATCTGTGCCAGCAGCGGTTCGGCCTGTACCTCGGGCTCACTGGAACCTTCGCACGTGTTGCGAGCGATGGGAGTGCCCTTTACCGCTGCCCATGGTTCCATTCGCTTTAGCCTCAGTCGCTACAACACCGAGGACGATATCAATGTGGTGATTAAGGAATTGCCGCCGGTGATCAAGCGGCTGCGGGAATTATCCCCTTTTGGGGCCAATAAGTCTTAAAAGGGAACTTCTCTCCTTTACAGCGAGGTCAGAGAGGTTAAGATGAGGGGGCTGGAATGGTGGCGGGTTTTTGCCATGCTGCCGTTCAGTGATCGGATATAGATCGAGGAGCGACCATGGCCTTTATGACTTTGCTCGACAACGCTGCGTTGCTGTTGGCTGTGAGTTTATTACATGGCCTATGGATGGGCAGGGTGCCTACCTCACGTCTCTTAGCACAAATTATCTCGGGGTTTCTCTTTGGAATTGCGGTCTGGGTGACCATGAGCCGGGCATGGGTTATTGAACCGGGCGTCGTATTCGATGGCCGTTCGATCGTGATGAGCCTGGCAGGGATGTTTGGAGGTCCCTTGGCCGTAGCCATTACCGGCGTGGCTGCCATCGTTCATCGGGGAATGACCGGTGGGCCCGGGTTGATGACGGGGATTTTGATTATCGTATCCTCCGGGGCTATTGGAGTAGGGGCTCATTATTGGCGTCGTCGTCACTCCTTTCTCAATCGGATGAGTGGCCTATACTGTTTTGGTTTGTTGATCCATCTCAATGAGTTGCTTTGCTTTTTGCTTCTGCCCCACGACATTATGGTCAAGCTTTACCAGGCCTTGACCGTACCGGTGATGGTGATTTATCCCGTCGCCACCCTACTGCTGGGGGTTCTGCTGGTCAACCTGGAACAGAAGTCGGCTGCGGATCAGGCCTTGCGTCAGAGTCGCGACAAACTACGACGCTTGGTCGATCAATGGGATGAGCAACGTTTGATTCAATGCCGGATGATTGTCGAGCATTTGCCTCATCGCGTCTTTGTCAAGGATCTGAATTCCGTGTATATCGCCTGTAATCAGGCTTATGCTAATGATATCGGATTGGATGCCGGACAGATCGCTGGGAAGACCGATTTTGAATTTTTCCCTCGCCAGCAGGCCGAACAGTATCATGCTGATGATATTGAGATTTGTCAATCAGGTCAGGCCCGTGTTTTGGAAGAATCTTATTTCATTAAAGGGCAGAAGCGTTGGGTGCGGACCTCCAAGGTGCCCATGTATGATTTAGATGGTGAGATGGTTAGTCTCATGGGGGTGTTTGAGGATATCACTGATCGTGTTGAGGCCGAGGACGAAATTCGTCGACTCAACCAAGATCTAGAGAGGAGGGTTCAACAACGCACATCTCAACTTGACGCGGCCAATAAAGACCTGGAAAGTTTTGCCTATTCGGTTTCGCACGACCTGCGTGCTCCCTTACGGGCCATTAGTGGTTTTTCCCAGATCATTGCGAGCCGTTATCGAGACGATCTGAATGAAGAGGGGCGACATTATTTTGACAACATCGTCCAGGCCAGTGACCAGATGGGTCGTTTGATCGACGATTTGCTCCAGTTGTCTCGCTTGGGACGCAAGGCCGTTTGTCGTGAATTGGTTAGCTTGACACAGGTCTTTGCCGATTTGCATCGGAAGTTCCAACAGCACGCCAACGATAATCAGGTTCACTTGCAGATTCCTGAGCAGGGCCCCGACGTCTTGTCGGATCACACCCTTGTCACGGTTATCTTGACGAATCTCATAGAGAATGCCTTGGTCTATCGTCAAGAGGGAAGCGATCATGAGGTCACGCTTCGTTATGAAGTCGAAGGTGAGAACGTAACCCTGTCTGTCTCGGATAACGGGATCGGGATCGCTCCAGAGTATCAGGACAAAATCTTTGAAATGTTCCAACGATTACACGGCCAGAGCGAATACCCCGGAACGGGAATCGGACTGGCCATGTGCCGCAAGGCCTCCCAACTGTTGGGAACCCGTATTCAACTGGAGTCTGAGGAGGGAAAGGGAAGTACTTTTTTCTTGGAAATACCCTTGTTCATGACGTAAACTGCGGACCATTGATGGCCGGTATAAGGAGAGAACCCTATGGCTGAACCTGTTCGCATCCTCTTGGTGGAAGACAATGAAATGGATGTCGAGTTGACCTTGGATGCCTTTCGTGAAGGCCGTTTGAGTAATGCCATAACCGTGGCTCGCGATGGTCAGGAGGCCCTGGACTATGTTTTGGGGCAAGGGGCATACACCGATCGTCGAGTCCATCCGTTACCCAACCTGATCCTTCTTGACCTTAAAATGCCCAAAATCGATGGCCATGAGGTCCTGCGGCGAATTAAGTCAACCCCGGAAATCAAACGAATTCCGGTCGTGATCCTGACCTCATCCAAGGAAGAGGGCGATCGGGCCTTGGGTTATGACAACGGGGCCAATAGCTATCTGGTCAAGCCGGTGAGTTTCGAAGGATTCCTCAAGGTCGTTCGTGAAATCGAAAACTATTGGCTTTCCTTGAACGTGGGGCCACCCGATGGACAACTCAACTAGGGGTGATGAGATGACAGATGTGATTCGTGTGCTGCATGTGGACGACAGCCTCTTTGATCGGGAGTTGGTTCATGATGCCTTGATGGTGACGCATGAGGGCTTTGCCTTGACCGCGGCAGCCACACGAGAGGAATTTTTCCAATGCATGGAACAGGGGCCCTACGATCTGGTCCTAAGCGACTTCAATATCCTTGGTTTCGAGGGATTGCAAGTCATCGAGGAGGTGCAACGTCGTTGTCCAGACCTTCCCGTGATCATTGTGACGGGTACGGGGACGGAGGAAATCGCCGTCAATGCGCTCAAACAGGGGGCCAGCGACTATGTGATTAAAACCCCCCGACATATTGTCCATCTACCCTTTACGATTAAAGCTGTGATGGAACGGATTCGCCTCTTGCAACAGCAACGTCAGCAGCAGGATGAATTGCAGACCGCTCATCAGCGTCTGGACATGGTGGTCCGCATGTCACCGGCGGCCATGATTGCTATGGATCGCCATAAGCGGGTGATTTTATGGAACCCTGCAGCTCAACGCATGTTTCAATGGAGCCCGGCAGAGGTCATCGGGCGAGGATTACCCATTGTTCCCGAAGAAGAGGGTGTGGAGTTCGAGGAACGATGGGCCAAGATTCTGGAGGGGCAGTCCTATCGCAATGTGGAAATGCAACGAATGTGTAAGGATGGTTCTCGGGTGTATGTGATGGCGTCCATCGCGCCATTGATGGCTACCGAAGGGAAGGTCGAAGGGGGCTTTGGTGTCTTCTTGGATATCACTCAACGGTATGAAGCGGAACGTCAACTCGCCGAGTCCGAAGCGCAGCTACATCAACTGGCGCGTCATATGAGTCTGGTTCGAGAGGATGAAAAGAAACGCCTGGCCCGTGAGTTGCACGACCATTTAGGTCAGCAATTGACCGTGATTAAGCTGGGGCTCAATGAGATGGAGAGTGATTTGGCCCAAGACAATGCTCTGCTCTACCAAAAACTCCAAGGGGTACTGGGGTTGGTCGATGATACTATCAATACCGTGCGACAGACCTCCATTGATCTAAGGCCCGGAACACTGGATCTCAATGGTCTGGGTGCCGCAATTCAAGATGAGGCCGAGAAGGCCGAACGCCTGGGCGGCTTGACCGTTGACCTGCATTGCGATATCAATCCCCGTTCTCTGGACGAGAGCCTGACCATCGACCTCTACCGACTGGTCCAGGAGTCCCTCACCAATGTGGTACGACATGCCCAGGCTACGGAGGTCAAGTTGACCGTCAAACAATGGGACCAGAAAATTCATTTGCAGGTCTTGGACAATGGGGTGGGGATCTCCGCAGGCGAATCGATACAAAACAACTCACCTGGCCTATTGGGTATGCGGGAACGGGTTCGGGCTCACCGTGGCATCTGCCAAATCGGACCGGGCTCCCAAGGTGGAACCCTGGTGACCATTGAAATTCCCTTGGCCGCTCCCAATACCATCTCCGCTTGAAGATTGAGCCGATCGACTGTTTTGGGGGGCGAATGAGAATTTGTGTCATGTTCATCACCTGTAGACGGTTTACCACTACCCTCATGTCCATGGAATGATTTGGGAACGATAGTATGGGTTGACGGGTGGACGTGTAACCCTGTACCCTATGGTCACTTTTTTTCAGGTCAGTGGTGCGTTAATAACATCACTGCCTTGGCTTGAGATGTGTGCAAGACGCGACAGAATAAGAAAGGATGTCTCATGAAGCGACAGATCGCTCTAATCGTTTGGTTTTTGCTGGCTAGCCATGTTACCTTGACCCAAGCCTTGGAATGGGATGATCCGACGATCACGGACTTGGGGGCGGAGCCGCCGCGGGCCAGTTTTGTGCTGCATACCGATATAGCTGGAGCCTTGAGTTACGACGATCAAGCCTCGCCTTATGTTAAGTCGCTCAACGGGACCTGGAAATTCAACTGGAGTCGTAAGCCCGCGGATCGACCGGTTGATTTCTATCAACGTGATTACGATGTCACGGGCTGGGACGATATTCAGGTGCCGGGCGACTGGCAGTTCCAGGGATATGGCGTGCCGTACTATGCCAATATCAACTATCCCTTTGAAGCCGACTTTCCTATGGCTCCCAAGGATTACAATCCCGTGGGCTCCTATGTCCGCACCTTCGAAGTCCCGGCCGACTGGCAGGGCAAGCAGGTCTTTCTACATTTCGGTGGAGTCAAGACCGCGTTCTACTGCTGGATCAACGGCCAACCCGTGGGTTATCGCGAAGACAGCAAGACCGCGGCCGAATTCAATATCACTCAATTCCTACAGCCCGGGACCAATACCCTGGCCGTGGAGGTCTACCGCTGGTGTGACGGTAGCTATCTGGAGGATCAGGACATGTGGCGTTTCGCCGGGATTGAGCGAGATGTCACCCTCATGGCTACCAACCCCGTGACCATCCGTGACATCGAGATTCAGTCATCGTTGGACGAGGCCTATGTTAATGGCGAGTTTGTCACTAAGGTCTTGATCAAGAACTATGACGCTTCAGAGGCCCAGGCCCAGGTTAAGTTGATTCTGCGAGGTCGTCATTCCAAGCGAGCCGTGTATAAGGCGAGTGAGGCTGTGGTGTTGGATCCCCAGGCTGAAACCACGGTGACCTTTAGCCAGACCATTGCGTCACCGGCCCCATGGACCGCAGAGACGCCCAGCCTCTATGACCTGGTGGTGACCCTCACTGATACGCAACATCAGCAACAACAGGTCCTGGCCCAACGGGTCGGCTTTCGCACCACCGAAATCAAGAACGGTCAGTTCTGCGTCAATGGTCAACCGGTCCTGATCAAGGGGGCCAATCGTCACGAGCATAGCCCTGCCACGGGGCATGTCCTGAGCAAGGCCGACATGCGCGACGACATCCAGATCTTCAAACGCTTCAACATCAATGCCGTTCGTTGTAGCCACTATCCCACCGATCCCTACTGGTATGCCTTGTGTGACGAGTACGGGCTATACGTGGTGGATGAGGCCAATATCGAGGCCCACGGCCTGGGCAAGTACCTTGGGGGCGACTATGGTTACAACATGAGTAGCCCCATCGCCGAACAGGAGGAATGGGCCCATGCCATCGGCTTCCGCGTCAAGAATATGGTCGAGCGGGACAAAAACCATCCCAGTATTGTCATCTGGTCCTTGGGCAATGAAGCGGGAAAAGGCCCCAACTTTGCCAAGGCCTATCAATGGGTCAAGGAGCGTGAGCCCTCTCGGCCGGTCCAGTACGAACAGGCCTGGCTGGAGGACTACACCGACATCGTGGTGCCCATGTACCACCGCATTCCCGATTTGGAGAAGTTTGTGACGCTCAACGACGGGCGTCCCTTGATCATGTGCGAGTACACCCACTCCATGAACAACAGCACCGGCAACCTGCAGGACTACTGGGACGTGATCGAAACGCACCCGCAGTTGCAGGGCGGCTTCATCTGGGACTTCAAGGACCAGGGCCTGCTGACGTCCAACAGTACCGGAGAGCTCTACTGGGCCTATGGAGGTGACTTTGGTCCGGCGGATGTCCCCAGTGACGGGGCCTTCTGCCTCAACGGCATTGTCTTTCCGGACGGCACTCCCAAGCCCGCCCTGTGGGAGGTCAAGAAGGTCTATCAGAACGTCAAGATCGTGGCCGAGGATCTGGCTACAGGACAGTTTACCCTCCAGAACGGCTTCTTCTTTACAGATCTGGCGGCTTACGAGGTGGGCTATACCATCACGGGTGAGGGACAGGTCGTCGATCAAGGTATGATTGATCTGCCGAAAGGGCTGGCTCCACAGGCAGATGAGACGATAAGGGTGTCACTCGATGGCTTTACGCCCCAGGCGGGTGTCGAGTATTTCATTAACTTTGCCGTCAAGACCCGCACGGCCGAGTCGCTTTTGCCCGCCGGATACATCATCGCTAGTGAACAGTACCCACTGGGCATCAAGATTCCGGCTGTGGAACCGGACGTGTCAGGGACTTTGACGGTTAAGCGAACCTATGAAGGGATCACCGTCTCTGGTGATGATTTCACCATACGTTTTGATGCCAAAACCGGGGATCTGCGGGATTATGTCTATCGAGATGCCAGCCTGATCGTCGGCGATTTGGTGCCCAACTTTTGGCGGCTGCCCACGGACAATGACCAGGGCAACAAGATGCACGAACGCTGTCGGCCGTGGAAGGGAATTGCCGGTAAACGCAAAGACATTCAGGTTGAGGTTGCCGAGAAGAATGACCAGCAGGTAGTGATCAAGGCCAGCTGTAAGCTGGAGACTGGAGATTCAGAATACAGCACAGTGTATACGGTCCTACCCGATGGTCGTATTAAGGTTCAGGCGGATATTCAAATCAACGATCCCAATGCCCCGGAATTGCCGCGTTTTGGGATGAAGCTGGCCTTGCGTGGGGACCTGTCTACTATGACTTGGCTGGGACGCGGTCCGCAGGAATCCTATTGGGACCGCAAGACTGCTGCCTTTGTGGGGCTCTATAGTGGGGCGGTCATGGATCAATACACCCCCTACATTGTACCGCAGGAAAATGGGAATAAGACGGATGTACGTTGGGTGGGCCTGGTCAATGAGCAGGGCCTGGGGATGAAGGTTATTGGTGGACAGTTGCTGGAGATCAACGCCCACCATTATCTGGAAGACGACTTCGATGAACGCGTGACGCACACCATCGATGTGCCTTTTAAAAACCTCACAGAACTTTGTATCGACCTGCACCAACAGGGTGTTGGTGGGGATAACAGTTGGGGCAACCCCGTGCACGATCAATATCGTTTGTTGGATAAAAAGTATTCGTATCGCTTTACGCTACAACCGATTCGGTAAGCTAGCCTCTGCGACGCTCAACCTTTCGACGATCAGATGGCACTTAAATCATTTTCAGTTGCTGGGGGATGGTTTGATGCTTCAAGGTGAAAAAGAAGGTGCTACCCTGGCCGAGTTCCGATTCAACCCAGGTCTGCCCCCCGTATTGTTCCACGATCTTGCGGATCAGTGACAGGCCAATACCCGTGGTATTGAACTCGTCCTTGGTCATCAAGGTTTGGAAGATCTTGAAAATCTTTTCACGGTGACTCGCTGCGATACCCGGGCCATTGTCGGCAACGCTGAAGGTCCAATAGTCGTTTAGCAGTTCGCCTTTAATGGAAATCCGCCCCTCGGGTTTATCCATGTATTTAACGGCGTTATCGACGAGGTTGAGAAAGACTTGGATGAGTTGCGTTTCGTCGCATACGACATTGGGTAGTTCATCGTCGATGTCGATCTCGATATGTGCAGGGATACCGACCTGATCGATGGCTTGCATCACCACATCCTGGGTGCAGACGTTGCGATAGGTCATGTCGTTGGTGTTCGTCACCTTGGCATAGGTTAAAATACCGCCGACCAAATCATGCATACGTTGCGTGCGTTGGGTCATCATATCCAGCATTTGTCTGCCATGCTCATCCAATTGCTCGGCATAATCCTCTTTGAGCATATCCGACAACGCACAGATGCCACGTAGGGGAGTCTTGAGGTCATGGGCGGTAATAAAGGCAAAGTCTTCCAGGTCACGGTTGGCTATTTTCAAATGCTGTACGGCCGCCTCTAATGTTTGCTCTGCGGTTTTACGCGTCATGACCTCCAATTGCAATTGCTGATTGGATTGTTCCAGTTCTTTTTGGTGTGACTCCAGGTATCGATTCGCGGCCAACAATTGTGTGTTGGTTTCATTGAGCTTCTGTTTGTTTTCTTTGAGCTGTTGCGTCATGTGGTTATAGGCGTCGGCCAACATGGAGAATTCATCGTGGCTATTGAGCTGGATCTGGTGGTCTAGGTCACCCTCGACAATATCATCAATCCCCTGTTTCAAGATGTGAATCGGTTTCACAATCGATCGATGAAACAGGCTCGCAAATCCAACGGCCAAGAGAATTCCTAAAATACCCACTCCAAAGCTGATCACATTGACTCGCAATACTTCTCGGTTGGACTCTGCAAAACGGTGTTTGATCTCTTGGGTCACTGGATTGGGTGAATAGTCGCTTAGACTTTTAGAGAGGTCCACCGCCTCCTCAAAGTTCCTGACTACCCGCATTGAGCTGATGAGTTGCATCATTACAGATGGGACCAAGATCACCAAAAAAAGGCTGACTAGAATCCTCGTTTTTGTCTTAACCGATAAAGCCATAGGGCCATATCATCGGTTAATCGATGATATGGCCCTATGCGTTATTTTGTATCAGATTGGAGATGAACTCTCTCTGGTCAATAAGAGACGATTCTATGGGGCCTAAAGAGTGGAGGCGGGCAGGGGGATGGTTTTATCGGGCACCTTAAGAGGGGAGATCTACATCATCTTTTCAACGGCATCCTTGGCCTCCTTGAGGCCCACACCATGAATTGCTCGATACCACTTGATCGCCTGGATCTTGTGACCTTGCTGAGCCAGATTGCGGATGTCATCGTCTGTGGTCCCTGCCGGGGGGCTTTCGGATATTGACGAGCCACCCTTAAGCAATACCAGAACGATCCCAACCGCAATCACAACACCAATGACGATGTGTTTGATGTCCATGTTAACCTTTCAGATAATCTCCGTGCCGGGGATATGTTCTACAACCGGTTTCATTACGGATTACTCATCCTGTGATGATGGTGAGGCAATTTTGAAGGCTGTCGAAACGGCCAACAAAAAGAATAGGATATCCATCAAGCCAAAACTTTCCATAAATCCTGCTTTGGACACGATGTTCATTATCACTTGAATATTGGCCTCTATATGATCGGCAATTTGAGCTCGGTAGTCATCTTGTTCCTCAAGGCTCTTGTCATTCCATTGTCTCGTCGCTTGTTTCCAGATGTCCCTGGGATAATCCGATTCTCGGGTTGCTTCTTCTGGATCAACCCCGTTAGGCCATTCAATGTCACGGCCCAGGGCCTCTTGCTCGGTAACAATCTCATCGGCCAGGTAAGAGATCACCACCTCGTCATCCTCAAGTTCGTTCAAGGCATTTTGCAGTACTTCGGAACTCAATTCATTCTGAACGGAGAACTTAACTGCCGCATATTTCCCTGCAACAATGGAAACCAGGGTAATGACAACCGCCATGACTCCCAATGCAGGGCTTCCACTGCGAGCCCCCAGCACGCATCCGAATCCCACCAGAGCCCCCACCCCCCAGGCCACGTAGCCAATCTCATAGCCTGTGAAATAGGCAATTGCCGCCCAAATCGTCGCTCCAATCGCACCGGCCAATACACCACCAATAATACCACTCGTGTTCATTCTTTCCCTTTCACTAACATTTTAACAGATGCCTCTTAGCATTCAGATGTTATCATCTTTCTAGATATGCGAATTTTCTGATTTAGCTTCCAAATAAGAAGAAGAGAAACGACAGCAAAGAACCATGCATCATCTACGTTGCCTATGTTTTTGGCACAGACACAAGCAATAGTTGATGAAAGAATTATGATTGGGTGACCAAAGGTAGGGCTGAAAAGATAGAGGGTTCCTGATATGGCCAAAAGAAGCGTAGGTAATTGGATGACTAGCGAGATGGAACGGTCTGGGTCGATAGTGAGTTGTAGATACCAAAGTGAGAAGAGCGAATATGCAATGGCATAGAATAATGCTATTGCGATCACAAGGCGACTTCTGCTTATTGACAACATCTTAATCTCCACATTGGATAACGATAGGGATGAGCGAATCGCGACTGCGGGTGAGCTTAATTCCTTATTTATGGATACGCATAACTCTAAATGCCTTTAGCATGACACCAATGAACCACGGCAAGCAAAAGGCCGCACATGACATGACCTCAAATAAGGTAGACGCACCCAATTTACGTCCCGGATAAGATCTCACAAAATCCAAGATTATGTAACCAATCCAGATCAATTCAATCGACACACTCAAAATATAGCTGTACGTCTTCAGCCCAAGTGGGACTATTAACCTAAGAGAGGGATGACGATGACGATTTTAGCTCCTGGTTTTGATTAAACTGTTTTCTGTTTTCCAATGTCTCAGCTTTGAGCTGAGCACGTCGTTTTAAAATGTGTGGCGATTTGTGTGGTGGCGATTTGTGTGCTCGGACCACGATAAGTCTAGTTTAAAACATTGCTTAACTGATATCATAGGTTGTGTTTTAGGTCTTAGAGCCGATTTTCGAGGGCGAAAATCGCATGTAAGCATGAGTTGGTTCTCGTACAACAGTGCCCAATTCACGACCAACGGTTATTTCTTCTACATACCAACGACGACGATCTAGTACGCTTTGGGTTACAGACTCAATGAATGATTCAGTGCCTACAGTAACAGCATCTGTCCATTGTGACTCTCTCTGTACAATCTGATTATGGATACGATCTATGATGTCGTGCTCAAAGTGTGTGCGGAATTGTTCTATATTCTCGTGACCAGTCCAGGACAGAAGTCGTTCTTGATTGATTAAGCAATAACGCTTTCTTAGCCCCATGAGTTCTTGCCAACCTGTCCAAGGCCAATGTTCTGGATGGGGCACTACCCCCGCACGAACCATATTCATGTCTATGTAAAGTAGACAAGCCCACAAATAAGGGCCACTATCAATCATGGTCGCATGGTAGCGACCCTCCCAGTATCCTCCTGAACGCTTTTTTCTACGGTTATATTTTTGTGCAAAAGTCCCAGCCAAATCTTGCATGAAGAGGCTTATAGACTCTTTGTTCTTTGCTTCTAGCAGCATATGGACATGATTAGACGTTAGGCAATATTGTAAGAAGGTCACTCCATAGCGTTTAGACATATTCAAGGCCATAAGTCGATAATCATTTCGATCTCTGGCAAACTTCAACAGAAACCGCCTGTCATGACAACGGTGTGTCACATGGTAAATACGATTTGATAATAGATGTCGATTGGCTCTAGGCATAAGCAGTTTTAAAGGAAGCTTAGAGGCAAAAAAAGGGGGTGAAAATTAGCTCTAAGGTCATACATAGAGGTTGTATTCGCGTTAAGTCACATGTAGGCAATGAGATAACGTGGTCCGAGCGATATTCACAAGCGATATTCACAGCGATATTCACACGTAGATTAAGTCTCACCACAGAAAAAAGATATCGTGGTCCGAGAGATTATATCTCTGATTTTTATAAAAAGTGAGTGTCCCTTATTAAATCCTCCTTATTAAATCCTGTGAGCTCCCCCCCATCGTCAGGTCGAATGCATCGGAAGCGATTCATATTCGAAAACGATACCCGGAGGGACTGTCACTTTAGTGGAGCGTTTTGCGATAGGGCCTTTGACTGAGACCTTGAATACATCTGCTGTAACAATGCATCATATAGTTCAACGCCAAGCGCAACGCGTGACTGTCCCGGTCGCATGCGAAGCGACAGCACCCTGAAGATGGTGAGCCAGCTTAGAGGCAAAAAACAGACCCCAAAATCGGCTCTAAGGCCTTATATAGAGGTTGAATTAACGTTAAGTCTCACCACAGAAAAAAGATATCGTGGTCCGAGCGATTATATCAGCGCTATACACTCTTATAATCTCGCCTGTCTCTTTTCTAATATGGGCATATGGACTAACTCCTGGGCGAAGCTCGCCCATGCACATAACTACCCATATGCCATCTACAAGTACAGCCTTCCGGTTAGGATTACGTTCAACAGTATCTTTACCAAAGCGCGATTCCCATTCTCTGACTGCGATTGATACGGCAGTTGCTTCGTCAGGTACATAACCGTATAGAGGTGAATACTCGTTTGGCTCTATGTTTGCTTCAGCCCACTCTAGGCTTGACTTGGCCATTTTCTGTAGGCTATGCCACCTTAGAGCATGGTATCCACTTGTAAGCAAGGCTGCGGCAACAAGAAGACCAACTACTATAATTCTCTTTGCTTTCATGGCTTGGGACAGAACGCCGAGGATCAATCGACCGCGTCAGCGGGTCGATTGATCCTCATGTGTACGCCCGGCATGGGCGTGAACTTATGAGGTGCGGCGGTGACCACCGTGGTCACTGCTTAGTCCTCTGTACGTGAATCCTGTTTAAGGGTTAATATTGTTTTGACTATCTTAAGCACAAGTACTAGCCGAGGGCAAGGGCGTTGTCGCGAGACAGGGTCTAAAGGAAGCCCAAGTGCAAAACTACGAGCCGACGAACAGAAACGTCATACAAGGCCGAGCCTTCGGGTAAGCGGGCACATCATCGTTACGCCCTGGATTCGGGAGGTACGGTAAATGACGCGGTTGCGTAGTGACAGTTCACGTCCTTATCCGGGGAGGCCTGACCGACAAGCGACCCTCTGGGATAGCGTCACAAGTGGTAACACTAGTGATGATCGGTCAGGAGTCAGCCGAGGCCATAGTACCTGTCCTCACACAGGGAAGGGCCGAACCCTAGGTCGGTCTGGATCTCCTGCAAGCTCGTCCGAGACGTTGAAGCCGTATGGCCGAGTCTCGCGGCGGCGCGTTGCAGATCAGAGCCAGCCTGAACTCTTTCTACTGGAGCGAATCCTGTCTCGTGAGAACATGCTCGCGGCCTGGAAACAGGTCAAGGCCAACAAAGGCAGTCACGGCATCGATCAGATGTCCATCGAAGACTGCTGGGCCTATCTCAAGGAGCACTGGGGACAGATTCGCGACGCTCTACTGGCCGGGACGTATGTCCCTCAGCCGGTTCGCCGTGTGGAGATTCCCAAGTTCACGGGCGGCACACGTCCATTGGGGATCCCCACGGTCCTGGATCGACTGATCCAGCAAGCCATGGCCCAAGTCTTAGGCCCGATCTTCGATCCGACGTTCTCGGAATCGAGTTTCGGCTTTCGACCGGGTCGCAGTGCCCATCAGGCGGTCCGTCAAGTCCGCCAGTTCATTCGAGAGGGCTATCGCGTTGCCGTGGACATCGACCTGTCGCAGTTCTTCGATACGGTCAACCACGATGTGCTCATGCACCGTGTGGGACGCCATGTCCGCGACCGACGCGTATTACGCCTGATCGGCAAGTACCTCCGGGCCGGAGTAGTGGTCAATGGACGCTTGCAATGCACTCGCAAGGGTGTACCGCAGGGCGGTCCACTGTCACCACTGCTGTCCAACATTCTGTTGGACGACCTGGACAAGGAACTGGAACATCGCGATCACCGCTTTGCCCGCTACGCCGATGACTTCGTCATCCTGGTTAAGAGCCAACGTGCAGGCGTGCGTGTGATGGCCAGCATCACCCGGTTCCTGGACCGACGTCTCAAACTCCGGATCAATCCGGACAAGAGCCGCGTCTGTCGCTCGACCGACTGTACCTTCCTGGGGTTTACCTTTACCGGTAAGAAGATCCGTTGGACGAAGGAGGCCTATGGCGAATTCAAACGTCGGGTCAAGCGTCTAACCGGTCGCAGTTGGCGGGTGTCCATGTCACACCGACTCGACAAGCTCAATGCCTACCTGCGTGGCTGGATGGGGTACTTCGGGATCTCTCAGTACTACCGTCCGTTCCAAAAGCTCGACTCTTGGATTCGGCGCAGGTTACGGATGTGCTTATGGAAGCAGTGGCGTTACACCCGGACCAAGGTACGTGAACTGATGAAACTTGGCACTGACCGCAAGACTGCGATTGATACGGCTCGTAGTCGTAAAGGTCCGTGGCGACTGTCACGAACTTTAGCGACGCAAACGGGCATGACCAATCAATGGTTTGCTCAGCTCGGTCTATACAATGTCAAAGAGCACTGGTGTAAGATTCATTACCCGGATAGTCCCTGGACGTCCCGGTAACCTCTGGGAACCGCCTAGTGCGGACCCGCATGCTAGGTGGTGTGGGGGCTGGGGGCTAAAAACCCCCGGCTACCCGATTGCACGACACATGGATGACGGGTTCGCTATGGTGTAAAGCTAACCGCAGTGGAACCGCGAGTCAAGCCTTGGATAGACTGGATTTTGACCGGGCGAATGTGAATCATCGGCTACTTCAGCAGTCACACCCCATGCTTTCATAAGAATAGCTGCCGTAAGCCACGCTGAGACTAAACCGGGACCGGTTATCAACACGTCCATTCCTCCTAGGCCACCTTGCGTTGTTTGTGCTGACGATACGGGCCAGCACGTTTGGGTTTTAGTTCATTCTTGGCAACGAGCTGTGCCCCACAGTGCGGGCAAACCGTTGGCTCAAATTCTGTTTGAAGCACGGGGATCTCCATTGGCTCCGAAGGAAGATCGGGATGCTGTCGGATCAATGCCCGACACAGCTCTAGGTTCTCAAGCCGTTTATTGCCAGCCATGAAACCGAAGTAACGGATTTTCTGGTATCCCTTGGGCAATACGTGTTGCAGAAAACGTCGGATGAACTCTTCGATACTGCAAGGCTCGGTCTTTTCTTTGGGTTTGTTTTGGGCGTCGAGGTCGCGGTAATCCTTATAGGTGAAAACCACCTGGCCGTTGGCGACCGATTGAATGCGTCGGTTGCTGATGGCGACGCGATGGCTATAGCGTCCTAGGTATTCGACCACGGTTTCGGGGCCAGCGAAGGGCCGTTTGCAGAAGACGTTCCAGGCCATCGACTCCTGTTGGACCATGAGATCTTCAAAGGCTTGCTCATTGGCCAGGTAGGCGGCCTTGTGCTTAAACACGAGACGGCCTTTGCGATAGTGGCACCATAGGCGTTCACAGAAGCGATCTCGAAAGATCTGAGCCAGTTCTTTGACATCGAAGAGCTGCTTGTCTCCGATGGGAATCCAACGCTTGCGATCCAGGGACAACGCACCGCCGGTGACCAGGCAATGCAAGTGAGGGTGACGCTGGAGCCTCTGTCCCCACGTATGCAGGATTGCCGTTGTTCCTACGATGCCGTCATAATATTTGCGTGCCATATAGTCGAGACTATAGGATGCCACCTCGAAGAGTGTGTCGTAGAACACACGTTCATTGTAAGGGAGCAACGCATCGAAACCATGCGAGATGGTAAAGATCGTATGATAGTACGGCACGGGCAGTAACTCCTGCAATCGCTTAGCCAGCCACTTCTTCATAGCAATCCCTTGGCACAAGGGACAGTGACGGTCCCGGCAGGAATTATAAACCGGGATTTCGTAATCACAATCGCCATCGCACACATAGAGATGGCCGCCTAACGCCGCCGTTCGACACTTGGATAAGGTACGCAAGACTTTACATTGCTCAGGTGACATCGGGTGAGACTTATCATACATGTCACCGTATTGACGAAAGATGTCACCCACGCTATATTCAGGCCTTGGATTGATTGGGGTCGTGACAGTCATCTCAAACCATCGAATACTTTAGCCATTCGTGCAACGTATAATATTGGTCAAAATTGGCCCATATCCATGTCACTGAATCTGGGTATTTATTCGTCTCACAAGCTAAATAATAGCTTTTATTAGTTTAAAATCAATAGTTTAACAGTAGCGGCTTAACTATATTAACTCCAGAAAAAGGGCCAGATAATGGCATATATTCAGGCGATTCCCGGGGTATTGGACAAAAATGGCAGCATATTTAAATATTGATGCCGGGGAAATGGACACGTTTTAGTTTTAAAACTTCGTTTGCTCGTTAATATCGTAGTTGTGATGTCCAATATCAAGATATTGAGTTTGACAACTGGGCAACCATATATCATCTTAACACTACTCCTCTAGAGATGGGCCCATTACGATTCTATCAACCCTTTGTGTTAGGAGATGAGCGATGACAAACAAACCCAGGTTACTTGATCAGATGAAAGAGGTTTTGAGGCTCAAGCATTACAGTATTCATACCGAGCATGCTTATATTCAATGGGCAAAGCAATTCATTCTCTTTCATAATAAGCGGCATCCTAACACAATGGGAGGACCAGAGATCAAACAGTTTCTGACGCACCTAGCGGTTCAGCGCCAGGTAGCGTCATCTACTCAAAACCAGGCGCTCAATGCCATCGTCTTTCTCTATAAACACGTTCTGCATCAAGATCCCGGTGATTTCACCGGAGCCCTCAGGGCCAAGCGGCCGGAACGTATGCCGGTTGTCTTAACCAAGGGCGAGATTCATCTATTGTTGCAATGTCTGGAAAAGACTCAATATCGTCTCATTATCAAGATGCTGTATGGGACTGGTATGAGGCTGATTGAATGTTTACGTTTACGTATCCAAGACGTTGACTTCATTCAGAGTATTCTGACGATTCGAGCGGGCAAGGGTGATAAGGATCGTGTGACGGTTTTGCCGGAAAACATCCAGAGAGAACTCAAGGAACATCTGCAACGTGTGCGACGGCAGTTTGACCAGGATGTTCAGGATGGCTTTGTCGATGTCTATTTGCCCAATGCCATTTCCCGGAAATATCCTCAGGCGGGAAAGCAATGGATTTGGCAGTATGTCTTTCCAGCGGCACATCCTTCTAAGGACCCACGCTCTGGTATCGTTCGAAGGCATCATGTTTATGCGAAGACCGTCAATCGCGAATTGAAGAAGGCGGCCCAATTGGCCGGTATACAAAAACGGATCAGTGCTCATTGCCTGCGGCATTCTTTTGCCACACATCTTTTAGAATCGGGCACGACGATTAACGTTGTCCAAGAACTGCTAGGCCATAAGAGTATTGAAACGACACAGATTTATTTGCATTGTTTGAATTCACCCGGACAATCGGTAATTTCGCCTTTGGATCGACTGTGAGTTTGGTTGTTGGTTTCTAGTTTCTGGTTATTGGCTAGTGGTTTGCCTTCGGCAGGCTTTATTTTGAATAGACCTCTCCACTGCGGTCGAGGTGACAGACAGGTCTTTCGTATATCGTAATCGTAATCAGCGCAGCGGTAATCGTAATCGGCTTCTAAAAGTGTGATCGAGGATTCGATTACGATTACGAGTACCGTTCGTTACACTCACTGATTACGATTACAAACGAGAGGAGCCGCCCCTACGTTTGCTGCGCAAACTCCGTCCCGGTCGGTGGTATACCGATTTCGGGCGATGATTCGATATTACTGGGCACGAACTTAGGACGCGGGAAGGGAAGAAGTGTTGCGATGAAAAGTGGGACATTGACTCGTCCCCTCCCTCGTGTCTGTTAGTGCTTTCAAGCAACGTATTTCAAGGCGGCTTTTCGCTGCAATCGGCTGCAAGTTGCGTGGGACTGTGTTGTCGGCATAAAAAGGTTCTCGATGTGCTTCAGCACACCTCCGAGCCTTTTTTACCTCCGGCCTTGCCCACACAAATTTCGCTCGATTTCGCATTAAAATCCGCTTTAAAACCCGTTGCGAACACCATTTATCTATCCTCAATGCTGCTCTACCATTATGGAAGAAGTGGGTAAAGATGTCAATGGGGTGAGTTCAATGTTTGGAGCTCCTGGTTGTGCGTTTATTCAGAAGTCCTGATTCCTGAGTTCTGACTCCTAGGGGCTCAAAATCCTCCTTGGAATCCGGGGCAAGGGGGGGTATGATGACCGTTTTGATGGAATGAATGTTATCTGGCTGTAAGGATGAATTCAGCGATGGCTGATTGGGATATTCAGAAACCTCTGGGGCTATGTAGCGGTTCCGGGGATGAAATTGAGGTGGGCCAGGAGTATTTTGCGGCCTTGGTGGATGGTCCTGAAGGCCTGGAACGGCGGGATTTTTCCGCCACCTATTGGGACGATCAAAAGCCGGAGGTCTATTGCTTCTGGAAGGCCCGTTTGCCCGAGCCCAACCAAAAGAAGAAGCTCTTTGTCAATGACGAGATGTTGATGAGCTTCTTCGAACGCTTGACGGACGAGACCGAGCCGGAGCGGCTGAACTTTCGCTTTGTGTTGGCCATGATCCTGATGCGAAAACGTAAGCTCAAATATGATGCCACCGAGATCAAGGACGAGCAGGAGTATTGGCGTTTGCGTGTCACCGGGCAGAAGCGGTTTGTGGAAGTCCTCAATCCCCACCTGGACGAGGCCCAGATGGAGCAGTTAACCGATCAAATCGGCGAGATCCTGCATAGTGACATGGATGAATAGAAAGGGACAGGGATGAAACCTGTGGTTGCATTTGGCCTGTTGGGATTGTTGATGTTGGGTGGATGTGTCACGCCGGAGGCCCAGCGGAATCCGAATGCGGCGGGGCAGGAGTTGAAGCAGGCCTTGGCCCAGTTGCAAGCCCAGGCTGACAAAGTGGTGCCGTTGCAAGCCTCAACCGTATGTCGTTTGGGATATCCGGATAAGAACGGTGAATTGAAAGAATCCACGGCATTTCGTGCCACCCTTTATATGGATCCTCCGCATAACATCTACATGCAAAGCTTTGTGGGATTGGGATCGTCGGGGAAGGTGGAGATGGGGTCCAATGCCGAGATGTTTTGGATGGGGATCAAGCTGGATGTCGATGAGTTCTGGTGGGGGCGTTGGGAGAAAGCACATAACTATGACGATATGCAGATCAGTCCCAAGGCCGTACTGGAGGCCTTGGGGGTGTTGGAGTTGGGTGATTCAGCGTTTTGGTCAATGGAGCATCAAGGCGATCGAATCGTGTTGACACAACGCGGAGGGCAACAAAGGGTCGTACGTCAACTTTTTGTCGATCCAGTCAGCTATCTCCCGGAACGTATCCAATACTACGATCATTTGGGCCAGCAGGTTACGTTGGTGGTGGAATTGGCCCGTTATACCTCACTGGCCAATGGCTTCAAGGTGCCTCAAGACATGGCGGTCTCGACGTTTGAGGGAGACGAGTGTGTCAGTTACATCCGTCTGAATGTCAAGCAAGTCAGCAAGAAGACCTTTAGTGAAAGCACGCGACAAGCGACTTTCAGCTTCAAAGAGTCCAAGCTGGCGGGCTACGGCAAGGTGACTGAGGTGACTAAGTAAGAGGTGGTTTGCCTTCGGCAGGCTTGGTTCTAATAGGATCTCTCCACTTCGCTGCGCTTCGGTCGAGATGACAATCGTCATGCTTGGCCAAGGGGTCTTATCTTTCAACCTCCTTCTCTTCTTTTTCCGCTTCTAACTTCTCAATCCGGGCCAGGGCTTCTTGTAGTTGCTTTTCCAGTTCCTGGAGTTGCTGGCGTTGGCCTTCGAGCATGAGACGGGGTTTGCCTGCGGCCTCATCGAGTTGTTGGGTATAGACCTTGAGGTTGTCCATCATCTTGCTGGTCAGTTCGTCCCAGTTTTCCGGGGTGGGGTCCTGCCAGAGTTGATCACGCATCTCTTTGGCCCGTTCGGTCAGGTCTTTTAGACGAAGTTCACGTTGTTTCTTGCGCTGGGCCTGAAGGAGGGCTCGTTGGGCATAGTCACGGATGCCTTCAGGCAGGGTGGCGATCTCGGCCACGGTGGTTTGATAATGGGTTTGGCCCTGGCGTACTTCGATGGAGGTCTGTTCGTCCTGGGGATCGCCGGTAAGGGTCATGATGATCGGGTCACCGCCGCTGTGATAGCTGAATTGGTGGATTTCGTCTGGGAGATTGTCTTCGTTGTCAGGGGGAGTCACGCGATCCCATTTTTCGCTGGTAGGATTGTAGCGATAGAATCGACCGGGACGCCAGGATTGGATTTCCAGGGGTTCGGGCGGGTATTTGGGTTGGTACTTATCGACTGGGGGGCCTAGAGTGACGGATGCATTTTGACGTTGTCCGTGACGCAGGAGGGTGAGTATCACGCTCTGGCCGATTCCCTTGTTGGCAATGGCCTGGATGAAGTCCTGGCGATCCAACACGGGTTGCCCGTTGAGTTCGATGATGATGTCACCTTGGAGCAGGCCGGCCTGATCCGCGGGGCCGCCCAGGTGCATGTTTTGCACATGGATGCCTTGTTCTTTCTGCAATCCTAAATGGGGAGCCAGCCAGGTCGGAATGGACTCGTCGTCCAGAATGATACCGAGGTAAGAACGCTGGGGTGCTTCATGGGGCTGTGCGAACACGGGGGTGATCGCAAAAACCAGTAGGATCGTGGATATAAGTTGGGTGTTCATCATGTCCCCCCTGGGGTGTTAGAAGTCCTGTCTGTAGGTCACCGGCAGTACCTGGCCTTCACGCAGGCCTTCGACCAACCATTCCTGCCCGTTTTCGTCAACGTAATGATACCAATCGATCTGATGGTTGATATTGGCTTCGGAAACGGATACGGGCAAGGCATGGACACGACGTGGACCTGAGGTCGGGGTTGAGGGTTGCTGGCTGGGCCAATGATCACTGATCATCTGTACGGACAGGGCGATCAGGAGTCCGGCCGCCAGGCCGGTGGTGAATTGAGAAAAGAAGAGGTGCTGGGCTCGGTCCCACCAGGTGATTCTGTGGACCTGGTTGAAGGCTGCACCCAAAATGTCCTCGGCGGGGCGTCCCTGGCTCAGGGTGTTATCGACCGCGGTCTGGCTGATTTCGTGCAGCTCTTTGAGCTCTTCGAAGAGCTGGCGGGTCTGTGGATCCTGATCCAGGGTTTCCTGCAGGTGCCGCTGTTCGGAGGTGGAGATTTCTCCGTCCAGATGCTTGCTGATTAAGATTTCAATGTAAGATTCATCATGAGTCATGGTTGGCTTCCTTGGTTTCGTCTGAAGGCGTCAACATATCCAAGAGCATCCGTCGCGCCCGTACCAGGCGGATCTGAACCGTGGTCAGCGGCACATCCATGACCTCGGCGATTTCGCGGTAGCTCAAGGCCTGACTATGTTGCAGCAGGAAGGCTTCACGATACTTTTCCGGGAGCCGCTGGATCGCCGTCATAACATGAGCGGCTTGGTCTTTGAGCTCCAGGTCCGCGACAAAGTCCTCATCGCTGGTGGTGGCGACGGGCGGGACGTTTTCGTCGTCTATCGAAATTGTCGAAGAGCGTTTGTGCCGCTGTCGCAAGGCCTCACGCCGGGCAATGGAGGCCAACCAAGGTCGGAAGCACTCCGGTTCCCGCAGGGTATCGATCTTGCGGATCACCTTAATGGCGATCTCCTGCAACACGTCGTCCAGGTCACGGGTGCGGTGCAGCACATTGTAGACGATGGCCCTGAGCCACGCCCAGTTTTGAGTCAACAGCTGCTGTAAGGCATCCTGGTCACCCTTTTGTGCCGCGCACACCAGTGCGGATTCATTCAGGTTTTGTCCTTCCTTCTTCTTCATAACTCCCATTCTCTAGTAAAGAGCGGGCTTGGCAAGGGATTCATACATGAATCTGGTAAAAAAGTGATGGCTGATCTGTTTTTTTGTGAACATCCGTATTGGACCGATAAGATGAGGCGGATGCTCATTCGGGTATGGGGTAGGTTATATAGGTATGGTCACGTAGTTGAAAGACCTTGTTATCGAGATTCGTGTTGCCAAAATGGTCTAGGAACCATCTGAGTTTGCTGAGAATATTGCTGCGGTTGGGCTGTCGTAGGGCGATGACGATGACTCCATGGTGATGCGGGTGGAGATGAGGGATGGTGTGAAAGAAATCGCGGTCTGTGGACAATAATATTGCTTGATGCTGTTGAGCAAGTTCGAAGATCTTTTCATCTTCTATGCCGGGCTTGGCTATGGCCCTGATGTCGATAGCGGTGTGGTGTTGATCTCTTAGAAGTTGACAGGCAGCGGTGGGGAAGTTCTCGTCCAGCAAGAACTTCATGAGGCGGCCTCATAGGGGCCTTCCTCAAAGCGAGACAATTCACCGGCAAAGGCCAGGGCGGCTTGGATGTCTTGAAGGGTTAAGCCCGTATAGTCTGAGAGAACATCCTCGGGGGAGTTGCCTGCCCCCAATGCCCCCAAGATGGTGGCAACCATGATTCGTGTGCCCCGAATAACGGGTTTTCCGTGGCAGATTTTTGGATTGATTTCTATGCGGTCCATCATGACGATCCTCACTAAGTTTAACGATAATAAGATCTTAGTCGTTGTATGGTGGGGGATCAATAGAAAACCGATTACGGATTACCGTTTACTGTTTTTTAAGATGCTGTTGGGTCCAGATGGCAGATCCCGCTCCGATTAATAGCAGGATACCGAAGGCCAGTTGGGTGTGGGTAAATTGCTCGCTGAAGATGAGGTAGGACAGGACCAGGACGAAGAAGGGTTGGGCCAGGATGAAGAGAGACGGGATGGTCGCACCCAGGCGGCGGATGGCGACGTAATAGAGGCTGTGACCCAGGGCGATGGCGGTCAGTCCGGAAAAGATGACATAGAACCAGCCACTCGGAGCCATGCTCAGGCAGGAAGACGGATCGCCCATGATAAAGGTCAGGCCCCACATGATCACGGTGGTATAGATACTCACCGCGGCGAAGCCTTGGCGGGCATTGACCGAGCGGAGCGACGCCCGTACCGAGACGGCATAGATCGACCCGAACAGGGCGCTGCAAAGGGGGATGACATAAGCGAGCCAGGAGCCACCTACATGTTGTTCGTGGTCACCCAGGGCCACTCCCGCCACTCCGGCCATGGCGAGAATCAGGCCCAGCCAGAAGCCCGAACGCTTGAGCATGTCACGTTCGTCTGGGAAGAGCCAGGCGGAAAAGGCCACGATCCAGAGCACGTTGGTCTTGGTGATCAGGGTGAGCAGGCCGGGATCAGCGTGGTAGAAACCCAAGGCCCAGAGGCTCTGCATGAGGATATTGGGGATCGTGGGCCACAGGGCCTTGCGCCAGAGTCCGGGGCTGAGTTTCTGTTGATAGCCCTGATAGGCCAGCCAGGGCAGCAGGGCCAGGCAGCCGACCGTGTAGCGGAGGGCGTTCTGGGTCCAGCCGTCCAGGGGGCCGGTGAGCAGTTTGATGAAGATCGGACCGGTTGACCAGCAGGCTAGGGTTCCAAGGCAGGCAAACAGGGCGATCAAATCAAGGGGGCGTGGCGAGGTGGGGCGTTTCATGTCAATTCTGCGTGAGCATCTCCCAGGCCAGATCGGCCACGGCCTCGCTGGTGTTCTGTTGGGCCAGGGGTTGGGTCGCTTGCACCAGGGTCTGGCTGATACGGTGGAGTTCTTGGGGGGAAGCGGTCAATTTCTTGACCTTGGCCACAATCGGATCGATGGTGGTGAAGTAGGGCATGAACTCGGGCACCAGGGGCTGATCGGCAATGAGATTGGCCAGGCTATAAAACTTGGGTTTGACGATGAATTGACCCAGCAGGTGCCAGAGGACACGATTGGACTGGTACATCACGGCCATGGGACAACCCGAGGTGGCCACCTCCAGGGTGGCACTGCCGCTGGCGACCAGGGCGAAGTCGACCTCCTGGGCGGTCTGACGCACGGCATCGATGCGGTAGTGACAGGTAAAGCCCGGTATTTGCATGGATTCGAGCAGTTGGCGACGCTGCTCGTTCTGGGCCACGGTCACGAACTCGGCGAAGGGATAGTCCTCCTGCAGTTTCAAGGCGATCTCCTGCATGGGATGCCAGAGGTGCTCGATCTCGGCCGAACGCGATCCCGGGATCAGGGCCAACTTGAGACGCTTGGGGTCATAGTCGGCATAGGTCTTGACGTTGCCACTGAGGTCATTGGTCACATGGTCCAGCAGGGGGTTGGATACAAAGGTCGTTTCCACGCCACGCTCGCCGAACCAGGCTGGTTCGAAGGGCAGGATGCAGGCCAGCCGATCGCAGATCTTGCGCAGGGTCTTGATGCGGCCCGGGGCCCAGGCCCACAGTTGCGGGGCCACATAGAACAGGGTGGGGATGCCTTGCTTCTTGGCGGCCTTGGCAATGTGCTTGTTAAAGGCCCAGGAATCGCACACGATCACCAGGTCAACCGGGTTTGCCCGGAAGAATTTCCGTGCCTTGCGCAGCAAACCATAAAAAAAAGGCACTTCTCTAATGGCATTGAGCAACATCACGGCCCGTTCGACCGTATTGCCCAACAGGCGACAACCCGCGGTCTCCATCTTGGGACCGCCCAGGCCGACAAACTCCACGTTGCCATGTCGAGCCTTGAGTGCCTCGATCAGGTGGGCGCAGTGCGTGTCGCTGCTGGCCTCGCCGGCACTGAGGAAGATGCGAAAGGTTTGGTTGTCGTTGGTGTTGTCCATAAGGTAGATGTTTTAACCACCAAGACACCAAGACACCAAGGTTTTTTAGGTGGTTTTTTGCTGGGAAACTCGAAACCGATCACTTGATCACCGATGACCGATTACCTTGCCTTGGGTTGGGCCTTGGGGTACAATGCACCCTTTTAACGACTTCAGGAGCGTCCAGATGGGACTCTATCAACTCGATGAACGCCTCAAGCCCGCTGGCGACCAGCCCGTGGCCATTGACAAGCTCTGTGCCGGGATCGATGAGAATCGGCCCTACCAGACCCTCATGGGCGTGACCGGCAGCGGCAAGACCTTTACCATGGCCAATGTCATTGCCCGGCAGGAGCGTCCGGCTCTGGTGATCAGTCACAACAAGACCCTGGCCGCCCAGCTCTACGAGGAGTTCAAGGAGCTCTTCCCCAACAACGCAGTGGAGTACTTCGTCAGCTACTACGACTACTACCAGCCCGAGGCCTACATCCCTCAGCGGGACATCTATATCGAAAAGGACGCTTCACGCAACCAGGACCTCGACCGTCTGCGTCTCTCGGCCACCACCAGCCTGTCGAGTCGTCGAGATTGCATCGTGGTCTCCAGTGTGTCCTGCATCTTCGGCTTGGGCTCGCCTGCGGACTACAAGGCCTCGGCCGTGCCCATTCGCCTGGGTGACTGTGTGGATCGCAATGAGTTGCTGGGACGCCTGGCCGACATCCAGTACGCACGCAACGACATCGATTTCCAACGCGGCACCTTCCGCGTACGCGGTGACGTGGTCGAACTCCATCCCTCTTACGAATCCTTTGCCATTCGCATCGAGTTTTTCGGGGACGAGATCGATCAGATCAGTTACATCAATCCGGTCTCGGGTGACATCCTGGCTGCCGAACAGCAGGTCTTCATCTACCCGGCCCAACACTATGTCATGCCTGCGGATCGGATTGAGGCCGCGGCCACCAGTATCCGAGCCGAATTAGAACAACGTCTGTCCCAGTTACGCGGCGAGGCCAAACTGCTGGAGGCCCAACGTCTCGAAGCTCGTACCCTCTACGACCTGGAGATGATCGAAGAGGTGGGCTATTGCAGCGGCATCGAGAACTACGCCCGTCACCTGGCCCAGTTGCCTGCCGGGACCAAGCCCTACACCCTGATCGACTACTTCCCGGACGACTTTCTGATCTTCATCGACGAGTCGCATGTCACCATCCCTCAACTCAAGGCCATGTGGGCCGGGGACCGCAGTCGCAAGCAGGTGCTGGTGGACCACGGTTTCCGTCTGCCCAGTGCCATGGACAACCGGCCCCTGCGTTTCGAGGAGTTTCAAAAGGCCTGGGACAAGGTCGTGTTCGTCTCGGCCACACCCGGACCCGTGGAAATGGAATTGTGTGATGGCGAGGTGGTCGAGCAGATCATCCGTCCCACCGGCCTGCTCGATCCCGAGATCATCGTCATGCCCGCGACAGATCAGGTGCCGCATCTCTTGGGCGAGATCGAGGCCCGCGTGCAGCGACAGGAACGTATGCTCGTGACCACCCTGACTAAACGCATGAGCGAAGATCTGTCCAATTACATCACCAACAAGGGCTTCCGCTGTAAGTACCTGCACAGCGAGATCGACACGCTCGAACGCATCGAGATCCTGCGTGATTTGCGATTGGGTGACTTCGACGTTCTCGTCGGTGTCAACCTCCTGCGTGAGGGCCTGGACCTGCCCGAGGTCTCAGGCGTGGCCATCCTGGATGCGGACAAGGAGGGCTTCCTGCGCAGCGAGACGTCTCTCATCCAGACCATCGGCCGGGCCGCGCGAAACGTCAATGCCAAGGTCTATCTCTACGGCGACAAGGTCACGGACTCCATGCAGCGGGCCATCGACGAGACCGAACGTCGTCGCAAGTTGCAGATGGATTTCAACGAGGCCCACGGCATCACGCCCGAGACCATCCAGAAGGAAATCCGTCACGGACTCAGCGAACAGGTCAAGGCCCGCCAGACCGCACGCGAGGCCGTGCAGATGAACGAGAACGAATACGACAAGCTCGAAATGGCCGCCCAGATCGAACGCGAAATGCTCCAGGCCGCCGAGTCCCTCGACTTCGAACGTGCCGCCCAACTGCGTGACCAACTCCAGGAACTCCAGGATCTGCCCCAACTCGTCATCGCCGGCTCGCACAAGAAAAAGCGTGACTTCAAGGCCGGCAAGATCAAGCAGGTCAGCAAGAAAAAACGAAAACGGAAGGCCTGAAGCTGCTTAATTTCGGGTCACTTTGCCGTTCCCTACACCTTTTGCATGGTCGATTTTCGATGAATTCTGATATTTTCTCAGTTTTTATGGAACAGTAGGTCGTGTTGGTTCATCCTTCTGGGTACAATATCGTCTTGTGCTTGAAAACAGAGAAAGCCTTGAAGGGAGAATCGCATGAGAAGAAGGCCAGTCCTCGGAACCACCTCAATTGCTTTATTAGTAGCATTTTGTCTGATCCTAACCAATTCCACCCTCTGGGCCTATTCCGGTGGGACAGGTGAGCCCAATGATCCCTACCAAATCGCCACGGCTGCGGATTTGATCGAGTTGGGTAATGACCCCAATAATTATGATAAACATTTTATCCTAACTGCGGATATCGATCTGGATCCAAATTTGCCGGGAGGACAGGTCTTTGATCGGGCCGTGATTGGGACGTCAGTTCCATTTACACGGGGACGTTCTACTTCAAGTGAGAAGAATTTGGCTTTTAGAGGATTTATTGATGGCCAGGGGCATGTGATTTCCAATTTAACTATGAATTGTAGTGATCAATTGGGTGCCTTGGTTGGAGGAATGAAAGCTGGGGCTGAGCTTAGGAATATTGGTCTGGAAGATGTTGATATTAGATCTGGCCATTTGGAATGTGATTATCTCGCAGCTCTGGTCGCTTATAACCAAGGGACCGTCACTGGGTGTTATTCCACGGGGCGAATCGTTACTTCAGACACATCTATTGCCGGAGGGTTAATTGCTGGGAATGGTGGAGATGTTTTTTATTGTTATTCTCTTTGTCAAGTGTATGGGGGGAAATATCGAGGAGGTTTGATTGGTTATAACTCTAATTATCGCTATAATGAGATGATTCTTTGGCAGTGTTACTCCGCGAGAGAGACAGAAAGCCCTGAGTCACATATCGCTTTGATTGGATATGGGAATGCGAGGATACCCCGTAACTGTTACTATCTTGATAATAACGATGTATTCGTTGAAGATTTTTCTTCGGGAACGGCATTGTCGCATTCAGAGATGTGCCAATCTGAATCCTATGTGGGGTGGAATTTTGCCAATGTCAATGACGTGGATTGTCCTTGGATTCTGCCAGAAGAGGGATATCCCAAATTAAATTATCAGACAGGATTGGTTCCCGTGCCTGATGTAAGCGGAATGACTGTAACGGATGCGCAAAAGCGATTGAGTCTGTCAGGGTATAATGTTGGAGAGATTCTCTATGATTATCATGTTGATGTGGATAAAGAGGGAGTCATCATGTCACATCCTCGATTTTATATTGAAGATATGGCGGTTGATCTAATTGTTAGTCAAGGCTCCTATGATTGGGAACTCAATAGCGGCGATGGGAGTTCTGATAATCCCTACCTGATTCAGACCGCAGGACAACTCAATTCTCTCAGTGATCATGCAGAACTTTATGATAAGGCCTTTATCTTATGTAACGATATTAATCTGAATGGCCGATTTTACACCGGGCCTTTGATAGATAGCCCTTTTACAGGGCAATTCGATGGCCAGGGGCATGTTGTTTTCAATTTGGTGATGTTTAGCGAAGAAGACAATGGTTTGTTTGCTGAAATTGGCAATGCTGGGGTAATTAGTCGTCTTGCTTTAGATGAGATCTATCTCTTTAGTAACGGATCTGATGGCCATTGGGTAACAGGAGGAATTGCTTCGATTAATAACGGACGGATTCAGTATTGTTCTGTATCTGGAGTGTTGGAGATATCGTATCCTTCAGATTATTTTGCATGTAACTATGGAGGATTGTTTGTCGGACTTAACCAAGGAGAGCTTCTTGGATGCGCAACTCAAGGGGTTATACTGGGGACTGGCGTAAATTTATTGGGAGGTTTGATTGGGTGTAACTCTAAAGGAATTGTGAGGGATTGTTGTGCAGAAGTCACCATGGAAGTTCGTGATGTCAGAGCGGCTGGGGGATTGATAGGAGGGCTTCATGACTACTGTGGCTCTTCTTGGAATGACAAGGTTATATTCCAGAACTGCCTTGCGATCAATCAATGGGATATTGTAGATGAAGCCAATGATTTGTTACTTGGAGGTCTGATTGGAGAGGACACCTATTCGTATCCGGTCGTGAGAAATTGTTATTACCATTCAGATGGATGGGATGAATACGCCTTTAGCAATGACCTTGGACTTCTATTGACTTCAGAGCTATTAGGGGAGTGTGAGAGTTTTGTTGGGTGGGATTTCTTAGGTGTCTCAGTAGATGGCCTAGACGATCTCTGGTTGATGTCAGAAGATCAGTATCCTCGGTTGGCTTGGCAGTCAAAAGATTACCATTGGGTGCCGGAGATTACCGCAATGGAATATCAATTCGGCGTGTCAATGATTGTAGATGCTGGCTTTGTTATTGGCGAGACGCAGTATGATTATTGCGAGTTCATTCCTGTAGGACGAGTTATTCGAACTTGCCCTACAGGATTAATGCGGGTTGGGAGTGAAGTTAAGGTTTATTTGAGTAAAGGTCCGTACCAGTGGGAGGCCAATCCAGGTCAGGGAACAACGGAGTCTCCCTATGAGATCCAAAGTGCCGGCCAGTTGGTTTCTTTATCTGATCACCCGGAGCTTTTTGATTGTCACTTTAAGTTGGTCAACGACCTAGACATGCAGGGATATTGTTTTAGCGAGGCAGTTCTTGGTGCAGACAGCGACCCCTGCAGTGAGGGGTATTCCGGAGAGCCCTTTGGAGGGGAATTTGATGGGGATTGGCATTGTATTCGACATCTAAAAATAGCCAATGCTTCCAGAGGAGATGATGTGAAGGATTACCTGGGATTTTTGGGCCGTCTTGCTCCGGAGGGGAGGGTGATTCAATTATTTCTTGAAGATGTGATGATTTATGGTGGAACCGAATCTTGTTGTTTGGGTTCTCTATGTGCCAGTAACCAAGGATTGATTCAAGATTGTTATGCTAGCGGTTTTGTGACTTATACATGGTATAGTAATACGATTGGCGGGCTGGTCGGGGAAAATTGGGGTAGGGTTGAACAGTGTATTGCGGAGAGCCAGTTGTTGTTCCGTGAAACTACAATTGACAATTACATCAGAATTCCTCAGGTGAATGCTATCGGAGTTTTCTTTAACGGAGGAACAGCATTGTCTCATCAAGCCCCGCATTGGATGGGAGGTTTAATTGGTTATAATCTAGGAGAGGTTATACATTGTTACGCCTCAGGTTCAGTGCAGGGAACGGAATACAGTAGTGATGTGGGCGGGCTTGTGGGGTTGAATCGTACGGGTAATATTACCGCATGTTACAGTTTAGGAGCTGTTTCCGGTAATGAATACGATATTGGAGGTCTGGTTGGGTACAACCGATCAGGAGATATTCTCGTTTCGTTTTGGGATATTGAGACATCGGGGCAAATCGAGAGTATTGGAGGCACTGGCTTGTCCACGGATGAAATGCAGGATCTCAAAACATACCTGGACATAGGTTGGGATTTCGTGGGAGAGACAGACAATGGCACGGAGGATATCTGGTGGATGCCTGAGGGGGATTATCCTCGGTTGTGGTGGGAGGAGTAAGGAGGTTCACAGTTGTCTCCGCTCATATGCCGCGGAGGCTTGATTCATGGTTAGCGGCTGGAATTGTTTGAATAGGCCTCTCCATTTCAGTCGAGGTGACATTGTCTTTGAATATCGAATACTACTCCTTGAGGTCCTTCAGGTCTTTGTCCACTACCTTGCCGTTCTCTATAACAATTAAAGGGGTATTGGTTTGGCGTGCGATCTGTCTTGCCTTTTGACCTGCACGGATCAAGGCGGATTCGACTTTTTGCATGTCTGGATCGTTTGTTTTCTTCTTTTTTTTCATGTGTTGTTTCCTTCGTCGATCAGGACTGGAAGCAAACCCGAATTATCATAGATCGCCCAGGTGTTTACGAGTGGTCGGTAGAGTTCTTGGAAATTTTCCCAACCCGCTTTAAAACGCCTACGTATTACCGGTTCTGGAATCGCGTGTCCACCTTGCTGGATTCTGGTTTGAACACGTCTAATCGCGATATCAACGTTTGGGAGTTGGAGGAAGACCAGTTTAACCAGGTAACCTTGCTGTTGCCAGTTTACGATGTGGGTTCGATAGCGTCGGCCACTCAGAGTTGTTTCCAGGCCGAAACTACAGCCCCGTAAAACATGCTCCCTGATCTCGAGTAACATCAGTTTTCCTGCCTTGATGGCAGCCGCCTCTGGTTTGAATGGTGAAAGGCCGCTGGCAATGAAGTCGGCATTTACAAAAGCAGTGATATCCAATTCTGTCGGAAGAAATTCCCGTGCAAATGTTGTTTTCCCCGCACCATTGGGACCCGCGATGATGACTATTTTCTTGTTCTTTGCCATGTTTCTGCTTTATACCCATTGCAGATAGCTTCGTCCAGTCTGCTCGCGGATTAGAACTCTATTTATTTCAACTATCCGTAAGAAACGATAAAGCTTAGCCACCGCGGCGTATGAGCGGGGCTCTATCCCACCTGGCGTCGTTGGAATACTGCCACGGCAAAGGCCAGAATCGCGGCGCAGTAGCTGACTGTGTAGGTGGCTGCGGTGCCGAGATAATGGAGGGGTACGGGCTTTTCGGCGTAGATGGCGTCACTGATCCAGAAGACCTGGAGGTTGGGGATGAGGTAGTAGCCTATGCGGGCGAGGGTGTTTGTGTCCGCGAAGCGGCCTAGGGCCCAGTCGCTGATCAAACCTAATAAGAAGATTCCCACACAGGCCGAGAGGGTGACAATGATATTGAAGCGGCTGGAGAAGGCTACGGCCAGGGCCACGATGATCAGGGCCGCCATAAGCAGGAGCACGGCGGCATAGACATCGAAGGCGGCGATATGGTTCTCGGCCGGATGGAAGGCCCAGTGGCGGTCAATGAAGGTCAAGAAGATCAGGCTCAATCCGCAGCAGATGGACAGTACCGTTACGGCAGTGGAGGTGAATTTCCAACCGTACGAGAAACTGAAGAAGGAGGCCAGGATCACCGTGAGCACGAGGCTCAGGGTGCCTGCCAGGATGACGGTCCAGTCGTGCGTGTCGCTGACGGTCTCCAGCACGCCGTGGCGAATGGTCATGAGCAGGGCGGTGGTGCAGATAAAATGGGCAATGATGACAGCCGCGGCCACCCCCAGGAACTTGGCCAGGATGAAGACAGGTCTGGACACGGGTTTGGACAGCACGGTGGTGATGGTTTTGTGTTCGAGTTCGTCGGTAATGACGCCGGCCGCGCTAAAGGCGGCAATGAACAGACAGGTCAAAAAGAGGGTGGACAGGCCGATTTCACGTAAAAGCATGTTATCGTCGTCCATGGTGTACATGGTCAAGGCCGGGCTGAGGACATACATAATTATAGCGGCGACCAGAATCACGGCATAAATAGGTTGACGCAGACTTTCAGTCAGTGTGTTTTGGGCGATGGTCAGTAGCTTTTTCATAATCCTCAGATCGCAGTTTTCAGATCACAGTTCACAGGCATTAGACTTTTCGGTAATTATTTTCATTTTCTTTGAACTTGTCCCCGCACAAAATCGTACTGGGTCATGTTTTTTTGGTCTTGTCTCTACACTTAGACCGAAAAGACTGTTATAGTACCGCGTTACTTTTATGTAAAGGCGTAAAACGCTGCTTCTACGATCTGGAAATGTCTTTGTTCAAGGCGTATGAAAAACTCTGAGGTTCCTAAATGACAAAATCCTCAAACAGTTCTGAAACCATGTCCTGGATTTCACTCGTCCTGAGTGTGGTCTTCTTCATTCTGTCCTATTTCATAGGGCGATGGAGTGGTTTCTTTGTGGTATCGGCCCTGGCCTGGCCCATTCTGGGGGCGGCCTTGATCTGGTTTGTGTTGGCCTTACAGTTCCGTCAACGCATCCTGGCCGAGCGTGAGAAGCTGGACATGATGGCCCTGGAATCCGACCAGGAAAGCTCGACCATCTTCCAATCCGGGGGTGAGCGGGCCAGTCTGATGGCCGTGGCCCAGAAGCGGCTGGTGGCCTTCGAGAAGTGGTTTCTGCCGATTTTCGCCGGATTCATTGGCGTCTATTTCGTGGCTGTTGGGGGTTGGCTACTCAAGACCGTCTGGCAGGGGGTGGAGCAGGATCCCCAGCAGCATTTGATCGCTGCGGTGACCATGACCCTGGTGGCCTTTGTGAGTTTTTTGATGTCACGCTATGCCACGGGCATGTCCGCCCAGAGCCAATGGCGTCCACTGCGGGCCGGCGGCAGTGCCTTTCTGGTCGTGGCGGTTCTGTGTTTTACCCTGGCCATTGGTTTGGCCCTGATTCAATTCCAGATCATGTGGCTGTTGAATATCGTGTCTTGGGTGATTCCCTGTCTGATGCTTGCCTTGGGGGCCGAGACCCTGCTCAATGTGGTTTTCGACATCTATCGTCCCCGCGTGGCCGGTCAATACAACCGGGCCGCTTTTGACAGTCGCCTACTGGGGATTGTCAACGAGCCGGGCGGTCTGCTGCATAGTATGGCCAGTGCCATTGATTATCAATTCGGTTTCAAGGTCTCGCAGACCTGGTTCTATAAACTACTGGAAAAGGCGATCGTGCCGCTGGTCTTGTTTGGGATCATTACCCTGTACTTGCTGACCTCTATCGTGATTGTGGGGGCGGACGAAGAGGCCATTGTCGAACATTTCGGCAATCCCATGCGAGCCGATGGCGAAATACGCCACCTCACACCCGGCCTGGCCGTGAAATGGCCCTGGCCCATCGATATTGCCTATCGCTACCCTGTGCGTAAGATCGAAGAGGCCCATATCGGTTATGTTCCCAAGCAACAAAATGGTGAGTGGACAAAGCCCGAACCGTTGCTCTGGGGCAAAAGCCACTACGAAGAGGAACATAGCGTGGTCGTGGCCAGCGAGTATACCGGGTTTAAAAACGCGCTTGAAGAGGGGGCCTTGCCTGTTAGCCTGATCAAGGCCAATGTCCCGGTACAATACCGCGTTAAGGACATTTATCAATTCTTGTATGGTCATAAAAATCCCAAGGAGCTGCTCAGTGAAATCGGGCACAAGGAATTGGCCAAACTCGTGGCCAGTTCACGGATCGAGGCCGAGGATGGGGCCAGTGACAGTTTGTTGGGAGCGGGACGTACCCAGGCCGGACGCATGCTCAAGGAGCGTATACAGGCCGAGGCCGATCGGTTTGGTTTGGGGATCGAGATCGTTTTCGTCGGGATGCAGGGGATTCACCCGCCAGCCGAATCCGATGTGGCCACCAAATACCACGAGGTGGTCTCCTCCACTCAAGAACAGCAAACCCTGGTTCTGCAGGCCCATGCGGATCGCAATACGCAATTGAGTTCTTTGGCTGGAACAGTGGATCAAGCCCTGGCTTTGGCCGATTTGGCCACCGAGTATCAGAGCACCAATCAAGACCATGGCAGCCCGGAGGCCCAGGAATTGGTTAAGCAATTGGATGAGGGATTGAGCAACGCCAAGGGCGAAATCTACAAGATTCTCACCGATGCCCAGGCCTACGCCTATGAAAAACCCACCCTGGCCCAGGCCACTGGACTGCGGTTCAAGGGCCAGGTGAAGGCCTATCAAGCCGCTCCGAATATTTACATGCGTCAAGAACGTCTGCAGACTCTCATAGAGGCCTTGCCGGATGTACGCAAATATGTGTTACTCGGCGATCCCAACGACCATGAAGTCGTGATTGTGGATCTGGCCGAGGAGTTGAATCTGGATCTGGGAGATATTACCGGTTTTCAAGGGACTAATTAATTATGAAGAATGTAGCCATCCCCGTATTCGTGGCCTTGCTTGTGATCCTCCTGGTGACCTATTTGGTGGCCTTCCAGGTGCGTGAGACCGAAATCGCCTATGTCACACGCTTTGAAAAGCCGGTCCGAGATCTCAACGAGCCGGGTCTGTATTTCAAGCTACCTGCTCCCATCGATGTGGTTCACCGTTACGATAGCCGCATGCGGGTTTTTGAAGGGCAATTCCATGAACCCACCACCAAGGGGGCGGTGCCGATCATCGTCAAACCTTATGTGGTCTGGCGTATTGCCGATGCCTTGCAGTTCGGGACCTCCGTACGGAGTGTGGCCGAGGCCGAGAGTAAATTATTCAGCCTCATCAACGATTCCGTCAGTCGCGTAGTGGGTTTGCACAATTTTGGTGAATTCGTGAACAGTGACCCGGAACAGGTCAAGCTCGAAGCGATTCACGGTGAGATGTTGGCTGACCTCAAACGCGTGGTCGACGAGGGGCAGTACGGTATCGAGATCGAGAGCTTTGGCATCAAACAGTTGAAGGTGGGCGAGGATGTCACGGCCAAGGTCTTCGATCGTATGAAGGCCGCACGTGATCTCCAGACTAAGGCCAATATCAGTCAGGGCGAGGCCGATGCCAAGGCCATTCGCACCGAGGCCGATTCAATCAGCACCAAGCTGTTGGCGGCCGCCGAGTCACGAGCCAAGCAGATTCGCGGTGAGGGCGATGCCCAGGCCGCCCAGTACTATGAGATGCTGGAGGAGGAACCGGAGTTCGCGATTTTCCTCAAGAATCTGGAGTCGCTCAAGGACATCCTGGCCGGGCGTAGTACGATTGTGCTACCGACCGATGCCGAGCCCTTCCAATACTTGATCGAGGTGCCGGATCTGGAGCCCAGCAAGTAGTCGGACCTTTGTGCAAAGGTGAAACCCGTATCAATAAGCCTAAGGTAGACGATAATCGCTATGGACGAACAAAAAAAATGTGATCACGATCACCACCATCATGGGGCCGATGACATCGATCCGGTGGCCGAACTCCAGGAGATGGATGCGGCCAGCCGTTCGCTGAGTCAGGCCCTGGGGGTGAGCTTTGTCATTCTCAAGGGGATTATGGCGATCGTGGTATTGGCCTTTTTGGCCTCCGGCTTCAAGACCATTGGGCCGGACGAGCAAGGCATGGTCCTGCGTTTTGGCCAGCCGCGTATGGTGGCCTCTGAAACCGACAGTGCCGATCCCTACGTGCGTGAGGCCGGTTGGATCTGGATCTGGCCCTATCCGATCGAGGAACTGGTCAAGATCCCAGTCAAGCAAAAGGTCCCCGTGCCGATCAACTCTTTTTGGTGGTTTCAGACCGCTGCAGAACTTACAGGAGGGCCCCCACGCCGAGCGGGTCGGACGTTAAGTCCAGTCAATGATGGCTATTGCTTAGTGCGAGGTGAGTCCATGGAGGACCTGTTTGGCGGCGATGTCTTGTCCTCCGGCGGACTGGATTACAACATCGTACACTCCAAATGGCAGGTCGAATACAGCATTGGTAATGTGCGGAATTTCTTTAAAAATGTTTTTGTAACGGCTCCCAAACCGGGAGAAATCTACTATGAGTTGATGACCGAGAGTGTGACGCCCTTGCTGCAGAATATCGTGGAGAGTGCCGTGGTCGAGTCCTTGGCCCGTTATTCCATTGATGAAGCCATCCAGAGTACTGACAGCATTCCGCGTGCGGTTAAGGCCCGGGCCCAAGAGAAACTCGATGAGATTCAAAGCGGCATCAAGATCGTGACCTTGAGTATGACCGACGTGGCCGTGCCACGCCAGATTCAGTCAGCCTTTAGCGAGTTCATCGCGGCCCGTCAACAGGCCCAGACCCTGGTGGCCGAGGCCGATGCCTATGCCCAAAGCAAGCTCAACGAGACGGCCGGTGCCGTGGCTCGCGATTTGGCCGATTATCTGGCCGATCCCGATCCGCGTCGGGCCAACCGGTGGGATCAGGCCAAGGGCCAGGTGCGTCAAAAGATCACCGAGGCCGAGGCGTATCGTACTCAGGTCGTGGACATGGCCCAGGCCGACGCCCGCTACTTCCAGAAGCTCTTGCCCGAGTATCGCGAACGCCCGGAACTGGTGGTCAAGAGTCTCTACATCGATGCGATACGCGAGGTCATGGCCGATGCGGATGAGGTCTTCTTGCTCAATCCTCAGACCGGGGGCAAGACGCGTGAACTCCGTTACAACCTGAATCGCGATCCCAGCTTGATCAAGAAGAAGGCCGTGGAGGCCAATAAAGAGGCCATGAATTAAACGCTTATTATGAACCCTGTGAGAACGAAACACAATGGCTCATCAACATCTACAGCTTAAAGACGAACACGAACACACGCACGGCCAACAGGTCCGCGTCAGCCTGGCTCTTTTAGGGACCTTGGCGGGTGGCGTACTGTTGATCAACAGCCTGGTGGGTCAACCCCTCTTCGGGAAGGGCAGCTTCCATTCCGAGATGCTGGCCATGCTCGGGGCACTCCTGCTGGGCGGACCGGTGGTCTGGCATGCCTTCAAATGTATGCTGCATGGCCATGCGCATATGGATGAGTTGGCTGCCCTGGGGATTGTGGCGGCCTTCGCCATTGGCGAGTACATCCCAGCGGGACTGATTGGCTTCTTCATGCTGCTCAGTGAATTGATGGAGACCCGGACGGCCTTGGGGGCTCGGGCCTCGATCGAATCTCTCATCAAACTCACACCGACCAAGGCCAACTTACTCGATGCCGAGGGCAACGAGTCCGAAGTCAAGGCCAGTGCACTTACGGCCGGAGATCGTATCCGTGTGCGTCCCGGTGACAACATCGCCGCCGACGGTGACGTGGTCAAGGGGCTCAGCTCGGTCAATGAAGCCACCATTACCGGTGAGTCCTTGCCCGTGGATAAGGTGCCGGGCATGCGGGTTTTTGCCGGGACCAGCAACCTGACCGGTGTCCTGGATATCGAGGTGACCAAGGCCGGGACCGATACCACCCTAGGTAAGGTGCAGTCCTTGATCCTGGAGGCCGAACACACCAAGATCCCCATCATGCGGATCATCGACCGCTACGTAAAATACTATGTGCCTACCATCTTGATGATTGCGGGCATTGTGTTGTTTTTTACCCATCGTGTGGAACAGGCCATCACCATTTTGGTGATCTCCTGCCCCTGTGCCCTGATCCTGGCCACACCCACGGCCATGGTGGCTTCGATTTCGGCGGCCGCTCGCTTGGGTGTGCTGGTCAAGAACGTCAAGGACCTGGAAATCGCTGGTAAGATGACGGCCATGGTCTTCGACAAGACCGGTACCGTGACCACCGGTCGGCTCTATGTCACCAAACTGACCCCGAGCGAGGGTGTTGAGCCCGCGTCGTTGTTGTCTACTGCCGCAGCCGCGGAAAAGATGAGTAAGCACCCGGCTGCCCGTGCCCTGCAGGAAGTGGCCAAGGATGCCAATCTGGTTCTGCCCGAGACCGATAGCTTTGAAGAGGTACCGGGCAAGGGTGTCATCGCTCAGGTGGGTGGCACACGTATCCTGGTGGGCCGTGACACCTTCCTCAAGGAAGAGGGCGTGGATGTCAGTGTGGTCTCGGATCCCAGCCTGCATGAAGAGCAGGGCTTCAGTACCCTCTATGTGGCCCGGGCCGGTCGTTGTATCGGTTGGATCGGTCTGCAGGACAAGACGCGTCCCGAAGCCAAGGCCGCCATCCAGGAATTGACCGACATCGGCATCAAACGTGTGACCATGCTGACCGGTGACCGTCACGAGGTGGCCAACCGCGTGGCCGCGGAATTGGGTTGTACTGATTTCAAGGCCCAGTGCCTGCCGCACGACAAGCTGGCTATTGTGGAACAGATTAAAGAAAAAGGCCATACCGTGGTGGTGGTCGGTGACGGAATCAACGACGCCCCGGCCCTGGCTGCCGGTGACCTGGGTATCGCCATGGGTGCGGCCGGTAGTGACGTGGCCATCAACTCGGCCTCGATTGCCCTGATGAACGACGATTTGCGTCGTTTGCCGTTCCTGGTCAAGATCTCCCGCAAGACCCGCGGCGTGATCAATCAGAACCTGGCCTTCGGAATCCTGTTTATCCTGTTGGGTATCTCGCTGTCCAAGTTCGTCCATCCTGTGGTGGCCGCAGCACTGCACTTTGGCAGCTCGCTGGTGGTGATTTTCAACAGTGCCCGCCTGGTGCGGTACGGTGAGGATCTGGAGCAGGGAACGAATTAAATCAAAGATCAAATATTAAAAATGAAATATGTGGAGCCGCTACGCGGGCTAGTTTGAATAGATTTCTCACATACGTTCGAAATGACAAACCGTCTTTTAACTAAAAACTGTGAACTGTGAACTGACAACTGAATCATGAACTACGCCATCGAGACCATCGGCTTAACCAAGGTTTTCTCTGATGTTTGGGGACGATCCAAGGTTTACGCCGTCAATGACTTGAACCTTCAGGTGAAATCCAATGAGGTGTTTGGTCTGCTGGGGCCCAATGGTTCGGGCAAGACCACGACCATCAAGATGCTATTGGGGCTGTTGCATCCCACCAAGGGCCGGGCCCTGATGCTCGGGGGCGACGGTGCGGATCCCAAGATCAATAATCGGATCGGTTTTTTACCGGAGGAGTCCTATCTCTATCGGTACCTCAACCCACGCGAGACCCTGAACTTCTATGGCAAGCTCTTTGGCTTGCCTCGGGCTGTGCGCAAGGAACGCACCGAGGCCCTCTTGGAGATGGTCGGTCTCAAGGCCGTGGCCAATCGTTCGGTCGGAACCTTTTCCAAGGGTATGGCTCGCCGTATCGGTTTGGCCCAGGCCCTGATCAATGATCCCGATCTACTCATTCTGGACGAGCCCACCACGGGCCTCGATCCCATCGGCACCCGTCAAATCAAGGATCTGATCATCAAGCTGGCCGAGCGCGGCAAGACCATCCTGCTTTGCAGCCATCTGTTGGCCGATGTCGAGGATGTCTGTGACCGCATCTCCATCCTCTATGGCGGCAAGGTCCAGGCCGAAGGTCAGGTCCGGGATCTCCTGCAATTGGCGGACAAGCGACAAATCACCACCGGTCAACTCAGTGACAGTACGATCGAACGCATTCGTGCCCTGATTGAAGGCGAAAATGCGGATTGTGAGATCTCTTCACCCATGGAGCGACTGGAGACCTTCTTCGTACGCACCGTGGCCGAGGCCCAACAGAAGGGCCAAAAGACCAGTGGGGCGGTCAGTACCACGGATATCGGTGACTTCCTCTCGGGTGGAGATCGTTCGGCCGACGTCCTCAACAAACTGGTGGGGGCACCGGTGGATCAAGTCTCAACCGAAACGCAAACCCCAGCCAAGCCCGCCCCTGCACCGGCCGAGCCCCAGGCGGATCAAGGCCTGTTAAATCAATTGGCCGGATCGGTAAGCGAGCCCCAGAGTCCGACTGAAACAGAGGCTCCCACTCAGGTCGCCGAGACCGAGACTCCCACACCGACCCCAGCTGAGGTCAATGAGGATATCCTCAGTCAGTTGGTGGATCCCGACAAGAAGGGGGATGTCAAGACCGATCGGGTGGAGCGAAAACAGGGAGACCAACGTCATGGGTAGCATTTGGGCTGTTGCGGTCAACACCATCAAACAGGCCTTGCGCATGAAGATCGCCATGGTGTTTATCGTGCTGTTGGTGATTTTGTTACCCTTGATGGCCCTGACCAGTACCGGTGATGGTACGGCCATGGGAAAGCTCCAGACCTTTATGAGTTACGGTCTATCCTTGACGAGTATGTTGTTATCGTTATTGACCATCTTCATCACCACCTACACCCTGTCCAGCGATTTGGATCAACGCCAGGTCTTTACCGTGTTGACCAAGCCCCTGCGACGTTGGCAGTACCTCTTGGGTAAGATGCTGGGCGTGGTGGTCATCAACATCATCCTGTTGAGTTGGGCGGCAGGGGGGATCTATTACTACCTCAAGGCCGCCCCTGGGTATTGGAATTTGAGTCAGAACCAGGTCGACCTACTGGATGATCAATTGTTCACGGCCCGTACGACTCTGACGCCGAAGGTTGAGACCATTGATCCCTGCACAGTGGAAGAACGTTACCAGCAGCTCCAGACCTTTGGGCAACTCGATGAGTTCTTCGAACGTGATTACAGCAAGGCTGCGATCAAAAAACAGATCCGTGCGATGATTCTGTTGGAAACACGGGCTGCGGCCCAGGGCCAGGAGATTGCCTGGAGTTTTGACAATCTTCCCCAGTTCGATCCCAATGATCGTTTGTTTGTCCGTTTTAAATACGAACTGTCCATCACGGGTGGGGATGTTGAGGTGGCAAGCCGTTGGCTGGTCGGTGATCTGCGTCAAATGCGGAGCGATCAACCGGCAACTACACCGGTGTATCCCCATGAACGCAAGGATCCCCCCCGTACCCCACGCGAGTTTCCCTTTCCCGGGGCAGTTATCGCTCAGGACGGGCATCTGGAGGTAGCCTTTCTCAACATGCCGACCAATCGCTTTAGTGTGATCTTTCCCCTGGAAGAAGGACTGATGTTGTCCTACCAGACGGACAACTTTGGCTGGAACTATTTTAGAGGCATCCTGTTGATTTTGTTCCGACTGATCTTTCTCTCGTGTTTGGGAGTATTCGCTTCTACGTTTTTGTCTTTTCCGGTTGCGATTTTATTATCGCTGGTGGTCTACTTCACCAGCACGGTCAGTCTCTTTATCCAGGAATCCTTTGGTTATCTCAGTCAAGGAGTGGGGGCCGTCTACGACAGTACCGTGGGGCTGATGGTCAAGGCCCTGCCTCAGTTTGATGCCTACAATCCTTCTCAATTGTTGGTGAAGGCGGAATACATCGGTTGGCCTTTGATTGCCAAGGTGCTGTTGATCATGATTGGAATCAAGGCGGCCTTGTTGGTGGTCATCGGCTTGTGGGTCTTCTCCAAACGCGAATTGGCCCAGACGAGCAACTAATACTATGAAACTACGTGACATTCTCATTATCTGTGTGAGCCTGATGATTGGCGTGGCCCTGTTGGCCGTGGCCGGCATGCAATTGCCTCGTATCCATCAGGAGCGACAGGAACTTGGTCTGGTGATCAATACCGAACTCGAGGGGGATAGTGTGCCGCCTTCGCTGGCCTTTGCCACCGTGGCGATGGGAGCCTTTCGTGGTCTGGTGGTGGATATCCTCTGGATGCGGGCCGACAAGCTCAAAGAAGAGGGCCAGTTCTTTGACGCTAAACAGGTGGCTGAGTGGATCACCATTTTGCAACCGCGTTTCGGGGCGGTCTGGGAGTTTCATGCCTGGAACATGGCCTACAATATCTCCGTGGCCATACCCGCGTCCCAAATGGAGCAGCGCTGGCGCTGGGTGCGTAACGGTTATGAGCTCTTACGGGATAAGGGGATCCCGCTCAATCCCAAGAACTTGAAGCTCTACCGTGAATTGGGACGGATCTATCAGCACAAGATGGGTGGCATCAGTGATGACTGTCACCGCTACTACAAGGCCGAGTTTGCCAAGATGACCGGGCCGATCATGGGAGGCAGGAGTCAGGAAGCCTTTGAAAGCCTGGCCGCTGCTCCCAAGGACTGGCAAGCATTACAACAGGATCCCAATCTAGTGGCCCTTGTCCAGGCCCTGGCGCAAGCGGATGATCGTTTTGCGTCTAGGGACGAGACGTTTACCCACAATTTCTTCCGTATCCTAGAGGATCCCAACGCCTACAGCCCTGAGGCGCGTGACGTCTTTCGCAGGGAGTATCAGAATCCTGATTTGCTTGCATTGCATCGGTTTTGCCAGGCCTATGAGATACGTCATACCTGGAAAATGGATCCCGATTTGATGCTCGAAATCAATCGACGCTTCGGTCCGGTTGATATCGAGGATCCCAATAAAGTGATTCCGCTCGATTGGCGTCATCCCGATAGCCACGCGATTTATTGGGCCTACCGAGGATTGCAGTTAGGGGCCGAGCAAGAGGGACGTGAGGTGACCGGAGAAGAGGTCAATACCGATCGTATCATTGTCCACAGCCTGCAGAATCTATTCCGTTATGGTAATTTGATTTTTTATGACGTAGAGGTTACCCCCCGACGCCCCGATGGTACGCCCGAGGATTATACCGTCACCCGTACCGACGTGTTTCTGCGTCCGGATCTGCGTATGTTCGAGCGTGTCGATCAGGTCTGGGGAGATCTGGTCTCGGATAAATACGGTGACGATCGGGGCCGAAAGGAGGCCCTGGGCAATGGGTATCGTAATTTCTTGACCAATGCCCTCTACTCTTTCTATATGGGCGGTCCCATCCATAAGAACAAGGCTCGTGAGATCTATGCCAAGCTGCGTCAGGAGTTTCCCGATTACAAGGAGAAGTTTTCCATCCCTCTGGCAGAATTCGTACGACGGCGTCTGGTCGAAGAAATGGATGCGGTCGGGATCAATGATGTGCGTGAATTGATCAGTGGTTTGATGCAGGAGTGTTACTACCTCTATGCCATTGGTTCCAACAATGAAGCGGTGGGACGCTGGGAATTGGCCAACGAGATTTATGAGGCCTATAACGATCCTGAATTGGGTAGCAGTGACATTGGTCGTACGGACGTTCCCCTGGACAAGGCACGTTTTCTGGCCTTGCTTGACTTCTTCAATGATCCGCGTTATCCTTCCTACCTCAAACAGAGTTTGTATGGGCGTATCGAAGCCGAATTTCCCGATCTGTTTCAGCAATTGCAGGCGGAAATGGAAAAACGGCAACAGCAATCTACCGATACCGCCTCTACCACGAATTAGAATGGATGCTTATTCGTCCGTTCTAGCAGCTAAGGAAGGACAACGGACAATATGATCGACCAATTGACAGCGTCTCAACGAGACGCTGTTTTGCATCGGGACGGACCCTTGCTGGTCCTGGCGGGACCGGGTAGTGGAAAGACACGCGTCATCACCCATCGCATTGCAGCGCTCATCGATTCGGGGATTGCCCCATGGAACATCTGTGCCATCACCTTTACCAACAAGGCCGCAGAAGAGATGCGGCAACGTGCGGCTAGCTTGGGAGCTTCAGGTGGGGCCCATATCAGTACCTTTCACTCGCTCTGTGTGCGGGTCTTACGCCGTTATGCCAACGAGGCCGGGCTCAAACCGAGTTTTAGTATCTTCGATACCTCAGACCAGGGCAAGTGTATCCGCCAGGCCGTCAAAGACTGTGATATCGACAGCTCCAATTTTCCTCCGGCCCGTATGCTCAGTGCTATCAGCACGCTGAAGAATAAGTTACAAACCCCGGACGATCTGGAAAGCGAAGCCTTTGACTTCTTCTCCCGTACCTTAGTCAAGGTCTTCAGGCGTTATCAGCAGTTGCTGTCCGAGCAGAATGCCGTGGACTTCGATGATCTGCTCAGTCGCACGGCCCATTTGTTGCAAGATAACGCCAGCGTGTGTAAGGAATTGGCCAATAAGTTTCGTTATCTATTGATCGACGAGTACCAGGACACCAACCACGCCCAGTATCAGATTGCCAAGACCCTGGCCGTCCATCATGGCAATCTTTGTGCGACCGGTGATCCGGATCAGTCCATCTATCGCTGGCGGGGTGCGGACATCCGCAATATCCTGGCCTTTGAACAGGACTGGCCCCAGGCCAAGGTTGTCAAGTTGGAAGAGAACTTCCGTAGTACGGCCAGTATCCTCAAGGCGGCCGACACCTTGATCGCTAACAACAAGCACCGTAAAGACAAAAAACTGGTGCCGACCAAGCCGGGTGGCGATCCCATCAAGATCGAATGCTGTGACAACGAAATCCACGAGGCCCAGACCGTGGCCTCTCAGATCAAGGCCCTGGTCAATGCGGGCAAGTCTCCACGTGAGATGGCCATCTTTTATCGTGTTAATTCCATGAGCCGAATTGTGGAAGAATCCCTGATTCGCGAGCAGATTCCCTATCAAGTCGTACGCGGGGTGGAGTTCTACAACCGCAAGGAAATCAAGGATATGCTGGCCTACCTCAAGGTGCTGGTCAACCCGGATGACGACACGGCCCTGATGCGCATCGTCAATACCCCGGCCCGTGGCATCGGTCAGGTGACCCTGGGGCGCGTCAAGGACTATTCCCAGGCCAACGGCATGAGCATGATGTCGGCCCTGCATCAGGTTGAGCGGATCGATACCCTATCCAAGGCGGTTAAGGGCAAGCTGCTCAAATTTGCAGCCCTGATGCTGCACCTGCAAAAATCCATCGAAGGTCCGGTCGCCACCCTGGCCGAGAAGGTCTTTGTGGAGTCGGAGATGGAGCACAGCCTCAAGTCCGCCGGGATCGACGGCAAGGACGCCCTGGACAATGTCAACGAATTGATCAACGGGTCGGCCCGCTACGACGAGCAGACGGGTGAAGACGGCACCCTGGTGGATTATCTCCAGCAGATCTCCCTCTTTAGCGATGCCGACGCCTACGACGCCGACAGCAACCGTGTGGCCCTCATGACCCTGCATGCGGCCAAGGGGCTGGAATTCGATCACGGCTTTATCATCGGTCTGGAAGAGGGTATGTTGCCTCACGAACGCAGTGCCGATGACGATGACGAGATGGAAGAGGAACGGCGTCTGTTCTTTGTGGGCATCACTCGCGCCCGCGAGACCCTGCACATCAGTCACGCTCGCTATCGTACCGTACGCGGCCAGACCTTGCGTGCCATCGAATCTCCCTTCCTCAGTGAGATCGGGGTGGGCTATCAATCCGGCAGTTCTTCTCGCATGAACATCCCCAAGTCATTTGGACAGCCCAGTACTGTCGCATCCTCAAATTCTACGGCAGGGCAGGGGAGTACACGTAAGAAGGCCCCTTATAGCAAGGGGCAACTGGTCCAGCACCAACGCTTCGGTTTGGGCCGAGTTCAGAACTTCGAGGACATGGGGGAGAATAGTATCGTCACGGTCCAATTCAACAGCGGACAGACCAAGTCCCTTATGATGAAGTACGCCAAGCTGACTAAGATGTAAGGCGATGTAGAATCGTTCTCTCAAAGGCCTGCCATCTATGATAGCAGGCCTTTTTTTATGGATGAACATTCGTGAGGAGGTGTTGCTTTTAGGCAACGCAGGTTGACTTCTGTTCTCATGCTCTGGCCTTTGTTCTTTTTGTGTTGCGTTAGTTCTACCCCCTGAGGGGGATCGTTTCGTGAATTAAAACTTAAGTGTAAGTTAGGTTGATTTTAAAAGAGAAAAATTAGGAAAATAAGGCATTAAAGGGGTTATTAAAACTTGAGCAAATAGAAGAAATGAGTAGTATGTGGCTAAGATAGTAGAGGCGTGCAACAGTTTAAGTTATTTCATCTTGAGTGTCATCTAGTTTGCTTGGCTTCATTGAGTTGTGTTCGTGGTAATCGTCTGACTTTGTTAGTAGGGCGATGAAAGAGATATCGTAGTTTTAACAGAAGTAAAGGAGTAAGGATCATGAAAAGAACATTATTGTTGGTCGTACTGATGGCTGTTTGTTTGCCATCAATGGCAATGGCCGGTGCCACGTATACGCACTATATTGCGTTTAACGATGGTGCAGGTCTTTATATCAGTGAATGGCAGGAAACGGAGCCTGCTGATGATGGGGATGCCAGGACCTATAACTACTCACACGATATGGGAGTAATGGGAATCGATTGGAGTACTATTGTCAGTGCCACTTTGGAGATCAATTTCGAGGATGACGATCCTACCAATGACACACCCCTGGACGATGATGCTTGGGAGACGATTGAATTGGTGTACGATGGCCAGACTTGGTCTTCTCCGGGCAATCAAGTTGATGGCAGTACTGGGTTACTCTCCATTATTTTGGCTTCTTTGGAAGCTGATGATACCCTCGCGGTTTCCTTGACTATCGACAATCCCGGTCAATGGATTGGTGATGTAAAGCTTATGGATTCTACCGTGACTCTCACCGCCGTTCCTGCTCCGGGTGCCATTCTGCTGGCCGGTCTGGGCACGGGTTTGGTCAGTGCTCTTCGCCGCCGCTACATGGCTTAAGCTTTAGCTTCTTTTGAAAATCACTCCCTAGGGTCTACCTTTTTGAGGTAGGCCCTTTTTTTGTATCCACTTAAGCCTAAGAGGTGCGGCAACTGTTGGACTTGCTCGCATTTATGTGGCGTTGTAGTATGGTGAGGTGAAATCGATGACACCTTTGAAAGGATGCTGTAATGTTCTATGGAAATCGGTTCTGGTTTTCAATGACCGTGGGGGCGATGTGTTGGGTAGGGAGTGTGGCTCTGGCGCAGCAACGATTGGATTTAACCTCTCCTGATGGTAAGATTCAGGTCATCCTACAGTTCCGTGAGAAGCTAGAGCCGTACCCACAGGGGCGTAGGCTGTATTATTCGGTGTTGATGGATGGCAAGCCGGTTTTGCAGGAAGGGGCCTTGGGCCTGGAAGTCCTAAATCGCCCCCCTCTAGCCTATGAGTGGGTGATTAAGGACAAAGAGGAAGTCGCGGTTGATCAGACCTGGGAAAGGGTGTGGGGTAAATCCAAGCAGGTGCGGGATTACTATCGGCAATTGACCCTCACCTTGGAAGAGAATCAGGGGTTACACCGTCGCATCGGCCTGGTGTTTCGAGCCTACAATGATGGGGTGGCCTTTCGTTATGTCCTGCCCAAGCACAAGTGGCTCAAGGATTTTCAGATTACCAGCGAGGCAACCTGGTTCTGTTTTACAGAAAACCATACGCTTTGGGCCCCGGATTACGGCGGATTTGTCTCTCCACAAGAGAGTGAGTTTCAACAAATGGCATTAAACGAGCTAGAGCCGGGAGTCGTTTATGGCCTGCCAACCCTAATCAAGGTAAGGGACGATGCCTGGGCTGCCATTACCGAGGCCAATTTAAATGATTGGGCGGGGTTGTATTTGATGCCCATGCCTAACATGCCCCATACCCTGGTCTCTCGCTTGTCGCCCAGAGAAGACGACCCTTTGGTCTGTGTGGATTCTGTTACACCGCGACAATCGCCATGGCGGGTCATATTGCTAGGCCGTTCGGCAGGGGCATTGATCGAGTCTAATCTTATTCACAACCTCAGCGAGCCCTGTGTGCTTAAGGAGACCGATTGGATTAAACCCGGCAAGTGCGCTTGGGACTGGTGGTGGTGTGGATCCTACGCTCCGGAGGTGGATTTCAAGTTGGGCCCCAATCAGGAAACCATGAAATACTTCATCGATTTCGCTGCTGAAATGGGCTGGGAATACCAATTGGTCGACTGGCAGTGGTACGGACCTCCCTTTGATGAGGATGTCAGTTGGGCACCTCATCCGACCAGTGACATCACCACCTGTAATCCTAATATAGATGTGCCGGCACTGGTTAAGTATGCCTCAGAAAAGGGAGTGAGGCTGTTTGTTTGGCTGCATTGGAACCATGCTGACAAGCAAATGAACAAGGCGTTTCCGTTGTATGAAAAGTGGGGAGTGGCGGGCGTAAAGATAGACTTTATGGATCATGATAGTCAGGAGAAGGTGGGGTTTTATCGACGCACGGTAGAGCTGGCAGCCAAGCATCATTTGCTCGTTGATTTTCATGGTGCCTATAAGCCCGCAGGGTTATGCCGTACTTACCCAAACCTGTTGACGCGAGAAGGTGTAATGGGCAATGAATACAATAAATGGTCTGATCGCGTGACTCTGGACCATTGCCTTACCTTGCCGTTTACGCGTATGCTGGCAGGGCCTATGGATTTTACCCCTGGTGGTTTTAGGCATGGAAATCAAGAATCGTTCGAAGTTGTGGGTGGTGATTCTTCGGCTCCTATGGTGTATGGTCGACGTGGATTTCAATTGGCGATGATGGTGGTCTATGAAAGTCCATTGCAGGTCCTGTGTGATAGCCCTTACGTGTATCGCAAGAGTTCCCATGGATTGGATTTTTTGCGACTCGTTCCCACTACTTGGGATGAGACACGAGTGCTTAAAGGCGAAGTGGGGGACTGTATCGTGATTGCCCGTCGTAATGGAACCCGTTGGTACCTGGGAGCCATGACAGATTGGACAGCTCGGACATTTGAACTGTCATTGGATTTTCTTGGGCCGGGAAGCTTCCAAGTCACGGTGTGGCATGACTCGTCGAGCAAACGATTGGATGATCTAAAGGTCTTTAGTAAGGAGGTGGAAGCGGGAGATACAATGCCTTTATCACTGGTTTCAGGTGGTGGTGTGGTTGCCTGTTTTGAGCCTAAGTAGGACAGTGGGGGGAGCCCCGAAGAGAAGGGTTAAAAACTAACTTATAAGTTTTTTAAGATTTTATTAAAAAGCCCCTTGACCCTAAGTCGATAGGTCAATATACTCCTGACCCTCTTGCAAATGACGCTTGTCAAACACAAGAGACGCAGGGCAAAAAAAGTTAAGAAATTAAGTTTTTAGCCTTGCAACTGAAAAACAGCATGATAGAATGTTGCTTTTCGACGTCAGAGTGAAATTAATCGCCTGACAGCTCTTTTTAAAGTTGATAGATCGACCGGCACGCGAGCCAAGATTAGGCTGGCAGTGCTGATAACGAGGGGGCTCGTAGCTCAGTTGGTTAGAGCGCACCCCTGATAAGGGTGAGGTCGGAAGTTCGACTCTTCCCGGGCCCACTTCCTCTTTCGGAATTCGAGTTTTGAATTTCGACTTTCCCGCGGTGCGGGTTTGGGGGCGTAGCTCAGTTGGGAGAGCGGCGGCTTTGCAAGCCGTAGGTCGTGAGTTCGAATCTCATCGCCTCCATTGAGTGGCGACCTTATCCAGGTCGATGTCAGTTTGAGTTAAAGCCCATTGGGCCTTAATATATGTTCTTTGAAAAGTTAATATGCAGATGCGGGTTTGTCTAACTTTCTTTCCGTCAGTTAGGCAAACACACAAGTGCGATTCTTAGGCAATTCAAATCATTTTCAATCAAAGATTGATGTGGTCAAGTTACTAAGGGTACATGGGGGATGTCTTGGCGTCGAGAGGCGATGAAGGACGTGACTAGCTGCGATAAGCCCGGGGCAGGAGCTGATTATCCGTTAATCCCGGGATTTCCGAATGGGGCAACCTGGCAGGGAAGGGCAACCTATCTCTGTCGTTCATAGCTGAATGCATAGGCTATGAAAGCTAACGTAGGGAACTGAAACATCTAAGTACCTACAGGAAAGGAAATCAACCGAGACTCCGTAAGTAGCGGCGAGCGAAAGCGGAATAGCCCAAACCAGAGAGCTTGCTTTCTGGGGTTGCGGGCACCGACATCAGCAAAGTGATCATTAGTGGAACGTTCTGGAAAGTTCGACCATAGGAGGTGATAGTCCTGTACATTAAAATGAGATCTTTGTGTTGGTGTTCCAGAGTAGCACGGAGCTCGTGGAACTCTGTGTGAAGCTGGGGGGACCACCCTCCAAGGCTAAGTACTACTCGACGACCGATAGTAAAAAGTAGCGCGAGCGAACGATGAAAAGAACCCCTATTAGGGGAGTTAAAAGGACCTGAAACCATGTACCTACAAGCTGTGGAAGCCCTATGACCTTCGGGTAATGGGTGACCGCGTGCCTTTCGCATAATGAGCCGGCGAGTTACCGTCTACGGCAAGGTTAAGTCTTTAAGGGACGTAGCCATAGGGAAACCGAGTCTTAATAGGGCGATCCAGTCGTAGGTGGTAGACGCGAAACCGGGTGATCTACCCATGGCCAGGTGGAAGGAGATGTAAAAATCTCTGGACGACCGAACCCACTAACGTTGAAAAGTTAGGGGATGAGCTGTGGGGAGGAGTAAAAGTCTAATCAAACCCGGAGATAGCTCGTTCTCTCCGAAATAGCTCTAGGGCTAGCCTCAGGCAACTACTCTATGGGGGTAGAGATACTGAATGGGATTGGGGGGCCACCAGCCTACCCACCCCAGCCAAACTCCGAATACCATAGAGACTATCCTGGGAGTCAGACTGCGGGCAATAACGTTCGTAGTCAAAAGGGAAACAACCCAGATCGCCAGCTAAGGTCCCGAAATTCTGCTAAGTTCATAAGGAAGTCGAGTTGCTGTGACAGCCAGGATGTTGGCTTAGAAGCAGCCACCATTTAAAAAGTGCGTAACAGCTTACTGGTCGAGCAATTTGGTGCCGATAATGAACGGGAATAAGTAGAATACCGAAGCTGCGGATGTGTCTTTGACACGTGGTAGGAGAGCGTAGTAATCAGCGCTGAAGCGATACAGTAATGAGTCGTGGAGCGATTACTAGTGATTATGCCGGCATGAGTAACGATAAAACAGGTGAGAATCCTGTTCGCCGAAAACCTAAGGTTTCCTGGGGAAGGTAAATCCGCCCAGGGTTAGTCGGCCCCTTAGTCGAGGCTGAAAGGCGTAGACGATGGACAGCAGGTTAATATTCCTGCACCATGTTAGTGGACGAAAGCAGTGACGCATCTCTGAAGCTCATCCCATGATTAGTCGTGTGGGTCCCGTAAGGGCGAGGCCGTTTTATGATGCCGAAGTGAGTAGATGAGGTGCCGAGAAATAGCTGCTGTAGGTTGAAACTAGCGTGACCGTACTAAAACTGACACAGGTAGGTGAGGAGAATATCCTAAGGCGCTCGAGAGAACCGTCCTTAAGGAACTCGGCAAATTGACCCCGTAAGTTCGCGATAAGGGGACCCTCCAGATGCTTTTAATTTATTAATAGTATGCTGAGGGCACAGAAAAGTGGTTCTGGCGACTGTTTACCAAAAACACAGTTCTCTGCTAACACGTAAAGTGGATGTATAGAGAATGACGCCTGCTCGGTGCCGGAAGGTTAAGTGGATGGGTTAGACTTCGGTCGAAGCTCCTAAATGAAGCCCCGGTAAACGGCGGCCGTAACTATGACGGTCCTAAGGTAGCGAAGTTCCTTGTCGGGTAAGTTCCGACGTGCATGAACGGCGTAACGACTAGAACACTGTCTCGAGGACGGACTCGGTGAAATTGTATTCGTGGTGAAGATACCACGTACCCGCGGCAAGACGGAAAGACCCCGTGAACCTTTACTGTAGCCTGGTATTGATGCCTGGTATATCATGCGTAGGATAGGTGGGAGGCGTTGAAGGGCTGACCCTGGTCGGTCTGGAGCCATCCTTGAAATACCACCCTTGCTATATTAGTCACCTAACGGTATCCCTTGAATCAGGGTATCGAACAGTGCCAGGTGGGCAGTTTGACTGGGGCGGTCTCCTCCAAAAGAGTAACGGAGGAGTGCAACGGTACACTCAGCATGGTTGGCAATCATGCATAGAGCGCAAAGGTATAAGTGTGCTTGACTGCGAGAGATATAGCTCAAGCAGGTGCGAAAGCAGGTCTTAGTGATCCGGCGATCCCGTGTGGAAGGGTCGTCGCTCAACAGATAAAAGGTACTCCGGGGATAACAGGCTGATCGCCCCCGAGCGTCCGTAGCGGCGGGGCGGTTTGGCACCTCGATGTCGGCTCATCACATCCTGGGGCTGTAGGCGGTCCCAAGGGTTCGGCTGTTCGCCGATTAAAGTGGTACGCGAGCTGGGTTCAGACCGGCGTGAGCCAGGTCGGTCCCTATCTGCCGTGGGCGTAGGAATTTTGAGGAGATGTTTCCTTAGTACGAGAGGATTGGGAAGCACTGACCTCTGGTGTACCGGTTGTGTCGCTAGATGCACCGCCGGGTAGCTAAGTCGGGAAAGGATAACCGCTGAAAGCATCTAAGCGGGAAGCCCACTCCAAGATTAGAATTCCATGCATTCGTGTGAGAGAGCCCTGGCAGACTACCAGGTTGATAGGCTGGGTGTGTAAGCAGCGAAATCTGTTCAGCTAACCAGTACTAACGCTCGATTACTTGACCATATCTATTTTTGGTTGAAATACAATGAATTGGGTGCTTAAGTTTAAGCACTTGGCCGCATCTGCATATTCTTTTAATACAATTGAATAGAAACTGAGCTTTATGCTCAGATCTAACGAATTTCCTGGTGAATTTACGAGCGGGGACCCGCCTGATCCCATCCCGAACTCAGAAGCTAAGCCCGCACCGGCCGATGGTAGTCTTTATGGGCGAGAGTAGGTGATCGCCAGGAATTTAGAAAGGCCAGTATCTCTAAAAGATGCTGGCCTTTTCCTTTTTATCCCGCAAATGCCCTACACTTCTCGGATATTTCTCTTTGGTTGAGAACGAAAGCCACCTCTATAGAGTATTATGTCCATAAGGTAATGGTATCCTGCTATTACCGACATCAAGGGTTAGTGGATGCTAGCAGTGGATTGCTTGGAACAAATCAGCATGCGACTATTAACCACAAATCAGTCCTCAGCAATGGATTTGCTAGGAAGAAGAAGCATGTATGATAGAAGAGATCGAGTCTTTCCTGCATCATCATTTTAGTAATATTGCCCATCATTCACCTTATCGCATTGAGATCCTACATGAGTTTTTAAAGTTGGGGCCATTAAAATCGTTTATCCCCAAAACCTTGGGTGGACACGATTCCCAAAGCGGCACCTATCTGAGTACTGTGGAGGCCACTTCCTACTATTCACTGCCATTGGGCTTAACCCTTGGAATTGCAGGAAGCCTGTTCCTGTTGCCTATGATCAAACATGGAACTCCTGAAGTTCGTGATATCGTGATCCAGGATTTCATCGATAAACCTGTTCTGGGGGGCATGATGATTACTGAGCCGGGAGGGGGAACGGATATATTTAGTCTTCAGTCGTATTATTGCCAAGATGAGACGAAACTATCCCTGAATGGTACCAAATGCTGGGGAGGACTTACTGGCCTGGCCGAACATTGGTTGGTGGCCGCTCGCCTGAAGAAGGGTGATCAACTGAGTAAGAAGCTCAATCTGATTTATGTACCGTTTCGCTCAAAAGGTGTGTGTGTGCAAGAGGAATTTGACGCGCTGGGATTGCAGCCAATCCCCTATGGCATGACTCGCTACGATCAGGTTACAGTGCCGAATAGTCATGTGCTCGGGAGTACCAAGGGAGGTGGATTGCGTGTTATTTACGACACCCTGTTTCGAAGTCGACTTGGAATGCCGGCAATTAGTGCGGGCCACTGCCGCCGACTCGCCCATGAAGTTTCTCTTCGGATTCATGATCGTCAGGTTTTGGGAAGACCTCTAGCGGATTATGATCAAGTTCGGTTTCGGCTGGAAGACCTGCAGGCCATGGCCACTCTCAATCAACAACTTTGCCGTTTCAATGCGATTTGGATGCGGGAGCATGAAGACATCTCGACTGATTATACCCTGGTCAATGCCTGCAAGCTGGTCTGTTCGGAAACAATTCAAGCGGCATCAGATTCCGCGATGCAGATTTTTGCCTCAGCGGCCTTTAAACGTAATCATCTGGTTGGACGGGCCTATGTGGATTCTCGACCTTTTCCCATCTTTGAGGGATCGAATGATGTCTTGGATGATAATCTCTACGATACGATCGTTGGGCGACAGGGAGTGTTTACTTTAGAGGCCATCAACCAGGAGCTTTCCCAGTATGGATTATGCCTATCACCGGATCTTCCTGCTGTCGTATGGCAGGCTTTTGACCAAGCCAGGAATACGCCTCAACGAAAGAAGGTCGTTTTGGGCCGTACCCTGGCCTGGGCCGTTGCAGAAGCCATCTTGAATTGGGGCCAGGAGACGTCTACTCCACCTACTCCGGTCCAAGCCTACGCACGACGTCTGACACATCGAAAAATGGTCTCATTGATAGCGTCTTTGGACTATTTGTCCTGATTCTCTATAATATAAAGCAAAAACTGAAGGGAATTGATCAATCGGCAGGGGTGTGCTGAAATATCAGTGCTCACTTAGATGATCTTTCAAGACAAAGGACTAACTTCCAGGGCATAATTGAACCAAATCCATTTTGGGATGATATTCAATGCTAAAGCCTACAATACCAAGTCATTTACTCGAGCCACTATTGGGAGGTAACCCATGGCACTATTAACCAAGCAACAGTATGAAAAAATTGCTAGTGAAGTCCGGTTTTGTTCGGAAGCCCTGATTGACGGTAAGTTTGTCAAGGCGACCTCTGGAAAAACATTTAAAACAGAAAATCCGGCGACAGGGAAAACATTAGCTGAGATTACAGCCTGCGACGAAAAGGACGTGGAAATTGCCGTTAAGGCGGCTCGGAAAGCTTTTGAGGATGGACGTTGGTCACGTAAGAATCCGAGGGAACGTAAAGAGATCTTAGTTCGTTGGGCCTCACTAATTGAACAACATGTTGATGAACTTGCTGTACTTGAAACACTCGATAGCGGCAAGCCCATCCGTGACAACGCACAAGCTGATGTTCCTGAGACCGCAGGCTGCATTGCCTGGCATGCCGAGGCTGCGGACAAACTTGAGGATACCGTAACCGCAACGGGAATGGAGAATGTGAGTTTGGTGGTACGGGAACCGATCGGTGTGGTTGCCGCAATTTTACCGTGGAACTTTCCACTATTAATGGCGGCTTGGAAGCTTGGCCCAATTCTGGCTTCTGGCAACACTGTCGTACTCAAACCAGCAAAGTTAACAACGTTGTCCATGTTGCGTATTGCCGAACTTTCCCAAGAAGCCGGACTGCCCGCTGGGGTACTCAATGTGCTTCCTGGATCTGGTCGCGCGGTTGGTGAGACATTGGCTCTACATCAGGATGTGGATTTGATTACCTTTACCGGTTCAACTGCGGTTGGTCGCAAACTTCTAGGCTACTCGGGTCAATCTAACCTCAAACGTGTATTGCTTGAACTGGGTGGTAAAAATCCATGCGTTGTGATGCCGGATATTGCTGATTTGGATAGGGCTGCGGAACAGGCCGCTGCCGCAGTTTTCTGGAACATGGGAGAGAATTGTAGTTCCAACTCACGTCTGATTGTACATCAGGATATTAAAGAAAAATTTGTGGCCAAGCTATTGGAAAAAACCAAGGATTGGACCGTCGGTAATCCCTTGGATCCTCAATACCTCCTAGGTTCTATGATTGAGAAGGCTCATATGGAGACCGTTTTAGGTTATATCGCCAAGGGGAAAGCAGAGAAGGCCACCTTAATTTGCGGGGGCAACCAGATTTTGCAAGAAACCGGCGGCTATTTTATAGAACCGACCATCTTTGACAATGTTACTCCAGAGATGACCATCAATCGTGAGGAAATCTTTGGTCCTGTTCTAGCGGTTTTAAGTTGTAGTAGCGAGGAAGAGGCGATCGCTATGGCCAATGATACAGAGTACGGTCTACACGCCTCGCTCTGGTCCGACAATGTCAATCAGGTCCACCGTATGGCTCGTTCAATTCGTGCGGGTACTGTGTCGGTCAACTGCTTCTCTGAAGGCGATTTTGGTACACCCTTTGGCGGCTTTAAGCAATCCGGCTTCTTCGGTCGTGACAAGTCCCTCTGGGCTTCTCGCCAGTATACCGAACTCAAGACCATCTGGATGGCCGTGACACAAGATTAGTATTCGGCTTTTGATAGCGGCACCGTTTTGGGTGCCGCTTTTTTTATAGAGGTGAAGTCATGGCAAGAACGAGTATGGCAGTGGTGTTATTCTCTCTTTGGGTGGCTGTGGTGAACGCAATCCCCTCCAGTGATATCCCTACAGTGGCACCTATTTCAGAGTCGCTACGAACTGAACGGGGCTTGGATTCGTTTTATCAAAAGGTCACCCATGCTGGCCCTTTGATCGTACTCGGATCGGAGAAGGTCTCGGATGCGGCCCTGTGTGAAGCGGTTTGGATCGTTCAACATGTGGTGTCCCATCGCCCCGAGATTCTACCGGCCTTGGACGATAAAGGAGTGCGACTGGCCATCATGGCTTATGATGAATACACCACGGACATGCCCGAGTATGCCCATCTCAAGCCCAAGGACTATTGGGACAAACGGGCTCGCGGCCTGGGCGGGGAACTCATCAGCGGAGCCGAGGAAAATCTCTTGGCCTTTCCCGGCGATCCCTATCGCACCGAGAATATCCTGATCCATGAGTTTGCCCACGTGATCCAAGGCTATGCCATGGACGTGCTCGATCCCAATTTCAATCCTCGTCTCAAGGTCATCTATCAAGAGGCCTGTGATAACGGACTCTGGGAAGGGACCTATGCGGGGAGCAATGTAGCGGAATATTGGGCCGAGGCTGTGCAGTCCTGGTTCGACAACAATCGTGAGAATGACGGTATCCACAACCACGTCAACACCCGTGCTGAACTGAAGGAATACGATCCCAACCTGGCGGCCCTCTGTGCCGAGGTGTTGGGCGAGGGGGATTGGCGTTATCAAAAGCCCGCCGAGCGTGACGCAGCAGGGCGGGCTCACCTGGGTGATTACGATCCGTCCCAGGCCCCACGTTTTTTATGGCGACATGAACGTGAAGCTGCTGCCTTGCCACGTGTAAAGATTCGTACTTCATTGGGTGACATGGTGGCCGAACTCTATCCCGAAAAGGCCCCGGTGACGGTGGCTAATTTTCTGCACTATGTGGATGCGGGTTACTTTACCAACGGTCAATTCTTCCGCACAGTCACCATGGACAATCAACCCAATGACAAGGTCAAAATCGAGGTGATCCAGGCGGCGGCCGATCCCAACCGAATGAACAGTCTGTTTGAACCGATTGTGTTGGAGCGAACAAGAGATACGGGTGTGCAACATTTGGATGGTACCCTATCTATGGCCCGTGACACCCCGGATACTGCCCAGGATAGTTTTTCCATCTGCATCAATGAGCAGCCCAATTTGGATTTTGGCGGCGGCCGACAACCCGATGGCCAGGGCTTTGCCGCCTTTGGCCGCGTGATCGATGGCATGGAAGTGGCACGCAAGATCCAGGCTCAACCGGGCCAAGGCCAGCAGTTGACCCCGGCCGTGGAAATCCTGGAAATTGTCAGAGTGCCATAACGAGGGGCCTAAGCGAGTTGTGTCCCCGCATCTCTTGCTGCATCTCTGGCGATTTCGGGTAGAGCCGGGTGGATGAAGATGGTGTCCAGCAGGGTGTCCAGTGTGGCCCCGGTCTTCATGGCCATGATAAATAAGTGGATCATGTTGGAGGCCTCGGGTCCCAGGATATGGGCGCCCAGGATGCGACGTGATGATCGTTCAATCAAGAGCTTGGTAAAACCGTGGTCGTAACCGCGGGCCAGCCCCGCATTGCTGTCGGCATAGTGACCTCGCCCCACGACAAAATCCAGGCCCTGTTCCTGGGCCTGCTCTTCGGTGAGTCCTACGCCTGCGACTTCGGGGTGACTGAAGATCGCATGTGGCACCGGTCCATAGTCGATGGGGACATCCGGGCCGTTCTCCAATACAGTTCGCACCAGGTATTCGCCCTCGTAGTTCACCGTGTGGCGGAAGAGATACTTACCCACGCAATCCCCTAAGGCATAGACGCCATCAACGGCCGTACGCAAATGGCCATCCACTTGAATGTTGCCCTGGGCATCCGTCTGGATACCGGTGTTCTCCAATCCAAGTTCGTCTGTACAAGGCACCGTGCCGGTGGCGATTAATAGAGCATCGGCTTCTATGGCATTCTTTCCCAGCGTGACATCGAATAGCCCATCCTCATAGGTCACTTTTGACGGTTCGATGCCTTGATGTACGCGGTGATGCTTGGCGAACTGCTCGGCAAAGACGCGGGCGATTTCCTGATCCTCTTGGCGTAAGAAACGGCTACGTACGATAAAATTGACCTCGGCCCCGGCCCCGGCATAGGCCGTGCCCAGTTCCACGGCAATATAACTGGCCCCGATCACGATAAGGCGGCGGGGCAGATCCGTACGACGTAGGGCCTCGGTACTGGTCATGTAGGGCGTACCAACCAGACCGGGGATATTCGGGATCAAAGGTTTGGATCCTGTGGCAATGAAGATCTTGGGAGCGGTGAGGCGATAAGGCCCGGCTTGAATGATCTTATCCTCGATAAACTCGGCATGTTCGGCGATGAAGTCCAGGTTGTCCATGGTCAAGAGGGACTCCCGCTGACGTTGGGACATCCCGTCTACGGTTTGACTGGTCCTGGTGACCAGGGCTGGGAAATCGATTTGGGGAATCGTGTCACTGTGGACATTGATGCGGGTGGCCTCACGCAACAGGTGGGGAAGCTCGGTGGGGTAGATGAGCATCTTGGAGGGGATACAGCCTCGATTGAGGCAGGTCCCGGCCACGGCATCCTGTTCGATCAGGGCGGTTTTCAAGCCCATACGGGCCGCGGGCAGGGCGATCTTCATCCCCCCCCCACTACCGATCACGATAATGTCGTATTGTTGAGTTTCCATAGGGTGCAATGTAGACCATGGAAACGCACTTGCCAACCCTTAATCGTCCCTCATTCAGTTTTTACCAGGTCCCTGGAGTTCCTCCGATAGCGGTGCTGGAGGACCAGCCTTCTGGTTGCGACCAGCTGTTGGGATCGGCAGTGCTGGGATCTGTCTTGATGAGAGAGTAGCCATCGCCGTCAGTTTGATCATACCAGTCGTCTTGATACTCGAAGGTGAGGATGGATTCACCAGCGGCATCGACCAATTGGAGGGTTTCGCCACCATTGCTCAGACGTCCCTCATATTGCCCGGCGACGGGTAGGGTGTCACCGTAGCGATCGATAAAGGCCTGTTGATGGGCGACTAGTAACAGCGTCTCTCGGGCCGCGAGTTGACGCGATCCAAAGGTAAAACGGATGCCGTCTGTGAATTGGACGCGATCCAGATCGATGGGCACGGTACCGATATTGGCCAGTTCGATGAATTCGGTGTTCGGATCGTTGTGATGACCGGTGTCTTGTGGGTGGTACATCAGTTCGGTGATACGCAGGTTTTGACGCACGGACTCTTGGGCAAAGGTCGCCTGGGTCAAGGCACTCCAGGTTTGACCGTCATAAACACGTACCTTAACGATCGCACTGCGATCGAGAGTAAAGGCTTCGGTATAACGTTGGGCATTGGGGTGTATCGCTGCAGGGGTTTCAACGTTCTCGGTGGAGGTCAATGTTACTGAGATGAGGAAATCGGAACTGCTGTTGGAGGCATTGAGTCCGTGAATGGCCAAGACATTGCTTCCTGCTCGTAGTGTTGATGAAGAGATGGATACCGGGAAGGCCTCAAGGTCCACAGTCTGGCTATCGGAGTGGCTTGTGGTCGCCGAAGAATTCATGGTCAGTTGAACCGGGGCATTGGCACGGGCGATTTCTTCTCCGTTGAGATAGGCCACGAAACCATCGTCGTAGCGAACGTTTAAGGCGAGGCTTCCCAGTTCAGCCAACTCTTGTGCGCTCAAGGTAAAGGGAACGCGAATAGCACAGCTGCTGGTTTGGTTGTACATCTGGCTACGCATGCTGATATCAAAGTACGGACCATAGCCCGAGCTGGTTTCATACCCCACGCCGCCGGTGCCAGTGGTCCAGGACGAATCATCGAAGTCCGGGGCGGTCCAGTTGGAGCTGATATTGCCGACGGTGACCTTTTTGGCGGCATCTTCCGGAATCAGGTGGGTGGTGTTGCCCGTGTCGGAAGCGGAATTGACATCGTAGGGATCGTTGCCGTCAGTGCAGTACCAGATTTCTCCGGTCGGTGCAGAGAGGGTGATGATGTCACTGACAGAGATGCTGCCTCGATATTGTTCGGTACCATTGACTGCTAGGGTCGGGGCGTTCAATTCCGGATACCATCCAAGTTGGACAAACTGCTCCAACACAATGGCGGTCCGGCCGGGGAAGTATTCCTGTAAGAGCCAGTTCCGCTCCGTGACCCATTCGACATTGCGGGTGAAGGCCGGGGTGTTGCGGTTGTCGCCCCAGCGGGCGGATTCGGGCACAATGGCCCGATCGACTTGATCCAGCCGTGTTTGATATAGAGCGGCTACCCCCTCGGGCGTCAGGACTCCCTGGTTGGCAAAGGCCCGGTGAACTTCATCCGCAAATTGCTGACGGTAACGGACGTCCTGCATGAGGGCTCTATGGAGACCGGTGGGACCGTTCGGGGTGTCCTGATCGGTGATGTCTACGGTAAGGGCCTCCATCACGTGTTCGGCATCCCAACTGTGAAAACGCCAGCGTCCGTTGGAGGAATTGGCGTTGTAGGTGGCATACAGATTGTGATGATCCCAGTCCCAGTTGCCCAGGTAGAGATTGGCGATGATATAGCGCATCAGGCTCGGGATATCCAACATGGCTTGGATCTGTTGATAGTGAGCCAGAGAACCGTCGTGACTGTCGATCAAATTAAGCAGCTGATTATACGAGGTATTGGTGCCGTTGAGCACCGTATCGGGTGTGTGTTTGAATACGTCGTAGTCTTCGGCCTGGCCGCCGAAATGTTCGGCTGCATAATGTTCGTCCGGGCGTTCGTGTAGCCAGTACAGCCCCCAGTACAGCCCATTGAGATACAAATGGACATGACGGCCATGGGGTGAAGGAGATCCCAGGGCATTGCAGATGTCGGAGGTGAAGAGGTCCCGGGTGTATTGAGCGACCTCGCGTTGGGATAGACGTTCGCCATCGCGATCCACCTTCAAGGAACCGCCGTAGGCCCAACTGTTATTGAAATGAGCGTCCAGGACCAGGGTGTCGAAGGTGTTGACTGGGCTGTCCGGAAAGAGATCATATTCTAATTTGGTGGGGCCGTATTGACCTTGGAATTTTAAACGCATGGAGAGTTTGTCGAGTTTCCAACGGGTTGTGCTTGAACCCCCGAAAATCATCACGCCACAATTCAGTTGGAATCCGTCAGAGCCATCCGGATAGATCAGCTCCGCGGAGACTGCTTTGGTGACACCTTCGCCTTCCAGATAGATGCCTTGGCCATTGTTGCCAAACCATTGGTCCTGATCCATGACCAATGAAATCGCAGGCAGGGTCATCAAGTCTTCTTTGATGGTGTCGCGATATTCGGGATCATTGACGATATCCGGTGACATCTCGTAGTCCGCACCGGCATGGCCCCAGTTGTCGGGAAAACCTGCAGGCTGGGCCGATTGTTGTAAGACATGTTCAGCAAAGATGTAGGTTTGGGTATCGACGTTGGTCGGTTGCATTTCTTCCTTGATCGCGACGGCTCGTAGGCAGGTGGTGGTTTCAATTAAGATGGGTTGAGTGTATAGGTGACCGGTTGGTGTTTGGCTCTGATCGATGGGGCTGCTGCCATCGAGGGTGTAATAGATTTCAGCTGCGATCGTGTCACTGGAGATACTGACTGTAAAGGGGGCGTCGTAATAGCCCCGGTCGTGACTGAAGGTGGTGTCAGCCACCTGTTCGAGTTCGGTCTGGCCGATGGCCAGTAGGGGAGAGAGTCCCAGGATTAGCACAGCAATGAGACCGGGATTCGGGGTTAGAGGGGAACGCATTGAATTGTTTTTCATCATCCTACTCGATTGGGGGTTACCTGTTGGTTTTAGTTTAGAGATTCACATGCCCCATGTCAAATGAATCCACTTCTTTGGGTCCTGGATGGAATATCGATCCGTTGAAAGGATGCTATTTATAAGGATGTTGCCGTGTGACCAAACCCATTGAGGAGCAATCTTTTCGTGATTTGAAGGAGAGGAAACCGGGGCTTGATTTGACTGTCGAAGCGGGTATAAAAAGCGGCATTTGCTGGGTTTTCGGTTGAATATTACGGGCCGTGAGATATTGTTTTATAAATTGATTGGATCAGAACAAAGGAGCAACCATGAATTGTCATCATAAGAATCTGGCTCTCATCGTTTGGGGCTTGATGGGGATCACTGTCCATGCCCAAGGGACCTTGGATCTCAACGAACGCATCGTCCCGATGCAGGCCCCCTTTAACATGCCCATGCTCAAGCGTCCCAGCTTTCCCGAGGCCGACTTCAGTATCCAGGACTACGGCGCCGTTGCCGATGGCAAGACCCCCAATACCCAAGCCTTTGCCCAGGCCATTGCCGCATGTCACGATGCCGGTGGTGGACGCGTGGTGGTGCCGGCCGGGCAGTGGTATACCGGTCCCATCCATCTCAGGAGTAATGTCAATCTGTATCTGTCCGAAGGGGCAGAGATTGTTTTTAGCGATCGATTCGAAGATTACCTGCCCCCGGTCTTGGTGCGAGTGGGTGGTATCGAGATCTATAATTACTCGCCCTTGATCTATGCACGTGATTGTGAAAACATCGCCATCACCGGTCCGGGCAAGCTCAACGGCAATGCCGAGGCCTGGTGGGCGTGGAGTCGCAAGGAGACCCGGGCCTTCTTCGAGATGGGAGCCCAGGGCGTTCCCGTTGAAGAGCGAATCTTCGGTACTGAAGAGGCCGCCATTCGGCCGAGCTTTATCGTGCCCTTTAACTGCAAGAATGTGTTGCTGGAAGGATTCAGCATTGGTAGTGGTCCCAACTGGACCATCCATCCGATTTATTGTGAGAACGTCATCATTCGACGCGTCAATGTCACGACGGATGGCCCCAACAACGACGGGATCGATCCGGATTCCTGCCGCAACCTGTTGATCGAGCATTGCGTCTTTGATACAGGTGATGACTGCGTGGTACTCAAGAGCGGCTACAACGAAGACGGCTGGCGTGTGGGCAAGCCCACCGAGAACGTGGTTATGCGATTTTGTCAAAGCAAACGCGGTCATGGCGGTCTGGTGATCGGCAGCGAGATGAGTGGCGATGTACGCAATGTCTACATGCATGACTGTCACTTCGAGGGGACCGAACGGGCCATTCGCATCAAGTCCAAGCGAGGTCGGGGCGGTATCGTGGAAAACATCTGGGCCCGGGGATTGATCTGCAAAGACATGCAGCGTGAGGTGGCTATCATGAACATGGCCTACAGCGCAGATACCAGAGAGGCACAAAACACCAAGGCCCCGGTCTTCCGTGATATTCATATCTCACGCATCATGGGCGAGGGGGCACCCGTGGCGATCAAGATCAATGCCTTACCGGATTCACCCGTAGAGAACATCTTTTTTCAAGACATCTTTATCAAGTCCCAAAAAGGGGTGCAGTGCAATTTTGCCAAGAATGTCAGTTTTGTTCACGCCATGATCGCACCGCAGGCAGGGCCTACTTTTCAACTGGGGCATTGTCAGGACATCACCCTATTGGATTGCGGGGCCTCTCCAGGTACGGACGTGTTTCTGGACGTGACCGATACCGAATGCCGCAACATCCAGATCTGTGAAAGCGATTTGACCGATGCCCAAACGCCCGTGTCGCTGGCCGAGGGTGCCGATCCCGAGACCGTGATCTTCAAGAATGTGCGTGGGGTGAAGCCATGATGCGGTCCGGTGATCAGGGCGACGGTACCTACCTCAATCCGGTTCTTTGTAGTGACTACTCCGATCCTGACGTTATCGCGGTCGGTGACGATTACTACCTGACCGCGTCGAGCTTCAACTGTATCCCCGGCCTGCCCATTCTACATTCCAAGGATCTGGTTAACTGGTCCCTGATCGGGCATGCCCTGGACCGGTTGCCCATGGACTGCTACGACCAACCTTGTTATGGTCGCGGCGTGTGGGCCCCGTCCCTGCGTTATCACGACGGTAAATTCTGGATCGTTTTCGGTACACCCGACGAAGGTATCTTTGTCACCACGGCTACGGATCCGGCCGGTCCCTGGACGGACCTGCACTGCATGCAGCCGGGCAAGGGATTGATCGATCCCTGTCCCTTCTGGGACGACGACCCTTCGACAGGCTCAGGACAGGGTGGTCAAGCCTATCTCGTGCATGCCTTGGCCGCCTCGCGTGCAGGTGTCAATTCCCTGCTGATTCTGCGTAAGATGGCCCCGGACGGCTCGCGTTGTCTGGATGAGGGCGTAACCATTATCGACGGTCATTACCACCATCCTGTGGTGGAAGGTCCCAAGGTCTATAAACGCAACGGCTTCTACTACATCTTTGCCCCGGCCGGTGGCGTTAAGGGCGGCTGGCAGACCGTCTTTCGTGCCCGTGACATTGCCGGGCCCTATGAAGACCGCATTGTCCTATACCAGGGCAATACCGACATCAACGGCCCGCACCAGGGGGGCTGGATCGAGACCGCTTGCGGGGAACATTGGTTCATGCATTTCCAGGATCGCGGGGCGGCCGGACGCGTGGTGCACCTGCAGCCCATGACCTGGGAGGACGATTGGCCTGTCATGGGCATCGAGAGTGCGGCTCCGCGTGTGTATGAGCCCGTGGTGCAACACGCCAAGCCCCGCTGCGATGTCACTGTCTCCGTGACACGACCCCCGGATAGCGACGATTTTATGAGCGAACAACTGGGCCTGCAGTGGCAGTGGATGGCCAATGCCCAGGAAGGCTGGCTGGACCTGCAGCCCGGACGTCTGCGTCTGACCTGTCAGGGCACGCCCTCGGGCCAATGTAACTGGTGGGAGGCGGGCAACCTCTTGATGCAAAAGCCGCAGGACATGCACCTGCGTGTCACCACCGAGGTGAAATTGCAGCCCCAAGCGAGCGGTGACCATGCCGGGTTGATCCTGACGAGCGGCATCTGTGGGGCTCTGGTGTTGGAGAAGACCGAGCAGGGGATACGCCTGATTTTGCAAACCTTGCAACAGAATCAAGTTTCCCCCCAAGAAATTGTATCTCTACCCTGGTCGCAGGAACAGGCTGTTTTGAGTTTCGAACTCGATCATGGCAAGGGACAATTTTACTATCGCAGCGAGAACAAGGACCTGGTAGCCGTGGGTGAGCCTATTTGTCCGCACAGTGCGGCCTGGATCGGGGCCAAGGTCGGGCTCTTTGCCTTGAATCCCGGCATAGTACCCAGCGGAGGAGTCGCGGATTTCACTTCGTTTCACGTAGAGACCTTAGGAAGGAACTAGGCTATGTTTGGATTGGCACCCGCTGACCTTATCGTTATTGCGCTGTACTTTGCCGTCATGATCGGCATCGGTTTTTGGTCGTCACGACGGATTAAGAACCAGGAGGACTACTTCCTGGCCGGTCGCCGTTTTGGCAAATTGGTACAGACCTTTGCCGCCTTTGGTCAGGCCACCAGTGCGGACAATGCCGTGGGTGTCACCACCACCACCTTCAATAACGGCATCGCCGGCATCTGGAGTTCGCTGCTCTATCTCTTTGCTACGCCGCTCTATTGGCTGGTCACGCACTGGCCGCGTCGCATGCGGGTTATGACCCTGGGCGACTACTTCAAGGAACGCTTCGGGAGCACAGCCATGGGCGGGGTCTACTCCCTGATCGGTTCCATCGGAATGATGGCCTTTATTGCCCTGGGTTTCAGTGCCATGACCAAGACCATCGTGGCCATCACGCCCAAGGCCGCGACCGTCTATAGCACCCAGGAACAAACCGATTATCAAAAGGCCTATCAAGCCGAATGCTTGGCCCAAGAGGCCAAAGGTGTCACGGCCACGGTCCTGAGCTATGAGGAATTACTGGAACGCGAGACCTTACTGGCCCAGGCCCAGCGTACCGAGACCGAAGCCCTGCGACTGACCGCCTTGGAGTCCATGCGACCTGCGACTACCTTTTCGCATATCTCCAAGGACATCCTCATCTGGATCGTCTGTGTGATTGTCCTGCTCTATGCCGTGGTGGGGGGGCTGGAGGCTGCCTTCCTCACGGATATGGTCCAGGGCATGTTCATCATCCTCTTGAGCGTGATGCTGATCCCCTTTGGTTGGGCCAAGATCAATTCGATCTATGGCGGCAGCGGCGTGCTCGGGGCTATGAGCACCATCCACGACAAGCTGCCCCAGGCCTACTTCCAGATCTTCGGTGCCCCGCAGACCCCCGACTTCACCTGGTACTATGTCCTGACCCTGTCCTTCATGGCTGCCATCACCGTGGTGGTGCAGCCCAACGGCGCGGTCATGGCGGGGTCGGCCAAGGACGAGATGTCCAATCGTTCGGGTGTGGTGATCGGCAACTTCCTCAAACGCTTCTGCACCGTGTTCTGGGCCGTGTTCGGCCTGGCCGCCATCGTGCTCTACCAGGGCAAGGTCATCCACTCAGACCTGGTGTGGGGACATGCCACCCTGGATCTGTTGGGACCCTTGAACATCGGCCTAGTCGGTCTGATGATCTCCTGTCTGATGGCTGCCTTAATGAGTACCGTGGACTGTTACATGATCACTTGTGCCAGTCTGCTGACCCACAACTTCTACGAGCCTCTATGCCCCGGTCGCAGCCAGCGTCACTATGTCTGGGCCGGTCGCATTTTTGGTACGGTCGTGGTCCTAGGCGGGGCCTGGATCGCCTTGCAGTTCGACACCATCCTGCAGATCCTCAAGTTTATCTGGGAGATCAATGTCATGCTGGCCCCGGCCTACTGGCTGGGCATCAAGTGGCGTCGCGCCAACAAGATCGGGGCCTGGAGTTCCATCGGTATCGGTGCGGCTCTGTTTCTGATCATTCCCGTGGTGGCCCCCATGATGTCACCGTCCATGCGTACGGACGAGGCCCTCATCGCCACCACCCAACCGGCCCCTCGTATCGTGCAAGAGGTCGCCACTGAATACGACGTACAACAGCGTCAGGTCGAGATCGCCCAATGGCAACACCTCAACCAGAGCAGCCAGGCCCCAGGCCCATGTCCCGACGAGTTGACCGTAGGCGAGAACTTCGAGCAGACCTATACCTTCAGCAAACGCAGCATCTTCTGGACCCAGGGCCTCAAGGCCAACGACGACGGCCAGGTCTATGGCAGCGGCCGCTTCAACATCGAACTCTGGATCCTGGGCAAGCTGGGCATGGATCTCCAGACCAATCCCTACGCCCTCAACGAGACCCTGCGTATCCTCTTCCGCACGCTCGTTCCTTTCATCATTATGATCGTCGTATCCCTGGTGACCCGGCCCGATCCAGATTCCGTCCTCAACAGCTTCTATGCCAAAATGCGTACCGAGGTTGTCCCCGGTGATCCTGCGGCGGATGCCGAAGAGGTGCAACGTTCTCTGGACGATCCTCATCGCTACGACCACAAGCTCCTCCTACCCGGTAGTTCCTTCGAACTCTACAAATGGAACCGCATTGACTGGATTGGTTTTATCCTGTCCGTTGCCGGTGTCGGTGGGGTACTGGCCTTTGTTTGGGTGTTGGTGAGGGTGGGAGGGTGACCCCGCTCAAACGCCGCGGTGGCTTTTAAAACGGAATGCTTCGCATGCTTGTTTAAATAGATCTCTCGGCTCCGCTCGAGATGACGTTATCCATGACAGATGCGGGACGGTCATCTCGACGGCCCGTCCTCCGCAGTAGCTCTGCTACGGAGGGTGGAAACGCAGCGATTGGCTTGTCCCGCCATAGCTGAAAGCGAAGGCGGAAGAGATCTATTCAGAATAAGCCTGTGTATCAGTTCCTTTCGCTTTTAAAATGATCGAATATTCGTGGTGCTTGGCCCATTTTGTCACTTTTCGTTTTACAATATCTTTGATATTATGCAACACAGTGCGATTTTTGGGTCAATAACGCGGATGTTCCGACCAAAGATACTTTCTTTTTTTGTGTCTACTATTCGTTTTCGACATTGGACAGAATGGTTAGTGAAAAGAAAAAAAACACATTCCTTACCCCCATCGTTATTTTAGGGATCCTATTGTTATGTGTAATCCTATTTACGACTAAATTGGGGCTAATACTCTTGTGGAGGATTAGCGATTCCTTTGTTCAAAAGGATTATTGGGTCGGCGAAGGTGACGTGACACTTCCAATTCCAGATGAATATCGAGAAAAGGTTGGAGATAGCCCCTTTTATTATCGTATTTTAGTTCATCGGACAGCAGATGGCGAAGCATCTGTTTGTGCATGCTTTTCTCGGAAACGAGAAGCATTTCCTGAAAAACCTGGAAGGTCATGTTACTCAGTTGGTCGGGCTCAAGGTCCCGGATTGGGTGATGATGCTATTATTATTGGTTATATCTCACTTCCGTGGGATGAATTCTCATCAGATTGGGGACAAGCTGTTTCAACACAAGCTCAATGGCAATTGACCGTTGAAGGGGATAAGCTCGTTTTTGAGGTGGCTGGACTTAGTGATTATATATCCATGACACTTAATCTTGAGTTTTGGAAAGAAATTCTTACGTGGTATTATTTTGAGCCATACAAAGACAAGGTCGCTATGTATGAAGAGGGATATGATGAAAAATCTCCATGGCGTATGGACAGACCGTGGCGCCCACAGCTTTTTCATGTTAAAGAGCAAATGAATCATTATCAAAGAGAGACGTATGAGGTCGCAAAGGATAGGCTAGAAAAGTTTCATCGAGCAGAAAGAGGTTCTTCTCGGATAAGCCACTATGTCAGATCAAAGGACGATGTTAATGACATAAATGAGGTGCGTTTAGAGGCTATTGCTGGATACCGAGAGCATTTAAAGTACGAGACCAATTCTTTCTCAAAAAAGCGACTTTACAAAGAGGCCTTTGAGTATGATATCATGCCTAATCAACTCTTAAGTGAGATCTCAATATCTGATCAGCAATTACTGGATAAATTCACTAAGAATATTCAAAGTGGCCAACAGACATATCTAGAGGTCAAAAACGAACTAGCCCCAATCACAATACTACCAGACACTGAATACAAAGCTGAGATTTTGGCTAAGGCTTTTTTGAATAGTCTTGAAAATGAAACGACAGAAAGCAGACTAATTGCAAATGCACTGGATGGTATTCCGAGTGTTAATGCCGTTTGTATCCTTGCGGATTCATTGGATATGTTTTATGAAAAGAATACACAACAACAAATTTCCATTGTGAAGCTATTGGGTGAAAGTTTAGTTGAAGAATCGATTGATCCGTTGCTTGGCATTGTAAGTGATTCCAGGATTGATGTTGATGTGAAACACCATGCTTATGTGGCACTTGTAAGATGGATAGATAGACGCGAGGATGTTAGGTCTGTGATTATCAATGCGCTTCTGCAGAAGGATGCCTATCCACTTCGTGGCTTAGTGAGTAGTCTGAGTAGGACTGAAGGAGGGTGGCAAGGCATAGATCGAATAATCAGGGATGCCTCTGTTTATGCCGTTCGCAGGGAGGCGATTAATACTCTTATCATCGGGGCTTGGACATTAGATAAAGAGCGTTCTACGATTGTGAATGAAATCCTGGCAGATCCAAATGTTTCAGAGAATATTAAAAAGGTGATGCGTTCAAGGATGAGTGGTGGCAGAAAGAGGTGAATCCAAGGTGAGAAATAGACGGTGTCCGGTACTTCATTGAGATGGCCCATCAATTGGCTTTCAAAATGATTTTGAAGATGAGATCTTGATTACCCCCGTAGGGGCGGCTCTCTGTGGCCGCTCGAATTTTCAACCAAGACATCTATCCATACGTTTTGGCAATTGATATTTCATTTCAGAAACCCTTGGCTTTAAGCGGTTAGATATGCTTATATGGTAGGTACAGGTCTTGGCTTTAGCTTGGGTATGGATGAAACAACGGGGCTTCACTTTAATTGAACTGCTCGTGGTGATCGCGATCATTGCCGTGCTGATGGGGATCTTGATGCCGGCTCTGCACCGGGTCCGTAAGCAAGCCCAGCAAAAGGTCTGTGCTGCACGTGTGCGTCAGCAACTGCTGGGATTGCTCCTCTATGCTCAGGATAACCACACTAAGCTTCCAATCCTCCAGGACAAGACCGGTTGGCTGCAGAACCTGTCCGTTACGGCTGTGAACCATATGTTGGCCAATGGCATGACCCAGGAGATGTTTTTCTGTCCGGCCAATGAAACCCATAAGAAGGATTACATGACCGTCTGGATGCATCATCTCACGGAGAGTCCCGAAATGTATGACCGCTATTGGGATGGTCGTAAATTCATCCGTTACGACAGTGGCGACCGGGTGATCGTGGGGTACTTCTTTATCCTGGATACAGAAAAGCACAATCGAGATCCCATTACCCGCTATGCTAGTGACGGGACAGACAAACAATGGCTTTCCACCACCCAAACCCGCAACCCGTCGGATCGGGAGTTGGTGGCAGATCTCACCATGGGCCAGGAAAAAGGAAACACCAAGTACGGCTACCGCTTTGGCCGCATTACCATGGGAGGCCTGGTACGCCAAGGAGTCTATGATACCACCAGTCACCTCAAGAGTGATGAAGAGCCCAGTGGTTTCAATGTCGGCTTCCTGGATGGTCACGTCATTTGGCGTGCTTGGCGACCACCCACTGTCCCTGAGGTCGATGATGAGGGCGTCCCCATTCCCCGTTGGTCCCGCAATGGTCCCCATTGTTTCTGGTAGGGGAACGTTAGCCATGCTATTGAACGGAACGCACACCCAGCATGACAGGGATGGGTCTGTGCCTGTTACCAGAGGGTTTGTTGACGGTCTTGAATTCTTGTCCTTGCCTATAGAGCATAATCGAACTGCCGCCGCCATCGAGGTTGATGGCTTGATAGCACCCTCGCTTCTTCATTAATTCTGTCAGTTCATAGAGGGTCATACCGATGCTATGGCCCGCACGTCTGCCGTCAATGACGGCCAGGAACATGAAGCGATTTTGTTGATCAACCCCCACAACGGTACGAGGATGTCTGCTCTTGTCTGGGAAGGGAATGATCTTGCCTTCCAGCAATAGCGGACTGAACCAGTCGCCCACGGCATTGTGGAGGTTGTCGTAGTGCTCCGGTTGCCCGAATAGAGGGGAGCCCTGACAATCCAACCCCAAGGCATAGCGGCTGTTAACCTTGCCGGTGCTATGGGTTTCCATGGGACTTCTGACTTGCCCCGCAGAGATCGCCAGTCCCCTGATATCCACGAATAGCCCGAGATGCCAACCCGGTTTCTTATCTGCATTTTGGGCCCGGGCAAAGGCATTGGCATTGACTCCGGCAAAGGCGTGGTATTGTTCGATGATATGGGTGGGTTCGGTGAGGATGGCCTCGGCAGGACCGTCTCCATCTGGATCGTCGCTGACCATGGTAATCGGTTCGTAGTTTGGATTATGCAGGTCGATCTGCATCCAGGAGATGGCCATCGACCCGTTTTCAGTCTGGTAGGATTCATTCCACACATAGACGGGTTGGTGCGGGCAAGCTTCTTCCAGGTCAGGGGCATGGTCAAGGTAAACCAGTAGGGCAGTCTCCGCTGCCCATGATAACGTTGCGGTCCATAACAGATACACAATGAATAAGGTTGTTTTTGACATTTTTACAGTGAACCTTTCGTACGTTAAATAATAGGATCAGTGGGCATGTTAAAAGGACTGTGTTAATATGAGATTAGGAACTGAAACCGGTTGTAGCCACCTGTTACGATGCTGTGGTACAATTCGGCTTTGCATTTAATCAGGAGTAAAACCATGAAATCGACTGTTGTCCTCGTCGTACTAACCCTGTCATTGCTGGCTCAACCCGGATGGGCGGACAAGCGGGCCTTTACCCTCGAAGATCTGTATCAACTCAAATCCGTTGCTGATCCCCAAATCTCACCGGATGGTCAGAGGATCGCCTTTGTGTTAACGTCCTATGATTTGGCCCAGGGAACGTCGGATCAGGACATCTATGTGATCGATGCCCAGGGTGGCGACATCAGGCCCTTTGTCTCATCCGATCAGCAGGACTATCATCCCCGCTGGTCACCGGATGGGTCGCAGTTGATGTTTGTGTCGGATCGCAGTGAGACGCCCCAGATCTGGCTGCTGCCCACGGACATGGGGGAGGCCACACAACTCACGGATCTCTCCACCGGAGTTGCCGATCCGCGTTGGTCACCGGACGGCCAATCCATCCTCTTTGCCTCGGATGTGTATCCCGAATGGGACGAAGATGATCAGGTCAATCAGACCATCAATGAGGGACTCAGCGAAGGACCCTTGCAGGCCCATATGGCCGATAGTCTGCTATTTCGACATTGGAATGCCTATCGTGATGGTCAGGTGACCCATACCCTGTGCGTGGATGTAGAGTCGGGTGAGATTCGTGACCTCACCCCGGGATCGTATAACTCGCCACCCTTTTCCTTGGGAGGGGATGCCGGTTACGCCTTGTCTCCGGATGGACGGGAACTTTGTTTTGTCTCCAAACGTGTGCCCAACCCAGCCGAATCCACCAACAACGATGTGTTTGTCGTTACCGTTGACGGGGGTGAGCCACTTAATATCACGGCTGCCAATAAAGCCTACGACGGAGACGTTCAGTATTCACCCAATGGCCATTACATTGCCTATCGCACCCAGCGGATTCCGGGTTATGAATCGGATCGGTTCCGTCTGGCCATTTACGATCGGAAGACGCAGAAGACCACGGTCTTAACGGAACAGTACGACAACAATATCGCCAGTTACGTTTGGGCCCCTGATTCCCAATCCCTCTATGCCGTGACAGAGGAGCGGGGCTATGCGCCGCTCTATCAGGTTCAGGTTCCGTCGGGAGCCATGCATAAGATCGATCAGGTCAATGCCCTTGCCGGTGTCACCATCTCCCCGGACGGTCAGTGGTTGGTCTATAGCGATCGACGGGTGGGCCGCCCCACGGAATTGTATCGGGCTTCGGTCCAGGGCAAGACTGTGGAGCAATTGACCTTCGTCAATCAGGAGATCGTCGCTACGGTTGACATCCGTCCGGCCGAACAGCTGTGGGTGGAGGGAGCAGAGGGACGTAAGATCCATGTCTTTCTAGTCAAACCCCACGACTTCGATCCGAGCAAGACATATCCCTTGATCGTCAACGTCCACGGCGGTCCGCAGATGCAGTGGTCCGATTCGTTTCGGGGTGATTGGCAGGTCTATCCCGGTGCGGGTTATGTGGTGGCCTTTCCCAATCCCCATGGCTCCACGGGCTACGGCCAGGACTTTACCGCGGCCATTTCAAAGGACTGGGGTGGCAAGGTCATCGAGGACGTCGTCAAGGTCACGCAGCATCTGGCCGGTTTGGATTATATCGACGCCGACCGCATCGGTGCCATGGGGTGGTCCTGGGGCGGCTATGCCATGAACTGGCTGCAGGGTCACAACGACGAGGGCCTGTTCAAGTGTCTCGTCACCATGATGGGCGTCTATGACTTGCGTTCCATGTACAGTGCTACCGAAGAACTCTGGTTCCCCGAATGGGACCTGGGTGGAACACCGTGGAACTCGTCGCTTTACCAAACCATGTCCCCGTCGAATTACGTCGAGCGTTTCAAAACCCCCATGCTGGTCATTACGGGTGAGCGTGACTATCGCGTCCCCTACACCCAGAGCCTGCAGATCTTCACGGATCTGCAAAAGATGGATGTCCCTTCTCGTATCATTGTCTTTAAGAACGACGGTCACTGGCCCAGTTTCACTAAGTCTATGCCCTTCTATTACAACGCCCACCTGGACTGGTTTCATACCTATTTGAGTGGCCCGCCCGCGCCTTACGACATGACCCAGATGTGGCGTAACAAGGTGTTTGACTGGAAGCAAGAGGGCGAGGTGAATTAGGGGCTTTTCCATTCTATCCCCTCCCTGCGTTCTTAAGGCTGATCCAGATGTCCCTCACGGATGACTCGATATTGACCGATTTGGGTGTCGAGGTCGTAGATGTTGAAATTGGTCTTGATGTCAAAGCCCTCGTAGTGGACCGCGAAATTGAGCGAAGCCGATCCCACCTCAGGGCAACTTCGAATCCGATGGAACACATTGCAGGCCCAGACCAGCATGGCCCCACCTTCGTAAGAGGTTCCGTTGGTTAGGGTGACCTTGTCCGGTGTCACGGTAATGCTTTCCACCTGTCCATGAGCCGGGGTATAGATGTCGACATAGCGTACGCCGTGCAGGACCATCAGGTTGTCTTGTTGATGGGGGTGCATGTACCAGGGTCGTTCAATGCCATCAACGGGGCCGGGCGAGACCGCTCCCGGTTGATGGAGGACCCGGTCGCAGGCATCGATGCGGGGGATATCGTCCATGTCCAGAGCATCGAAAACGACATTGGCGGTGCGTCGTAACGGTTGTAGTTGGATCACTTTGTAAAGGTCTTTAACTTCATATAGAATCAAGATCTGTACTCCCTGAAAAACCGATTTTGTTTTTATTGTAGAGCATACGTTTTCATGTCGGTTTTGTTCCAAGTTTACCGTAAACTTCATGCCCTGCAAGGATTCAGTTAAACAAAACTCTTCACAGTCGTCACCAAGAACTGGCTAAAAGGGCTGCGATTTGGAGGGATTTTGGGACTAGTCTATGTGGAACTGTTGTTGTTTCGGCAAGGCTCGTCTAGGGATGAAGAAATATCCGGGCCAACGTTCGTCGCTGAGGGAGTAGGGCTCCCAGCCTTGTTCGTCTTCGGCGGCTTCGATGATGGTTGTGTCGGTGGCATGATATTGGGTGACACTGCCGTCGCTGTAGCCGGCGTAGAGGTGGAGGGGGAGTGCTTGGCGAGATTCTAGGTCTCCTTGGCGTGGTCGAGCCCAATAGGGGCAGTAGTAATCCCCGGCATTGACGGACTGAGCCCGGGGGAAGGGCTGGCAACTACCAAAGGACTGACGCTGTCGCCATTCGTCTGCACCGAAATAATCACTGACCAGCAAGGTGCTTTGGCCGGGGCCCCCTTCTAAGAGGGCAGGACCATGGAAGGGCTGCTCGCTGTCGGTCTGGAAGCCGGTGTAGTTCCAGAAGAGGCTGTAGGTGCCGAAAACCGGATCGCCCACGGTAGTGGTCTCGGGGTGATCCCAATCATCCTGGGCCTGCCAGGCCTCTTGCCAATAGGGCCAATGTCCCGGACTGCTGGGGCAATAAAGACTCTCGGAACGAACGAGATACGACTCCAAGTAGCCAGCCACCGAGTTGTGCTCCATGTTGACCAGCGGGCGTGTGGTCTTGACTTTGCGGGGATCCTGCCAGCGATAGCGACGTCCTGATATTCGACAGAGGGCCACGGACGGAGGGAATTCGCTGCGGTTATCAAAGGCGTATAGGGTTACCGCGTGGACGATCTGACGTTGACGGTGGATGCTTAGAACTCGCCGGCCATAGTAACGTGTTTGGCGCAAGACGGGCACCATGACCGCCGTCAGCACCGTTAAGATGCTGACGACAGTTAACAATTCAATGATGGTAAAGCCTGTTGGGTGACGCTTGATCATCTCAAGCCCATCGATAACTCCTTAAATGTATATTAGTCCTCAGCTGAATAGGATGACACCGGCCAAAGGGGTAACCAGTACTCCAGTTCATTGCTATCCGGGATGACAGGAGCCAGGCTGGCCTGCGTTGTTCCGCCGTAGACTCCCATATTGATCCCACGATTAACGCCGGTATATTGTTGGTCCATGTCCGAGGGTACGGTCTCAAATTCATTACCCAGTCCCACATTGGGATCACCGATGTCAATACAGGGACTGGTATACAGATCGCTGGTCCAATGGGAATCATGCATGGCCTGCTCGGTCCAACGCCAGCCCCGGGTCTGCAAATGGTAATCACCCGGGAAGTAGGCCTCGAATTCATTCCCATCCACAATTACACGCTCCCACGAACCCGTGCGAACAAAACGGGGATTCAGATCTACGTTAGTCTCTCCCCATTGGAGAAGTCCTTCTATCTCTTCGATGTCGAGGCTTCCACCTCGTCCGCCACGCAAATTGAAGTAGATTCCCTCCAATCCACCGTCAATATTACTATAGTCGATGAAGATCTGGGTTCCATACTGCGCCATTGCGCCTTCAATTTCGATCTCGTTTTTTAAGGAGATAAATTCTCCATCCTCATATAGATAAGAGTTCTCATGGTTATAAATGATGCAATTGCGGATTTGAATTTCAGGAACAGAGGATCTATATCCTAGCCCTAAATAGATGCCTTCATCATTGCCTGTAATGGTGCAATTCTCCATGGAACCATGGAATTGATCAATCACGTAACGTTGACCACAATCTCCGGTTGATTGATTGTCGGCAATCAGGCAATTCTTGAGGAGACCACCAAAGTCGCTGAGTACCGTACCATCACAGGTTTTATTGCCTTGGATGATGCAGTTGCGGATGATGGCGTCTTTGTTGGCATCTCCTTCAATTCCCGTAAAGTAAGATCCCCTGAGTGTAAAACCGGCCAATTCGCTTTTCTCGTATCCCATGTAAATGGGGAAGTCTAAAAGGGTTTGAGCAACGATCGAGAAATCGTTGGGATCGGAACTGACCAGGGCAAGGCTTTCTATGGGGCTGCCCCCTCTTCCACCACTAATAAAATCCAGGTCGATTTCGTAGGACTCGTCCGTGGCCTGGTACACACCCGGTTCAACCACGATCTGGATGGTGTAATCATCGTCCGGCTCCGGATAATCATAGTCCTTCAAAGCCTCCAAGACTTCGAGAATATCATCGTAGGGATGTGCACTTGTCCCATCTTCGTTGGGATCGGATAGACTGGGATCCCCGGGACCGGGATCGTTGAGGGCATTGTCGTCTACATGGAAAACGAGTTGTGCGGTGACCGTTTCTGTGTCGCTGGCCTGTGTAGGAATCACTAGGGGGATGATCAGGAGTAGGGCCCATAGCCAGAGGAGGTTGTTATGTGTCACGATTTGTTGAGGTCTCATGGTTCTTTCCTTGATACTGAGGTTTTCATTGGGATTCCCATGATCCGTTCGCCAAAGCAGTCAACCACCAGCAACTGGGCCCTTGTTGCGGTGATTGGATCGGACGACGATGGGGGATATCCGGGATTGCGTGCGACGGTTTCGTTACATAGTATTCGAGAGTCAAGGTTCCTATCTGAACCTCTTGCTTCCAGCACGTGATCTTACGAAGCAGGTCTGCATGCATGTCTACCTGGTATTCGTAATGATAAGGACTGTCCGTAATAGTCACGGTCATCCAGGTACGACGATGGCCTTCTCGTAAGGTAAAGGGCAACTGTAAGCGGGCCGCATCGCGTCGGATCGTATCAATGCTATGCAGCCCGCACCAGGGACGTGATAATCCCTGATAAAAGGCGTGGTCGGACAGATCGTGCAAGGATTGATGGTTCCCTAAGCTTAGGGAAAGGGTAGGGGGGTGCTGTTCATATTGGATGGGGACCAGGGGTAAGCGTCCACTGCCATACAATTCTTGTCCGGCCAAGGTTCCCGTGATCGTAAACCAACACCAGCCTTGTTGATGAATGAGATCACGGCGGTCTACTTGACGCCATCCATCCGGCCAGGGACGCAGAAAGTATTCTTCATCTGTGGGGTCAAAATCGGGAAAGCATTGGATTTCGAGTTTTCCTAAGTTCATGCGATGGACCACGAGCAGTGGGTTGTCATTGGGGTTTATCTGAGGCATGGAGGTCGAGCATCCCTCAATTCGATCCAGAAAGTTTGTCAAGGCCGTGCTGTCCGTAGGCAGGCGGGTAACGGATCCATCGGCCTGCCAGAGGTGGGCGTTGCACTGCCAGACCTCCTTGCCGTAACGGAAGGTATTGCCGTGTTGGTCCTGGGCGCATTGCCAACGGTTATTCCCATTGCTTCCCAGCTCTCGGACGCGAATCAGGACCGCGTCGGTGTCGTTATTCGGGTAATAATAATAGAGTTGCTGGTCAGTCGTGGGTTGGAACGAAGTGGCTGCAGAGGCCATGTTGTCGGTGGAGAATACGGTCAGGTTCGAAGATACCAGGAGCAACGCCGTAGCCAGTATTCCCATCCCTAGGGTGAGCATCGTAAGTGTGGCGTGCCCGGTCAACACGGCCCCCACAACAGGCCAACCCCCAACCTTCAGGGTCGCCTGACTGACAGCCACCTTCGCCATGGCTGTCTCGGAACAGGCACTCATCTTGCCAAAGAGGATCAGGGCCCCAATCAGGGATCCCTTGTCTAATCCATAGCGAGTCAAGTTTTTGCCCAGGGCCTTTTGGGCCCGGTAGAACAGGGAACGTACCTTGAATTCACTATGCCCCAGTTGGGCTGCCATCTGCTCGAAGGTCAACTGCTCATAACAACGCAGGGTAATGGCGGCTCGATGTTCGGGAGACAGTCCTCCCAGGGCGGCGAGGATGATCTGCTTGACCTCGTTCTCAATGGCCTCGCCAACGGTATCTTGAATTGCCGGATTCAGGCCTGAAGAGGGGTGCTGCTCATGGAGGATTTGTTGTCTTCGCCAGTTAGAGCGGTAGTGGGTCCGTACCTTATTGAGTGCGACCCGGCAGAGCCAGGGCCAGAAGGCCTGGTCATCGCGTAGATCCTTGAATTGACGAATCATACATATCAAGGTCTCCTGGACCAGGTCCTGGGCCAGATGTTCGTCCAGGGTCAGACGCTGGATATACTCCTTAAGAGGCTTGCGTACGGCTTCGGTCAGCTTATTCATGGCCTGGGTATCCCCTTGTTGGGCCTGGGCAATGAACTGATTATAATCGCAATAGGAAGACATAGCTCACCGGGCTCCTTAATGTTTTCATTCTAAAGGACGCGCATGGCTCGATCAAGCGAGCAGTTTTTAGGGGAATTTAACAAAAAGACTTTTTAATATTGCAGTTGCGGGGCTTCGCCTTTGGATTTACTGCCTGTGTCAGGTGGGAGGGTGGTAATAATAAGTATCAATTTTTCGTATGGTGGGCCCTCTGTACAACTATCCATTTTAACGGTATGATATGCCACTTGGGTGGGTATCACGTTTCCTGCGATGTTACCAGATTGAATGTTATGCTCCTTTTGACTGAAGTATCCGGTTCCTTTTAGGGTGGACGGTACGGTGGTCTTGTAATAAAAGAGAAGAATCCTATGAGTGAAAGATACAATAAGAATTTCGAGAGAGAACGTGTCCGGGCCGGGATGCGTTGGTTTGGTCCCGACGACATCGTTACCATCCGTCACATACGGCAGACGCCGGGCGTGACGGATGTAATCAGTGCTCTGCATCACGTGCCTTCCGGTGAAATCTGGACCGAAGACGCGATCGCCCAACGTAAGATTGAGATCGAGTTTATCCCCCATCCCCAAGCCCCATCCGACCTGCAAGGCGTTGCCCTCTACCAGTGGTACCTGGAAAACGGCCAGCGTAGCGGCCTGGAGTGGAGTACGGCCGAGAGCTTGATCTTTACCGAAGACATCAAGAACGGTTCACCCACGCGCGATGCCCATATCGAGAACTACAAGGTCAGTCTTCGCAACCTGGGGAAATTCGGTGTGGTTAATGTGATCGGCAATTTTATGCTGGTGGCGGATTGGACCCGCACCGGCCATGCCGTGCTGGAGGATGAATCGCGTGCCCTGGAGTACATCCACGACGCCTTTGTGGCCTTTGATGTATTCATCCTCAAGCGTCACGATCGCATCGAGGCCTATATCGAAGACGATTCCTACACCCAGGAAGAAATCGATGCGGCCACGCATTACTACCAGAAATACTTGAAAACCAATCCCGACTATGCCCAAAGTTTGACCGAGATGATTACTGCCGGTCTACCTGGGGCCCAGGAGGGATTCGACCTTGCCGATTTCCGCGCAGCCGTGGCTCGCTATCGTGACATGACCGTGGATTGCCTGCGTCAGAACATCGCCTATTTCCTCGACCGGGTCGTACCGGTGGCCCAGGGGGCAGGGGTGCGTCTCTGTTGTCATGCGGATGATCCGGCCTTCTCGCCCTTTATGGGCACCCCCCGTGCCGTGGGTTCGATTGAGGGGTACAAGTTCCTGTTGGACCATGGTTGCGGTGTCAACCTCTGTGTGGGTTCGCTCATGCCCAATGAAGAGAATCGCGATATTGCCGCGGTCATCTACGAACTGGCCGCCTATGGCAAGAGCCTGGGGCTCAGTCCCGAAGAGATCTTCCCGCACATTCACCTGCGTCCCATCGAGACAGACGGCAAAAACTTCCGCGAAGGTCACCACGCCGAACACCGAGAAGAACTCGCCAAGATCGTGCATGCCCTGGTGCATGTCGGTTGGCAGGGTGTGTTCCGGCCCGACCATGCTCCTTCAGCCGACCATGGCTGCGGGCGTCCCGGTTATGACGTCATCGGACGCGGCTATGGTCTCAACCTCCTGCTCGGTATGTTTGAAATGGCCGAGATCATCAAGGCTACCCGTCCGGACAATGTCCGTGCCGTCATCGAGGCTACCGGTGGGGATCTATCCAAATTCACCGAGGGCCTGCAGGCCTTCCAGAAAAGTAAACGCACCCAGATCCGCAATAAAATCGCCTTCATCAAGATGCCCTTTGTCTATGATGAGACCGGGGAGATCCAGCCGCAGTATGATGAATGCGGGAATTGAAACGAGTGACCAAGATGAACATCGATGAAGGTTATATCAAATTCAAGTGCATCTGGGATCAGGGCGATTTCGACTTCCCTGAATCGCTTTGGCAAGCCTTGTCGCAGTGGCGCTCCAAGCTCTATGCCCTGAGTCTTGTGGGTGCCTACGACAACGGCATTGGTTTTGGCAATATCAGTGGTCGCACCCAGGGTCAACAGTTTATCATCACCGGCAGTGCCACTGGTGGGAAGGAGGAATTGTCCCAGGCGGATTATGCCTTGGTGACTCGTTACAGAATCGACCAAAACCAGGTCGAGTCCACCGGTCAAACCAAGGCCTCCTCTGAGACCATGACCCACGCCGCTCTCTACGAATCGTCCCCTGATATTCAGGCTGTTATCCATGTCCACCATCAAGGCCTCTGGGATAAACTCAGAGGTGAGATTCCCACCACAGATGAAGACGTCGCTTTTGGTACTCCCGACATGGCCCGCGAGATCATCAGGCTCTATCATCAAAGTGACCTACCCCAAACCAAGATCCTGGTCATGGGTGGTCACCAAGAAGGCCTCATTGCCTTTGGCCAAGATCTCGATGAAGCGGGCGACGTCTTACTGCGTTTCTATTCTGAGCTGTAATACGAACGGCATATAAACCCACTGTTTGGGATTCTTAATCACGGTCACCGGCAAGGTAACGGATTTCTCCCTCAGTCAGCGTTCTTTCATAGATGAGCAATTCATCCAGCCAGCCATGGAATAGATCGTCAACTTCAAGGGGAGAACGGCCCAACCAGAGGTGTTGGGGGGTGCCAATATCCTGGGGAGATAAGTTCGTCTCAGTGACGCTGGGTCTTCCATCCACGTAAAGAGTCATCAAGCCATTGCCAAAGGTGGCCGCGAGGTGATGCCATCCACTCCGGGGTTGAGGGGAGGTTACACAGATCTCTGTTTTGCTCCCTTCGGCTAAAAGACCCACCCTGGCGAGATCATAGGGATTTGCCATGACACGTGGACAGAGGTATAGGTAGGCGTCGGTGCCCGTGCCAAAATCAAAGACGCGGGACCAGTTGGCCTCACTGGCAGGATCGATACAGACCCAGGCGGCAAAGGTACTCTGGGTCAGGCTGGCTAGAGATTCGGCCAGGGGGACATTTACGCTGTCTTCGATACCATCGAAGTAGAGGGCCTGGCCTTCGAATCCAACGTCATAGGTCATGGTTTTGACGGCAGTGGCATGGTAAGCATTGCCCGAAGAGTCCTGCAGGTTGTCTTCGAAACTATATTGCAGGATCAGGTCATCGGAGCCTGGATCTTGGGAGTAGACAGGGCCTGGAAGATAACGATACAAACGTATTTCATCGACATAAAAGAGTCCCGCACCCGTTCCCTCGACTCCGATGGTCAGGCTTTGGACATCGTTTAGATCCGCCCCGGAACTGCTCAAATCAACGTGGATGGGAATCCACAAGCCCGCAGCCAGATTGGCTGGACAGGTTATCTTGCTGTCGTTGATCTTGACGTACAGGTGTCCATCGGTGTTGCTTCGCTCACCCCATACAGCGAAGAACAGGGTTTGTACGCCGCCGACGGTCCAATCCTGCCCCCCGAGAGGGAGTGTCGCTTCAGCGGTTTTGGTTCCTCCGTCAGTATCGTAATAGTAGGGCATGGATTGCCCACCTAGCTCGTATACGATGTCTTCTTCCATGAAGGGATAGTCTGGATAGCCAACAATCGCTCCATTGTTGGGCTGGTCGTACCAGCCGTCTATCCACCGCTCGAAAACGGGAAAACAGTCGTAGTAATCTTTAAAATCGTCGATGGTCAAGTACGCGGGGGTGCTGAAGCTCCAGATCGGACCGGGATAGATCCCTTCGTCTGCCACTTCATTGACCTTCCAATAGTACACCCGGTCATATTCCAACCCGTTGACGTCATGGCGTCGGTCGGAGACCTCGGCCAGTAGGGCGGTTTCATCTAGGACATCTTGCTCATCAGTACCGAGATAGATGCGGTGCGAGGTTGCCGTTCGACCGGTGCGCCATTTCAATTCAGTATGGAGCTCTTCAATGGGGGATCCTGATTGAGGTGATGGAACACGGGCCGTCAAGGGGATATAGGTGAATTGTACCTCGCTGATCATGTAGCAGTCAAAATGCTGTCCCTGTGTCGTGCCAAAGTTGCTGAGCACATTGAGTTTGACATAACGCGCTTCGATCTCATTCATATCGATCACATTGTTGCAGATATAACCTGCGGCCCCCGGAGCTTGATTCAGGGAGTTTACGTCTTCGAGTAGAGTCCAATGGGTACCATCGATAGAGTATTCAATGTTGACCTCATTTACTCCAAGTCCTAACGATTTGTAAATATCGGAATTCCCATTCCAAATCCATAGCTCATCGAGAATGAATGGTTCGTTGAGATCATACTGAATCCAGATTGGGGACTCTGAAGAGGTTAGGAAGCCGCTATTCCACATGTGCGATTCTGTGGCTGAATGCTTGCCCTCGACAAGACCTGAGCCATTAACCGTTTGAATAGGATCTCTATGAGAAGCCGTGGCTGTGATGTTTTCTACGGTGTAGCTGTAGGGCTCTGTGGTGAAGGATAATACACGGGAAGAACAACTGTTTAAGGTAGTGAGGTTGACCTCCTCTACACGCCAGTAGTAGGTCTGCCCGAAATCCAAAGGTTCCGTTAACGTGTATTGAGTCTCTTCCAACCCAGACACTGCCAGCACCTCCATGGGATCCTCCATCGTTGCCTGGCTTACGGCCAGTTCATCGGTTCCCAAATAGATGTGGTAGACATCCGCGTCCCAGCGGTCTATCCATTCAAAAGTGACTTCACGATCGATATCGGTAGAACCGCGATAAGGACGCATGGCGATAACACAGTATGGGTTGGGAGGGACGTTGTCGATTTCAAAGTACTCAAAGGCGACATACCCCAGGGCTGGACTGTAAGTACAATGTCCCACACCGACCTGCAATAGACTTGGCATATCATCGCGGGTTACAGGAGAGCCTGACAATTCCTCCCAGGTTACTCCATCGTGACTATACCGGAAGTAAAAATCATTTCCGATACGCTCCAATTGGAGATACCTGGCACAATCAAAGCCGTCTCCAGTGGCTCCCCACTCGGTCTCAACACTCTCGATCATGTCCCGACCCCAAATACCAACCCAGGTGGGGAAATAGTGGATGGACTCAAAATTCTCGGCATCGGGACTCCCTTCCGGATCACGAGCCATGATAAAACTGTCATTATGTTCGGTTCGATCATCTATGTTCACTAGGCCAGGAAAATCTCCAATGTAGGTCGTGGCCTTAAAATCTCCATCAACCAGCTTGTACAAAAAGGGGCCGTAATCATTGAAGGTGTCCCAGTTCGCTCCCTCCGAAGCTAGATACAGCATGCCTTCGCGATCGATATCGATGTTGATCGCATGCGCCGTTTCATTGGGTTTAGAGCCAAAGAATCCATCCCAGCCCGTTAGGCCTACCCCTTGCTCTGCCAGAAAGTCGTATGGGGTGTCAAAATCATCGATGACGAAGTCATCAACGTAACCCAATACCATCGCTTGACTCCCCATGAGCATCAGCCCCAACAACAGCATTTTACTTCGAAAAAATGTTTTAAAATGCATTAGATGACCTCCCGCTACATTGTTTTTTTCGGTCTAGGTGAGTTGTTTGAGTTGCCCTTCTCCCTGTTGAAGGCTAAATAGTGCTGTTACTTAAGTTGCAGATCGTATTGCTGCAAAGTTGCACTGATGCTCTGCGTACACCTCACCATATCCATCGATTGTAGAGAGAACCTTTCTCTTAATCAAGGGAATCTGTGTGCTTAGAACCTGTACTGAATTCATCCAATCGCTTGTGTTGGACTTGAGTGTTTACTGCGGTAGACTCAACATGAGACTTAGCAATCCAATCTATATCTATGTTTCCGAACCAGTTCTAAGAGCCTTGGGGATTTTCAATGGTTTAATGACTTGCGTCTTGTTGCCATCGATATTGCTATACCATAGGGCTGAGACAATAAGGAATCCAAAACACACAAGAAACGCCCCCAACATCGCTAGCAGTAGTAGGGGGCGTTCGGTTAGAGCTGTCTCAAAGTAGCTGGGCACGCCATGCCCAACGATGAAATATTTGGCTCTGGGTGGGGGAGGGTACTTTTGACTCATCTCTGGATATCGCTCTAAGTTTTCGATAGGTTCACAGGCACCCCAGGGAGCCAGGCAGAAGAAACAAAAAAACATCCCCAGGGCAGCAACGACCTGGAGTACGGAAATGAGACGACGCTTGCTATTCATCATGTCACCTATCTCATGGCTGGATCGTCTGTCTATTGAGAGATCAAGCCGAACAGCCTCAGTTCGAAGGTAAAGAGAACCATGGGCCCAAAGAGCCAGAGGGCCAACTTGGCCTCTGCCAGGATGTCCTCCCAGAGTTCACCCTCCAAAAGCGACCACCACTCGGGTTTAAAGAAAAAGCAGACCGCATCCCAGAAGTCCTCCCAGGTGCGAAACAGCACCCATCCCCACAACACATAAAGAGGGATGTGGATGGCTCCCAGGATGATGATTATCAATGTTTTATGATCCATGTCTTACCTTAGTCAACAAACAAAGCTGTTCCCATCATAGACGCAGAGCTCCATTGATTCTTGCGAAATTATAAAGGAATATTTATCTGAATAGATGGTGTCATTGTCCCTCTTTCATGTTCGAGATGTCATCACGGACGCACGTGCCTGTCCCGCCATAGCTGTAAGCGAAGGCGGAAGGAATCTATTAGACTAAGCCTGCGTAGCAGTCCATTTCATTTCTTTTTTTTGCCTCTCGCAAAGATCGCAGAGGACGCAGAGAGTTCGATCAGACGATCGAAGAAGATTGTTTTAACTGGGATAAACATGATGGACAGGATAACGCAGTTCGCTGTTCCAGCGAATTAGGATTTTGTTTTAACCACTAATCTCACTAATCTGCGCGAATAGGCTCACGCCACTTGAGCAAAGGCCTTCATGTGTGTTAAATCGTCTCACGCCTCGATCACGCCTTTGGCGTGAAGGTTCGTACCGACCTGTCCTGAGCCATGTCGAATGGAACCTTGGTGAGCTGAACCGATCCGGGCTCTTGAAGTAAACTTCCGCCACCCAGCCCAATTCATCTCACTTGCGTGGGACTTGAACAGTTTTTGTATGTCCGAGTGATTTGCTGTAGATTTGATGTTTGAACACCTATGTTAAGAAAGATGGAGTCTTATCTATACGACAGCATACGTCTTCATTCATAAATCCTTATTCTGTACTCTGCGGTCCAATTTAACTCCTTGCCTATTTTGGATGCATAGGTTAATTTAAGGTTCGCTTGATAGAAGGCTGCGTTGATAGAATAGACTAATATTGAACCCAAACAAGAGGAAAGGATAGTTTCAATGAAGCGATCGATAATTCTCATAATAATAGCTGGCTGCTTTTCGGTCAGTGGTTGTGCATCACCACAGCAGCAATATGAAGACATTCTAGCTAAAGGGCCTGAACACTTCTACAACACTGCAACAATCGACGACGATGCATTAGATGTTGTTGTTACAATCACCACATATGAAGGATACCAGCAAAAAAACGGACTGCTCGGAATCGTTTGGTTTGATAATTTTCTACGTGGCTTTGTCGATAAAAAGACCGGAGAAACGACCGTCCAGTTGTATCAGATGATAAACTACTCAGGCTATGATTGGCGATTCTATGAATCCGTTAATTGCGAAACAGAATCCGGGCCACAGGCAGGTGACGTAACTGCTATTTCAAGAGATGTTTATTCTGGGTATGAGGATCTTACTTATTCAGAATCGTTGGGAGTGGAGCTCAAGGAAAGCTTTCTCCGAGATGTCGTTGAACGTTATCGGAAAGAAAACAAAGATGTGTGGCAGTTTCAATTTAATGCTCGATCCGGGCATGAACATAAAGATTTTATGATGATCAATGAAATCGAAGGCTTTTTAAAAGCACTAGACCAATATCGTGAGAATCACCCAAAAGAAAACAACTGAGGAGGCGTAATGAGTATATGTGCAGAACTGGGACCAAGCCTAAACTATCAACTTTAGAAGATGGTTGCGTGGTCTTTCCTTCATCAGAACCAAGCTGGTCGCCAATGGCGAAGTCAGACACTGCGATAGAAGTTCGCTTCGAAAGCAGAGACTGACGTCGTCCATCCGGTTATAAAGTAAACGGGAGTCCTGTAAGGACTCGACCAGCAAATCTACATATGGATGGATTCCGCGATTCTTCGTCAGCCTTTGTGTTCTTGGTGGTAAAACAAAAATCCTAATTCGCTGGAACAGCGAAGATCTTTATCACATGCATCCTATCCATCCCAGCTAAAAATAACCTAATTCGATCGAAGATCGAAGCCCTCTGCGTCCTCAGCGATCTCTGCGAGAGGCCAAAAAAGAAATGAGCTGCTGCTGCGCAGACTTTGTCTAATTGATCTCTCTGCTTCGGTCGAGATGACTGACGTTCTTCTTTTCTTTGTGGCCCTGTGATCAGAAGGTTATGGCTGTTTCTGCTGGCGATGGCTCGGTTGTATTCTGTGCTAGGCTCTTGTCGCGGGCGGTCACGGTGTAGGTGTAGGGGGTGTTCGAGAGCAAACCGATGTCTGTATAGGCAGGGCTCTCTTGCCAGCCGGAATCGTGGTTGGGATCTGTGAGGTTGTCAAAGTAATATTCGACACCGTTGGAGTCTGTTGCCATGGTGGCCGTCATGGTGATGGTCTGTTCATCGACTGGGGTAGGGGCGGATGACCAGGTCATGGGATTGAGTGTTGGGGCTGTTTCATCCCATGGAGTATCGAGTGAACCCGTGATGCGTATTAACTCGGGTGAATAGGCGATTAAGGTGTCGTCACAGTAGACCTGTAGTCCTGCTTTGCGACCATAGCGTTGACCGTCACGGTCCCAGGCGATGGTCAGTAAATGGCCGTGATAGGAAACACGATCCAGGCAGAACCAGTCCCAGGAATCCTGGGGCACAAGGGGGAATACTTCGACGATGTTGTCTTCACGCGGCTTGAGACCGACAAGGCCGTTGATGACCAGGTCGGCGAAGGTGGAGTGGTTATAAAATCGGCTACGGGTCGAGTATGGACCCTTGATCCATTCGCCGGTGATCTCGTCCATGTATTCACCGATGTACGGTCTGCCATACATCTGGTGTGAATTCGCATATGTGACAAGGGCGTCGAAATAGTCCTGGTTCGTGGCGTAATTGGGTTCCGGTCCACAGAGCATATTGGCTAGAGCGGTGAGTGTCTGACTGGTTGCGAAGGGCCAGACCGGTCCATCCCATTCGCAACCCCCCGGTTCATTGGCACGAAACAGCGGATGGCGTCTTTCAGCGGTGGTCAATCCTGCCGGAGCCCAGAAGCCATTGGGATCGGCTAACTGACTCCACGCCTCCGTGTGTTCCGGCCCGGGTAGGTTGAACATCCAGGGAATAAATCCGATGGCCTCGCGTGCCGTGCAGAGGCCTTCCATCTCGATGTTTACTTTAAAGAATTTGTCCGTATCGTCCCACATCGCTGCAATCATCGCAGGAAGGAGTTCCTCGAATTTGGCCTGATAGATCGCGGCGATATCGGGTCGGTCGGCCAGTAAGGCGATTTGGGCGAGTGAACGTGCGTTGGCCGTCATGTAGCTGTTCAGCGGGGGGCGTATGTTTTGAATCCCCGTGTTTTTATCCGCACCGCAGATCGATTCTTCCATGCTATCGCGTACGTCATATTGCCAGAAGAGAATATCGTTGGGAATTTGGCGTTCGTCCTCCCATGCCTGATAGTCCGCGATGAGGTCATCCAGGAGATCCACCAGGTAATCACGGTCCAGAGTCACCAGGTATCGTTGATAGAGTGCATCGGTGGCCCAATTGCTGTAGTTGTGGAAGCGATTGTCCGGTTGTCCATAGTTGCCGCGGTAGAAAAAGTGTACGTAATCATCGAGGTAATCCTGATTATGCAGCCAACGCCCTCCGTGCCAGAATAAGTGAGACAATTCCTTGCCATCAATTAAACTAGAGGGCAAGGAGACCTTACCGATGACAGATGATGTTACGGAGAACAGAAAGAAACAGAGGTTGTTGGCCACGGAGTGTAGAGAGCCTGAGCGCAGCGAAGGCGAACGGAACGCAGTGGCCAACAACCGCGCGGCCGCCGATCCCGGGGTCCCTGACCCGGAGGTGCTGGCCAAACCCAAACGCCGACGATTTACCGCGGCGTACAAAGCCCGTATTGTTGAAGAAGCCATGACCTGTACTGAATCCGGCCAGATTGGAGCGTTACTGCGGCGAGAGGGATTATATTCCTCGGCCCTAAACCTTTGGCGTAAGCAATACCAATCGGGTGCCCTCCAGGGACTCAAAGACGTCAAACGTGGCCGTAAACAGATCCGTGATTCCCGTGACAGGGAACTGGACCGATTACGACGCGACAACCAGCGACTCACCAAGAAGTTGGAACAGGCTGAACTCATTATCGACATTCAAAAAAAAGTTGCGGCGATGCTGGGCAACCCGATCGAGACCCCAGAGAGCGACGAGAACAGATGATCGCATTCATTGAAAACTATCAACATCAAACCGGTATACAGCCGCTCTGTGACGCCCTGGAGGTTCCGAGAGCCACGTTGTATCGACGTCGGAAACCCTCGAAGGTCTCCGAACCGGAACGCCCCTCGCCTGCGTTAGCTCTCTCTGAGCAGGAACGACAAGAGGTGCTGGAGGTCTTGCATAGTGATCGTTTTGTCGATTGTCCACCCGCTCAGGTGTATGCCACGCTGCTGGACGAAGGACAATACCTCTGTTCAGCACGGACCATGTATCGTATCCTGGCCGAACAGGACGAGGTTCGAGAACGCCGAAACGTCAGGCAGCATCCACAGTACACCAAGCCTGAACTGCTGGCCACGGAGCCCAATCAGGTCTGGTCCTGGGACATTACCAAGCTCAAAGGGCCTCAGAAATGGACCTACTTCTATCTCTACGTGATCCTGGACATCTTTAGTCGTTACGTTGTTGGTTGGATGGTGGCCCCGCGTGAATCGGCCACCTTGGCCCAGCGACTGATCAAAGACAGCTATGTCAAGCAAGGTGTTGAGCCTCATCAGTTAACCGTTCATGCGGACCGAGGTTCACCGATGACTTCGAAGGTCGTGGCCAACTTAATGGCCGATCTGGGGATCACCAAGACGCATAGTCGTCCCCACGTCTCGAACGACAATCCCTTCTCGGAGAGTCAGTTCAAAACGTTGAAATATCGTCCCGCCTTTCCGGTTCGGTTTGGCAGTCTCCAGGACGCTCGGGCTTTTTGCGTTGAGTTTTTTGCTTGGTACAATACTCAGCATCGCCATTCAGGCATTAGCTTTTATCGTCCCGAAGATGTTCATTATGGCCGAACGGGTATTTTGCAGAAACGACGACAGGCCGCTTTGGATGAGGCCTATCTTGCCCATCCAGAACGCTTTGTACGAAAAGCACCAGAGGCCAGTGAACCTCCTCAAGCGGTGTGGATTAATCCACCGGAAAACATGCAAATGAAACCAACGGAACAGCTTAAAATGAGAGCTTAATTTTGAAAAGGAACTGTCTCAAATCCCTTGACACGCGCCGACGGGCCTCGGCGATATGATGACTAAAAGGACTGCTGTTGGGATTGCTCCATTCAACCCACTCGGTGATACCATATCCCTGGTAGCCATAGTTCGTGGGGTATTTGATATGTTTACGAAAGCTCCACCAGCGGAAATAATAAATTTGCTCGAACCACGCGTCGGGACACTCGAAAAAGGGGATATTCTCAACCATCCAATCCCACGATTGTTCGTTAGGGATGATGCTGGCAAGCTCATTTTCCCATGCTGTCCACCCAGGCCAGTCGCTCCATGTTTCTGGGTCATTGAAATACTCCACATGGATGGCAAAGTCATTGGGATCAAGTAATCTTGTCCCCATGGCCCCCTCCACTGCCGTGCTTAAAAGAAACAATGCGATTGATGTGCATAGCAATAAACGTCTCAACTCTGAAGAGTCAATATTCATGGATTACTCCCTCTCAAGGTTAGCTTAAATGTAGCATGTTGAAACTCGTTCAATAGGCAGACCTGTAATTTAATATTATATTGTCGCAGTGTTAAATTGTGATTAAAAAATGTTTTACCTTGAAAAAAAGGTGGATTATGAGGGCTTTTGTTAAGGGGAAACAGCTGGGGTAAGGGAGGCACTCAAGGTGGTCGGGACGGATGAAAAAGAGTTGATGTCCTAGGTCGCTAGGCTTATAGTCTTTTCTCATATGCTTTTATGAAGAATTGGCAGCAAAGCAATGGGACAAGAGAGATGTGCTCTCTCCCTTAATGCTTAATCATTGGAGATACCATGAACAGATTGCTTGTTGGGATGATGTTTACCCTGTTATTTTTGGGTGGATGTGCGAGTCAACATGTACCCGCACCGATTAAATACGATATTGCCGTGTCCAGTGATGCAGAGCGGATTGCGTATCAGTCCTGTGGTCAAGGGGAAACCACGCTTTTATTCGTTCATGGCTGGAGTTGTGATGGGCGTTATTGGCAGGAGCAACTGGAGGCCTTTTCAGATCAGTATCATGTGGTGGCCATCGATCTGGCAGGGCATGGACATTCTTCCATGAACAGGTCTGATTATACCATGGCGTCTTTTGCCGAGGATATCCAGGCGGTGATCGAAAAGGAGGATTTGCAGCAGGTGGTTTTGATTGGTCATTCTCTGGGCGGGGGTGTCATTGCCGAGGCGGCTCGCTTGATGCCCGAAGAGGTGATTGCCATCATTGGTATCGACACCCTGCACAATGTGGCCGACGTACAACCTCAAGAGGTTATCGATGGGATGATCGCTCCATTTGAGGCCGATTTCCCCAAGGCCATGGACGCCTTTGTTGCCCCGATGTTTCCTGAAGGGACCGATGAAAAGCTCGTGGATTGGGTCGTCCAGGACATGTCTTCTGCTCCGCCAACCGTGGCCATCAGTGCCTTCCGCAATTATACCGAGCAATATGTCACCGGCGAGGCATGCGAGGTGTTTAAAGAGGTCAACGTACCGGTGGTCTCCATCAATGCTCGCTTATGGCCCTCGGATCCCGAAGTTAATAAGAAGCATATGCAATCGTACCGACTCTTCTACATCGAGGACACGGGGCACTTCCCCATGTTGGAAAGGCCGGCGGAATTCAACAGGGTTTTAGCTGAGGTCCTGGAGCAGATCGGAGCCCTCTAAAACAAGGGAACCCGATCGGTCAATGATCGCAATGTCAGCTCGTTTTGTTTTGACTGCGGAGATCGATACGCACATCCATATCCAGAAACCGTCCGGAGCGACAAGAGGAAAAATGATCCGTGAGCCTTAATCATCACTTCAGCTTTCTGTGCGATCCGTTATCAAGTCGCAATGTCTAATGAGTCGTAGAACCCTGCTTGGGTTCGATCGAGGTGAATGGCCTTTGCTTTTTGTGAGAATTGATTGCTTTTGAATCGTCTATCGCTACAATTGTAACGCAATAGCCGCCCATGCCAATGATCTGCTCCAATGGGGGTTCCTTGGATTGGTTTTCACCAGGGTCATGGGTTGTTGAACGAATTGAGCGCCTTGAGTCGATCAATTGAGATTCGCAACGTGAAGGTGGATGCGATGAAAGTAACTGCTCAGAAATCATCGACACGAAGAGACATGCCCCGTGACTCCTCCGCAAAATTGTATGGCTCTTTGTCGGCGATTACCGTGTTCGTGTTGATTTCTCTGGGGGGGCTCCATCAGCGGGGCGAGAACCTGATCAGCCAATACACCCATTTGATCAGTGGAATCACGGAGTCCCGTTTGGAGATTGTCGATTCTCACCTTGGGTTGGAAAAGGCCTTGAGTGGAGAGGGACGGATTGACGATGTTTTATTGCATCTAGATAGGGCTCAAGGGTATCTCAAGGCCGCTTTGGAGGGAGGCGATGTTCCACAGGGAAGGATCTCCGCGGTAGAGAATCAGGAATTTCGAGAGCGAATTCGCCTGGCGATGGATCGATTGCAGGACTTTCGTTCGCTCACCTTACAGAGATGGGAACGAGGATCTTGGGCCACAGAGGATTCTCAGGTCGATCGAGACTATGATGCCCTGTCTCAAGAACTGACAAGCCAGGCCGGTGAGATTGAAATGGGTTTGCACGAATATGTGCATGATAATTTGCAGGGATTTAGGATGCTGCGTTATTCCCTGATGGCGCTTTGCATGGTTGTTGTGTTGATTACAGCACGAACCTTGGCCGTGGCATTAAGGCAGCAGCGAGTGAATCAACAGCGTCTGTGGGAGGCAAACCAACAACTGTGTACCAGCAACCAGCAACTGCAGGCCAGTGGACAGCAGTTACAGGCCGGTGAGCAGCAACTGCGTGCGACCAATCAACATTTAATTGCATCCGAGGAACGTTTTCGCTCTCTCATAGAGGCGGCTCCTTTTGGGGCCCATGAATATGAGTTAAATGAACACGATGAATTGATATTTGAGGGATTCAATCCGGCTGCCAATCGTATTACCGGAAGGGATAACCTAGAGTATATGGGAAAACCCCATGAAGAAGTGGTCCCCTTCCTGGCCCAGAGTAAGTTGCCTGAGGCGTTTCGACGTATTGCTTTGTCAGGGGACGCTATGATGATGAACATGTGGATTATTTAGAGGGCCAGGTTCATAGTGCGTTTGAAATTTCCGCTTTCCAAATTCGTCCTCGTCGTATGGCCGTCTTTTTTCGGGACATCACGGAGCGCATCAGGGCTCAAGAGGCGCTCAAAAAAGAAAGAAACCTGATCATGCAATTGATGGAGACCAGTCCGGTCGGAGTCATGGTGGTGGACTGTGATAAAACCATCCAGTTTGCCAATGCCAGGGCCTTGGAGATTTTGGGGTGTTCGTTGGACTATCTAACCGAACATTTCTATGAAGATCCTGTGTGGCATGTCACGGATTATGATGGGCGTCCCATTGTTCCCGAACAATGGCCTTTTGAACAGATTCAAACGACGGGAGCCAGTGTCTATGACATTCAACATGCCATTGAAACACCGGACCACCGTAAGGTTTATCTATCCGTTAATGCCGCTCCCTTGTGGGAAGAGGGACGGTCTGTGCATGGAATGGTTCTAACGATCGAAGATGTGACCGAGCGAATCGAGGCCGAAGGGAAGATCGCCGAATATCGAGATCATCTGCGTGCCTTGGTCTCACAATTGACCTTGAGTGAAGAAAAGGAACGTAAACGCCTGGCAGAGGAGGTGCATGACAATCTAGGACAATTAATTGCGATTATGAAAATGAAAGTCGATAGTCAGTTGGCGGCCAATAGCCATGTTCAGATCAGTGATTTTTTGTTCGATATGCAATCCATGCTAACCGATGTTTTAGGTCTGACCCAACAGATTACCAAGGATTTAGGCTGTCCTTTGTTACAACAACTGGGATTTAGATCTGCGGTTGAAGAGTGGCTCCATTCCGAGATCGAAAAGAAGTTTTCTCTGGAAACCCGGGTTCAAGACAACGGCTTCGCACAGGTGGATGAAGAGGCCGCCGCCATGCTGTTTCGGGCCATTCGCGAGTTGTCTATGAATATTGTTAAGCATGCTCAGGCCCGGAAAATTATCGTGACTCTGTCTCAAAATGAGGGGCTGGCTGAGATTGAAGTCAGCGATGATGGTGTTGGCTTCGATCCCGATACACTGGACGATACGAGTGCCAGCGGTGGGGGGTATGGACTTTTTAGCATTAAAGAACGCATTGACTATATGAATGGTCTTTTTGAGATTCATTCACATGCGGGGCAGGGGACAACGGTTAAGATCAGTGTACCTACACAGGTTGCGATCGAGTAGTTGCACAAAGAATTTCAACCCCGTAGTCCCTAAAGCTATTCAATCCTTGGCTAATAAATCAGTCACTCGTATCCAAGATACTCATAAACGCTTCCTGAGGGACCTGGACCATGCCGATGTTCTTCATGCGTTTCTTGCCCTCTTTTTGTTTCTTGAGGACCTTCATTTTACGCGTGACATCGCCGCCGTAGAGCTTGGCTGTGACGTCCCTTGCGGTAGGCGCGGATATTTTCGCGGGCGATGATCTTGCCACCGATGGCGACCTGTAGAGGAATCTCGAACTGGTGGCGGGGGATGGCCTTTTTGAGTTTGAGGATGAGCTTACGCCCGCGTTGCTCGGCAAAGTCACGGTGCACGATCAGGGCCAGGGCATCGACCACCTTGCCGTTGATCATGATGTCGATACGAGCCAGACGTTCCTTTTCGAAGGCGGTGAACTCGTAGGTCCATGGTGGCGTAGCCGCGACTGATGCCCTTGATGAGGTCGTAGAAGTCATAGACGATCTCGGCCAGGGGGGCCTTGTACTCCATGAGTACGCGGGTTTCGTTGATGTAGTCGGTTTTGTTTAATTTACAAGCGGCGGGACTCGGCCAGTTTCATGATAACCGCCGATGGATTCGGTGCTGGTGATGATCTCCAGTTTGACAAAGGGTTCGCGAATCTCCTCGATATAGTTGGGCTCGGGTAGTTCGCTGGGGGAGTCGATAACGTTTGACCCACGCCGTCCTTGGTGACGACTTCGTAACTGACGGTCGGGGCGGTCTGGACCACGTCGATGTCGTTCTCGCGTTCCAGACGCTCCTGGATGATCTCCATGTGCAGCAGGCCCAAGAATCCGCAGCGGAAACAAAAACCCAAGGCAGGGGAGCTTTGCGGGACAAAGGTGAAGCTGGCGTCGTTGAGGGCGAGCTTGTCAAAGGCAGCCCGCAGTTTGGGATAGTCGGTGTTGTTGCCGGGGTAGAAGTCGGAGAACACCATCTGCATGGGCGGTTGGTAGCCCGTGAGCGGGGCATCGGCCGGATCGGTATCCAGGGTGATAGTGTCACCGACGTTGACGTCGGCCAGTTCGCGAATGTTGGCGATCAGGTAGCCCACCTCGCCCGTCCCGATGGTGTCCACTGGAACCATGCGGGGCGAAAACTTGCCCAATTCGGTGACGAGATAGGTGCGATTGGTGCCCATGAAGCGGATCTTCTGCTTGACACTCACCGAACCGGAGAATACGCGGATGTAACAGATCACGCCGCGGTATTCGTCCACATGGCTGTCAAAGATCAGGGCCTGGGTTTTGCCGGTGCTGTTGTCCTCGGGAGGAGGCAGCAGTTCACAGACGGCATCGAGCAGATCCTTGACGCCCACGCCACTCTTGGCACTGATGGGGAAGCATTCGTTCTTACGGATGCCCAGTACGTGTTCGATCTCTTCGGCCACCACGTCCGGTTGGGCCGCAGGCAGGTCGATCTTGTTGATCACGCCCATGATCTCGGCCCCGGTGTCCACGGCCAGGTAGGCATTGGCCACGGTCTGGGCCTCCACGCCCTGACTGGCATCCACCACCAACAGGGCCCCTTCACAAGCGGCCAGGGCGCGGGATACCTCATAATGGAAGTCCACGTGGCCCCGGGGTGTCGATCAGGTTGAGCATGTAGGTCTGGCCGTTGTAATCGTACATCATGGTCACGGCCGAGGCCTTGATGGTGATGCCACGCTCGCGTTCCAGTTCCATGCTGTCGAGCAGTTGCTGCTGGGCCTCGCGTGCCGAAATGGTGCCGGTCAGTTCCAGCATGCGGTCGGCCAGGGTACTCTTGCCGTGATCGATGTGGGCGACAATGGAGAAGTTTCTGATATAACGGGTGTCCACGGGTTTGAACCTCTAAAAACGGGCAAAGTCACAGAGCACGCGGTCTGCGATGGGCAGGGCCTGCTCGGTCAGGGCAATGCCCTGGTCGGTGACGGTTAGATTGTTGTGTTGTTGATGATAGGCGATTTCGCGAGCAAAGACATCGTCGGCCTTGCAACCGGTTTGCTGTTGAAAACGCTTTAAGTCAATGCCGCGACGTAGACGCAGGTTGAGTACGGCGGTTTCGCAGGTGTGGGCTTCGTCATCAATGGCCTCACATTCTGCTAGGGCACATTGTCCTTGCTCGATGGCCTGGCAATAGACCTCGATGTCAGGGGTGTTGAGTGTGCGTTGTTCCTGCCAATTAGATGCTGCGGCGGGGCCCACACCAATATAGGGCCGGTTGTGCCAATAGCCCAGGTTATGCTGACAGGCGAAGCCGGGCCGGGCGAAGTTGGAGATTTCATAATGCTCAAAGCCGGCTTGAGACAGGATGTTCAGGACGGCTTCGTACATGGCCCGGTCCAGGGCTTCTTCGACCGGCTCGATGTCACCGCACTGGCGGGAGGCGTCCAGGGGAGTGTCGGGCTCATAGGTCAGGCTGTAGGTCGAGAGATGCTGGACGCCCAGGTCCAAGGCTTCGTTGAGGCAATCGGTCCATGATGTGAGCGTGGAACCGGGGATGCCGAAGATCAGGTCAATGCTCAGGTTGTCAAAACCGGCGTCCTTCGCCCATTGCACGGCATTGCGAATCTCACGAACATCGTGACGTCGCCCCAGCCATTGCAGTTCGTGCTCGTGCAGGGATTGGGCTCCCAAACTGAGGCGGTTGACGCCATTGTCGTGCAATTGCTGGAATAATTCAGGCGATACCTGACCGGGATTGCATTCGACCGTGAACTCGGTCAAGTAAGGCCAAGTCTGTTGGATTTGTGTAACTAGGGCCAGCAGTTGTTCGTGGGGCAGGGCGGTGGGGCTGCCGCCGCCGATATAGGCCGTCTGTACGCTGCCAGTCTCGGCATAAGGAGCCAGTTCCATGCCCAGGGCCCGTGTGAGTCGGTCGGTATCGACCTGGGTGACCGGTTGCGAGACAAAGGCGCAGTAAGGACACTTGCCCGTACATATCGGGACATGAACATAGAGCCCAATTGGATCAGGAAACTTGGCGCACGTGATATTAACCCCCCTTGGGCCAGGTCTCTCCAAAAAACTCTTCGTTGGTGGAATAGCGTTCCAGCAGTTTGAACAGGGCGCCGATAGCCTCTTGACGGCCGTAGGACGATAGTACCCGCCGTAGGGTGCTCAAGCCCTGGGATTGTTTGTCGGTGTAGAGCCGGGCCTCTTTGCGGGTACCGCTGGATGGGATATCGATGGAGGGATATACGCGGGCCTCGGCCAAGGTACGATCCAACAGGATTTCGCTGTTGCCCGTGCCCTTGAATTCCTCAAAGATCAATTGGTCCATACGGAACCGGTGTCCACCAGGCAGGAGGGCGACAATGGTCAGGGAGCCGCCGTTTTCAATGTTGCGGCCAGACCGAACAGGCGACGTGGGATTTCAACACCCCGGCTTCCAGCCCGCCGCTCATGGTGGCATTGCGACGATTGTTGCGTCCGCGTGTGCGGCTGTTAAAGGCGCGACCGATGCGGGTGAGGCTGTCGATCAGGAGGACCACGTCCTTGCCGCATTCCAGTTCGCACTGGACGTGCTTGAGGATCACTCAGTCAGTTCCACGTGTTCGTCGGCGCTGTGGTCACTGGTGCTGGCCACGATCTCGGCCTCGGGTACGGCCCGGCGGAAGTGGGTGACCTCTTCCGGGCGTTCGTCGATCAGCAGAGCAATGGCGCGACAGTCGGGGCAGTCCGCCTTGATGGCCTTGACGATCTGCTCGAGTAGCACGGTCTTGCCCGCCTTGGGCGGGGCCACGATAAGTTGACGGGTACCCTTGCGATGGGGGCGATCAGGTCCACAATGCGCATGCTGGGATCGCCGTCGCGACCCAGGTTGAAACGCTCGTTGGGGTCAATGGCCACCAGGTCCAGGAAACGGGGGCGTTTCTTGAAGACGTCCGGTGCAAGCCCGCCCAGGCTGTCGATGGACGCCAATGCCGTACGTCCTCCCTTGCGCCGCTGGATCGGCCCGGAGATGGCAATGCCTTCGGCCAAGTGGAATTGTCGTGCCAACTGCGGTTGATACTGACTTCGTGTTGGTCCGCCCGATATTGTCGCTCGGCCCAGACGCACCACAAATTGCTGTTTACCGGTTTGTTTAAAATACCCTGTATCGTTTCACTCATAGAACCTGTCCGTGGGATAATAAGAGCCCCTTTTAAAATGGATTTGCATTCGAATGGCTTCTTTAACCTCTGTCCTGCGTCATGCTGTATCACCATCCTCAGATGGGCTGTTTCGCTTTCCTTGCAAGAGTTTAAACGCTCATTCTCGGTGCGACGACCATTTTGTTAGCGACTCAAAGATGATGACGACTATCAAACCCGCATAGTTTACCCACTCCGGGCGGTTTTAGCAAGGCTCAGATTGGGCTTAAGGGTAAGTTTTCAGGTTGGGTTTGGTCAGATAAATCCTGGGAGAAAGGCCCGATAAGCTGCCTGCGGGCCGCTTATCCCGTGAATCCCAGGTTCATGATTCAGTCGAACCGACGGATTCCCGATAAATCCTGAGTAAGACTGTACTTGAACTGAATCGTACGAGTCCGAGGACGTATGAAAGTCATCGTTGTAGCCAATCAGAAAGGTGGATGCGGTAAGACCACCACCGCGATCAATACCGCAGCGGCACTCGCCATGCAGGGCCAGCGGGTATTGTTGGTGGACCTCGATTCGCAAGGCCATAGCACCTTGGGGCTGGGATTCGAGCCCAATAGTTTCGAGAGGACCGTGTATCACTGCCTATCCGATCCCCACATTACCTTCAACGATATCGCCGTGGAGACCGGAGTGCCGGATTGCTGTTGGCTCCCTCCAATATCATGTTGGGGCGGCAGAGCGGGATTTACAGAATCAGCACCCGGGCGAGAACTGATCCTGGGAGAGAAGCTCCGCATGGTGGGGGTGGGTTATGACTATTGCGTGATTGATTGTGCTCCGCCCTTGACCCTGTTGATGGTCAATGCCCTGGTTGCGGGCGATTATGTCATTGTCACGGTCCAGGCCCACTTCTTTGCCCTGGACGGGCTCAAGCGTCTGTTGGAGACCATCAAGATTACCTGCAGACGCTTCCATCCCTGTGGGGTGCGGACCTTGGGTTTGGTCTTGACCTTTGTGGAAGATCGCACCAAACTGAGCCGCCAGGTGCAAAAGCAGATGCGTGACTACTTCGGTGCCCTGGTGATGCGGTCCGTGATTCACCGTAGTGTACGCCTGGCCGAGGCCCCCAGTGCGGGCCAGTCCATCTTGACCTATGCACCCGAGAGCAAAGGGGCCCAGGAGTATGAGGCCCTGGCTCGTGAGATTGTCGAACGAATTGAGATACTGGAAAGACGATGACTCGCAAAGACCCGGATTTTGGCCTGAGAAGGACCATTCAAGATATTTTTGACGGTGCGGACCTGCCGACGACGTGCGTGACGCCATTGCCGAGCCGAGAAGTTTAATCAACCGGCTCCGCCCAAACCGGTCCAACCCCAACCACCTATTCAACCGGCACCGCTAACACCCGTATCTCAACCTGAGCCTCCCAAGGACCTGGGACCGCAAAAGCGTGGGCTCAAGATCCATCCGATCTCGTTGGCTCCATCTCAAACCGCTCCTGTTGTATCTGAACCGGCTCCTACAGAGCCTCAGGCCCAACCACCGGCCCCTGAAGAACGAGGCTCAGTTCCGACATCGCTCATGACGAAATCGAACAGCTCAAAAAGCATCTCCGATGTCCCAAGGGCTTCGAATGCACGGAGACCGGCTACACCGTCCTGTGCAATGCCCGTGTGACCCTGGGCGGCAAGGTGGTCGAATGCGTAGGCAAGGACCAAAGAAGTGTCGCTTCCGTAGATCCGTGTTCGGCAAGGGCATCTGCGGCTGTCGCATGCGTCAATACATCGCTCGTAAGCTGGGGCTGTAGACTCTAAGCGTTCAGAGTTCTACATTGCCTTGTGGGGTATGGCTTTGTCGTTCTGTTCATCTTTAATGAATTGCAACATCCCGTTGTTCACTCAGGTTTCCATCGTTACTGGATGACTCT
>CAXXXG010000036.1:0-146731 GCA_963662565.2 Sedimentisphaerales bacterium | reverse complement strand
TCGTCCTCGACGAACTCTGCCTCGCCATGCAGCGTGGCGTGATAGGTGTTCCTGGACCAGTCCTCGGTATTGCCGTTGAAGAGATAACGGGCAATCAAGGCGGTTTCGCCGATACCATCGAGAATTTGCGCCCCCTCTTGTGCTTGTGTCCAGGTCCCTGAAATCAATCCGATCAACACCATTGTCAGCCACGATCTCTTCATTGTCCAACTCCAAAAGATTCATTTTGCTGTTGTTTTGATGATTATTTATACCACGTAAATGCAGGATCCCTTCGTCTTTTCTGGTAAACCCCGTTGAGCATTTTTTCTTTATGCCGCAACGCCAGTCTGACTTTAAAAATCAATCAAACACCGCTCAAGGCTCGCAAAAAAGACCCGCTTATGCTATAGTATGAGGATTAGAATTACCACCCTCATTTGGGGAAGACCAAATCTATGGCCCAGAAGATCTTACTGATAGACGACGATGAAGAATACACCGCAGCCCTGGCTTGTGTGCTCAGCAACCAGGGCTATGAGACGATTTCGGCTCCCAACGGTGAAGAAGGCCTGGCCCTGGCCCGTGCTGAAATGCCAGATCTGATCCTGCTCGACAACATGATGACCACCGAGCGGGAAGGCTTCGAAGTAGCCCGCACCCTGCATCAGGATCAACAACTCCAGCATATCCCGGTGATCATGATCACAGCCACACGTCAGGTGATGGACCTGCCCTTTGCCCTGCAACCCGCCGATGACTGGCTGCCGGTACAGGCGGTACTGGAGAAACCGGTCAAGTTCGACCTGCTGCTCAAGACCGTCAAAAAGTACCTGCGCAAGAAACCCGCCTAGCCCTCTCGACGGTGTCGTGCCAACCCACCTTCGATTGCAAACAGGGCCAAGGCAATCCAAACCAGCCCAAAACCGATCCATCGTTGCGGTGTGACGGTTTCATGAAAAACGACTATCCCCACGACAAATTGTAGGCTGGGGGCGATATACTGCAAGAGCCCCACCCAGGACAAGGGAATCCGTCGAGCGGCCGCGGCAAAACACAACAGGGGCACCACCGTCACGATCCCCCCCCCCATGAGCCAAAGGTCCACACCCATGCCCTGATGCAGGAAAGCGCCCTGCCCACGTGTTTGCATCCAGACCAAATAGGCCAGGGCAGGCCCCCACAAGACTCCCGTCTCCAGGGTTAAACCGGCTACAGATCCCAAGGCGGCCTGTTTTTTGACCAGACCGTAGGCCCCAAAGCTCAGGGCCAACGTCAAGGCGATCCAAGGTAACGAGCCATAGATAAACGTCAAGTAGACCACTGCGATCAGGGCCAGACCCACAGGTAGCCATTGCCAAGGCCGTAATCGCTCACGCAGAAAAATCACACCCAAGGCTACGCTGACCAGGGGATTGATGAAATAACCCAGGCTGGTCTCAACCGCATGACCATTGTTGACGGCCCAGACATAGGTCAACCAGTTGATCCCCACCAACACTGCCGCCATTGCATGGTAGGCGACCAGGCGTGGCTGACGCATGGCCTTCCACACCCCGCCCCCACGTCTCGAGATGACCAATCCCACTGTCAACAAGACAAAGGACCAGACAAACCGATGAGCCAACACCTCCACGGCTGGAATATGGTCCAGTTGTTTCCAATAGATCGCCAGCAGCCCCCAAGACACATAGGCGACAATGGCATAGATGATTCCTTTGACCATAGATGGTAATCCAACAAGAGGCCTGATGAGCGGGGTATCATAGCCCGCTCGTGCGGATCTGCAAAGGGAAAACCCGAAGATGAATTGGCAGGAATCTAGGACTGCGCCGTTGTTAGCAATTGAGAAATAGCGTCCAGCATCGTCCGCTTTTCAAAGGGTTTGGCAATAGTGATGTGGGCTCCGAACTCGTGGGCCATATCCAGATAGTGATCCGCTCCCAGGCGTCCACCGCCGGACATGGCAATGACCCTAACCTCTGGATGGTTCTTCCGTAGGTATAGAATCACCTCGATCCCCTCGGTTTCCGGCATGATGATGTCCGTGATCACCAAATCAGGGAGGTTGCCGTGGATTTGCTCCAAGGCATCCTTACCATCCGTGGCCAAGCGTACCTCATAACCAGCCTGATCCACAATCGTCTGTAGAATCTGCCTGAGATTCGCATCATCCTCGATAATCATTATACTTGCCATTTTACAAACACTCCTAAAACCTTTGAGTGGCTCACGGCAGAGACCGAGAGTCACCCATCCTGCGTTATCTCTCAATCCCAATATCCCTGCTATCGGAGAATTAAAGGGGGTACTTAAAGTCATCCTGAAAATCAACCTGCACCATTACTGCCCTGCTTGCCAGATACTCCATGCCATTTGCGTATCTTTCCATTGGAGAATCCCCGCTCATCGCCTAGACTTAATTTCTAAACTTTGCCCCTCCGAGTATACTCGGACCTAAACGGCATTCTACCGAGGAGCTGCCATGAACAACAAACCCGCTTTTTCTCTATCCAGCTTAATCACCCTCACCATTCTAGTCACGCTGATCCCATGCACGGTGAGGGCTCAATCCAACGACTCGCCCCAACCCCGTGGCTACCGTCGCCCCCCGGTCAAGGGCTATTACAAGGGGGAGCATCGAGCCCCATTGGCTCACCGATCACAGCGGCTTCTGGTACCGCAATCAACTCAGTGGCGACACCCAGGAATTCATTCGGGTTCAGGTCGCCAGCGGCCAGCGCAGCAAAGCCTTCGATCATGTGCGTCTGGCCCAGGCCTTGAGTCAAGTCACCAGTCAATCGGTCGAATCCGACAAGCTGCCCTTTGACCGCATCGCGTTCAGTGACAATGGCCAGTCCATTCGTTTTGAAGTCGAGGACGCCACTTGGTCCTGTAACTTGAGCGATTACACCTGCACACCAAGTGACGAACCGCTTCCGCCGGCTCCGGAGCGTAGCCGTGGGCCCCGTCGGCCTTGGGGCGATTTCGAAGCGAGAGGACAGCGTCAGGTCATCTCGGCAAACGGCCAATGGGAGGCCTATGTCCAGGACGACAACGTCTTTATCCGATCCACAGACCCTAATAGCGAACAGGTTATCCAACTCAGCACGGACGGCGACGAAGACAATGTCTACACCCAATTGAGTTGGGCCCCTGAAGGCCCGGTACTGGTGGGCTTTCGTATGGAACCCGGTGATGACTTCGAATGCTACCGCATCGAGTCCTCACCACGGGACGGTGGTCGGGCCAAACTACACTCAGCCCCCTACTCCCTGCCGGGTGACAAATTCAACCAATACGAACTGAATCTCTTCAATATCGAGACGCAACAACAGATCAAACCCCAGGTCGATCGTCTGGAACTCGATTGGCAGCGTCCCCAGCTCCACTGGCTGCATGACGGGCGTCACTTTGCCTACGACAAGATCGATCGCGGACACCAACGCTTCCGCGTGATCGAGGTCGATGCCGTCACCGGGGACAGCCGTACCCTGATCGACCAACAGAGCGAGACCTTCATCTGGACCGCCCACACCGAGATGCTCAGCCTGCAACGCGTCAACTGGCTGGAGAACTCCGACGAGATCCTCTATGTATCAGAGCAGGACGGTTGGCGACACCTCTATTTGATCGATACCCAAACCGCTCCCCAACAACTGCAAATCACGAAGGGCGAATGGGTAGTGCGCGGCATTGATAAGATCGACGAAGAGAACCGCCAGATCTGGTTCCAGGCCTCGGGCATGAATCCGGACCAGGACCCCTACTTCATTCACTATTATCGCGTCAACTTCGACGGCACCGGACTGGTGGCCCTGACCGAAGGCAACGGCACCCACTCGATCCAATACTCCCCGGACGGACAGTATCTCATCGACACCTATAGCCGCGTGGACCAGGCCCCCATCCACAACCTCCGCAAGGTCAGTGACGGAACGTTGGTCTGCGCACTGGAACGGGCCGACATCAGCGAACTGATGGTCGATGGCTGGCGGGCCCCCGAGGTCTTTGTGGCCAAGGGACGCGACGGAGCCACTGACATCTGGGGGGTCATCTGCCGTCCCAAGGATCTCGATCCCCACAAGAAATACCCGGTCCTGGAAAACATCTACGCCGGACCGCAAGGGGCCTACACGCCCAAGTCCTTCAGCCCACGCAGCCTCTTCTCCAACTACACGGATAAGGGCTTTATTGTGGTGCAGATGGACGCCATGGGTACGGGTTTCCGCTCCAAGGCCTTCCACGATGTCTGTTGGCACAACCTCAAGGACGCCGGTTTCCCGGACCGCATCCTGTGGCACCAGGCCGCAGCGAAACAATATCCCTACTACGACACCACACGCGTGGGCCTCTACGGCACCTCGGCCGGGGCCCAGAACGCCGCCGCCGGTGTGCTGTTCCATCCGGAGTTCTATAAGGCGGCCGTGGCCTCCTGCGGCTGTCACGATAACCGCATGGACAAGGCCTCCTGGAACGAGCAGTGGATGGGTTATCCGGTTGGCCCGCAATACAACGAGAGCTCCAACATCGACAACGCCTCTCTCCTGCAAGGCTACCTCATGCTGATCGTGGGCGAGATGGACAACAACGTGCCGCCGGAGAATACCTATCGCTTTGCCGACGCCCTGATCAAGGCAGACAAGGACTTCGACCTGGTGGTCATCCCCGGTGCCAACCACAGCAGCGGCGGCCCGCACGGCGAACGCAAGCGTCTGGATTTCTTCATTCGACACTTGCAGGGACTGGAGATTCCCAATCATAATGTTGATTAGAGAATGTAGAATATAGAATGCAGAAAACAGAAGTACACAGTGGAGCGTTTATGAAGCTTATGTTCAATGCCATCGTCCTGGTCAGCTTATGTGCAGGCTGTGTGCAGGGAGCCCAGACCTGGCCTCACCCGATTCCCTGTCGGGTGCAGGACAGTGACAACAATGATCTGTTTGTGATGATCCTGGGGGACGTGGACACGGCCCTGGCCCAAGGGACCTTCGATCCGGTCAAGGATGAGGTGACGCTCACAGACGGTACGGTCATGAGCGACTATTACAAAGAGACGCTGGAACTGCCCTACTTCCAGCCGGTCGATAAAAGCGTTTACCCCCTGCCGCCCTCGGGCTGGTGCACCTGGTACTATTACTACTATGACATCACCGCTGACGAGGTGAAGCTGAACGCCCAGTGGATCAGCGAGCACCTCAAGGACTACGGTGCCAGTGTGGTGCAGATCGATGACGGCTGGCAGCGTGGCCCGGGCAGTACCCGCGATTGGACGCTCTTGCACAAGGGTTATTTCCCTGACGGCATGGCCGATGTCGCGGCCACCATCAAGAGCGTTGGTTTGGTACCCGGCCTCTGGATCGCCCCGCACGGCCAGGACAATCCGGAATTCGTGGCTGCCCACAAAAACGTCTTCCTGCTCGATCCCAACGGCAACAGTGCCTCGGAGACCTGGGAGGGTAAATGGCTGCTCGATCCCACCACGCCGGAATCCGAGGCCTATATGAAGGATTTGATCCAGACGATGTGCGACTGGGGTTATGATTACTTCAAGATCGACGGCCAACCTATCGTGGTGGACGAATACGACAAGAAGCAGGAGTTCATGGCCAACAAGCCGAATGAGACAGGGGCCGAACTCTACCGTAAGACCCTGGGTTGGATGCGGGAGGTGATGGGCGAAAACCGCTACCTGCTGGGCTGCTGGGGCATCCCCACCGAAGGCGCGGGCATCATGAACGGCTCGCGTACCGGTGGTGACATCGTACTGGGGTGGGGTGGTTTTCACACGGCCCTCGAAGCCGTCATGAAATATTACTATCAACACAACGTCATGTGGTATGTGGATCCGGACGTCATGGTGCTGCGGTCGCCCTTGACCATCGAACAGGCCCGTGTCTGGGCCACCCTGCAAGGTCTGACCGGCCAGGCCCTCATGGCCACGGACCGCATGCCCGACCTGGGTCCGCAACGGGTAGAGATGCTCAAACGCGTGTACCCGGCCGTGGACATCCGTCCCCTGGACCTCTTCCCGGCCGATCACAACAAACGCATCTGGGATCTCAAGGTCAATCACCTGGGCCGTGCCTACGATGTGGTGGGCGTATTCAACTTCGATGAGGACAAGAACCAGACCACGCACCTCAAGTGGTCGGACCTGGGACTGGATGCCAGTGCTCAAGTCCATGTGTTTGATTTCTGGAACCAGGACTTCCTGGGCACCTGGCAGGCGGGCATGACCCTGGACGTCGCCCCCACCAGTTGCCGCGTGCTGACCCTCATACCCGACAACGGTCAGATCCAACTGATCTCGACCAACCGTCATATCACCCAGGGCTGGGTGGACCTGACGGACCTGTCCTACTATAAGGTCAGCCAAACCTATCGCGGCACAAGTCACGTGATCAAGAACGACGCCTACGAACTGCGTTTCGTCTTTCCCAAGGCAACGAATTACCAGGTCAAGAGCGTCACCGTCCAGAGCGATGACTCGGACCTCAAGGTCACAACCGTCAATCACCAGGGCTGGAGCCGGGTATGTATAGCCAGCGATGTCACTACGGATGTCACCTGGAGTGTTCAGTTCGAACCGGCCGTGATGTATCAGTACCCCACGCGCAAACCCGACCGTGTGCGTTTCAGCCCGCTAGGCGACAATGGTGTGGAGGTCCGCTGGTCCGAACAGTACTACCTCAACAATGGCTACCAGGTCTACCTGGATGACGTCCTGTTGGGCTATACGCCCAAGGCCAGCTTCCCCTTGACCGGGTTGGATCCCGACCGCGAATATACGGTCTCTATCGCCACGGTTTGGGAAGATGGTTCGGTGAGTCCGGAACGTGCCAGTCGCAACTTTACGCCTAACAACCTGCCGGAAGATCGCCCACGGCGTCCAGAGGGAGAATAGGTCTGGCCCAAAAATGAGAATATCCTTAGAATACCAACCAATCAGGTGCCATGCCCACGCGTCTTGTCACGGTGTAGTCAAAGACGAAACCGGATGTGTGGGCATGCGTTTACGAGACCGTTATCGCTTTGCATGCTTATGCAAGCATAAGCATGGCACCCGATCATCATTAACCTTTACCGAAGACAACATAATTTAGGGTAGCTTACAAGATGATCCAAACCAAGACAGTCCTATTATCTATTCTATGTATGGGCCTAATAGCCTCAGGCTCAATCGCTCAATCCACAACCTCACGCCCCATTCAAACTCAGGGCAACCCCATCGTGGGTGATGGCAGTTACTATCTGGCCGATGCCGCCCCGCTGTCCCATGGGGGCAAGCTCTACATCTACGGCGGTCACGACCAACCCAAGATCTGGCAAGGCGGATTCGTGATGAAGGAGTACGGAGTCCTGGAGACCACCGATCCGACCTCGGGCAGTTGGACACTCTACGAGGGCAATCTCAAGCCAGGTGAGGTGTACGATTGGGCCACGGGCAACAATGCCTTTGCCGGCCAGGTCGCCATCGGAGCCGATGGCCGCTGCTACTGGTACACGCCCGTGGAATGGAAGAACACCGATGTCCCCAATCGTATGGCCATTGGCGTGGCCGTCTCGGATAGTCCGACCGGCCCCTGGAGCGACCCCATCGGCAAGCCTCTGCTGACCTGGAAGGACGTGTTCGGTGAAGAACGTCGCGGCCAGGAAGTCATCGATCCCCATGTGTTCATCGATACCGACGGCACCCCATATCTCTACTGGGGCTCGTGGTATGTCGCCCGCGTAGTCAAACTCAAACCGTCCATGACTGAGACAGATGGAGAGATCGTGACCTTGAGAGGCCTGCAATCCTTCTTCGAGGCGCCCTGGATCTTCAAACGCGGTGACACCTACTACCTGGTCTACGACTGGAAACGCGGCGGCTCCCAGTGGACGCCCTCCAACTACCAGGCCGCCATCGGCTATGCCACCGCGACGTCCCCACTGGGCCCCTGGACCTTCCAGGACATCATCCTCAGCCGCACGTCGTCCACAACCGTGCACCCCTCCGTGGTCGAGCACAACGGGCGTTGGTGGATCACCTACCACACCAAGGACGCCAAAGATGGCGGGCACTTCCGCCGCTCGGTGTCCATTGACGAGGTCCATTGGGACGGGGACAAAATGCTGACTGTCAAGCAAACCAGAGCCGACGATCCTGCCTATCGGTTGACTCGTAACCTGGCCATCAATGCTGAAGCCGAGGCCTCGTTTACGGAACAACCACCCATGACGCTATGGGCCCTTAACGATGGGCGTCCCGAGACCGTGCTACTGCCACCGGACATGTGGGGCAACTATCGCGGTAATGAAAACACTATCGAAAGCGACTGGATTCAGTATACCTGGCCAACCCCGGTACGGATCGAGGGCGTGGGCATCCAATTCCACCGCGACCATAACTGGATCCGTCCCCCGGCCAAGTGGCACGTCGAATATAAGAATGAAGCGGGCGAGTGGGTTGCCGTATCAGCAGAGAATTACCCCAGCGAAGTCGATCGCTGGATCGAAGTCAAGTTCCCGGCCATCACCACGCAATCACTGCGAGCGGTCTTTTACGGCATTCCCGAAGGCGAATATTTCCACTCCGTGGCCGCCACTGAATGGGAAGTCTATGGCGAACAGGCCGATGAACTCGTTAACGTCTCGATCAAAACCACAGCAGGCACCCTGCCCCAACTAGACACCGTCGAATTGCCCTTCGGTGACACCACCCTACCGGTCCCAGTGATCTGGCGTGAGGTCGAGGCCAAGCAGGTCAAAACACCGGGCACCTTCACTGTTGAAGGCCGGGCCATCGGCCAAGCCGCAGGCTTTATCCAGGCTAAGGTGACGGTCAAGTAACCTGCACTGAAAATACCAAAGCCAAAGGCGACAGAGCTCAATCGGGCCTGCCGCCTTTTTTCATTCTTTTTGAAAAGCAAACAGAAAAACAGATAGACAAGGAACTTCGAATAACTAGACGATGAAGAAACCGAGCCAGGGGGTCTCCTCTATTGACTCGTTGTGTGTTCCTACTCGAATTTAATATATTTTCCTACATATTTTGCGAGAGCAGTATATGCTACTCTCTTAAATCTATATTTGGAAAATTCGGTTTCCGTAAAATAAAATTGATACTTAGATACGACGCCACTACGTGCAGCATCATAAGTGAAAATATCAACAATGAGCTCATCTCTAAGGGTTTTCGAACTGGGCTTTATTTTTTCTGATAATCCTGAAGGAATATTACTGTAACGAGGAATGTCACTAATACTAGAGATATATACTAACTCACTGTATCTATTAAAATGCAGCTCGATAAACTCACGCATCAATTGATTGCGTTCTTCCTCATCTAGACCAAGAGAATATTCTAATTGAAAAACACGATTGAGACTTTTCCAGTCGCGTTCGACAATAGTGTTGTCAGGAAACATTATATATTCGTCTCCCCCCAAATAGGGTGTTATGTTACAAGTGTCTCCTGAATAAAGGAACCAAGTGTGCTTTCCGTATTTCTCAGCCCAACAATTCCTTGGCATTCTCCTGCGTGATTCAAATTCTTGAAAAAGGTACGTGGCAAATTGCTTTCTAACCTGTTGTTCTTCTAAAGAGCACCCCCAGGTAATAGGCATGTCTTCTACTGTGAAAATGGGTATGTCTTCTAATGTTAATGCGGTAGGCTGTGGAGATCGCAACGAACATCCAATTAGAAATACGACGGCTAATGGCAGAACATATTTTTTCATAATTGCACACAACATGTATTATCAGTGCCCTCAACACCGACAACTTCGACAGCTATCTCTAGTCAGCGTTTTCTCATTGGTCTAAAATAGGTAATATTGGCTAAAATAACAACGGTTAACTCTCAAAATCAAGGATTATATTGAAAACACAAAGAGGGCAAAACGAATGCCGGGTGCCATGCTTTTCTGATCTGGTTAATAGCTACTATCGCAGCTGTAGTTGATCCAGAGAACCTTCGGTTTTCCCAAAGGGCAAGCATGCTATTTGATTCCACTTCTTACTCCCGTTTAAAAATCATGCTTACGCCAGCGTAAGCATGCCACCCCCCGTCTCAAGAAGTTAATCATGAGCAAAGGAATACCTTTATCCATTATGAAGGTCCGGGCTTGCCACCCGTCTAGTGGTCTGTTTCCTGTGCCTAAATTGTTACTTGCGACGCGCGACGTCGAGATATTTGTCCATGTTGTGGGCGTATTTATATGGCCCAGACTTGTTTATTGAAACAACAAGATCGACCATACCTCCACTCCAAGGGGCGTGGTCATATGCCATAGTTTTTGGCGAAATAAGTCGAAATTCTATTGTATATTCTCCTGCCTCTACAAGATCTGGGAAATAATTCTCTAAAGCAAAGAACCAGGATCGAAAATTTAATCCAAGAATCTTAGAATGCTTAAGTAAAAGCATGGGGCGTTTAACATAATCAACATGAGCTCCTACCATATCAAGGAGTTCACCCTTGTTGTTACGTATTTGAATCGTATTTTTGTAGCCTATTGTTCCACTCAGAGGGTCAATCTCCGGGGATGCGATAACAACATCCTCATCTGACACATTTGTCATAGTAATGATAGCAAAGGTCTTGTTCTCACAGTTACCGGGAATAATGACAAGGCTAAAGTTAACTCCTTCAATAGTTACAGAGGACCTATTGGCTTCGATATCCTCATTCTTTGCCCACTACTGTCCCGTTAACTTTTGCTAGTATTTTGATAACGCTAAATATAATAAAGACTTAAAACAAATCATGACCTGTATCGACTTCAAATTGACTGTGTATGATTACGGCTCTGAGTTTCTTTTAGGAGCCAACCATGTATCACGGTCGAATTGTCTTCTCACAGATCATGGACTACTTGCCGCGACGGCGTTTCAAGTCATGTGTCGATCGCTATCACGGCGATCATCGCGTCAAAAGCTTTACATGCCTCGATCAGTTTTACTGCATGAGCTTTGCTCAATTGACCGGTCGCGAAAGTTTACGCGACATCGAAGCCTGTCTTCGTGCTGTTGGACCAAAACTCTATCATGCTGGTATGAAGGCAAGAGTTTCACGAAATACTCTGGCCAAAGCCAACGAACAACGCGATTGGCAAATCTACCGCGACATGGCCATGATTTTGATCGAACAGGCACGCATGCTTTATGGCCAACAACCCTTAGCCATGAATCTCAAACGAATGGTTTACGCCTTGGATTCAACAGTGATCGACTTGTGCCTGACGCTGTTTCCTTGGGCTCAACATCGTCGAAGGAAAAGTGCCGTCAAAGTCCACACTCAGCTCGACCTGCGAGGCAACATTCCGGCGTTTATACGCGTTACAGGCGGCCAGGTGCACGATGTACACTTTCTCGACCACGTGATTTACGAGCCGGGTGCCTTCTACATCATGGACAAAGGGTACACCGATTTTCGACGTCTTTACCATCTTCATCAGCAACAAGCATTCTTTGTCATCCGAGCGAAAAACAATCTTGCGTTTGCACGGCAAGCGTCACATCCAGTGGACAAAGGCCGTGGTCTACGAAGCGACCAAGCCATACGATTGACCGGCCCCAAAAGCTCGAAGAATTACCCCGAACGCTTGCGTCGAATTCATTACGTCGATACCGAGTTAAACAAACGCTTTTTCTTTCTGACCAACAACTTCAACCTTTCAGCATCGACCATTGCTCGGTTGTACAAGTTTCGCTGGCAGATCGAATTGTTTTTCAAATGGATCAAGCAGCACCTTCGGATCAAAGCTTTCTACGGAACGACACCGAATGCCGTGAAAACCCAAGTTTGGATCGCGATCAGCGTTTATGTACTGGTTGCTATCCTGAAAAAAGATCTACAACTGGAGGCCAGTATGTATGAAATCCTGCAGGTTCTGGGCGTGATGCTTTTTGAGAAAACACCCGTAAAAAGCTTGTTTGAGCACGATATAAACAACTTTTCAAAGAGCTATAATCATAACCAACTATGGTTATTCGATTTATAACGGGACACTAGTGTTCTTTGCCTTTGGATTAGATTTTACTTCAGAAAGCAATGGATCTGAATGAAGGCATAAGGTCGCGAAAAGGATAACTGCTACTGACACTGGGATTAGCAGGCTAAGACTTCTCTTGTGAATTCGCATTGTTATCCTCCAAAACGTTCTGGGCGACATGTTCAATATCTTTTGGCTTTTGAAATACCAGACTAAATACCCCCAAGCCAAGAACGATTGCCATCCAAAGCCATACATATCTGGAAGTAGACTGGGTTCCGATCCAAGAGATAACAGCTGGAGCCATAGCGAGTGCAACAATCACAATTGCTGCAAGTATTTGAGCCCATAGCATATATGGTAATTCATTTGCAACATGCACTAAACATGCTGCCACACTTAAAAACAGTAAACAGGCCCCCAATGCCCACCACGGATATAGGCCTGAATTAAAAGGCATAAAAGAATAGAAAAGCAGAACAAAAACGGATGCTGCTAGAAAAACCAGTATGCGAGCTATTATAAATGGACGCTTCATTTCATATTGAACTGTGTGCAATAAAAGTACCGCACAACGTTTTTGTTTCCTGATTTGTTATGCTTTTGTTTTCATTCGACTCATAATTAATAAAGTCGCAAATCCGGCGGTCAATCCCCACAGAAAACTAAAAGTCATTGTAGTTGCCGCTCCTGCTTCCATACCGGATCTACCCCAAGTGAAGAAGTTTCTTGGCAACCAACTCCACGGAAAGTAGAAGATATCGTAGATGTTGCGGCATATCTGTATCTTGCGTGGGACTGTCATCATTGTTTGTGCATGGGCATTATTGGAAAGGACGAAACAGAAGATCCATACCACAAGAGATGCAACGAGAACCGTTATTCGCTTCTGTAGTTTAGTCATTACATAGACCTGACATAAAATCTATTATCAGCGTCCTCGGCACTGAATCTTTCCAACTATCTCTTCTCAGTGCCTTCTCGTGGGCCCAGAATAGGCGATACTGGCTATAAAAACAATGGTTAACTCTCAAAATCAAGATAGATATTGAATACTAATAGTAATCACCCTCAACCGAGTGCTATGCATTCCCAAAAGGGCAAGCATGTTATTTGATTCCACTTCATACTCCCGTTAAAAAACATGCTTACGCCAGCGTAAGCATGCCCCCCCCCGTCTCACATTTTCGATGGGAGATCTAATAAGGAGATCTAATAAGGGACACTCACTTGTGAGAGTCCCTCGATTTCGATAATAAGCGTTGAGTTTTCTCAGTTAATTCAGCAGGAGATCTAATAAGGGACACTCACTTGTGAGAGTCCCTCGATTTCGATAATAAGCGTTGAGTTTTCTCAGTTAATTCAGCAAGTCGCCTTTTCTTTGCCCCTTACAAAATCTACTAAATTTTTAGTAATTCCATTGACTCCAACCTGGCTGCCCGCTAAAACTACTAATGTTTTAGTAATTCTTTCAATGAGGTGAACCATGGCGAGACAGTCATCCAAGTACCCCACCGAGCTTGAACTGGAGATTCTGAAGGTGTTGTGGCAACAGGGACCGTGTTCCGTGCGTAAAGTACGGGCATCCCTGGCCGAGGTGCGGGATCTGGCCCATACCTCCGTGATGACCATGATGGGCATCATGACGGACAAGGGCTATCTCAAACGCTCCAAGCAGGCGAACCGCTTTATTTACCAGGCCAAGATCCGGGAACAGGATATCTCCACCGGCATGTTGGGAGATCTGGTGGAACGCTTGTTCAATGGCTCAGCTGCGGCTGCCATGGTCAACCTGCTGGAAACCAACGACCTGGATGCCGAGGAGCTCCAGGAACTGAAACAATTGCTTCAGGATAAAACGAGGGAGAATCGATCATGAACCTGACCACCCTATTCAATTCACCGATTAGTCTGCGTTTTGCGCTGACCCTGGCCCATTTCCTCTGGCAGGGAACCGTCCTGGCCCTACTGTCGCTGATCCTGACCCGCGTCCTATGTAAATCCCCTGCCCGTGTGCGTTACCGCATTCACGTGGCTTGTCTGTTGGGCATGGTCGCCTGTGTGGTTATGACCTTTGACTGGCTCAGTAGGCCCCCTACACTCCCAACTCCGAACCCTTCCCTGCCCGAGGTTGTCACCCTAGGCGACACGGCACGATCTGAGCCGACGCCCATAGCCATATCCCCTTCTCCCACAAATACATCACCCCGTGCAATCTCCACGGATGCTCCCGTGGTCACTCAAACACCGCCGACCCAATCCTTTCAATGGCAAAAGCTTTTACCCTATATCATGGGGCTGTACTGGCTGGGTGTCACGGCCATGCTGGGGCGTCTGATCCTGGGCCTGCAAGGAGGCCAACGTCTCAAACGCCGATCACGGCCCGTCGAGGACGTCCGTATCCTGGCCGCGTTGTCACAACAGGCCCGCGTCATGGGACTGAGTGTCACTCCGGCCGTGGCCTTTTGCTCACGCATCCTGGTGCCGACCGTGGTGGGCGTGATCAAACCGACCATCCTCCTGCCCCTGGCCTTTGCGTCCAACCTGACACCCGAGCAGATGGAGATGATCCTGGCCCATGAACTGGCCCATATCCGGCGTCTGGATCCCTTGATCAATGTGCTCCAGCGGTTCATCGAGGCGGTCTTGTTCTTCCATCCGGCCGTGTGGTTCATCTCGTATCGCATACGCGTCGAACGGGAACATTGCTGCGACGACCTGGTCGTCCAAGGCGGTGCCCAGGCCGAGGCCTACGCCGCCTCGCTACTCAGCATGGCCCAACAAGCCCTGCGTCAACCGCTGGTCGAAGGATTGGCAGCGGTCAAACGAGGCTCCAAGATCGGCACGCGTGTCCGACGCGTACTCGGCCTGGAAACCACGGAATCCATGCGTCTGCAACACACCTGGGTCGCAACCTTAACGGTCATCGCGATCTTGACGGCCTGCCTGACCAGCCTTTTGCCGGGCCAGCCCCCCAAACAGGATCAAGACCCCAATCAGGTTTCGGGAATCAATATCTATCTGCTCCAGGACGAATCCCTAACCTGGGAGAACTGCAAGGACAGGCCCCTGGATGAATTGGTGTTGCGAACCGAACCCTGGATTCGATCGGAGGATATCGTACGTTACGATGGTTCTTCACATTGCATGACACTCAAACATGAATGTCCCCTACCCTTTGAACGAGTATCTTTAAAAGGGAATCCATTTGTCGTCACCGTGGGCAATGAACGCTGCTATCTCGGTTCTCTATGGACGGTGTATTCTTCATTTCTACCAGAAGGCGTGACGCCCACAATCGATCTACCCAATTTCACAAGCCCACCCAACACGCTCAGCATCGGATTGACAAGAGTGTACCGTCCGGAAGAATCCTCCCAGCCCATCCCGGACGTACGCGAAGATTCCCGTGTCATTGCCGCCTTAAAACAACAAGACGTCTACCACGCCGGACTATCCATGTCCTTGAATTCCGTCGAGGTGATCCCCGATGCCAACCAATCCATGCTCACCTACAGCTACACCTTAACCAATCAAGACACCGATCCCTTGTATGTATTCGATCCGGATAAAATGGGAACAGCCTTGTTCCAGGCCTTTCACAATCCGCCGACGTTGCATTCAGAGGACCCCTACCATCACTTTACTGCCCAGTCGGAGAGTTCCATGGGCTTAGACGAGTTTAACCAATACCCCACAACCTGGTTCAGCCTGCTCCAACCCGGCCAATCCCAGACCAGGACTGTGACTGCCAAGGGGTACCCGGCCATCCCCACGGGATCATACAAAACCGTGTTCGTTTTCAACAGTCCCGGTACCGGCTTTAACTCAGTAAAGCAGACCGCATTCGATGCTCCGGTCTGGATAGGAGAAATGGTCATCGAAAGGGAGACCTCAGTGTCGTCTTCTGTTCAAAATTTGGTTCCGCAAGTTCATAACAACGAACAAAACACCCGACTCACAGATGAACAATGGATCGAACAGGCCAGAGGCATGAGCGTGCCGGAATTGATCGAAGTCATTTGTAAGAAGAATGGCTGGGTAACAACCGAACAGATTGCCGCCATGTACCGTTTGGCAGAACTCGGGGCGTCCTCGGTGCCACAGGTTCTTTCGGCCCTGGAAGTAGAGTCTTATCCTGCAGCGAAGAGTCGCCTGGCCGTGACACTCCGCATGATAGGCGACGGACAGGCCGTACCGGGATTGATTAACGCCTTAAAGACGTGCGAATTTTGCAGCGACTACGGAACAAGAATGCGTGATGGCACATTAAAACGATTCTATCGAAAGCATCAGATCAATCCGTCCGATCCGGATGTAGGGCTAGGCCGACCTGTACGGGAAATCACAATCTCTTTGGAACGCCTGACGGGCCATTACGAGGGACGCGATCATTTTGAGTTTTACGATGAACAGGGTAAAGTCTCGGGCAGCTTTGCCATGACGCCCGAAATAACAGAGCATACCCAGGCCAAGTGTAAAGCCGTGGCTCAGCGTTGGCAAATTTGGTGGGATAACCAGCAGGCCTTTCAACAAAAACCAAAAGAGATCATGTCATTCCCCGATTCTCTGTCCCTGGAGTTTCACGTGACCGCACAGTCGGATTTAGATTTAACACCCACTCAAATCAAACAGTATCAAGAACAGTTACTGAAAGAGGGACCGTATACAGGCAGTGAATGCGGTGACGACTATCAATGGAATCGGATCGATCCCAACCTGACGATCCCACCATCAATGATCACGGAGACCTATCGCGATCGAACCTATATCCTGCTCTGTGCCCGTCAGGCTTATTCGTTGTGGCCGCCCAGACAGCAGAAACCCTGGGCCTTGACCTCTGTGACGACCTCCTCCGACACCCAGGGGCGTTCCACCATTCTGATCGAATTTGATGAACGGGGTGCCGCTTTATTTGGCGAGCTTACGGCTAACAACATCGGGCGCTCGCTGGCGATCATCATCCAAGGTAAGGTGGTTTCCGCTCCTCAGATCATGTCACAAATCGGTTCAAAAGCCATGATCACCGGTGATTTCAGCAAAGAAGAGGTAGAACGGATAATCATCCAGCTCAAGCAAGGGATCACCCAAAAAACGACCTTGATCGATCAATTCAAAGACTTGATCAGATAAGGAGACATTCACTCAAAACGAACCGGGTGATCCATCTAGATTGGCACTGGCTTGCCAGCTGTTAGCTTGGCCCAGGGCGTCCACAGAAATCTGAGGATCGATCAGTTCTAGGGAATAGCCGTCACCGTCGGTGCCGTTGTGCCAATTGTCGTCGTAGTCGAACTGTAGGACGAGGCCTTGATAGGTATCGGCGAGGGCGAGGGTTTCGCCGCTGTTGGAGAGTTGGCCATCATATTCGCCTGCGATCTGGCTGTTGTAGACCGTACCATAACGCTCGTTAAAGGCCGCTCGACTCTTGACCAGCAATATTGTTGCACCGCCAGCCAAGGAGGACACGGAAGTCGTGCTGAAGTCGAAGTCGATGCCGCCGGTGAAGGTCAGGGTGGACAGATCGATGCGTTGGTTGCTAATATTGGTCAGTTCGATGAATTCGAAGTCGTCGTTGTCAAAGGTTGAGCCAACCTGCGGGTTGCGCGGATTGAACATGATTTCGGTAATGCGGAGTTGATCCTGCAAGGGGCTGGTAACCGGATCGGTCGCCGTAAATTGCACAGGGGCGGACCAGTGCGACCAGCGGCCGGTGTTGTCCTGCATGCGACAACGAACGCGATAGGTGGCGTTGGGCTCGACCACGGTGGCAGGGACCTGGATCTGATCGGCAAACACGGGGATGTCGTTGCTGTCCCAGAGGGTGTCGATTTCGTAATAGCCCTCACGCCCCGTAACAATGGGCTTGTCTGTAGACGTGGGTGTCGAGCCACCACCGCCTTGCTGGGGCAGATCCAGAGTTAAGCGCGCATCGAAGAAACAATCACTACTGGTGGTCACCGAAAGATTGAGTAGATGCACGGCCAGGACATTGGTACCATCCACCAAGAAGGGGCGTAAATCCGACCAATCCACGGACAACAAGGTCGTCTGTTCATTATTACCATTGGCCAGGCCATCGTAGGTCAGGTCTTCGACATCGACATTGTTCATATAAAACAAGTAACCATTGAGGTAAACAGCCACGGCATCGTCAAACATCACTTCCAGGGTCATGTTTTCTGTTTCGATATCCGTGTCTACGGTGAAGGTCTTACGCAGATAAACGGTGGAATAGTTATACCGCATGTCACTGAGAACGGTCTCGACAAAATCCTCTCCATACCCAACCGGTGCCAGTCCCTGTGACCAAGATGAATCATCATAATCGACAGCCGTCCAGGCAGACTCTCCCCCGGCCGGAGCCGAGGTTCCCTTGAAGTAGGACCAGGTCTCACCGTCGTCGATCAAGGTCAAGGTGCCGTCAGCATCCGGAAGAGTGACCGTGGCCGCGTTGACATCGCTAAAGGGCTCAACCCGCGCCAAACGCCAGCGTAGAGCGGCAAAGGTGCTGTTTCCCTGGGGATCACTGAAGTCCGAGGTGGAAAAGATCAAGTCATTGGTGGCATAGTCACTGGAGCCGGCATAGACAATCTCGGGTGTCTCCGGGATGTCACTGTCGGCGGCGATCTCACCCATGCTGTCGCCATTCTGCCTCCACCACCAGCGTTCATTGCTGATACAGAAATCAACATAGTCCTTCATCAACTGGACCATACCGGCGAAATCACCGGTGTCCGAGGATTCATAGAAACGCCCTTGACCGGCCTTGCTGGAGTTCCTCATGACGGGATTGTAGTCCCACATGGCTCGATCGGCATCCACCATACTGGGACCACCGTTGGGATCCCAGATAATGGCAGCCAGTTCGTCGAGGAGTTGGCCCATTTGATCGGGATTGTAGAGCAGGTCGAGGAACTCGCGCATACGATTCTTGTAGGCGATCTCGGTAGAGTCGAAGTTCAGGGCCCCATTGCTGATAAAGGGCTCGCGACCGTTGCCATACATGTTCTCGGCCCAACTCAGGTCGAGGTCCCAAGGGAGCTGGCTCCATTTTTGGGTATCGGGTTCGAGGTAATAAAAGTAGTTCTTGCCGTAGCCGATGTCACCGTGGTGCACGCCCTCGACCACACAACGGTAGCCGTAGTAACAATCCATGTCCACATTGTCCAGCCACCACTGTTCATTCCAGGAGGACATGCCGTTCATGAAGGCATTTAAATCGGACTTGTTCGTCACTGCAGTGGCGCCCTGGTTATTCAAGTCACCGGAGCCGCCCTCCATCTTGTAGAGGTTGCCGTCCGCCAGGCCGTGCTCATCGAGGAAACGACCGTCCATCTGTTCGATGGCCAGATAGAGACCCCAGAAATCGCCCTCGAACTGGGTACTGCCGGTCTCGGCGGCCTCGTCGATGATGCGAAATTGGAGCCAATGCGTCTTAGGGGCCGGCACACCCAAAAGGTTGAACATCCGGAACGAAGCGGCCTCGAACAGGCCGTGCTCACCGCGGTGCAGGTAATCGCCCTGCTGGATACAGGCCGAGAAATTGAGTTTGTCCCAGGTGGTGTCGTATTTTTGACCGAGGTCGTCACGGGCCTGCAGATAGTGACCGCGATTGAAATCGAACTTCCACATGTTCTTGCCCATGGCGTAACGCCACACCCCGCCGCGGGCCCGATAACGGATATGGTCATAGACCTCGCCATCGACCACCAGTGTGCCCCACCACTTGTATTCACTACCACTGTAGTTATCGTTCCAGGTGCAGTCTTCCACATCCTGGTTACGACTGATCAAGTGGTACACCGGCAGGTTGCTCATGACATTGACATCATAGGTCACCTCCGGGGTGACACCGGGGCGGGCCGCGCCCTGCCAGGCTGGCACGCCGTCGTAAACGAAGTAGGCAAAATTGGGCTGAGGATCGTCTTCGTACGGCACGGTCAACTCGTTACCGAGACTGTCGGCGATGTTAATGCGGTAGCGCATCAAGAGACGATGGGTTTGTTGACTGCCCTCTAACTGGATGGAGTAAATACCATCGCCCGCGACCTCGTCTCCATCGAGCCCGTCATCGTGCATGGCTATGGGCTCACTCCACATGACATCGTAGATGACCTCATCGCCAGGAAAATATTGGCCGGGTTCGACCCGCTGGGTCAAGAGTTCGACACGAGCCACGCCATCGTCGTCAGTGACCTTGGCGGTAATCAGGACGGGTTGCCCTGAAACGGGCTGTTGCGGCTGGTGTTTGACCTGGCGGATATGCGGGGGGGTATTGTCTACAGCCACATCGCTGTTAGGGGTATCGGGGGTGGGATAGGCCGAACGCCAACTGCCGGCCAGGTCATTATCGGACGCATAGTTGATCAGTTGGATGGAATGGCCATCACCTTGGTAATCCACTGAATCCCCTACCGTGGGCCAGGGAAATCCCAGCTGATAATCGACTTCATCGACGATCTGGCCCTGGTCGTCACGTAGAACCACGGTTTCGCCCTGCGTACTTAAACGTCCGATATAGGGACCGAAACAGGGGAAATAGGAGGTTATAGCCCATTTATTCTGAATGGCATCGAGGTCCTGAGCGATGACACCATGCTGTTGGGCGTCCAGGTACGATCCGTTGGGAAAGGTGAAGCTGACGGCATCGGTCAATTGCCAGCCGCTCAAATCGACCGGAGTATCCGCATCGTTATAAATCTCGACGAATTCGACCCACTGGGTTTTGACGTCGGGATCATAGTGAATTTCCGTAATAATGACGGCAGCGGTCCCCTGCCCGACAAAAAGGCAAAGCCCAAACAGCCATGCAAACAACGTCCCTCGTATCATGCACCGTCTCCTTCCTTCAGGTTGCGTACGATCATTGAGGTTCGATCTGGACGACATCTTACATTAGATTAACACTAGGTTAACATATTCTCGGCCAAATTCCTAACCTCTGCCCGGTCTTTACTTCAGGAACATCATTGACCATTGGATGATGTGTAGACATAATGCGGTTTTTTAATCCAGGCCCGTCAGCCAGCCGAAACACTGTAATAATGTCGTAGCCACGACGTCTATCTAGGAAAAAGTTGGCCGGCTCTATGGAAAGTGACCAGATGACCGTAAAAAAGACCGAACCGCAGACATCCAACCCCACCCCCACCAAACCCCAAAAAGACCGAGCCACTGAAATCGCCAATACCTTTGAATGGTTGATTACGGCCTTTATTCTGGCCTTTGTATTCCGTGCCTTCGTGATGGAGGCCTTTCGGATCCCCACCGGCAGTATGGCAGACACCCTGATGGGGGCCCATTTCCGCGTGAGTTGCCAGGAATGCGGATACGAATACGAACGGGGTTACGTACCGCAGGTTTTTGGCTTTCCAGCCGACTATGTGCCCAAAACCCGCACCTCCGCCTCTAGAGTCCACTGTCCCAGTTGTGGATTTTCAGACGCAGAACAGGTGGTCGAACCCCTGAAACTGTTGGTCTCAAATGGGGATCGTATCCTGGTGCTCAAATGCCTTTATCAGTTCATGGAACCCAAGCGTTGGGATGTGATTGTCTTTAAAAACCCAACAAACCCCCAGGAAAACTACATAAAACGTCTGGTGGGCCTGCCCGGTGAAACCCTGGAGATCGTGGACGGAGATCTGTTTGTCAACGGCGAGATTGCCCGCAAACCAGCCATGGTCCAGCGAGAACTATGGATGCCGGTCTACGACAATGACTACCAGCCCATCCATCCCGACCTCCATGCCTTTAATCGAAGCCCGTGGGAAAATCCCTTCAACACCCAAGATTCCCTATGGCAGATCGACCCCCAATCCCCCACCCGCTTTGTCTTGGACAGCCCTGACGATCAAATCCAATCCATGTCCTATGGGGCTCCCTCAGCCAACGACTTCAAAACACTCTATGCCTATAACAGCCCTTATCGACACCGAAGCATGCCGATCTGCAGTGACCTCCAGGTCCGTTTTCACGCAACCTCTCAAGGTTCGGAAGGTTTCCTAGGGGCCCAATTAGGCAAATATGGAAAGGTTTACCAGGGGCGTGTGTATGCTGACGGAACCCTGAGCATTGCGCAACTCGTCGATGGACAATCCCAAATTCTGGCCCATCAGCAGAGCGAAGCCCTAACAGGTAAACATACCACGGAGATACGGTTTTGCCTGGTGGACCAGCGTCTCATCCTCGACTACGGCCAGAGCCACCTTGCGGTCGATCTGGACGGTTCTATCGAAACCCGCAAACAAAGACTCAGAGTCGATCCGACCGTCGCTATTCAAGGGGCTGGACAGTGGAGCATTTCCCATGTCGCTCTATGCCGTGATATCCATTATACGGACGAGGAAACCACTCCTCGGAAAGTATTTCGAGCTCTGGAAGATCACCCCTTTAAACTCAATCAGGACGAGTTTTTCGTCCTGGGCGACAATAGCCCCAACAGCGAGGATGCCCGTTGGTGGGAGGCGCCAACCCTATCCAGCCGCGGTTATGATCCGCCCCGAGCCGGAATCGTGCCTCGAAACTACCTGGTGGGTAAGGCCATGTTCGTGTATTGGCCCAGCGGTTTCCAGTTTCCCTGGCCCCAGGCCCTGCATAATTGGGTAGAAAACGACAGTAATACCCCATGGATGCGACTCATTCGCGCCATTGTTCGCTTACGCTGGATTCCCAATATCGGTAAGATGCGTTACATCTACGGGGGATCCAACCCCGTTGAGACGGTTGAGGCCCCAGGGCAGGCCTAAGCTATTTTACTTGCATCATCCGGCAAAGTGGGGATATACTTTAGCCTTTTAACCTTGTAGAGTTATGTCGGTTTTCACCTTGGCTGGGTACGGCTGGGGGCAAACCGTTTCAAGCGGACTTGAAAGAGACTATAGAGAAGACCTTAGATAGGCCATTGGAGCATTACTATGAGCTTGACGAAGTGGTTCCGGAAGAACAATAAAAAGGTATTCGGTGTTGTCACCGTCATCATCCTCTTTGGTTTTATTGGCGGTGGCGCCTTAATGCGTAACTCCAATAAGAATCGAATTGTAGCCGAAGCCACCTATGGTTCCGGTCGGGAAATCACCAATCTGGACCTCCACAATGCCCGCCAGGAGCTGGAAATGCTCACCTATCTTGGGGGTGTGAATGTCCTGCAAAGTCAGGGCCTGGGCGGAATTCTGCTGTGCGAACTCATCTTCACCGAAGGTCGCCCCAATCCCAATGTCGTCACCTACCTCGAACGATTGGTCAACGCCAACCAGATCAACCTGTCCAACGAGGATCTGGTGTCCTTCTACGATCGCTCCTGGCCCCCGGCCTTCTATTGGATCCTCCTGCGTCAAGAAGCCCGACAGGCCGGCATCACCGTGGCCAACGACACCATCAAGCAGATCCTGGGACAGGTGATCCCCAGCATGACCAACAACCAAGGGACCTATGGCGCGGCCATGGCCCAGGCCATCAGCCGTTATGGTATGCCTGAGGATAAAATCCTGACGATCTACGGACAAATGCTGTCCGTGCTGGAATATGCCCAAACCCTCTGCTCCATGCAGAATGCCACCAGTACCGAACTGCAACAGGTGGCCAGTCGTAATCAGGAATCCGTCAATGCCGAGTGGGTGGAGTTTGACAGTGACCTCTTCGCTAAGCTGTTGGACCCCAATGACACCCCCAGCGACGAAGAGATTCAGACCCAATTCGAACAATTCAAGGATGTGGCCGCCGGTCAAATCAGCGAGTCCAACCCGTTTGGCTTTGGGTATCAATTCCCGGATCGCATCAAGCTTGACTATATCATCGTCGAGCTCGACGACGTAGCCGCCAACCTTGAGAAACCCAAACAAGAGAAAGCAGAACTCTACTATAAGAACAATGCGGCAACCCTGTTTACCGTGCGGGAAGCCCTGGATCCCAATGATCCAGATTCAGGTACCCGCGATCGTCTGCAACCGTTCTCCGAGGTGGCTCAACAGATCTACGAAGACCTGACCGCTGAAGCCGCCATTGCCAAGGCCGAGCAGATCCTGCAAGAGGCCCGCAGCTTGGCCGAGGCTCCCTTGATGGAACTCGGGAGTGGCGAAGAGCGTGATTTGGACAAAGTTCGTCAAGCCGCACCCGACTACGGAAAATTGGCCCAGGAATTGACCGAAAAGCATGGGATCTACCTGGTTGCCGGCAGCACGGGTTTACTCAGCCGTAGTGAACTGCAAAGAGACGGCCTGTCTCGTCTGCGGGCCTATGACCGGGCTCCTCAAGGCGTGGACCTACCCGACCTGCTCTTCCAAGTCGAGCCTATTGGACGCAAAACCCTGAGCTTGATGAGTGTGCAGGCCCCGGAACTCTATGACTCGATTGGACCCCTTAAGCATACTCGCCTACAAGAGGGACGCCAGATTAGCGGCCAAAGCATGGCCCTGGTAAGACTCGTGGATGTCCAACCCGCCGAGGTCCCCGCATCAGTCACCTCCCTGTACGACAACACCATGAGTTCACAAAGCCAATCCCTGTCCCGTACCAATTTTTCGGTCAAAGAGCAGGTCATCCAAGATCTGCAGTCCCTGGCCGCCTTCAAGATGGCAGAGGCCAAGGCTCAGGAATTGAGTCAACTGGCCGCAGACCAGGGTTGGGAAGCAGGCATTGCCCAGTTCAATCAGACCTACGGAGAACGCCTCAAACGGTCTGCCAATGCCGACCCCAACGTCATGAAACTCACCGATGAAACGGAACTGACTCGTGCCTCTACCGATCGGTTGGCCTTTCTACAACAACGTGCCCTGGGCGACGCGATCCTCTTTGCGAGCTATCGCAATAGGGCTTCTGAAAGCCTCTTGGTCGATAAGCTCTACGCCCTGGTGGCCGAGACTCCCGAGCAAAGCCTGGACACCCAGTCAGTGATCGCTTCACCAGGCCAAGGCAAAGTCTATGTAGTCAAACATCTGGACCTCGTGCCCTTGAGCGAAGAGAGCTATGTCGAGACGCGTGGTTCTATGAGCACCCAACGGGACATGCAACAGGCCCAGCGTTTGGTGGCCCTGCACTTGACTCCCAAAAACATTGAAACTCGTTGGAATCTTCAGTCGACCCAAGCCGTCAGCGAAGAGACCGACCAGACGCAGGAAGCGTCTGTCGCCCCCTAAGGAAAATCATGGCAACACCGGCGGTACGTATTGAAAAAGAAGTCCTCACCATTGCCGCAGTCGGGCTATTGGGTTGGCTCGTCCCGGGTGGGGGCTATTTTGTCCTGGGTGAAAAAAAGCGGGGTACCATCGTCATGGTCACCCTGATCTTGACGTTCCTCGTAGGGCTCTATATCGGCTCGATCGGCGTGATCGATCCGGTGGGTGCCAAGCCCTGGTATATCGCACAGGTCATGAATTCACCGGTCGTAATTGTCATTGGCAACACCGTGGCCCAAGCCTTCCACACCGCCAAGCAAAACGGTGATCCGACCCAGGCCTATTTCGTGTTCACCAAGTCTTGCGAAATCGGTCAGATTTATACCAGTGTCGCCGGTTTGCTCAATCTGCTGTGTATTGTCAACGGCCTCTATATCGCCCATCAGCGGGCCATTGAACCCGAGAAGGGATCGTAATGGAACTCTGGACCCTGCTAGCGACCTTCACTCGACCGGAAGCCATCAATACCACTCCGGGCTCACTGCTCTGGATTATCCCTCTGTTGGTCTCGTTTTCGATCGTCTATAAAGCGACCAAAGTGAGGAAGATCCAGCTGAAATCGTTTACCAAGGAATGTGCCCTGCTGTTCGGATCGATCCTGGTGTTTATCGTGGTCGCCGCCCTGGTGCTCTGCCTGGTGGCTAAATTCTTCAACGACATCCTGCCGTCGTTACGCGGCATCACCGTCTGAGTCATCAGAGTCGGCCTCAACCACCCCCAATTCGACGAGGGCATTGAACGCCGCCTTCTGTTCGGCCTCTTTCTTGGTAATCCCCCAGGCACTGGGAAAGTGACGCTCATCCACCACCACACCCGTTTCAAAGCATTTATTATGGTCCGGGCCCTTTTCATCCAGGAGTGAGTACACCGGAGTGACCCCGAACTTCTCTTGGGCATGCTGTTGTAACATGGACTTGTAGTTACCCTGAGGATCCTCGACCTGAGTCTTTTCCAGCATCGGACCAAAGGCCATCAGGATAAAGGTTTGGGCCGCAGCAAAGCCACCATCCAGGTAGACCGCCCCAATAATGCCTTCCAACAAACCGGCCACAATGGAACGCGGCAATGACCGGCTGGAGGCCATGCCCTTGCCCACCTTGAGAAAGCTATGAAGCCCCATGGCCCGCGTCACCTTGGCACAGCTGCCACGTGAGACCAAGGCGCTCTTCATCTTGGTCAGGTCGCCTTCCAACAAGCGAGGGAATTTCTCGAACAAGGCCTGGCAAATAACCACGGCTAAAACCGCATCACCGAGGAATTCCATCCGTTCGTTGCTATTGCGGCGATCATCCGCAGCCGAGGAATGGGTGAAGGCTTCAACGAGAAGTGACTTGTCCTGAAAGACATATTCTAGAATGGCTTCAATCTGCTCGACTGTTTCTGCTGCCGTCAAATCCGACATAACCATAGGACTCCTTAATTATACCTTATCATCGGAGCCCCCCCACCTAACTACGTTGTCGTGAGCAGATTACGAATTCCGCTATCAGTAGCGATCTTCGTAGCCGACTCCACATCACGCAACAAGACGTAGCGAGCGGGATCCCAAGGTCCCGCTCGACACCATCCAACAAAGTGGTGCTAGCCTACCATCTGAAGGCTGGCCAAGGCAATAAACTTATCCGCAGAAACTTCGAAAATTCCGTCCAGCCCCGTGACGCTGAAAATCCCCTTGGTCGCTGCAGCCACGCTACAGAAGACCAGACGATGTCCACAGTCACCCAACAGCTTTCTGAGCTTTAGAAGCTTGGACAGACTCGAAGAGGTGATAATATCCACATTGGAAAAATCAATCACCACATCGCAGTCACCTCGGTCACGTACGGTTGCAATAACCGTCTTAAGTTCATCAGCCATCTCCGGCTCTGGTGGCAAATCCACTAGGATGATGTCTTCTGACCAGTTTTGAATCCCCATATTGTTCTCCTTAGTCGATCATAGGTCGTCTACACTGTTCAAATCTCTTATCGTCACCAGCTTAACGGCAGTTAAACAAAAAAATCTAAATCTCTCCCAAGCCCAACAACCCTCTCCCTCTTCCAACCCTTGAGTTCCTGTAAGTCCGGATACCTTGCCAAGCCTGGTCCCATAAGATTCGGATTCTAAATCAATCACCAATCCATTCGGCCCCATTGCCCCATGTGTCTGGCTGAGTGCAAAATCAGCAAAAACCCTGTCAACTATAAAAGTCACCCTGTCAAAAAGACGATACGGATCAATGAGTACTGATCGTCATGGGAGGTGTTAGTTTATGCACGAATCCAGGGGGCCCTTGAGCTTATCATCATCACGGGCATTATCCATCCTGATCATTGAGGATGACCTCATTGACCGCAAACATATGGAGCGTCTGCTCATGCGGTCGTCCTTGAGCATCGAGAAGGTGACCACGGCCCACCATCTAGACGAAGCCGTCCCCCTCTTGCAAACACAACATTTCGATGTCGTTTTATTGGACCTAAACCTGCCCGATAGCGGCGGCCTCAGCACCATTGACCAAGTCAACCAAGCCAATCCTAAAGTCGCGGTCATCGTGGCGACCGGTGAAGGTTACGAGGAGTTAGGCTTGGAGGCGGTGGCCGTGGGTGCCCAGGACTATCTGATCAAGGGTGAATTCGATAGTCAAATGTTGTCCAAGACCGTTCGTTATGCGGTCGAACGACGTCAAGTCCAAAACGTTCTACGGGAAAACGAACAGCGTCTCAAAATCGTATTGGATTCGATCCTGACTGGAATCGTCATCTCAGACGCCCAAACCCATGAAATTGTGGACATGAATCCTATGGCCGAAGAAATTCTCGGCTGGTCCCAACAGGATCTATTGGGTAAGGCTTGTATCCTCTTTACCTGCCTAGATCCCCAATTAGGCAATGCCCCTGTCAACACCCACGATCCCGTCGATCGCGTCGAATCGACCTTGATCAAGGCTGATGGTAGCCGGGTTTCCGTACTGCGTTCGTCCCGCCCCATCACATTGAAGGGTCACCCCTACAGCATTAACAGCTTTGCCGACATTACCGAACTCAAAATAGCCAAAGAAAAAGCAGAGCAAATCAATTTAAAGTTGCGTGAAGCAACCGAACGGGCCAACAAAATGGCCGCCCAAGCCGCCATGGCCAATGAAGCCAAAAGCCACTTTCTGGCCAATATGAGCCATGAAATTCGAACCCCGATGAACGGGGTGATGGGCATGCTGGATCTGGCTCTGGATGAAGAACTCAATGACACCACACGGGAATACCTGATGGTGTCCAAATCCTCGGCCAAGGCCCTGCTCAATATCATCAACGACATTCTGGATGTGTCCAAAATCGAGGCCGGCAAAATGTCCCTGGAGATCATTTCTTGCGATCTCAATCAACTTCTGATGGACATCGATGCCCTCATGCGTTCTCAAACCAAGGATCGAGACCTGGACTTCGGTATTGTCTTTAAGAGCCCGATTCCACGTCACATCAATACGGATCCCACACGTCTACGCCAATGTCTGACCAATCTGATTGGCAACGCCATCAAATTCACCGAACAAGGGCATGTCAAGGTCTGGGTCTCCACAGAGCTAGAGAAGAACCAACCCTTGCTTCGGTTTGATGTGGAAGATACCGGTATTGGAATTGCCTCGGATCGGCTGGGTTCCATTTTCGAATCCTTTACTCAAGCGGACGGGAGTACCACACGCCGCTATGGCGGTACCGGACTGGGGTTGACCATTACACGGCAACTCGTAGAACTCCTAGGTGGCAAGGTCACCGTTGAGAGTACCCAAGGGCAAGGATCGACCTTTACCATGAAGATCGGGTTACACCGAATCTCTCCTCACGAACCCATGATGGATTCCCTCATACGTACCGAACCAGGCTCATGGGCATCCCCTGACGAAACGATCGCATTCCAAGGACACATTCTGGTAGCCGAAGATGACGAGGTCAACCAATGCACCATTCAAACTTTACTGACCAAATTAGGACTCGATGTCACCATTGCTAAGGATGGTTTGGAAGCCGAACGCGTAGGCTCTGAACAGCTTTTCGATCTCATCTTCATGGATATGCATATGCCTGGACAAAACGGGTTAGAAGCCACCCAACGCCTCCGGCAAAAAGGCGTTTCCTGTCCTATCGTGGCCTTGAGTGCCAGTGTTTTGTCCGAAGATATCCAGGCCAGCTTGGCCGCAGGATGCGATGGCCACTTGGGAAAGCCCATCGAAAGACAGAAACTCAAAGACACCCTCTATCAATACCTGGTGGAACCGACGGCCCACACCTCAGGCCCTCCTCGGGCCATGAACGACTCGGAGAACAAACCTCCCAGTGTCTCTTCAGAGCAGATCATCAACTCCGAGGAACTGTTTGACCGTGTCGATGACGACATCGTTATCCTGGATATTTTTGCGGCCTTCATGGAGGACAACGCCCAACGCCTAGCGGACTTGGAAGAGGCCATCACCACTTTACAATGGGACACCTTGCATGAACTGGCCCATACCATCAAGGGATCGGCTGCCACCCTGGCCGCCCACCCACTCAGCCATGCCGCCTTGGAATTGGAAGAGGCGATCAAGCAAAAGGATAGTGAATCCCTCAGTCAACACTTCGATCGGATGAAACAGGAATTCAGACGCCTGCAAGACCTCGTCAGTAATGACCATTGGCTCGATCAACTGCATCAGACCAACAGAGCGGAATAACGAAATTAGAATCGACTCACTCTCTTCCGGTCGCAACGTGTTTTGATATTCACCCCACCAACTTCACATCAAAGACTGTGAGTCTCATCCCGTTAGAACCGGGAGGGAGCAGACGTCACGACTGTACGAGACACCGTGTTTTTTTCCGTAGAGGGTTTGGGAGGGATCGCCGCTTTAGTCGTTGGGGGTGTTACGGGCTTGGTGGTAGACAGCGGCCGAGCCGTTGCTGGACGGGTAGTCGATACGGGTCTGACCGCAGGTCGTAACGTAGGCGTTATCGGTTTGGTGGTCGCAGCCGGTTGAAGCGTGGGCGAAGTCGTCGTGGGACGTGTCGTCGCAGCCGGTCGCACGGTAGAGGCGGGTGGGGCCGCAGGTGCGGGTACCGTGGATTTCGTCATAGGAGTAACCAAGCGAGGCGCTGCCGTGGCAGTCGCCGCAGGGGCCCCCGCAAAACCGGCCGTGAGATTGGCGGACTTGAGTTTATAAAAAACGGCCCGGCAATGACGTTGAGACTCGAAACGATCACAAATCCCAGCCAAATACTCAGAAGAACCAATCAACAGAGTGCCCTCGGGATTGAGAACATCGGCAATGCGATTGAAAATCGACTTGCGATCCGGCAATGAGAAATAGATCGCCACATTACGGCAAAAGACGATATCAAACTTGCCCAGGGTGCGGTAGTCATCAAAGAGATTGAACTTACGGAATGTGGCCATACACCGCAATTCGTCCTTGATCTTCCAGGAATCCCCTTCCTTGGTGAAATACTTGTGCAGCTTGGCAGCCGGCATCCCGCGATCCATCTCGAACTGGGTGTACTTGCCATAACTAGCCCCGGCAATGGCGGCATCCGAAATGTCGGTCCCCAAGATGGAGACATCGAACTTAGACATGTCAGGAAGTAAGTCACGAATGGTCATAGCAATGCTATAGATTTCCTGGCCCGTCGAGCTGGCCGCACTCCAGATTTTGATGGGAATGCGCCCGGGCCGATTTTCCTTCATGCGTCGATCGATCAAATCGGGAATGATTTTATGTTGAAGGGCCTCGAAGGGGGATTGATCCCGGAACCACAATGTCTCACGCGTCGTAATCGCATTGAGCACCCGCTTTTCAATGGCCTTGCTGGTATCCGACTTGGCTTTGTAATAGAATTCGCTATACGAATCACAGCCGTATTCTTCGACCAGACTCCCTAGGCGGGTCTCAATTAAATACACCTTGCTGGAATCCAACGTGATGCCGGAAATCTCATAGATGTACTTGCTTAAGACATTGAATTCGTCCAAGGTCACTTTAATCATACGTGAACCGCTTTCCCCACTTGCACGGTTTTCATAATTTCCTGGGCCATTTGATTCAGCGGCACCACTTGATCGGCAAGGTCGGCTTCAACCACTTCCTTGGGCATACCGTAGACCACACAGGTGGCCTCGTCCTGTGCCAAAGTGGTGGCGCCATTGCGTTTAAGCAGACGCATACCCAACTTTCCATCCGACCCCATACCGGTCATCACCACCGCAGTCACGCGGCCATCATAGACCTGAGACACCGAACGGAACAGGTAATCCACCGCCGGCCGACAACCGTTCTCTGCAGGATCGTTGGTCAGCTGAATGATCTTGTTTTTACGATCCGGACTCACCGCCACCCTCATCTGTTTGCCGCCCGGGGCAATGGTGATCACATTGGGCTTAATGATCTGACCTTCTTGACCTTCCACCACCTCCAAAGCACATTTACTATTGAGGCTATCGGCCAGGCTCTTGGTGAAGACCGGTGGCATATGCTGCACGATCAAGATGGGTACCCCGAGATTACCGGGGAGCTTGGGCAACACTTCTTTTAAGGCGTTCGGACCTCCAGTGGAGATACCAATTACCACCAACTTGGATGGACCTTGACTCCGCGTAGCGGTCATCGGTGCACCAGGACGAACCGGACGTGCGGGAGGACGAACCGGTGCGGCCACAGGCTTACGTGACAGCATGGATTTAATTTCCGCCTGACGAACAAAGGCCTCGACGACACGACACAGGTCCTGTTTGACCGCGATACGACTTTGATCGATAGACGAGGTTTCCGGTTTGGGGATAAAATCGAAGGCCCCCAATTCCAAGGCCTGAATGGTACGTTCACTGCCCTTTTGCGTATAGCTACTGAGCATGATGGCACTGACATCCAGGCGTTTCTGCTTGATATAGGCCAAGACCTCCAGGCCATCGGCCTCCGGCATTTCGACATCTAAAATCAATAGGTCGGGTTTGGCCATATCAATACGTGACATGGCAATCTTGCCGTTGTTGGCCGTACCGACCACCTCGACATTGGGCATCTCAGCTAAAATATCGCTCACGATCTTGCGATAGACCACGGTGTCGTCAACCACTAACACCCTTAACTTTCCGTTGTTCATCATGACTCCCTATCCAATAGGGGTAATTACCCCTCTTGCGACTTCAGCTCGGTCTCGCTAAAGACCTCATCCACGTTGAGAATGGCGATCAAATTCTCTTCGGTTTTAAAGATACCCTCTAAAAATCGTCCTTGGACGCCATTGACATTGGGCGGAGGATCACAGACCTGATCCCAATTCACCATGACCACACTGCCAATCCCGTCAACCAGAAAACCCACACACTCTTGTCCTTCCGAGTTTACCACGATATTGCGTGTATTTTCGGTGCGTGTCGTTTGCGGGAGTTCCAACTTACGGGCCAAATCCAGGATCGTCACGATACTTCCACGCAGACTCAGGATCCCCAAGACAAAATCTTCGGAATGAGGCACGGGGGTCCAGTCCCGGAGTTTGTTAATCTCTTGCACCCTGAGGATATCGATTCCATACAAGGAACCCCCGAGCCAAAAGGTCACCAATTCCACGAGCTTATTGGATTGTTCGGTTTGTACTGCCTGTTCCATCGGTGTTCTCCGATTAAGCTATGTTTGTTAAAACCCACTCACAGCAGGAATAGTCATCCTGCCACGTTAGTGTGTCTGAAAACGCGCCACCGTCCGTTGCAATTGTCCAGCCAACTCACGCAACTTCGAGGCACTCTGATTGATATAGTTGGTGTTCTCATTCATGGTTCCAGCCGAGGTATTGACATCGGCAATCTCACGGGCAATTTCACCGGCCACTGCACTGGTCTGTGCCACGTTCTCATTGACCTCTTGTACACCCGAAGAGGCCTGATTGACATTACCCGCAATTTCACGAGTCGTGACCGACTGTTCTTCCACCGCACTGGCAATGGTGGCCACAATGTCATTGACCTCACTGATAATCCGAGTGATCTTCTCGATCTCCTGAACCGTGGTTCCGGTTGAGCTCTGAATGCCATTGATCTTGCTACGGATCTCTTCAGTGGCCAGGGCTGTCTGGTTGGCCAGATCCTTGATCTCATTGGCGACCACGGCAAAGCCCTTACCTGCATCGCCGGCCCGAGCCGCTTCAATCGTGGCATTGAGGGCCAGTAAGTTCGTCTGCTCGGAGATCTCGGTAATGGTTTCGGTCACTTTACCGATTTCCTCGGCCGCCGCACCCAACTCATTGATCTTGGTGGACGCACTCTGAGCTTCATGCACCGCCTCACCGGTGATGGCTGTGGCCCTCTCGGTGTTCTGAGCGATTTCATTGATGGCACTGGTCATCTGCTCGGAGGCCGTCGCCACGGTATTGATATTGGTCGAGGCCTGTTCCATGGCGGCGGCCACGGTATTCATATTGGAACTCATCTCCTCTGCCGCAGCAGCGACAGTCGTGGCCTTGCTGGAGGTTTCCGTGGCCCCATTGGCCATCTGTTCCGAGGCTGTATGCAGCTCGTCGCTGGACTGTGCCAAGGTTTCCACACTCTGATTGATCGAACCGAACATCTCAACGAAACTCTCGCGTAAGGTGTTGAGTGCAGTCATCAAGACACCAATCTCATCACGATTGTCGCTTTTGAGTGACACAGAGAAATCACCTGCCACCATGGCTTCGGCCACCTTAACGGCTTGACGAATGGGAGCGACAATCCGCCTAGACAACAAACTGGTGGCGCCTCCGCAGAGCACTAAAATCACCAGTCCACCGCCAAACACAGAAATCAGTAAGGCCTGTTGGCCTTTGGTAATTTTTTGTTGTACTACGGCGAAATCGTCTTCATAGGCACTGGCACCAATGACCCAATCATAGGGCGCAAAATACACACAGGCGGCCATCTTCATGCGAGGGCGAATCTCACCTTTGTTTTGCCAGGGATAGCGAACAATCACGGATTTCCCTTCAGGCGCAGCCTTGGCTGACTTGATAATATCCTGAATAAACAGACGCCCATCGGCATCCTTGGCACCCCAGATGTTTTCTCCATCGCGTGAGCGGCCCTTGGAAACGATATAGTCTCCTTCCTGCTCACCCGATCCACCCAGCACATAGGCATAACCGGTTTTTCCAACCTGAATCTTAGCGATTTCTTGCTTGAGGGGCTCACTGTCATTCACACCCACACCCGCCTGATAAGCTTGACGTAGAGTGGCGAGAAATCCCTCTGCAATCAGTTCACACTGTTTGGTCGATTCGCTTTCAAGGTTTACTAACACGTCAGCATTGAGTTGGTTTTGTTGGAACAGAACCATCCCACCCAACATCACCAGGGTAACCAACACACCACTCATGGAACTTGCTAACAGTTTTGAACCTAGCGTAAGTTTCATTCGTTCTTCCTTTCACAAGGGTGATCCTAAAATCACACCGATCCCCCCCACTCTTAATATCAAGATAACGAATCAATCAATGAGGCAATGATCTCCGTTTAATCCATAAAGCCGTGAATCGACTGCAGGAGTTTTTCCTTATCGAGCTTCACTTGATACTCGGTCACACCGGCTTCCTTACCCTTGGCCACATCCTTGTCACCCGCGAGGGTGGTCAGGGCTACGATGGGAATGTGCTGATAGCGTTCATCGGTCTTGATTTTACGAGCCAGTCCAACCCCATCGAGGTTGGGCATTTCCACATCGGTCAAGACCATGGAGATCTCTGCGGCATGCTGCTGCAAGAGTTCCCAGGCCTGCAGACCGTCTTCTGCGGCAATCACGTCGTAGCCTTCTTCCTCCAACAAGCCCTTTACGGTACTGCGGAAGAATCCGGAATCTTCGGCGTAGAGAATCTTGGATCCGGAACTCGTTGGACCACTGGGCAAGGCAGAGAGATCGTCGTAACAATCTTCTTCGATGGGGGCCTCGAACCATTCCGGATGCAGAGCCTGGATGAATTCGAAGATATCCACAATCAAGGTGGTCTGATCGTTGATGATGGCGGATCCATGGATGCCCGGCTGACGCAGGGTTTCACGATCCAGGGCCAGGGCCACATCCACCGTATCGATAGGACTGATGGCCAACAGGCCAAATTCATGTCCCTCGATATTGAACACAATCACCAGCAATTCCGAACGAGCAGCCAAGCCTTCGACATGGGCCACCTCATTGATGGCGTGTACCGGCAGGATGCCGCCGCGATACTTGATGACCTGACGTCCACCCGAATACTCGATGGCCGTCGCTTCGATGCGTTCGATACGTCCCACCAGGTCCACCGGAACGCCAAACTTGTCGGTCTCGGAACAACCGAAGATCAGCAGCGAGGTGGTTTCATCCACAGAGCCGGATTCCAGCGTGCTTTCCACCGTGCCCTTGGTCAATTCTTCGGTATTGAGTTCTGCCATACGGGCCAAAGAAGCCACATCCAAAATCAAGGCCACTTGACCGTTGCCCATAATCGTGGCACCGGCATAGCCCTGACATTTCTTGAGATGTTGATCGAGTGGCTTGACGACGATTTCCTCGGAGTCGTGTAGTTCGTCCACAATCAGACCGTATTTAAAGCTACCCGCTGAAACGACCACGATATTCATGGCTCGGGAAGAATCTTTCACGGATTCGTCCTGTTCATCAGACGGTGCAATCGTCACTGGAATGGTCGGTTCATCAGCAAGCAATTGCTTCAAACTGATAATCGGCAGCAATTCCGAACGCAAACGAACGACTTCGGCCTCGCCGACCTTTTCAATGCGTTCCTGGATTTGCTTGGCCGGAATACGCAATAATTCAACCACATTGACCATGGGCAAGGCATAACGCTGATGCTCGGAAGAGATCATCAGACTGGGAATGATGGCCAGGGTCAAGGGCAACTTGATACGAATGGTGGTTCCCTTGCCGACCTTGGAGTCGATGTCGATCTGACCACCCAGTTTATCCAGGTTGGTCTTGACCACATCCATCCCCACCCCACGTCCGGAGACATCGGTCACCTTGGCGGCCATAGAGAAGCCCGGCATAAAGATCAGGGCAACCTTTTCCTTCTCCGACATGCTTTGGGCCTGTTTGGCCGTAATCAATTCCTTTTTGATGGCGGATTCGACCAGTTTTTCCGGATCGATACCCTTGCCATCGTCACTGATCTCGATATTGACCTGACCGGCTTCGTGATAGGCCTTGAGCCAGATCTGACCGGTATCGCTCTTGCCTGCCTTACGACGGACATCGGGATCTTCAATGCCATGATCTGCAGAATTGCGTACCAAGTGTGTCAGGGGATCGCCCAGTCCTTCGATGATGGTCTTGTCCAACTCGACGTCTTTGCCCGAAACCGACAGTTCGATCTTCTTGTTCAAATTGCTGGCCAAATCACGGACCACTCGAGGAAACTTGTTGAAGATGTTACTGACCGGCTGCATACGCGTCATCATGATGGCTTCCTGCAGCTCGCTGGTCACCAGATTGATGCGTTGCGTGGCAGAGACCACCTGGTTTTGGTCACCACTACCCGAGGCCTGGATGAGTTCATTACGACTGAGCACCAATTCACCCGCCAGGTTCATCAGGGTATCCAACAGCTTGACATTGACACGCAGGTTGGTTTCGCCCCCGCTGGAGGACCGGCTAGCAGCCGTACGAGCCTTGGGTGTCGCCGGAGTCGTTGATTCTTCAGCTAGCGTCTCGGATTCAACCGACTCAGAAGGCGATTCGGTTGCATCCTCGGCTTGAGCTTCCTCGACCGGAGTCGCAGTCATTTCGTTCTCATCCCAGCCCTGCGGCGGGGTAATGATATCAACCGGTTCCGGTTCCGACGTCGATGAGGCCACCTGGAGATCGTCAGACAACTGGAAGATCTCGGATTCCTTGATCTGCAAGACCTGTGCCGCATCCTCAGGGGTCATGGCACAACCGGCCAGCACGTAAAACGGCAAGCGGTTGATAATCACCTCTTCATCCAACGTTCCCACGGATCCGACTTCCACGGTGCAATCGATGATCGTCACCTTGCCTTCGAGTTCCTTGAGAAACTGCAAGGGACTCAGGCCCTTGCGATGGATATCGTGAATCAAATCAAATTCGAACAGGTAGACAAACTGGCTGTCTTTGGCCGCTCGCGTGAGATCGAATTGCGAGATGGTAAAGAGGGTGTTCCCTCCCGGCATGGCCACTTCAACCATTTCATTGACATCGTTCTTTTCTTCCTGCGGTAGATGCGCAGAGGTAATCCCGGCCAGAGCAACGGTATGTTCGGTAATGTCCACATCGTTACTCTCGTTGGCATTGTTGATCATCTCGCGCAACTGGTCAAAGGCCAGCAAAAGAATATTGACGACCTCGGATCGGGGGACGATCTCGCGACTGCGGATCATACCCAGCACGTTCTCGATCTTGTGCGAGAGGTTCTTGATCACCTCCAGGCCCATGAAACCGGCCCCGCCCTTGATACTGTGAGCGGCACGAAAGACCTTATTAACGAGATCCTCATCAATGTCCTCACCATCTTCCTCGATGGTCAGCAGGTCATTCTCAATGTCCGCGAGGTGTTCGCGTGATTCATCAATAAAGGACTGTAGGATTTCATCGTCAATATTATCCATGGCAAGCCTCCTGTTGAGCGGCCTCAACGGTAAAGTGTTTGTCCAGACGCATGGTCTTGAGCAACATGCGGATATCGCTGGAGGCATTGCGCAGGGTCAAGGACCCGCCGCTCTGGTGCAGAGAGTTATAGGTCGCAATAAACACGCCCAATCCTACCGAGTCCACCATCTCGACTTGGTCGAGATCGATAACCAGCTGCTGCACACCTTCGTCCAGCACACCCTTGAGTTCGCCCTTGAAATCACTGGCCATCGAGGCCACGATATCGGTTGCGGGCTTAACGATTGTCTGTTCCTGTTCCTTGATGATCTCACTCATGAGAAGTCTCCTAAGGTTCAATATGACTTTCTCAGTGTTAATTGATTTCCTTTATCGTTATAAGCGACATCTGTCGCATAACAGCGAAAGATAAGCATGCCTCGGCCATGGTCTTGCAAGACATCGGCCTGCTTGAGTTGAAGCCGTCGCCAGTCAAATCCGGGTCCGGGATCTTCAATCACCATGACAATCCCCTGATCGTCACATTGGATCTCGATTCCAATGCAATGCTTCTCGTCCATTGAGCAACCATGGACCACGGCATTGACCAGGGCTTCCCGTAGCATCAGAGACAATCCGAAGAAATAACCGCCCAAATCCTGGGCATTTAAAAAAGCCTTCAATTCATCGCACACCCGATCCACCTGCGGTAAGGACGCGGGAATGACTTGCTTAAATTCGCTTGTTTTAAAGGCTACATTCATTCTTTCGTATGCCCCCCAATTGGGCTTCAAATCCTATCGGCGATTAAACCTCCACACCCAACAACACGATGTCGTCCTCCAAGACATATTCAGCCGGCAGTATTTCCTGATAAATTTGATTTACAGCCTCCTGGATGGGATATTCAGCGGTTTTTGCAATGGCCTGGGATAATTGTTCCAAGCCCTCCTGCCGCTTGATTTGCACCCGATAAAACCGCTCGATCAGCCCGTCACTATACATGAAGAAACGATCTCCCGGCCGAACAGTCCGCTCCACGGGTTCGAAACAGACACTGTCGAAGACCCCCAACACGTCCCCTTGACTTTCCAACACCTCGATCCCCCCATCCTGACTCTGGAGAATCAAGGGAGGGTGTCCTCCGCTAACGATTTCCAACTGACCGATGGTCCGGTTGAGACGGGCATAGGATGCCGTGATGTGATTGCCTTCGCTCATCACAGTGCTCAACACCCCATTGAGGTTTTTCATGGTTTCAACCGCTGTAAACAGCGGGGTAGCATGCTGAGCCAACAGCACCTTGATCGCTGGCGTGGTAAAGGAGGCCCCTAGATCGTGGCCACTGATATCCGCGACAAAATAGCCGAAGATCTTATCGCTGATAGGCAAGACATCGTAGAAATCACCGCCGGCCTCCTGCAAGGGGCTGTAACTAATGCCAAAATTCGCAGCAGGCATATCTTCGGGTGAGACCAAAATCGCCTGCTGGGCATCTTTTAACTGTTTGAGCTTATCGGTCTGAGCAGCAATAGCGGCCTGCTTGGACATGCTCAATTTCAAATGTAGACGTACGCGGGCCAACACCTCGGCCTTTTGAAAGGGCTTGCCCACATAGTCCACGGCTCCAATATCAAAGGCCTTAACCTTACACTCCACATCATCCAAAGCAGATAGAAAAATAACGGGAATATCGGTCGTTAAGGATTCCTGTTGTAGACTGCGACATGCCTGAAAGCCATCGACCTCCGGCATCATGATATCCAACAGAATCAAATCTGGCCGGTGTTGCTTGGCCATCTCCACGGCCTGGCGACCATCGTGGGCCTGCAGGGTCTGATAACCCTCGCGTTTAAGCATCGATTCCAACACCAAGACATTGGTACTATCGTCATCGACTACCAAAACGGTCGGCATTTCTTTCACTAACGTGTTTGCCATAGTCATGTCAGCGTCCTAAATCCTAAGACAGGGATTCATTCAACGAAACTCTATCGGTTAAACCCACTATGGCATTAATTAAAATCCAACTGAACACCCCAGTTATAGGACGACACGATGGCGTTCCTTCTTCTACTAGGTAAATCCCGTGCTATAAATGGCCGATACGGGTCAGGTCGGGCGCAATGACTGCGCTATATTGAACGACATTGCCAAATGGGGGCAAACATGGGGGATCAAACGATCCAAATAAAAACTGCTGTTGCGCAGACTGAGGAAAACACGAGTACTCCGCTGCACAATGAAGAGCAACAGGCACAGAACCTGGCACAAATACACGGGCTGGAATTCGTACGCCTATCCGAAATCGATCTGCCCGCCCAAGTCGTTCAATTGCTCCCGGTCTGGCTGGTGACCCAGCAGACCCTCATTGCCGTTAAATTTGAAAACGATTTACTTCATGTCGCCACGGACAACCCCATGAACCTGCCCGCCTTCGACCAGATCAACCTGGTCACCGGATTCCAAGTGCAGCCCATGGTGGCCACACACAGTGACATTGTACAAGCCATTAACCGTCACTATGGGGCCGAACAGATCACCCGCCAGGACCTGATGGATGCCCGTTTCGATCAATCGCTTGGACATGAAGCAACCGGACCTATGGAGTTAACCCTCTCGGAAGAGTCAGGCCAAGTGGTCCGTCTGGTCAACTCCATCTTCAAGGACGCCATTGATTCGGCAGCTAGTGACATCCATTTCGAACCGGCTCTGGATGACCTGCGAGTCCGTCTGCGCATCGACGGCATCCTGCGTGACTCCTTGATGGTTCCGTCAGCTCTGCGTAAGGAAGTGATCACACGCATCAAGGTCTTGGCCAAGATGGACATCACCGAAAAACGCAAGGCCCAGGACGGTCACATTATCTTGAGCTATCAAGAGCGTCCCTATGATTTACGTGTCTCGGTCATCCCCACCATCGATGGGGCCAAGACCGTGATTCGTGTTCTGGACAAACACCGTATCGACCTCAATCTAAGCAGCTTAGGCGTGGATCGAGAGCATTGGGATCAGCTCGACAAGGCCATCCACAAACCCTACGGCATGATCCTGGTCACTGGCCCCACCGGTAGCGGTAAGACCACAACCCTCTATGCCATGCTCCAGAGTATCAATGCGGTTGAGAAAAACATCATCACCCTGGAGAATCCGGTAGAATACCGATTAGATCGGATCAATCAGATTCAGATCGATCCCGAGACCGGGCATTCCTTTGCCCAGGTTCTGCGTTCGGTGTTGCGACAAGATCCCGATGTGATCATGGTCGGTGAAATCCGTGATCCCGAGACCGCTGAGATCGCAGTACAGGCCGCGTTGACCGGTCATCTGGTCTTGACCACCCTGCACACCAACGATGCGGCTACGGCCATCAATCGACTCAACGAACTGGGCATCCCGCCCTACTTGATTTCATCCTGTGTGATCCTGGCCGTGGCGCAGCGTTTGGTGCGTAAACTCTGTCCCCATTGTCGTTGTCAGGTCGAACTCTCCGAAGATCCAACATCGATTCCCTTTACCGTGGGACCGGGTTGCACCTACTGTATGAGCCAAGGTTACAGCGGACGGACCGCCGTCTTTGAAATCCTGCCGGTCAAGGCTGCCATACGCAAGGCCATCGAGAGACAATTCAGTGCCGATCAAATCAAGGGCATCGCCCAAAAGCACGGCATGCAGACCCTACACGAAGCCGCCCTGCTTAAGGCCCAACAGGGCCTGACTTCTCTGGATGAGGTTCGACGAATCACGGCCACCGAGGAGGATGTCTGATGCCGCTCTACCAATACACGGCCCATAGCCTGGACACCCAGCAGCCCTTGCATTGTCGCTGCATGGCCGATAGTGCCGAATGCATCCAGGTTGGACTCCAACGCATCGGGTTTACGGCCGATAAGATTGCCGCCCTGCCTGCCCATGCCTCGGGCCGACATCAACGCGTCACCCTGCCCGACCTGGTCAACTTCTGTCGTCGCTTTGCCGTGATGTATCATGCGGGATTGCCTCTGCTGGAATGCCTATCCGTATTGGCCTCCGACAACGAAAGCCAACGTTTGTCCACCACCCTCACCGACATCCATGACCATATTCAAAGCGGCAGCGGTGTGGCCGACGCCTTTGGACGCTACCCCCGCATCTTTACGCCCTTCTTTATTAATATGATACGGGCCGGGGAAACAGCCGGGCGTTTCGACTATATCCTGACCGAGTTGGCCCGCTATATCGAAAAGGACTACGACCTACGTCGTAAGATCCTCCAGGCCCTGGCCTACCCGGCCGTGGTCATGCTGATGATCCTGGGCGTGGTTACCACCATCATGCTGGCGGTGGTCCCGGTTTTCTCCCGGGTCTACAGCAAGATGGGTATTGAACTACCCGGCCCAACCCTAACCCTGATGGCCCTCAGTCGCCATGCAGACCTGATCCTAGGCGGCTTGGTAGCTGTCATCATCGGCTTGGTCCTATTGCGGGTCTGGTCGCGCCGCCATCACCAACTTGCGGCCCGAATGGATCGTTGGATCATCGGTCTGCCCGTGTTTGGGACACTATGGCGAAATGTCCTTTTGCTGCGTTTCCTTAAAACATTGACCGTGATGATTCGAGCGGGTATCCCCGTCTATGACGCCATTGGTGTAGCCCAAGACGTGGCCCATCATGCCGTGGTTGATGAAGCGGCAGAGATGATGTGTCGCAGCGTCCAACGCGGCGGCTCTCTGACCGATGCCATTCGTCTACATGATTTCTTTCCCCAAACCATTGTCCATGCCTTTGCCGCAGGTGAGGAATCGGGCGACCTCGATCCGATGTTGTCGCGTTTCTCCGACGGCCTCGAGCAGGACGTGGATGAAGGAGTTAAAAAGCTCGTCTCCAAGATCGAACCGGTCTTGGTGGTGATACTCAGTGTGATAGTAGGTTTTGTTTTGATGGCAATCTATTTGCCCATGTTTGATTTAATGAAAGGACTACGATGACCCCCCAAAAAGCCTTCAGCCTTATGGAATTGCTACTGGTCGTACTGATCCTGGCGATCCTCGCTTCGGTGGTGGTGCCCAGGATTACGGAATCCTCGGCCGATGCCAAACAGGCCAAGTGTGACAGCAACGTCTCCAACCTGATTCGCGTCTTGGAACAGCGGGCCATTACCAACGATGGAGACTACCCTGCGGACCAAACCGAGTTCAACAGCGAGATTCTCAACAACACGGACTACTTCCCGCACGGTGTAGCTACTTGTCCCTATGGTGATTCCTACGTCTATGATGCCACGAACAAAACCATCGCCTACCATTCCCATTGATAATCAAGGACAAAGGTATGACTAAAAACCATCGACGACATTTGGCTTTTACCCTCATGGAGCTATTGCTGATCGTGGCCCTCATCGGCATCATGGTGAGCATTGCCATCCCTCGCTTGAATCACGAGATGATTAGCCAGGGACAATGTGAGGCTACGGCCCAGCACTTTGCCGGGATCTGTCGATTGGCCCGCTCGTGGGCAATCGGTTTGGGCGGTTCGGATAACAGTGGCATTCAGGTCACGGTCACCCTGCCCAAGGGTCCCTATCAAATCGTCAAGGTTTCTGACAGCAGTACCCTACGTGGGCCCCATCCGGTCCCCAATCCCATTACCATCAGTGGAGATACCACCTTTCATTTTAATCGCATGGGCACCCTGGAGGACACCACCAGTCGCTCGGCGACCTTTAGCGACGGAGTCACACAGGAAACCGTCACCGTCAGCCTGATCGGTCATATCAAGGTGAGCTGAACATGAGCAAGATCAAAACAAAACCTGGTTTTACCCTATTGGAGGTCTTGATGGCCTCCACCCTGCTGGCCGGTACTCTGGTTGGCTTTATTCTGACCTGTGCAGATAACCTACGCGTCAGCCGAACGACGGAGCAAGCTGCTACAGCCATTCTATTGGCTGAAACAGAAATGGAAAAGGTTAAGGCCGCCTGGGCCCACAACTACAGTATCGATCCAACGGCTTGGTCCTCGGTTTTAGGCCAAGGCTATTTGATCGCACGTAGTGTCACCAACATTGGCAGCGGCACCCGAAAACGAATCACCCTACAAGTAGGATACGATCAGGATGGAGATAACGGTTTGGACACCAACGAAATCATTTTGGTATTAACCACGGCCTATGCCCAACGAGATGCGAGTTAAAGCGATGACATTAACGGAAATGATCCTGGCCGTCAGTATGCTGAGTATACTGAGTACTGCCTTGGTGGGCCTACTGGCCAACAGCCGAGCGGACTTCGAGCTGGGACGACGCCGTTCAAACCTGGTCCAGGAAACGGCTCAGGCCCTGTCCTTTACCAATCGGATCCTGCGTCAAGCCGTGTCGATTCATAGTGTCACCGGTCCCAGTGACACTGTGGGCAGTTTGAGTTTCAGCGATGCCAACGCCGTGGTCTACGATCTCGAACTCAACATAGGCACAAACACGCTCTATTACGGCCCCACTGGTTCACCCAGTGAACTGGCCAACAACATCACCGCCCTGACCTTTACCTGTTTGGATCATAGCGGTAACATCCTATCGGCGCCGGTGGATGTTGCAGAGATCACCTCAATAACCCTACAGATCACGGCGACGAATCCAACGGACACTGACATCAGCTTTTCTCTGAGCAACCAGGTGTGGTTACCTATCGATCCCCCGGCCATCGTGATCAACGAGATCATGTACAATCCTCCTGGCATTATCAACGAATCCCTCAACGAATGGATCGAACTGTACAACAATACCCATCATGACCTTGACCTGACGGGCTGGCAGCTCTGGACCGATTCGGACGCCTATAGCGAAGAGCTTATCGCCCATCCCACAGCAGGGGACGGTACGACCACACTGGGCCCAGGCGAATATGCTATTGTCACGGCACCGGGCACGCAATTCTTCAGTGAGTTACTCACCAACGGCGATTATGAAACCGGCTCGCTCAGTCCTTGGACTGACAGCGGGGCCTGGACCATCACCAGTGATGCTGCAAACGGTTCTTCATGGGCCGCTACGGACAGCACCCAAGGCTCTGCCTGGATCCAGCAAAGCATCACCATCCCGAGCGGCTATAGCAGTTGCCTCATTAGCTTCTGGGAATACGCCGATCAAGAAAAAAAATGCACCCTCACAATCGAAATCAGAGACATCAACGACACGCTACTGGAGACGCCTTACTCGGCCCAGATGAGTAAGAACTGGACTCAACATACGGTCAGTAACTCGCTAGGTTTCGGTCAGACTGTCAAATTGATCTTTGCCACTACCAACACAACTAACAATAAACCTCTATTTTTAGACGAGGTCTCAGCCACTGTCTCCCGTGGTGATCCCAATGCCCTGTGCCTTGCTGTTGATGACAATGTAAATCAAAGTATCGGCAACGGACTGGATGACACCAGCACCACCATCACGTTGACGGATGGGGCTAATGAAATGGACAGTGTGACCTATGATGACAGTTGGGGCGGTGACGGTGATGGCACCTCTCTGGAACGCATCGATCCCAATGGCCCGTCCAGCGGTGCGGACAACTGGACCCTCGGGCCGGTTTACGGAACCGCCGGAGCCGCCAATTAGGAGACATATGAGAATCCAACGCAGACAACAAGGTTTTATCCTGATGGCCACCTTGTTTACGGCCCTATTCATGGCGGCCGTGGGCGTAGGATTCAGTCTGCTCAATGCCTTGGATCTCAAGATCAACACCCAACGGATCGCCGCTTTACAGGCCTACTACCTCGCTGAGGCAGGAATGGCCGATGCCTTGGACACCATCCGTGACAAGGGCACCGCCGCAGATAAAACATGGACGTCTAAATTCCCCTCCGGCACTCAAAATGAATACAATGTCACAGTTTCGAACAATGGCACCTTGATTCGTTGCACCGGCACCCAGAATGCGGGTGGATTTTCTCGTCGCTTAGAATCCGAGGTTACGATTTTAGGCACTTCCAAACCCTTTGGTATCCGTATTCGCACCTGGAAGGAGATCGATCCATGAGAAGACAGACTCCTTCCATCTTAGGAGCCCATTGGGACGACACCTCCTTCAGTATGGTGGCGTTACACACCCAACGTCCACAGATCAAGGTGTTGGCCTGGGATCGAGAACCTGTAGCTCCCGGCGACATCATCGACGGGGTCATCCAAAACCCCAAAGCCATACAACGCCATCTACAACGCTTTATCCATAATCACCGACTCAATGTTGAACGTATGGCCTTCGCCTTACCCCTCCAGGCCACGCGTTTGACGGTCTTGGAACTATCCAACGAACAACGGGTTCACGCCAGTGAGGTCATCCGTGAACAACTCGAACACTGCAAGCCCTTTGGCCGTGCCCGGGTCATGAATGATCACGTACTCTACGAATTGGAGCAAGGATGGCGAGCCCTTAATGCCATGGCCCCGCAACCCGGCAGTGATATCGCGTTAGACATTGCCTGCTATTGTATCGGTCACCTCGATCGTCTCAGTCCCATGCTATGGCCCATCTTGGAAGGGCTGAAAGAGAGCCTTTCATCTGAAGAACGATCGCTTTTGCTCACTCTGAACGAACAGGCGGCGTCCTTATCCGTCTTACAGGGACATCGGTTGCTCTTTAACCAATCGCTCAACCTTTCCTTAACGAGCTTGCTGCAAGGTGAGACCTCGGCTCAAGCCCTGGCGACCATGGTCACACCGGTCTTGAATTATGCCCAGTCGATGCAAAACGGAGCCCTAACACTACGAGTGACCAGTGCGGGGCGATACGAAGATTTGCGTGATGTCACCCTCAAAATTCGTCACGCCCTCAAGGACGTCCAGGTCAAAACCTTGGGAGCCGTTCAATGGAGCAAGCCCCTGGCCTTGACCGGCGAAGGGCTGAAGCACTGTCCTCTGCCGCCCCTAGCCGCGGCTTGGGAGCTGGCCCGGACAGACCGTCTCAAACCCGGTCTCCACCTGGTGTCACCCTACCGGCTACAAGAGGTCCGGACCACTCGTCAAATCAGCCTCACGAGCAAAATCGCAGTGGCCTTGATTCTGTTGATAGGTTTGCTCACTGTACCGCTGCAATGGAAACTCCAAGCAGTACAGGCAGGCTACAATTCATTAACCGAACAGATTGATCATTCGTCTCCGATTGCCACTGAGATTAAAAAACTTAATCAAGCACTGGAAGAAACTCAGAAAAACATTGATTCTTACCAACAGATCTATCAAGGGCTGAAACAAATCAATTGGCCCGCTCTCATAACGGATGTGGTGCAACGTCTACCTCAAAACACACGTCTTGCCGAGATTTGGAGTACTCCAGATGGACAACTCATCCTTACAGGCCAAACCCTCGAAGAGAAAAGAATCCACGAATTCAGTCAGGACTTAGCCTCCTCGCCCCACTTCGACAATGCGGTTGTCGATGAGGTCAGTGCGAACCCTCAACAGAAGGCGGTGATGGATTTCCGCTTGACGATCAACCTCCATCTCATTGAAAGGATTCAATTATGATCCCATCACGTCTCTCCCTGGATCGTCGACAACGTTGGGGCCTAACATTGGGGATCATCACGGCTATCGTCGGGGGGGTTTACATAACATTACCCCATCGCCAATGGAACCGACTGCGACAACTTCAAGAGGAGTATCAACAAAAATCCCAACTCTCTCAAACCCTGATGGGAATGGAAGAACGGTTTAATCAAACCCAACAACGTTGGCAACAAGGTCAAGAGCAACTGGCCAATTTGGAGGCCGGTTGTTGTACGGATGGTCAGGCCCGCATGTTCTTTGAAAACCTGAACACCTGGGCTCGTGAAGCCAACCTACAACCGATATCGCGTTCACTATCACCCATAACGAGTTTAACCCATACACAAAATAGTATGATTTGGACCCAATCAGCGGACATGGTCCTTGAGGGGGGATTCTATGACATGATGAACTATCTCAATCGCTTGATCGACCGACCGCAAACGGTGGTCTTGAATTCACTGCGAATTAGTATGCCACCGGGTCAGGAGCATTATCCGCGTTTGAGCTTTCGCGTGGTGTTAATCATCACCCCTGAACAACAAGAGGAGTTGGCATGAAGCGCTTGATCGTTACGCTATGGCTTGGTATTGGGGCTTGTTGCCTGGGGCAGGGCAACTCTCCCAATCCCTTTGGCCCCCTGGGTGGGTTCACGGCCATATCCTCGCCCACGCAATCCATGGCTCCGCAGGCCCCAGCGTCGCGTTTGACAGGAATTGTATGGAATGTTCAACAATCCGTTGCCATCGTGGACAACACAGTACTGCCGGAAGGGACATTTCTAGGTCAACGGCAGGTGGCTCGAATCGACCTACAACGCATCCTCTTCAAGACACATGAAGAGGGGACAGAAGTCATGGAATTACCCCCCCGCTTTACCGTCAGTCCGGAAGACCTGCAAACTCGTGATCCCAACCAGTTCTATCTCTTCCTGGACAACTGCCCCACCGAAGCGGCCCTGGAAGCGTTAGCCCTGCAGCGTGGTTTCAATCTACTTATCGAAGTGAGTTTGCCCGAGTCCATCAGCCTCAAGCTCAAACGAGTTTCTTGGGATACAGCCATCGAAACGCTTTGCCAAGCCATTGGATGTAGCTACCGTCATATCGGTCTTGATAGCCTACGTATCCTGCCGGCCGGACAAATCGTCACACGGAGCTACTCATTGAAGTACGCCACGGCCGAAAACATCCAACAGACCCTGGCGGACCTTTTGTCGAACGACGGCAAGATCGGAATCGACACCCGACTCAATGCCCTTTTGATCAGCGATCGTGAAGAGGACCTCCAGCGCATCGAACAGGCCCTGGCTTATTTGGACGTCAAGGCCCCACAGGTGCTAATTGACGTCTTAATCGTCAATGTCAATCTCAGTGACGAACTCAAGATGGGGATCAACTGGTCCATCCTGGGACAAGCCCGTGACGGCGATCCCACGATTGCCCTGACCCAGGCCATGAGTGCCACCGGAGCCACCAATCCCTATGGACAATTGAGCTTTGCCAAGACGGCGGCCACCTGGTCCATCTCCGGTCTGCTGGATTTCGTTGAAACTCAGGAAAACGTCAAGATCCTGGCCAACCCCAAGATCCTGGTGTTGAACAACTACTCGGCCACCATCGACTCGGTGGAAGAGATCCCGTACCAGGAACTCAGCGAGACCTCCAACGGCGGCAGCATCGGCACCACATCGTTTAAAGAGGCGGGAGTCAAGTTACAGGTGCAGCCGCAGATCTCACCCGACGGCTACATTATCATGCACATCCAGCCGCAGCAGAGCGCCCATGTGGGCACCTTCCGTATTGCAGACAGCGATACGCCCGTGATCGAGACACGCAAGGCCGAGACCACCCTGCGCGTCAAAGACGGCCAAACCATTATCATCGGTGGGCTGCGTAAACAATCTCCCAGTCGTACCGTTAGCGGTGTCCCCATCTTGGGAAGCCTCCCCATTATCGGTGGACTCTTCCGCCAAACCTACGAAGAAAACGAAGAAAGCGAACTGGGCGTATTCATCACGCCCAGAATCTATCGCGACGATGACATCCCGGACGCCAATTGGATGCCCTATGTCTGTGATCTGGATCCACTGGCCAAGCACGAGGAGTAAATCATGTTTGGAAAAAAGCCTCAAAATCAAACCATGAAACTGTTAGTCGTCGATGACGACCCCTCCATCAACCTGCTACTGGGAAAGTTCCTCCAAGGCAAGGGCTACGACGTGGTCACGGCCTGGGACGGAGAGGAGGCCCTGGCCAAGGCCGCCAGCGAGCAACCCGACCTTATCCTACTGGACAACATGATGCCCAAGATGGACGGCCCCGAGGTTCTCGAACATCTATCCCAATCCGAACAGACTCGCAATATCCCCGTCATCATGGTCACCGGACGTTCAGACAAGGACTTTTTGGATGAGGCTCATAAACGAGGAGCCGCGGAATATATCGTCAAACCTTTTGATTACGAAGTCCTGCTCGATAAGATTACCGGGGTGTTGGGGGTAGTTGCTTAAATATTCATTATCTTTGGATATATACGCAACGAGTTCCATACCCTCATGAACGTAGACTGATTTACATTGCTAGCCTATTTGACGCCGGCAACCTGAGGTGTTATCTTATTTTGAGCGAAATAATTGGCATACTGCTTATCCAGGCCACGAATGTGATTGATAAACCACTGAGAAAGATGATTGGCCGTGGCCATGCAGACCGTAAGATCCTGGCGTGCTCCCCAAAACTTGACCCAACTGTTATGAGAGTCTCTAATATGCCAATTGGCAAGGAGACTCTAGATGAGCAAACGTAAACGACGAAGTCCAGAACAGATTATTGCGGCCCTTCGGGAGGCCGAAGCGTTATTAAACTCAGGTCAGCCCTTGGCGACCGTAATCCAACATCTCGGTGTCAGTGAGGCCACGTATCACCGTTGGCGTAACCAGTACGGTGGCATGAAGGCCGAATCCGCTAAGCGACTCAAAGAGCTGGAGCACGAAAATGCCCGGCTCAAGCGTCTTCTGGCCGACGCCGAGTTGGACAAATCGATTCTCAAGGAGGCCGTAGACTTCCTGGGAAATTCGTAGGCCCGTCACGCAAGCGGCAGGCGGTCAAGGCGGTTCAGTGCAAATTGAACGTCTCACAACGTCGTGCATGTCGGGTCTTGGAACAGCCCCGCAGTACACAGCGGTATCAGTCGCGGGTGCCTGACGATGAGCCGCTTTTACTGGCCGCGATCCATGCCTTGGTTCGCCAGCATCCACGCTATGGATACCGGATGATCTGGGCCAAACTCCGGCTTGAGGGTTGGCGTGTCAACCGCAAGCGAGTCTATCGTCTTTGGAAACGTGAAGGGCTTAAAGTGCCACAGAAACAGAGTAAAAAGCGTCGTTTGGGTCATAGCGACAACAGTTGCATTCGTCGTGCAGCTTCGTGCAAGAATGACGTTTGGGCCTGGGACTTCATTCATGACCGTGACGAACACGGTCGTCCTTTGAAGTGGCTGAGCCTCGTCGATGAGTATACCCGTGAATGCCTGCTGCTTGAGGTTGAGCGTAGCATCAAGGCCGTCGATGTCGTGTCTTTAATCAGTGAGACGATGTTAATTCGTGGCATCCCTGGCCACATACGTAGCGATAACGGGTCGGAATTCATTGCCTCAGCCATTCGTGACTACCTGGGTGTTGCAGGGGTAGATACGCTTTATATCGAGCCAGGATCTCCCTGGCAAAACGGCTACGCTGAAAGCTTTCACAGTCGAGTCCGTGATGAGCTTCTCAATACCGAGTTATTCACTGGCTTACGTGACGCAAAAGTCCTAGCGGCAAGCTGGAAGAACGAGTATAACCACCGTCGACCGCATTCGTCGTTGGGCTACCAGCCTCCGGCATCGTACGCGGCCTCGCTGGCTGATCCTCCGGTCGGCCCTTCGGGCCTCCCTCCGGATCATCCAGCGAGAGAACCATTAACCCCGACTCTCATAACAACTGGTACATAAAACGGGGGCAGGCCAATCCTCATTTTTGTATTGTACCCTAAGGGCCTCAATCTCTCTGACAAACTTGATATGTTGAACCTTTTGCTGGTGTAAGTCCGGATAGCCATAGGCTTCGAGCATGTGTTCTTCAGCCTCAAAATGGGTGCGTGTATAGTCAGAGGCCTCAGATAAGATCGTACTGATCTCATCCATTCCACGTTGCTCTCTAATGGCCTGATTTACTTGATTCAGCAAATCAAGCAAACGCTGATGATGACGATCCATTTCCGGAACGGATACGCTGCATGTTTCATCCCATAATGGCATTATAGAAACCTCCAAAACTAACAACACCCTATATATTTCAAGTTTTATATCGACAGCAACTGAAATCTACTTAAATGTAATACTATATTGCATGTGTCCAACCAAGCAATAACGGACTCCACCATCAAACGACTCCAGGATCTATTGTTCGCCATGCCATCGTAGCCACCGTCTAATTAATTCCTTGCCAAAATCATAGATTTTCATAAAAATTGTGCCAATCTTATACAGAAACCCAATGGCTCTATGATTTAAAGGCGGACGAACCAGATGAATCAAGGCACAGCAGTCGCACCGGAACATAAACTGTCGGTCGTGGAAAAGGTCGGTTTCGGCCTGGGCGATACGGCCTCCAATATCCTCTACCAAGCCTGGAGCTTCTTCCTGGCCAAGTTCTACACGGATGTCTTTGGCATCTCGGCCAAGCATGCGGCCACCATGTTCCTGGTGACGCGTATCTGGGACATGATCAACGACCCGGTCATGGGCATGATTGCGGACCGCACCAACACGCGTTGGGGTAAGTTCCGTCCCTACCTGCTCTGGGTGGGAGTCCCCTATGGATTTTTAGTGTACGCGATGTTTGTCACTCCGGAATGGGGGGCGAACGCCAAAATCATCTATGCCTATGCCACGTACATTCTGGCGACCATGGCCTACACCGCCGTCAATATCCCTTACTCCTCTATGATGGCAGTCATGACCCCGGATCCCAGGGAACGGACAACCCTGTCACAGTACCGCTTCTTCTTCGCCTTTATCGGCGGCATGCTAATCACGACATTTATGCTACCCCTGGTCAAGTTCTTTGGCGCCGACTCTGCCCTTCTCGGCTTTAACAAGACACTCGGCTACAGCCCACAAGTCGGCTACAAAATGGCGATGGCCCTTTTTGGCGGCATTGCCACAGTCCTGCTGCTCATCACCTTCCTGACCACTCGTGAGCGTGTCAAACCTGCGAAATCCCAACAAAACGCATTTGGGGCCGATCTACCCGATGTTGCACGTAATATTCCCTGGCTGATCCTGTTTATTGGTTGCATCTTCTGGTTAACCCACAATATGATTCGCAACGGCACCGCCGCCTACTACTTTGCCTATGTCGCCAGTCATCCGGGGCAAGTTCTGTTTACACTAAAGGTAGGTCCCATTCCTCTGGATTTTGACCGCACCACCGTATTTCTGTCCATCGGTACCATCGGCATGATGGCCGGTGTCTTCATGCTGACCCCGTTAAAAAAACGCATGGGCAAAAAACCGCTCCTCATCATTCTGACGTTTCTGGGAGTCGCACTGGGGGCTGCGTTCTACTGGTTGCCTTCGGACAACTTCAAGGTGCTTAGTGTCATGAACTTTCTCTGGTCGGTCGTCGCCGGTGCCATGCCCGTATTACTGTTTGCCATGTTTGCCGACGCCACCGATTTCCACGAATGGAAATTCAAACGCCGGGCCACCGGCCTGGTGATCGCGGGTATCATGTTTGCCATCAAGGCGGGCGTAGCCATTGGTGGATACATGCAGTTGAAGCTGCTCGATTTCTTTAAATATATTGCTCCAACGGATGATGTACCCAATCCTATTCAGAGTCTGGAAACGGTCAATGGAATTAAACTCCTGCTGAGCATCATTCCAGCTGGCTTCCTCCTGGTCTGTGCCGTGATGCTTTGCTTCTACCCCATCACCGAAAAGCTCCTCAAAACGATTGAGGAGGATTTAGAGGCACGCAAACTGGAAGCTTAACAGCCCTTTGCCTGCGGCCAAAGACTGCCACACCACCATCCTATTGACCGTGTAGCAGTCTCTGACAAAGTCAGGGGCTGATGAAAAATACGTGCATCCAGCTCGGGCTGACATTACAATAGCTCGATGACCCAAGTGCTTTGCCAACTGAATGACCACCTGCAGGTCCTGGATTGGGGCTTAGCCGCCTATCAGCCCATACTGGAGCAACAACTGTTGTTGCACGAGCAACGTCGTGCAGGCGAGGTTTGTGACACCCTCCTGGTCGGCGAACACACCTCCGTGGTAACTCTAGGCGCACGAAAATCGGCCAATCGCTTTGTTTTACCTCCGGAACAGATCAAACAACAAGACATCGACGTCATTGAGATCCGCCGTGGCGGCGGGGTCACGGCCCACAACCCCGGTCAACTGGTCTTCTATCCCATCCTGCAGTTGGGACCACTCAACTTAACCCCAGGGGAATTCGTACACCGCTTGGAGAAGGTGGGACGCGATCTGCTGAGCACCTTGGGTATTGAGGCCTATGCCCGCAAGGAATTTCCAGGCCTATGGGTTGAAAATCGCAAGATCGCTTCTGTCGGTGTACGCGTCTCACGTCAGGTCACACTACACGGTATGGCCATCAATATTCAAAACGATCTGTCGATCTTCGAACACTTTATCCCTTGCGGAATAGACCAGGTGGTCATCACCTCGGCACAGCAGGAGATCCAACGCAGCTTTGACATGGCCGGCATCAAGGCCACCCTGGCCGATCTCTTTTTGCAACAGTTTTATCAGGACCTACTCTCATGACCGCATCACCACGTAAACTCCCGCCCTGGCTCAAACGCCCCCTGCCTGCAGGTAAGACCTTCAGCCATACGGATGACATTCTCAATGAGTTGGAACTCAATACCATCTGTATCCATGCCAACTGCCCCAATCGCGGCGAGTGTTGGACACGCGGTACGGCCACGGTCCTGATCCTTGGCAATATTTGTACGCGCAACTGTAAGTTCTGCTCGGTCGCCGCAGGCCAACCCGAGCCGCCGGATCCTACCGAGCCCCAACGCCTGGCCGACATGGTGGGCCACATGAAACTCCGTTACCTGGTCATTACCAGTGTCAACCGCGATGACCTCGCAGATGGAGGGGCCGCTCATTTCCGCGATTGCATCCTGACCGTACGCGAGCAACACCCTGACACCCAATTCGAAATCCTCACTCCGGATTTTCGAGGTCACGAACAGGCGGCTTTGGAGATTCTCACCCCTGCCCTACCGTTTGTCTTTGCCCACAATGTCGAGATGGTTCCTGAACTCTATAGTAAGGCCCGACCGGGAGGAATCTATGGGGACTCACTGGACCTGCTACGTCGTGCCAAGGAGGTCTTTGGCCCCGACGTCCCCACTAAAAGCTCGATCATGCTCGGTCTGGGAGAAACCGACGAGCAAATCATCCAAACCCTCAAGGACCTGCGTCATGTGGGCTGCGATCGCCTGACCATCGGCCAATACCTGCGTCCTTCCAAGGAGTCACTGGAGGTGGTAGACTACATCCTCCCCGACCGCTTTGATCAATGGGGACAACAGGCCAAGGCTCTGGGATTTAAATGGGTGATCTCATCTCCGTTTGCCCGTAGCTCCTACTTCGCCGAACAGGAGGCCCGATAAAATCAAACCGTAACCCTCGAACACGCCTTATTACATCCTTAGTTCTGAGGATATTCCTCGAATCACTCCAAAAGGGCATTGAAACTTTGCAATTCCATCAGACGCTTTGGATAGTTTAACTGGATCTTAGAAATAGAATTACGTAGTTACCCTTAGCCCTATTAATCCGGTGAACAATATGAAACGCATTCAATCCATGAATGCCCCCCAGGCTCGGAATAAGGGAATGGTTTTGATCATGGCCATGATCTTCTTGGTGGTGTTTTCATCACTGGCCGTGGCCATGGCCAATTTCAGCAATGCCAACCTCCAGGTCGCCTCCAATCTCATGGAGGCCAATCGTGCCAGTGTCTGCGCTGAATCTGGTTTGGAGACCATTCGTTATTGGATGGATAAGGTGGCGTTCAGCGGTACCATCGACGATGACGAACGGTTAAGCTATGTGGCCTCCTCCTTGAACGAAGCCTTTGAGGATAGCGGTATCAACAGCCTTCAAGCAAGGGATCTCAGCGAATACGGTTACAATTGCATTGTGATCCCCTACGTGGTCAAGGACAGCAGTGAGAGTGAATTCTTTTATGGCATCCTAAATCAACCAGACACGGACACATTACGTCTTTACGTGGTTGGTTTTCACGATTCCATCAGCCGGGTTATCCAGGTGGACTACGCCTTTGGTACACGCGCCAATACGGTCTTCGATTATGGTGTCGCCACCAAGGGGCCTCTCTCGTTACAGGGCAACGTGTTGATTACCGGACTTAATTATGCGGTCGAGTCCAACGCCTATATCGAAAGCCTCAACAATGCCTTGGCCCTATATATCAAGGGTAATTCACAGATTGGTGGTGATGTTAAAATTGCCAATCCTTTGGGCTATGTCGACCTTCAGGGTGGTCAGGCTGGAATCGGTGGGGATACCGGGCAGGATGCCATTGACTATCACGTGACCACGGGCGTGCCCGTCACTGAATGGCCGGAACCTGACACCAGCTACTATGAGGGCTATGTGACGAGTACCATGGATGCCAACACAGACACCAGTGCAGACGTAACCCTGCAAAACATCCGTATTCCAGCCGGTCTAAATCCCCACTTCTCCGGCAATGCCACCATCATGGGTGTCGTCTTCATCGAAACCCCCAATGTGGTGACCTTTACCGGTAACGTCGATGTCACCGGAATCATCGTTGGCGATGGGGATTGGACGGACGACTCCGGTTCCAACCAGATCTACATTACCGGGAATGTCAGTAGCGACCCTGTCAGCGACCTACCTGCCGATGCCGAGTTCGACGGCATTCGCGAGGATGAAGGTGTCTTTATGATGGCTCCAGGCTTCGCTGTTTCCATGGGCGGTTCCTTTTCGATCCTCAATGGAGCCATTGCGGCTAACGGTGTCACTTTCTTTGGCAGTGCGGGAGGCACGGTCGAAGGATCGATCATCAACTACAGCGACACCCTGATGGACCTGTCCGGTAATACTGACCTCTATCTCAATCGCTCTGGTTTGGATGAGGTTCCGGCCGGATTCGTTCCCCAAATCATCATGCAATACGTCTCCAGTTCCTATTCTGAAATCCTGACTTCAGACATCACCATTAACTACGATTACAATTAACCCGAGAGTCACCCAGGGTTCGTTTGCGGGCGATTAAGTTATTTCTTACGGTTTAGATAGCTTGAGAAAAAGGGTTGAGAACCCAAACAGGAGCGTTTTATTCTGCATGAGGCACTGACATGAAATCGTTACGCAGTAAGCGAGCCCCTGGCATGCACGGTACGGTCTTGGTGTTGGCCATGATTTTTCTGGCCATCTTCAGTTCCTTGGCGGTCACCCTGGCATCCTTTGCCGACGTCAACAACCAGGTGGCCAGCAATCAAGAGAAGGTCAACGATTGTTTATCCGCAGCCCAATCCGGGTTGGAAATCGCCAACTACATCATCAATACGGTGTCCCTGGCCGAAACCGGCAACAACACGGTCAGTAACACTGAGGCTGAAGAGGTTTGGAGCGACCTCTACAGTCACATCCTGACCTTGGATCTCAACAACGCCACCGTCAATGCCTCCGCCTCCTTCACGGACTCTCAGGGTAGTGGCGATGAAATCGTGGTTACGGGCTTTTCCCTGCCCAACAGCAGCACGACCTACAATGTACGCTTCTATCGCTATGACGATAACCTCGCCAAGCTCTATGCCCAGTCCACCGGACAAAATGGCAACATCACTCGCAGCGCCCAAATCAGCATGTATATGACCAAGGACAGCGAAGTCCTGCACTATGCTATTGCCGGACGGGGACGTATGTGGCTCACCGGAGACACCACCATTTATGGTGACATCTTCAGTTCCTGGGATCGAGCCGACATCTCGCCCTTTAACATCACCAGCGATTCCAGCGTGGAAGGCACCATCAATACCGTGCTCAGCCGCAGTGACATTGAGGCCGAGGGGTATCAGATGGAGACCCTGGACACGAACGGCAATCCCATCGATGCCAATGGCGATCCCCTCACGGACAATTACGCGGACCGATACGCCAATGAAAGCACGGATGAGATTCTGGGTTATCATGAAGGCATCAACTACGATCAAGTCGACGATCAAATGGGGGGCATGGACATCAGCGATTACGACACCTCGCTTTACTATGATCGCACCTATGCCAATGATATCGGTACCCGTACCACGACCACGACCACGACCGAGTGGGTCAACATTGGCACCCGTCGCAATCCCAATTATGTCGAGCAGGAAGTCACGTCCACCTCGGACAATACCGTGACCGAATATTTCCCCCATGGGACTGATGGTTACGATGACTACAAATCCGGGGCTCGTACCCTGACGCGTTATGTCTATGAAAACGAGACCTTCACCGATGCCTATGTGCCGTCCAATCGCAATGCCCTCTTTGAAAATTGCACCTTCGAAGGAGTGCTCTACATCGATTGTGCGGAATCCACATCGACTAACTATAACAATATTCGCTTCAATGACTGCACCTTTAATGGCGTCATCGTGACCAACACCCCCAGCAGTCTGAAATGGCAATACAACGCCCTGTACTTTACGGGCGAAGCCACCTTTAATAACACCTCAGACATCCAGGAGGCCACGGTTCTGGCCCCGCACTTCAACGTGGACCTGGGTAACACCAACTCAGATACCTCAACCTATAATGTACTCAAGGGTGCTGTGGTGGGCGGTATTGTGGATGTGCGGGGTAATTGCAGAATCGAAGGAACGATCATCTCCATGTGCGATACCACGGGATGGGATTCCGGATTTGTCACCAATATTGGTGCCACCCTGGAAGATGGCGGTTCGGAAACGACCTCGATTGAAGACGTGGGTGTCATCGAAATCGAACCCGAAGAAGAACAGTTGCTGCCCAGTGGCATCACCACCCCGATTATCATCAAAACAGATAACAGTACGTATTGCGAAGGTTAACTCATTTTTCACCTGGATTCCTTTAAGGAAGAATACCATGAAACGCCTTGTGGCAATCGGATTGATGGTCAGTATGCTTTGCACCAGTGCGGCTTGGGCCCAATTGGCCCTAAACAGTTCAATGGCTCTAGAAGACGATCCCAATGATCCCAACGAGCCCTTGACCGAACTGAGTTGGATGGCCCTGGAAGAGGACCCCAACGATCCCAATGAGCCGCTGACCGAGTGGTCTCTCCCGGTCTTGGCCGAGGAGGATCCGAACGATCCCAACGAACCTCTGACCGAATAACATCTTAAAAAACAAGATTGGGCGTCTCCAACCTTTCTGCGTCCAGTAGAGCGTGAGCCTGGGACTGGCAACAGCCCTGGGCTTACGCTTTTTTTACATTTCGGATTTCCAACCAATCTGTTAACATGAGCCGCGAAAGCCCGTCTTTAGTTCAGGGCTGTTTTTGTAAATCAAGCTCATTCAATAACATATAAAATATCGAATCCCATGACCTACGACGAAAATGACGCTATAGAACAATATCTAGCCACTGAGGACGCGGAAAACCGAGAGGAAAACGGAGAGTTCGAACTCCCGGAAACCTTACCCATCTTACCACTGCGTAATGTTGTGGCCTATCCGGGTACGGTGACCCCTCTGGCTATCGGCCGCAACAGCAGTCGTGAACTGATCCTGAGTTGCACCCCCAACGAAACCATCATTGGTTTGGTCGCTCAAAAGGACCCGGACCAAGACAACCCTGGCTTCCGCGACGTTTACCACACCGGTACAGCCGCCTCCATTCTCAAGATCATCAAGATGCCGCAGGGTCCCATCCACGTGGTGGTCCATGCCCTGAGCCGCTTCAAGATTACTCGCTTTATCGAAAACAAGCCCTTTCTCAAGGCCGAGATCACCCCACTGGAATCCAAGTTCCGCAAGAGCAAACGGCTCCAGGCCCTAGTGGTCAGTGTACGCCAAAGTGCCAACCGCGTCATCGAGCTGAGCCCCAATGTCCCGGAAGAGGCCTCAGTGCTGCTGGAAAATATCGACCATCCCTCGGCCCTGGCCGACTTCCTGGCCGCCAACCTCAATCTTCCCGTTGAGGAAAAGCAGAACCTCCTGGAAGAACTGGATGCCACCAAACGTCTGGAGATGATCTCCGTGGCCCTGGCCAACCAACTCGAGGTCCTGGAGATGAGTCACAAGATCCAAGGGCGCGTGCAGGAGTCGATCGACAAGAACCAACGCGAGTACTTCCTGCAAGAACAGCTCAAGGCCATCCAAAACGAACTGGGCCATGGCGACGGCCAACTCGAAGAACTCAAGGAAATCAACGAGAACATCAAAAAGGCCAAGATGCCCGCGGATGTCGAGACCGAAGCCCTGCGCGAACTGGATCGTCTCAGCAAGATCCCCTCGGCCTCGCCCGAGTACAGCGTGATCCGCACCTACCTCGACTGGGTCTGCGAACTGCCCTGGTCGGTTGCCACTGAAGACCAACTAAATATCCCCAAGGCCGAACGCATCCTCAACAAGGATCACTACGACCTGTCCAAGGTCAAGAAACGCATCCTGGAATTCCTGGCCGTACGCAAGCTCAACCCCACGGGCAAGAGCCCCATCCTCTGCTTTGTGGGCCCTCCCGGTGTGGGTAAGACCTCGCTGGGAAAATCCATTGCCCGGGCCATGGGACGCAAGTTCATCCGTATGTCACTCGGTGGCATCCGCGACGAGGCCGACATCCGCGGACATCGCCGCACCTACATCGGGGCCCTGCCCGGTCGCATCCTGCAAGAGTTGCGTAAATGCGGCAGTAGTAACCCCGTGTTCATGCTCGACGAACTCGACAAGATCGGGGCCGACTTCCGCGGCGACCCGGCCAGTGCCCTGCTCGAGGTGCTGGATCCCGAACAGAACAACACCTTCAACGACCACTACCTGGACCAGCCCTTTGACCTGTCCAAGGTCATGTTCATTGCCACGGCCAACTACACCGAGCCCATTCCCCCGGCCCTGTACGACCGCATGGAGATCATCGAACTGCCCGGCTACACCACCGTGGAAAAGCTCCGCATTGCCAAACGCTACCTGGTGCCCAGGCAACTCAAGGAGCACGGGATCAAGAAGACGCAACTGACCGTCAAGGACGAAGCCCTCGAATCCATCATTGAGTCCTACACGCGTGAGGCGGGTGTCCGTAACCTGGAACGTAACATCGCCGGTGTCTGCCGCAGCATTGCCACGGACATCGCCAAAAAGGAACGCCGCCGCGCCACCATCGGCAAAAAGGACATCGCTCGCATCCTGGGCCCAGCCCAATTCGAATCCGAACTGGCCCTGCGCAGCGGCATCCCCGGCGTGGTCACAGGCCTGGCCTATACCCCCTTTGGCGGTGAACTGCTCTTTATCGAATCCGCAGCCATGCCCGGTAAGGGCAACCTGCAACTGACCGGCCAGATCGGTGACGTCATGCGTGAGAGTGCCGAGGCCGCCTTTTCCGTGGTCAAAGCCCGTGCGGAAAACCTGGGCATCAATCCCGAAGACTTCAGCAAGCTCGACTTCCACATCCACGTCCCGGCCGGTGCCATCCCCAAGGACGGCCCCAGTGCAGGCGTGGCCATGCTCACCAGCCTGGTGTCACTGCTCTTGGATCAACCCGTGCGTCCGGACGTGGCCATGACCGGCGAGATCACCCTGCGTGGCCTGGTCCTGCCCATCGGCGGACTCAAGGAAAAGCTCCTGGCCGCCAAGCAAGCCGGCATCAAAACCGTCCTGCTCCCAGCCCGCAATCAAAAGGACATGGTCGATGTGCCCAAGGAGGCACAAAAGGGGATGACCTTCAAGTTCGTCAAGAACGCCAAGGAAGTGCTGCAGATCGCGCTGGAAGCGTAAGGTTGCAGGAGTCTAAAAAGAATACAGAATGCAGAAGGATGGTGATCGGTGATCAGTCATCGGTTATCCGTTTTTGACATGAATCAATCCCTTGAAGGATAAGGGCAGTATTTCTTGGTAAACAACAACTCTCCAGTATGGCCATCAATCAATCGTCTCTGGCTACAAGCTCCAGGTAAATCCGCAGAAATCAAAACAGACCAAACTAACCTTGGTTCGCCTTGCCCTCCCACAACCTGAGGGGAAAAAATGCGTAAATCGCTGCTTATATCCATTTGAATTCCAAGCAAGATCCAAACCTCAGGCAAGGTACTGGGATCGGTGGCGATGGCCTCAGCGTCTTCTTGAGTCAGTGTAGGTTGCAATAGAGATAGATTCTGTTCCAGTTGACAGGGATCCACCATCAGATCACAGGCAATGCAGTTAACACCAGAGCCCTCTACCACCACCGCCGTGACCTCTGCTCCATGTACACTCAGACCGGCATAGGTCTGATCAAGCTCAACGATTAGAGACGAATCCTCCTCCTTGATTGAATCCACGGCTAGTCCCATGGCTCCGCTATCAACCATAAAGAGATCCTGCCACTGCTCGACAAAGGCCAGGGCCACCTCTTCTCCAGCCATTGAGTCCGTATTCGGCAGAGTAAACACTGCCCCCTCCTCCAAGGTCACTTCTTTGAGATATCCGTCGTTTACATCCACGGACACCACCACCCCATCGTTCGGTTCAATCGTCGCCAACAAGGCCTCGTAACGCTCCTGCCAAGACGGCACCACCGCCACCGACCGGCTTGCCTCCAACGTCCCTCCATAGACTCCCATGTTGATCACCCCGCCATGTGGAGCCGTCTCCCAACCGATGTCACTGTTGGGATCACCTGCGTCGATGCAAGGGCTGGTGACCTCGTCGCAAACCCAGGATTCGCTGTTGGGATCCCAACGGCCTGCTTGAGATTTAAGATGATATTCCCCGACCACATAGAAGTCGTCCTTTGGATCAGAAGGCGTGTCATTGGCATCCCAATAACCGGGATCTACGAAGCAAGGATCGACATGAATATTCCCCACTCCTAATGCAATGCCTTGATTGGGATCATAATAGTGCTGCAAGCCTTGAGACAAGCAGGAGTAGGTAAAACCCACAACACCTTCATTATTCCAAATTTCCACACCGTCATTATTTATAATACATGACTGAACGCCCATTATATTTTGCACACCATCCTGATAAGGATTCCTACGCGTTGCAAGGAAGCTCCCTTGAGGCGATCGGTTATCAACAATAGTGCAGTTCTTCAGAAGTACAGAATCCGCTCCATTTACAAAAACTCCCCCCCCACACTCATTGGCATAATTACCAACGATGAGGCATTCCTCAATTAGATATTGATCCGAAGAAAAGGCCAAGCCCCCTCCATACCTCGCAAAATTATCAATCAGAGCACATTGTTTCAAATGTGAAATACCCATTGACACAATCCCGCCTCCCCATCCATTACAATGGTTCTGTATAAAAAAAGAGTTTGTTATTTCACTATTATTATAAGAACAGATTGCCCCTCCATCCCCTACTGCACAGTTGGCCTTAAATAAACATTTATCAATCCCTCCCACCTCATACAGAGCCCCCCCATCGCTGTGAGTAAAATTGCCAATGAATTGACATTCTCTGAAGTTGCCGATATTTATCGCAGCTCCACCACCCGCAAATGATGCATTACATTCGAAAGATGATTTAATAACGTTGACATTGTTCGTAAAGCTATAAATGGCACCTCCTGCATTAGCACAATAATTTTCAACAAAACGGCAATTTCGGACTGTACCACCATCATCTTGGTAAACGACAAATGCAATGGCACCTCCTCCATCGTATTTATTTTGACCTCCACAAAAGGTCAGTCCGTCCAATTCGACTGTATTATGCCTCAAATCAACATTCATAATGTTGTAGGCATTTTCTTGACGTGTGGGTTCATCCGCCAACAATTGGGCATCAGTGATTGCGATATCATTCTCTGACAAATCTCCCGACAAAATAGTTCGATATGCCTCGATATCCCAGACCTTGGGATCTGGTCCAACTAAACCAGCATACCCTCCTCGCATCACCACATTACAATCCAATCCAGACAATGTAAAAGATTCAGTAGGCTTCCCAGTTCCCTGGGGATCTTCCTCATCGCGATCAGGTAAATAGGTTCCCTGAGCAATCCGTATCTCGACCCCGGTATCCCCCAAATCATCTAACAAGGCAACCGCATCCTGTAGAAACTTATATGCCGTCTCCCAACAGATCCCATCTCCTCCAAGATTGGCATCATCATCCACATAGATTATCCGACCCTGGCTCAACGAACAGACCGCCAGCCCCCAGACCAGCACTACAGACATGATTCTCGCATTGAACATTTTCATATCCCTCTTTTGGGTTCCACGTTCACGGTTCACAGTTCCCGGTTAAAGGAAGGCTGTTCAAAGTTTAACTGTGAACGGTGAACCTGGAACCGTGAACCTAATTCCGACAGATTGTTATCGCTATCGGCGTCTCTAGAAGGTCCTGGTCGAGATATGAAATGTGACAATATGATGGCATTCTTAATAAAGCCGTCGACCTTCGAGTCATCCGCTAGGTTTTACTATACCGTATTGGCCCCTCCGAAGCAAGCCCCCTTCTGTATTCTACATTCTGCATTCTGTATTCTGTATTCTGTATTCTCAAAACCATCCGAACCCCTGATCCACCATAGACACGCCCTGGACCTTTCAATCCGGATCGAGTAAGCTACGCCTTTGATCATAAACGACTTCAAGGACGATTATATGGTGCAAGAACGCTGTTTTTACTTTGCTGGCGGCGGCACGGGTGGGCATATCTATCCGGCTCTGGCCGTGGCCGAGCGGTTGCGGGAACTGGCTCCGGAGGTGGGGATTCATTTCTTTTGTTCGGAGCGTCCCATCGATCGAGACATCCTGAGCAAAACCGGCTTCGACTTCACCCCCCTGCCTGCTCAGGGCCTGTCCCTGTCACCAGCCAAGCTCTGGCGTTTTATCCAGTCCTTCCGGGCCAGCACGCGCCAGACGCGCGGGATCTTGTCGAACTGTACCCAACCGGTCATTGTGGGCGTGGGCGGCTTTGTGGCGGCACCCGTAGCCTGGGTGGCACGACGTGACGGTCATCGCCTGGCCCTGATCAATGTGGACATCGTAGCGGGCAAGGCCAATCGCGTGATCGCGCGTTGGGCCCAGGATATCTTTCTGCAGTTCGAGGATTCGGTCGCAGAGATGGAACAGCATGGGGCTCAATGTCACGTGGTGGGTTGCCCCCTGCGTACGAGCTTCAATCAGGCCGACAAGCAACGGGCGATTGAGGGGATCGGCTTGAATCCGGACAAGCACACCCTGTTGATTACCGGGGCCTCCAGTGGAGCGCAGAACATCAACCAAACCCTGATCGCCCTGTTGGAACAGTTGAATCGATTCGCCGATACCTGGCAGGTGGTGCATTTAACGGGATCACGCAACTTCGAAGAGGTCAAGGCCGCGACTGAAAAGGCGACGATCGATTACCACGTGCGGGGTTACTACGACGACATGCCCGACCTGTTGGCTGCGGCGGATCTTTTGATTGGGCGTAGTGGTGCGGTGAGCGTGGCGGAATATGCGGCCGCAGGGGTACCCAGCATCTGCATGCCCTACCCTTATCACAAGGATCGGCACCAATACCGCAATGCCGGTAAGCTGGTGGAGGTGGGAGCAGCAGTCATCGTTGATGACGTGCCCAACAACCAGGACCGATGCGAATGGCTCTGGGAGGAATTGGAACCCTTGTTGAGCCATAGCAACCTTCGACGTGACATGGCCCAGGCCTGCAATCAAGTGGCCCGACGTGATGCGGCCGATCGTATTGCCCGGCAGTTGTTGGGATAAGCTATCGTAGAACAGGGAAATCCGTTTTCGGGGTACGTGTGGAATCGGTAATCGGATAGGGTGCCCGTTGCTGGAAACGTAGCGGAGCCATTAACGTCGCCTTAAAACCCTGGCCCGCTTGTGACTCCACAGCCAGTTCCCCTCCCAATCGGTGTAGGGCCTCAAAGATACTCATCAAACCGAAGCCCTGTGATCGACAGGTCATGGGATCGATATCCGTGCCAATCCCGTCATCCTCAATGGTGATCAAGATATTGTCTCCCTGTCGTTTCAAGTCCACGGATACCCTCTGTGCCTGGGCATGCTTGACCACATTCATAAGCAATTCACGCACACCCCTAAACAGCACGGCACGAACATCCTCTTCCAGGGGCTTGGGATTTTTGTCACTGACAAATTGGGTTTGCAGTTGGTGCTTGTTCTGAATTTCATCGTCCAACCATTTCTCAACCGCGATCTCAAAGCCCAGGACTTCTAAGGTGGGATAGCTGAGGCTCGATGTCAGGTTACGAGAATCCTTGAGGGCCTGACTGAGCATCTGATCGATATAGTCCAGACGAGCACAGAGCTGGTCATCGGATAAGCCTTCACGCAATGTCACGACTTCGACCTTGGTGATCGCCAGGGCTTGACTGATGGTATCGTGCAATTGTGTGGCCACACGACGTCTAAGTCGTTCTTCGGTCAAGGTCAGTTCCGATGCAAGGGATTTGAGTTGAGCCTGATATTCCAGAATTTTCGTTTCGGCACGTTTGCGTTCGGTGATATCGTCCACCAGGCATATGGCTCGGAGAAAGCGGCCTTGTCTATCCCTGAGTGCAGATGAATTGATACAAACATTCACCAAGGACCCATCCTTGCGACGCAAGATATATTCCTGATTGAAGGCATGCCCCTCACGGACAACGGTTTGCAGGGTCTGCTCTGCCCGCTCTACGCCATCCGGATGCATTAACAAGCAGAAGTGTTTCCCGACCGCCTCCTGAGGTTGATAGCCCAATAATTTAACGATATGTTGATTACAATTGATCAACACTCCATGCTCATCAAGAGAGGTAATGAGACAGGCTGCTGTTTCAAAGAAAGAACGGTAGTGGGCCTCACTGACACGCAAGGCTTCATTGGCCTCCTGCAACTGCTGGGTACGATGTGTAACAGCATCTTCCAATTCTTCGGCGTACCTTTTCAATCGCACCTGAAAGGCGCGATGCACGGCACAGACCAAGGCCTCCGGATCCCCCCCCTTCTCAACATAGGCAAAGGCCCCGATATTCAGGGCATTACGAGCGGATTCATAGGAACTGGAACTCGTGTGTACGATGATGGGAATGACTTCGGCGTGAGAGCCCAGGATTTTTAGCAATTTGGTATCGCTAATTCCGGGGATATTAAAATCGATCACGGCAATGCTGACTTGTCCCTGCTCCAAACGTGCAAAGGCGTCCTGAATACCCGCGTAAGCCGTGACATTGTAGCCCTCCTCACTCAACACAGCCGCCAAGGTAAAACGATGAGACTCATCCCCTTCGAGTAACAGAACCTGCGGATTGCGATAACGTTCTATCGATTTCTGCATACTTGACTCTCTCCCGATCCGATCTAGAGGAGATTGACACCCCGAGTGCAGCCAAAAGGAATTGTAAAACCAGCACTAAAGTGGAGACTAACGAGATTTTGTCGCTCTGTCAAGTCAGGATTAAACGTCCCGTGCCGCTTGTAGGGCATCCTTGAGGGTCAGGGTGCCTTCATAAAGACTGCGTCCTACGATCACGGCGGCAATGGGTGGGGCCTGGGCCACCTGGCGAATGTGATCTACCACGGCCACGCCACCGGATGCAACCACTGGGACCGAAACGGCCTGGGCCAGGGCCTGGGTGCGTTCGACGTTGGGGCCGGTTAACATGCCATCCTTACTGATATCGGTATAGATGATGGCATTGAGGGGGAGCTCACAGGCCTTTTGCGCGAAATCGATCAATTGCAGAGAACTGTCTTCGAGCCAACCATGGGTGGCGATATTGGAACCACGGGCATCCAAGCCCAAGACAAGTTTATGGGGAAAGGCGTGGGCCATCTCACTGAACCAGGGGTAATCCTTAACGGCTTGGGTGCCGATGATCACCCGCTCGACTCCGGCGTTGAGCAATTCCTCGATGGCTTGGCGGTCGCGAATGCCGCCACCGACCTCGACCTTGAGCGTACCCAAGGCGGCAATGGATTCGATCACGGCACTGTTGACGGGACGCCCGGCCTTGGCTCCGTCCAGATCCACCACGTGCAGCCATTGGGCTCCATCAGCGGCAAAGGCACGGGCCTGTTCGGCGGGATCGTCACCATAGGTGATCTGTTGGTCGTATTGGCCCTGAATGAGCCGTACACACTTGCCGTCCCGCAGGTCAATGGCCGGAATAACGATCATGGTCTTACCTCAAGTTGAGTTCTACATTTCTTTTCAAAGGCGAAATTGTAGAGCAAACCCAAGTGGGAGGCAAGGTTTTTGAGTGGCCCGGCTTGCCACACCGAAGCCAGGTCACCCCATTTATGCCATCGCCATTTCGGTTGCGGCTTCCTGCAAACCTGGTTTCATCGGCAGGGGTTCATGAAACGCCACCACGACTCGATGGAGGTTATCGCTGATCCGCTCCACGCGTCTGACCATGCCCTCGCGAACGAAGTCACGCATCTCAAAGGAATCATCGGGGCCGTTGAGGGGCACAGAAAATCGGGTTTTGATGTGTTGGAAGGGATAGGGCCCCTGATGAAGGTCCTGACAGGTAAAGGCCGCAGCCACACTGGTCACATCGACCATCTGTCCTTGGCTTACCTCTTCACTGTTTTCCGGGGCATACCATACCGGCCAATGGTAGCGTAATCTCGGCTCGGTTCTGCGTTCATCAAATCCGCTCATCAGTTTACCTCATCAATAAAATCATGAATTGTTCAACTGATGGCAAGATCGACTTGACAGGTGAGTCTCTTAACCCGGCATCCAAACCGAATAAGCCCTACCGCCCTTGCAGAGCCAATAATCCACAGAATCGTCATTTTTTAACAGAGTTCTTTTTTGGAGATGCCCGTTAAGGGCCGATAAGAAGGACTCGAGGTTGGAAGATAAGAGGAGAAGTCAGCTTATGCCAAGATACGGACCAGTTGGGCGAATTGCTCGCCTCGTTCCTGGAAGTTGGTGAACATGTCGTAACTGGCACAGGCCGGGCTGAGCAGAACCACGTCGCCGGATTGACTCAAACGGTGGGCGGCCTGCACGGCTTGTTCTAGAGACTCGACCGATTCGATGGGAATGTCACGACCTGCGGCCATAATGGCCTGATGCAGTTTAGGTGCGGTTTGGCCGATGAGTACCGCGGCTTTGGCCTGCTGGGCTACGGCCCGTCCCAAGTCGTCCAAGGCAATGTTCTTGTCGTAGCCCCCCAGAATCATGATCTTGGGGGCCGCAAAGGCCTCCAAGGCGACCAGCGTGCTTTCCGGCGTAGTGGCAATGGAATCGTTGATCCAGCGTACTCCTGCGATTTCCGCGACCGGTTCCAGGCGATGAGACAGGGCCTCGAAATGAGGCAGGGCCTGCAGGATGATTTCGTCTGAGAGGCCCATGATCCGCGCAATAGCCGCAGCCCCTGCCAAGTTCATACGGTTGGCATAACCGGGCAAGGGATAATGAGACAGCCACGACTCGGGGACATCCTCGGCATGATAAAGTTGACAGTGACGCTGGGAGTTAAGGGAATAACGCTGGTACCACTGAGTTGCGATGGGATCGTGGCCGCAAAAAAGTGAAACCGCCCCGTCATCCTGCCCTTGAAACAAGACGTCCTTGGCCGATTGATAGGCTTCGAACGTGCCATGGCGATCCAGATGATTGGGTGTAAGGTTGGTCAGCAAGGCCACGTCTACACCATGATTGAGCGTAGCCATGCGTTCGGTCTGAAAGCTGGACAGCTCCAATACCACCACATCGCGAGCCGTGATCTCAGTGAGCAGGGCCAATAGAGGACGCTGGCCGATATTGCCACTGAGCCAGATCCGATCATAGTCGATCCCGGCCTGTTGACGACCGGCCTGCAAAAGATGAGCGGTCAGGGCCGTGGTCGTACTCTTACCATTCGAGCCGGTGATCCCGATGATGCGAGCCGGACAGCGTTCGAAAAAGAGATTGACCTGGGTGGTGATTTGCTTGCCCTGTTGCCGGGCCAAGGTGAGCAAGGGATGAGAGTCGGCAATAGCAGGATTTACAACAACGAGGTCAATCTCATCCAACACGGACTCGGATTCACTCCCCAAGTGATAGTCAACACCAGGGACATCCGAGAGTTCAGCAAGAGATACGGCCAACTGCTGAGCCGTGGAACGGTCACAAACCGTGACACGGGCCCCTGCCCCCACTGCAAAGCGAACCACATCCGCCCCCCCACCGAAACGCCCCAGTCCTAAGACCAGGACATGTTTTCCTACAAAGGATTCCATTAACATCGGATCACCGGTGGTTCCAGGTTTCCGGTTCACCGATCACGGTTAAGAACCTCGATTGTATCCAACCGTGAACCTTTGAACCGGGAACAGTGAACCTACAACTTCGTCTCCATGGCCTTGGCCAGATCGACTTTGGCGTCGATGACGGCCTGCTCGATGCACTTCTTCCAGTCTTCGCCGTAGGTATCGCTATACTTGGCATTCTCGTAGGCGTAGATGATCGAACGCGAGGCGTTGATCAAGGCACCGGTGCCATCGTTCTTACAGAAGCGGATGCAATCCTCGGCCGTGGCCCCTTGTGAACCATAGCCGGGCACCAAGAACCAGACCTTGTCGTATTTGTCACGCAGGACAGAGGTTTGTTCCGGGCTCGTTCCACCGACGACCATGCCGATATTACTATAGCCTTGCGTACCGATGCGACCTTCTTCTTGAGCGATCTCACCGACAATGGCGGCCAGGCGTTCATACCACTTGCCACCTTCGCTTAACTCGATGTCCTGCAAGGCACCCGCAGAGGGATTGGAGGCCCGCACCCACACGAACACGCCCTTACCCTGCTCAGTGGCCACGTCGGCAAAGGGGACGATTCCGTCGGCCCCGGCAAAGCCGTTGATGGTGATGGCATCCGGGGTGATGGTATCTTCCAGGCCGACCAGTTCACTGTTGACCAAGTGGGCTTCGGCATATTGAGCGGCAGTATGCCCGATGTCGCCCCGCTTGACGTCGCCAATGATCTCCAGGCCCAGAGCCTCGGCCTCGGCCACGAGAGTATAGTAGGCATCGATACCTTCCTGCAGATACTTCTCGAAGTAGGCGATATTGATCTTTACCGCCGGGATCATGGGAGCCAGGATACGCAGGGTCTGGGTACTGAAATCCAGAATCGCATCGATCGCCGCTGCGGCATCGGTTCCATCGTTCATCAGCCGATGATTGACAATGCTCTTCGGCAAACGATCATAAACCGGATCCAATCCAACCACGAGTGAGGTCTTCTTGGCCTTTACAGCCTCCACAAGTCGATCGCCAAAATGACTGGCCATAGGTACCGTCCTTTCCATTTATGTCGTAGGCTGAGGTCTCCCAACCCTTATCTTCTAGATTCAACAGCCCCAACTTAACAATATGAGTCAAAAAGGGCTTTTAACCGATAAGCAAATCACTATAATCACCTGCGAGTCTATGTGCAAGGTAAAAGGCCTCATGGAAAGGCGATCTGTGCGTAAGAAGAAAAAGAGAAATCCCAAGGTCATCGCCCTCTGGCTGACCTTGGATATAACCGTACTGGTGGTGGTCCTGGTGCTCCTGTTCCACAAGCCCCAGGCCTATCAACCCGGTCAGTATGGTTTATCCCTGCGTGATCCCAACCAGGTGGGCCAATACCTGCCCTATCTGGCTAGCGAACTCTACAACGGTTGCCAGACCGAGCGTCCCTTCGACCTCTGGATCGCGGAAAAACCGGCCAATCAGGTGATCGCCGGGGCGGAGTGGGAGCCCGAGGACGAACGTCAAGGCTATTGGCCCCGACATCATGACGGCATCCTTTTTGATACTCCCGTGGTGGCCTGCGATCCCAACCGTGTGACAATAATGGGCGAGTTGCAACTGCAAGGGGCCAAACTGGTGGTCTCCATCGAGATTGTCCCGATCTTCGATGCGGGGGGCATGCTGAACCTACACGTAGACAGTGTGAAGGTCGGAGCCTTGAACGTCACCTTACTGGCCCGTGTCACGGCGCAGAAGATGTACCAGCAGCGTTTGGAACAGGGCCCGGTCTTTGACGACCTGCGTACGCGTATCGCAGGCAGCTTGCTCAATAACGAGCCCTTTGAACCGGTCTTCCCCATAGATGGACGCATGGTCCGTCTGACTCAAGTCCACCTCAAAGATGAGGCGTTGGGTCTACGCTTTGAACCTGCCGGCTAAAAGGTCACAGGGTCACGACACCCAACGGTGACGCCGACCCCACCCCACGATCCCCAGCCCTAACACCGTAAGAACCAAGGCGTCGGCCACGGGCAGGCAGTGAGACTCTTGCGCAAGGGAGGCCTCGGAAAACGATACGCTATCGACCAGAGGATCAGCGTACAAGGAATTGACCGTTATTAAGGTCAGGCACATCATGGCTATGATTGTGGTTTTCATAGCTCCAGGTATCGACTGGATTAGGAATAGGGATGAACATTTAGGAATGCAAAAAAAATGGGCCGATAATGACCGAGAATAACGATCTAAAAAGCAACCACCCAAGCCCCCTGCTCGTTCCTACAATCCGTCACCAGTGTACCAACGTTCGAGGACATCATCCCCCAGCGTCTCACGCAAAAAGTCGACGTGTCCATCCAGCCAGAGAATGTTTAACTTACCCCCGGTCTTAAAGGGCTGACTGGAATTGATTTCATGACGAAAGATCTGGGGGTAAAATTCCGATCGACTCTCACCCTCGCGATACATGGTGAGATTCTCGGTTCCAGGACCATCATTATGCAACATATCGCGACTACCCTGCTCAATTTTAGGCTCTACATGATCATGACACATGATGAACTCTGATTGGCGTTTGATAGAGGTGCTTTTGATATCACTCGAGAAAGCATTGATCGCGAAACCCGCTTGGTCGACCAATGCCGGATCGACATCATAAATAAGCTCAGACAAATTACGATGACTGGGGCAGCCAAAGACATCCCGGTCATCGATATATTGAGCGTAACCCACCCCCCAATAAGCCTCATTGTCGCTGAGAGTCAAAAACTCCCCCTCATCATCCAGCCATTCAAAGCCATTGGTCGTATCCACATCCGGAGTGCGAAAATCGTTATCTTGCAGATAAAATCCCAACCCCAAACCTACATTACGCAGGTTGGAACGGCATTGCAGGGTTTTGGCACTCTCCTTAGCACGGCGCAAACTGGGCAGCAAAATGCCCATGAGCACCGCAATAATGGAAATCACTACCAGTAATTCAATGAGGGTAAATGCCCTTCTACGAGATGCCGTCGGTGTGTTCATCAAGGTCGTTATCATCAGTCTCCACGTACGAAGTCCTACCTGTTAGTTCTGTTATACTTCATTTACGCTCTAAACACAAACATTCAAACCGAACACAAACTGTTGAACACTAAGCCCATAATTGACGATAGATTATAGGATATAGAAACCCGCCGGTGCTTTTTCCGGCAGACGAACATCAAAACAAGGGGTTAGATCGAACATGAACAAGACATCAGAAAATTTTCTCACGGCACTATTGGAAGCCCCCAGTCCCTCTGGATTTGAGCAGCCTGCAGCCAAGATCTGGCGAAATTACGTAAAAAACCACGTGGACAAGCTCATCCCGGACGTACACGGCAACTCCATTGCCGTACTCAATCCCAAGGCCAAGTTCACCTTCATGCTGGCCGGTCATATCGACGAAATCGGCCTGATCATCACCTATATCGACGATAAGGGCTACATCTACACCGCCCAAATCGGGGGTATGGATCCCAATTTGTTGATCGGTCAACGGGTCAAGATCCTCACACAGAAGGGGGAGGTCTTTGGTGTGATCGGACGCAAGGCCATTCACCAAATGAAACCGGAGGAACGAAAAAAAGGCGTCGAAATGGAGAATATCTGGGTCGATATAGGTGCGGATTCCAAGGAAGACGCCCTCAAACGTGTCTCTATCGGTGATCCCATCGTCGTTGACGTCGCCGTACGGGCCCTGGATAAAGACAAGCTGGTCTCCCGTGCCACGGACGACAAGACCGGGGCCTACGTCGTAGCCGAGGCTATGAAGGCCCTGTCCAAACGCAAACTCAATATCTGCGTGATGGGTGTGGCCACCGTCCAGGAAGAGGTCGGCCTGCGGGGTGCGACCACTTCATCTTACAGCGTCAATCCGGACGCGGGCTTCGCTCTGGACGTAACCTTCTCCAGCGATCACCCGGATACCAATCCCAAACAATACGGTGAAGTCAAGCTCGGTGATGGCCCTGTGCTACACCGAGGCCCCAACATCAATCCTATCATGGAAGATCATCTCTTCAAGGTGGCCAAGAAACACAAGATTCCCTATCAGTTGACCGCTGAACCGCGTGGAACCGGCACCGATGCCAACGCCATGCAGCTGAGTCGCGGGGGTACGGCCACGGGACTGATCAGCATCCCCAACCGCTACATGCACACCCCCGTCGAGGTGGTCAGCAAGAAGGACCTGGACAATACCGTGAAACTGATCGTGGAATACATCGCCGCTCACCCGACAAATCGGAATTATTGCCCGTAATTCAGATCACAGATCACGGATCGCAGTTCACAGTCTAATTAAAAAGAAAAACAGGCCGACGTGTTGGTGAAACACATCGGCCTGTTCTCAATCCAATCAGAACAAATGCATTATGGTAGTTGATAGATCGGTGTTTGCCCCTTGGCATTGGGTTGAATGATTCCCCGGACAATACCATGGCCCTCAGCACTTGCCGCTGAAACCCATTGTTTATCTTCGGGACGCTTGACTAGTCGCCCTCGCGCCCATTGAGGATAATCCTTTACGTCCGCAGTAAGTGACTTTTTGTCACGATAAGCCGGATCGGGGCGTTCTAAAAAGCCCACAAACAAATCTGCATCCTCGGGCTGCACGGCATAGCTGTAAACATGAGCCCTAATCCCTGCGGGCTCACCTTTCTTGTTCGGCCCAGAGGGAGCTTCAATCGGCCCCAACTCGCTCCATTGTCCCTTGAAGAGTTCTCCGGTATTCTGATCATAAAACCAGGATTGCTCAGGTGACGTCCACTCTGGCTCCGTTGAACGCCCCATCGTAAAGACAAGAACCAGGGCGATCAAACCGCAGGACAACAGCAATCCCATAAAAATCTTAAGTCCCTCCCCGAAGGAGTAACGATCGATACGACGTCGGTTAAAAACACCCTCAAAGGCCCGACACAATTCAATCTTGATTAACTCTGGTATTTGAAAACCCATAAGAATCCCCTAATCTCGCCCCAGCATATCAACCATTTTCTGAAGATCATCACTCAGCTTGCTTTCCGGAGGGGCTGCACTGGTGTAACTATTTTCAAAGCTATTAATGTAATTAAGCGTAGGGATGTCCCAATTAATCGATTCCCCGTGACCGTCAGCAAAAACGGCACTAACCCCACCACTGTGCCTGGCCGTCAATCCCTGTAGAGTGGGAGGCCAGTTACGGGGACGCCACCCCCACCCCGTATCGCTCTGGACAATAGGCCAGAAGGTAGGGCCGGCGAGCGGGTCGATATCGATAAAAACCAGACGCCGACTCATCTCTTTGACCTCTTGGTATTTATAATAGGGAAGAACCCCATCACGATAAACCCCACCCATGGTGTTGGAAATCGCATAACACGATTTATATTGAAGTCCATAGTCACGATCAACATAGTCTGAGTGACTCACCAAATTTAAATCCCTTCTGACACCATCTTGCTTCTCTTCTTCATTGGGATCGCTTGATACACTGTATTCACTGATCGCCACCCAAGGGTCCTTGACACTAACGCAATAAAACACATCTTCAGATTGCGTGTAGGGAAGCAAGGAGGGAATGAAATCATCGGCGATACAGAGTCGGTCATCATAGTCGATGGTGTAATTGTACCATGCCGTCATCAATTGACGTTCATTGCCCAAGCAATGGGTTTGCTCTCCCTGTTTTTTGGCTTGTCTCAATACCGGAATGAAAATCGCCACAATAACGAGGATCACAGAGATGACAATCATCATCTCAAAATGGGACAATCCTCGCCGAAACCGAACCTGTTTTTGGATACATTGTTCCATGATCTCTTCCCTCATTTCTTAAATACACAATATCTACAAAGAAACTGCGTGAAATTCGCTCATAACCTGTGAAGCTGTAATAGCTCACTTTTCCTTCTTGACTGAAAGTCAGTCTAAAACATCTCTCTACCAATAACAATAACAATTTTGAGTTTTCTACGAACATAAACCCACTGTTTTGTCGGAGATTCACAACATTCCGATATTATTAAAGGGAGATTAAAAGAAGGGCTAAAACAAAGGAAAACAGGCCGACGTGTTGGTGAAACACATCGGCCTGTTCTCAGTCAAATTCAGCTGCAAAAACCGTTAAGGAGTCAATGTATAGTACAGTTTACGCTGCTGACTCTAGCGGGTTCGAAAAATTGATTATTTTGCCTCAAATTCTGCATCGATGACATCATCGCCACCCTTGCGTTTGACCTCTTGCTCGCCACCGGCTGCTGCTCCGGCAGGATCACCGGCCACATCCTGGGCTCCGCCTGCGGCCTCGGCCTGCTTCTTGGCGGCCTCTTCATAAAGAACCTTGCCGAGTTCCTGACTGGTGGTATTGAGGTTTTCCACAGCCTTCTTGATGGCCTCGGCATCATCACTCTTAACCGCCTCTTTGAGGTTATTAACGGCGTTTTCAATGGTTCCACGGGTTTCGGAAGAGACCTTATCTCCATGTTCCTTGAGGGTCTTTTCGGTCTGGTAGACCACCTGGTCGGCCTGATTTTTGAGATCAATCACTTCACGCCGCTTCTTGTCTTCCTCGGCATGAGACTCGGCTTCCTGGGTCATCTTGTTGATCTCGTCCTCGCTCAAACCGGAGCTGGACTGAATCTGAATAGACTGTTGCTTGCCCGTGCCTAGGTCCTTGGCCGAAACATTCAAGATGCCGTTGGCATCGATGTCAAAGGCCACCTCGATCTGGGGCAATCCACGCGGAGCCGGTGGGATGTCGGCCAACTGGAAGCGTCCCAGGGTACGGTTGTCCTTGGCAAACTCACGTTCGCCCTGCAGCACATGGATATCCACCGTGGTCTGGCTATCTGCAGCCGTAGAGAAGACCTCTTTCTTACTGGTCGGGATGGTGGTGTTACGCTCGATCAGCTTGGTCATCACACCGCCGAGGGTTTCGACACCCAGAGACAGCGGGGTTACGTCCAGCAGCAGGATGTCCTTGACACCGGCATCGCCTGCCAACACCGCACCTTGAATCGCAGCACCTAGGGCCACCACTTCGTCCGGGTTGATGCTCTTATTGGGGGCCTTACCGAAGATCTCCTGGGCCAATTCCTGGACCTTAGGGATACGGGTCGAACCACCGACCAAAAGGACTTCAGCGATATCGCTGGACGAGAGCTTGGCATCGGCCAGAGCGCTCTTACAGGGCTGGGCCAGACGTTCAAGCGTGGGACCCACCAGGGCCTCGAACTTACTGCGGGTAATGGTGATCTGCAAGTGCTTGGGACCCGAGGCATCGGCCGTGATAAAGGGAAGGTTCACAGTCGTCTCAACCTGACCGCTCAATTCGCACTTGGCCTTTTCCGCGGCCTCCTTGAGGCGTTGGTGGGCCATGGCGTCGTTACGCAGGTCAATACCCTCAGTCTTCTGGAATTCGTCGGCCAGATAGTTGATCAGAATGGCGTCGAGGTCGTCACCACCAAGGTGGGTGTCACCATTGGTGCTGAGCACTTCAAAGACATTGTCACCGATATCCAAGATCGAAACGTCGAAGGTGCCACCACCAAAGTCAAACACGGCCACCTTCTCGTTCTTCTTCTTTTCCAGGCCATAAGCCAGGGCAGCAGCGGTCGGTTCGTTGATAATACGCTCGACCTCGAGACCGGCGATCTTGCCGGCATCCTTGGTGGCCTGACGTTGGGCGTCGTTAAAATAGGCAGGCACAGTAATTACAGCCTTGGTCACGCTCTCGCCCAGGTAGTCCTCGGCAGTTTTCTTGAGATCCTGCAGGATCATGGCCGAGATCTCCGGCGGGGTATATTCCTTGCCGCGAATGTCAATCTTGACCAGGTCACTGGCGCCACCGGTGATCTTATACGGTACGATCTTCTCTTCAGAACCGACCTCTTGGTGACGACGTCCCATAAATCGTTTCACCGAGAACACGGTGTTCTCGGGATTGGTGACCTGCTGGTGACGGGCCACCTGGCCCACCAAGCGTTCGCCCTTGTCCGTGAAACCCACGACCGAGGGGGTCAGGCGTGCGCCGGCAGAATTGACCAAAACCTTCGGTGCCGAACCTTCCATAACGGCGACAACCGAGTTGGTGGTTCCCAAATCAATCCCAATAATCTTAGCCATGATACATTTCCTTTCGCTCTCTATGGGCCCTCACATCGAGAACGCCCTACAGCAATTGGCTTATTTGTTTGTTAAAAGTACAACGGACATGAAAAAGCAAAAGGCGTGCCAAACCAAAACGAACCACACTCTATACAATCTAACCCCTTGTATCACATTGAGTTAAGAATTACCCAATAACGCAGTATAAACTATATCAATCTGGCTTCATGCCATATTGGCAGGGGTTACTGGCAAGGTGACGGAGGGCTAAGAACTGCTAATTCTTGGTCAAGGCACTGCGGATGATTTGAGCACGCAGGGCATCACGTCCCTCGGGATCCAACATTTTGCCGCAGTTCATCTGCAGATGGGCCGGGAGGGTCAGCATAAATAGGCGATTGATGGTGGCAATGGAGAGGGCATCAGATCCCTTGCCGGAGGATTCGAATAGCTCGCACAGCTTTTCGATCGCAGGTGTGGAGGCATCCAGATACTTGCGCATATTGAGTCCTAAACGTAGGTGACTCAGTAAGATCAGGGCCTCCTGCGAACTGATCAGGTGGGCGTTCTGCAATAGAGCCAGGGCCCGGGAAATCTTGTCGTCTAAGGTCTGAACCTTGTCGAACAACAAGTGCTTGCGAGCCTCGGTCTCGTAGGCCACGATCTCAGGGATGACCTTGTTTTCCAGATTATCGATGATTTCTTCTTCGGGGATCCCCAAGGTAACCTGGTTAGAGATTTGATAAAGATCGCTGGTGGCCTCAGTACCCTCTCCAAACAAACCACGCACGGCCAGGTTCATGTCCTTGGCCGCAGTGAGAAATTTCTCCAGATGCCCGGTCATCTTCAGGGCGGGCAGGTGCAGCATCACACTCATACGCACCCCACTGCCCACATTGGTGGGACAGGCGGTCAAATAGCCAAAACGTGGACTAAAGGCAAACTCCACCTTCTCTTCGATCAGGGCATCGATGCGGTTGATCTGCTCAGCGCAGGCGGTTAACTGACAACCCGGCTTGAGGACCTGCATGCGGAGGTGATCTTCTTCATTGATCATGCCGGTAAAACACTCATGACGGGCAATCACTGCACCGCGTGGACCTTTGCCCATGGCGTGATGCCGACTGATCAAGTGCCGTTCTACCAGAAAATCACGATTGAGCCCGGTGGCCTCATCGATACTGATGTAGAAGACTTCATCGCCTAAGTCCAATTCAGTTAGGACATTGCGCAGGGTTTCTACCACCTGTCGCTTTTCCTCCACGGTACAACGCGAGACGAATTTGAAACCGGCCAGATTACGGGCCAGACGAATACGCGATGAAAGGACGATGTCCGAATGAGGACCCTGTCCACTAAACCATTCATTGATATCGTTGCTGATCTCGTTGAGATTCATAGATCCTCGTTGTTGTAAAACTTAGGCAAGCTCAATGTCTTGAATTCGATCCCGCAGGCGCGCGGCCTCTTCATAGTCTTCCTGGGCCACGGCGGCATTTAATTTATCACGCAGGCTCGACAATTCGATCTCCTGACGCGTACTCTCGGGCAGCTTGGCCGGCACCTTACCACAGTGACGTGAACGTCCTCCATGGGCACTTTCAATCAGAGGAAGCAGCTCTTTCTCAAAGATCTCGTAGTCGTTAGGACAGCCCAACACGCCATGCTTACGAAACTGCTTTAGCACAAAACCGCACTCAGGACAGCAGGTCTCTTCGGACGGGCCGTTGAGTTCGTCATCACTGGGCTGCGAAGCCAACAGCTGACTGAGCAATTCATTGACCGACAGTTGGTTCTTGGCCGTAACCCCCTGTTCAATCGCGCATTGTTCGCACATATGCACTTCCTGACGCACCCCATTGGTGATCTCGGTCAGGTGAATCGTTGCGGTCTTCTTTTGACAGACTTGACACTGCATCATAATCCTCCATGCCATCATGACCGATAACACAAGCTATGGCGTCATTATAGCACGTTTGGGTTCTATTGGTAACCGTATTCACGGGTATCGTCATTTTTAAGCCGGCCCTGAATCCCGATCTGACGAGCTCAATTAAGCACAAGCCCGGCTCATTACCCCATTTATATCCATTATGGCCATCAACCACAACCCATGAAACCGAGCGGGCATTATAGCCATGCAATGAACCGGATTCAATCCTGTTCTCCCTCCTATCAGTAGGTCCTTGGCAGATCCAGTATTCGGCTATATAATAGCGTTGATCTGGGAACAGCCCAGGGAAAGGACCGCAACCCTATGCTGACACTGATCAATTGTAACCGTATGTCTCCCCCCATCGCCCCGGTGGGTTTGGAGATGATCGCCAGTGCGGCCCAGACCGCAGGCATTTCTGTCGATATCCTCGATCTCTGCTGGGCGGACGACCCTTGTCAGGCCATCCGAGACTATTTCGCCACGAACCAACCTATGCTTATCGGCCTATCCCTACGTAATGTAGACGACTGCTTCTGGCCCAGTGCCCAGTGGTTCATTCCAGACCTGCAACCCTGGATCCAGGAAATCCGCTCTCAATGCCCAGCCCCCTTGGTTTTAGGGGGTATCGGTTACTCCATCTTCCCCCAAGCCATCCTGCAAGCTACCGGCACAGACTATGGCATCCACGGCGACGGTGAAATCGCCCTGGTCTCGCTCTACCAAACCTTGGAATCACGCGACTCGCTCAAACACGTACCGGGCCTGCTCTGGTATGAAGACGGACAGGTCCAAGTCAATCCTCCGGCCTGGCCACTAGAAATCGAGACCCAACCTAGGCGTAACCTAGTAGACAACCGCCGTTACTTTGCCCTGGGAGGACAGATCGGCCTGGAAACCAAACGCGGCTGCCCGCGTCAATGTCTCTATTGCGCCGACCCCCTGGCCAAAGGAAACCGCGCACGCCTGCGCAACCCACGTGACATTGCCAATGAAGTCGAGGCCCTACTGGCTCAAGAGATCAACGTGTTGCACCTCTGCGACGCCGAATTCAACCTCCCCCGTGACCACGCCTTAGCGGTCTGCCAGGAACTGATCAAACGCAACCTGGGCGAACAACTGCAATGGTATGCCTATCTGACAGTCTCACCCTTTGATTCCGAACTCGCCACCGCCATGAAACGAGCCGGATGTGTGGGCATCGATTTCACCACGGACTCGGCCAACAACCACATGCTCCGCACCTACAAGCAACCCTATGATTCCAATGACATTCGCTATGCCGTTCAACTCTGCCGCGAAAACGACCTGATCGTCATGACCGACCTGCTATTGGGCGGCCCGGGCGAAACCCCGGACACCATCGCCGAATCCATCGACTTTATGAAATCCGTCAATCCCGATGGCGTAGGCGCAGGCTTAGGCATGCGCATCTACCCGGGCACGGGCATGGCCCATTATGTAGACACTCAAGAAGGTTGGGACAACAATCCCAACATCAAACGTAAATACACCGGCCCCATTGACCTGTGCCGCCCCACCTTTTATATCCCCCAGGAGTTGGGCGATCACCCCGCCAAACTCGTCAACGACTTGATCGATAACGATCCCCGCTTCTTCGGCCCGACAGAAGCCGAAGTCACGGGACACGGCGACTCCCAAGACCACAACTACAACGACAACACCGAACTCTGCGAGTCCATCCGCAACGGCGCCCGCGGAGCCTACTGGCACCTCATGCTAAAACAACGCGGACTCTAACTCGATACATATCGAAAAGAAAACAGCCGAGTGTCCCCATGGAAACACTCGGCTGTTGATATTCATTCCTTTCTTCTGTCCTTCTGCACCTCTGCACCTCTGCACCTCAGTCCATCGGACTCACCGTCGCCTCAGGCGTATTGCCATAGGCTCCCATATTTACACCCAACTCATTGGGGTCCGACTCCAACTCACAGACCGCATTAGGATCACCTGCATCGATACAGGGCGACGTGGGCTGCAAATGATAGTCGCCAGGAATCCAAGTGGCATAGGCATGCCATGGAGAAACGATCATCCCCGGATTGAGCGCATGCTCCCAGAACCCGGTCTCAACAAACTCCGGATCTACAGAACAATTACCTACCCCAGGGAGTCCCCCAGCCACGTCACTGTATTCAACCACAACACTCGATGTCTCATCGGCAAAAATTTCGTTGGGTTCATTACACCATAGAATCGAATCGAAAACAGTCACGAGGCTATTACTGTCTGCATATAAAACCGCCCCTGAATCACAGCCGGAATTATCACTGACCGTACAGTTCACCATATTGACCTGACTTTTATACGCTCGAATGGCACTCGCTTGTCCGTTATAGCGATCACTGCGATTCCCCGTGATCAGGCAATTGGACAAGGTCAATTGACTTTGACGACAATCGATCCCACCGGCCAGACTACCGTCACCTCCACAAATCACCAATCCCTGCAACAACATATTAGGATCATCGCAATATCTCAGTGAAATCGTAGGCTCATCATCGACACCCTGAATCATAGGAAAGCACCAATTATTGGCATCGTTAACATCGTTGATATCGTTGATGTCATTGACGTCCAATCCAGTCAGGGTCAGCGTCTGAGAGAACAGTTCTAAATTCTCTTTATATATTCCCGGGCGAATCACCAGGGTGCTGTTGTCTTGCGCAACCTCAATCGCTTCACGAATCGAATCAAAGGGGAATTCAGACGTGCCGTTCTCCTCTTGGCCGTCTGGGATATTCACATCGATATACAACCGATCCGAACTACTTCTAAAGATTGCCCGAACACTGACATCACGATTAACCGTCATCTGGTAGGGATTTTTTGAACTATTGACGCCACCTGTAAATTTCACAAATTCAAAGGACTCATCGGCCTCCGCCTTGAGTTGAACCTTGTCCCCTTTATTCACATAGAGGATTGCCTCTGTTGGCTGGATCATACGACCACCAGCAGAGGAAGAAAGAGTTAACACACACTCCTCCGGCAACGGCAGTACAATCGCCGACTGATCGGTAACCTCAACATAAAAAGCCATCGTATCCTCATCTATACCCCATAGCTCCATGTAATAGTCGCTTAGATAGCCTTTCAGATATCCTGCGGTTGTCGCAGGTTGAGGAGCAACGTTGAAATTTATATGTCCAATAGTGACATCCGTCTGGCCAGCTAATCCGGGGTTGTTCAGGCTCGCATTAGTCAGGCTTATGCAAACTTCAAGGCTATCACTGCCCGGTACAGAAACCGCAGGCTCGGATACGGTAACGGAGAAGTCTCCATCGATCTCTCCGGTGAAATTCCAAGTACAAGTCACCGTAAGATCGAAATTACACACGATGGGGATGGTCTTGCAAAACGACCGATCCTGAATCTGACCGTCTGCGGGAATATCCATAACCACGTCAAATTCACATACATTAGAAGGAACAAAAGTCCCACCAGAAATCTCCCAATAGACTTGCCATAACCATCCCGCAGAAACAACACCTGTCAAAATAGCCATCAACACTAAAACCATCGCCATTAAACGAAAACTCACCATTTGACCTTGAGAACGACGCCAAAATAACATTTCCATCCAACTTACTCCCACAAACCAATCTCTCGACGATAATTAAACACACCGATGCACATGATCAGGTTTTAATAACTGTGAAATATGCTCCCCTCCCCGCAATTCCATGTTTCCCATAGTAACAAAATCTCTCTGATTCTGCAATACCAACTTCCGCCCATAAAAACAGCCGAGTCTCTATGACGAAGAGGCCCGGCTGTCGAATAACAAATAAGGCTAATGGCCTAGCCAATTACCCCTCAGGAACCTCCGTCGCCTCAGGGGTATTACCGTAAGCACCCATATCACCACCCGATTCATTGGGATCACCCGCATCGATGCAGGGCGAATTCACATCCAGGTGATAGTCACCGGCTTGCCAGATGGCATAGGTGTGTGAAGCGGAAACAGACATCCCTGGATTCAAGGCATGTGCCCAATAACCGGGTGATACAAATAGTGGATCCTCATTGAGATTCCCTTCACCTTCAATCAGGTCAGTGAGGTCGCTATACTGCACCACGACCTCTGACGTCCCGTCACTGAGGATCTCCATTGGAACATTATCCCACAGGATCGAATCCAGCACGGTAACCGTACTGCCATTGCCCGCGTAAAGGGCCGCACCTTTGATGGAGCTGTAGTTACCGCTGACCGTACAGTTGACCAGATTCACCTGGCTGTCATAAGCAAAGACGGCCCCACCCAAGCCATGTGTGTTATTACAACGATTACCCGTAAGCAGGCAGTTCTCCAAGGTTATTTGAGTATCCCGACAGTCGATACCACCAGCTGTACGACCATCCCCCCCTCGAATAATTAGACCTTGCATGAGAACCGGGGCATCCGCTCCCCAACGTCTCGTCACAACCGGGGCATCTCCAACTCCCTCAATCACAGGGAAGGCCCAGCCCTTGGTATCGTTAATATCCACGCCAGTCAGGGTTAGAGAACAACTTGGCAACTCCAGGTTCTCGCAATAGATCCCCGATCGAATCACCACGGTGGCACCCTCTTTAGCCACCTCGATAGCCTCTCGAATGCTATCAAATGGATATTCATCCGTGCCGTTCTCATATTGACCTGCAGGAATGCTACCATCAACATAGAGCACATCTTGCAAACTGTGGAATACGGCATGAATGGCACTGTCGCCGGTCACGATAAAGTAACGATAGGGATTCGCGGAAGAGGTTAGACTGCCAGTGAAGTGAGAAAACTCAAATAACGAATCATCACTCCATGCCTCAAGGACGATCTTTGTGCCATAGTCAAAAAGAAATTCACCTTCACCTGGCTCGACGATCGTTCCGCCCATAGTTGAAGACAGGATGACATTAAACTGATCGATAGAAAACTCCGCCTGCACTTCCATATCATCGCTGACTGTCACAGATGTGCTCGATGAGGTACTATCACCCACAGGTCCGACCCATTCCACAAAGTGATAGTGAGCCTCGGACATGGCTACCAGATCGACAACTGTGCCGTAATCATAACTACTCACACCCTCGCCCGGTATAGTAACAGCACCACCGGTATTGGATGACGTCGTGAGTGTATGCGTATCAATGGCGAAGTTCGCCATCAAATCATAATCCGCATCCATGGTAACTGTGGTACTAGCAGATGTAAAATTAGCCACCTTGCCCGCTTCGACAGCAGTTCCAGTCCAGTTAGCAAAGTGATAATGGGAATCGGATACAGCTTCCACTTCCACTACCTCACCTTGATCATAGGCAAAAACGCCTTCACCAGGGGATCCGACTGAACCACCATCAGTCGAAGAGATGGCAAGGGTAGATGGGACAGGAGCGATATATTGTACTTCAAAACTAACATAGCCTACAGTATCAGTCCTCCCGTTCGGCTGCGAAGCAAATGGACTTGCCCAGTCTTGATAGCCTAAGCTGCCATCTTTTGTATAGAAAAATTCATTAACTGAAAAGGAATATCCAGAGAGTTCACATTTTGTTTCTTTAGCAAAATTTTGACCGAAGATAGGAACAGGTATGTCTTCAAAAGAGTGACTTGTGTCTATGGGAGCCCATGCACCAAAATATGCCACCTCCTCAGTTATTGTGTCACGCACTCTCAAACTAATACCACCATAATAGCGTTTACTCTGACCTGATTCCCAAGCATCACCTGCAAAAGAATAGGTGTAGTTACCAGGAGACATTGGCAGGGATATTCCTGATTCATTAGTATTTATAAATGACCCTGAGAGTGTTGAGCCAGACTCAATAAAGAGCCTCCAAGCTCCACCAAGCGGCGTATAATTATATACTAGCGATGATGTACCATCAGCATTTGTCCCAAACCATCGCATAGAATCAATCACTATGTCAGCTTTTAGGCTTGAGTTGCTTATAAGGATTATTGTAATTATATAGATTTGAAAGAACGATCTCATTCTCATTGCACCTCCTCATTGTATTATTAAACATCTGCACCCTTTCGATCTCAACTAACCCAAAAGGGGCAGGTCTTTTGCTTTGCATTTGATATATGTTTCCATCATTTCAAACCATTTTCAACGACTATTTCAGGATTGGCCCCTAAATATAATCCGCAAAATCGGCCTCGTGCAAACACACCACTGCTAAGCAACAGTTTCCCTGCGACTAAAATTTAATTGAGAGCTCCCCGCACTGAATTTTTAGCTTAATCATGTCACATGCTATCACAAAGACTGAAATAGTCAACACCCCCTTAAGGGTGATTTGTAGGTATTTATATTGTCTCGGAGATGGGTGGCATGCCCACGCTTGCGTGGGCATGTTGCTTAAGGGTTTCTCTAAAAATTAACACATAACTGTGCATTACGATTCACATTGGTTATACTTAGCTCATTGACAATAGAATCACTGTTAAACCCAACCCCATGGAGTTTTCTACGATGTACCAGGCTGGACTTTTCGATTGGCATGAGCGATTTGATCAACTCAATGATGGCGGCGATCCTTTGGTTAAGTTGAATGAACTGATGGATTGGTCGTTGTTTGCCAAAAGCCTCAAGACACTGCGATCCGAAGAACGCAAAAGTAACGCCGGACGTAAACCGTATGATTCCACCTTGATGTTCAAGATCCTGGTTCTTCAGTCGTTGTACAATCTCTCTGACGATCAAACGGAGTTTCAGATTCGTGACCGCTTGTCCTTTATGCGTTTCCTGGGCCTTTCGCTCAATGACAGAGTCCCTGACGCCAAGACCATTTGGTTGTTCCGTGAGCAGTTGACCGAGGTTGGACTGGCCGAAAAGCTGTTTGATCAATTCGATCGATTTCTTCGAAACAACGGTTTTTCTGCTAAGAAAGGTCAAATTGTTGACGCCAGTATTATCAAAGCCCCCAAGCAACGTAACAGCCGAAGCGAGAACAAGCAGATCAAGAATGGGGATGCCCCCGAAGATTGGAGTGACGCTAAAAAACGCCAAAAGGACACCGATGCCCGCTGGGTAAAGAAGAACGGTCAGAACCATTATGGCTACAAGAACCACATTGAAGTGGATGTGCAGCATAAGCTGATTCGAAAATACGAGGTCACCGATGCGGCGACTCATGATAGCCAGGTCTTTGAAGATCTTCTGGATCATACCAATAGCAGTCAGGATGTCTGGGCGGATTCGGCGTATCGCTCGGGTGAAAAATTGGATCATCTTTCTGAGCATGGTTTTCGTGAGCATATTCAGCGAAAAAGCTACCGCAACAAGAAGCTGACAGATCGAGAGAAGTCGGGTAACCACACCCGTTCTAAGATTCGAAGCCGTGTCGAACATATCTTCGGCGTCCAGAGCCAACGAGCAGGCAGCTTGTTGATTCGAAGCATTGGGCTGGTACGAGCCAAAACGAAGATCGGTTTGCGTAACCTTGCGTTCAATATAGATCGCTATTGCCTGTTGGCGAGGGCATAGAGCCTCATGGCTCTTGGACCAGGCAACAAGCCTGGACAATACAGTCGGGCAAGTGACCTCTGAGGCCGTTTGGGCATTGGAATATTGGGTTTTAAAGTTCGCAGTGATCAACATTTTACAAAACTGACGCTTGAAATAGAATTTCGCCTCTCAAAACGTATTATTAGAGGTGGCCTTAAGTGAGCTTCTTCGCAAAGCCTAGGTAAAGACGACTAAATTAAGAGAGAACCCTAAAATTAACACCATGTCGCACCCTTCCTCAAAATCCACCCAGCAATCCACTAAAAAAACGCTTACATAGCTCCAAATCATAGCCCTAACCCGGCAATTGGCCTATCTCCTGTGGGAGCCAGCCCTTCTGGCAAAAATGGGCCTTGCTCCTGAGGGGGTTTTGGATTACCATCGACCGACTTCGCATTGTCTTAATAATTGTCCAGATAAAAGGAGCAAGGATATGGTAGACCTCAAGAAACTCGAAGTCTGGTTCGTCACTGGCAGCCAGCACTTGTATGGCCCCGAAACCCTCAAGCAGGTAGCCGAGGATTCCAAGAAGATCGCTGCGGCCCTGAATAAATCCAAGAGCATCCCGGTCAAGGTGGTGTTCAAGCCCACCCTGACCACACCCGATGCCATTACCGACATCTGCATCAAGGCCAACACCGCCCCTGACTGCATCGGCCTGATCACCTGGATGCACACCTTCAGCCCGGCCAAGATGTGGATCGCCGGTCTGAGCCTGCTCAAGAAACCCTATTGCCACCTGCACACCCAGTTCAACCGCGACATCCCCTGGGACAAGATCGACATGGATTTCATGAACCTGAACCAATCGGCCCACGGCGGTCGCGAGTTCGGCTTCATCTGCAGTCGTCTGCGTCAGGATCGCAAGGTCGTGGTCGGCCACTGGCAAGAAACCGACGTGCAGGAACGCGTGGGCGTCTGGACCCGCGTGGCGGCTGCCTGGCACGATTGCCAAGGCATGAAGGTTGCCCGCTTCGGTGACAACATGCGTGAAGTGGCCGTGACCGAAGGTGACAAGGTCGAGGCTCAAATCAAGCTCGGTTGGTCCATCTCCGGTTACGGTGTGGGCGACCTGGTGGCCGTGATCGATCAAGTCACGGACAAACAGATTGACGCCATGGTCAAGGTCTACGCCGACACCTACCAGATGCCCAAGAAGCTCACCGCCAAGAACGAGCAATCCCTAAAGGAATCCGCCCGCATCGAAACGGCCATGCGTGCCTTTTTGGAAGACGGCGGCTTCAAGGCCTTTACCACCACCTTCGAAGACCTGCACGGTATGCACCAACTGCCCGGTCTGGCCTGTCAACGTCTGATGGCCGATGGCTACGGCTTCGGTGCCGAAGGCGACTGGAAGACCTCAGCCCTGGTACGGGCCATGAAGGTCATGGGCCAAGGCCTGTCCGGCGGCACCAGCTTCATGGAAGACTACACCTACCATCTGGACCCGGCCGGCCCCAAGGTCCTCGGTGCCCACATGCTGGAAATCTGTCCCTCCATCGCATCTGACGCTGTCAAGCTGGAAGTGCACCCCCTGGGTATCGGCGGCAAGGCCGATCCTGCCCGTCTGGTCTTCAACGTCCCGCAAGGGGCAGGCCTCAACGCCTCGCTGATCGACATGGGTAACCGCTTCCGCCTGGTCATCAACGAAGTCGATGTGGTCAATCCCGACGCCGACCTGCCCAAGCTGCCGGTCGCCCGCGTGGTCTGGGTACCCAAGCCCGACCTCAAGATCGGTGCCGCTGCCTGGATCCACGCCGGTGCCGCCCACCACTCCGGCTTCACCATGGCCCTGACCAACGAGTACATGGAAGACTTCGCCGCCATGGCCGGTATCGAACACGTGCTCATCGGCGAGGACACCACGGTCAGCGAGTTCAAGAAGGAACTACGCTTCAACGAGGTCTACTACATGATGGCTAAGTAAGCAGCCAAATACAGCCCTCCTTCGCCAAGGCTTCGGAGGGTAGAAATAAAAAATTGAAACAGCCGAGCATCCAAATGGTTGCTCGGCTGTTTTTATTATCCCCAAAGAGAATCAAAAGCTTCTCTTCCTATCTTCTTCTCCTCATATCTTTACTCCTCCGGACTCACGGCTGCCTGGGGCGTGTTACCATAGGCCCCCTGATTCACTCGCTCGCCATTGGGCTCGGGTTCCAAATCATAGAGCGTATTGGGATCACCTGCGTCGATGCAAGGTGAATTCGGGTCCAGGTGATAGTCACCGTCCATCCAGATGGCATAATAATGATCAGGCGATACAATCACTCCAGGATTCAAGGCGTGTTCCCAATGACCGGGTGACACGAAATTCGGATCAACGTCGAGACTACTGTACTGCAAGAGGATCTCGGAGGTCTCGTCAAACCATAACTCGTTGGGTTCGTTATCCCACAAGATGGAATCCGTGACGGTCACCACACTGTTACTGTCGGCATAAAGCGTTGCTCCATCCCAACCGGCATAGTTGCCACTGAGCGTACAGTTGACCAGACTTACATCACTTTCATAGGCTCGCAGGGCCCCACCCTTACCATGGACCGTGTCGCAACGATTGGCAACCATCAAACAATTCGCCAAGGTCAACTGGCTTTGACGGCAATCAATCCCCCCTGTACCATATCCATCACCTTGAGTGATGACCAAGCCCTGCAATAGGAGGTTGGCATCCGCAACGTCACGCACAGTGATCACTGGCCCATCACCGACGCCTTGAATCACAGGGAAGGCCCAGTCGTTGGCGTCGTTGACATCCACTCCAGTTAAGGTCAAAAACTTGTTCAGTAGCGTAAGGTTTTCGGCATAGGTGCCCGAGCGAACCATCACGGTCGCCCCTGGAGCGGCCACTTCAATGGCCTCTTGAATCGAGTTAAACGGAAATTCATCCGTGCCATTCTCATACTGATCGTCAGGGATGTTGGCATCGACATAGAGCACATCCAAGAGGCTATAAAAGACGGCTCGAATATTCGCATCACATCGGACGGTGTATTGGTGATAGGAACTGCAACCGCTGGCGAAGTAACCTTGAAAATGAGAGAACTCGAACAAGGGATCATCGACGAGGATTTCAAAAGGAAACTGCCAGCCATAATCAAACCAAAACTCCCCTTCACCAGGATCATCGATGTGACCACCGGCACTGGAACTGAGCACCACATTATGGCGATCAATGGCAAAGACCGCGACCAAGGTGTAGTTGTCATCCATCAAGACCATGGTACCGGCCGCGCAAGGATCGGCGACCTTGTTGGCGTCTACCGCAGAGCCCCTCCACTCGACAAAATGATAATGGGCATTGGGATCGGCTAGCACATCAACGCTTTGTCCCTGTTCGTAGGGATAATCCCCTTGTCCAGGATTGATGACTATCCCCCCTCCAACCGTTGAGGTGGTCAAAACCACGTCATTGTCGATAAGGGTACCAATGGCTTGAACATCGGCCAGAATGGCGTTGACTGGATTGTCCAGGTTAAGGGTGAAGGTTTCGTTGGGTTCATCAAGGATATCGTTCAGAACGGCAATGGTAATCGTATTGCTGTCTTGCCCTGAGATAATGGTCAGTGTGCCTAAGAGTGCGGTATAATCGCTACCAGCCGTAGCGGTGACATCGGCCGTGTTAAAGTCGACTGTGACATCCGAGGCACTCAATCCGCTCATGCTTACCGTAAAGGTCATGGTTCCGGCGTTTTCAAGAACACTGACATCATCGATCGATAGCTCAGGCGTGGCATCATTATCCAAGATCGTGCCTTCTCCCTGGCTATCGACCATCGTTGCATTTGTCGGATTGTTCAAACTGACGATCAAGGTCTCATTGGGTTCATCCAAGAGATCGTCCACGATCGGTACTGTAATCGTTCCACTGCGTTGTCCCATGGGGATGGTGAGCTGATCGGAGACAGAGGAATAATCACTGCCTGCTTGCGCACTCCCATCGCTGGTGATATAGTCTACAGTGATGGGGAAGGCACTGTTGCCGAACAGGCTCACGGTGAAGTTAAGGGTGCCAGCAGCTTCGTCCACATTGGGATCATCGATCGACATTACCGGTGGTGCATCATTGTCTGTGATCGTGCCGACTCCCTGACCGTCACCCATTGTCGCATGGGTTGGACTGCTTAAATTGACTGTGAAGGTCTCATCTAGCTCATCCATGTCATCTTCATAGAGATCGAGCGTCACTGTCTTGCTCAACTCACCCGGCATAAATTCCAATAACTCATTCAGAATCGGCTGGTAATCCGTGCCCCACTCCGCCGACCCATCGGCAGTAGCAACCACTACGGAGATATCCAACGTGCTTGTGGCAGACAAAGACACGGTAAAAGTCATGGTGCCCGCCCCTTCATCTGCACTGGCATCACTGATCGACAAGGCAGGAGGATCGTCATTGTCCAGGATGGTTCCGGTGGCTTGGCTATGGGAAATCGTTGCCCCATTGGCACCAGTTAGGTTCACTAAAAGAGTCTCATCCAATTCATCAAGCGTGTCGTCAGTGATCGCAATCGAGATCGTCCCACTCGATTGCCCCCCAGGAATGCTCAAGGTGTTGACCTTACCGGTATAGTCCTGGGTTGAGAGGGCCGACCCATCGGCAGTTGTATAATCCACGGTGATCGGATAGGCACTGAGACCCGTGAGACTCACGGTAAAGCTCATGGTACCCGCCCCTTCATTCGCACTGGCATCGCCAATCGCCATGGTCGGCGTCGGATCATTATCTTGAATGGTACAGGTTCCCTGACCATCGGTAATATTGGCCCCGCTGGGATTGGTGATGATCACAATAAAGCTTTCGTCTCCTTCATCGAGTAAATCGTCAACAATGGGAACCACAATCTGCCCGAAGGATTGCCCTGCCGGAATGATCAACGTGTCTGTGGTTGCCGTGTAATCCACTCCCGTGGTTGCAGAGATCCCACTGGTCAAATAGTCTACGGTGACATTCGAGCTGCTGGTGCTGTCAATGGAGACGGTAAAGGTCGCAGTCCCGTCTCCTTCATTAACTGCGACATCATTGATAGAGAGATTCGGGTCAGGAAGACCAGGGCCAGAGGAGATCAGATCGATCTGTACCCAGCTATAACGTGGCCAATAGGCCCCATTACCCCAGTCAAAGGTGAGACTATCATCTGTATAGGTCACATCACTCGTTGTGATTCCCGTAGGATGCTGGTCTGGCGCGTATTCGTAGTCCGTTCCCAAGGTAAGTGTGAATCCGTCAATCTTTGTGGACGGCTCTCCAACCCAATCGATCCCACTGATTCTTAGATTACGTAAGAAGTTTGGCATCGTTGTTGATGTCGTCATGGAGGTATTCCCGATTTTCATCCGGATAGAGCTTGCTCCAATGTCGATGGTAAAGAGTTGATTCCCCGTAAAGGAAAAGATTTGGAATTCAGTCCCTGACCCAACAACCACATCGGTCCCCGGAGCAGGGCTAATGGTTTCCTGATTCGCATAGGTTCCCAAAATCAGTTCGGCATTGACCGTATCGCCTATGAGCGTAGAAGCGGCAGATGTCCATTGAGAACAGACACACAATGCCCAAAAAACGACCACAACCAACCATCGACTCCATGCCCAGCTCTTCATCATTTCCCCTTACCTTTATCATATCTTCAATGTATAAATCAGCTTCAGTACCAACAGAGAAGGTTTCATGGGAAGAACTTCCATGATACATCTCCTTTATGGCTCACAACTGAGTCAACATCGAAAAATCAATCGTCACCCAGGTGAAACCTCAATCGTGTTTTCAGACATGCAGAGCCCCCCCCACCATGCATTGTTATCCTTTACTGTACCTTAAAGCCCGTCGTCAGAACAAGTTAAAAGGCCGCTCATCGCCTTATTTCTACCGAAAACACGGGAATTAATTAAATTCTCATGCCCTATAGATTTTCTATGCATTCAGTATCTTCAAACAAAAACAGCCGAGTAATCAACGGATTACCCGGCTGTTTCTATATCCATAGCTAATTTCGATGCCGACAGGCCTTTAGTCTAAATCCACAGGACTTACAGTCGCCTGGGGGGTATTACCGTAAGCTCCCTGATTCACACGACCACCTTTAGGCTCGGGTTCCAAGTCGTAAACGGCGTTGGGGTCACCAGCATCGATTGCAGCGGAATTTACATCCAAGTGATAATCACCATCCCTCCAAATGGCATAGGTGTGTGATGGCGAGACCTGCATGCCTGGATTCAAGGCGTGTTCCCAATGACCGGGCGACACGAAGTTAGGATCAACGTCAAGACTACTGTACTGCAAGACGATCTCGGAGGTGGTGTCACTATAAAATTCGTTCGGCTCGTTGTCCCACAAGATCGAATCCATGACCATCACCACGCTGTTGCTATCGGCATACAATGCTGCACCATCCCAACCGCCATAGTTACTACTGAGCGTACAGTTTATCAGGTTCACCTGACTCTCATAGGCTCGTAACGCCCCACCTTGACCATGAACCGTGTCGCAACGATTGGCCACAATCAGGCAGTTGGTCAGGGTCAACTGGCTCTCACGACAGTCAAGGCCACTGGCAACCTTGCCCTCGCCCTGGGTAATGACCAAGCCTTGCAACAAGAGGTTGGGATCATGGCTGTTGCGTACCGTGATCACCGGACCATCGCCAACGCCTTGAATCACCGGGAAGGCCCAATCATTGACATCGTTGACATCCACGCCCCTTAAGATCAGGGGTTTACATGATAGCTCCAGGTTCTCAACATAAGTCCCGCTACGAACCATGATCGTGGTCCCAGACGCCGCCACTTCGATCGCTTCCTGAATCGAATCAAACGGGTATTCATCCGTCCCATTCTCGTATTGACCTGCAGGGATGTTGGCATCCACAACCAAGACATCAAGAACACTCCTAAAGACCGCACGAATATGTGCGTCACCTCGGACCGTATAATGACACGGACTGTAGCCCGCTGCAAGATAACCTTGAAAGTGTGAAAACTCGAACAGGGAATCGCAGATCGTCTCTAATTCAACGACCTCTTGATGGCCATAAGAGAAGATGCCCTCACCCGGCAAACAAATCGAGCCACCCGCACTGGACGACAGCGTCAGCGTCCAAGCCCTGGTGCTATCCAGCGGATAGGGATCCAGCTCATCTGGGACACCATCGTTGTCATCGTCAGGATCGGCATTGTTACCCACACCATCACCGTCGGTATCCGTGTCCTCGCCCGGATCCAAGGGGAAGGCATCCTCGCTATCGGGCGTGCCGTCATTATCATCGTCGTCGTCCACACCATCCGGGATATTGTCGCCGTCATGATCAGGGGACTTACTGCCTGCATCCTTGGGATCCGAACCGCAGGCGATCTCATTGGCGTCCGATTGTCCGTCGTTATCGTCGTCCGAATCGGCATTGTCGCCAATGCCATCGCCATCGGTGTCGGTGTCCTCGCTGTCGTCCAAGGGGAAGGCGTCTTCTGTATCCAGTACTCCATCGTTGTCGTCATCGTCATCGGCATTGTCGCCAATGCCATCACCATCGGTGTCGGTGTCCTCGCTGTCGTCCAAGGGGAAGGCGTCTTCTGTATCCAGTACTCCATCGTTGTCGTCATCGTCATCGGCGTTGTCACCCACGCCATCACCATCGCTGTCCTTATCCTCACCCGAATCCAAGGGGAAGGCGTCCTCAGAATCGGGCGTGCCGTCGTTGTCATCGTCGTCATCCACACCGTCCGGGATGTTGTCGCCATCATGATCAGGCGACTTGCTGCCCGCATCCTTGGGATCCGAACCGCAGGCCATCTCATCGGCATCCGATTGGCCGTCATTATCGTCGTCCGGATCAGCATTGTCCCCCATTCCGTCACCATCGGTATCCGTATCCTCACCTGAATCTAGTGGGAAGGCGTCCTCGTCATCGGGCGTACCATCGTCATCATCATCGTCATCCGCGTTATTGCCAGTACCATCTCCGTCAGTGTCCGTATCCTCGTCCTCGTCCAGAGGGAAATCGTCCTCATCATCGGGTGTGCCATCATCGTCGTCATCTAAATCGTAGTCATCGGCAACACCATCTCCATCCGTATCCAACAGGAAGTGGGCCGTCACGATCTTATGATCATCTACTAGTAAGTCAGCAGGATTGTCCGAACCGGTCAAATCACCGGAGAAGTGGTCGAAAAGCCAATGGCTTGTATCCTGGGCCGTGACTTGAACCAAGGTGCCAGGTTCATAATGGTCATAGTCTGGATCCAGATCGACAAAACCGTCACCCTCTAGTTTTACCGCAACCACAGGATCCTCGTAGAACAAATGGGGATAACCCACCATAACCCATATTTTGTCAAAGTCCCAGCCCGCACCTAGGAAGGTCTGCTGGGTCTGCATATCTACTGTTCCCAAACCGGTCACCCCAGTACTATCCCCATAGCTCACACCTACAGTTGTCCCTGAGGCCTCTTGATCCCAGAAACAAGCGGTTAAAGACGAAATCTCATCATTTATCCCAATGAAACCTCCCGTATTTGAAGATCCATCAGCGGTCCCAATGGCATAACAGCACGAAATACTACCAGTCTCATGGTATCCCACCGCTCCACCTACAGCGTCCTCCCCTATGACATTACTGGTGGAGTAGCTGTTCAATACACTACCCAAGTTGTTTCCAATTAAGCCCCCCACACGGCTTATTCCACTCACAGAGCCGACGGTATATGCATACCAAATGGCACCCGTGTTAAATCCCACCAATCCACCAACATTCGTATTGCCACTTACATCCGCATTGGTATAAGAAGCGTTGATGATACCTTGTCCAGTATCATAAAAACTACCAACCAATCCTCCCACACCGGAAGTTCCTCTAACAGTGCCGCACATGCTAGAATTAAGTACATTGGAGCGTGCCATTCCAATCAAACCACCTGTATAGCGGCTTCCTTTAACGGTTCCCTTCATCGAGCAAAACCCGATTTCATATTCACTATATCCGACTAGCCCTCCAACAAACTGGTCTGCGTCTATCACCCCATTAACATCACATGAAGTAATCCTTCCAGTGCTATACCCTGCGACTCCCCCAACATACTCTGAAGAACCACTCACATGAATGAAAACATCCTCCAGAGACAGGGAGTGAACTTTAGTATTGCTGTATGATTTACTGATCCGTCCAAATAGTCCTAGATATGAAGTGCTGGTTGCATCAATGCTGAGATTCGAAATCGTATAGGAACGGCCATCAAAATCTCCACTGAACGGCCCAGGAATCACTGCATGAGTAAAAATTTCACCAGCTAGATCGATATTCGCGGTAACAATGAAATATCGATCGTAATCCGATGGTGTTGCTCCTAAATCGAGCAAATCTTGCTTAGTTGCTATCTGATAGGGATCTTGGGAGCTACCAATCCCTCCGCTGTAGTTCACAGTTGAGGGACCCAATGTAAAAACCGTTGCCTTATCGGAATACCATTCATCAGAATAGACCACATAAGGTACATCGCTGCCATCTAGGGCAATATCTGTGAACATCGCGCGACCTGCTGAAAAACCTGCGGTCCCAACAGTTTGCCAATAGCCACTATTCATAAAACGTTTAACCATTGCCTTGGAAGAATTACCGATGTCTTGATAAACGGCATAGATAACATCACTCGTGTCAACAGCAAGACTCAGATCGGATACAGGTTCACTGGAGATGTAGGGCGAGTCCAATGTCAACCATGAGCTACCGTTATAAGATATCACTCGCCCCAGGCTTGAATTTCCAATGGTATAGGCTACATAGGGAACGTTATTGCTATTCAACACAATACTCGTAGAGTAGACCCCACTTACTGAGGGGCCGGTTTCACCCAGGGTTTGCCAGACATTACCCTCAAGGCGTTTGACTATCACCTGATTTGAAGAACCTTGATCCCAGTAGACTACATAGGGGACATCCACATGATCCAGGGCAATATCTGTGTAGCATGCCGTACCATCCGAGAATCCAACTACACCGACCGGTTGCCAGCCACTCCCGTCAAATCCCATTACCGTTGCCTTATTGGAATTGCCACCATCCTGGTACACCACATAAGGAGTGTCGCTATGATCAACTGCAATACGAGTATAAAACGCTGGACCTGCAGAAAATCCCAATGATCCCACAGCCTGCCAAACATTTCCGCTGAAACGCATCACTGTAGCCTTGTAGGAATGGGCACCATCCTGATAGATCACGTAAGGTACATCCTTGGAATCTATGGCAATACTTGGGTAGTAGGTCTCACCAGCCGTGAAGCCCGCCTCTCCCACCACCTCCCAGACACTACCATTAAAACGCATAACGGTAGCCTTATAGGAATGGGCACCATCAAGGTAAACCACATAAGGAACTCCACTTGAATCAAGAGCGATACTCGTACAAGAGGCTTGATCCGATGAAAAACCTCCATGTCCTACATAACGCCAGTCCTCCTCTGCCCATCCCGTTGAGCAGTACAAGCCAAGAACGCACAGAATCGCCAAAATCTCTCCCCCTGCCTTCAATACACATCGCTTCATGATTCTTCTCCTCTTATCAGCCTACCTTCGATCCTGTAGATTGGACAAATGAGCCCATATTGTTTCGATACGCAAAGAATGAGGGGCTCCATGCATGGATCTAAATGATTTTTTTGATCTGGGGCAACCGGAACAAAAGACAAGCGATCTAACTCATCAGATGCAGAGCATTGGATGCGAAGTTGAAAAAGAGTATCCAACCGACAATCGCTTGTTCAGAACGAGCGACACAAAGCCTAGCAAAACACTCGCCATTGCAACTCTTTCCTGTCTACAATCATCGCAATCTGTTATTTATTCTAGGATAAACCGTTTATTTGTCAATGATGAGCTCAAAGATCACTCTCACCTTCATAGCCGATTCACCGACATTCCCAATAAAAAAACAGCCGAGCATCCACTGGATGACTCGGCTATTTGTGTTCATTTCCGAAGAAAACTCAAAGCTCTTCTTCTTGCCTTCACTCCACAGAACTCGTGGTTGCCTGCGGTGTATTGCCATAGGCTCCGAGATTCACGCGTTCCCCATTGGGTTCGGGTTCCAGATCGGAGGCCGCACTGGAATCACCGGCATCAATACAGGGAGAATTCTCGGCTAAGTGATAGTCCCCTTGCATCCATATCGCATAGTATTGCGTGGGCGAAACCACCATTCCTGGATTCAAGGCATGCTCCCAGTGCCCCAGTGTTATGAAACCAGGATCCACGTCCAGGTTGCCCATACCTTCATAGCCGCCTGTGACATCGCTGTATTCGATCACGACACTTGAGGTTTCGTCAGTAAGGACCTCACCCTGGGCATTATTCCAGAGAATCGAATCCATCACGGTCAGTGTGCTATTACTCAGGGCATTGAGAGCCGCTCCAGATTGCCCCCCATAATTATCACTGACAGTACAGTTCATTAAATCCACCTGGCTCTCATAGGCACGCAGGGCTCCCCCCATGCCACGGGCAAAATCGCAACGGTTACCCACGATCAAACAATTGGACAGGGTCAATTGACTAGCACGACAATCAAGTCCCCCGGCCCCCTTACCGTTACCTTGGGTGATGATCAATCCCTGCAATAGGGTGTTGGGATCTGCAACGTTACGTACGGTAATCACCGGGGCCTCATCAACCCCCTGAATCACCGGGAAGGCCCAATCATTGGCATCGTTGATATCCATGCCCGTAAGAACCACAGACTTGCGTAACAGGGAAAGATTCTCGGCATAGACTCCACTACGAATCACAATGGTCGCACCGGGAACAGCGACTTCAATGGCTTCTTGAATGGAATCAAACGGATTCTCTAGCGACCCGTTCTCATATTGGCCCTCGGGAATCCCGGCATCAACATACAATACATCCAGAACGCTACGGAAAATCGCACGAATACGAGCATCACCTCTGACAGTATAGCCATACGGAGTGTAACCCGCCCACAGGTAACCCTCAAAATGGGAGAACTCAAATAAGGGATCATCACTCTGGGCACCCAGTTGAATCTTCTGACCATAGTCATAAAGGAAGTCGCCTTCACCCGGTGTAACGATCGCCCCACCGGCACTGGAAGACAACGTCAACACATGTTGATCAATGGCAAAATGGGCCATCAAGGTGTAGTTGCCATCCATGGTCACAGTCGTGACCTCTAGGCCAGGATCTGCCACCTTGCCGACATCCACGGCCGTCCCGGTCCATTCCACAAAATGATAATGAGAATCGGCTGTTGCAACGACACCGAGGGCGATTCCGTCACCTGTAGGAATAATCCCTTCGCCAGGATCAGTCACGTCTCCCCCATCACTGGACGAGATTGTCAAGGCATGGGCCCAGTTCGGATTGAACGGCTCGGCATCATCACCATCAAGAATCCCATCGTTGTCATCGTCAGGATCCACACAATCCGGGATATGATCTAAATCGTTATCCGGTGACATGCTGCTATCATCCAGCGGATCGGAGCCACAGGCAATCTCATCGGCATCGGATTGACCGTCATTGTCGTCGTCGGTATCGGCATTGTTACCCACTCCGTCGCCATCGGTATCGTCCCATTCCGTCTCGTCAAAGGGGAAGGCATCGTCAACATCTAGATGCCCGTCGTTGTCATCATCGTCATCGACACTATCCGGGATGCCATCATTATCGTTGTCCGGTGCCGCAGCTACGGTGACATCGAGAAACGGTCTCCAGTCCGCATCACTGTGATCGTGGGTGGCGATGTTCATGTAACCGGTAGAATTATGGAGTACAAACTGAGCAATGCTATCCGAGTCGGTCTTCAGTTCGTCCATGACATCGATACTAAAGGAATCACCAGCCACCCCATCCGTGAAATAGAGGGTCCCGATGTGGGTCGTTTTGCTGCTATTCAGTGCTCCATAATCACTGGTATTATTACCGGGGGCATTATTCCAGGTGAGGTCCTTCTCGGCCCAGTTGATGTTGTCCATGCAACTGTCTTTGACATAGGAGACGTCAAAGTGCTGGCTCCCTCCCTTGTCTCCCTGCAAGGTCAGGGTTAGGGTCGCTGAAGAGAGATTGGCGACATCCAGACCATCTAGATCAAACTTGATCCATGATTTTTGGGATTTATTATCGCTACGAATACTGAGTTTGCTGCCATCACTACGATTCTCATCCGGTTTGGTAATATCGGTACGGCAGCTTACATTGGCCATAATGATATCCGCCGAAACCAACGGGCAGACTATGAGCCCTAACACAAACACAAGGATTAACACACTGATCTTCCTTAACATAGCATTCTCCTCTTCATTTGGTTAATGGTGTTGTTCACGAATTGAGTGCGATTCAATCCATGTCACTTTTCCTTAGAATGGGCCTCCATAGGATGATTATTTCCATTCAGGATGACTCGAAAACATCCTTTCAAGTCTTATCCTGCTCCAAAACGTCCGTAATTATAGGAACCTCTCTTGCAGGTAGCAAGTAAACTCATAAAAATATTTCACGACCCGGAAGAAAAGATAAAATAGGCAATTTGCCTATCTATTTACAAGCTTCCGCTTGTGATGTTCCACCATAAACTCCCTGGTTAATACGACCACCATTGGGTTCCGGCTCTAACTTATAGATGGCATTGGGATCCCCTGCATCGACACAGGATGAATTGGGGTCCAAGTGATAATCACCATCCATCCAAATAGCATAGGCCTGTGAAGGAGACACCAGCATCCCTGAATTCAAAGCGTGTTCCCAATAGCCGGGAGTCACAAAATTGGGATCTATATCCAGACTGCTATATTGCATGAGGATCACGGAGGTAACATCGCGATAAAGCTCGTTAGGTTCGTTGTCCCAAAGAATCGAATCGGAGACAGTAACCACACTGTTGCTATCCGCATACAGAACCGCGCCAGTCCATCCGCCAAAATTACCACTGAGAGTACAGTTGATTAAGTTCACCTGGCTCTCATAGGCATGTAAGGCCCCGCCCTTCCCATGGGTTGGATCGCAACGATTGCCTACAACCAAACAGTTAGCCAGGGTCAACTGAGCACCACGACAATCAAGCCCTCCAGCCACCTTGCCATCGCCTCGACTGATCACCAAGCCTTGGATCAGGGTGTTGGAATCGGCAACGTTACGCACCGTAACGACCGGGTCGTCACCCACACCTTGAATCACAGGAAAGCCCCAGTCGTTGGCATCATTGACATCCACGCCGGTCAAGGTCAAGGACTTACCGGATAGCTTCAGATTCTCGGCATAGGTGCCCGTTCGGATCATTACCGTCGATCCTGGAGCAGCCACTTCAATGGCCTCTTGAATCGAGCCAAAGGGGTATTCATCCGTGCCGTTTTCGTACTGACCTGCTGGGATATTGGCATCCACACAAAGAACATCTAAGAGACTATGAAAAACCGCATGAATGTGAGCGTCACCCCTTACGGTAAAAGAGTGATAGGGACTATAGCCCGCCCAGAGATGGCCTTCGAAATGAGAGAACTCGAACAAAGGATCATCGACTCTCACCGTCAATGGGATCTGCATGCCATAGTCAAAGAGATGCTCCCCCTCGCAGGGATCCACAACCGTACCACCCACGCTGGAAGTCAACACCAAGGCATAGCGATCGATCGCAAAAACCGCTTCGACAGTCAGATCATCAGTTACGGTGACTATCGTTGCAAGAGACTGGGCATCCAGGACCGTCCCAGCCCAACTGACAAAATGATAATGAGGCAAAACCATGGCAGTCAAATCCACGATCGTACCATAGTCATAGACAAAGTCCCCTTCCCCGGGAGCTACGACCGAACCGCCCTCATTGGAAACTATCGTCAAGGCATGTCGATCAATCGCAAAAACAGCCTGAACGCTGAGGTCACCCTCCATCAACACCGTGGTTATGGCAGAACTGCTATCTGTAACAGGTCCGATCCACTCGACAAAGTGATAATGGGCATCGGCAGCGGCTTCCAGATCCACCACTGTGCCGTAGTCATAATCAAAGGTTCCTTCCCCCGGAACTGAAACCGATCCACCATCATTAGACGACACCGTCAAGAGATGTTTATCAATGGCAAAAACGGCTTCAACGCAGATTTTACCATCCATCACCACGGTGGTCACGGCAGCACAGCTATCCGCGACCGGACCGACCCACTCGACAAAGTGATAGTGCGCCTCGGCAATGGCTTCGAGAGTCACCACCGTACCGTAATCATAATCAAAGATTCCTTCACCTGGAACAGTGGCGAAACCTCCATCGTTAGACGATACGGCCAGCTGATGTACATCGATGGCGTAGTTGGCCGTCAGGGTCATCACCGCAGTAACCGTAACGCTCAGGGGATCATCCATTCCAGAAACATCCCCACTCCAACCCTGAAAGTGATAGCCGATATCCGGGATCGCATCGATGGTTAACGTCTCGCCGTGATTGACGATATAGGTGCCGTCCTGATCCGTGTGACCACCGGGGTTAGAAGCGATAGTCACCTGGTATTGGTTGATTTCAAAGTGCGCAGTGAGGGTTATGTTCGATCTGACTGTTACCGTCAAGGGATCGTCCGCACCGGAAACATCCCCGCTCCATCCCGTAAAGTGGTAACCCGTATTGGAAGTCGGGGTGATGGTCAAGTCGTCGCCATGATTAACCGTATGCGTCCCATCCTGATCCGTGCTCCCCCCCACCATGGAAACCACTGTCACCGTGTATTGATCCATCGAGAAATTGGCGGTAATCACCATGTCGGACGTCACTGTTATCGTCAAGGGATCATCCGCTCCCCCGACATCCCCACTCCAAGAATCAAAATGATAGCCGGTTTGAGCATTGGGGGTGAGGGTTAAGGTCTCGCCATGGGGTATCAAATGGCTGCCGTCCCGATCGGTCTGACCACCGATTGTTGAATGGACAGTTACGGTATAGGTGTTAATGGTAAATACGGCTTGAACCGTGACAGAATCAACTAATGTGACCGTGGTGTTGTCCGAGGTGGTGTCAGCCACCGGCCCGACCCACTCGACGAAGCGATAGCCCTCGTCTGGCGTGGCGACTAATGGCACCTCCGTATCACTGGCATAAAGGAAGCTACCCTCGCCTGGTTCAGTGACTTCTCCACCGTTACTGGAAGAAACTGTTAAGATGAATTCCGTGACGTCGTCGCAGGCATCACCGATCCCATCATTGTCACGGTCGACCTGGTCAGGATTGGCGATCGTGGGACAATTGTCCAGATCATCCGGCACACCGTCGGCGTCCGCATCCGCCATAGGCGGGACATAGCTTGCTAAAGGAAAAGGCGTTGCTGCCGTGGCATTGCCTTCTTCATCGTCCAGGGCATTGATCCCACTAAAAATCCAGTGGGCCAGTTGAAAGGTGTCGCCGTCAGTAGCAGTCCCACTGACACGATAAGCCCAGCCATCGGTGTATTCCCAGGGCTGACCTGAACCATCGGTATTGATATCGCCAAAGACATCCACCACCACGCCGTTGTGGAATAATTCGATGGCATCGTCACCATTGATATTGGCTTTGGTGTTCGTATAGTCAGGATCGAAACCAAAGAAAGCATCGAACTGCGTGACCTCGTATGCGACGTAGAGGAAGCTCCCCGCGACGGCTGAATCCGTTGAAAAGGTAAACTCTTGGTTGTCGGTTCCCCCACCATTGTTAGCGAATCCCAAACCGTATTCACTCAGGTCGGCAATGTCGGCCAGGGCATACAACTCCACCGCCTTGGGACACCCACCGGACAAAGGACCATCGACCACCCCCGTAATGATTAAATCGCCAGCCAAGGACCACGACACCGGCCCGAGCCACATCACCAGACATGCTAAAAGTCTTGAAGCGGACAACCAGTAGACACCATTTCGCATTGGGATTCTCCTTTCGCAACCGTGCCATATCTCTCATGGTGGAAAATCCCGGTTGGATGGCCTACCCCTGCATTATAGACAATTGATCTGTCGCTCCAACTGCGGCATCTACGTATTTTCTATGAATTCTGGACCGCGATGCACTCGATTTCAACCCTGGCGTCCAGCGGTAGACGTGCAACCTGCACGGTGGCGCGGGCGGGCTTATGTGCATCGAAGGCCTCGGCGTAGATTTGATTGACCGTAGGAAAGTCATTCATGTCCGCCACGAAAACCGTGGTCTTGGCCACTTGCTGCAAGCTGGATCCAGCCGCCTTTAATACGGCCGCGAGGTTTTCCAGTACTTGACGGGTCTGGGACTTGACATCGTCGCCTACCATCTTGCCGGTGGCCGGGTTCAGCCCCAATTGACCGGAACAAAAAACCAGTCCATTGACCTTCGTTGCTTGAGAATAGGGTCCGATCGCCTGTGGGGCTTGATCCGTATTAATCAACTCCATGTGAGTCTCCTCTTTTAAGGTTCCAAGTTCAAGGTTCAAGGTTCACCGTTGGTTGAATAAGGAAGTTCTTTTATAGCTAACTGTGAACCGTGAACCTTTTTCAACCGTGAACCTCAAGATATTATCATTGATTCATAATCGTACAGAATACCCCATCGACCACGCCCGCCATCTTGTCGTAGTCGAGCGTATCGGCGGTATCCTTGTCCGTGTGATAATTACGATTGCGGGCCCAGGCCGTGTCCGTGATCATCACGGCCGGGTAACCCTGTTTCCAATAATTCATGTGATCGGAATTCTCGATGGCCATGGTCACACTCTGGACGAGCAGATCCGTACCCCCATAGAAACCCCGTTTGACATGGCGAATCAGATCCCGATCCTGCCAGCGTGAAATGACGGCAATGAAGTCTCCCTCTTTCGGATAAATATATTGTAGATGGGGATAGGGATAGCCTTGCACCTCGCTGTAGTAACCGATCATCTCCAAACAGATCATTCCGCGTACGACGGTCGGTGTCTGTTTCAACGATGCCGCATGGATATAGCTCCCCATGGAACGCGTGCCATAGAACGGGGCCTCTTCAGTGGAATAGGCCACCAACTCGATTGGGTGGGGCACCTCGACCTGCCCCAGTAAACGAGCCAGTTCCAACAAACCCGCCACGCCACTGGCATTGTCATCGGCACCGGGAAGGTTCTTATGGACATCATAGTGCGCCCCCACCACCCACAGCGGCCCCTTGGCCGGACCAAAACGGGCCACTAGATTGTAATAGTCCAGGCCATTGCCACAATAGGCTTGCCGCGTGACATGGTTGTTGGGTTGGGTTAAAGCCTGCTCCACATAATCCGCTGCTTGGTTCAACACCTCCAGATTATTGGCATGGCGGCCATAGGTCTCTTGCGAGAGATACACCACATGATTCTGCAAACGATTGGGATCGGCTTGTCCCCCTTCAATCGCAGGCAATGCTCCCCAGGTCGGTAGTTTCAAGGCATAAACTGATCCGCCCAACAACAGACCCAATCCCAACACCCCCACGAGGACTCCACCGAGTACAATTCGCAGAATTCGTATCTTCAACGTTACATTCTTCCTCTCCATAAGTTACCTCGCCACTATGTCTTACTAGTTTCTCCTGATTTCGGTCCAAAAACCTTGACCTTGACTAACCGCCCATCCAAGCCACCGCTGGCAATCGGTTTCTTCCAGCTGGGACGCAGGCCCAGGTGTTTGATGAGTTCACGATCGCCAAAGTATAAATAAACCGATGAATCCATGCAACACTGCTTAAGGAAGTCACCCAGCTCTTTGCAGAATGTTTCCATGCCCTCTTTCTTCTGGAGACGCAGGCCATAAGGCGGATTGCAGATGATGGTGGTATGGGATAGATCCTTGATGTTACGAAAATCAATGGACTTGAGGGCCACTAGATCTCCACCCGGTAGTACGTCCAAGTTGGCCCGAGCCGCTTCCAGGGCCTTATGCGAGATGTCACTGCCGGAGATCAAGCCCGCAGGCAAGGGACGAATGTTCTCTAGTGCTTCTTGCTTGACCTTTTCCCATAGCTCCGGTTGAAAGTCAGGCAAGGCTTCAAAACCGAAACGCTCGCGTAAGTAAGCCGCAGGGATCCTACAATACTGCATCAAGGCCTCGCACAATAAGGTTCCGGATCCACACATGGGATCGACCAACGGCCCCTCACCCTGCCAGCCACTGTAGCGTACGATGCCTGCGGCAATGGTCTCCTGCATGGGGGCGTCATGTCCCATCACCCGGTAGTGACGTTTGTGCAGGGAGCCACCTGAAACCTCCAGACCGATGACCGCTCGGTTGTTGTGGATGTAGAGATTGAACCAGACGTCGGGATTGTCCGTGTCCACGTTGGGTCGCTTGTCATACTTGGCCATGAAGTAATCGGCTATGGCATCCTTGAGACAGAGGGCCGCGTATTTGGAGTGACGGATGTGACTGTTGGACACATTGGCCACAATGGCAAAGGTCGTGTCCAACGAAAGAAAATCGGTCCAGTCAATCTCCATGGCCCGCTTGTGCAGATACTTGGTGCTGTGGCAATCCAGAAAGGTGATCGGGGCGATGATCTTCTGGATCACACGTGTATGATAGGTAATGCGATAAAGAGTCTCAGGGCTGGCCCAAAAATAGAGCCCACGAAAACCTGGCTTGACCTCGGTCGCCCCCAGTTCCATCAACTCCTGCTCAGCCAGGGGTTCGAGCCCCTCGCCGATCTGAGCAAAATACTGCCGATTCTGCTGATAGGTATATTTGCCCTTGCCCTGGGGCTTATTGCGTCGTTTCTTTGACTTCTTCTGCATATACATCCTAATGAAAAGGGGCATTGTAGCAGATTAATCACCTCAGAGAGAAGACAAAGCTGAATTTCTCTTATCGACCGATAACCTTATGAATCAGCCCTAGCTCCAGGTTACTTTTTTTTTAATAATCCCTACCATCCCTACAGCCCCTCCAAACAGACCCCTTAATCCAGTCTCTTTCGGTACAGTTTTGCCCTCCGAAAACGACGCTACCCCATAAGCCAATGCTTTTATCGGCCCGGGGGCTGCCGAGCAATCCTACCCCCGCTCCTCCATTGCCCGGATCCAATCATTGCGAACACGGCTTTCACAGTCAATCATGGCAAAGTTCTCTTTAGTTTTTCCCCGCAACCGCAAGATAAGAATAAGCATAGGCCTACAAGAGGTAGACCTTCATGGACTCGAACACTTATAAGATTAGGATTAACATGGAACCCATCACCCTAAAACAGAAATTCGCCTTCGCCTGTGTCGTCTGCTTTGTCCTCTATCTTTGCACCATTCCCTTTGCTTTCCAGAACACCCGTCAATTCAGCTCACCGTCGAGCTTCACTGATTACGGCCAATATGAAGAGGTTCTGCGTATCGTTAAGATACGGTAGAATCAATCGCCCACAAGCTTCCCCACATGGTCATGGCCGGCCACATAACAGTTGGATGTGCAGTTCTCTAAATCATATCCTCCCCCACTAATGCCACCGACATAGTCGTGCCCAACAACAGAGCCGCCGGTGTGGGAATCTGTAACAAAATAATGATACACAGATCCACGATCATAACCACCACGTGCGTTCTCTCCACAGAGACCTCCAACATAATCATAGCCAATGACAGTCGTATCGACATTACATTGAGTAATCATACCGTTATTGATCCCACAAATTGTCCCGACGTAGTCACCCAACCCATAAACGCAAGCTTGTTTGATGACAAGGTTCTCCACTTCCCCAGATAAAACACCGAAAACACCCAGCCTATCAACACCTTCAATGGAAAGATGACTAAGCACATGCCCTTGGCCATCCAAGGTGCCACTGAAGCTTTCCACCAGAGGCCCGTACCAAGAGATCCCCTCTAAATCGATATCAGCAGCCAAAACATAACACGCCTCTGGCTGTTGCCACATGGCGCCCAAGTCGGTGACGTCCTCGATCTGGTAGGGATTGTCCTCAGTACCCGCACCGACAAAGGGATATGGAGTGAAATTGGGATCGATCTGAACGGGAATGGGGAGTTGCGCCTCAACCATCACCCATCGATCGCGGGTTCCGCTGGCCGAGTCACCGACCAAATCCCAACCTGCATTGAGGTAGGTCTGTACCTCCAACATCTGATTCGTCATACAGGGTCGCAAATACCAGCCCTGACCAGGTTCCACTTCGTCATAGATGCATCCAGTCACCTGGCCACTGGAAAGTACATCCCAAAGGCAATTTTCCAGACAAGACGCCTCTCCGACCTGATATCCACAAAGTCCTGCGACCTTGTCGTCATCCCACCCGTTATCATAATCTCCAGCCACCTTACCTACGAAATAGCAATGCGACACACGTGAATCGACATTAACATCTTCTCTCCCATTCATTCCACACAGACCGCCCACATAATCACCACCATTGACATCCACAATGGCACCGCAATAGCTGATCGAGCCTGTTGTGACACCGCACAGCCCCCCAACATACTCCGACCAATAAGATCTGAATTCATCACCATCCCACTCCCTTCCCCAAACCTTTCCACTGACCATACAGGTCTCAATCTCCCCACTGTTGGAACCGCAGAGACCACCTATCCATCGATACGTGGCTCCAATCGTCGCCTCTACCTGACAATCGGTTATCAAACCTCCATCGTTATGGCCACAAATTCCTCCAACCATTTCCTCTCCTATGAAGGTTCCCACAACACAACACCCCTGAATGGTCCCCTCACTATAGCCGCACAAACCGCCGACATACGATCCCCCTTCAATTGTACTATTGACAACAGACAAATTCAGTATCACCCCGTCTTCGTCCAAAGCCCCCATCAAACCAAGGTAATTGGCATCAGAGATAATGATCAAGTTATGGATACATGTGTTATTTCCATTGAATGTCACGCTAGAGGATCCGCGACGAGATCTCCCGCGTGTAGCACTCGTATCTGAGGAGATCAAGCTCTTTACATACCAGGCATCCGCCGGGCAATAGAGGTCATTGCTCATGATATAGCAAGCAGATAGATCCAAATTCACGGCCTCCAAGTCCTCGATACAGGCCAAGGGCCAGGGAGATTCTTCCGTGCCGTTGGCGTCACAGCCCTGTGACACATAAAGATCCAGGGCAGTCCCTGCAGTCACCAAACCATGGACACAGGCCGATACTGCCGCCACCTCATTGACCTCGACCGTCAGGCTGGCCACCGTCACAATATCACGAACAGTCAGACCAGAATCATTCAAGGCGGCTTGAGCCGAAGTAACACTAAGACCTTGCACATGCGGCACCCGGGCCAGGCCCACCGGGACGTCTCCAGCCGCACCATTAAGTCGGGGATAATCCCCCTCGGCCATCACCCAGAGACCAGAACCGTCACCTAAAGAACCAAACACCCAACCGGCCTCGGTATAGGTCTCCAAAGTCTTCATTTCTGCCGTGGTCATTCCCACACATCCAGGCTCTCTAGAATCATACGGCTCAATACCCGTGGTATTGACATCCCAGAAGCAATGAATCGTCGTATAACTCCTGTCATCTCCACAGAGACCATTGTCGATGTGATCATCGCTGTGCAATCGCCCCGTAGTATAGCACTGCTCCAGAATTCCATCATCACAGCCACCACAGAGTCCGCCTACTGTCCCCCAATACTCATTGTCCTCTTCGTTGTAGAACCCGGACACCGGACCGGTAGCATAGGCATAGCGAATCTCTCCCTCATTCATTTGACCACATAGCCCCCCTCCAACAAAATCAGTCCCTTGCCAATTGCCTCAGGCCACTACACAGGCCGTTGAAAAGCAACATTGAATCTTCCCTCCCTCCAAAATACCACAGAGCCCACCGACATTCTCCCCTCCCCCAACGGTTCCAGTCACGGAACAGCCTCGAATCGTTCCTTGATTGATAGCACATAACCCACCAATCGTATCCATCCCGCGAATAAAACAGTCCCGGATCGACAAATTGAACAAGGATCCTTTTTCAATAACCCTGCCTACCAAGGCCAGACCATTGGCCTCAGATACACTGTATAAGTTACTGATGCAGTGCCCCTTACCATTAAATGTCCCGGCAAAGGAACTCAGACCAAAAACAGCCTCGGTATAAACCTGCCGTCCGGGCAGATTGGGATCCAGGTCCAGGTCGGTCATCAGGCAGGTTACCACGCCCTCGCTCCAGTAGTTGGGATCCCCGCAAAAGACCTGAAAATCATTGAAGTCCTCGATGAGATAGGGATTGTTGGGCTCACCGGTCCCACCTCCCAAATCGCCGTTGGCGGCCCAGGCCCAGGTAGCGTTCCAGACTAAAAGGATTATCCACCACTTACTCGCTTGCATTTCCCGCTTCATGATCTTCTCCCTTCTGAAAAAGATTAAATCATTCAATCGCTAATAGTCCCCATTGTTCAACGTCCGGCACTATAGGCCCCCAGGGTCTGCCCGACATCTTCACGCCCGGCAACCGAGCATTTAGAGTTGCAGTCCGTACAAATGCTCCGACTCATCCCACAGATCCCGCCGACATAGTCACGGCCCACCACGGCCCCGGAGGTCTCCAATTCAATCAAACTCCCAGTGCTGGCGTTGTAACCACAGAGACCACCGATATAGTCCTGGCCGATCACCGAGGTATGCGCGACACATTGAGAAAGGGTGCCCTCGTTAATTCCACAGAGAGTCCCGATGTAATCGCCTTGGCCGGAGATGGAGGCCTGTTCGATAACAATGTCCGCAACTCGTCCCCCCTCCTCAATACGACTGAAGAGTCCGAGCTTGCTGTAACCCTCTATGAGCAAGTGACTCAATGTATACCCCTGACCATCCAAGCGTCCACCAAAGGACTCAACTAGGGGACTGTACCAGACAATGTCTTGCAGGTCGATGTCACCAGCAAGGGCATAGCAGGCCTCCGGCTGTTGCCACATGGCCCCCAAATCATTGGCATCGAAAATTCGGTAGGGATCAGCCTCGGTACCAGCACCTTGGTAAGCATGCGGGGTGAAATTGGGATCGAGTTGCACAGGCAGCGGCGTCTGGCCCTCGGTCATCGCCCAGCGATCACAGGTTCCATGGGCCGACTCACCGGCCAGATCCCAACCGGCATCCAGGTAAGTTCGAGACATGAGCATCTGAGTCGATGTTCGCCCGATGAGGTTCCAGAGCTGCACCTCATCGGAATCATCCACCACCACGGCCTCGATCTGCCCACTGGTGGTTACATCCCAAAGACAGTCGCTTATCCTAACCCCATCGCCATCCACATATCCGCATATTCCACCCACACAATCACCGCTTGCGATGATTTTTCCACGGGCATAACAATAGGAAATGAGAGATTCATCCCCTCCATAACTTCCACAGATCCCGCCGACATAATCCCCTCCATTGACATCGACGACCGCACCGCAATAGCTTATGTGTCCCCCGTTGGAACCGCAGAGCCCACCGAGATAGTAAGAGGGTGATGCCGCTGGTTCGTCATCGCCCCAGGAGACACTGACCACTTCTCCTTTCACCCAACAGGCCTCGATTCGTCCGCTATTAAAGCCACATAATCCACCGGCATTAATGGGGGAACAAACCAGGACATGGGCCTGACAACCTCTCAGAGTCCCTTCATGATTATATCCACATATTCCTCCAGCGACATCCTCAGAGGCATAGGCACGAATATCGACCTCGCAATCGACCAGGGTTCCCCCTTGATTGTCGCTACAGATTCCACCTATCGTCCACTTTCCCTTGACAGTCCCAACCACGTGGCATCCTTGGATCCGCCCCTTATTGATACTGCATAAACCGCCGACATCTTCATCCCCATCTACCCGAATCCCTTCCAAAGAGAGAGATGAAATTGTGGCGTTGCAGTCGATAACACCCACCAGACCGGGGTGGTCATCCGACTCCGATATAAAGGTAAAATTTCGAATTTCATGACCATTGCCCTGGAAGGTCCCGGCAAAGGGTGCACCGATCTGATCGTATCTCAAATACTTGATCCTCCCAAAGGGCGCCTCATTATAAACCTGCCGTCCAGGTAGATTTGGATCCAAATCCAGGTCGGTCATCAGAAAGGTGACCAGGCCTTCAGCCCAATAGTTGGGATCTGCACAAAAGACCCCAAAGTCATTGAAGTCCTCGATAAGATAAGGATTGTTGGGATCACCCGTTCCTCCGCCCAAAACGCCGTTAGCCGCCCAGGTCAAGGTGGCGTTCCAGATCAAAAGAACGATCCAGTATGTGTTTGCTTTCATTCTCCGGTTCATACGTATTCTCCTGTTATAAAACCAATGATGACTAGCGTTTAGACCTCGTCCGCAGGACGAAACTCTAACGTCATTTAGATGTAAATCCGCTAATCAGCCCAAAGGGCCGTTCATTGGGGAGGCAGTGCCGGTATGAAAGAAGCACAAAGATATGATAACATCACTGAGTTATGAAATTTTGGCTTGCCTTCTCCACTTGTCAAATTGTCTATCACCAGCATAGCACCAGCTTGATCCAATAGCCAGCACTTTTCAATCTCCACCTGTAAAAACACCATCACAACATGGAACAGATGATCCAAACCACCACCCTGTTCCATTATTTTTGGACAAATATCACTCCCCCAAAGAAAAAACCCGACCCTTGTGTTCCCTCAGCATCCCGGTATAATGGGCAATCTTTGATTTTTAGAGGTTCACAGTTCACGGTTGCCCCGTTTTTCCTCCTGCGGAGAAACACGGGCCTTTGGTTCACGGTTAATGGAGCCATCCAAGATCAATCTGCTTCCAGCCGCCAACCGTGAACGTTGAACCGTGAACCTGGAACCTAAATATATGGAGAACTCGGATATGGCAAAACTGGCAAAACTTGACGATATCGTCTCGCTCTGTAAGCGACGCGGATTTATCTTTCAGTCCAGCGAGATCTACGGCGGGCTGGCCGCCTGCTACGACTACGGTCCCCTGGGCGTGGAACTCAAGAACAACGTCAAACGCGAGTGGTGGAAGCACGTGGTCAACATGCGGGACGACGTGGTGGGCCTGGATTGCAGTATCCTGATGCACCCCATGATCTGGAAGTCCTCGGGCCATGCGGACAAATTCGCCGACCTGATCTGCGAGTGCAAGAAGTGTAACACCCGTACCCGCGTGGATCACCTTCTCAACGAGGACGGCGGCACCGAGGGCGAACTGACCGACAAGGTCTGCCCCGGTTGCAGCACCAAGGGACAGTTCACCGAGCCCATGCCCTTCAAGCTCATGTTCGAAACCCAGATGGGGGCCAATGCCGAGGACTCCATGACCCTGTACCTGCGTCCCGAGACGGCCCAGGGCATCTTTGCCAACTTCCGCAACGTGCTGGACTCGACCCGCGTGAAGGTGCCGTTCGGCATCGCCCAGATCGGCAAGAGCTTCCGCAACGAGGTCACCACCAAGGCCTTTATCTTCCGCACGCGCGAGTTCGAACAGGCCGAGGTCGAGTTCTTCTGCGAGCCGGGCACGGATGAAGAGTGGTACGAGAAGTGGAAGGCCGCCCGTTTTGCCTGGTACACCGACCACGGCATCAACCCCGAGAACCTGCGCTTCCGCGACCACGACCCCGACGAACTGGCCCACTATGCCAAGGCCTGCGTGGACGTGGAATACAAGTTCCCCTTTGGCTCGGGTGACTGGCAGGAACTCGAAGGCGTGGCCAACCGCACAGACTACGACCTGCGTCAACACCAACGCGGCATGCGGAGTGTCACCAAGTGGTACGAAAACGACCGCGACCTGACCAAGGTCGACCTGGTCGACGAACCCGAGGATTACAACAAGGGCCCGCTGTCCTTCTTCGACGACCAGAAGAAGGAACGCTACATCCCCTACGTGATCGAGCCCAGTGCGGGCATGGACCGTAGCACCCTGGCCTTCCTGGTCGATGCCTACGACGAGGAAGAGGTCAAGCCCGGTGAAACCCGCAACGTCCTGCGTTTCCACCCGACCCTGGCCCCCACCAAGGTGGCCGTGTTCCCGCTGGTCAAGAAGGAAGGCATGCCCGAGATCGCCCACAACATCGTGGACGACCTGCGTAAGACCATGACCTGCTTCTACGACGAAAAGGGCGCGGTCGGTCGCCGCTACCGCCGCCAGGACGAAGCCGGCACCCCCTACTGCCTCACCATCGACGGCCAGACCCTGGAAGATAAGACCGTCACCGTACGCGAGCGTGACAGCATGGAACAAAGCCGCGTCAGCCTGGATCAGATCAAGGGCTACCTTCGGGACAAGCTGGATATGTAATACAACGTCTTTTTTGCCTCTCGCAGAGATCGCAGAGGACGCCAAGAAAGCTAATAGAACTTCCAAGTCTCCCTTCAGTGAACTGAAGGGAGACTTTTTTACATTACACCGATTTCTTAGAACACTTGACTAGAAACACTGTCTTTATTTATGATGCAGCAATTGAAGTGTAACTTAATAGGATTGCGATAAACACGATGACCTTGTCAGATCATAACATCAATGAAGACATAGCAAAGAAGGCAAAAAGAAAATACTGGATTCGTGCCTGCACCACCCTATTGGCCCTGATTCTTGTGTCATCAATTATAATCCCACAGTTAAGACCTTCGGCTGCAGACAAACTCAAAGAAATGGATCGACTCAGAGCCATTCCTGACGAAGAAAATGCGGCTTTGATTTACGTCCAACTTTTGAATAACTGGTGGTCACCAACCGATCTTTCGGATTTCGCGGACTACCCAAGCTATCAAAGTTATCAAACTCGACATGCAATACACACTGCCTTCACACCTCAATATCAAGTTGGAAAGATCGAAGATCGCTACGAAGAAGAAAACACCTGCAAACGCCCCTGGACAGCGAAAGAATACCCGTTCACAGCAAGGTTCATCCATAACCATGCATATGAGATCGAAATCCTTCGTCAAGCTTCAAAACTCAATGAATGTCGATTTTTATTAGCCGCAGATAGACTCAACACCCTCTGTTTTTCCCCGCCCATCTACAGCCATCACTCTACATGGGAAGCAACATGGCAATTCATTCTCAGAGATACCATCGAAAAGTCTAAACATGTGCTAGTTCAAGCAGCCTACCTAGATTTGGGAGAACATCGATATCTAGAAGCATATCAAAAAGCTTTAATCCTGATCACGATAGGCTGCCATTTAGAGCAGCACCCCATGGCGGATTGCCTTAGAAGAAGTCTTGATGCAAAGGCAAAGGCCGTGAGAATTCTTAACACTCTGTTGATCTTATCTCCTTCATCTGTTTGGAACCCAGAGGATTACCCGGCAATTCAAATTCCCTCATTGGACAGCTTGGAGCAAGCCAAATCGCATATATATTCTGTGATGGAAATTATCCACGAAGAGGGACAAGATCGTGCTCGAAAAACAGACCGCTCTATAGTTCAATGGGGGCAATATATCTGGCGGTCTCTAAAAAATGGCAGAAGACCACAATTCTCAAAATCTCAACTTTGTGATTACGATTATCAATTCGACGAAAAAGGATACAGTTATCACTGCTATCTTGCTGAAACCCAGAAATACCACCTCTTATCTCAAATTCGTCAATACAAGGAAAGCCATGGCCAATGGCCGACAAGCCTGGAGCCATTTCATATCACTTCTATCAGCACAGTACAAAACCAACTACACCCCGATGAGCCCTTTATATTTTGGTGTTCGGACCAATGTTTCGTAATTGATCTTCCTAATGCGAAAAACAGTGTGAACCGTACAGACCCAAATAATCTGCTGGTTTGCGATGGGAGAAAGTTCAGCCCCAAAGAACGGGCAAGAATTGATTATTGGATCTCATCCCAAATTGAATCTCTAGCACGTTCCTCTGACCAAGCATATGACCAAGCATCTTTCCTGGACAGAGCCAACCGTTATGATCAGCTGAATAGGATGGGGGCATTTACGACATTGATCTTAATCAACAATTTATACTCACTCGACAATGTGATTAGGCGAACTTCTATTCGTATGTTAGCTATCAATATACAAAAAAACGAGTCTCTCAAATACGGGTATCCACGAGAAGAAATATTGAAGCATTTAATCTCTGGGTATAAACGAGAAACCATAGACGAACTTAAATATCAATATATCAGAGCATTTTATTGTTGTAATGACTTGGCTTCGGAACAAAAAGAGTTTCAATTGTTACTCTTGGAGATTGCCGAGCAAAGTCCATTTGCGACGCATCGGGCACTTGCTTCGTCTGCATTGATCACAACCCAAAACGTAGACATCATACGAGAATTGATTCTTCCAATAGAACGTTTTGACGATCCAAACTTTCTTGGAGAAGAAGATTACGAATCTGTATGGGAATTTCTCTATAGAATTTCATTGCTGCAACAAGACTTTATCATTTTCTTGAAAAACCAATCAGCCTTTGATACCCCATTCTCAGACCTCCTTACCCCAGACAAAAAAGAACTCCTCAAGCAATGGTGGCAAACCGAAAGGGATTAACCCGAGTTCTCCGTCAAACTCTTTCTAGCTTTAGGGTAAATGCCCTAGCGACAGGCCTCTCTCAATATGATCAAGCATTCAGCGGGGAGCAAGATGCAAGCGGCGTTCAAGTTTACTTGATAAAACGTTTGTATCGTAGCGAACCAGGACGCCGAACGGCGTCCGGCACGTGACAACGTGCCATCAAGCTGAAAGCGAATCCACGACCACGCATCACGCTTCGAACTCGGCGCCAACATCTGCGTGCATCCTATGAAACCGAAGGTTCCCTGGATCAAATGTGGCTGCGAAAACAGCGTAGACTAGCTCAGGAATCGGCGGCTCAAACAACATCCCTATTCAAGCGACAGCTTGAACCATTCGTGTCGATTTCTAAGTTGTTCTACAGTTGCTATCACAACTGGATTTGATCTAGAGAACCTGCGGTTTGTGTGAAAATTCGTGGTTCTATCTTTTCACCACCAAGTAAGACACAAAGTTTTTAAGAGCGATTTCTTAGTGCCTTCGCGTCTTGGTGGTTGATACAATCCTTTTTCGATCGAGAGATCGAACCTCTGCGTCTTGGCGTCTCTGCGTGAGGCAAAAAAATCAATGCTCTCTTGTCAAGCGAAGCCTGATCCATCCGAATAGCAGCCAGGAGCAAACGCCCTTACCGCAACATATGACGTTGCAGCAATTCCTGCATGTCTCTGTGTCCATCTAGAATGCAATGGATAAAGACGTTTCTGCGGTCTATCTGATAGATGATTCGGTAGGGTTTGAAGTGGATTTCGAGATAATCCAGAATGCCAATTCGATCTAATTCAGGCGGGACATGGCCAATACGAGGATGGGTGCTCAGCTTTTTGCAGACCTCTTCGATGCTCTCTAAGAGGCAATCTGCTCGGTCAAAGCCATCTTGGGTGAGTACGTATCGGTAGAGATCCCAGAGGTCATCTTCTGCCTGTTGAACAATCTGAACTTGATAGCTCATGATGATTCTTGGATTCTAGACTTAAGATCCTTGAATGATTTACCCAGTGGCTTGTATTGCCCAGCCTCAACGCTCTTTTTGCTTTGATTGAGCATCTTCAATAGGGCCAGGGTTTCCTGGGTTTGTTCGTAGGTACAGATGTCCTGAACAACGGCCTTGGCTTCACCATTTTGTGTAATGACGATTGTTCCACGATTCGTAAAAAGATCACGAATGAGTTGGGCCGCATTAGCCTTTAAATAGCTGATAGGCTTTATACTTGCACTTAATCTCATAAAAACGCTCCTTTCAGGCTAAATATAGACTAAATTTAGTCATAGCACAAGCGGTTTTTCTTCAGCCTAGCGGAGCTAGACTGTGCCACCCACCTCAACTGTCTTTGTTGGGTGGCAGGGTTTTGCCTGAGACAAAGCCATGGTGAACCTGTAAAACCTCATCCCAGGAGGATAGCTCTTACCCTTTAAAGCCTTGCTTGACGCCCTGCCGCCCTTGGCGTATGATCACGGCTGTTTGATTGAACATAAATAATATGTAAGCCCTTGTGGATAAAGGATTTTGGCATGGCCACGAGAACGACGATTGATCGGCTGGGTGCGTTTGTTGACCAGGAGGTGACCCTATCGGGGTGGATGTATCGCAATCGCCCGTCGGGGAAGGTGCAGTTTTTGATGTTGCGGGACGGGACCGGGCTGTGTCAGTGCGTGATCGAGAAGGCCAAGGTGTCCGAGGAGGTCTTTGACCAGATCAAGCGGCTGGGCCAGGAGTCGTCGCTGAGCTTGACCGGCCAGGTGCGAGCGGACGAACGCAGTACCGGCGGTGTAGAGCTGGTGGTCAGTGACGCCCGGGTGATTGGCGAGTCCCACGACTACCCCATCACGCCCAAGGCCCACGGCATCGACTTTCTCATGCGTCACCGCCACCTGCATTTCCGTTCGCAGCGGCAATGGGCCATCGGCAAGATCCGACACACCGTGATCGACGCCATCCGCCGCTTCTTCAACGACAACGGCTTTACCCTGATCGATACCCCGATCTTCACCACCATCGCCGGTGAGGAGGTGGGCTCCCTGTTCGAGGTGGACTATTTCGGCGAGCCCATCCACCTGACCCAGACCGGCCAGCTCTACCTGGAGTCCGCGGCCATGAGCTACGGCAAGGTCTACTGCTTCGGCCCCACCTTCCGCGCGGAAAAGAGCAAGACCCGCCGTCACCTGACCGAATTCTGGATGGTGGAGCCTGAGGTGGCCTTTATCGACCTGCCCGGCCTGCTGGAACTGGCCGAGAACTTCGTCAGTTCCATCGTGCAACGTGTGCTGACCGACAACCACGAACAACTGGAACTGCTGGAGGCCGACATCGCCGGTCTGGAAAAGATCAAGCCACCCTTTGTGCGTCTGACCTATACCGAGGCTGTGGAGATCCTGACCAGTGACAGGGCCAGAGACTTTTTGGCCGGTCAACTGGCGGCCTACCAACAGGAGAAGTCTCAGGCTGAGGCCCGCATCGCCGAGTTGGAACAACAGGCCCAGGGCCAGATCAAGCAGTGGCAAAAGGACAAGATCGCGGCCGAGTTGCAGGAATTGCGGGGCACGGTCAGCGAATTGGACATCAAGATCGAGAACAATCCCAAACACGCCGAACTGGCCGCCAACTTCCAGTGGGGCAAGGACCTGGGCGGTTCGGACGAGACCATCATCTCGGAAATGCACGACAAGCCCGTGTTTGTCACCCACTACCCGCGTGACGCCAAGGCCTTCTACATGAAGACCGACCGGTCCAACGAGAAGGTGGTCGAGAACTTCGACTGCCTGGCCCCCATGGGCTTCGGTGAGATCATCGGCGGGTCCGTACGTGAAGACGACTACGACTACCTGCTCAAACGCGTGCATGAAGAAAACCTCACCCCGGAAAACTACTCCTGGTACCTCGACCTGCGTAAATACGGCACCGTCCCCCACGGCGGCTTCGGCCTGGGCGTGGAACGCACCGTGGCCTGGATCACGGGCGAGAAGCACATTCGACAGTGTATTCCCTTCCCGCGAATGATGGATAAGGTTTATATTTAATAGAATTCAGAATATAGAACGTAGAATGTAGAAGTTGGAAAGCGAGGCTTAGTTCCCGTGGCAACGACCCAGGCTTGGACAATCAAGGCACTGCTCGATTGGATGACTCCTTATCTTGAGGAAAAAGGTCTCGACGCGCCGCGTTTGTGTGCGGAGATGCTGCTTTGTCACGTGCTGGGTAAGCAGCGGATTCAGCTTTATACCGAGTTTGCAGCAGTCGTGCCGCAGCCCAAGCTGGAGGCTTTGAGGGCCCTGGTCAAGCGTGCGGCCGAGCAGGAGCCGGTGGCTTATCTGGTGGGCAAAGCCGAGTTCTATTCCCTGGAGTTTGTGGTGTCACCGGACTGTCTAATTCCACGACCGGAGACGGAGCTGCTGGTTCAGCGGGGCATCGAGTGGATGCGGACCTGCGAGGGCTCGGCCCGTGCCCTGGATCTCTGTACCGGTAGTGGGTGTATTGCCGTGGCCCTGGCCAAAAACGTCGAGGGCCTTGAGGTCGTGGCCAGTGACATCAGCCCTGCTGCCCTGGCCATGGCCCAGCAAAACGTCACCCGCCACGAGTTGACCGAGCGTGTGACATTGCTAGAGGGCGACCTGTGGGAGGCCATGGCCGATCAAGGCCCCTTTGACTTGATTATGAGCAATCCCCCCTATGTCAGCGAAGCAGAGTATGTGGAGTTGGACAAAAACGTCAAGGATTACGAGCCCCAAGCCGCCCTGCTGGCCGGACCTGCTGGATTGGATATCTATGAGCGAATCATCCCGGAAGCCACCAAGCACTTGAAACCCAACGGACGCTTAATGCTGGAGATCGGTTATCAACAAGGCGAGACTGTAAGGCAGCTTATAGAAAAGACGGGACAATTCCAAGACATCGAAGTGATCCAGGACTTCCAGAAACACGACCGTGTGGTGATGGCGACGCGCTCCTGAACTTAAAAGTTTTGAATCGCTTCGCGATGCTTTTCTCTAATAGATCCCTTCCGCCGTCGCTTTCAGCTATGGCGGGACAGGCGGCTACGCTCGGAATGACATTTTACACCGATCACCAGATCACTGATAACCGATCACTTTCCTTAATCAGTACGTAATCACCGTGCTGATTTTATAGTCGCCGAGCTTTGCGCGGCCATTGAGGAAGGCCAGTTCGATCAGGAAGGAAACACCCACCACGTCACCACCCACCTTTTCGATAAGCTTGCAGGCGGCGCCCATGGTGCCGCCGGTGGCAAGCAGGTCGTCGATCAGAAGAACCTTGGAGCCGGGCTTGACGGCATCGATGTGGACTTCGACGGTGTCGGTGCCGTATTCGAGGTCGTAGGTGACACTCTCGGTGTTGAAGGGAAGTTTACCCTTTTTGCGAACCGGGATAAAGCCGGCCTCCAAGCGTTCGGCTACGGCGGAGCCAAAGATGAAGCCACGGGCTTCGACGGCGGCGACGTAATCGACATTCATGGGTTTGTAATCCGCAGCCAGGGCATCGACGGCAGTCAAGAAGGCGTCGTGATCGGCCAGAAGAGGGGTAATATCGCGAAAAAGAATACCGGGCTTGGGCCAATCGGGGATGTCACGGATGAATTGCGTCAAATCACTGGCTTGCGTTTCCATACGTCAGGCTCCTATGTCGTTTAAAATAAGCAATGGGACGGCGTATTCCAACGCCGTCCCATTGTTATGGAAACTTAGACAAAAAGCAAGGTGATTTGCAAGAGATCAGCTATTCATGTACTCATAGAGCTTGTGCAGGGCATCCCTGCGGATCTGACGAATGCGTTCGCGGGTCAGGCTCATATCGTCCCCGATCTCCTTGAGGGTCTTGGGAGCCTCGCCACTGAGGCCATAGTGACGTCGCAGAACCTCGGCCTCGCGTGGATCGATTTCATCCAGTAAACGAATAGCCTTGGCCTTTTCCTCGAAGGCGACCATATCGTCTTCGGGCAATCCGGCCTGTTCGTCTTCCAGGGCCACGTCGAAGTTGGTGCCGTCCTCTGCGTCTTCGCCACCTGAAATGTCAGTGCTGGAACTGAGGACCTCCACGATGCGAGCGATGGTCTTGGCCTTCTTCTTGGGTACCTGCATGACCTCGGCCATCTCTGACAAACTAGGTTTGCGGCCCAGGTTGGTTTCCAGTTCAGCCGTACAACGACGCCACTGATTGATCAGGGCCACCATGTAGGTGGGGACATGGATGGGTTGGAAGTTTTCCAACAGGGCCCGCTTGATACTCTGCTTGATCCACCAGGCGGCGTAGGTACTAAACCTTGTGCCCCGCTCTGGATCGAAGTAGTCCACGGCCTTGATCAGGCCCAGGTTGCCCTCTTCGATAAGGTCGCCCAGGCTCATACCGCGTCCGCCAAATTTCTTGGCAATGTTAACCACCAGACGCAGGTTGCTGCGTACCAGTTGTTCACGAGCCAAGGGATCGTTGTCGTTCATGACACGCCGGCCCAGGTCCTGCTCCTCTTCCGCGGTCAGCAGATCGGCGGCGTCTATTTCCTTGAGATACTCTTTAATGGTAATATCGAAAGCGATAATCACCCTCCCGCCCGGTTATGGATCTTCCGATCCCAACCTTGTGGGCTCATTCGTGGTTAATACAGCCTCACTCCGAAGACATCGACTTCATTAAGGAGCCTCTGTCTGAAAGGAGCTATCGACTGTGAAATGGGGGAACATCACCTCAAGTCAAAAACTTGGAAAATAAAGGTTGAATTGCGCTGAAAAGAAGTGAATTATCGGAGCGACGCAAACCGTACTCGGACGTTTTTCGCGTTCTTAAGGAACACCGATTTCGATGTCGTCCACATAGAAGACGCCGTCGTCTCCTCGTTTGGGATCTTCGGGTTGGCCGATTCCCAGGGTCAGGCTTTCAATGGACTGTAAATCCAGACCAGTTTGACGTAGGGTCTCCAGTTCTATATCCCATTGGTGCCATAACAGACTTTCGATCATCTCCAGGGTGTCCTCGTAAACGACCTGGGTTTCAATCCCATGGGTATCTGCCAGACGTAGATAGATCATATCGCTAGACTTGGCAATGTTTTCGGAGGGATTCCCGGTCAAATACAGCTTCAAGACAGTCGCCCCTTCGATATCCCAGTTTTGAGGGGTTGCAAAGGTACGGGTAGCCTCTGAATAATAGGGGTAATCGTTATCCCTGTTGCGGTAAGTAAAGGCCATGGATTGAGTTCCACTGTAGGCCACCTCGGTTTCGACAAAAGGCGGTTCCTCTCCGATGAGTGAGCCCGTGCCGTTCCCCTCGACGCCTTCAAAGCCTACACCATCGTGCCAGGTTTCGTAGATCAAGTTATCCATGGAATAAGATTCAAAATCGTCAATGACCAATCCGGCCACAGCCGTAAAACGCCACACATCTCCAACCACCGGATCGCCATCCAACACACGTTGATCCACGCGCCAATAATAGGTTTGGCCCGTGACCAATATCTGAGGATCATACGTCATGCTCAACAGTTCCGTTGTTCCCAGGTAGACCTCGTTGCAGTCGGTGTCTGCGGCAACCACCTTATAGTAGTCCGTACCTAGAAAGACATCGAAGTCCATGCCTTCGGGGTGAATACCGGCCGACCACTGCAGGGACCCGGCCTGGGCGATCGGTTCGGTTGATCGCTCTTCGGGAATCGGATCATAAGGCAGATAGGGATCCACATCATAAAGTGCGGCAATCTCGTCACTGTCCAGGGCATGGTCATAAACCCGCACTTCATCGATCATGCCATCAAAATATCGCCCTAGAGTGGCATCAAGCCATCCTCCCAAATAAAATCCGGATTGGCCCAAGAGCGAGTTGGCCACGTCATCAAGATGCTTGCCCGCCCCCATATCGACGCCGTTGAGAACGATTTGACAACTCCCATAGCTTGGGACATTCAACACAATATGACTCCATTGTTCCAAGAGAAGCCCCACCTCACATTCAAAGGCCTGTCCGGGATAGCGATAGATCAAATGGGTTCCTTCCAGAGCCAGGCTCCGGGCCCCGCCATTGTGCCGCCCCCAGGCCAGGAGAATGTGATTTTCCTGGGTGATGGGATAGATCCACAGACTCATGGAAAAGGAATCCTGATCGTCAGAAAAAACGTTATCAGCGGTTTGCAATAATGTTCCTTCGCTATCAAAAATCAAGGCGGAACCGGATCGTCCGCTGGTCCATTGGGCCTGTTCCACACTGGCATGATGCCCATAACCGGAATGATCGGCCACCAATTCACCTTGGCCTTCGTCCAAGGGCCACCACGCCAAGAGCGAGTCGTCGTTGATATCGGGATCGGTCAATGTGCTGAACTGCCAGAGGTCACCCTTGCGGAGTACGCCATTGTATTCGATTTCATCCACGCGCCAGTAATAGGACTGCCCACTCTCAAGGCCGGTGACATTCAAGACATACTCGTCCCAATCAAAGGTCCCCATATACTGTGGCCACCCCTCGTCGGCCAGGAGCACGGCATTGGGATCCGTACCCAGGTAGACCTGGTGCCAATAGCAACTAGCCCCTGGTTCCCATGACAAGGTGTCCGAGGTCAACACATTCGGCATGCCATCGACCGGTTCGGGATTACTGGCCTTCAACGGTAAGGCGGTAAAATGCCATTCGACTCCCTCGACCACCTCTCCACCGGCCATCACCTCATCGATCCGCCAGGTGTAGTCACGTCCAGGCACCCACCCCTGGGCAAACCACCACTGCGTTGTATCCGAGTCTAATTGGGCCACCAGGGTTAAATCATTGCGGTCCTGACCGAGCCAAACCCGATGAGTCACCGCCTCGTCAGCAGACCACCAGGATAAAATGGGACTCAGGACAGAAGTGGCCTCTTGCTCGGGATCGGGATGATAGGCCTGCGTACGCACCGGCAACTGATCGATAATCTCGCTCGCACTCAAGGAACGGTTATACAACCGCACGTAGTCGATCAAGCCCACAAAGAAGTCATTGGATCCGGGCCAATCCGCGGCCATGGTCATGAGTTCGTTACTATCGCCCAGGATCAAGGGAATGTCTAAAGATTGAATGTCCTGTTCGCCGTCCACATAAAAACAGACTCGCGACTGATCGAAGGTTATGGCCACATGGACCCACTCCCGCTCTTGAATGACCAGACGGGATTCCCACACTCCGCCCTCGAATTCATCCAAACGCCAATTGACCACAAAACGCAAGGTCCCTTCCGGGGTCAACTGCAGGGCCCAGGGCGAGCCCGTGGTTCCATGGGTTAGGAGCCCACCCCGACATGAAAGATCCTCGGGTTTGATCAGGGCGGTGATGGTCAAGGCATTGGTCATGGGCAGCGGAATAGGATCGTCAAACAGAACATAACCGTCTCCCTCAAAGGACAAGGCAATCATTTGCCCCATGCCCAAGGACCAGTCAACGCTACCTTGCAAGTGTCCATCAAAACCATGATCGGACGAATCCCGCACGGTCTGGCCGGCATCCTGTTCAAACATCCACTGGCCCACCAAATTGGGATCGTGCCCCAGGGCCACACCCCCGAAAACCAGACAAACCCATGCACTCGTTATGATTAGAAACTCTTTTACCACCCAGTCGGTTTCCTCATGTATGATTCTTTTGCCGCCTCAAGACCCAACACCTAGCCCGAGGCCCCCTTCTGACTCGCATCATTATTCAATGTATAAAAATAGCCATCCTTGAATATACCAAATCTCCCCCTGAAAAAGTAGCCCTTTTGCTGAGATAGCCCCATTTGAGGCAATCCTTAAGTATGCTGTAACCACCTTAAAAACATAAACTTATAATTAACACAACCAGAACTCTTGCCCCTACAAAGGGATAGCACTTGACCCCAAACGAGAAACCGTTACAGTTCATTGCAGAGATAGTTAACGACTCAAGGGGTAGCTATGCAAAAAAAATCGCACTCTCCCGACATCATCGATTGGCTCAACCTGGCTGCTGCCACAGGTGTAGGTCCGATCATCTTTCAACGGCTCCTGCAACACTTCGGCACCCCCAAGGCCGTACGAGCGGCCTCGATCCGGGAGTTAACCGACATCGATGGCATTGGACAAAGAACGGCCGAGCGTTTACGCCACTCACTGGCTCAAACCGATCGTAGCCCTGAAATCCGACGTGCCGATGCCCTGGGAGTTACCCTCATCCACCTCCAGGACTCACGCTACCCTCCCCTGCTCAAACGCATCCCAGACCCGCCACCGGTTCTCTCACTCAAGGGCGACCTGCTGCGTCAGGACAACCTGGCCGTGGCCATTGTGGGCTCGCGTCATTGCAGCATCTACGGTCAGGAGCAGGCCGCCCGTCTGGGACATATGCTGGCCATGTCCGGCTTCACCATCGTCTCGGGATTGGCGCGCGGCATCGATACCGCAGCTCACCAAGGGGCCCTCTCGGCCCAGGGCCGTACCCTGGCTGTGCAGGGTTGTGGACTGAGCCGGGTCTTTCCCCCTGAGAATCAACGCCTCTTCGAAATGGTCCAATCCTCCGGTGCCTGCATCAGTGAACTGCCCCTCGACGCCGATCCCCTGCCCGAACACTTTCCTCGCCGCAATCGCATCATTGCCGGTCTGAGCCTGGGCACGGTCGTGATCGAGGCCGCCCTGCGCAGCGGTGCCCTGATTACCGCCCGCCTGGCCCTGGACTACAACCGCGAGGTGCTGGCTGTGCCGGGCCGCATCGACTCACACCTGAGCCAAGGAGCCCACCGGTTGATCAAACAGGGGGCCACCCTGGTCGAGTCGCCGCAGGACATTGTCGATGCCCTGGGCCAAATCGGGGCGGAATTACGTCAACACGTGGATCAAATTCTTCAGCAACACGAGTCCCCCTCCACCCCCGTCTCGGCGGCAAGCATGTCCGAACCGGAACAACGCCTCTACCATCAACTCAGCAAGGATCCCCTCTATAGCGACCAACTTGTGCAACGCACCCAGATGTCGGCGGCCACGGTCGCGGCCCATCTGATCTCATTGCAACTCAAGGGGCTCGTCCGCTCCTTGCCGGGCAACCAGTTTGTCAAACGCTAAGCTTTGCTCACGCATACAAGTCAGTTCTATTGGTTATGGTTAGCAGCAATGACATTCGTCAGTTTCTTGTCGTACTCGTAATCGTAATCGAAATGCGCGCATATGAAATGATCGATTACGATTACCGCTGCGCTGATTACGAGTACGATTACGAAGCAAACCTTAGCCGGTCATAAACAGGTACTTCAGACGTTAAGCGGCACAGGTTTCACTCAGCAAGTCACGCAGTCGTCGCCTCCCGCGAAAAAGATACACCCGTACCGCCTGATCGGTCACCTTCATCTCTCGGGCGATCTGGCGCGTGCTCTTACCTTCCCAGTAAAACCGATGAATCGCCGTACTCCAGAGTCGGGGCAAACGAGAGACGGCATCCTGCACCGTGGCCTGGGTCTCGTCTCGATCGAGGTATTGCCAGGGTTCGACGTGGGAACTCGCATAGAACGATTCGTCCAGGGGGACATTCCCCTGATCACGGACCTGACGTCGTAAGATATTGACAGCCTGATAATAGGCAATGCGCCAGAGCCAGGTGCTGGGCGCGGCACGGTCTTGAAATTTCGGTGCCCCTTTCAACGCCGCCAGAAAGGTCTCGGCCTTGGCCTCTTCCACCTGCTCTGCATTCAACCCTATGGATCGACAACAGGCCGTCACCATGGGTTCCAAGGCGTAGATCCATTGAAAATCCCGTTTTTTCAACGTTTTAGCGGCCAGAGAGTCCATTTTCGTTCCTTTGTGAAAAGAGGCTGTAACATTCCCGAACGGTCAGCGACTAAGTCATGGGTGTGCTAAACCAAGCCACCCTAGAGATATAACAATCGAGCCTGTTGATTTGGTATCAACAAAGTTCAACCAGCAGTATCCATAGTCAGGTTACCGTTTTGTTACCTGTTTGTGTTTTTTAGAAAACCTCGATAGAATGTCCGACAACAAACGCCTTGAAATAGGAGAGTCAATCGCATGATGACAAAGGGATGCCTGGTTTTAATATCAGCTCTACTCATCGCCTCAGCCGGTTGCCAACACACCGTGCGTAGGACCGATGAACTCAACGCCCCCCTCGCCAGTGGTCAGGTCCTGCAAGGCCAGACTGACTTTGGCAAGATCACAGCTCGAGGCGGCCAGATCCAAGAATGCATCGTCCAAGCCCGCCTCTTTGCCAAGGCCCCCACACGACGTGAGGCCCGTGAACTCATGGATCAATCCCAGGCCAAACTGATTCCCACCGACAATCGCCTTAAATTGGTCATCGAGCACCCCAAGTTGGAAGGTAACCGCACCGTTGGTGGCGACCTGAGCCTTGACCTTCCCAGTGACTGTGGCCTTGATGTCAAAACAGATTTCGGCCACATCGACATCAAATGCCTCCATGGAGGGATCACCGCCCAAACCGATTTCGGCGACATCAAATGCCAGGATATCGCCGGTCCTGTGCGTCTGAAAACCGACTTCGGCAAGGTCAAGGTCTGCCAGGTCGTCTCTCAAGATCTGGCCATAAATACCGATTTTGGCGACCTGACCCTGACCTATTCCGAAGCCACCGAAAATCCCATGAAGGGAGATCTGTCCACCGACTTCGGCAAGATCAAGGTCACCCTCCCTACAGCATTCAACGGAGCGATCGAGGCCAACACGGACTTCGGTTCGGCCCGTTGCTGCCGTCCCATACACATTCAAGGCAAGGTGGGTAAAGAACACCTCAACGGTCGCATCGGCTCGGGTGAAAGCCGCCTGACGGCCAAAACCGACTTCGGTGACATCCGCATTCACTAAAACAAGGAAGCCACTTATGAAAACACTAACAGCCCCTCGTTTATGGATCACCTTCACGCTTGTCGCGATCCTGTTAAGCGGTTGCGGAACCCAATATCACGCCGACCGTCAGGACGAACAGGCCCTCGCAGCCCAAGACATCACGAACTTCCACATCCGCACCAGTTACGGCAACATCCAGTTGACCGGCAGCGAGACCACCCAATGTCACGTCAAGGCCAACATCCGAGGCAACGCCGGTTCACAGGAACGTGCCCAGATCCTGGCCGATACGACCCAGATCATGCTGGCAAAGGATCAAGACCGCATGGATCTCTACGTGGACAAGCCCTCCCTGAGGCCAGGGGAATCCGTGGGGGTTAGTTTCACTATCGAATGCCCACAGGCCATGGTGGTCAGCGGTCGGACCTCCTACGGCAACATCCACCTGGAGAATGTCACCGGGGCCGTCACTGCCGAGTCCAGTTACGGCAACATCGACCTCCAACAGATCACCGGCCCCTTGGACCTGGAAACCTCCTACGGCAACATCCACGGTCAGAAACTGGATGTCCCCGAAGTCGAGGCCGAGACCAGTTTTGGCAATATCTATCTCCAAGGCAACCCCAACACGTATCCTATGGCCAGTGACATCAGCTGCACCTCCAGCTATGGCGATGTCACTTGCCGCGACCTTGCTGCCGAATCCTACAGCATCAAAACCAGCTTTGCCAATGCCTCCCTCGAATGCGGGCCACAAACACCAGCCGGCGTCCAGATCGAGGTCAAAAGCAGCTACGGTAACGTCAACTGTCAACTCCCGGAGGATTTTACAGGCTCAGTCAATCTCAGCACCAGCTACGGTGACATCTATACCGCCCGAGGGGTCCTCACGCAAGGTGCCCAGAAAAAAGATCGCCTACGCGGCACCATCGGCCAAGGAACCGGACGCGTGGAGTGCCACACCTCCTTCGGCAATGTCCACCTCAAGTAAAAAACACGCAAAGGATGTGGCTCTGGGTATTGGGTGCTTACGCTCGCGTAAGCATGCTAGGGTTACATATCAGGCTTAACGATTCACACCGGTAATCCATCCCAAGAATTAACATGCCCACGCAAGCGTGGGCATGGCACCCGCTTTAGGAACAGTCGTCATTGCGAACGAAGTGAAGCAATCTTCAATTTTTTATGCCCGATCGCAGCAGAAGAGAATTTTAAATACGACGATGCTCTTCACTTGCCAACGGGTCTTTAAAACGGAAGATCGCTTCGTACCTCGCGAAGACAACTTGTTTAAAACTAAAAGAAAAAGTTTTTAGACAGGATGGATAGGATTCATAGGATCTTCGTTGTGCCAGCGAATTTGGTTTAATTATTTACAGGAAGGCGGCTTCGCCTTGGGAAGGCTGAAAGCACATGCGGAGAGGCTAAGGTAGCCGTAGAACGCCGTCAGGCACACGCTGTGTGCCACCTGCTAGTCGCAGGTCGTCCTGCGGACGATTCCATTCCATAAGCAAGCTTCTTCCATGCAATCATCTTTGGACTTAAATGACGGCTGGCTCTGAATATGAGTAGGCCTTCTTGTTCCTGGATGATTCGGATGGAAGGTCCTGTTCTATTTGCTGTCGCAACTAGCGAAGGAGCCATTCGCAACGGCATGACACTATTGTTCCAAGGCAGCAATCGATTGTTTTAACGCGGGAATCTCCTTTGAGATGATTTGCCAGATAATTTCCTGGTCGATGCCAAAATAGTCGTGAACGATACGATTCCTCAATCCCGCAATCTGATACCAGGGAATCGAGGAATGAGCATCCTTGAATGCCTCCGGCATCTGTCGGCAGGCCTCTCCGACAATCTACAAATTGCGTACAACCGCATCGATCGTCTTTTCATCCGCGAGAAAGCTTTCCTTATCCAAGCCCGCAACATAGCGTTCGATCTTACCCATCGCGATCTGCATATCCTCAATCAGCAATTTGGCATCTCGTTTAGGCATCGATCAAATCCGCTTCTATTTCATTCCACAGTGACTGACGGATGGCTCGCCGCGATACAAGATCTACCTTGAGTCCCAACAACCCTTCCAATTCATCCGCCAGAGAAACAAACCCCAAGCCAATCGCAGGATCGACATCCACGAGAATATCGACATCGCTTCGAGGCCCCTGCTCACCCCGAGCCCAGGAACCAAACAAGGCAATGCGTCGAATGGGGTACTTACCAAACAGCGTCTCTTTGCACCCTCTCAACGTATCCAGAATGTCCTGCTTGCTTTGAACCATAAGCCCCATCATAGCCCGCAATCATCCACCCTGCAATATTCTTTTGATCACCTTGGGGCACAACTTGGACCGCATCTAGATTGTGATTCAAGAGGACTTTCCAGTCCTCAAACAGGCCATTGAGACGCTCTTGGACTGATCGATCTTAGCTCCCTCTGTTACAACCTCAATCGAAAAAATACTATTTTGCCAGGGTGGACCAGTATTCGTTAGAGCTTCGCCCTGATAGGAGGTCTTGTTTTATTTGCTGTCGCAGCTAGGGAAAGGGCCATCCAACAGAAATGGGTGTCATCCTCACAAAGCAGAAGAATGTGTGGCAGCTTCTGACGAAGTCAGGGGCTGAAAACCTCACACCTAGCATGTGAATTGCTAGAATTAAACCCTGACCCGATTGGCCGATTGGCGCCCAAATGGCACTGCTAATGGCACTTGGACTTGGATGACGGCTTGGTCCAGGATATCATTGGACCTTATCTTTACCGGTAGCCTCTATCCAAAACCGTTCTATCGCACTTCTTTGATGTTCTTTATCGTTCATTTATTAATTCCCCACAGTTGACAGTTAAGAATGTCACTCTTGAAAACGAGTTTTCCTCGGAGATGCTCGCTATCACAGATGTCGCTCGTTTTTAATATCGACTGAAACACCTGTCTTCCCAAGGCGAAGCCGCCTTCCTGTGCAAAATCCCCAATTCAGGCGATAGCTTGAACCATTCGTGTCGATTAGTGAAAATTCGTGGTTCAAATTATTCCAAATTCGATCGAAAGATCGAACCCCTCTGCGTCCCTGCCTGTATCGAGCAAGGTCGAGATGCGTCTCTGCGTGAGACAAAAAAATCAGTCCTCCGGCCATTCACCGGGCGGGGCCATCTTGACCAGCTTGGGATCGAAGCGGGCTACCGGCTCGACCAGATCCTGCTGGGCCTGCATCACCTCTTCAATGTCCTTGTAGGCCATGGGCACTTCGTCCAGCCCGGCGGACATCAGGGTCACTCCCCGGTCGGCCAGAAAGTTGCGACAATCGGCCCAGGTGAACTCTCGCTTGGCCATATTGCGACTCATGCGTCGCCCGGCTCCATGCGAGGCCGAATTGAGTGACGCGGCCACGCCCTTGCCCCGTACCACAAAACCGGGCGTGGCCATGGACCCGGGGATGATCCCGATCACTCCTTGGCCTGCTGGTGTGGCTCCCTTGCGGTGCACGATCAGTTCACGGCCCAGGTGTTCTTCCTTCCAGGCAAAGTTGTGGTGGTTCTCGATATCCAACAACACCTCCACGCCCAGGTTCTGCGTGACATGGCGATGGATCAGTTCGTGATTGGCCGCAGCATAGCGTCCCATCAATTCCATGATCTGCCAGTATTCCTGCCCGGGCTCGCTATCGAGATCGAACCAGGCCAGATGCTGCAATTCTTTGGGAAGTTCCGGGTGCAGACTCGCTGCCAGCTTACTGTAATGCAAGGCCACAAGATTTCCCGTACCCCGACTGCCACTGTGACTGAGCAGGGCCAGATACACTCCCGCATCCAGGCCCAGGTCTCGTTCAAAGAGGGTCAGCTTACCAAATTCGACAAAGTGGTTACCGCTGCCGCTGGTGCCCAACTGATCCCAGGCCTTGTCTTTGTACTGTTGAACGACCGGTGAAAAGGACCAGTCCTCGTCCATGACCGCATGCTCACGGCGTTTCTTGAAGGTGGCTCCGACGCCAAAACTCGTCTCCTGAGTGAGGGACTTTTTCAGTCGTTCGACTTGATCGTCCAGGGCCGAGACCGGCAAATCCAACACACTCATCTTCATACGGCAGGCGATGTCCACGCCCACGGCATAGGGAATCACCGCATTCTCCGTGGCCAGCACCCCGCCGATGGGCAGGCCGTAACCCATGTGGGCGTCCGGCATCAAGGCTCCAGCGATTGAGATGGGCAACCGGCAGGCGTTCTCCATCTGCTGGACCGACAAGGGATCCAGATCACGCCCCCACTGTTGATAGGGAGCGGGCTGGAGTCGTTCCTGGAACGGCTCTGCGCATGACGGGCTCTGGGGCCTTTTTTTGGACTTCTTCGACTTCACGATCATATCCTGACTGATGAGTATTTGCCAACCACATGGCTCCCCCCTTATAATGCCGGGCCTATGAAAACGCTATTACAAAACATGATTCGCGCGAATTCCACCGAAGCGGTAGGCGAACTTACCTGCGCGTGGGTGGCCCAAGATTATTTCAAACAGGCAGGCATCGAATCCGAGATAGATTGCTGGGATTCCAACCGGGCCAATGTGACCGCTCGCGTACGGTCAACGGGCGAGCGTCCGGCCTTGATGTTCGTCTGTCACCTGGATGTGGTGCCGCCCGGTGAGGTGCAGTGGGACCATGATCCCTTTTCCGGCCTGGAGATCGATGGTACGATTTACGGTCGCGGTTCTACGGATATGAAAGGCGGCACGGTTGCGGCGATTATGGCCATGTGCCGGGCCGTACAGGAAGAGTGGCCTCTCAAGGGTGACATCCTCTTTGCGGCCACGGCCGGTGAAGAGACCGACAGCTGCGGTGTACATCGTTATGTCGAGCAGGCCACCAACCTGCCCGACCTGGCCGGGCTCATCCTGCCCGAGCCCACGGACTTTCGCCTGATCCGGGCCCACCGTGGTTTGCTCTGGCTCAAGGTCACGACCTATGGCAAGACCGCCCACGGTTCAGCCCCGCATTTGGGAGTCAATGCTATCGGTTCCATGAAGACGGTGCTAGATGCCTTGGAGACCTTTCAACTATCGGACGTGACACACCCCTTGCTGGGCACCGGCTCACTGAGTATCAACACCATCGAGGCAGGCAAGGCCCTCAACGTGATCCCAGACGTCTGCACCCTGGGCATAGACATCCGCACCTTGCCGGGACAAGACCACGACGCCCTGGTGACTCGACTGCAAACTGAATTGGATCGCTTAACCGCCACAATTCCCAACTTCAAGGCTGAGGTCGAGATCATTCGCTCAGTCGAGGGATTGGAGACGGACGGGCAATGCGACTTTGTCCAAGCCATGTGTCAGGCCACAGCGATCCCCGAGGCCACGGCTATCGGCTTTACCACAGACGGGCCCTGCCTAACTCCCCTGGCAGCCCCCATCCTCGTCTTCGGACCGGGCAAGGGCGAAGCCTGTCACAAGCCCAATGAATCCATTGCCATTGCGGATGTAGAAAAAGCTGTCGAGACTTACAAGAGCATTATCAAGGAATTACTCTGTTGAAAGAGAATGTAGAATATAGAATGTAGTATGTAGAAGTAAGCAATTTCAGATAGCCTATGGCAAACTTGTTTAATATAGATATCTCGACTCACTTCGTTCGCTGGATATGACAACAGTTTTTCTTCTGTTTTCTACATTCTACATTCTGTATTCTTTAAACTAAAACCAAACTCTAAACCAGAAACCAAATACTATGCAAAACTTCCTCAAAACCCTCATCACCCAGGCTGGCCAGATCAGCCTGGATTATCGTTCTCGTTTGTCATCGATCAGCATCGACCGCAAGAATCCCAAGGACATTGTTACCGAGGCGGACGTGGCCGTGGAAAACTTCCTGGTCGAACAGATCAAGCAGGCCTACCCCGACCATGCCATCTTCGCAGAAGAAAGCGGCAGTCACTCAGGGTCGGGTTATCGTTGGATCATCGATCCCATTGACGGCACCACCAGCTTTCTGCACGGCCAGCCCTTCTACTCGGTCAGCATTGCCCTGGAAAAGGACGGCGAGTTAATCCTGGGTGCCGTTAACGCCCCGGCCTTGGGAGAACTTTACCTGGCCGAGAAGGGACAAGGGGCCACCTGCAACGACCAACCCATCACTGTGTCACAAAGTGAGCGATTGATCGACAGCGTACTAGGCACGGGCTTCGCCTGTGTACGCAATGACCTGGAACGCAACAACCTGCCCTACTTCGCAGCCATCCTGCCCAAGATCCGCGGTATCCGCCGCTATGGCTCGGCCGCCATCGACCTGTGCTATGTGGCCAGTGGACGCATGGACGGCTTCTGGGAACTGAACCTCAAGATCTACGACATGGCCGCCGGACGTCTGATCCTGGAAGAAGCCGGGGGTCAGGTCACGGACTTCTCGGGCCAGGGTGACAAGATCCCGGATGAAGTGGTGGGGACCAATGGCAAGATCCATCAACTGTTGGTGGACATCTTGATGGAAGTGGATAGAGACTAGAGTAATACCTCAATCGCCTTTTTGAGCGAAGGTAGTTCCTTGTCCACCACATCCCAAACGATGGTCAGGTCGATCCCGAAATAGTGGTGTATGAGGATATTACGCATACCGATGATCTGTCGAAATGGCAGTTGGTCGTTTTGCCTGCAAAATGTGTCCGTAAGACCGGCTGCGGCTTCGCCGAGAATCAGCAGATGGTGAAGGACCAGGTCTGTACCAATTCATCTCGCTCGAAAGTGGCCTTCCCCCGCTGGGCATACTTCTGGATCGCCTCAATGGCCTCCAGAATATCCTGCAATCGTTCATGATCGTTTCTCATAGCGGCACAGCCTGCTTGAGTACATCATCCTTGATTCGCTCACGCAACCCGGCGGTCGTCACAACATCAATCTTCCGCTGAAGCAGATCCTGGAGATCCATGAGCAAGCCACCGAGATCAAATAGGGTGCGTCCCTTATCCAGATCGACCAGAAAATCGATATCGCTGTGTTCATCAGCAGTCCCATCCGCAACGGACCCAAACACTCGGACATTCCTCGCTCCATACTTCTCGGCCAGAGCCAACACCTGAGACCGCTTACTGCCAATGAATTCCTGTATACCCATCACGAGGCTCCTAAATGAAATCGGATTCAGTGTAGAATGCTCGTAGGGGCTTGTCAAACGCAAATCAGCCCCATTTACCAGCGTAAGACTAAGCCGACATAGGGACCATCCAACGTTACGTTAGTGCTCTTGGTCCAGCGGTAGCCAAGTTTGACTCCAACGGCCTCTTGGCGTAGGTGCAGAGCGAGGTCGAAATCGTTGACTGTGTTATCCCGGTTGATCCAGGCCACCGTGGGACGGAACTCCAGGCCCCAATGATCGTTGGGATAATACAGAATGGCGGACGTCAGTGAAAAACCACTGGTTCTCTCCTGTCCCTTTAAGCCGTAGATTCCCATGCCGAAATCGACTTCGATTTGACTGCCGTAACTCAACCGACTCAGCAGATGCCACCATTCCATGCGTAAGGTCTTCTGCGGACGAAACTGATCAAAGCGGGTACGTCGGTAATCCATCCCGATCGCTCCATAGCCGACCTGCCCATACACATCCCAGGCCTCGATTTCATCGCTGACGTGTTGCCAGGCCCCATCGATTCTCACAAAGGGCACCAAGGGATCGCCGGCCTCACGCAAGGGTGTGGGAGTACGACGTACACGTTGATTGCTGTATGAGAATCCCTCGCCAATCCAATGAAAACAATCCCATTGGTTTTGCCCCTCGGAAGCCTGGAAGGCCAAATCCCAGATCATATCAAAGCAAAATTCGTCCCAATCATGATCATGATGACGAGGGTGATGCCTATCTTCACGCGAGCGAGATTCCCTGCCTCGGGTCACATCCTCTTCGAATTGCCCCAATTCATCGGCCCACAAGGAACCATACGCCATCATCAGAAACGTGCATGCCAGCTGAACATAACGACGAATACTCATAAACGTCCTCCTTAAAGATCTTACTTTCCCTATAGGCACGCAACTCGACGGGCGTAACGACAAATCATTGCCCAGACCCCATTTTTCTGGTACACCAGTATCCAAGCTGAATGAATCGATTAGGATATCGCCATGTCGCTGGATGAACTGACACTTGCACGCGTAATGGACACCATGGCCGAGGGCCTGTTTGTCACGGCCCCGGACTGCCGCATCATCCTGTGGAACCGAGCCATGGAGACCTTGACCGGGTATCCCCGTTCCGAGGTATTGGGGCAAGCCTGTTCCCTATTGGGTTGCGAAGGTTTCCAAGGCTGTGAGGATGGACACATCGATTGTCCCCTTCAGAAGCTCCAGCAAGAAGGCATCGAACGCATCGAGTGTAATCTCAAGACCAAGGGGGGCGAGTTTGTCCCGGTCTTGAAGAATGCCACCCTACTGCGCGACGAAGACGGCTCCCTGCTGGGGATCGTCGAGACCGTTACGGATTTACGCCCCTTACGTCAACTCGAACAGAAGGTCACGCAGTTTCAAACCAAAGCCCCAGCCCAACAGATCGGGCGTCTGGTTGGGAAAAGCTTTCGCATGCAGCGGGTGTACGAGGGTATCGGCCTGGCCGCCCAATCCGAATCCACGGTTTTGGTCCTGGGCGAGACTGGTACGGGTAAGGAACTGGTGGCCGAGGCCATCCATTTCGATAGCCCGCGTAAACACGGCCCCTTGATCAAGGTCAACTGCTCGGCCCTATCCGAGGGACTACTGGAGAGCGAACTTTTCGGTCACGTCAAGGGGGCCTTTACTGGTGCGATCCAGGACAAGATCGGTCGTTTCGAGGCAGCCCACGGCGGCACCCTCTTTCTCGACGAGATCGGTGACATCTCGCCCCTGATCCAATTGAAGCTCCTACGCGTCTTGCAGGAACGCGAGTTCGAACGGGTGGGCAGTTCCACCACGCAGAAGGTGGACGTGCGGGTCATCGCCGCCACCAACAAGGACCTGCGTGACATGGTGCGACAGGGCCTGTTTCGTGAGGACCTCTTCTATCGTCTGCGGGTCTTTGCCATTGACGTTCCGCCCCTGCGCCAACGCAAAGAGGACATCCCCCTACTGGTCGCGGCCTTCATGGAACGCTTCAATAAAAGTACGGGCAAGGCCATCGCCAACCTAAACGAACAGGCCCTGCACTGCTTCATGGACTACTGCTGGCCGGGCAACGTACGTCAACTGGAAAACGCCATCGAGCACGCCTATGTCACCTGCCAGTCTACCGAGATCGGGCTCTTCGACCTGCCCGTCGAGATCCGACGTAGCGAATTCCGCGGCCAGGACTGTGACAGCGAAACAAGCTCCCCAGCTCCTAGCATGTCCCCACCTCCAGCCTCTAACCAGCCCCTGACTCGCGATCACCTCCTGGAAGTTCTGCACGAGTGCCAATGGAACAAGGCCGAAGCCGCCCGCCGTCTCAACCTCAACCGAGCCACCATCTGGCGTAAGATGAAACAGTGGGATATTGCGCTGGAAGCCTCGTTGCAGGACTCAGAACACAGGACTCAGGATTCAGAATAAAACCAGTTGGGGCGTTTTACTCCAATTCATTCCATCCCACAATTCCGTTGCAATGCAATATGCATGCAGCGCTGCACGCAACAAAAAGGTTACCGTTAGCCACTCTGTCAAAATACACATAACTTTCTACTAAATAACCACTTAAATAACATTAGGCACAAAAACCCACCTCAATGGCACAGGGGTTGTATTATCTCCACCCAAGATTTGAAAACCTTAATAACTCAGGAGAATACCATCATGAATGCAACCATAATCGAACTGAACAACAGCAACTTCGCCGCTCAAATCACCGAAGGTGTGACCCTGGTGGATTTCTGGGCCCCCTGGTGTGGTCCTTGTAAGCTGCAAGGCACCATCCTGGACGACATGGCTGGGCAAGTCGAACAAGGAGTGACCATTGCCAAGGTCAATGTGGACAGTGATCCGGAGATTGCCGCTCAGTTCAGTGTGCAGTCTATTCCCACCATCGTCATCTTCAAGAACGGCCAAGCTGTGCAACGTTTTGTGGGCGTGCAGAATCAAGAGACCCTGACCGCGGCCCTGAGTGCGGCCCAGTCGGGTTAAACAACCTTCAACCAAACACAGACTAGGAGTCTGAATTATGGAAAAGACACTACTGATCAAAATCGTATTGGGATTACTCATCGGAGGTGGCCTGGGTGCCATCATGGGTTACTACGGCAAGTGTACATCCGGGGCCTGTCCCCTGACCGCCAATCCCTGGCGGGGCATGCTCTATGGCATGGTGTTGGGGGGCGTGTTCAGCATGTCACTGGCCCCGGCGGCGGTCTGCCCCCCGGTGGCCGGAGCCGGTAACCCCATTGTAGACAGCAATGCCCTGACCCATGCAAAAAGCATGACGGACTTTGAAACTCAAGTCCTGCAGGCACAGGGACCGGTGTTGGTGGATTTCTATTCAGACACCTGCCCGCCCTGTGTACGCCTGGCCCCCATCCTGGCCGAGGTGGCCCGTGACTATGAAGGCCGTGCCACCGTGGTCAAGGTCAATGTACGCGACCTGCCCGAGGCCTTCCAACAATACCGGATTAGCGGCACCCCCACGGTCGTCGCCTTCAACAACGGTCAAGAGATCGACCGGGTCATAGGCCTCAGAGCCAAGTCCACCTATACTCAATTGCTAGACAAACAATTTTGACAACAACTACCAAGTTTGGTTCACCGTTCACGGTTCCAGGTTCACGGTTAAAAACCTGGCTATCAACCAACCGTGAACGGTGAACCTTGAACTGTGAACCTACAGGTTACGCCACATGGAGAGCCTGCTACATTCATCAAATAATAAACGGAGCGCCCAGGTGGGATCGTCTGCGGTCCTGCTCCCTCCGAAAAAGACAGACGCTAGGACCACAGAACTCACCCATACCAGGGGACCTCTAAAAATTCATTTTGACTGCGAACGGCTGCATTCCTTGCTGGCTGCGTTGTCAGGCTCAAATCGGTCCTCAATGATGAATAGCATCGCCTCCAGCCCATTTGAACCTTCCGCCTTGCCAGCAAAGAATTCGCTCGTTCTCGTCTTAAAAGCAATTTTTAGAGGTCCCCTTAAAGGAAAAAGCACGAAGTCAAAACAGACCTTCACTTAACGCATCATTCACTCCCTTTTTCGTAATCGTAATCAGTGAGCCGAAGGCGAACGGTAATCGTCCTCGTAATCGTTTTTTCATTTGAAACTACCGATTACGATTACCGCTGCGCTGATTACGAGTACGATTACGAACTGCAAGCGAAGACGATTTCCCTATATGATGAACAACCCGGGCTCGCTGTTCCCCAAAAAGTTGATTTTTCAGAAGAATCTTATTCCTCGAACTCCCAAGTCAGACGGGGATAGTTCGCGTCAGGCATGGTCCAGATGTCGTCCGTGCCATTAGCCGTTTCATCGACAAAGTCCCAACCAACGCCCAGGTAGGTGTTGATGTCCTGCATCTCGGAAGTGGGCAATCCTGTCCCTCCGTAACTCTCAACTTGCTTGGATGTTTCTGTATCCCAGAAGCTTGCCAGAACCTCTCCATTAGACATGAAGTCCCCTCCTACGAGCCCACCAATATGGAATCCTGTACCACAGACCGAACCAGTACTATAGCTTGACACGATAATACCGTCACCACCATTCCACCCTACCAGTCCGCCTACAGACGAATATCCATCAACAGAACCTGTGCTATAACATGATGTGACAGGTCCTAAACTGTATCCAACAAGACCACCAACACCTAAATTTCCGCTAATGTTACCCTGGCTGTAGCTCGCTGTAATTATACCCGAATTAAAAGAATTGTATCCCACCAGTCCACCGACATACCAGTCTCCCGTAACCGAACCGCTGCTATGACACGATACAATTTCACCACAATGCCATCCCACGAGCCCACCAACCATAACGCCTGTGCTATTTACATCCACTGTTTCCAAACGTAGGTGGGAGATCCTTCCCTTTGGCTTGCACCCCCCAAACAATCCTAGACACCCACCGCCTTCAATCTTGAGATTTCGGATCAGATGACCGTTACCGTCAAACTGGCCGCTAAATACGGGGATCACTGACGAATTCCAATTGATTCCAGTCAAATCAATGTCCGAATCCAGACGATAGCAAGCACCCGGATGAGACCAAACAGTGCCCAGTTCATTGAAATCGGTGATCATAAAGGGATCATCGACGGTACCAATTCCAAGAGGTTTTGCTGGCAACGACACTGAAAATACAGCGAGGCAAGGATAATCGTCTTCCCGCTCGATCCAATAATTACAGGTTCCATGTTTCGTTTCGTTGACAAAATCCCAGCCCGCGTTCTGAAAGGTACTGATGTCCTGCATTTCGGCCGTTGTAAGCCCAAGCCCTCCATCGCTTTCGGTTTGTCCTGAGGTTTCCACATTCCAAAAACTTGATGCAGTACCCGCATACCATTTACTTCTAGACCCCACGAGTCCACCCGTTTTTTTATTTCCACTAACCAAGCCGATACTGTAGCTGGAGTTAATCATTCCCTCACAGTGATTTCCCACGAGTCCGCCGACATAGGTATTACCACTCACGCAACCCGTGCTGCAGCTAGACGTGATAGTCCCCCAATTAATCCCCACGAGTCCACCGATATCATTATTAGCACCATTGATTGAACTAGAGCTGTAACACGATATGATTCCCCCCATATTCCATCCCACGAGACCACCGGACTGCGTTTTTCCATTGACCGTGCCCGTAGAATAGCTTGACGTGATAATACCAGAATTCCACCCCGAGAGCCCACTAACACACGAATTTCCGCTGATCGTACCCGAGCAGTAGCACGACGTGAGAATACCATGATTCCATCCCACAAGCCCACCAATATCCCCCCCCGTGCCATTAACGTCCACTGCTTCCAGTCTCAGATTGGAAACAACCGCTGCATACAGACATCTTCCAAATAATCCTAAACCACCCCTTCCCTGAATACTAAGATGCCTAATTGTATAGCCTTGACCATTAAAAGAACCGTTGAAAAAAGCATCATCATCCGGTGCAATCACGGCCTGATTAAAAACATAGCCAGACAAATCTATATCCGCAGTCAAGATAAAACAATCATTGTAGTCATTGGGCTCATTACCCAGGGCGATCAGATCTTCAGCCGTAGCGATTTGGTAGGGATTGTTGGGTTCGCCCGTACCGCCGGAATAGGCCCAGGCTGTAGAGGCAAACCATAGCAAACTCAGGACAAGGAAAAACATCATTCGCTGCATCGGCCAACTCCTCTCAAGTTCAAGCCATATTCCTCTATTTCAAGGGCCATGCCCTATCCAATACAACGATTTTATGGAAATGAGCGGATAAGGGCAAAGGAAAAACGAATTGGAGGCTTTTTTCTTTCGCAGAGTATGCAATGTGTGGCAGTTTCTTGCGTAGCAAGGGGCTGTTCAGTTGAATGTAAGGTTTTCAGCCCCTGGCCTTTGGCCAGAGACTGCCACACATCCATTTTGATATAGGAAGATTCTTAAACCTTCGCAGCCTTATTCCGCCAGAACTGCATCACGGCCCACATGGCCCCTGCGGCAATCAAAAGGCATCCCCACCAAGGCAAGCCATAGGCACGGGGCAGATAACCGACGATCACGGCAATGACTGCGACGACGATGCTATAGGGCAACTGGGTACGCACATGCGTAATGAGGTCGCATTGGCAGGCGGTGGAACTGATGATGGTGGTGTCACTGATGGGCGAGCAGTGGTCGCCGAAGATGGCACCATCTAAAACGGCCCCTAGGGTCATCATGGTGGTCAGGCCATATAGACCACCATCCAAACCATAGGCGACGGGGACGGCGGTGGGGATGAGGATGGCCATGGTGCCCCAACTGGTACCCGTGGCAAAGGAGGTGACAGCGGCAATGATAAAGACCAAGGGTGCAAACCAGATGGGGGAAATGGAACCCACCAACATGTCGGACAGATAATTGCCGGTATGCAGGGCGTCACAGCAATTCTTGAGCGACCAGGCCAGGATCAACACACCGGTGGGTGGCAGGCCTTTCTTGGCTCCGCATGCTGCGGCTCGCAGCATGTCACGCCATGCCATGCGTTCCCATAGTAGGGTACAGACGATACCCAGGATCAAACCAAAGCTGGACGACATCATGAGCACACGCGAGCTGCTTTCTACATCCGACAAGGTGGCCCGCCAGTAATCCCAACTGGCCAGAGAACCCCCGGCATCCAGTTTGGCTGAGCCACCACCAAACCACCACAGGGCACTGAGGTGAAAAACGATCAGTCCCAGTAAAGGGATCAAGGCGGTTCGGGCCTTGCCCACGCGAATGGAGATCTCCTCAGTCGAGGCATCCTGTTGATCCATAACCGCTTGGGCCTTGGCCATGGGGCCAAAGTCACGACCTCGGGCGATCAATAGAAAGACGAAGGCCAGCATGAACACACAATAGAAACGAAACCCCAGGGCGTCGAAGAACATGGCGTAGCCGTTTTTGTCCAGGTTGAGGCTGGTGGCAACGTCACCGAAAAGGCCGACTTCATAGGCGATCCAGGTGCTGACCACGGCCAGGCCCGAGACCGGTGCACTGGTGGCGTCCACGATAAAAGCGAGCTTGGCCCGGCTGACACCAAAACGATCGGTGATGGGACGCATGGTGGAACCGACAATGATGGCATTGGTATAGTCGTCAATGAAACAGCCGACACCCAGCAGCGAGGTCATCAGTTCGGTGGTGCGACGTCCCTTGATCCAACGCAACAGGAATTGCACGATACCGGCAAAGCCCCCGGCCTGGACCAGGATCTCGACCATGGCGAAGATCAAATACACAAAACCGAGGATAAACATGTTCTCGGCCACGCCCCCACCCTCATTGAAGGGACGGACCGCCTCTCCCACAAAACCGAGAGACGTTCCCAAGCCATGGCCCCAGGCTACGAACCCCTGGCCTAGGGCATCCCACTGGGTTAAGAGCCCCCCCACAATAATGGCCAGGCCCAGACTGACAAAGACGTTCTGGGTGACAAAGGCGGCGGTGATGGCCAACAGGGGTGGGAGGATACTATACCAGCGTCCCTCCGCATCTGTTGGGCCAAACGTCAAGGCCAAACCACACAATACTACAATGCAGGCCAGGCCGATGAGGGTCTTGATGGTCTTCGATGTCACGTTTACCAATGTCCTTATACCTAATGCTTTTGGCAAGCATCATAGCAAAGCACCAGGTGACAAGCAAACGTCGGTTTTAAATCGAATCGAATAGACTTGCCAATAAAGCCTTGTCAAAGCTCGTTTGGGGAGCAAAGACATCGCTGTTCATGTAATGCAGAATGCTGGTGTAGAGCTGCCGGGCTTCGGGATGGTCCATAAGGTCCATGAGATCGATGGTACAGATTAGGAGATGGCCCTGCCCGACCTTGGCTTCAAGAATCGTGCCCAGCTTGTGACAACGCTCGAAGGTGTCGATGTTCTGTAAGAGCGGACGATAGTCGGCTGGGGTGTCATCGAGAATCATGGCTCGCGAGTGTTGGATCAGGTTGAACCATTGCCAATCACTGTGAAACTCAGTAGGAAAGCCCCGCCAAAGCGCATGATTGGGATCGCAAAAGAATCCCACGGTACCAGGCACGGGCTGACTGCCCCGCTCCACTGCCATGCGGTTGAACATACCGTAGTTCCAGAAGTCGCTGCTCCACATGCCTTCGAGACTATGACGTAGGTCGTTGGGCTCAGGCAACAACAGGACCCTGGCCCCGGCCTCAAGGGCAGCCAAGGTGGACTCGTCCAGTTTTCGTTCGACCTGCACCTCGCCTGCCTCCAAGGTGACCTGATCGGGATAGACCCAGAGGGGGTAGGTGTTGCGATATTCGGTGTCAGACAGTGACAATTCCAGAGAAATTTTGCTGGGCACCTCGATCCGTGCCAGAGAAAAACTCAGGTCGTCCAGGTCGGTCACCCCGCCAGTGGGAATCACTAGACGAGACAACTCGCCCTGCTGTAGGATGCCGCCCTGCTCATTTCGCAAGGTCCAGGTGGGCGTGACCTCCAGATCTCGCGGGCCATAGTGAGCGACCTGCACGCGGGCGATGAAGGATTCACTCTGGGTCCAGGTATATTTGGCCATGCGCACCAGGGGCACGGTCTCGCAACAGAACTGCCGCCACTTCTCTGGTGTAATAAAACCCTTGGACTGGCCAAAGGCATTGAGCATGCCCACCAGAGCCGTGCCTTGACCGGGGAAGTCCTTGAGGTCCAGCAAACGAATGCCGTCAAAACCACGCGTACGCAGGGCCGCCTCGAATTCTTCCCGATAGCAGATGGCACTCAGGGCACCCGAGGCCCGGAAGAAGTCATGGGCCTGATCGAGCATGCCCTGGCTTTCCAGACGTTCGCGATAGAGTTCAAAATTACGAGCCTGAACCACGCCTGTGTACTTGTCAATCTCACGTAAGTCCGGGGCCACCTGGTACTGGCCCACTTCAAAAGAGACAACCGGCACGGGCCAATCATGCATCACGTCTCCATAGTCCATGTCCGTATTGGCTGGACCGGCCTGGATGTGGCCCAGAGGACGATCCACGCAACCGTAGGAACCGCGGATGTGTTTCCAATTGGCCTGGAAGCTGGCCCAGTAATCATCATCGGGATGGGGTTTGCCGAACCAGTTGTTGGATCCCTGGGCATAGAGGTGACGGCCATCGAGCGATTTGAAGTGACGGATGAACTGGGCCATGTGCCTCTGCTCGCCACTCAATTCATTGCCCAAGGCCAGACTGATAAAGGAGGGGTGATTGCCAAAGGCCTTGAGAATCCGTTCGCCCTCGGCCTTACAAAAGGCGTCGTGATAGGCGTCCCCAAAGGTGGCCCAATTGGGCAATTCGGGTTGGAGATAGAGGCCCACGACATCGGCTGCAGCAAAGGCGGCCTCGGGCGGACACCAGGTGTGGAAGCGTACGGTGTTGAGGCCATAGGACTTGAAGGTCTGCCAGAGCCCCATCCACTCCTCTTCATTCATCGGTGAATAACCGATCCAGGGAAAGACGCAGGCGTCATGCGTTCCCCGCAGAAAGGTGATCTGACCGTTGATCTTGAAGGCCGCATCCTCGGCCTTGAATTCACGCAGGCCGAAACGAACATGCTGCGAAGAAGAATAGTCACACTCCCCCAATCCCGACGCCAATGTCACGGTCAAGGTATAGAGCTGCGGGGTAAACTCAGACCAAAGCTGGGCATCCGGCCCCAGGTTGTAGGTCAGATCGACTTCGGTATCTCCCAGGGGCAGGACCTGAGGGGTCGTGACAGGAGCGGGAGAGAAACGGGCATCTTGATGGGCAACCTTGAGCGTCACGGTGCTGGTGGTGACATGTTGGGTGCGGTTGCTCAGGATTAGATGCACACGTATGCTCTTATCTTCAATCTCGGGATAGACCTGCACGTCCTCGATCCAAACCGGATCGGTGATCTCCAGTCCACACGCCCAATCACGCCGTTCCAGTTGGTCTGGGTTTCGTCACTGATTTGATGGGGATCACCCAGATTGGTGTGCTCGTTGTTACTGATTCTTAAGGTCAAGGTATGCAGACCGGGTAAAGGAGATCCGAGGTCATAGCGATGTGGAGCCACCAACGAATTCTGCTGACCGAGGCATTGATCGTCCAGCCACAACTGCGTGGCCTTGGACCGCTCCAAGACGAGCACCACGCGCCCGGCCCCTGCCAAACGCTGGGCACATTGAAGTCATACTGATACCAAGCTGCCCCGGCATAGGATAGACTCGGGTGAGATGGCGTGACTCACGCTTTTCATTGTAAGGGCCCTTGTGGTATTCGTCGGTCGTCCCAGGCAGGTGGATCGCATCGGCGAACCGTTGCAGGTACCAGGCCTGCTTAACGCCCTGATCTTCTGGATCCAAGGCAAACCGCCAGGCCCCTTGCAGGGATTGGAAGTCCGTGGCGGCCCGGCCACACTACAGAACACAGCCCCCAGTATTCCAATGTCATCCAACCTTCATAGACCCTGACTCCTGACTATAAAATATAACGCGATAACACCTTTACACCGGGGCTGGGTACGAATTATGACGTAAATTATAGCAGAAATGTAAAAATAAGGAACTTCTTTTCCCTAGAAGACTTATTCTCCCAGAAAACCGCTGGTTTGCAGGTAGTTCTGGACATAGTCGGCCACGCTGTCCTCCAGGGCCATGCAGTCGGCGTCAAAACCGGCTTGACGGATCTTGGC
>CAXXXG010000035.1:0-16355 GCA_963662565.2 Sedimentisphaerales bacterium | reverse complement strand
TTTTATGAACGAAAAGCTATGGCACCAAGGTTCTGACTTTTTGGGAAGTAAGTGTCTTTTCTGGCTCGAAAAGTTCGAGAACGCCCCCTTGCCGCTGTTCATTCTCTGGGGAGCGATAACCATCGCATTGTTCTTGATCTACCTCTTTGCGACCTTCAGTTTCGGCACGCGTTTTTCGAACCTGACCCATCGCGGCATCCTGACCAACGGGCCCTATCGCTTCTGTAAGCACCCCGCCTATGTCAGCAAAAACCTGGGGTGGTGGCTGATGGGGCTCCCCTTTTTGGCCGGCAGCACCATCGCGGAATCCATCAAATTGAGTATCGCCCTCGTCATAATCAACGTGATCTATTTCCTGCGTGCTCGCACGGAAGAGCGTCATCTCTCGCGAGATCCAGCCTATGTCGTCTATGCCGAAGCCATGAACCAACGTAGCGTCCTGGCTTGGCTCGGACGGCTCATCCCAGCCCTGCAATACCGCAATCCAAATTCCATCAAGGACGAGGCTGTGTCAGAAAATCTTTGAGCCAACTATTAATGATCCCAATCTCATGATCAAATCGGCTTCAAATTCCGCCGCAAAGGAAACACAATCGCTACAACCCGACTCTATTTTAGCGGTTTGACCACAAACCTCCAAAACCGCCCCTTCACGCCCTGAATCACCTTGGTTGCGTCTGACCGTTTTTCTATAATAGTCAACATAGCCATAGGGGGCTTTGATGATAACACCTCGGCCAGGAGGACGTGATGGACGAAAAGAAGATCGACGACAAACTCGAAAGCAAAATCAACGAACTCGTCAAGGAGTTTGGACCCAACGATAATCCCCAGACCCAGAAGCTGGCGGAATTGGCCAAACAGGCCCGTGAGAACCATCAAAAGCTACGTAAGAGCTTGGACAATCTGCAAGAGGTATTGGATTACCTCCGTGTCTGTATCAAGTACCAAGCCTTTGATCTGGAAGCGACGCGTCGGGAAAATAACTATCTGCGTAAGTTGCTGGAGGAGAATAACAAGGACAAGTAACAACTACGAGTCTACACCATTGTATTGTTCTAACGGGGCGTTCCACCAAGGTGAACGCCCCGTATTTTTTGCGTAATCCCTCAATCTTCTGTATTACTGAGTTCTTTAATGTTGCTATCTCAATCCATTTGATCCAGTGAACCTTCGGTTGGCTACATTCTGCATTCTATATTCTGTATTCCCGAACCATCCCCCACGCCCAAGCCTATCCACCAACCCACTCATTAACTCTCCCGACAAAACAACCGATATTCATAACATGAGAGACTTTGCATTTACCATTCAATTGCCGCCCTGGCTGATCGCCCAATGGGAAACGTTACGCAGCCGCTGTTACAGCACGGTCGAAGAACGCATGGCCCTGGCCATCGAGCTGGCAGAACAAAACGTGGACAACGGCACCGGTGGCCCTTTTGGCGCCGCCATTTTCGGACAGTCCTCCCATCGACTCATGGCCGTGGGAGTCAACCTGGTCACCAACCAGGACTGTTCCCTGGCCCATGCCGAAACTGTGGCCCTGGCCCTGGCGCAAAGGGTGGTGGGCCATTACGACCTGTCCCATGCCAACGAACCCCTGGAACTGGTCACCAGCGTCGAGCCCTGTGCCATGTGCCTGGGGGCCATTCCTTGGTCCGGTATCAAGTCCGTCGTCTGTGGGGCCTGTACAGAAGATGCCGAGGCCGTCGGCTTTGACGAAGGCAGCAAACCCGCCCGCTGGATCATGACCCTGACCAAACGTGGCATCGACGTCACCACCGAAGTCATGCGTGACGAGGCCCGCCGTGTGTTGGAAATCTATAAGCTGCAGGGACAAGAGATTTATCATCCGTGACCTCCGAAGAACAGGGGCACTGTAGAAGCGAATAATCCTTGTCATTTCCCGCCATTCGTGCGACGATTGAATGCATGATTAAGAAGATCCTGGAAGCCTATACCCGTACCTTCACGCTCTGGGTCATTGTCTTTGGCGTGGTGGCCTATCTCTGGCCCAGACCTTTTGTGGCCCTACAAGACTACAACAAATACTTCTTCAGCCTGACCATGTTCGGCATCGGCGTGGCCCTGCAACTCTCCGACTTCCAGCGAATTCTCAAACAACCCTGGACCGTGCTGGTCGGCAGCCTGGCCCAATTCACCCTCATGCCCATCGGCGCCTTCGTATTGGCCCGCGTCTTTAAACTGCCGGACGCCATGGCCGTGGGCCTTATCCTCACCGGCGCCGCCCCCGGTGCCATGGCCAGTAATGTCATGTGCTATGTGGCCAAGGCCGATACCGCCTATTCGGTGTCACTGACCACGGTCTCGACTCTGCTATGTCCCCTGCTCACACCGGGCCTGACCAAACTGCTGGCCGACTCGATTCTACCCATTGAATTTTGGGCCATTGTCGGTGACGTCATGATCATGGTGATCATTCCTCTACTGTTGGGCTTTGTGGTACGGCACCTTTTCAATCGTCACATCGAGAAGATCCTGCCGGTTTTTCCGGCTCTATCGGTGACCTTTATCATCTTCGTCTGCTCCCTGGTCATCGCATTGAACCGTGACAACCTGGCCCATGTGACCGGCTTGATCTTGGGCGTGGCCCTGGCACTCAATCTCTATGGCATGGCTTCCGGCTATGGTGTGGGCAAGCTTTTTCGCATGCCCACCCAACGCCGTCGCACCCTGGCCATCGAAATCGGCATGCAGAACGCCGGTCTCGGTGCCACCCTGGCCCTGCAACACCTGGGCAAAGAGGCCGCCCTCCCCGCCGCTATCTTCGTGTTCATCTGCATCATCACAGCCTCATTATTGTCGGCCTGGTGGCAACGAACAAGTGATTTTACTCCCGTGGCAATGAATCAATGAACTACATCTTTTACAACTTGAACTTCACCCCCACGATCAAAGGAATATAATCCATTCCCTCAATATTCCCCTCTGTATAACAATATGAAATTTCACCAAACAGGGCCACTGAATCAGAAACCTTGTAATCAATTCCCAACCCAGCCTTGATGAGTATATCCGAATCAGATACTGAGAAACCATATCCGATAGTGTCTGTAACTTTAAAATCTGCGATCCCCATCCCAGCCAAGAAATAAGGCTTAGCTTGAGTATCGGACATGAAAAACCTCGCATTCACTGTCACAGCATACCCATCAGTATCAAAGACCTCCACACCATTATAACTGGTCGCAAAACCATCTAAATGCAGATACTCTAGATCAAGGGCCAGCTGTTCATTGAACTGATATCCCAAACGAGCCGACAACCCGAAACTCTTATCAAAATCAAACGAACCAGGGGTATCAAAATTTTCAAACACCATCCCGCCACCCACAAGTAGCACAACGATTTTCTGCCCAACCTTTTTATAGTACACTCGATAGCCAGGGCCGTAATCAATACGCATTTAGGATATGCCTTCACCAACGGGTTTGACATCTCCTGGATTTCCGAGAGATAACCGTTCAATTCGTACCAGGAGCGATCCCTGGCCCAGATACCACGTAATCCATCAATCCATTTAGCAAATGTGTCCGTTTTTCGTATTTCAATCATAGACCGTCTGTAGCCTTGCGACTACATCTTGTCAAATGAGTTTTTGGAAATACTACTATTTCAAGGCACGGCCTCAATCAGCCGGCCCCTCTGTTCCCTGGTTTCAGTTGCGTTGTACAGAACTCGTCATCAGTAGGCAACATCAACTGTAAACACTCGTTAGCAAATTCTATTTAATGGATGAGATTAAAGGTGCTTTTTTTACCCATATTTCAGATGAAATCTGATTTAAGATCACTCTTGTCCAAGATAACTCTTTGAAAAGGTCATAAAAAAGTATCTCCGGGATTGGTATACTTGTTTTGCCCAAACAATGAACCAATACAAACCGGAGATGCAACTATGGTAAAGGTTGGCAGTTTATTCTCGCAAGTGCTTTCTTTGATAAATCGTAATGACTTTGCCCGGGCCGTTCGCCACTGGGACGCAGAACGAGGAGCGAAAGGCTTTCGATGTTGGGATCAATTTGTAGCCATGATATTCTGTCAGCTAGCTGGGGCCGACTCATTACGTGAGATCTGTGGTGGACTGTCCACTGCGATGGGCAAGTTGACGCATTTAGGCCTCAAAGAGGCCCCGGCACGCTCAACTCTGAGCTATGCCAATAGCCACCGACCGTGGCAGCTCTTTGAAACGATGTTTTATCACGTGTACAAGCAGGCCGATTCGCTTGCTCTCAGACAGAAGCGGCGTTTCCGCTTTAAGAATCCCTTGGTCAGCATTGATGCCTCAACGATCGATTTGTGCCTCAGCCTGTTTGACTGGGCCAAGTTCCGTCGAAAAAAGGGAGCCGTCAAGCTACACTTGATGCTTAATCACCAAGGATGTCTACCTCAATGGGCCTATCTCAGTACGGGCAAGGTTCACGAGGTCAAAATTGCTCAAACGCTTGAATTTGAGCCTGGGACAATCGTTGCCATGGATCGCGGCTATGTTGATTACGAACTGTTTGACCGCTTGACTCGTCAAGGCGTCTGGTTTGTCACGCGATCCAAAACCAATATGGCCTACCGTGCCGTCAAAAATCGCCCTATACCGCAGCGTGGTTCCGTCTTAAAGGATCAAGAGATTGTTTTAACGGGCCGTTACGCCAAGCAGAAATGCCCGAGACGGTTACGTCGCGTTGTCGTCTGGGACGCAGAGAACCAGAAGGAACTGGTGCTTTTAACGAATCACATGGACTTTGCGGCCAGTACCATTGGTCGGATTTATAAAGATCGCTGGCAGATTGAGCTGTTTTTCAAGGCGATCAAACAGAACCTCAAGATCAAGACGTTTGTTGGGACCAGTGAGAATGCGGTCAAGATTCAGATTTGGACAGCATTGCTGTGTATGCTGGTCTTTAAGATCTTACAGATGCGTTCTACGTTTGCATGGAGTCTGTCGAATCTATCGGCCATGCTAAGGTTTAATCTCTTAACGTATCGAGAGTTATGGACCTGGTTAGATAAGCCGTTTGAAACACCCGCCTTGGGTCCTCCTGAGGCTCAGTTGCTGTTATTTGAACCGTAGTTGGACAGCATAATGACAATGAGGTTAAAACCAGAGCCGCAACCTAAACTCAGAATGCAGGAACGCCTTGTCCGAAACATGTGTTTCGGTAAAGGATTTTAAAGCGTAATCAGCAGAGGCTAATTATCTTGGACAGCAGTGATTTAAGATAAATTCTGCTAGATCTTCAACGTAGACTTTTGTTCTTGCTAGGTTTTTCTCATCTGCTATTAATTCTCCTTTTGACGCCCCGTTAATAATTTGAGGTGGTCGCACTAAGGTCCAGTCAAGACTCGATTTTTTTAGCACTTCCCATTCTAAATACTTGGCTTCCAGAATCGGCTTAGCAAATAACGTGAGATATATTTTTATCATTCTCCTCCCCATTGACCAGTTTTCATTTTCTCCACCAGGATGTACAGCTCCACCTGTATGAATAAAACGCTTAATACCTTGTTTTTCCAATATCGATACCAAGTTTTCCATCGCGGTTTTGTACACTTCAGGTTTTCCTGTTTTTTTTTGAGGTGGACCTACAGCAGATAAAACAGCTTCTGTTCCTACTACAGTTTCTTGAATATCTTCAACGTTAAATATGTTACCTTGTACAAACTCTACTTTTTGCTTGAATTCTCCTAATTTTGCAGGATTTCTCACAAGGGTTTGAACTTGATATCCTTTTTCTAATGCCTTATTAAGCAGCGCCTTTCCCAAAAATCCAGTAGATCCAAATATCGCTATTTTCATTTCCTGCTTCCTTTATATTAAATCACTGCTGTCCAAGATAATCAGCATTTGCTGATTACACTTTAAAATCCTTTGCCGAAACACTTGTTTCGGACAAGTTGTTCGAATGTTCTGAGTTTAGGTTATAGCTCTTTTTTGACCTCTGTTTCATTATGCTGTCCAATTACGATTCAAACAACATCAACTGGGCCTCTGGAGGCCCCAAGGCTGGCGTTTCAAACGGTTTGTCAAGCCATGACCATAACTCCCGATACGTTAAGAGATTAAACCTTAGCATGGCCGATAGATTCGACAGACTCCATCCAAACGTAGAACGCATCTGTAAAATCTTAAAGACCAACATACAGAGCAATGCTGTCCAAATCTGAATCTTAACCGCATTCTCACTGGTCCCAACAAACGTCTTGATCTTGAGGTTCTGCTTGATCGCCTTGAAAAACAGTTCGATCTGCCAGCGGTCTTTGTAAATCCGACCAATGGTACTAGCGGCAAAGTCCATGTGATTCGTTAAAAGCACCAGTTCCTTTTGGTTCTCAGCGTCCCAAACGACTACACGACGTAACCGTCTAGGGCATTTCTGTTTGGCATAATGGCCTGTTAAAACGATCTCTTGATCTTTTAAGACCGAACCACGCTGCGGCACTGGACGATTCTTCACGGCACGATAGGCCATATTGGTCTTGGATCGTGTGACAAACCAGACGCCTTGGCGAGTCCACCGATCAAACAGGGTGTAATCAACATAGCCACGATCCATGGCCACAATCGTTCCTGGCTCAAATTCTAGGGTTTGAGCCACTTTGACCTCATGGACATTGCCGGTACTCAGACAGGCCCATTGAGGTAGGCATCCTTGGTGGTTGAGCATCAAGTGTAGCTTGACGGCTCCCTTTTTCCGGCGAAACTTGGCCCAGTCAAACAGACTAAGGCACAAATCGATCGTTGAGGCATCAATACTGACCAAGGGATTCTTAAAGCGAAAGCGTCGCTTCTGCTGATCCGCTAGTGAATCGGCCTGCTTGAACACATGATAAAACATCGTTTCAAAGAGCTGCCACGGTCGGTGGCTATTGGCATAGCTCAGGGTAGAGCGAGCCGGAGCCTCTTTGAGGCCCAAATGAGTCAGTTTGCCCATCGCAGTGGACAGTCCACCACAAATCTCACGTAACGAATCGGCACCAGCCAACTGACAGAACATCATGGCCACAAATTGGTCCCAACAACGAAAGCCTTTGGCACCTCGTTCCGCATCCCAATGCCGAACGGCACGGGCAAAGTCATTACGATTTATCAAAGAAAGCACTTGCGTGAATAAACTGCCAACCTTTACCATAATTGCATCTCCGGTTTGTATTGGTTCCTTATTTTGAGCAAAACAAGTATACCAATCCCGGAGATACTTTTTTATGACCTTTTCAAATCGCTATCTTGGACAAGAGTGATATTAAATGATGCTTTTCGCGTTAATTATCGTTTTGTTATCTCACTAATCATGATAGGAAGTGACCTCACAGCCCATTTTCTCTCACACCACTGGGGTGCAGGTCATGTACCTCATAGGTTTTGTTGTAATAACGTTCGTTTGTATATTGATCTTCCCATGTTCGCAATGTAGCGGGCAGTAAGGTGAAGGTGTATGTAAAACCGGACTGCAACTTAGGCTCCCAAATCCTTAAATCAAATCTTACTGTATTTAAGACCCATTGTCTACAAACACCTCAGATCCAGATCCTGCACATTGCTCCATACTATTTAATTGGCCTGGTTCCCGGATTACACTCCGGTTTTTCCAGACCACAATGCCTGAACGAGCAACGGTCATGTCTTCTATTCGAATCGTCACTATCGACCTGTTTTCCTTGGTCTTCAAATTACTTTGCGAACCATACCCACCTTATCAAGTGAAAAACCTTACAAAAGACAAAAGTGTTAACCCGTACTCGCCGGATAAATTGCCTAGGAGAAATCGAATTGAAAAATAAAGCTAATCGTTCGTTCCACACTTGAAAATATTACAGCAACTCTGGCTAAATGATCCCAATCAATGCTATATGAAGCTTTCAGGTCCTTTCTTAGGATCTCGTAATTTTATTTTATTTAGTCTTATTCACCTCATGCAGCACATAATCCGTTGTTCCAAGCCCGATATGTTCAGCATAAGCGAACGTTTTAAATCCACGAAATATCTTCCCTAATTTCTTTGCGATATCATAACAAGCTTTATCAATGGCAACGGGGTCAGTTGAAATAAATATCCCGAAATCATCGATTAGCTTTTTCATTTTTCTCGGTTCACAATCGCAACCGGCAGTGATATTCATAGCGAAATTCATATAGATATTTTTTTTACCTTTTTGCGCGGCATAGGCTCCTTCGACTAGCTTTTCAATAAAGGGATTGCCAAAACCAAAAAACTTTGCAATGTTTTTAACTGACACAATTGATATAGCCTGATGAGGACAACTCGCCATACAGGCACCGCAACCCACACACAGATTATGATCGATCCATGATTTATTCCCAATATGTAAGGCTTCTACATTGCAACGTGTTTCACAAATATGACATTGTTTGCATTTTCGGCTCACAATATGCGGCTTCTCACCGATATGCATCGCTAACTTTCCGCCTTTGGCAGCATGGCCCATGGAAAGTTGTTTGATCGCCCCACCAAATCCCGCCAATCGATGTCCTTTAAAATGTGACAGCACTAGGATTTGTCGATAGTCAAGAAAAGCCTTGCCGATTTTGAACTTCGTAAAATGCTTTTGGTTAATGTCTACTTCAGTAAAATCTTCGCCATGGTCACCATCTGCAAAAATAATGGGAAGCTGAGTAAATCCATGTTCTCTAGCAGTTTTCTCGTGCAGTTCTCTTTTAAAACGTTGCCCACCATACAGTACACATGTTTCCATGTAACTCGACTCGATGTTATGTTCTTTAAGGTATTCTAAGACACCTAAATAGTTTTCAGGTTTAATGTAAGTCACATTTTTCATTTCGCCAAAATGAACCTTGAGCGGAATGTTTTTTTCAAGCGTATATTTTTCTTCTTCCACTAAGGTTTCCAGCAATTGTTTTGTAATGGCTTGGACGACTGTCGTGTCTGTTTTTTTATCAATCCGGTGATAATATACTTTCGAACTCATATAGTCGGTTTCCTCTTTTTACACAGCTTCAAAAGTTAAAGCATCAACTTGACAGTTTTTTCCATAATCCACTATTCTTTACTGTCTCGCGCAATAGCTTGAATTCTTTTCCAAGTGATAACCATTTCTTTAAAATGGCCTTGGACTCCAGATGGCATCTTTGATGAAAGGATTAAAGTGTCATCCGCCAATGAAAAGCTGCTGACATGTTCTCTTTCAACCATTAAATTAGGCACATAACTGACATCAACATTATGGATAATTCGGTTTTCCTGCACGGTATAGCGCCCCGCATATGCGTTGAAATGCTTCGCAATAGCAATACATTCGGGCTCAGAAATCCCAATCAATGCTGGAGTACTAACATTCGGACGGTTTTCTCCAGAAAGAATCCCGGCCATATAACCATCATCCTGATACAAAACGAGCCCTTTTACCTTTCTTCCAAATGGATAGGCCGTTCCTCCAGATTCATCCTTCAATTCAATAGACTGTAGTTGCCATGTCCCAATAATTGATTCCACTATATTTCCCTCTAATGTCATTAGTCATTATCCAGCAAGCCTTCTGAGAAGTGAAGTAAAAATACGAAACGGCAAGATTTGTCTTAAAGCCCAGAAGACTTTGGCGTCATTTCCAGCTAGATATCGAAGTCGATTATTATTGTCCTCAGCCGCTTTAAAAATGACCTTCGCAATGAGCTTAGGATCAGTCAGTTGATTGCGTCGCTTTTCATAACCACGAAGTCGCTTCTCTAAAGTTTCCTGATAAGAAGGCACATCAGATTTTCTGACAATAATGGCATTAGACGCAAACGAAGTCTTCACACCACCCGGCTCAACGATTTTGACGCGGATGCCAAGCTTTTGCAGTTCAAATCTAAGCGATTCACTAAATCCTTCGACTGCCCATTTGGCAGACGAGTAAAAGCTACTAAGTGGCATCCCAATTAAACCGCCTAAAGAGGTGACATTGACAATCGTTCCTGTACGTGTTTCCCTGAAGTGCGGAATCATTTCTCTTGTTACATTCATGACACCAAATACATCTACATCGTAAAGAGTCTGGATTTGGTCGGGAGTAGCCCCCTCAAAAGGACCGGTTAGGCTATAGGCGGCATTGTTCACCAGGACATTAATCATGCCAAAGCGTTCTTTGGCATCTGTAACAGCCTTTCGTATAGAGCCGATGTCTGTGACATCCAAACGCAAACAGGTTATATTTGCACAATGGGAAAAATCTTGTTCGACATCGGGATTCCGCATGGTAGCCACAACATTCCATCCTTTTTCATGGAAATAGTAAGCTGTAGCCTTCCCTATTCCAGAGGATGATCCTGTAATAAGTACTGTTTGTCTCATGACTTCTCCATATAATTTGTTTGCCTAACTAACATTACATATAAAATTTTTAGCTAATCTTGGTAAGCAATACAATTAATGTTTCAACGTCCTTAGGAGTCAACTTAGAGGAGATATACTCTACTACTTTTTGCTGAGCTTCATGATACGAGGTCGCTATTTTCCGGCCTTTCGCAGTTAAGGTAATATAGAAAACCCTTCCATCATCTGGTGATCGTGTTTTTTGAACATATCCCTTTTCCAGCAGTTTATTAACCATAATCGTCACAGAAGGCTTACTCAGTCCTAGTTTCTTAGCGAGTTCCACAAATGTAGGATTATGAAGGGTACTGATAACGTCGATATAATGAAGGTTAGCAACAGACAGATCCTGACAGTCAGAGCGCCGAAACGCCTGCTCCTTGATTTCATGAATCTTACTTGAAAGATCCTGAAAGACTGTTAGTAAAAAAACGCTTTTATCCATAAACTCACATAACTATTTAGTTTTACTACTTAACTTTAATTCTATTACCACCTACTGTCAACAGAAAAGCCCCTCCAGCCATTTTTGTCACTTAAGCCAACTCTTATTATCATAACCGGCCAAGCTGCTGGCTAATAAAGGTACAGATCTCCTCCATCGCCTCGGTCGCCTCTTTAAACATGGGAGCCAATAAAGGATAGCAATGGACCATACCCTCACCCGCTCTAAAGGTGACCTCAACGCCAGCCCCCTGGGCCTTGAGTGCAAACGTCTGACCATCATCAAACAACTCGTCGTCCTGCCCCGCATTGATCAAGAGGGGTGGCAATCCCTGCAGGTTCCCAAAGAGAGGAGAGATCAGGGGTAACTCTGCAGCCTGATCTCCTACATAATGCTTACTAAAGACCTTCCAGGAATCCTTGGGAGCCACCGACACCTTGCTTTTGGTACGATACGAATGACTGGAACAGGTCAGGTCCGTCCAAGGTGAAATGGCCACTGCCCCCGCGGGCTGAGCAAGGCCACGCTCCTTCAATGCCAGTAACAAGGCCAACACCATGCCTCCCCCGGCCGATTCGCCTGCGAAGATAATTCGTTTCGGTTCAACACCTCTCTCCAGGACCTCCTGATAAACAGCCACGGCATCATTGAGCCCCGCTGGAAAGGGATGTTCCGGAGCCAAGCGATACTCAAATAACAAGGTCCTGACACCACTCTGCCGAGTAAACTTACCGACAATACCCCGATGATCGTTGCAGGATCCTGAGACATACCCACCACCATGTACATAAAAGATCAAGGTTTCATGATCCGCTCCTCCTGGGATCAGCCACTCCGAATGAATACCCGCAACGGTATCTTTCTCTACGGCGATCCCCTCGGGCACCTTAACCTTCCCACCCCCCTTCTCACAGAGTTCTCGAAAATCTGTAATCGAGGTATTCTCATTAAACACCGTTCGTCTGAGTTTTCCTTGAAAAAGATGACGATTCCGCATCATCCAGTTAACCCATTGGCTCTTCAAACTGGGCATATCTAATCCTTGTTTACACCACAAATACGCAACATTTCATGGCCACCCCGCTGAAATTCATAGTCTACTTGTTCCCGTGTCACTTGATAGCTCAGACGGCTAAAATGCTCCATCGCCAATCCGACATGCGGAGACGGTGTACTGCCCAATTGCAGCAAAGGAAAAACTCGAACCTCCGATGCCACGCGAGACAACTGAATAAGGGTATCGATATGAAACTGCAAGTCGAGATGGTCGCTATAGAGAAAAAGAAAGTGCGAGGATAAGGCCAAATCGAAGTAATGATCCGGAAAGTCCAGCCTCGGTGCCGATTGGGCGACATATCTCCCTGTAGCCCGTCCTTGTTCGTAGTCCAACACAAAATCCCGCATGGCTTGCATCCTCACTTGGCCCAATTCATCGACAGTACGGATATGCTCCCAGACAAATTCATGCGGATTCAAACGCGTTTGTTGCATGACCTCGTCAAAGGTTTCCTCAATGCGAGCTTCGATCTCTTCTCTTGGGAAGGCATAAAGGGGATCGACGGAAACCACCTTCCCCCCGCGACGGGTTAATTCAGCATTAAAGCTGGCGGGACCGTCGCCACAACCTAAAATCCGGAGGTTCAAGTCGTCAGATGACAGAGAGAACATCTTGACGTATTCATCATACGATCTGCCCCAGGGTACGATATCTTTGAGTTGAAATGCCATCAAACACAATCTTCTGAATTCTTTGGACCGTACTCTGAGTTCTCCATTTCGACCTCCATCTCGATCCCAGCATCTTTACAGGATTGCAGCAAGGTGTCGAGATGACGCAGGCAAGTGCGTACGAATCGGCGTGAGGTTCCATTCTTGAGATGGATCTCAATCCAGGTGTCACTACGCGAAGCTACCAGCAAGGTCGGCCCCAGGACACGCCAGTTGATCAAGCCCATAAGCAATCCCAAACCGACCAAGCCCTTGAAAGGTTTGTAAGGGATTTCGGCCAGGCTCCGGATGTCACTCAAAGAAAAAGTCTCTTGCCCTTTGAGGGTGTTGAGTTCTAATTTCTCTGCACGTATACTGAGAGACCAGGCCTCGTAATAGGCCCCCACCCACACCAACGCCACGCCAAACAAGGCCATCAGCCATAGGACAATCGTGATGGGCACCATCCCATCCGGATCCAAGGGATTGGATAAGCCCGAGGTAGAGGGCACAATCAGCCAGGGCAGACCATAAAACAGCACCAGGAACATCAGGCCCAAGAGGTCGGGCAAAATCGCCCCCCCGGAAGCGGCGGTAATCAACAATCGTCTTATCAGCCTTACTCCATGGAATGAGGGCGTAGCCAAGAACAACAGCAATCAGAATCCACAGGCTCTTGCCCCGCAAGGGATAGCGTAGCTCTGCCGGGACTGGGGTGTAGTCACCAGGACGCACTACCGTGATCCCCAGAACCATGGGCAGATCGCCTTCCTGCAAGCGAACGTAAGTGAAGTCCCGCACCTGGGCGGCCTGTTCAACGGTCCAGGGCATCTGATCGGGAGTCAATAAGAGCCAATCCGTCACCGAACGACTCCGCTGGAGTAGATCCTGCCATGGCTGTCCTTCAACCTCCAACAGCCGATCTTTGGTGGCCTCTTGGATGTATTCGGGCAACGACAACTGACGCAATGAATTCCAGCCCGGTAGGTCCTGTTGTTTCTTGGCAAAATCGGTGGCCTCCACCCGGTAAATCACGGGACGTGGCCAGAGGGCAAAGGTGATCGCAAACAGGATACCAGCCACCAGTAATAATCGTCGTAAGATGGCTCGTTGCGTTCTGAGATTCATCATGAGTTGGATTCCTCCTGAGTCGCCGGTACCTTCTTTTTCTTGGATTTCAATCCAGCGACCAACAGCACCAGCCCCAATCCCCCCAGGAACACCGCCTGCAGTGGCCCTTGCTTGGAGTCGCCGTTGATTTGCGGCCAGGCCGGCAAATACAGCACCGTCATGGCCTCTCCGGTCTTGGGTAAGGTGGAAACATTGTGCACCTTGTTACGACGGGACTGGCCGGTAAACGACTTTCCGTCTACGGAAAAACGGTACCCAATCGAATAGTTATGATCCATGGCCTCGGAACTACTATCCACGACCTGCTTGATCTCGGTGACCTCTGCCTGGGCTTTCTTACCGACCATCTTTAAGGCCACAGACTGGGCCGCCATCACAATCAAAAGCAGGCCTACCAGCGGTAAAATCCACCCCATCTTAGCTGACTTTTTCACGGATGCTGACTCCTTAATGAACCTTATACAACGTAACCCACACGGTACAATTAACCTTATATCGGAAAAACAAGGCACTCTCAACAGGGGATTCCCGGCAAATCGAGCTTGGATAACTTGATACTCCCAAAGCTTTTATCGTTTTCTGTGTGAACTTTTGCGTTAATATGACCGTGATATACACAAACGTAACCCTAAGACTTTTACAATGGATGGACAATCATGCCCCTGACCTTTGACATGACCTGGGACGAATTGCAGAGCTACACCGGTTGCAATCCGTGCCCGGAGGACCTGGATCATTACTGGCAACAGGCCTTGGCCGAGTTGGAGTCGGTCGATCCCCGGCTTGAATGGAAACCGGCCTCCTTTCAAACCGAGTTTGCCGAATGCCTGGACCTATACTTCACGGGTGTACGTGGAGCTCGCATCCACGCCAAGGTCCTGCATCCCAAGCAATCAACCTCGTCTCATCCAGCGGTCATCATGTTCCACGGCTACACCGCCAACTCCGGCAACTGGATCGACAAACTAGGCTACGTGGCCGCAGGCTTCACGGTCGCAGCCCTGGACTGCCGGGGACAAGGGGGGCTGTCCGAAGACGTCGGCGGCGTACAGGGCACCACCATACGGGGGCAGATCATCCGCGGCCTGGACGGCCCCAGTGACAACCTGCTCTTTCGTCACATCTTTCTCGACACCGTCCAACTGACCCGTATCGTGATGAGTATGGACGACGTGGACGCCAGCCGTATCGGTGTCACCGGAGCCAGCCAAGGCGGCGGCTTAACCCTGGCCTGCGCGTCACTGCTCCCGGAAATCGCACGCGTGGCCCCGGTCTACCCCTTCCTCTGCGACTACCAACGCGTCTGGGAAATGGACCAGGCCAAGGATGCCTACTTCGAGTTGCAAGAGTACTTCCGCCGCTTCGATCCTCTGCACGAACGTGAAACCGAGGTCTTCACCAAACTGGGCTACATCGACGTGCAGAACTTAGTCCCCCGCATCCAAGGCAAGATCCTCATGGCCACCGGCCTGATGGACACAGTCTGTCCGCCCTCAACCCAATTCGCGGCCTACAACAAGATCACGGCCGAGAAGTCACTGCGGGTTTACCCCGACTTCGCTCACGAAGCACTGCCAGGCAACGATGATGTGGTCTTTCAATTTATGATGGAGATGCTTTAATGAAGATTGATAGTTTACAGTTCACAGCTCAATAATCTTTATATCGTCGCATCCACTCGGGCCAATGTTCAGGTTGTACACCCCCCGCTTTGGTCCACCTCCCCTGGGTGTTGTAGTCTTTATGCCATTTGAGTGTCCACAGTTCCTTGATCCCAACTTTACGTACAGACCAATCCAAAAAGAGACAGTTAATCCCACCGCTATGGCGATCTATCACGACACTGGTCATTCGATTCGTAAAGAACAGGTGCCCTTGCTGGGGATCAACAATCAATTTAGTATCAATGCTGGGCGGTTCCTCTTCTGAGTCCCAATAATAGACCACAAGAGCACTGTCCATGATAAAAGGGATCGTCTTGGCATCCTTGACATCACAACGCAGCCAGGGACGTCCTCCCTCGGGTAACGAGAGTGCCAAAGGGCGTCCCACCCAATTATTCAGACCATAACTACCGGGCCCATATCGATTTCTCTTGAAATCCTTAAGGTGACTGCCCATGTGCCAGGCACTATAAACTCCCCCCATACTGGGTTGATCCTCGAAACAACGAGTCGCCATGGGACAACACCTCACCTTAGGATCATCCATGACACCCACAAAATTCGGATCACAGAAATACCATATCGAAACTTCCCCTGTACCCGTATCTCCATACCTCTCGCCCCGATCTTTGAGATCGATCTTCCCATCATACTCCGCACAATACGTGGACCAGAAGACACCCCACTGTCGCAAATTGGACTGACACACCATGGCCCGGGCCTGATTCCTCACCCGTCGCAAACTCGGCATCAAAACAGCCATCAGCACTGCGATCACGGAAATCACAACCAACAGTTCAACAAGCGTAAACGCTCTACTGGATTGACAACCACTCTTCATGACGAACTCACTTGCCCCCCTTATGAGCTTCCAATATCAGTTCACCATAAGAAAAGCTCGTTCCATTGTCAATCCGATCATTGCCATACATGTCCGACCTACAAAGATGAAAATAGTCCAACGATCAGCAGAAGGATTAGCGACCAGATAATTCCGCTAAAGCACGACCATACACTCGCGTATTAGCACGGAATACACAATCATCACCGTCCCGGCGAA
>CAXXXG010000034.1:0-26597 GCA_963662565.2 Sedimentisphaerales bacterium | reverse complement strand
AGTAGAAACTACATGCTCCTATAATGGAGAGAAAGATGCTTACTGTATTATCAAGTATCAATAGTAAACTGTATAAAGTCCTGAGGGCGATCATCATGTTTTTACTCCCTGCAATGAGTATCATGGTATTCTCACAGGTTGTTGCAAGATATTTGGGGAAACCGCTTGCTTGGAGTGAAGAGCTTTCAACTTATTTCTTTTCTTGGTTGACTTACCTTGGAGGAGCTGTGGTCTATTACAATGGAGGCCACGTGGCAGTAGGGTCTTTCGTCAACGCCATTCCTAATAGATTAGTTCAGAAAGTTATTATTGTTTTCGGCCATCTCTTTATTTTGATTTTTGTCTGGATGGCAGGGTATTTATCCTCAACAATGGTCGCTCTATTTTTTGCTAATGAACAAACGGCAGTTAATATTCCATTTCTAAGAATGGGAGTTGTGTTTTTACAAGTTCCTATTGCAAATATCAGTATTGGATTGTTTGCAGTAGAAAAAATCATCAAGGAATTGATGCAAAAGGAAGAGAATATTCTTGAGACCGTAGTAATAAAAGAAGGAGGCGCAAAATGAGTGTAGCGCTATTTATTTCATTCATAGTTTTCTTGCTCATGGGAATTCCTATCTCATTCTGTCTAGCAATGGCCGCGTCATTCTCAGTGTACTTCTTCAGTGACATTCCGATGATCACTCTTGTCCAAAAAATGTTCAGAGGTGTTGATTCCTTCACTCTAATGGCTATTCCCTTTTTTGTGTTTTCAGGAAATATCATGGCTCGTGGAGGTGTTTCCCATAAACTCACGAACTTGGCGGCAGCGTTTGTAGGGAAAACCACGGGTGGACTCGCAATGGTCAGTACAGCTTCAAGTGCGATGTTTGGTGCGATTTCTGGCTCTGCTCCTGCAACAACTTCTGCAATTGGATCAATCATGGTAGGTCCTATGGAAGAGAGAGGGTACAGCAAGAGTTTTGCAGCTGCAACAGTTGCAGCCTCCGGTACTATTGGTTTGCTTATTCCGCCAAGTAATAACATGGTACTATTTGGTGCAATTGCTGGTGCCTCTATCGGTAAAATGTTTCTCGGTGGAATCATTCCTGGTCTTATGATTGCAATTAGTTTTTTTATTCTCGAATGGGTCGTAAGTAGGAAACGAGGATATCTAGGGGCTGAGAAAGCTACTCTTTCTGGGATTATACATGCATTCAGGGATGGCGTTTGGGCTCTTCTAATGCCTGTTATTATTCTTGGTGGTATATATGGTGGCATTTTTACCCCTACAGAAGCCGCTGCTGTTGCAGTTATTTATGGTGTTGTTGTAAGTGTATTTGTATATAGGCAGATGGGATGGAAGACGTTTCGCGAGGTGGTTTATGCATCTGGTAAAAGTACCGCTTCCATTATGTACTTGGTTGCTTGTGCACATCTGTTTAGCTACATTCTTGCTAGTGAATCAATTCCTCAAATGTTTGCACAGTACATTGTTTCTGTTTCGGACAATATGTTGATCATCCAACTATTCATGATGCTTGCATTGTTGGTTGTCGGTACTTTTCTTGACAATGCTGTAGCTGTGGTACTGCTCACACCAATTTTCTATCCTGTAATTGAAGCAATGGGTGGTGATCTGGTCTATTTTGGTGTCCTTCTGGTCTTTGCATTGGCAATAGGACAGATTACACCTCCTGTAGGACTCTGTTTGTTTGTAGCATGTAATATCGCACATGACACGATTGAACGTATATCAAGGGAGGTTATTCCCTTCATTCTCGTTCTCATAGTACTTCTTCTAATTCTGAATGTATTTCCAATCTTTATTACCTTCATTCCAAGTATATCAGGGATATAGCTGCAATGCTGAATCAAGAAGAGTGTATTAATTATTAAGAAAGAGGTTGTTATGAATACTGATAATAAAATTTTGCAGAAGAAAGCAAATGTAGTGGAAATTGGTCCACGTGATGGATTCCAGAATGTAAAGGAATTTATCCCAACTGAAGTAAAAAAGACAGTGCTGCAAAAGCTGTATGATTCGGGCTATAAAAAAATTCAGATTACTTCGTTTGTTAGCCCCAAGGCTATTCCTCAGATGAAGGATGCTACTGAAATCGCTGAATTCGCTTTGAGGAATTTATCTGATATTGATATTTTTGCGCTTGTTCCCAACTATTATGGAGCCAAATCTGCCCACGAGGTAGGTCTCAAGGAAATCACTCCTGTTATTTCCTTGAGTGAGAGTCACAACAAGGCAAATGTTCGGAGAAGTCACCAGGAGTCGTTGGATGAATTTAAACGGATAAAAGATGATTTCCCAGAAATGAAACTTACTCCGGATATCGCAACAGTGTTCGGATGTCCATTTGAAGGACGCCTTTCAATTGATTTATTGCTCTCGATGATAGATAAACTCACTTCACAGATTGGCGTTACGGAGATTACCCTTTGTGATACCATTGGAGTAGGGTATCCTGAGCAAGTTCGTCAAATCATTAGAAATACCAAGCAAGCCTTTCCTTCGATTAAGTTTAATCTCCATGTTCATGATACGAGGAATATGGGAGTATTAAATAGTTACATTGGTATTCTAGAAGGTGTGAACAGTGTACAGACTTCTCTTGGGGGATTGGGCGGATGTCCTTTTGCCCCAGGTGCTACGGGTAATACATCAAGTGAGGATCTAATCTATATGCTCCAACACGACGGATGGGACACCGGTATTTCGTTTGATTCATTACTTGCAACTGCAAAATATCTGCATGGTAACGTGCAAGGTAATTATAGCGGTCATCATATTCATATAAAAGATGAATATTGTTGTCTGTGATGGAGGTGCGAAACATGAAGAAGGCTCGACATAAGATTATAGTTCTAGATGGGTATACGCTCAATCCCGGTGATCTCAGTTGGGAAAAACTTGAGGCTCTAGGATCAGTGACTATCTATGATAGAACAGCATTAGAAGATATTGTTACGAGAATTGGAGATGCAGACATCATCCTGACAAATAAGACTCCAATCACTCGAGAGACGATTGAAGCTACAGATATGAAATTCATTGGGGTTCTGGCAACAGGATTCAATGTAGTTGACGTTGTTGCTGCAAGAGAAAAAGGAATTCCTGTATGTAATGTTCCGACATATGGAACAGATGGCGTGTCACAATTTGCTTTTGGTTTGTTGCTTGAGGTATGTCATCATATTGGAGAACACTCACAATCAGTGTTGAATGGCGACTGGCAACGCAGTGATGATTGGTGTTATTGGAAATCTCCCCAGATTGAGTTAAGTGGGAAAACTGCAGGGGTAATTGGATTTGGGCGAATTGGCCAGCAGACAGGAAAGATGCTTAGTGCTGCTGGTATGAACATTTTGGCGTATGATGTCTACCCTTCTGAGAATGGAAGAAAGTATGCACAGTATGTTGATCTGGACCAACTATTTGCACTATCAGATGTAATTTTTCTGCATTGCCCACAGTCTGCTGAGACTGAAGGTATGATTAATGCAAAGAATATCTCCAAGATGAAAGATAATGTTATTATCATCAATAACTCGAGGGGAGGCCTGATTGTTGAGCGAGACTTAGCTGATGCATTAAGGAGTGGAAAGATAAGAGCCGCTGCACTTGATGTTGTATCTTCCGAGCCCATTAAGAGCGACAATCCTCTCTTGAGTACGCCCAACTGCATTATCACCCCACACATATCTTGGGCTTCAATTGAAGCACGAAGTCGTTTGATGGATATTGTAGTTAATAATATAAGTAAATATTTACAAGGAAAATTAATAAATAAGGTAAATTAGATCTTACAATGCTTTTTTGTAACAATCCGAGAAGTGTGATTCTTGTCAAAGCATCATAGCCTCCTGACGAGAAGAAGCTAACGAGGAGATAAGTAACCAATCTTCACTGTTCAGTACAATAAAGGTTGCTAGACTACCAGTTACCCTCGGATACATATCTAAGGGACAGCTTGGTGAATACAAATTAAACGAGAAAAATTGTAATGAAGAAGGGTGTAATGGGGAAATTACCATCGATTGTGAGTTTGTTAAGGAGATTCTGATGAAGCCATTGGATGTAGTAAAAAATGATTTCCCCTATTGGGAAAAAACAAAGGATCTTGTAGACCAGCTTTTAGACATTATGTTTAATTATAGGCAAAGTGGTCACCCTGGAGGGTCAAGATCCAAAGTTCATGCGTTCATCGCAACCACATTGAGCGGTGCGATGCGTTGGGATATTAGGAATCCAGGGAAACCTCTCGCGGATCGTTTTGTACTTGGTGCAGGACATACTGTACCACTTGTGTATGCTACGCTTGCTGTATACAACGAAGCTTTGAAATTGAAGTATGCTCGAAGTAAGGATAGCAGGTATCTTAGTACCTTACAGCCAAAACAAATATTATATTGGGAGGATCTGCTTGGATTCCGTTATAAAGGGGGTCTTTCAGGGCATGCAGAAGCATCAGGGAAGACACTGTTTCTCAAATATAATACAGGACCTACCGGCCATGGTACCCCTGCAGCAGCAGGAATCGCCTTGGCTCTGAAACGTGCTGGAGCGACAGGGAGCAAGGTCTTCCTTTTTGAAGGGGAAGGTGGGCTTACAGCAGGTGCAACGCATGAAACCTTGAATTCAGCTTGGGGTCTAGCATTGGACAATTTGTATTTCATGGTAGATTGGAACAATTATGGTATTGATGATCATAAAACGAGCGAAGTGATATATGGAACTCCAGAAGACTGGTTTGCTCCACATGGTTGGAGAGTTTTTGGAGCCAAAGATGGTAGTGATTGGGATTCTCTCATGACAGGTATGAGCAGCATGATGGAAGCTCCTAACCCTAATAATGTGCCTAGTGCATTATGGTTCCGTACACGAAAAGGACGAGGATATGGGAAGTTTGATAACATATCCCATGGAGCGCCCCATGCAATGAACTGCGAACTTTTCTGGAAGGGACGTAAGGAGTTCGCAGAGAAATATGGTACATTCTTTACCAACATGGGAGGATCGTGTCCTAATGATTCCAACGGTATCGCCAAAGAGTTTCATGATAACTTAAAGGTGGTAATGGATGTTCTTGCGAAGGACACAGCACTGGTAGATTATCTTGCTGGACGGCTTGTTGAACTTGGAGATAGTGTCCCTTCTCAGACAGAAGAAATCTGCGTAGGGAATAAGGGGAATCCCTTTTCAGATGAACGTCTGTATGATTTCAGGAGTTATCCAGAAGATCTTTGGGCAAAGCCGGGAGCTCAGCGGTCTAATCGTGCAGGATTAGCTACATGGGGATCATGGGCGAATGCGTTTGGTAAGAAAGAATATGATCGACCTTTATTTCTTGTCAGTTCTGCAGATCTTGCAGGATCAACAAGTATTTCGGGTTTCGGCTCAGATTATCAGGATGTTAAGGGCTATGGATGGTATGAGAGGGTAGGCTCCAAAGAAGGTATTATGCTTCCTCAGGAGATAACCGAGTTTTCCAATGCAGGCATAATGAGTGGTATTGCATCTGTAAATATGTCGCAAAATCCTGAGAATGAATTTGAGGGTTTTTGGACAGCAACCTCCACATATGGAAGCTTCTCGTACCTATTATACGGTCCATTCAGACTCTTTAGCCAAATGGCTCAGGATAGTGAATATAAAATGGGAAAGATATTATGGATTGCTGGTCATAGTGGTCCCGAGACAGCAGAAGATAGTAGAACTCATTTTGGGATTTTCTCACCAGGTGTAACCCAATTGTTTCCGAAGGGGAAAATTATCAATTTACATCCTTGGGAGTATAATGAGGTGCCAGTGCTTCTAGCTGTGGCCATGAAACTTGATGTTCCTCTTGTTGCACTTCATCTTACGAGACCTAATATAGAGATTCCTGATCGTCAGAAAATTGGAATGGACCATCATTTTGCTGCAGCCAAGGGTGCCTACCTTATGCGCGATTATGAAGAAGGAGTTCCTCATAATGGAGTGGTTATTGTGCAAGGAACAGGAGCTGTAAGCAATATGATCAAGGTGCTTCCTCTTCTTCAAAAAAAGAAGTTGAATGTCAAGATTATTGTAGCTACAAGTGCCGAACTCTTTGAAAGACAGGATAAGAAATACAGAGATAGGATTCTTAGTCCTTCTGACCAAATTAATTCTATGATTGTCACAACTTCTGCACGAAAGCTCATGCAACAATGGATGTTTAATCCACATTCTGACGAGTATGCGTTAAGTCCTGATTGGGATAACAATTGGCGTACAGGTGGAAGAATAGATGAAGTTTTGGATGAGTCTCAGCTGTCACCTAAACATATCATTGAGGGTATCGAGCGATTTGTAAATGATCGAGAGAAACGGTACTCCTCAATGAGCATAATGCTTGAAGAGTAAGAATGGAAAACTGTAGGGGGTATCTTTTCTCTTGTTCGTAAATAATTCTTAATGGTGGTGCTATACTCTTTCCTGGGCGTCCGTCCTTGTTAGCTTGGTTTTTGGTTAACTCAAAACTAACGGATGGATTGCCCATTTTCTATATTTGCAGAATCTTTCCTGTTTCTCTCATCTTCCCCAATCCCACAGATTTTTCCCTTGAGCCAAAATGACTCTGATTTTGGAAGGATAGCCCTAATGCATGATAGAACTGTTGGGTAGAAGTTTCCTGCAATTACAAAAGAAATGGATATCACATTTTTGAAGGAAATGGTTGCATTCATAGAACAACGACTTAATGACCCCAACTTTTACCAACAAGGTCGATGAACCCATTTTGGGGTCTAATCCAAGGTAACCCCTATCGAGTCTCACACAGTTCTCCTTCGATTGAACAAGTATTGTTCTTTTCTATCACTAGAATTAGGCATAATGAAAACTCTGACTATTAGCATGACTTGTTTACTTGAGTTCAGACAGTGGAACATACTTCGATGGTAAAGGGAGGCAAGTAACAATCAGGGAAATTCAGGAAAGAAGGAAGAATTCCCAGCGTTCATTACCTAATGCATGATAGTGGAGAGAATAGAATGGATGGAGAGATCAAATCACGAGAGGATTTGTATGATGCTGTTTGGTCAAAACCAATGATGAAATTGGCTGAAGAATTTGGAATATCTGGAAGAGGGCTGGCAAAACTATGTGAGAGGCTCAAGGTTCCTGTACCACCGAGAGGCTATTGGAGAAAAGTCAGCCTTGGCCAGTCAATCAAGAAAACATCTCTACCTAACGTGGAATTCACTAGGTATGAGAAATGGAAAAATCAAACATCTCTTGATGATCTTGAAAGACGTAGAAAAGCAGAAAATGAGCGTTCTGCTATTTTCAACAATCCAGATATTGAGATAAAAGACAAAGACATCCAGGAGATAGCTTCCAATACATTACGGGCCGAACAAGCTAGAAATCCAATGGTGATTGTGTCCGAGCAAGATATCACGAGTCCTATGGTTAAGAAATTTCTAATATCACAGACACGGAATAAAAATAACCTACGGTCCACTAACTATCGTGATACATTGGCAATTGATGTCACTAATAGTTGCGCTTTGAGAGCTGCCCTCTTGATGGAATCTCTTCTTCAAGGTTTTAAGGAACGGCGATGGGATTTTTCGATTGAAAAGGAAGATGTCTCACCCCACGCTCGTATGTTTGTGAATCTGTTTGGGCAAAGAATATACTTCGCCATTATTGAGCCTGTCACCAATAAGAGATTTCCATTGACTGAAAAAGAGCGGAAGGCATATGAAGAGGACCACCATTATGGGAGAGTACCAAAATATAGATACATCCCTACCGCTACTGGCCGATTGCTTTTATCAATTAATGATGGCAAGAGGGTGTATCAATCTTGGGAGGATCGAGGCAAGCAACTCATCGAGGCTTCAATCAAAGAAATAATGTTGGGTTTCATTTATGTCGCAATACAAAGTAGCAATGAAACTATCCTGGCTCTTGAGCGAGAACAAAGATTGAAATTGGAACAAGCCAGAAAGCTTGAGGAAGAACGATTAAAGAGACTTGATGCAAAACGATATGAGAAACTAATTGCAGACTCTGAGGCTTATAGCCAGATGAAGAAAATTCAAAATTATGTTGAGTATGTCAAGAATCAAGCACAAGACCAAGCTGCAGACCCGGATAGTGAAATTTCAAAATGGATGGAATGGGCACAGTCAAAGATCAACGACCTCAATCCTTTGAAAAATGGGCTCCCTAAATTCTCAATTGATGAACACCACGAAACTAAAAACAATCCCTCAGTCTCATTTCTTGATGATTTGTTTCGTGGCCATTGAGTACACAATACGGCAGTAGAGTGAGGGTCCTATACGGTTATTCAATGATTGACTAGAAACATAAAATTCCCAATAAAAGAACTTCTGAGATGACCCATTCTACATGATCCCATGCCTGTTCCCTTTCTCTCGGGCTTCGGTAGCCCAGTCGATCGGCTCCAACCCCTCGAGCCGGTTGTACTCATCCCAGTACCGTCTGGCCCATTTGACCAGCAACTTGGTTATCTCACAGATGTAGGTCGTCCGTTTGAACTCGCCGAACTCCGAGTAACAGCCTCCGATGCAGTACGAACAGGCACTCTCCACTTCACAGGTCCTGCATTTATCATCAAGAGAGCAATTGGAGCGATAGGCGCCTTCGCGCACTCTTAGAAAGTTCTCCTTGTGGGTGAACCCTTCCTTGGCGGTCCCGACGATGAAATCGGCCTTGTCGACCTGGGTATGCGGCAGCCATCTGATGCACGGATAGATCCTGCCATCGACCGAAAGCGCGGGCATCGCCCCGCTTCCGCAGTGGCCGGTGCAGTCCCAGTCAGGCCCTACGGACAGATGCGCGTAACCGAACTGCTCCTTGCTGAGCATGCTCCAGAAGAGGTCGTCACGGTGCTCCAGCACATAGGCGGTGCATTTTTCCATCTGACGGTCCAACTCCTCATAATCGGCCTGGGTACACCCGGTATCCTCCATGATGAAGTTCTGGTTGATGTACCTCAGTCCCAGCTCTTCGTGCAGATACACCAGCGAATCATAGAGATGAGGGATGCTCTGGCGGTTCGCGGTGGACTTGGTCTGCATCGACTGGATCGGGAATGTTTTCATATACCACGGCCAATGGCGAATGATGCTCTGCATCGAACCGGACCCATCGGGGAACACACGGTTCGCATCATGGATCTCAGGACAGCCGTCCAATGATATGCCCACCAGTAGAAGGTCCTTGTACTTCTCGCAGAACCGCCTCGCTTGCTCGGAAAAGAGGGTGCCATTGGTGGAGATGGAGAAATGGAGCTTGCCCCGCCAGTTCCTGGCATTGGGAGTGTCGGTGGTCATCACCTTGGTAAGCGTATAGGAGCAGATTTCGTCCAAAAACGGCACATCCATGAAGCTGTCGCCACCGATGAAATCGACGACGAGCCCTTTCTGGTATGCCTTGCGGAACACCGGATCAGGATCATCCAGCAATCCCGCAGGATCGGGGTCGGTGAGGATATGATCAATGAAGGCCTTGGCATCCTCCATCGAGAGGGTTCTTCTTCTCTTGTGGACCTCATAGCAGTAGGTGCACCTGAGGTTGCAATCTTCGGTGGTGTTCAGCGTCACGTTGAACAAGCCGGGTTCTCTGAAAGGAATGAGCATATCAGCCTCCAATGCGGGATGAGTTCGAGCAGCCGCTCGAGCAGGAATTCTTGCATGCGCCCGAGCAGTTCACGTTGCAGCTGGCGTTGCAGTTGGTACTGCAGGAGGTGCAGCCCGAGCATGCGCTCTGGCAATTGCCGCTGCATCCACCGCAGCCACGACAACCCCCGCAGCCAGTGCACCCATGGCACGAGACACACCACAGCCCTCCCCTGCAGCTGTAACAGTTGCCAGAGCAGCCGCTGCATCCTGAACAGCCGCTGCACCCGGTGCACGATCCGGTACACCCTCCTGTGCAGTTGTGGCAGCCGTTGTAGCAGGTGGAGGTGCAGGTGTTGCTGCAGTTGGCACATCCGCGCAGATCATTGATATCCTGTTTGTACTGGTCGATCTGGCTCAGCAGACTCGAGCTGATCAGACTCCCTGTCGCTACCGATGAGATGGGGTAGGTGGTGTACAAAAGCGACCGGGTTCCCCCTTGCAGCGCATCCTTCATTGCGTTCATGTCCGAGGCCTTCATGGGAAGGCCGATGGCGAAACCGGAGGGAGGCGAGAACACATAGTAGCCTGAGTACCGTTGGTAGCCGCCTACCCGGAAGGCTTCCTGGATTGCCCCGAAGCGGCTCTTGATGTCGTTGTAGGTGCCCATCATGACTCCTCATGGGCGAAGCATTCGCCGTTGATCACCAGGAGCTCGCCCTCGGGGTAGTTGTAATGGCTGCGAACGCGGCGCTCCCAGGTGGCATACAGGAACCTGCCCTCGGCCATCTCGTCGAAGACCGCCTTGAAGTAGGCGTAGATGTCCCTGTCCTGCTCGAACCGGTAGCCCGCATACACCTCAGCCTTGAGGGCGGTCTGTGCCGTGTTGATCTTGTCGACCGCCAGCTGCATGTCGGCGATCTCACTGTCGTCCAGCATGAACGGCAGCTTTCTCAGCTGCCGTCCGCATTCATTGCATTGCATGGTTGTTCCTCCTAGTTCCATACGGCACCCCAAACCTTCTTGGTGGTACCCTGTGCATTCACGTTCCCACTCACATTCCCCGTCACATTGCCGGTGACATTGCCGATCACGTTCCCGCTGACGCTTCCCTGCAGGGAGCCGTGGAAGGTGGCTGCATGGACATTCGCATACGGGTTTGTGGACACGCCGATATCAAATTGGCCCGCTTGCTGGGGATACAGGGCCTTGGTATATGCCCCCTTCGCCTCGGCGATCACGGTGAAGGAGATCGAAAGGGCTGAGAACAGGTCGTTGCTCCGTATGCGCGAGGTGGCCCCCCCGGCACCGGTGATCGTCAAACTGGTTCCCGACCAGCTCACGATCGCAGGACTGGATGCAGGACCTTCGGTGCTGTTGTAGATCCGGCTCCATGCGATGGAGATGCCCTCGAACATGTCGAAGGTCCCGGAGGCCACCTGGGTGCCGGCCTTGAAGATGCCTGCGAACTTGTAACAGTACGAACCCAGGGCTGAGGAGAGGTTGGTCCCATCGAGGATGAATGAGCCGGTGTAGTAATCACTTGCCGTGGTATGGCTGCTGATCTTCGCCCCCTGCCCATCCAGCAGGTTCACTCCCACATCGTAGGCGCTGTAGTTGTAGGCTGCACTGAGTGTCCCGGCCGTATAGGAGGTGGGTGTTGCCTCACCCAGCGTCAGGGCACTGAGATACCCTGCGCTGTCGATGGCGTAGAACACCCGCTGCAGGGTGGACCCCGTAGAGGCAGGATCGGCCCCACTTGCTGCATACCCGGCGGCCCCCATCCTGGTGGGGGTGTATCCCAGGGAGCGTTTGGACCAGGTCAGGCCCTTGTCGGCCGAGACATGGTAGTAGGGGCTCGCGTGCTCATAGGCGATGAAGAAACCGGATCCGTAGGCGATGGCGGTGGGACACGTAGCGGCGATGTTGATCGCACTCCAGTTCTGCCCGTCCGTGCTCCGGTACACCGACGCTGATGAGAGGGTCACATAGCTGACCTGGATGTAGACCCCGCCCCCGTAGGCGATCCTTGAGTTCATGATGTCGTTGCTGTAATTGGGGAAGGGATGGGCGCTGGTGAAGCCCGCGGCACCCCAGCTGACGCCGTTGGTGGAGCGCTTCCAGTCGGAGGCACCGCCTACGAGCACATGGGCATAAAAGTACCCGTCTGCAAAGAAAAGGCAATCAAACGCCTCGGAGGAGACCTCGCTCCAGGAGGTACCGTTCGCCCCGCCGGAGAGCACCCGCCGCTGGACCGAGCCTGCACAGATTGCGAGGAAGATGCCGTTTCCGAAGGCCACGCCACGGTTTGTGCTGTATGCGGAATTGAGTGCGTGGGTCGTGACCGATCCCACGTTCCCTGCCGGGAATGAATAAAGGCTGGACCCCCAGCCCACGACGATGCGCCCGTTGCCGCTTGCCATGGGTGGTGTGGCCGTTGAGGTGGATGAGATGCCTGCGACCCGTCCCCTGGTGCAGCTGCCCGGGTCAAGGAGGGGCCCGCTGAGGACCTGGCGCAGTCTCACGCTCTTGCCCGCCACCGATGCATGGTCGAGGGTGCGGCTCTCGTAGTCGCTCCAGGCGCCCCCGTCGATCGAGTACTGCTTCTTGCCCGAGACCTCTGCTCCTGTGGAGGTGATTTTCGCAAGGTAGTTGACCCCTCCAAGCCTGATCGGGGACTGCGTGTAAGCAGGCAGGGCGGGGACGGTGAAAGCGGTACCCGCATTGGCCGTGGTGACCTGCTGGCTGAGCAGGCTCCTGTCCTTGTCCCGCTCAAGGGCAGTGGTGACGTGCAGCACGTTCTCGAAGACGGTGGATACAGAGCCACCTTCCACCTTGGTGGCCATGAACGAGCCGCCCTTGTGCACAACCGCGTTGGCTGCGACCCCTGCGATAAGATCCCCCATCACCGCTGCCAGGTCCCAATAGGGAGTGGAGGACAACGAGCCGTTGAATGATTCGCCGGTACGCGCCTCGTTGACGGTGCGAAGCACATCGGCATCAAGGCGCTCTATGCGGGTCTCCGAGAGATCGGCGTTGCGGATGACCGTACCGACGAACTCGCTGGTGCCGTCGCTGTTGATGATGAAGCCAGAGTTGCCGTCCCCGATCGCATGCTTTCCCATCGAGCGGATGCGTCCGGTATCGATGATCTGCAGGTCCTGCGTGGAGAGCACCTCGATATTCGCCGATTGTGCGTACAGGGTGCGGTAGTAGGCATACAGGGCGGTGGAGGTGGAAGGGATGTCCGCCCCACCGAGGAGCACTGCGTTCCCGCATTTGCCCATAGCCTCGGGATACTGGGCTGCGTTCTGGGCTGTGATGGGTACCCACACATCCCCCGCGTATACCTGGGGTATGTAGTCGTCCCCGGACTGGAGCACGTAGCAATCCCCCTCGATCGCATCGCTGATGGTCCCCGGCCCCCCCAGGATGCCGTAGCTCCTGGTGTATTCGGTCACATCGCTTGCCGAGAGGCTGAGTGTCCGCACCATCGTCTCGGTACCACCCAGACGGGTATAGGCCATGGTGCAGGTGATGTCGATTCTTGCCGGAGCCTGCCTCTTTGGGATGGTGAGTGTCAGCTCTCCTCCCGCATAGGCCTCGGCGTTGATCAGCCATTGGAAGGTAGCGTTCTCGTACCCTCGGCTGTCGGCGCTGAGGATGATGAGGGAACTCTCAACGCTCCGGTCGTTTCTCTCATAGGTGCCCCGGCTGCTTCTGATGGCAAACGAGATTGAATTGCGCAGCAGGGTGTTCGCCCCCACATCCAGAAACGGCTGGGAGTAGGTGACATGCGGCTGCTGGGGAGTGGAGTCGCTCCACACCTGCTTGACGCGCGTCCAGTACTCATAGCCGTAATACCAGGGACCGGGCAGCGAGTCCGACCACTGGGTGGCCTCCCCCGGTGAGGATCCCTCGGCAAGCAACGCGAACTGGTTGACCGGTGTTGCATTCAGCCCGTCCGATCCCTCTTTCCCGTCGGCTCCGGTCTTCCCGTACGAGACGAAGGAGGTAGCAAGCAGCTCGGTCTTGGACGAATCGGTGTAGATCTGCACATCGAAGGCACCCGCCGAGCTGTAGCTGTATGAACGTACACCTCCTGTCATGATCCCGCTTGCACCGCTTTGGGCCCAGCTGCTGCCGTCCCAGCTGCGTGCATGCACGTATACCGAGGGTGTGTACAGCGATCCGTTCTTATAGAAAGCCAGATCCAAAGTCCCCAAGGAAGCAGAAGACATCGTCAACTGCAGTTGGTACGAGGGAGCATCGCTGAGGGATGTGAGGGTATAGCTTGCACCGGTCAATGCCATATGTTCTCCTTTTGGTCAGCTGACCGAACAGAAATAGGTGGCCTTGACCGTCACATCATCGTGCGAGACGGAGATGGCCTTCTTCTTGGTGGTGACGATCGACCCATGGGCGACCGCCGTGGGGGTGAACGCCACCGCTGTCCCGTCCTTGTCGGTCTTGGTCCAGGTGTAGGTGAGGCTCACCCCCGGTCCCGTCGATCTCCTCGCCGTTCTGGTACACGCGGCAGATGAGGGTGGTGCTTCCCGTGTTGTTCTTGAAATAGCTACCCGCGGTGGACTCGATGACCGCCTGGTAGGGGTCGGTGACGTCCAGGACCGAGACGGCCTCGGTGTCGTAGCTCTTGTTGTAGGTGTCCGAGGTTGCATCGGTGTCCAGGATCGAGCACCTGAACATGGCGAACGAGTCGACCATCGAGGGGGTGACCGCCAGGGTGGGTGAGGTTCCCCCCGTGATTTCCGTCCAGAGTGTCCCGTTGACCGACTTCTTCCATTGGTAGGAGAGGTTGGTCGTATCGGCGGTGGTGCCGCGGATGAGCTCAGCCTTGAGGGAGAGCGAGGAAGGGCTGTGGTTCTTGAACTGGCTGCCGCCGGTGGCGTAGGCGCGGGCAACCACGAAGGAGGTGCCGTTGGCTACGCGGCTGAGGGTGATGGCGATTGTGACGGGAAAGGCGAGGTTCAGAACCGGGTCGGTGTAGGTGCCGCTGAATTGGTAGTCGATTTGCCACACATCGGTCGTGAGCTTGTCCTCGCTCACCGTGAGTACCCCGCTGGTGGCATTGATCGTCTCACCGTTGGAACCGCTGGTGACCGTAGTCCAGGTGGCCGAACCTGCGATCCTACGCTTCCAGGCCTTGGCTGTCATGGTAGAAACGACATCGGTCCCTCCGGCCTTGCGCACCACGGGGGTGAGCTGCAGCGAGGTGTCTCCTGCCCACGAGGGATTGAGGGTCTGGTTCGATGTATCGTACAGGCTGGTGAGGGGCAGATTGCTGTCGATACCGGTGATGAGGGAAATACCGTCGGTATAATCCATCAGCGTGAAACTGGCGCTTGTCTTTGCCATTGTATGTGCTCCTTATGCTTCGTAGCCGGTCAGGTCGATCTCACAGAAGAAGACCGTACGCCCGACGCAGTCTGCGTTTTTGATTTCGACACTCTTATGGGCGATTGCCTTTGATGAGGTGTTCCACCGCCCGTCATCGATCACATCGGCACTGAGACGCTTCCATTGGAAACGCGAGGCATCCAGCGCTTCGGTGATCTCGGTGGTGTTTTGGAAGACGTGGCAGGTGAGGATCGTATCGACCTGCTCGGGTCGGAAGATCGAACCGTTGGATGACTGGATGGATACGGTGTACGACGAGCCGTCCACCCCCGGTGGCCCCGGGGATCCGACGGTGTCGTTCTTGCCCCTGTCGAGTACCTGAAGATAGGCTGGGGCACTCAAGTCGAATGCCGAGATGCCCACCGCCTCGTAGCGGTAGGTTGCGCTCTCATCGGTGAAGGTGCGTGCTGTCACCAGGACTGAAACATTCAGGCCGCTGAAGGCATTGTCGATCAGGCGTACCAGGGAGCCGCAATTCAAGTCGACGGCCGAGAAGAAGGTGTACTGGCTGCCAGCATGGCGGTGGAACTGGCCCAGGAGGTTCGCATGCGCTTGGGCCAGGGTGCGCTCGTGTACGAACAGCAGTTCCTCGGAAAGCAAATTGTCCGAGCTTTCACCTTCGTAGACGCTGTCAGCTGTCCTGACGATGTTCGTGTCACGCACATAGATGATATCGGCATAGGCATCAAGGCGCGTGATGTGAAAGGCCAGCGTCCCGCTGTTGTGTGCCGCCACCTGCAGGTACGGACCACCTGCCGCAGCGATGTTGGCGGTGATGTAGCCGCTTTCGGCGGTGAACTCGGTGCGCACGTTCGAGACGGCGATGATCCTGCCCGATCCCACGATATCGATCTCACTAGCGGCGTTGCAGGCTTCGATGAGGGCGGGAGTGCGAAAGCTATCCGCCTGGGCTTCGGTCCATTCGGCTTCGGTATAGATTTCACTGCCGTCGAAGTGCGCACCACCTTCCAGCTTGAGGTAACAATACGGGTGCCCATCCCCTCGTCCTGTGGTATTGCGGTACACCAGATAGTCGCCTGCCGTCCCTAAACGGGTAAATGAAACCCGCGCACTCTTGTACTGGCGGATCTTCTTGGAAAGCGTGATCGCCTTGCCTCCCACCACAACCAAGTCGTCCCTGTCGAGGGTGGGAAGGTTCTCAGTGGAAGTGCAGTCCACCTTGAACAGCCTGAGGTGCCCCAGTGCATCAAAGAAATACACATGACCCAGTTCATACACCAATTGGTCCAACAGCTCGCCGCAGGTGACCGATCCATCCACGCTTCGGGTGACCGGTGCAGTGAGGGAAATGCAATCTGGTGATACGGTGATACCCGCTCTTGTGCAGATTGCCTCGATCGCCTCGCTGGCAGTACAGTAGAATAGGTGCCGTCCATTTTCGATGAAGGCTTTTCCCAACAACCGGGTGCCGGTGTCCTCCAGGGTGATCGCCAGCGCTTGCTTTCCGCTGTCGGTGAGCATCCAGTTGTAGCTGGTGGACAGGTATCCGGTGAACACGGTTCCTGCCCCATCGGCGAGGACGGCTTTCACATCGCCTTCGGTGGCGATGATATCCTCGATTGCAGGGCAAGCCTTATCCAAGAGCAGATCAACCTGATTCGAGGCGCTTTTAAGGCCGTTAAGCAACTGCTGGTGGAAGGTGATCGACCTGCGTGCGATATGCTGTTCGCCGATCGTCTGTACCAAGGAGTGTCCCGCCTCCAGGTCGCCTCCCAGGAAGGTGAGGGTGAGAGAGGGGCTGTGTATGATGCTCATTTAGGTTGTCACTCCGTAGTAGTCCAGCCGCTCGAACTCGCCTCGGATCATCCGGGCGAAGGCGCGCATCCCGTCGCTTCCTACAACCGGTGCCTGCTGGTAGATGTTGATGGTCACTTGCGTCGCTCCCTGATACCCTGCGTTTCCCACTGCCGTGGTGGTGGAGACCGCGTCGGTTGCCACGCTCCCCTGGTCTGCGATCGCATCGATGTTTGCCAGGCGATCGGCAAGACCGCTGAAGGCGTCGCTGGAAAAGGATCCGGGACTGGATGCATAGCTTTTTTTTCTGAACGGGTGCACCAGGTTGTAGGCCGCGGTGGCAATCACGGACCCGAGGTACTGCACCCAGCTTCCGAGCCACGACAACCGGTCCGCGACGTACTGCAGTGGGCTCATGAGGATCGTGAACGCCTTGGCCACCAACAGCAGGATGGGTGAGAATGCCATCATGATGCCGCTGATGACCTGGAAGACCGGGGCAAGGCTTTGCAATACAGGGATAAGGACCGCCATAAGGATGTTTCCCACCAAGGCGAAGGCTGTGTGCAGCACATCCAAGACCGGCAGGAACAGACTTGTCAAGGTGGTCCCGATCCAGGTAAACACGTCCACCAGCGGTTGGAATACCGCGGTGAGCGCCGGCTCCATCACCGAGACGAACCCTTGGAGGATGGTGAGCAGGATGCCCAAGGGAGAGAGGGTGTTGAAGATGATGTCGATGATCGGCTGCAATGTTGAGATGATTGCGGTTACCCCTCCCAGCATCTCGGTGGCCACCATGCCCATAAGGCCTCCGGTGACGTCCCCGAACAGGCCGGTGAACACACTGGTCAATCCTTCACTGAGCATCGAGGCGATCTGAGAGCCCATGCGTGTGTCGGTCTGCTTGGTGTTATCGGCTGTCTCAGCTGTAGAGGCTGCCGTGCCCTCACCACTGGAGGCGATCTGGGAAAGCAGCTTGGTCTGATTCGCCGCATCAGCCTTCTGGGCGATCGCCTCAAGATCAGGTGCGACAATCTCATCGAGTGCAGTCTTGAAATCAAGACCGATATCACCGTACAGGGAAGAGACCATGTCGGCACTATTGAGAGCGACCGTCTGGGCGGTATCGATTGCATCGGTGAGCGCATCACGCAACAGCGGTCCCAGATTCTCGAAGCTCCGGTCGGCTTGCTGCTTGTAGAAGGTCGCCTCATCCTTGCTTTCAGCGGCTCCCATATCAAGGTTGGCCAGCTTGTCACCCAGGCCGAAGATCTTTCCCACCCAGGTGCCTTGGATCTTGTCCCCCGCCTTGTTGATCGCATTCTGGAATGCCCCCAGGATCGCACTTTCTATGTTCAGCGCGATGTAGGTGACCCAGCTGATGATGCCCACCACTGCATTGCCCAGCAGCTTGGGAATGCTTTCGAACACCGCCTTGAGCATGGCGCTGATGACGATGCCGATATTCTGGGCTGTGGTGGTGATGATCAGCTTGAGCGAATCCCACTCGAAGGTGAGCTTGAGCAATTCCCACACTGTGGACAGCGTCAGCTTGAAAGCGGAGGGCAGGTTCGCCATCACCGCTCCCACGTAGTTGATAATATTGGTGAGGTTGGTCTTGATGCCGCTGAAAGCCACATCCAGATTGCCCAACCACGGACCGAAATTATAGTCGATGATGCCACCCACCTGCTGCTTGATGTCCCCCCAGGTGTTCTTCATGTTTGTCAGGTGCTGGGCGGTATCCCCGTCGGCCATCATCGCCGAGTACTCACCGAGCTTGTCGATGACCACGTCGATCGCCGCACCTTGTTCGAGTTCCTCTTTCGTGATATTTCCCAGGTCGATGCCCAACCTTTTGAGCTGGGTGGTGGTACCCGTGTAGGTATTGAGCAACGTGGTCATCGATGAGTTCAGATCCCGTCCGGTCACGTTGGACAGGTACACTGCCGCCTCGGAGATGCTTTCGATTTCGTCGGCACTCTTGCCCAGCGCGGCCAACTGGGCGACCATGGATTCGATATCGCCCTTGCCAGAGAGTGTCTGGCTGCTCAGGCGCTCGACCACGGCAGTAACCTTCTCATACGAGGTGCTGTCGCCCAGTGCGAGGGCGAGTTGCTTGTAGGACCGCTCGGCAGCGGAGAACTCGGAGAATGTTGCCGAAACTGCATTGCCCAAAGCCTTCACTGAAGCGATGATCGCGGTGGCGGCGAAGGCGCCTTTAAGCACTCCACCCAGTTTGGTTGCAGCACCCTTTAGGCTTCCCAGATCGGCTGCGGCTGATTTGACCGCACCACCGATGTCGTTCTGGCCCTTGATGATGACTTTCGCTTGTGCTGCCATACTCGCTTTCCCCCTTATGCAATGAAAAAGGCGCCCCATGGACGCCGTGTGATTAGTGTTTCTGTGTCATTTTCTTAGCCTGCTCATGCACATGCCTCCGGTAGTTGAGCTGGATGAGCTTGAGGATCTGCATGCTCATGTACGGCTGGTCCATGAGAGAACCAGCGAACGGTAGGTGCCTGAAATCCCCGCTCTCAGAGTCGCAGCATGGCAGATAGATATCGGTTATGTAGAAAAGCCAGTGGCCGTACTCGCTGTAGAGCTCTGCGCTTCTTCTTCCATTGAAGACCTCGCAGCAGAGGGATGCGATCTGCCTCCGCTCGCGTCCGCACGGGAAAAAAAAAGCGGCATGGGTGTATTCGTTGACGACCTTCACCGTCAGATCCAGCGACTCGAACACCAATGAGGCGACCTCGCGGTTGTCCATCTTCTTTTTGGCATCCGCATCCTCGTAGAAGTTGTGGTCGACCAGGATTGAGGGAAGCAGGTCGCGCAGCAACGTGAGCGTCTGGTTCTCCCCCTGCTCGGAGGCTTCCTTCAGACGGAGCATCTCCAAGGTGGGCAGCTCCTTGAGCACGATGTACGCCTCGTCGTCGGCCTCGAGGCCAACCAGTGTTCCCACTTCGATGCGTACCTTCTGTATGCACGCCTCATAATGTTTTGTCTTGATGAACATGGTTCTTATCCTCCGTAGGGTGTCGAAATCTTGTCGGTGATCATGATGGTGATCGGTTCGGTTTCTCCCACGCTGAGCGCCTCGCCCGCGACGGTGGAGCTGAGTATGCCCGTTCCCCCCGACGTTCGCATCCACCTCGCTGATCGCCACGTGCGAGAGGGTGATGGTGATGCTGTGCCCGGCGGCCGGGGAGGAAAAGGTCAGGCTCACCGACGCATGCTCCTCGCTGGTCAGGTAGGAGCTTTTCAGCTCTTCCACCTCGGCGCTGTAGGGGATCTCGAAGTTGATGGTCACAGCTCTCTTTCCATGCTGCGGCCTTCCTGCATACAGGCCTGAGGCATAGGTGCGTGGGGAGCTTTCGAGCGCGTTGTCGATCTTCAACGATGCGCTGGTGATGTCGTATGTTGTGCCGTTGACCGTGAAGGTCGCATTGGTGCACCGGTACGAGGGGATGGAGAAGCTCTTCAGTGCCTCTTCAATGGTTCCGTTCTCTTCAGTGGTCCCCTTGATGTCTATGCTGCCCTTTACATAATCGCCGGCCGCGCAATCCAGGCTGAGGGCGCTGATGGTGCACCCCGCGTAGCGCTTGATTGCCGCCTTGCGGTCGATGGTGAAGGTGAGGCTGGGAAGTGCCTCGTTCACATCGCACAGGGCCATGGTGTGGGTGTAGAATTCCGTTGTCTCCACTTGGGAGCACGTGTCCGCCCCTCCCAGGGCGGCGTGTAGGATGAGACCGGCCGATTCGGGTCGGAGGATGAAGCTCACCGAGCCCTCCACCGTCACTGCCAACAGATCCCTGCTTGATGCGGTCTTGCTTCCCAGCAGCGAGCCCTCATCCCCTTTCTCGACAGCCACCTTGATGCTCTCGCTGGTCAGGTCGACCAGTGTTGTGGGACTGGCCGCCACGGCGAAGGAGCTTTCCTTGCCCGCCTGCAGCCGCGATCCCGTTCCTGTGTAAAATGCCATATGTGTTTCCTCTCTTGTTTAGAATTCCTTGGACCACTGCAAATCAATGCTTGCCTCGATGGCCGTGACTGTCGCGCTTGCGGTTACGGCAGGGTAGTAGTCCATGTCGGTGATGCGCGCGTCCTCGATGAAGCCTCCCAGCGTGGGGTCCCCTCGTAGGAGCAGGTACAGGGCTCCATACAGTGCGAAAACACGCTTGACCAGAATCGCGTTGGGCGCGCCCTTGCACAGGAGAAAGATGGTTGCGCGCATGGTGGCCAAGTCGCTGTTCATGCCCAGCGGCTCGAGGTTCTCATAATCGGGCTGGATGTAAAGCATCGTGGGTCGCCGCATGCTGTCCACATCGGGGGAAATCGATCTCTATGTTCTTATCATCGAAGTGCTCGATGGAAATCCCCTCTTCGCTCTCCTGCAATCCGATCAAATCAGAGGCAATCACCGCCTTGAGCCTTTCGAGTACCTGCATCTCAGTTATCATCGTTTACTCTCCTTTTCGATGCGCGCCACCTCCTTCTGTACCAGCTGATCGAGCTTCGTCTTGAAGGCCGTCGTGCTCAGGTACTTCTTCACCGGAGTGGCCACGAAATCGCGCTCGGGAAGCTTCACCGAGTGCACGCGCACCCCATTTTCCGTCCTTCTGGAATGTGAGGTATCCCTCATCTTTGGCAGTGATCCGAGCTCCCTTGGCTAGGGCGTAGCCGTAGAACACTTTGGTCTCTTGTGAGGAAGCCTTGGCCTCGACGATGACCGCTTTGCCGCTACGGATCACACGGCGGCTGATGCTCTTGTACAACGCCCCACTTCCTTTGGAGAGCCCCTGGGACTTGTAGGCCTTGCGTACCTGGGCTCTTGCGGCCGTGCCGATGCCGCCCAGGATACGTCGCATCGCCTTGTGCCGATTTACCCCGAGGGATTCGAGGTACCCTAATGCTTCAGCCAGGTCGGTCTCGACCGATACGCTTTCGGTGCTGTACCGTTTTCGTCTGCCGGCCATGTCAGAACCCCAGGATGCGCAAGCTGTCCAGCGGTTGGAGGTACTTGCGGTAGTTGCTGTAGTTGACGAACGTGCGGCTGTTGTCGGCAAAGCTTTTGCCTGTCAGGCCGATGTTCCCCCCTGTCTCGCTGAGCATGAGCGTGGCGATGCGCAGGATCGAGACGACGATCACCGAAGGCATCTGCTCGATATCCCATCCAGCTGTGAAGCTCACCACGATATTGTCCTCACCGATTGGGAACTTGGTGGTGTGATCCACAAAACGGATATGGTCGTCGCACGGTGCCACCAACGTGGTATCCACTTTGACCATCCCCACAGTGAGCGCTTCGACACTGGTGATGTTGCGCGCACGTAGGTATAGGCGCCTGGATCCCGAGCCCGAGGCGACCACATCGGTATACTCCTGCTGCTTCGGATCGAAGCCCAAATACGAGGCCACGATATCCTCGGCAGTACAGAGGAAAGCGCCCTTGAGCTCTACGGCCTCGGGAGAGTCCTCATAGTTGCCGCTGTAGGTGTTGAACATGGCGATACTGGCGATCATGCGCTTCCTCCTTCATCGAAATGATGGACACCCCCGGTTCTCACCGGGATGCCCCCATAATCGTTTACTATCAGCTGACCATCAGGCCCGCACTCCTGAGCTTTGCCAGCAGTGCATTGAAATCCACCACGAGCTCTTCGATGGTGGTAGCCGTGCTATCGACTTGGCTGGCAGCGGCATTGAAGCTGCCACCGGGCAGCCCTTCGATGACCGCCGCAGGATCGATGGTTACCTTCGCATTCGCAGCGAGGATGACCTCGCCGCCGATGATTGTCTTCTCACCGCCATGCTCGCGGTAGTTCTTGGTGTTATATGACATCAATTACCTCCCTTAGGCCTTCTGCTGCAGGACCTTGACGGCCTCGCCGAGGATCAGTCGCCCATCCACACGCTGGGACCCGAGGAAGCCAACCTGTCCGGTCGGGGCGAACAGTTCGCCCAGGCGCTTGAAGGTGCGTCCCTGGCGGTCGGCGATCCAGTAGTACGAGAAGTCCCCGAATGCCAGCGTCTTCGCACCGCTTGCGATCTCGGGCATGTAAGCCGAGGTCCTCACCGGACAGCTGAGGATAGTGTCGGGAGTGCCTGCAGTCAGCGAAGGCTGCCAGATGTACTGCCCGTTGCCGTCCTTGAGCTTGCGAAGTGCCTTGACGGTGGCATCATTGGTCACCCACACCGCATTCTTGCGATACGGAGATCGCAGTGCATAGTACAGGTCGATGACCTCATCGGCATGCAGGGCGGTCGCGGAAGCCGCGTTGACGCCGATCTGAGCCCCTCCGGATGCGGCGAGGATACCCAGCGGCTTGCCCGATCCGTCCCCCGGTGAAGAACGCTGCCTCTTCCTTGGCTCCGATGCGGCGGGCGAACTCGGTGGCGATGTAAGACTCGATGTCGAATACGCTGTCGTTGATCAGCTCCTCGCTCACCTTGATGATCGTACCCAGCTTGTAGGCGCTGATGGTCACCTGCCCGAAGCTGTCATCGCTCTCAGGATACGTTCCCTCCTCATCGATCCATGCCGCCTCGCCCTTGGATGCGGAAATGGGAATCTTTCGGTCTCCGCTGGCAGTCTGGATGATCCTGGCGATCGAGCGAAACAGGTTCTCCTCCTCCAGTGCCGTTACGAGGGTGTGCTCGAATTCGTCGGGCACCAGGTAGCCGCCTTCGGTGTCGGTTCCCCACCTGCAATGCGTTACGCAAATCGGGTGCGTTCTCGCGGCGCCTGAGGTGGTTCCAGAACGCCTTACGGTACTCGTCCGAAGCACGTCCAGCTTTTTTCTCAGTCTTCTGTGCTCCATCGGGGCGGCTGGTGATCGGAGAGCCCACGTGCGCGTTCAGCTCACGCTCGAACGCCTCGATGCGCTCCTGCCGTTCGATCTCGTGGCCCAAATCCACGATCTCTTCTTCCATACGTTCGTAGGTGGTCCTATCCTCGGCGCTCAGGATGCCCTTGTCGTTGCGCCTGGAGTCGAGGAATGCCTTTGCCTGTTCCCAGGTCTTCGCGCGCTGTGCACGCATGTCGTTGATCTTTCCCATTGTGTCTTCTCCTATTGGGGTTTGATGAGATTCAGTCGTTTCTCGAGCTCGCCAAGGGCGGCTGTGCCTTCCTTAGGTGGCTCCTGGTTTTCTGCGATTGCATAGGTTTCGGTGATCTTGTTCATCAGCGAGAGCTGGGAGGTGCGCATCGAGAACGCATACGATGCCTCATTGGACGCTTTCTTCGCGTCCTCGAGGATCGCATCGGCGAAGCCCAGCTCGATGGCCTTCTTGGCATTCATCCACGTCTCGTTGTCCATCAGGTGGCTGATCTTCGCCCGGGTGAGGGTTGTCTTGATCTCGTAGGCATTCACGATGCTCTCTTTGACCTCATCGAGCATGCCGATGGCCTTTTGCATGTCCTGATGGTTGCCATAGGCGAGCGTCATGGGGTTGTGGATCATCATGAGTGCGGTGGGTGCCATCAGGACCTTGGTGCCCGCCATCGCGATGACCGAAGCTGCGCTCGCTGCGATCCCGTCGATCTTCACCGTGATTGCTCCCGGATAATCCATGAGCATCGCGTAGATGCGACTCGCTGCGATGCAATCCCCACCGGGGCTGTTGATCCAGATGGTCACCTCGTCGTTGTCGGCGAACAACTCATCCTTGAACTGCTCGGGGGTGACATCATCATCGAACCAGCTCTCCTCGGCGATCGTGCCCGAAAGCTCAAGGATTCTCGCTCTGCCTTCGTCTTCGCTCTGGTTTTTCCATTGCCAGAACTTCTTGTTCTTCATTACTCTCCTCCTGGGATGTGTTGGTAACCTTGTCTGCGAATGCCCCTGCCCGAGAGAGGGGGAGCATGTTTCCGTTGATGAGGTAGAGGTTCCCCCCGTCCTCGTCGGCTATCTGGTCCATATCCTCCAGCGTTCGGATATCGTTGGCGCTCATCCAACCGTTCTGGCGCGCGGTGGCATACCCGCCCATGCGGCTCTGGTAATCACCACGCAGCAGACCTTCGACGTTGAAGCGAAAGAAATGCGTCTGCTTCTCATCGGAGGCCAACAGTGCACGCGAAAGTGCCTGCTCCCAGCGGATGACCCACGGGTCGAGAGTGTATTTGACGAACTCCAGCGACTGTTGCTCGATGTTGCTGAACGAGGACTTCTCCAGGTCCCCCACCATGTGAGGGGGGACGCGGAAGATGCGTGCGATCTCGTTGATCTGGAACTTGCGTGTCTGCAAAAACTGCGCCTGCTCGGGCGAGATCGAGATGGGGGTGTATTTCATTCCCTCTTCGAGTACCGCGACCTTGTGCGAATTGGAAGAGCCGCCGAATTGGCCCTGCCACGTATCGCGCAGGCGAGTAGGGTCCTTCACCGTTCCCGGGTGCTCCAGAACCCCGCTTGGGGCAGCCCCGTTGGCGAAGAACTTCGCCCCATACTCCTCACAGGCTATCGCCATACCGATGGCATTCTTTGCCATAGCAATCGGCGAGTAGCCCACCAATCCATCGAAGCCGAGTCCCGGTATGTGCAGCACCTCAGAGGCATCGAGCACCACTGAAGTGCCTTTCATCGTCGGCGCATCCTCGGCACTGGTGGTGTATTGGTAGTAGAGCTTGCCACTCTTGTCGCGGTCGACCTGCATGCGGTTGGGCATCAGCGGGTACAGCGCGGCCACCTGGCCCTTGCCGTTTCGGATGATCTGCGCATACGCATTGCCCCAGAGCAGCAGGTGGGTCATCAGCGTTTCGCGGAACACGAAGCTGGTCATCTCCGCATTGGGCTCGCTGTGCAGCAGGGTGTACAGCGGATGATCCTTGGCCTTGTGTTTGCTCGAGTCATCGTCGTGACGGTACAGATGGAGCGGCAGGCCTGCGATCGCTTCGGCCAGGATGCGCACGCAGGCATAGACTGCCGTCATCTGCATCGACGATCGTTCGTTCACCGCCTTGCCGGATGTCGATCCTCCGAAGAGAAAACTGTATGAGGACCCGCTGGTCCTGTTTTGCGGCTTGTCACGCGTTCTGGTGACAAGCTTGGATATGAGTCCCATATGTGTATCTCCTGATTCCTAGATAAAGAGGATGCCTCGGTCCTCGTAGACCGATTCGCGCACTTCGTTGCCACACCTGATCGCCCGATCCAGTGCCATGATTGTGGCAACCGCGCCGTCGATCTTCTCGGTGGACTTCTGCTTGTCGGGCTTGATGTTTCCAGCCGGATCGGTGCGGATGAAAATGTTGTCCATCATCCAGCGGAGCACCGGATGTCCCGCATGTGCTATGCTCTGCCCCAATACCAGCTTCATCAGCTCCTTGGTCGGGGGGCTCATATCTTTGAATCCCTGTCCGAAGGGCACCACTGTGTAGCCCATGCCCTCAAGGTTCTGCACCATCTGCACCGCTCCCCAACGGTCGAACGCGATCTCCCGGATGTTGTATCTCTTGCCGAGCTCGCCGATGAAGGCCTCGATGAAGCCGTAGTGGACCACGTTGCCTTCGGTGGTCTGTACATGGCCGGTTCGTTCCCATACGTCGTAGGGCACATGATCACGCCTCACACGCAGGCCCAGGCTGTCCTCGGGTATCCAGAACCAGGGAAGGATCACGAATTTGTCCTGCTCATTCCTGGGTGGGAATACGAGCACGAACGCAGTGATATCGGTGGTCGACGAGAGATCCAGTCCGCCGTAACAGACCCTGCCCTCGAGCTCCTCGGCATCGACGGGGAAGTTGCACAGGTCCCATTTCTCCATCGGCATCCAGCGTACCGCCTGCTTGACCCATTGGTTGA
>CAXXXG010000033.1:0-10348 GCA_963662565.2 Sedimentisphaerales bacterium | reverse complement strand
TGCCTTTGCCGGCGGGTTTGGTGGTGAAGAAGGGGTCGAAAATACGGTCAATCTTGTCAGGGGCGATGCCTGGACCGTTATCCTGGATGGTACAGGTGACTTCGGTATCCGTCGCATGGGTACGCACGGTGATCTGGCCACGCTCGTGTTCTTCTTGGGCGCCAATGGCCTGGGCCGCATTAACGAGGATATTGAGCAGGACCTGGTTGATTTGTCCGGCATTGCAGCGTATGGCCGGGATCGGCCCCAATTCAAGATTGACGTCAGCTTCGTACTTGATGGCATTACGGGCCACGACCAAGGTGGTTTGGATACCCTCGTTAAGATTGTATTCGACCAGGTCTTCGGCGTGGTCGACACGGGAGAAATCACGCAGATTTTGGATGATGGTGGTGACCCGTTTGATGCCCTCGGCGGATTCTTGAAACAGTTCTTGCAGGTCTTCCAGAATGAAGTCGATCTTCATGTCTTGGCGGGCCTGGCTAATTTTCTTCATCATGTCCAGGCGGGCCTCTTTGTCGCCGGCTTCAACCAGTTCGTGCAAGCCTTCGTACATTTCAAAGAGGTCAAGGAATTTCTTCATGTATCCCTCTAGGGTCTGAAAATTGCATCCAACAAAGCCAACCGGGGTGTTCATCTCATGGGCTACCCCTGCTGCCAATTGACCGATGGAGGCCATTTTTTCACTTTGGATTATTTGGGACTGCATGCCTTTGAGTTCGCTGTTGGTACGAGCGAGGCTCTCTTCGGCTCGTTTGCGTTCGGCGATTTCGGCTTGCAGTTTTTCCACCGCGATGGCTAGGTCTTGGGTACGTTGATCTACACGGGCTTCCATCTGGTCGTAGGAAACCTTGAGCTCTTCCTGGGCCAGGCGGTAGTAGGCGATACGACGGGTTAGGTCGGTGACGTCTTCAATGGCAAATAGGGCCCAGTAGTCGTCATCGGTCTGGGCGGGCACGGACATGGCCGTAACGTGATGGATACGAGGGGTGCTATCTGGGCAGAAGAGTTGAAATAGGTTGTTGTGGAGTTGGGCTGAGAAAATGGCGGGTGGACCGCCCTCGAACAGCCCGACAAGACGTTGGTGGTAACGATTGGACTTGAGACGTGGCAGAAAATCATCGATCGGGTGTCCCAAGATCCGATCCCGGGAGAGGTTAGACCAGTCTTCCAGGCAGCGGTTCCAGTAGAGTACGGTGAATTCTGATCGATGAGACAGAGTCCGATCGGAACTGAATCGAGGACCTCAAGGCGTTCGGACACCGTGTTGTGAGTTTGGATTCCGCTCATGTTATAGAAGAAGACTGGCTAATGGCCTCAATTAAGCCGTCTAGCGAGGCAAGTTCCAAAAAGAGGATGATATTTCCAACGACCTCTAGGGCCTCAACCTTAAAACGGGTTTGTGCCAACAGAATGGAGGTGTTTTTATTGTTCTCGGCAGGAGGGAGCATCTCGGAGATGCGAGTTTGTGTATAATCCGGCATGGAGTATTGCAGGTGGAATTCCAGCATATTGCTGATGGTGCCCATGACGGCATTGAGTACGATATTGCCGACTTCGGTGAAGGCTGCGGCTCTGATGGAGTCCATGTCGCCATGGTGGCATTCTTCTTGAATCAAAGCTGAAACCAGACGTGAGGCGGTTTCACAGGGAAAGACCAGTTGTGCACTTCCTTGACAATTCCCCTTGAAGGGCAGGGCGATGCAGGCCAAGGGATCCTGACAGTTTGTGCTCATGGCGTGATAGAATTCATCAGGTGTCAGTATAGAGATGGTGGGGACGTGGAGTTGGATATGCAATCCCAACATCTCGTTGAGGACGTTGGCTCCTTGGCCTACGCCGATATTAATGATCTCTTTGAGGGCATCGAGTTGCTCGTCGCTGCAATCCATGGGCTCCCTTTCATTCAAGCAAGGCAGTGGATTTTATTGAGGGCTTTTACGAGTTCTTCGTTTTTGGGCGGTTTGCCCAGGCAACAGCTAGCGCCGAGCGATAGACATTCCTGTCGTGTTGTGTCTTGGACGTCTGCCGAGAGAACGATCACGGGCGACTGAACGCCTCGTTCATGCAGTTGCTTGAGGACTTCGATACCGTCCATTTCGGGCATAAGAAGGTCTAGAAATATGACGTCGGGTCGTTTTTTTTGGGCCAGTTCTAGGCCGGATCGTCCATTATCGGCCTCACTGATCTCGTGCCCCATTGAGGCTAGAACTTGGCAGATTTTCCGACGGGTGAAGGCGGAATCTTCAATCACTAGGATTGAACTCATGATCGTTCTCCTTTAACGGTGCATAATGACGACTCGGCTCGCAATATAAAACCTTACAAACCAATGTATCACCCCCCCCATAGGTTGTGCTGTTTATATCGACAGGGGGGTTTTGTCGCTAAAGGAGAAGATGAAAAAAAATAACGCGTAGGCCACTATTCATGGCCCACGCGTTTATTCATACACCGAGATGGGAGGCGGCCTGTCGGATTACTTGCCGGAGGCCTGCTTTTCCCGACGTTGGTGGATGATTTCCTCGGCGAGTTTTTCTGGAACGCGGGCGTAATGCGACATCTCCATGGAGAAGGTCGCCATACCCTTGCTGAGGCCACGGACCACTGTGGCGTATCCGAACATATTGGCCAGGGGAATGTCAGCACGGACGACACAGATCTGCTCACGGGATTCGGTTTCCATGATAATCCCGCGACGGCTGTTGAGGTCGCCCACGACTGCGCCCTGGAATTCCAGCGGCGTCTCGACCTCGACCCGCATGATGGGCTCCTTGAGGCAGGGGCGGCTCTTCTTGAAGGCCTCGATAAAGGCGTCTCGACCGGCCGTGCGGAAGGCCATTTCACTGGAGTCTACGGCGTGGTAGGAGCCATCGTCCAGGCACATCTTGCAGCCGACGATTTCGTAACCTGCAACCGGGCCCTTTTGCATAGCAGCTTGGAAGCCCTTGTTGACCGCTGGAATATATTCACCGGGGATACGACCACCGGTGATGTTGTCTTCGAATTCGTAGGTATCTTCCGCATCTTCGGGCAGGGGAATCAGACGACCGACCACGTGACCGTATTGACCGGAACCACCGGTTTGTTTCTTGTGCTTATAGTTGAACTCGGCCTCCTTGGTGGGGGCTTCGCGGTAGCTGACGCTGGGAGCACCCACGGTCACTTGGGCCTTGAACTCACGACGCATGCGTTCGATGTACACGTCCAGGTGCAGTTCACCCATACCTGCGATCACGGTTTCACTGGTTTCGGGATCCGTGGATACACGGAAGGTCGGGTCTTCCTTCATAAAGCGGTTGAGAGCCTTGGCCATGCGATCCTTGTCTTGATTGCTGGCCGGGGTGATCGAGAGGCTGATCACCGGATCGGCCACGAAGATACTCTCAAGGGAGTAGTTGAGGCCGTCGCCGCAGAGGGTGTCACCACTGGCACAGTCCACCGCCAGCCAGGGCCACGATGTCGCCTGGTCCCGCGTCTTGCACTTCTTCACGGTCATTGGCGTGCATCCGCACAATACGTCCCACACGCACGGTCTTGCCCGTGCGGGCATTGCGGTATTGTTGACTGCGAGCCAGGGTGCCTTGGTAGACCCGCACGTAGCTGAGTTGCCCAAAGGATTCGTCCGCAATCTTGAAGATCATGGCCACGAGTGGGGCGTCAGGATCGGACGACAGCGGGATTTCAGTGCCTTCGTTGTCGTGGTCACGGGCAAAGCTGACACGGTCCAGGGGGCTGGGCAGGTAGCCGCACACGGCATCCATCAAGGGTTGGACACCCTTGTTCTTGAAGGCCGATCCCATCATGACCGGGACGATGTCGCGGTTGATGGTGGCACTGCGAATCACGCGACGAATCAAGGATTCGTCAACCTGTTGTTCTTCCAGCAGCATCTCCATCATGCAGTCGTTGAACATGCTCAAAGCTTCGAGCATGTCATTGCGTGCGTCATCGGCGGCGTCTTGGTATTCGGCTGGTATATCGCCTGCAACGATTTTTTCACCGTCATTGCCTTCGAAGGTCAAGGCCTTCATGGTAACCAGATCGATCACGCCGGTAAAATCGTCACCTGCACCCATAGGGATTTGGATGGGCACTGCGTTGAGGGCGAGTTTTTCGCGGATATCCTTGATTACACGTTCGGCGTCTGCACCGGTGCGGTCCATCTTATTGATAAAGGCGATGCGGGGGACGCGATAGCGTTTCATCTGCTGATCGACCGTGAAGGATTGGCTCTGGACGCCACCGACCGAACACAACACCATGATGGCTCCATCGAGCACACGCAGGGCACGCTCGACCTCGACCGTGAAGTCCACGTGGCCCGGAGTGTCGATCAGGTTGATGGCCTTATCCTGCCAGTTGACTTGAGTGGCGGCAGAGGTGATGGTGATACCTCGCTCACGCTCTAATTCCATGAAGTCCATGGTGGCGCCACTCTTGCCGTCACCACCGTCATGAACCTCCTGGATGCGGTGGATGCGACCCGCATAAAAGAGGATGCGTTCACTGAGGGTGGTCTTACCGGAGTCAATATGGGCGGAGATGCCAATGTTGCGAATTTTGTTAATCTTTTCCATAATTGTCCAACACGTCTATCAAGTTTGTTGTCATTTTTTGTCTTTTACTCTGTCCCATCTAAAGAGTTCAACCTCGTCAGTGATTTTACACCCGGGGATCGAAGCCATTAGGGAGGACGTATTCTGTTTCGTGAAGATACACGAAAACAGTTAATTTACCATGAAGACCTCGTTAAATCAACGGTAAAATTTTAGAAAATTCCTCAAAATGGTCCTCAAAATGTCGTGGGGTGGGGCACGGTGTAGGGCGCTGTCTGGGTTGCAACGGGATGGTGATTCGGTTAAGGTGGAACGATTATGACGCAGACACGACGACGATCCTTAGATTTGAATCAGGTCGATATGGCTTTGATACAGGAAGCGGCCGCTGTGATTGAACGTGGGGGGCTGGTGGCCTTTCCCACGGAAACGGTCTACGGTCTGGCCTGTAAGGTCGATCCCGATGCCTTGGCCCGACTCAGTGCCCTCAAGGGCCGTACCCCGGACAAACGCTATACCTTGCATGTGGGTTCGCCCGAGGCCGTGGATGCCTATGTGCCCTCTATGGATCAGCGGATCGAGGTTCTGCTCAACCGGGGGTGGCCGGGGCCATTGACCGTGGTTTTTTCTCTAAATCAGGCAGAATTGGACCACCAGCGTCTTGCGTTGGCTTCCGAGGTTTACGAGGCTCTCTATATTGGAGGTTCTTTAGGGGTCAGATGCCCTGATCATCGCGTGGCCGCGGCATTGCTGGGCACGGCTCAGTGTCCGGTGGTGGCTCCGAGTGCCAATCCCCACCGGGGGATCCCCTGCGGTGAATGCCGATGAGGTGGAAGAGTATTTTAAGGGGCAAATCGAGCTGATATTGGATGCCGGGGCCTGTCCGTTACGTCAAAGCAGTACCGTGGTCCAGGTTGAGGGGCGGGCTTGCCGGATTTTACGTCAGGGGGCGGTATCCCCTGAACTTTTGAGGAAAATGACGATGATGCAAATACTATTTGTCTGCACTGGCAATACCTGTCGCAGTGCCATGGCTGAGGGGATCGCCAAGCACCGGCTGGCCCAAAAGCTGGGTTGTACAATTGACGGCCTGGAGAAGATGGGGTATAAAGTCCGATCTGCCGGTACCATGAACCTGGCAGGTGCACCTGCGAGTGCAGGGGCAACTGCCGCAGCTGCCGAGCGGGGTGTGGACCTATCCGGTCATCGTAGCAGTGCCTTGACCGACGATTTGATCGACCAGAGCGACTTGATTTTGGCCATGGAAGACCACCATCTCCAACAGGTCCTGATGCAGTGCCCCGAGGCCGCTGATCGTAGTATGTTGTTAACGCCGCAGGGGGTTGCCGATCCGGTAGGTCAACCCCTGGATGTGTTTCGGCGTTGTGCCGATCAGATCGAGCAAGCAATTGATCAACAGATTGACGAGCGAATTTTATGAAGATAGCAGTAGGAAGTGATCATAGAGGCCTAGAGGCCAAGGAGATTGTCAAATCCATCATTGCTCAACTGGGCCACGAGGCCGTGGATATGGGGCCTTTGGATGACCAGCCCATGGATTACCCGGATGTGGCCTATCTGGTTGCGACCGCCGTGTCCAAAGGTGAGGTTGAGCGTGGTGTCTTGATCTGTGCCACCGGTATTGGCATGAGCATCGCCGCCAATAAGATCTCCGGGGTGCGTGCAGCCCTCTGTCATGACGAGTTCACCGCGGGCGTGTCTCGTGGTCACAATGACAGTAACGTTCTGTGCATTTCAGCCGATCAGAGTGGTGAGATCGTGATCCGTAAGATGGTCGAGGCCTGGATGACCGCTGAATTCAGTGGAGGACGTCACGAACGTCGCGTTAACAAGATTACCCTGATCGAGCAGGGTAAGGATCCTAGTCAACCTTAGTTGCCTGAGGCATCAACCTGCTGTTGGCAGAGTTTCCCTAAATCAATCAAGGCCCGTTCCAGTTCCTGGCGGGCCTTTTCCAATTCTGGGCCCTGGGCGTCAGGGGGGACGATAATGGGTTGAGCAAAGGCCAGATGGAACTTGCTAAAGGGCAGGGGGAGGATAAACCTATCCCAACTCTTGAGGCAGCGTTTGCGGCTGGCATCATAACTGACGGGTATAATGGGGGTGTTAGTCATCTGGGCCATGCGGATCACGCCTTTTTGGGCCTGTTCACGCGGTCCACGGGGGCCATCCGGGGTGAGGGCGATGTTGTAGCCGCGTTCGAGACGCTCTCCCAACTCACGAATGGCACGACGACCCCCACGACTGCTCGATCCCCGTACGGTCCTCCTGCTTGAGGATTTTGACCAGGGCCTCGCCGTAGTCACCATCCCGGCTCATGCTGATCAGGATGCTGGCCGGTGGGGGGGCTTGTCGCTGAGCTCGGATGCAATAGTAGTAGACGCAGAAAAACAGGCGGTTGTGCCAGAAGGCAAAGATATTGTGCCCCTGCATGATGTGTTCATTCCAGACGGATTCATTGCTGATGCTCACACGGCAGGTCAGGCCCACCAGACGCATGTAGAGATAGATCAATCCGGCTGCGAGTCGTGTGGCCAGGGGGTGCAGGGCATTTAGTTTCATGCGGCATCCTTGCCTGTCTAAGCCGTTGGGTTTGCGGTACTAACGGTGGTCTTACGCCCGGCCTTGGCTTTAATCTCGCGGATCGTTTTGGCTGGTGCTGCCGCTTGAAAAGGGACCGCGAATTGACTCCCGAAGGTTCGCCATTTCTGGTAGCGTTCCTGGGTGAGTTGATCGACCGGCTTACGCGTCAATTCGTTAAGCGTACGCACGATATAGCGTTCCACATTATAGATGGTGTCGTGGATGTTGCGATGGGCCCCGCCAATGGGTTCGGGGATAATGGTGTCCATCAGGCCCAACTTGTATAGATCCTTACTGGTCAGCTTGAGGGCTTCGGCTGCATCAGGGGCATAGGAGCCGTCGCGCCAGAGGATTCCGGCGCAGCCTTCCGGTGAGATCACGGAGTAGTAGGAAAATTCCAACATGGCCGAACGATCTCCCACACCAATCCCCAGGGCTCCACCCGAACCACCTTCGCCAATACAGATACAGATCACCGGCACCTTGAGCTTGGACATCTCCGCCAGGTTGACGGCAATGGCCTGGGCCCTGGCCGCGTTCCTCGGCACCCACGCCCGGGTAGGCACCCGGTGTATCGATAAAGGTCACAATGGGCAATCCGTATTTTTCGGCAAACTTCATCTTGGCCAGGGCCTTGCGATATCCCTCGGGATTGGGGCAGCCGAAATTGGAGGCCACCTTCTCCTTAATGTCACGCCCCTTGTTCTGGCCCACGATCATCACGCGTTTACGGCCGATCTGCCCCATACCCGTGATAATGGCCCGGTCGTCACCAAAGCAACGGTCTCCATGCAGTTCGCGGAAGTCCTGGATCATGAGACTCAGGTAGTCCTGAAACAGGGGGCGCTTGGGGTGACGGGCTACCTGCACGGTCTGCCAGGCGGAGAGGTTATTGTAGATATGCCGCAGTTCGGCCAGTTGATCTTTCTGTAACTGACGGATTTCGGCGGAATAGTCGATGCCCTTGACGGAACTGAGCTTACGCAGTTCGTTAATCTGTTGATCGTAGACGATGACCTTCTCTTCAAAGTCGAGATGATCGGCCTCGCTCAGTCCATGGCTTTCTTGTTCTTTTTCTTTCATAGGCCTGCGAACGCTAAAGTGGTCCACCTTGACGATTTTACGTTCACTCTATACAAAAAAAAGCCAACGGGGTCGTGGCTTCATCGTTTACATGTGCTTCAAATTGAACAACGCAGGGAGTTTACCATTTTTGATAATTCATTTCAAAGAAAAAAAATTGACACGTCCGCCCGCCCCAAGTACTGTTTAGCGATTAGATGGTACCACTAACACCTGCTTAAATTTATGCAATTAAACGAGTTACGGAAAATCTCGGTAATTGGCTGTGGATTGCTGGGGGGTTCTTTGGCGATGTCGTTATCGCGTTGCCTTCCCCAAGTTGAAGTAATCGGCTACGCCCATCGCGCCTCCACTCGTCGCAAGGTTCGCCAATTGGACATCGTTCAAGAGGTGACGGGGGATTTGGCTACTTGTGTCCGGGATGCGGACATGGTGGTGTTGTCCACCCCGATCTGTACCTTTGCCGCGCTAATGCAGGAGATGGCCGGGCACCTCAAACCGGGTTGCGTAGTCACCGATGTGGGCTCGACCAAGGCCCAGGTGCATCAGTGGGCCCGTGAGATTCTGCCGTCTTCGGTGTCGTTTGTGGGATCGCACCCCATGGCCGGTTCCGAGCAGCAGGGCGTAGAGTACTCGCGTGACGACCTGTTTATTCGAGCGGCCTGTCTGATCACGGCCAGCGGTCGGGGCAAACCGGAGTTGGTCGAGTTGGTCGAGCAGTTCTGGCAGGCCCTGGGCTGTATGGTGACCCGCATGACACCCACTCAGCATGACCGGGTGGTGGCCAATATCAGTCACGTGCCGCATGCGGCGTCCGTGGCCCTGGTCAATGCCAGCCGGTCCGAGTTCTTGCCCTATTCGGGCAAGGGGTTCTTGGATACCTCGCGCATCGCCTCGGGTCCGGCCAATGTGTGGGCCGACATCTTTTTGACCAATGCCGAGCAGGTCGATCGCGGCATCGAGTCCTTTATTAAGCAACTACGTCAGATACAACAGGCCGTCCGTCAAGGCCGACGTGCGACCTTGGAAAAGAAACTCAATCAGGCCCGTGACAAGCGGGCCGTCATGATTCAGGACAAACTCAAGAGTAAGGAACTACTAGCGTGAAACAGTGGCGATTCGAGGTGTGTGGCAAGCCGGGCTTCCCGGATGTACACGGCAATCAACTCCTGGAAGACATCCGCGAACTGGGGATCGACAGCCTCACGGCCGTGCAATCGGCTCGTGTGTTTCTGGTCGATGCCCCCATGGGTCAGTTCGATGAGGCCTTTGCCCAACGCATTGGCACCGAACTGCTGGCCGATCCCGTGTGCGAGCAGGTAACCCTCGGTCGGCCCGAGGTTAAGGAGGGCACCGTAATCGAGGTGCACCTCAAGAGTGGTGTCACCGATCCCGTGGCCCAGTCCGTGACCACGGCTATTGCCGATATGGGCGGTGAGGTCGAACTGGTACGTACCGCTCGTAAGGTGGTTCTGTTGGGACAGCCCAGTGATGACGACATCCAGACCATCATCAAACGCGTCCTGGCCAACGACTGTATCGAGGATTGTATCATCGGTGCCGAGGCCGAACCCCCCAGTCCCCACCTCAAGCCCTACGAGTTCGAACTGCATACCTGGCCCATTCGTGATCTCGATGATGATCAATTGATGGCCCTGAGTAAGGAAAAGGATCTGTTCCTCAACCTGATCGAGATGCAGACCATTCAGAAATACTTCCAGGACCTGGAGCGTGAACCGACCGATATCGAGTTGGAGTCCCTGGCCCAGACCTGGAGTGAACACTGTGTACATAAGACCCTCAAGAGTTCAGTGGATATGGAGTTCGATGGTAAGTCGATTCATTTCGACAACCTCATCAAGGAGACCGTGTTCAAGGCTACCCAGGACCTGAACAAGGACTGGTGTATCTCGGTTTTTGCCGATAACGCCGGCGTGGTGGAGTTCGACGAGGAGTCGGCGATCTGTTTTAAGGTCGAAACCCATAACCATCCTTCGGCCCTGGATCCCTACGGTGGAGCCGCCACCGGGATCGGTGGTGTGCTGCGTGATCCCATGGGCACGGGTATGGGGGCCAAGCCCATCTGTAATACCGATGTCTTC
>CAXXXG010000032.1:0-195658 GCA_963662565.2 Sedimentisphaerales bacterium | reverse complement strand
CTGGCCACCACGGAAGAACAGAAAACGGTCTTTCGTCAGCGTATCAAGCTGTACCAGCAAGACACCGCCTATACGGAACCCCTACTCGCAGACGAGCAGGCCTACAACCGATTCTGCCCTCTCGATTAAAGAGGCGGTCGATTAATAATCCAACCACTCCTGGTCCACGGCCTGGTAGTAATCCCGCAGGATGTAAAAGGCCTTCTTCTTTTGACCCTTTTCCGAAACGAGTCCCTTACGGTTCCAACCGTCCTGCACGTCCGGAAGTTGGCGTAGCGGCGATTGGAAGTCAGCCAAGATCCAGGGCGTCATGCCGGACAGGCCAGGCACGCGTTTGAACATCTCGATGTTCTCCTCATAGACCCAGGCCTGGAAGTCCTCGCTCCAGATGTCCTTGTCTTCGGAATAGAAGCCCTGCAGGGCCCCGCCCCCGAACTCGCTGATGATTACGGGCTTTTCGTAACCGATGACGAAGTTCTTCTCGCGACAGAGCAGCGGCGAGCCCCCGTACCAACCCTGGTACTCGTTGAAGCTGACGATATCGAAGTCCTTGGCAATGGGGTCCTTGACATTGTAGGTCGTGCCCTCGGCATCGTCACGCCATTCATCCTTTTTGGAGGCGGCGGTAATCAAACGGGTAGGATCGAGCTTGCGCACCTGGCGGGTCACTTCAGTTAGGAAGTGGTTGCGCGTGGGACTGGGCCCGGTCTCGTTGGCCACGGACCAGATAATGGAACTCGCTCGGTTCTTGTCGCGACGAATCACCTCGGCGAATTGCGCCTTGGCCTTTTCCAGCACCTTGTCGTTGCCCCACTCGATGCCCCAATAAAGGGGCAGCTCTTCCCACAACAAGATCCCCATTTCGTCGGCTACACGCAGGATGTTTTCCTGGTGCGGGTAGTGGGCCAAACGGGCAAAGTTACACCCAAGTTCCTTGACCCAGGTCAGGGTCATGCGGGCGTCCTCGATGGAATTGGCCCGGTCACGGCGCAGGGGATTCTCGTCGTGAATGGAGATGCCTCGCAGAAAGATGGGCTCACCGTTGAGCAGGATACGACGGCCCTCGGTGTCGATCACACGGAAGCCCACGCGATCCTTGAGCACATCGTCACCGGCCGTCAGGGTGAGGTCATAGAGCTTGGGGGAATCCGGGGACCACAGTTCCAGCAGATCGCACGTCACACGGAAACTGCCCTGGCCCTGCTTGTCCAGATTCATCGCCTGCTTGATGGATAGCTCCGGGATCTCCAGCACTGCCTGCTTGGGCATGGTCTCGCCATTCATGACGATCGAACCGGTGATCACACGTTCGCCCTTACGGAAGCTCTCCTTATCCAGGGCGATGGTGTAGTCGTCGATAAAGGTCTGGGGCACCTCGATGAGCTTGACGTCGCGGATGATGCCGCCGTGGTTGTACCAATCCGTGACCTGGGCCGGGATCTGGTCACCACCGCGCGTGTTACTGACCCCGAGGATCACGAAGTTGTCCTTGGGCCTGACCTCATCGGTGATCTCGAAGCTAAAGGGGGTAAAGCCGCCTACATGCGTGCCTAAACGTTTGCCATTGATCGAAACCTGGGCCTTGTAGTTGGCCGCGCCCACATAGATAAAAACGCGGGCGTTCTCGATGCTGGGCGTATAGTCGAAGGTCTTGCGGTACCACATGCTGCCTTCGTAATAGTACAGTTCCTCCTTCTGCGAATTCCACGAGCCCGGCACCCACAGGGTAGGCGACTGATCGAAGTTATACTCCACGCGGTCCTGATGGCCTTGCTGCTGGACGTTGCGATAGATCGGCATGAAACCGATCTGGCCCGTCTCGTACTGATCGATGATGGTCTTCCACTTACCGTTAAGGCTCACGGAGGTCCGGTTGGGCACATTGGTGATAAAATCGGCCTGTGACCAGGCAATCGAGCAGGTCATGATCAGGATTAAAGCAATCATGCGGCTTTTCATATCTTAAGTCTCCTTCTTGACGAAATCATTCAAACAGTTGTATAAGTTACCGTTGGAAACTCGGAATTCTGACGAGCTTTTTGTCATAAGGCGATTATTTCTTGAGATAACGCGTATTACCCACCCGGCGGGTCACGCCGATCTTGTCCAGGTAGTCCAGCAGCGGGATGGCGAACTTGCGGGAGGTTGTCGATCAGGTACTTGAACTTGACGCTCTCCAAGGAGCCGTTGCCCTCGCCCTGAATGTACTCGACGCAGCGGCGTCTGGCCTCCTCGACCGCCTCATGATGGATATAGAGGCATCCTGGCCCAGATAGACCAGCACCTGCTGCTCGTTGAAGAGATGCACCACCTTCTGCACCTCACGTTCGGTTTGCTTCAATTGCAGGGCCACCTCATCGACCTTGGGCGGCTGGAAGGGATTCGCGGTATACAGGGCCAACACCTCATCAGCCAAGGTTTTGTACCTGCGGGGCAAAGGACTCGGTGTGATTGGGCAAAGCCAGACGTCCCTTGCGTATAGCCAGCTTGTCTTGAGTTTGCAAACCGGCAACCACGCCATCAAAGACCGGCTTTTTTAGCCCCATCTCGATCAACAACTTTTCCCGCTCAGGGCCAGGGCTGCCCGGCTGTTCCTGATGAAAACGCGCGATCCGCTCCAGCAGATCGGTCGCAATACGGGTCCAGATATCCTGGTGCATATAGAGCCCAGTACCGATTTGCAGGACCCGCCCCTGCCCAACCAGCATTTCCAAGCAGGCCGTGACACGGGCCACCGGCAGCTTGGTGCGAATCGCGATCTCGTTGGCCTTGGCTGCGATATCAGGAGCCTGGGCCACGGCGTATTCCACAAAACTCAAGGGCTTGATTACGGCCTGGGTGCGAGCCGCGACGTCCTCCAGCACGCCCGGCTTGGACCGCTTGATTCTTCGCTGGAGACTCTCGACCACCAGGCCACCCCCCAGGGTGCGAGCCGGACTGGGACAACGTAGGATAAAGTGATCCGTTGGCCCTGCGATGATGGGATGGTCGGTACGAATCTGCACATAGGCGGATTGCCCCGGCTGGGCGATATCACAGTCCAGCAGATAGACCGTGGCACTGACCTCGCTAGTGCCGGTGTGGAACTTGACCTGGGCCCCATTTTTGAGGGCCGCGATTTCACTTGCGAGCAAACGCAGGTGACACAACCACCAGCGAGCCGGTTCGAAATAGCCGGTGAGGGTCACGACGTTACCACGTACCACGCTCTTGGTGTCGATTTGCGGTAGACTCAGGGCCGCACACTGACCGCTCTGGACCTGATCGGCCTGGCGTCCGTAGACTTGAATGGCCTTGATACGGCTCTTGGTCCCCTGGGGCAACAACACCACCTCATCCCCGATATGCGCTGCACCGCTAGCGGGAATACCACTGACGACCGTGCCGAAACCCTTGACCGAAAAAACCCGCTCAACCGGTTGACGGAACACCCCATCAGTGTCCCGCGGTTTAACCTTGGCGATCAGGTCCTTCAAGGCAGTGTAGAAACCGTCAAAACCCGCACCTGTGATACTGGACATGGGACAGATGGGGGCGTCCTGCAAAAAGGTGCCGCGTAAAAACTGCTGCAATTCTTCAGTGACCTGCTCCACACGTTCCGGTGTCACCAGGTCGATCTTGGTCATGGCCACCATACCGAACCGTACACCCAACAGGGTCAGGATGTCGAGGTGCTCGCGGGTCTGGGGCATGATGCTGTCGTCAGCCGCCACCACAAAGATCACGCCATCGATGCCCGTGGCCCCGGCCACCATGGTCTTGATGAAGTTTTCGTGGCCCGGTACGTCTACGATACCAACCTCCAAGTCACCCAGTTGGCAAGGAGCAAAGCCCAACTCGATGCTCATGCCCCGCTCCTTTTCCTGCTTGAGCCGATCGGTCTCGCAACCGGTTAACAGCTTGATGAGGGCGGTCTTGCCGTGATCGATGTGACCGGCTGTACCGAGGGTGACATTGATTTGTTGGGCTGCCTCTTTACTCACCGAGAATCTCCTTCAGGGCCTCAACCACGATCTGCTGATCCCCGTCCAATAGGGTCCTCGGATCGACCAGGACCTTCTCGTCCTGAATGCGGGTAAAGATCGGCACGGAGTGGTGCCGCAGGCGATTGGCCAGGACCACACTGCTCATCTTAGCACTGGATAGGGTCACCAACTGGGTGGGCAGATTCTGGCCGGGCAGCGATCCGCTGCCGACCTGGGAGTGACCGTCCTGGAGTTGAATGTCACCGGCCAGTTTGGCCTTCTTGAGTTGAGCATATAGATTCTGGGCCTGGGCCTGGATATCGGCTAAAGGACGCAGTAGCATGCGTAACGTCGGCACCTCCTGGCGAGCCCGTTCCTCGTCCAGGAACAGACGCAGGGTCGCCTCCAACACGGTCAGGGTCATCTTGTCCACGCGTACGATGCGGGCGAACTGATTCTTGCGGATTTTTTGGATCAGGTCACGACGTCCCAGGATAATGCCGGCCTGCGAGGCCCCGATGAGCTTGTCTCCGCTGGAGGTGATGACATCCGAACCGGCCTGCACCGAGTCTAATAGAGTGGGCTCCTTAGCAAAGCCATATTTACAGAAATCAATCAGCGAACCCGCACCCACATCATCGAACAGGACCAGGTCGTTGGCATGGGCCAGCTTGACCATGTCGTCCAGAGACGTCTCACTGGCAAAGCCCACGACTTGATAGTTGCTGGGATGGACCCGCAAAATCGCGGCGGTCTCTTCGGTGATGGCATTCTCGTAGTCACGCAGGTGGGTCTTGTTGGTGGTGCCTACCTCCACCAGCTTGGCTCCGCTAAAGGCCATCACGTCCGGCAAGCGAAAGGCTCCACCGATCTCGACCAATTGGCCGCGTGAGACAATGACCTCCTTACCGGCTGCGATACTGTTGAGCACCAGGGCCGTGGCCGCGGCATTGTTGTTGACGATGGTAGCCGCCTCGGCACCCGTCAACAATTGCAGCAGACGTTCGACCTGCATGTCACGACTCGACCGCTTGCCGTCATCGGTACTGACCTGCAACAGAGAGTAGCCCGCAGCGTGTTCCTGCAACTGCTCCATGGCCACCGTTGGCATCACGGCCCGGCCGAGCCCGGTATGCAACACGATCCCGGCTGCATTGACCACCTTGCGATAAAACGGTTCGGTTAGACTCTCGATGAGATCGACCACCTCCTTGGTGATGACCTCGACCAGATCCCCCTGGGGTAAGGATTCGCCGGCCAGGATCCCACGACGCATGGCGTCGATGGCCTGACGACACAGGGTTGTTTGAATCGACGGTGACATGCGTGTCGCTGCATCGCTGGTGTGGAGCCGTTGCAGCAGGGCGTCCACTGAAGGAAGTTGTCGCAACAGGGCCTGTTTATCCTCTGCCATGAATAGCCTTTCTCAATAAAGGGTAAGATAGGCATATTGTACGATAACCACATCAGGAGACAAGGGTTTCTTTAGATCACAGATACCAGATCACCGATCACAGCAAACTGACAACTGCGATCTAAAAAACTGTGATCTGTGATCTGTTTTTCATGTAACATATCCTGCCCAGCATCGTCCTATGGGTGTAACCTGAAACCGCTATCTCGAGATGATCATGATCGATACGCAACGACGCAAACGGGTGATGCAGCGGTCCATCAAGCTGGACCACTGCGTCTGCGACCCGAAAAAGCCCTGCCCCTGCCCCCTGTTCAAGGAACAGAACATCTGTTTATGCGCGGGTGAAAGGATGGAGGCCCCTACCGGCCCCGTACGCCTGACCCAGTTCATCGAAAAGGCCGGTTGCGCCTCCAAGATCGACCAGGCCTTTCTCAAGGAGACCCTGGGCGATCTACCCCTGCCTGCCGATCCCAAGGTCCTGGTGGGTGTCCCCGCCGGTGACGATGCCGGAATCTACGACCTCGGTGACGGCCAGTGTCTGGTCCAGACCGTCGATGTCTTCACGCCTACGGTGGACGATCCTTATACCTTCGGTCAAATCGCAGCCGCCAATTCCGTCAGCGATGTCTATGCCATGGGCGGTACGCCCCTGACCGCCCTATCGGTGATCGGTTTTCCCGTACGCAAGATCGCAGACGAGGCCCTATCGGAAATCCTGCGGGGCGGTATCGACAAGATGAAAGAGGCCGGGGTCTCCATCATCGGAGGCCACAGCATCAACGACGCCGAGATCAAGGCGGGCTTTGCGGTCACAGGCATCATTGAGAAGAAAAATCTGGTCACCAATGCCCAGGCTCAAGTCGGTGACGTGCTGATCCTGACCAAGGCCCTGGGCACGGGTGTGATCGCCTTTGCCGCCCAAATCAGCAAGGCCTCGCAGGAAAGCATGGAGGCCGCCGCTCGCTCTATGACCACCCTCAACAAAGACGCCGCTAAACTTATGGTCGAACTGGACGCCCATGCAGCCACCGACGTCACTGGATTCAGTTTGATGGGACACCTCTCCGAACTGGCCCTGCGTAGTGAAGTGGACGTGGAACTAACCTGGGACCACCTGCCCTGGTTGCCGGGGGTGTTGGACTATGCCGTCCAATCCATCCTGCCCGGAGCCATCGAACGCAACAAGGCCTCATGCAGTCACGCCGTTGTGGCCGGCTCCCATGTCACCGAAGCCATGGTGGATCTGTGCTACGATCCCCAAACCTCGGGTGGCCTACTCATCGCCATTGCCCCTGATCGGGCCGAGACGCTGCTCGACCGACTCCATAGCGCAGGACACACCTCCGCTTGTACCATTGGGACGGTCAAGGGCAAGGGCTCAGGCAAGGTCCTGGTTGAAACCGATGGCTCTCGCTCTCTGCCGTCAGAATCTGAGATTTCCTCTCCTCCCTGCATTGCGATAGCATCGACCGAGGCCAAACCAGCCATGGGCCTGGACGCCTACAGCAAACGAGCCATTCGCCTGGCTCTGGCCCTGGCCCGGCAATCACAGTCCGACCTGGAATCGGAAATTGCCAAGGCCCGCTCCATGGGCTATACTCAAGAGGAACTCAACGAAGTCGCCAAGATCGCGGTCGAGATTGACGATTCGTTGCGGGCTTTTTGCCAAGAGAATAGCTTTGACTTAGGGAGGTGACAGGTAACTGGTGTTGCTCCTGGTCTTCAAAACCAGTGTTGGGCGTGAGAAACGTCCTGGGTGGGTTCGATTCCCATTCACCTCCGCCATTTAAAAATGCCATGAATACGAAAATACGACAGACGGTTAGTTTGATTTGTTGTGCCCTGGGACTCATCCTATTGCTCTACGGTACCCTGTTCCACCTCCAGTCTGTCAGCAACAAGGACGGTAAGGATCCGACCGCCATGCAGGAGTCCCAACTGGTTCTGGAAGCCAGTCGCGGCGGACTCCATCGTGAGCAGGACGGCTCTTTGCGTCTGACCTACTCGGGCAAGCCCCCGGCCGCCTGCCCTACGTGAGGCAGTTAAGGGAGACTGTGGTGGCCATGGTCAATAAAACTAAAATCCAAGCGTTCGTCGCCAAATTGATTCCCTACCGCCTGTGGGTCCAGGCCGGCTTCCTGATGGTCTGGCTCGATCCCCTCAAGCTACGCATGCATAGCTTTTGCTCGCCGGTCTTTCACTGCTATGCCTGCCCCCTGGCCACCTTTGCCTGCCCGATTGGCATCATCGCTCAGTTCAGTGCCCTGCACCTGTTCCCCTTTATGGTAGTCGGACTACTACTTCTGCTCGGTTCACTGTTGGGTGCGGTAATTTGTGGTTGGCTCTGCCCCTTCGGACTCCTGCAAGACCTGACCGCCCGCATCCCCACACCCAAGTTAAAAATCCCCGCGTGGCTGGGAGGGGGACGCTATGTCATGCTGGTCGGCACGGTCATCCTCATCCCCTATCTCTGGGGCGAGGGACACCCCCTATTCGTCTGTCAGATCTGTCCGGCCGGCGGTCTGGAAAAGGCCGTGCCCGACATGGTCACCGCGGCGTCCCAAGGTCAACCCATTCCCTGGCCCAACGCCCTCAAGCTCGGCATCATCGTCACCTTCCTGATCGCTATTGTCTTCACCGTCCGTCCCTGGTGCCGCATACTCTGCCCCCTGGGTGCCATCTACGGCCTGTGCAACCGCTTCTCGGTCCTCCGCCTGGACCTCAAGGAGCACCAATGCACGGACTGCAAACGCTGCCGCACCCTGTGCGATTACGGCATCCAACCGGACCAAACCCCCAACAGCGACCAGTGCCTCCGCTGCCTGGAATGCACCCAATGCGGTCCGGGAGCCCTGCAGACGTCACACTTGTTTGCCTCGCAGGAAACAACCAAGAACCAAGAAAACACATGAAAAATAGAGCCTAAAACTCATAAGCTCCCAGATCGACAACCCCGGAATTGATCCTGTTATTGGCGTCAAGATCCCAAGGAATCAGTTCAGACGTATTTCCATCAGAGTCTAAATCCCAAACATCTTCTGGCACGTAAACGTTCGAGCCACTGTCGATACAGAGGGAACCTTGGTAAAGATGTAAATCGCCATAATCATCATTCGCACTCTCGTCGATGTCGGGGGTTTCAAGCTTCTCTCCCCATCCATCCCCTCCATCCATAGGAGGTCTGACAAAACCGGGAATGACATCAAAGCAATGTTGAGCATCTCCAAGAGAATAAAGTGCCTGATAACAACAATGGCGTGCTTGAATGACTCCCCACCCTGGGATGATGAAGTCGCCGCTAAGAGAGTGCATGTTATCCCACAAGATGGAATTCGCCAGGAAAATCGTACTTTCATAGGTATAAAGTGCCGGACCGCGTAGTGCGGCATTAGCAATAAGTGTACAGTTAATCAGAGATGCTCGACTGCCCACTTTGACACACAGGAAACCACCCCGATCCAAAGACCGATTGGCAACGGCGACACAATTCGTTACCGCAACGTCGCTCTCCCAACCAAAAAGTCCCGCGCCGTCATTACCTGAGACGTTGCCTAGGAAATGACTATTGATAATCTCAAGTTGGCATGTGTTGAAATAGATCCCCGCTCCATAAACCGCTTCATTCGTTACAAAACGACAGGATTCAATATTGACAATCCCAGTTGAATGGAACCATGCCCCTCCCCCACTTCCGGCACTATTATTCTCGACGACACAATGCTCTAGATCAATACTGCCAACTCTTCCACACATGCCCCCTCCTTGCCCCGCCGTATTCCCCATAAAAGCACAGCGATCAAACTTGGGATGAGAGGCATGAATGAAGTAAAGTCCCCCTCCATCATAGGCAGCCGTGTTATTCATCAAAGAACAATTACGAATCAAGGGGCTACTTTGATAAACAAACACTCCTCCCCCAAAGTTGTCTAAATCACTCCCTGTGTCGGCCCCACCCTCGGCAACCCCACCTGTAACGATAAAACCATCAAGGATGGCCGTTCTATCGTTTTTAATACTGTTGATGACATGGTAACTATTATCGTCAATGCTATTGGGATCCGCCTCATCGTCATCGCCATTTAAATCTCCTGACAAGACCGTCACATAAAGGTCGGGATCACGTTGATCACGTTCGTTTTCATACCCAGAAAATCCCCCATAGAGCCCTATACCGTCGAGAAGATGAAAACTCAGGGTGCGAAGCCCTGTTCCATTATCCGGTCGATAAGTCCCATGGGCAACCCAGATTTCTTTCACGGTTTCCGAAGAAATCGCTGCCCGATCAATCGCCGCTTGCAGATTGACGAAGGCATGGTCCCACGACGACCCATCCCGATTTCCCTGCGTGGCCCTCCCATCGACAAACAAGACCTCCCCTGAAATCGAGTGCGGGCCAAAATCAACCGCCCATCGGTTTCCGCAGGGCAGTTCATTGTTTTGCGAAAGTCCTGTTGTCACACATTTCGAAGGATACAAAGAGGCAGAGACTTCAAATGTCGTATTGGAGGCACAGCCGACAAAGGCGTAAATCCCTCTCTCATTGGTGTAGACTTGATCGATGACTCGCTCTTCAAACGACAAGGTGACGAGTGTGTTAGGAACAGGCATGTCATTACTATCACAGACACGACCACTGATGATTTCGCCTTGGATAGAGGGATGAACATTATAAATACAGGCACGAACCGTACGGTAGTTATACGCATTGGAAGACCAGGAAATCCCCGGTAAATTGTACCACAGATCATGTGCCCCGGACCATCCCATGTTTAGATGATGGTAAAGGGTGTCAAGATGATAGCCGTAACCATCGCACAAAACGACATGCCCACTATTGCCAATATTACGAATAGACAACAGAACCGGCCGCCCCGCATCAAGGTTTGGATTAACCATATTCATCAGTGACGGGCCTATATTCAATGTACCGCTGTACATGTGCACTGCCTGAGCATAACCAAAGGCACTCGTTAAAATCGGCCCGATCCGCTCCGATGAGCTAATCCCTGCGCTGACATTTAAATTCGTCCCCAGTGCTACAGCGGCATCATAGCTCAAACGACCGACAGCCTGTCGTTGAAGTTCGGATGTAGTGCAATCCGGTCGGTCAGGCATATCCGACCACTGATAGTCACCACCATTGCCATCACCGCCCAACAATTGGGATTCAGTGTCAATCCCATCTAAACGATACGGATAGTACAAACGCTGGCCCGGAGAATTGGGATCGATATCGTTGGGGCTTGAAGGGTACTGATAAAACTTCAACAATTGCGCCATCGCAGTTGCCCCACAACCGACCCCATAATTGCCCGTCTCTCCCGGCAGACCTGGTGGAGTAAAATAATTAAAACAAGCTTTCCCACAGATGTTCCTCTGATGCCATTGTGTATGACTCATAGGGCTGACACGCATGTCATTGATATCGACAGTCCCACTGACGACGTCATTCACGTTCTCCTTAAGTACCTTTTGATCCGTGTTGGATGTCTCCCCTGAGATAGACGTCCCGAATGCAACCAATACTTCCCATTTCATTCCTGTTTCAGAACTCCGTATATTCAGAGGCAAATTCAAATTCCGCATCCGACGTATGGCAGCCTTTTCTTCTCCCATTTTGCGGGCGAACTCGATTCTCTGCTCCAGGTCAAACTCCAAGAGTCCCGATAAAGGATTTTCATTCATGGAATCAATAGACGTCTCCAAACTAAAGGCGATAACCGGCTCCACCGTTGTGTCTGCAGAAAGAATAATGAATCCTTGAGGCAAGAGGCCAGCCCAATAGTAGAGGATCTCCCCAGACTTCCCCCTGACCTCTCGAACGTCGTCCAGAGTCACCCCTGACTGAGAGGCCCCCTCTGCATTCACCAAGGCTAACCACCCAGTGGCCGCTATGCGAACCTCTTCTTCTGAGACAACGTCAGCCCAGCCCTTCGCATTGGTATATAGCCCAATGAACAAAAAACACCAAAAACATGCACAAAGGCTGAGTTTCTGTTTTGTCATAGTAAATTTTCTCAGGAATCACCTCTCACATGAGATGCATCTCAAATCATCGCTAAACCACGCATAAACTCTTTAATTGTAAACAATTGCATAGCAATGTCAACTAAAACAACCCTTCCTCGTCGTTCTTTAACGGTCTACGATACCACTTATCCATCCTCCACCTAGACCTCAAGGAGCACCAATACACCCAATGCGCTCAGGGAGCCCTGCAGACGTCACATATCTTTGCGGGTGAGTCGCAAGATGAATCCCACAGAAGCGATTGAATGGAGCCCTATTTTAACAGGTTTTTCCTTACTTTTCCTTTGCATTACAATACATACGTAGATATTCTATGCATATTAATTCTAGGTAATGCCATGAACCAACAAAACACAATTTCGAAGGACCTGGTGGCCGCCTCGGCGACACCTATTGTCCTGTCGATCTTAGCAAGAGGCCAAAGCTACGGATACGCCATCATCAAAGAGGTCAAGGATCAATCCGGTGGACAGATGCAGTGGAAGGACGGCATGCTCTATCCCGTGCTGCATCGCCTGGAGAAACAGGGCTTGATTGAATCAGAGGTGCGTCCCTCCGAACAAGGACGCATGCGAAAGTACTATGAACTGAAAGACGAAGGCCGTCAGGCACTGAGCGAACAACAGAATCAGTGGCACGCCGTGTATGCCATGCTAACCAAACTATGGGAGAATGAGGCATGTTTGACCTAAACGAGGCCATCAACAATTGGCGTAGCCAACTCAGCAATGCATCCATTGCGTCCGCAGATCTCATCGAACTGGAAGATCACCTGTGCATCGAGATCGACGATCTGATCTGCCGCGGACTCACTGAGCAAGAGGCCTTCCTGATCGCCAAACACCGCCTCGGCGAAAACCACAGCCTGACCCACGAATTGATCAAAACCAATCCCTGGCCCAAGTGGAGGCAACGGTTCTTCTGGGCAACTGCCGGCATCTTAGGCATTAACCTCATCAGCACATTAGCTACCCTGCTGTCTAAAACGGCCGGTGTTGCAGCCATGTTCCTGGGACTGAGCGGAACACATCTTGGCATCCTCCTGACAGTCACGCAGCCCCTTTTTCTACTCGCACTGCTGATTATAACTGCATTGATAATGAGCCAAAGCCCAATCCAATTCAGATCTTTTAGGAAACCGGCAGCAGGTATCATCATCGGCTTGATTACCATCCTTTTTATACTCGGTGCTAAAGCACTGGGTATCGGTGCAATGATTCTAAGTGCCCGACACCTGACACCCCAGGACATGGGATTAATGGCCATGGCACAAAACTACGGCTCCCTGATATTGACAATCCTGTACCCCGTGGCTCTGGTCATCGCTCTCATGGCTCTCTGGCCCAGCAAGAGCGTTTCATCTCAAGCCAAACTGTCATAGCAATTCAACAGCGGTCAATATCTTCCCCGCCTGGAATGCCCTCAATACGATCTCAGGATCCCGCAGACCTCGCATGCCTTTGCCACGCAGGAGAAATCACAGGATCAAGGGACAGCCTAAAAGCAGTGACTCCTCCCCTATTCTTGCGAACCCCAACTCCAGACTTGATTGCTGTTGCAGTCCACCACTGTGGCCCCCCATTCCAGGATGGCAGCCTCAATCCCGGGCATGTGGGCGGCCCCCCCAGGGGATGATGACGTTCTCGTAGGCCTCCAGACATTCCGAGGCACAGTCAATCACCCGTTGATTGCGATTCTCGAGTAGATCTTGATCCAACATCTGTAAGTCGGGCTCCTGAAGAGTCGACCACGTCTTGATGGCCGCAACCTTATCCCCGGACGACCATGCCCTAATGAGTCCGGTACAGGCTCGGAGGAACTCTATTGTCTCCGGGGAAAAATCGTTGACATCCACATCGCAACATTTCGTGCTCCGCTGGGCCACCAGGGTTTGATTGTTCTGGGCCTCCAATCGCATACTACGGGCCAGTTTTTTGTAATCCAGTCCATCCTTGAGCAGTTGATGCTCATCCGTCACCCCTTCCGGGATGACCACCGTATCGGCCACAGGCAACGTTTTCATGGACTTATGGTAAAACCCAGGCTTGGCGATGTGGGCCGTGGGCACCAGGAAGATTTTCTTGCCTTCACAGAGGTAGGTGCGGGTTTCAGCAGACACACCTTTCCAATCGAGATGAAGGAACCCATGAGACTTATGAGAAACCGCCAGACTCAGACACCCCGCCAGTGACAACCCAATCAAGGGAATGATGATCATAACGTGTGCGATCACAAACGCCCCGAATCGTGGCCAGCGAAACATGAGTGACTCAAATTCAGAATCGGTATACAACCATCTCTTGTCTTTGTGGGTATATCGCAACGTCACCAGCATGGCCATGCCAAGACAGACCTGAACCAACGACAAGACCAGCATCGTCTTGTGTATCCCTAAAAAGATGGGGATCGGCAAGCCTCCCAAGAGTCCCATCCAAAGGGTCAAGAGGACCAGGGGTAGGACCACTCGTTTGGGAAATCCCTTCATACAGCTAACCATCACATAGAGTGGAATAGAGAACAGGACTACGGCAAAGGCAATCAGCCCCTGAATGGGTGACAAGGGGCGGACTCCCCCAAAGTAATAAATCGCCGCGTCGAGTAGCGAAACACCAGCATCGATTAAAAAAAGGACGATATACAGATTGACAAACCTTCTCAAGATGCACACTCACTTTCTATAGGCTCAAGAGAACCCCTAAAAACATTCACTAATCCAATGATTAAGATCTTAGACGTTGTAACTTCAATATCAAGCCAAATCCACAAACAGCTCCATGCACATAGACCGCGTAAATTAACATTGCAATCCCCCACTCTTTGGCTTAACCTATTGGCAATCAGGGGCAAAAAAGGTGGCTCTTTAATTCATCGTCCCTTATCAGAAAACAACGTTCAATTCAAGAGAAGAGAGAAACATGAGAAATCTACTGGTTATCCTCACCATCAGTCTCCTAAGCAGCAGCCTGTGGGCTGAAAACAAAACCGACGTCAGCTTGGGTTGGAAAGGCAAACCCAGAACCGAGACCATGATCACTTCCGACACGGGCGATCTCTTCCAGAAGGTGGAACACCACGGCCCGGCCATCGAAAACGAATGGGTGGGTTTCCGCATCTACTTCGATTACAAATGCGCCATTGATGTCTACAACAAATCCCAACCCCAACTCGAACTTGCCCAAGCAGCCTGGTACCCCACCCCGGAACAACAACAAAACGGATGGGGTGCAGACCAATACAAGGCCGGTGAAACCGTGGGCCTAGGCGGCGTACGCCTATGGGATGGTGAAAAGGTGGTCTTCCTGAATCCCGTTAGCAAGAGAACGGCTCGCGTTCGCAAGGAAGCCAACTACTCAACCATGGAAATGCTTTCCGAGGGAGTACCCTACAAAGAAAAGACGGTGGACATCCTGATGCGTGTCACAGTCTTCTCCGGCATACGCGAAGCCAAGGTGGAGGCCTTTGCTCTATGCGACGAGCCCGTGCAGTTCGTCACCGGCATCAACTACCACCCCGGCACCCAAACCAAGGAAGGTGACAACTATATTCTCACCTGGGGTTTGCACCCCGAAGACGTCGCCGCGTTCCAACTCAACATCGGCGCCGGTCTGATCTACAATCCCGACGACTATGTCTCGATCAAAAAGGTCGAACACGAATTCCAACTCATCTCCAAGCCCACCAAGATGCTAGCAACCTGGATCACCTCGGCCTGCGAAAAGGAAGCGGACCTCAACAGCCTGGAGAAATTCACGGAGTACATGGAAGGATTCTAGCTCTCCCCCCTTAGCTTACATCTCAGCCTGTCTGAAAAGTCCATTCAGGCAGGCTGAGTTTTTTATGACTTCATACACCCTCTAATGGTCTCCGACTCATCGGATTCTCCACCTTCCTTGCCATTGATTCGAATTTCCGACAATACTGTAAAGCGTCTTTGCCAGAAGGGATTCACAAAGATAAGGATAAGAAACGGAAAACAGCCCGCCCAATAGATTATCCCGCTAAAAAATGTAACCATCAACAGTTCGAAAACCTGCTCATAAACAGATAGCTCCGGAATCGACATAAACACAAACATGGCCATCGCGAAAACAACCAGTAACGCCCCCCACAAGGCTATACCAAACTGTATTATGAAACGAGACATACTGAACCACTGTCGTGACATCGCTGATGCCACCCCGAGCGCAAGGAGAATTGCTGGAACGGATAGGGCTGCCAGTCCAACGACGGAAATAACATCTTTACTGAATCCGTTACAGAGAAGAGTCACCCCCAAAAAAGCGTAATAAATCAAGGCCGCCCCCAGCCAGCGAACCCAGCGGTTGCGAAATCTGATTCGTTCCGCCCACAGCCAAACCAGTGCAAAGCCCACCACCATAATGGTGAACATGACATTCAATTGGTAAAGTCCCCCTGAATCCATCTTCATTAGCATCATGACAATCCAATAGACCTGCCCACCAACAGGAGCGGAACAATAATCCAGATCGCCTCAACCGTGCGGTTCTCTCTCAACACCAGCAAAGACAGGGGCAACAGCAACCAGGGCAGCAGCCCCTGAACCTGGTAGAGTGGACTGAAATTAACAATCACAGGTTCGCCATCTTGCGGTCCGAAGTCTCCGATATCGGCAGAGACCACAATCTCCAGCTCCCCGCTCACAGAAAAAGGTACTCGCCACGAGTACGAACACCAATATCCCCCTCAGCCAAACTCGAACTCGCCGCCCCCAATCTGCGTCCCGTTATGAATCACGGCAAACGTCGGCCGGCTCCGGTCGTTGATATCCCAAAGGCTGTACTGCTTGCCGTCGGAACCGATCAATTGGTAATCCAGCTTCAAAACCCGCCCCATACGTGTCACCTTCACCTGGTGATTCAGCGGCCGGGCGGCTTGCAAACGGGCGAGCTTATCCGCCTTGGAGTCGGATTCTGCCCCCAAGGACAGGGGTCCACACCCAACAACACAAATCAGAGCGAGCACAATGCGATGATACATAAAAGTCACCAAATTCTCTTTCAAAGAACCCAATCAGCCTTCTTTTGTGTTCAAGACGTGACAGAAAGGTACTTGTTAACTGGATTTAGAGACAATCTTACTTCAACAAGTTCTAGCACAATCAATTCATGAAGATAAAATGAGAGTACGATCCCTTTTTTAGGAAGCGTTTTCCCGACCCACAGGTTAATAGCAGTACAAGGCCCTTGTTTTGTCAATCAAATGAAATGGAAACCATGGATCATACAGCCAAGCAAGCGATGTTTGAGCAACTTCATACCCAATACCGGCCCTTGCTGGAATCGACGATCTGGCGACTTACGGCGAATCGAGACCTCTTCTCCGAGGCCTATCAAAATGCGTTATTGGCTCTTTGGAAACATATCGACAAATTGGAACAAGATCAAGCGGGCGGCTATATCTACCGGATCGCCCTTTCAGCGGTCAGCAAGGCGTGGAAACACCGTCCAGCCAAGGATTCGGGATTCACTCCTACAGTGGCCACGCAACCGCAAGGCCCAGACAAGGATCTGATCAGAAACGAATGGCAACTGGAGTTGAGACAGCAAATCCTGGCCTTACCAGAGAAACAGGGTCAAGCCGTAATCATGCGTTATCTACAGGACCTCTCTTACCCTCAAATTGCCAAAGCTTGGCAGTGTAGCGAATCTGCAGTCCGTGCCCAGGTCTCTCGGGCGTTGACTCGCCTCAAAGATAAAATGAATCCAACCTCCCAAGGAGGCCAACCATGAAATCCCATCATTCCGACATCGAAGTCAAGTTGACGGAACTGGGCAACGAACCGGTTCCGGAGGATATCCGGCAACTCACCGACCAGGCCCAAATCCGCTTTATTCAGGACATCGCTCCTACCGCCTCCAGCGAACCCCGGCATTGGATCTGGAAACACAGACTCATCAAATCTGCTGCAGCAATCATCATACTTGGAATTCTGTTCTGGGCTTTACAATCTCTGAACATAACACCGGACGGTACCACGGTTGCCATTGCCGATGTCATCACGGCCTTACAAAAGGCCGAGTGCATCCATGTGATCATGCGTTTTGAAGACGGCACCGATCCCAACGAAGATGAGCTCCACAAGAATCTTCAACAGGAATCCCATGGAACGGAGTATTGGGAGACTATCCATCCGTCGCTGTCTGTATTTACAAGGCCGAATGGACATATTACCTTATGTGAATACCAAATCGGCCGAACCACGACCTACAATCCCAACAGTAACACCATTTTCATCAATGAGAAAGGTTCGCTGGCCCAACCGGACGATGACACTGCCATTGCTGAAAAATGGCTCAAACGGATCAAAACACAAGAAGGCTGGGGGGCTCAAGTCGAAACGATCGACACCACCTTGGACCATCAATCCGTGACCCTCATCAAAGTCTCCCACTGCACCCTGGGGGCCCCTAATTCGGTACTGATGATGTACGTTGACCCACAAACCCAACGCCCGACCAAACTCTATTGGACGTCGTCCTCTCCCAACGGCTCCAAACTGTGGTATCTCTTTGACTACCCGAAGACTTGGCCCACCAATATCTACGCAGCCGGAGCTCCACGTGACGCCCAGGTCAAGGACATCACGCCAACTCAGCAATTCTCCCAGGTCCTACAAAAAATCCAGGATCTATCGGAGAAAAATATGGATCGACTTCCTGAGTCGTGTATCGCGATTAAGGTCTTAAGTTCGAAATACGCCTACAAGTATGCCCCGGACGGCATTACCTACGCTGACGTACTTCATCTTTACAATGGGCAGTACCGGCATGACAACATCCGCTATATCAGTTCAAAATATCGGAATACCGTCAATGACACGACAGAGCACTTTATCGAAAAGGACTTTGCCTCTCAATATCAATGGTGGATGTCGGGGCCGCTTGAAAATTACAATGGGTTCAGACAGAAAGTCGTTTTTGCCAACCAACACACGGGAGTCCAGCTCACCTTCCAGCGAAGTCAACATACGGACCAGATATGGAAGATCACAGATCAGCGAACTGCCGACAACCAGGATCTGTATAGAATCACCCTGTCACAGAATCATCCCCTGATTGCCCTAGGTAATGTATGCATGGACATTTCATTTCCTATTCTCGCACTTCCCATGGGGATCAGCAAAAAAATCATCCATGATTCCTATGCAGAGACCCACAACCTGATCTGCATCGAACGCCTAGAACGTGGATATATCTATGGTCCCACCGAAGAAGTGACCTTGCCCAAACGAACCCTTTACTATCTCGATCCAAGCAAGGCTTATCTATGCACTCGACTTGTCTATATCTTCAAACGAAATGCACAATGGCACGACGACCCCAACTGGTTAAAGGGCGTTTCTCAACAACTTCGCCCCAGTCATTATCGTATCTGGCAGGTCCAGGAATACGCTCAAACCCAATCCGGCATGTGGTACGTCAAAAAACAAGCCTGTGATCATGGAAATTTCAATGAGAAGTCAGGTTTTAGCGTAGATCATCCCGAGGACATCGTCATAAAAGATCCCTTGATAACCACGGTTTATCTCGATGAAACACCGGAGTTTCCAGAGGGCATATTCGATCCCAATGCCGTCGAAGGCTTATAATACCACTCTAAATACGAGGACCTGCCAGTAACGCTGCACCTAATGCACCGGTGAACTGGGCCTTGGGACAGGCCGTCACGGGGTGTTCCAGGGTCTTGCTCAAGGCCTCGACCATGCCCGGCACCAGGGCCACGCCGCCGGTAAAGACGAACGGTCCCTGGCCGTGACGTCCCACCATGCTGATCATGCGGTTGGCGATGGCGAGTTGCACCCCGGCCATGATGTCGACTGGCGCACGTCCCGAGGCCAGCAAGCCGATGATCTCGGTCTCGGCAAAGACCACGCACATGCTGCTGATGGAGGCAGGATTGGCACAACAGCCGGTACAGGCAGCGATTTTATCCAAATCCGTTTCCAATCGTTCGGCCACGATCTCCAGAAAACGACCGGTTCCGGCGGCACAGCGGTCGTTCATAACGAAATCCTGCACCTTGCCTTCACCATCCAAACGAATGACCTTACTGTCCTGGCCACCGATGTCGATGATAGTACGGGCCTCGGGACACAGGTGACGCACACCGGCTGCATGACAGGTAATCTCCGTGATCGCATTTTGAGCGAAGTCTACGGCATTGCGTCCATAACCCGTGGCCACCACACCGGCGACCTCGTCGGCTTCGAGTCCAGCCTTGACCAAGACCCGCTCATAGAGTTCGCGACTCAACGTCCCCTGGTGCACGCCTTGATTGCTCAGGCCGTGACCAATTACGGCCTGTAATTCGCTATCAAACAGCACCACCTTGAGGGTGCGTGATCCTACATCGATGCCAGCATATATCATTTTCAGTTCTCAGTTTTTAGTTCACAGTTTATTAGATCACAGTTGTTAGATCACAGATCACAGTTATTTTGTTTTATGGTTTCGACTAGGGCCTCTAGTCTGGTTTGTAGAGCCGGGATCAATGCGTCGGTTAGGGGTGGCACCTCGATCTCCAATACGGGTAAGCCTAGGCGTTCTTGTACAACCTTGGCAATGACACGACCCTCCCAGGCACAGTGACTGGCTCCGGGGATGCGTGACACTACCACGGCCTGGGCCCCGAAGCGTTCGATGTCATGACAGACTCGATCGGCCCGATCTCGACTCGATCCCACCATGGGATCGGCCAGGGCCATGCGGGCTAGAGCCTCCATGGGATCTAGATCCTCGGGGATCGGGTCCAGGGCGTGACTGAAGAGATATTCCGTCCCGCAGATCCGCGCCCCGCATTGTTCCAACAGGTTCATCACACGCAGGTCGGCCACGGGATTGACCCAGAAGATGCGCACCGTTTGTTCGTTGCCATAGCCTTGCCCTACTGCCACCCGCTGCTCGGCCAATCCCACCAACCCTGCCAACACGGCGAGGGATTCGTCCTGATCCGAACAGAAATGAATGGCCAGCATCTCGGCAATCAACATCTCCAAGCCCAGCAACGGACAGATCGGACTGCCATAGGCCAGGTCACGCAATTGATTCAGCAAGGTACGCACGCGATTGGCCCGCTGGATTCCTGCTCGCAGGTGTTCATCATCCAGGCGTTGACCACTGCGTTCCTCCAGGACCCCGCGTACTCGTTCGAGTTCCGCACGCACGGCCGCCACCTGACGGCCCGGGGCCACAAAGCCAGCCGGCAGGGTCACGGCCTCTTCATTGGGATCAGGAGTGCGTCGATGGGGACACTCCCACCACAAGATCGGATATCCCATGCCCTCCAGTCGCTGGGCAATGGCGGAGAAATCGTCACACACGGCCCCGGCACTGCTGATCAACAGATCCGGGATGGGAAAGTGATTCTTCGTGACAAAAGCCCCCAACATGGCTCGCACCGGACAAAAGGATTCATCCACGCCCAGGTCATCAGCCACTTCCAACAACCCTGCTCCCAGCTCCATCACGCATGGAATCCACCAGGCCCCATCCGGGTAAAAGGCCGTGACCTTATCCAGACTGTAGGCCATCACCGGCACGGTACCCAGATCCTTCATGGCCCCGACAATCAAGTGTCCATCCGCCCAGGCCTGATGCAGACGTTCTTCTTCACTGAGTAAAAAGCACCACAGTCGTAAGGCTGCAGGATCGGGGTCATAGGTCAGGGACTGTAGGCGAGTATCCCCTTCACGCATATATTGGGATAATGGAGCACAATAGTCGGGTAGGGTCACACCCGCTTGGCACAGGTCTGCATAGCGTTGGTCCCACTGGGCTAGGTCGATAGATTGGAGTGGATCCATCATCGCACCATCTCCACAAAGGCCTGAAGTCGATTGGCAAGGCGTTCGGTGTCACCCGGTTGCCACTGGGCCAGTTCCAAATCCAGTACGGGCAGATCCATCTCCTGCCGGATTCGATGCACCTCGGCATGCCAGAGGTCACACCAGAGAAAACGTCGCACGATCAGGCCACGTACGGGCGTGATAGCCAAGGCCTGTTTAAGTTGTGCATAAAAGCGATCATTGGGCCGTTGAAAGATCTCGGCCATGGAACCGAACCAGGCCGTCACCATCTCGTTGAAGGGGTCGCAGGTCAGGTTGCGACGATCATACACCGGTGATGACGGTTGAGTACAATCCAACATCACCTGTCCCCCTGCTCCATGCAACAGCTCAAGCCAAGGCTCGCTATTCACTGGACCATGCGGGCCCACCACCGCCAGGGGTAATCCTGCTCCATTGGTCACAGCCTCAGAGGTCCCCGTACCCTGCAAGTGAAAAAGCAAGGTTGCCTCGTCCGGTTCTGAGCCACCGATGTTGATCAGGAAGCGTCCCAATCGTGTCACTTCATCGCGATACTGTCGAATCGCTTGGACGCCCTGCCAGGTCACCGGTAAATTGAAGAGGTGACACGGCACCTTGGCCTGCTCGATCACGACTTCATAGGCCCGTCGCATCTGATCGCAGGTGGTGGCCATGACAATCGCCGCAACTTGGCCATGAGTCAGAGCCTCACTGACCCAGGCCGTGACATAGGCACAGATTCCGGCTCGACCTGCAACAGAGGCATGTTCCCCTCTCGAGGTGGACTGCAACACGCTGGCATTGAAACCATGGGCTACAATCCACGGGGTTGGGACATAGGGGCTGTTAAGCAGGACACAGGACACGATGTCACGCCTTCCTGGCCCGGGCCGTCTCGAACAGGGCTTCGACACGCAAGGCAATGCGGGCCGAGTCCGAGGGTGAGTAGTCCGTGGAGATCCGCAGGTACGGCAGCTTCAAGGTCTGCTCGGCCAGTTCACGCACGCGCCAGGTCTCCACATCGTAGGTCAGGCAGGCCTGCCAGCTCAGGTCCACAATGCAATCGGGACGAAAACGTCGATTCAATTCTTCCAATAAATCCATGCGACGGTCATTGGCAGTCATCACCGAACACGGCAGATCCATATATTTCTCGGCAATGGCCCCCATGGGATCATCCGCCTCCTCGTCCACGTCGTCCCAGATGGGCTTGATGCCCGTGCAGCTCTCCATGCACACGATCAAGCCACCAGCCTGCTCGATCAGTTCAACCACGCGTTCGGCTCCATGCACCGTAGGCACACCCGTTAACAACACGCGTACCTTGCCGGTGAGACCGGCTTGCTCCTTGAGGTGGCCCAAGCAAGCCTCATACTGATCCAGGTCTGCATCAATGCCCGAGATGATGCTCTTGAGATCCAGCAATTGCAGCCCCGTCAAGGGGGGAGCCTCGGCCGCCATGAGATGGGCCAGTTCACGTCGCAGGCGCCGCTCGCGATTCATCACGACAATGGCCTCACGCAGCCGATCGTCGGTGATGGTGACATCAAAGCGTTCCTCCAACGCGGCCTTGAGCTTGTGCAGCTCGGCCACCCAATGGGCCATGGCATCGGAATCGTCCGGCTTTTGCGGCAATTCCAAGACCTGCATGGGTTTGCTGCGGGACATGAGTTCGTACATCTTCTTCTTGCCGTCACAGGTGGTCTCGGCCACGATCAGATCGGCCATCTCCAAAAAGGGATTGGCCTGCTGCACGTGATAGCCATAGGTGGATTTGATCAAGGGACAGAGGTTGGCAGGCAGGTCGTTCTCCGCGGGCGGAATCATATCCACATCTCCGCCGCACAGACACACCGGTACACCCCCGGCGGCCATGATCAATTCACGTGGGGTATATTCACACATAATCCCCACCACGGGCCTGCCCTCCTGCCTGGCGGCCTGGGCATAATCCAGACAATGGGGAATCATCTGTCCAAACCACCCCAAGGGACTGTTGTCGATAGGTGAGGCACTCTCACCACAACATGACTTGCGGGTTGTCGGTCTTTGACTGGGATCGCAGCATCCGGCCATGGTCGAACCTTTCTTTGCTATATCTTACTTTGTTGTCGTAATCGTAATCAGTGAGCACAGCGAACGGTACTCGTAATCGTAATCGAATTTTTCAATCACCGATAAGATCTCTCGATGACGATTACCGCTGCGCTGATTACGATTACGATTTCCTGGCCACAAAGAGTCCCTGGGCGATCTTGCCGGCATGGGCCAGTTTCTGCATAAAGATCATCTCGCCAGCCATGGCCTGCACCAGGTCCTGATCGAAACCGATAATCTTGAGGGCATCGTAGGTCAACTGCATGGTGAGCATGTTGATATAGAGGTCCACATGGACACCGAAGCGTCCGGTGTCACTGGCCTCGACGATCTCGCAGCCATTGGCCTTGAGCAATTCCTGGTAACCCGTCAGATCTTGAACATTGGGAAACTTCATGAACGTCAGGAACCGCTCGGCTTCAGCGTCACTGAGCCCAGCGGGGCCTTCGATCCAGTCGGTAAAGGCGATCACCCCGCCCGGCTTGACCAGACGCGCGGCCTCGGCGATCAAGGCAGGCTTGTCCACCACATAGCACCAGGCGTCCTCACCCCAGACGAAGTCTACCTCTCCGGCCTCCAGGCCAGTGTCACAGACATCCGCCAGGACAAAGTCGATCTGCTCGGCCAATCCCTCCGAGGTACAACGCTCGCACCCCTGCTGAATCACCTTCTCAGTGGCGTCCACACCCTGCATGAACTCGACCTCTTTGAACCGTACCAGAAACCGCATGCCCGCACCATTACAACAACACAGGTCCACACCCCGCATACCAGGTAGGATACCGGCCTTGGCCGCCAGGTCCATAGACGAGGCCATACCGCCGATATGAATCTGCTCGCCCATGACCAGTTCCCACAGATCCCCCTCGGCCCCGCTATACACGGCCTGCACATCCTTGAGTGTGACATCGTTCAATTGCTTCATATCAGTTCTCCGTAATTAAAACAGGACTCAGGAATCAAAAAAAAAAGCGGGCCTGGTTAAAGGTCCGCTGATACTTCGTGGGTTTACTGGGGATGCAATAAAATGTCCGGGCGAATGCCCAATCTGCCTGACAACCGCCTATAGAGGTGTCCGGCCATGCGTCCAGTGTACTCGCCACGAGTACCGCAGGTGACACATTCAGCCGTATTCCCAAGTGGATAACAAGGTTTTCCGGTTGTCTCTCGTCATAGTTTCATCCTCTAAGACGGCAACCAGGATACTTTGTTACATGCTTTTTGACAACCTTGTAAGATTTTAAACTTTTTTCCGACCCATTAGACTTCCGAAGACTATAAAAATCCCCACGACAACGATCAAAATCAAGAGTCTGGAACCGGATTTCACCGGCGTTTCAAAAGTCGGCGTGGCCAACACCTTCTGGGCCATAGGCATATCCATGACCAACGTCGGCAAGGGCACTTCCTTGCTCTCTGCAGAAACCGGACGATACCCTTTACCATCGTATAAATCCTTGATCTGATCCGGATTAAGCACCGCATTGATGATCCACACGTCATCGATCATGCCGCGATAATAGGCATCGGCACTGTAGTTGCTTCGGCCGATGTAATTCTCGGCACGCACTACATTACGCAGCCCCATCCCGCCATCGCCTTGGGCTACCTGTTGACCATCCTTGTACATGACGATCTGCCCTGCATCATCGATGGTCATGGCCAGGAACTGCCAGGTGTTCAAGTCCAGGGTGTCTTCGGCAATAATGCGTTCGCCCGCCACATTCCCCTGATGGGCCTCGACGATGAGGCCATCGTTGGAACGATAGCGTGAGAACAATAGATTGTCACTATGCTCGCCATTGCCGATTTCGATAAAGCGTGCCCACAGGGATCGCTCCATGGGATAGGCCCACAGGGCCAGGGTCTTGGCCCCGCCGCCACTGCCCACGGCGTCGGGCAAATCAATATACTCTCCGGCCCCACTGAGCATCAGGGCCCCACCCCATTTACCTTCAGTAGGACGCCAACCCGCGTTACCCCAGTAGCGTCCATGCAATCCCAATTCCGATGACTCATGGGCCAGAGTTCCCTCGGTCTCATCCAGAGGCCAATGGGTGACCATTAACGGGGTCTCGAAGGACCAGGTCTCACCCTCGGTGACGGTCCCGTCAGCGGCAGTCGTATCGACGCGCCAGTAGTAGGTTTGGTCGGGAGAACAGCCCCACAGGGTGGCACTGCACAATCCTTCATGATCGGTCGTCTTCAACGGTGTCATGGACGTCGGATCGAACCCAAGATAGATATTCTGTTTCACCGCATCCAAGCCCGAAGTCCAACGCAAAGATTGCAGGCTTTGCCCGCGAACCTTGGCCCCTGAGGCGGGATAGGGTTTACAGGCCTGAGCCGTGCGCTGCTGATAAAATAGGACCTCGCTTAATCCCAAGTCTTCACCAGCAACCCGCTCTTGCATGCCCGTGAATCGAACTTTGGCGGCCTTAACTCCCTGCAGGGGCAGCACTGTGGGTTCATCATAATCGTCGGTTCCCTCTCCTGGCGAAAACACCACTTGTTTCAATACAGGGGTCCAACCCTGTGCTTGGGTCCAAACCGCAATGTCAGCCTTGCCTAGCCCTACCTCTGAAAGCACCGGATCGTTGTAGTTCCAGACCTGGATGCACGACAAGGTTCTCTCCTGGCCCAAATCAAATTCCAAGGTCGCGGCCGCCTGTTCTTGCGTTGCCAGCCACATCTCCTCGGTACTCGTGTTGCATTCCAGAAGTAAATCGTTATCGCATTGAGACAGACTTTGTCCATCCACCAACATGGGCACAGATTGCGGATCTTCCCCGATAATGGCCGTGACACCCATGACCGGCTCACCACAAACTACAGGCAAACGTTGTTCTTCTGTCTTGAGGACATAGGGTTGAGCGGCTTGGATCTCAAAGGGACCGGCTACAGCCACGGTGATACTGATGGGTTTCATATGATCGTCAGGCTCTCGCCACGAGAGCGAACAGGTGCCGCCTCAGCCATACTCGAAATTGAGGGTTTCAATCCTCTTACCGGTTTTATCACATACATGCAGCTGAGGAGCCGCAGCTCGTTCACCCTCGACATACAGACTAATGGATTGAGCAACCTGCCCAGTCAAATCCTGACTAAAATAGAGTTCCCCATCCCTGCGAGTGGAAACATCCAAAGAAGACTTAAACGGCTCACCAATCTTCAGTGAGGCGACACCGCCATCCGTAATATCAACCTGGCCTTGCTCGTCAAAGCCTGATCCCACGGCCCGCCACTGGCGTCCCTGCTCGTCTTTACGCTCCATCACCCATCGGTTAATTCGGTGCGTTCCTTGGGGCAGGGTTACCTTGCCGTCTTTCACAATGCGATCAAACTGTCCCAACTCACTGATAAATTGGACCTCACCGATCGTCTCGGGCACCTGAACCTGTCCCAATGGCACATCCACGGCCTGGGCCAACTTCACGCGATTGCCATGCTCCAAGATCTCCAGTTCATACAACGCCCCGTTCACTTCGACATAACGTCCCACCACGCGATAATCGATCTCCCCCTCAGGAGCAATACTGATCCAGTCACTGTGATCCATAAAAGAGCCATTATTATTACGGTCCCTCAAGATCACGCGATATTCACTTCCCTCCAGTGACACCATGGCTTCATAGCAACAGGCCGAACTGATGATGAAGAAACGTCCATTGGATCCAAACATGATATCCAAATGGTAGATGACCGACCTGCCCTCATCGACAAAGGATAATTTGACCGGGCCAAAATCATCCCAATTATTGTTATCCTTGCCCTGGGAGTGTATGGGCTGTTCGTCGGAAAGATCTCCATCCCCATCGGCATCCACATATAGCCGATCATAGGGCTGATCCGAAGCGGAACGGTCCAGAGCCAACCACAGGGTTCCACCGGCAGCAGTCGGCACACTCCAATTGGCAAAGATGGGATCAGAGGCAGTAAAAGCCGGAAACTTGACATCATTAGGCCGATCCGATAAGTCACAGCCATAGAGAGAACGACTCTGTAAGATATCCTCCGCCTCCTGCCCATAGTGATAATTCAACGACAGATCGATTTGAGCCAATCCCAACGATGTCACTGTTAATAGGATAGCCAACAAAAGAATTACACGAGATGTCATGCCTTAGGGCTCCTTCCTCGGGTCTTCCAACCCATCAATATTAAACCAAGAACAACCACCAATAATATCATCAACCGGGACCATGGGCTAGAGGGAATCTGCTCTGAACTCATCCCTCCCTCAGACACCACGACAGGAGCCATCACCAACTGGGGCAAAGAGGCCTCTATCTCGATGGGTTGATAGCCGTGGCCTTGATAGAGTCCCTGGATTTCCTGATCGCTGAGCACTGTGTTGATGATCCAGACATCGTCGATCAGGCCCTGGTAATTGTCGTCTACGGACCAGTTACTGCGTCCGATGTAGTTCTCCGTACGTACCACGTCACGGACGACCACACCGCTGAAGCCCTCCGCGACCGGCTTCCCATTTTTATAGATCTTGGCATTGCCTTTATCGTCCAGAGTTACAGCCAAAAATTGCCAGGCATTGGGATCGATGGCACCGCGGGCATAGACCCGCCCCCCACCAGCACTCTCGCGATAGGTGGACAACAACAGATCGTCGCTAAAGACAAAACGGGAAAAGAGGATGTTGTCTTGGTTTTCACCATTGCCGAATTCGATAAAACGAGCCCAACGTTTTGAGGCCGTGGGATAGGCCCACAAGGCCAGGGTCTTGCCCCCGGGGCCGCTGCCTACGGCATTGGGCAAATCGACATAGCTGGTGGGTGTCCCATCCAGCATCAGGGCCCCACCGACCTTGCCTTGGTCCGGACGCCAATCGATTTCGCCTGCCACAGTCGCGTGCAGTTCTTGCGAAGACTGATCATGGGCTACGGTTCCTTGGGATTCATCAAAGGTCCAATGCCCGACCATCACCGGAGACGTATCAAATTGCCACAACGGGCCGGGTGTCACCGAACCGTCCTTATGCACGGTGTCCACCCGCCAATAGTAGCGGGACTCAGAACTACAACCTTCCAGAGTCCCCGCACAGAATCCCTCCCGGTCTATAGTCGCAACCTCGGTCAAATCACTCGGTGTCAGCCCCAAGTAGACCTTTTGGGTTATGACATCCAGACCGCTGGTCCAATGGATCGGCAATGACGATTTCCAGATCACTTGACTGTCGTGGGTAGGATAGGGCTTCGCAGCTTCGTTGGTCCGTTGGCTAAAGAACTGCACCTCACTGAGGCCGACAGCACCATCGATCTCTAGGCCTTGCAGGTGATCAAAACGCACCTTGGCGGCGGTGATACCATCCAGGGCCAATACGGTCGGTTCATCATAATCCCGTGTCCCCTCCGCCTGGGCAAAGGTCACGCCCCTTAGAACCGTGGTCCAGCCCTTGGCCTCCGTCCAGACGGAAACATCAGCCCGCCCCAGTCCCTGCTGGGTAGCATCCGAAACATTGTAGTTCCAAACCTGGGCACAACTCAACACCTGTGGGCCGCCCAGATCGAATTCCAGAAAATCCACTGCCCCTGCGTCCGGTGACATCCACATCTGCTCAGACACATTGTCACACTCTATCAACAGGTCATCGTCCCAGAGAGAAAGACCGACCCCATCGACCAACATGGGTAATTCCTGTGAGACACCACGAAGCCCAGCGGTGGCCTTGATGTCTTCGATTTCCTCTCCACAGGCGACAGGCAGGCGTCCATCCACCTTAATCACAAAGGAACGAGCCGGACGAATCTTAAAGGGACCCTCAATGGCCACAGTCACACGTGCAGGTTTCTGCAAATCATTTGGCTCTCGCCACGAGAGCGAACAGGTACTGCCTCAGCCATACTCGAAATTGAGGGTATCGACCAGCTTGCCTGTTCTATCATGCACCTCAAGCTTGGGAGCCTCGGTTTGCTCTCCATCCACATACAGAGTAATGGATTCGCTCATATGTCCAGTTAGGCCTTGTGAAAAGGAAAGATCACCACCATTTCGATTGACCGTCATAGTAGACAACAAGGGCTCACCTATCTTCAATGAAGGGATATCCGTAGCATTAACCTCAACCAAACCTTGCTTGTCAAAGCCTTGACCTTCAGCTCGCCACAAGCGACCTTGCTGGTCTTTGCGTTCTATCGTCCAGCGACTTAGATGATGTGTTCCCTGCGGAAGAGCCACGATCCCACCCTGAGGAGTCCGAATGAACGTTCCCAATTCACTTTCAAATCGAACTTGACTAATGCCATCTGGAACTTGAACCTGCCCCATGGCAATATCCTTTGCCGGATTCAGCTTTAGCATGGATCCGTATTCCAATACTTCGAGAGAGTACAAGGTTTCATTCAGGTCAAAAAAACGCCCCAAAGAACGAAAATCGGGATGATCCTTAGGAGCAATACTCAATTGATCGTGAGTGCCATCATGATTATCATCCTTGAAGATCACTTCATAATCTTGCTCCCCAATCGCAATCTCTCCATGATAACAACAATCTGAACCAATCGCGAGACCGAGACCACCTGCTTCATACACAGCATTGACATGATAGGTCCGCGACTCGCCTTCACCGGGAAAGTTCAACAGTATCGAATGGAACAAGGTCCAACCCGTTTCCTCTTTTTCTTTAGGATCACAAGTGACCACCAGCTCATCAGATAGATCGCCATCGCAATCCGTATCGACAATCAATCGATCATGGGGCTGATCTAAATTAGAACGATCCATAGCGAACCAGACACATCCCTCTTTAGTGGAAGGTGTCTTCCAAGCAAAGAAAAGAGGATCGTTGGCCTTGAATTCGGGCAATTTCAATTCATCAGGAGGATCCACCTGATCAGTAAAAATCATAATCAATCCACCGATCCGATCAATGGCTCCCTGACCATAGCAATAATTCAACCGCTGCTCGATCTGAGTATGTCCCAGGGATGTGACTGCCAGCAAGGTCGCTAACAGGAAATAAAGCCGAGTTGTCCTGATCATCAGTAGCTCTCCCATCCTTAATATTTTCCATGTTTTCATCATAATCTACCAGGAATCGTCTCAATCTTCAATATTGAAACGCAACAACACCCTCTAGCGACGTACAATCCAAGTATTCACCCTTTTGACGTAAAAGAAGGCGAGTATGTTACAAAAAAAGAAAACAACGGCTTCGCTAAAGGTTCACGTGCCATATCCAAAGCATTGCCTGTATTTTTGACACATTTCCCAGGAGGGAATTCAAGCAAGGATTAACCCTGCTCTTCCTTGTTAATCTCGTTGTGCGGATCTTCTAGCAGTTGCTTAAGGTTGGTTTGAGTTTGAGCCAGGCGTTTGTCGTTGAGCAGTTGGCTCAAGGCGGCCGAATCGGCGTTTTGACAGAAGCTGGCCTTGGTGACGAGGGTGGAGATGTCGGCGAGGGTCACGGTCTCGGGGGCGCGGCCCGGGACAAAGCCGATGGCCGGCTCGCTGGTCTTGGCCAGCAGGCCTTCGTCGACCAGAAAACGCAGGATCTTGCTACCGAAACCCGCGGGCAGTTCGAGACGACTACAGATGGTCTCGGCCGGGACCGGGCCCTGTTTGCTTTCAAAGTCGGCGGCCACCACACGCAGGATGTTCATGATGGTGACATCGTTGGCGATGAAACAATCCTCTTGCCTGCGGGCGTCGGAGAGCTCGGCGGCACTGAGGGTATGGAGGTGTTGAGTGGTGAAGGACACCTGCAGGCCGAACAGGAGGATTAGCCAGGTGACATAAACCCACAAAACAGCCAGGGGCACCAGACCGATGATGCCGTAGACCGTGCTATAGGGAATGACCTGGGTCACATATTGGCGGAAACCCCACTTGGCCAGACTCCAGACCAGGGCCGCGACCAAAGCACCCCATAGGGCGGGCCAGGGTTCGACCTTGGTATTGGGCAGAACAAAGTACATCAAAAAGAAACCCAACATGGCAATACCATAAGAAATCAAGCGCGGCGGCCAAGGCGAATTCATGGTCTGCTGGAACTGGCCCAAGAAGGCATGAGAACCGGCCAGGTGCAGCCCCACTCCCAAGAGCAAGGGGCCCAGGGTCAAGAGGGCCCAATAGTTGATGATCTTATTGATCAAACTACGACCGCGTGACACATGCCAAATCTCGTTGAAGACCCGCTCGGCATTGACCAACAAAGCCAGGGCCGCCCAGATCACCAATACCGCACCCAAAAGCGTAATCGAACCTTTGTCCACCCCACTAAAAAACTTCCCCACCAACTCATCCAGATAGTCGGTGAGCATACGAGGCTCTTCTGTGATCGCCGTCTGAGGGTTGGGATCATCTGTGATCTGTGATCTGTGATCTGTGATCTGTGAACCATCATCTACGATCTGCCCACTGCGATCTGTCATCTGTGATCCGTGATCTGAATTGGGATCACTCGGCATCTGAATAGAGGTCAACTGCAACTGGTCATAGACAAAACCCAACACATTCTGTCCCACCCCTCGATAGGCGGGCAGGGCCTGAAAGACCATAAGCATGACAATGGCCATGGGCAATAGGCCGAAGATGGTATGGTAAGACAGGGCCGCAGCCTTTTGCCCGGATCGGTTCATGCGGAGCAGGCGGGCACAGTGAACCCACAGTCGCACCTGAAAGATCAGAAAGCGGGTGGCACGCCCCAATTGGGTGGTAGGCATGGTCAACAATTTGGTCAAGGGGTTCTGCATAGGAACATCTCTCTTAAAGATTACGGAGCACGTCTTCCAATAGGTTGGGCAACTGTTCTTGGATCGTCCGCTGTAAGAACTCTTCCAGATCCAATTCCGGCTTTTTAAGGGTCCCGGTCAAGGGCACGGTAATGCGTCTACTAGTGGTATGCCCAACGCGTTCGGTGCGTCCCTCGAAGGTATAAGGCAGGGTGACGTCCATGTCCAGTCGTTGGTCCAGGCCAATGGCCCCGGAGAACTGGACGGGATTGTCACCGACATCGACCTGCATGTTGGTGTAACGCAGAACGCCGTCACTCAAGACAAAGCGGGTGGGATGAATCTGTAAACGCTGCGGATTGAGTCGCATTTTTGAAAAAAGCGTCGAACCCTGCAAGACGACATTGGCACAGGACACAGTGCCCGCAACCTTGATCTGGTCCTTGGCCTCAGCAGACAAGGGGATCTGGAGCTGTTCGCAATAGAAATCCGTGGTGCCTGTGACACTGTTGATATTGGCAAAGAGCGGATTGATGTACTGAAACAGGGATTCGGCCATCTCAGTGGTGATCTGTATATCGTCGGCGACCTGCATGGGGCCAGAAGTGGAAAAGACGGCCGGTTCGCGCGTAAAGTCTCCTTGGCAGGCAAAGGCCAGGGTGCCCTGATTGGCCGTGGTGCTAAAGGGGGCCACGGTCAAGAGCCCTTCGTCGATCACGGCATTGACATCCAGCGCCCCCAGTTCAATGCCTTGATAGCTGGCGCCATTACAGGCGATTTGCAGTTGACCGGAAACCTGTGACATATCTAAGCCATCTTCAGAGATAGGCATCTCAACCTGAAACTCACAAGCCCGTCCCTCAATCTCCAGGCCCTCAGGCAGGACATCGGCCAGTAAGGGCCCCACGGTGTCCCAGTCATAGTCCATTTCTATGCCGCCGGCCAGTTGCGTGATCGACTCGGTCTGGGCCTGTTGAAAATGGGCCCGCTTAATCTGGATTTGGGGACTGATCCATTGCAGATCATTGACCTGGAGTCGACGGGCCTCAGGCTGCACTTGGGCATCCAAGACCAGGGTAACCTGATCCTGAACAAAGGCATCCTGATCTTGCCATTGAAAACGCAGATCCTCCACTTGCGTCTGGGACATTTGTACTTGATAACCGCCCTGCTCGGCGGAGAGTGTGACTTGACCGTTGAGAAACCCGGCCAACTGCAGATCATTAGGACCGACTCCCAAGGCCCGGGTCCATTGCAGGGCTTTATCTAGTGGGAATCCCTGCAAGGTGAGCGGGACCTGCAACGACATCGCTTCGTCCTGTGGCCAATGGCCTTGGGCCTGGTTGATGGCCAGGGTACCAAGTGAACCGTTCATAGACAAGGAGGTCACGTCTAAGGCACGTGTGGTCGAGTGCCAGGCCGCTTCGAGACTCAGTCCCGCCTGCGGTTCCTGGATCTGGCACCCCTTGGCACAATCGACCATCAGTTGACGCACCTGGGCCGTACCATTGACCTGAATACGGTCGTCCTGCCAGGCCACAAAACCCTGACTCCGCATCTGACCGGTCAAGGTCAAGTCCTTGAAGTCGACAAACTGACCCATCTCGTTCTGAAAGCGACTGAGGTCCAGTTGGTTTTCCAGTTCCAGTTTCTCTCGACTGCCCTTGGCCTGGATCTTGGCAAAGGCACTGTCCAGTACCAGGTTTTCCAAGGCCCAATCCTCTTGCGTTAGGTCCAACCGCACATCCGCGACCACATCCTGAGAGAGTTGCACGGGCTGATCGTTAACCTGACCGGCCAGGCCCGCCAGGGTGGTCTGGGTGTGCAGGTAACCGTTGAGCCATTCGACCTGAGAGGACAAGGTCCCCTGCGTGACATCGACACCCTCCTGCAGGGACAGGGTATGGGGCATCTGCCTCATAAGATGAGCCACCTGCACCTCCAGGGTGCTATTGAGTTCACTGCTGGTAAGCCATTGATTGGGATCCAACGGGGCCTGCCCCTGCAATTCAACCTGGGCCCAATCGGTTTGGAGAGAGGCCCGGTTGATCATCAACTGCTGTTCAAAGGTCTGGGCATCCAGTTCTAGTAGTACCTGGGCACTGGCCAGGTGATCGCCCTGCCATGCCGCCGATGTCACATCCAGGTCCTTGACCTCCACCGAGCCCTTGAGGCCCACGGTTTGATCGGATTCCAGAATTCCCTGCAATTGGGCGGAAAGACGGCCCTGTGTTTTCACCTCTACCCCGGTCAGTTCAACCAAAGGCTGGAGGGTGGCCAGATTAAACTGATTGACATCAATATTCCACTTCCCAGCCGCCAGATCCAAAACCCAACCCTTGTCCTGACGTTTAACCTGGGCCTCGACCTGGACATCACTGGATTGCTCGTCATCCTGCACGGCTAGAGCAAGGGTAAAAAAGCTGGCCTGCCCTTGAGGATTGAGATCGACCTGGGTATTGATATCCGTGACCTGCAACACCTGCTGGTCGGCTTGAGTGAGTCGCACTTGGCCGTTATGAACCTCGACCTCCATGGACTTTATCGGAAGTTGGGTATGACCTGAGTTCGATGGTGATGGGGCATTGGACGTTTCCGAAGTGAGCGTCGCTTTAGATTTAAACTGATCCAAGGGGATTTCCAAGATGGGTTCTTCCACCACGGTCTTACCCAAGATCCAGCGGTTTTGTATGAGGGCCAGGACATTGGGCTGGCTGTGAAAGTGCTTAATTTGAAGCTTACCGCGGGTATCGGCCACCTTCAAATCGTGGATTTCAATACCATGACGCCAGCCCAGTGACAGATCCCCGAGTTGAATCTCGGCATCGGTCATTTGGGCGGCCTTTTGCAGCAGAAATCCTGTCACCGGAGCGGTGGAGGCTAGGGTCGGTAAAAAAAGGATGAACAGGACTAATAACAATAAAAGCCCGGCGACGATTTCTGCAATCACTCGCTGGGCTTTATGTGGTTTGAGGGACTTAGATTTTCGGGCATCCTTTTGTGCCATGGGACGATCTCCTGCTTGAGACTTGCTTAGTTAGGCTATGCCTAATCTATCGACCAGTCTCACGCTGGGATTCAAGATCAATCCCCACTAGCTCCGGTTGAAGCCGGGGCACGAGATCCTAATCCTGCATGATATCGTCAGACTTGGCCTTGACCATCTGGTCCACCTTGTCGGTACTGGCCTTGATCATGTCATCCACCTGCTTCTTGCCGCCCTTTTCATCGTCTTCGGTGATGAGCTTGTCCTTTTGTTCCTTTTCCAACTGTTTGTTGGCATCGCGACGTATGTTACGCAAACTGACCTTGGCCTGCTCACCGGCTTGCTTGGCTTGGTTGACCAGTTGCTTACGGCGTTCTTCACTGAGGGACGGGACATTGAGGCGAATAAACTTACCGTCGATAATGGGGGCAATGCTCAGGTCACTACTCTTGATGGCCTTTTCGATGTCGTGCAGGGCACCGGCATCAAAGGGTTTGATTACGATTTGATCGACCTGGGGAGTGGCCAGGGTCGCCAGCTGCTTCAAGGGCGTGGGAGTGCCGTAGTAGTCCACGCGAATATGCTCTACCAGGGCCGTAGAGGCACGACCCGTACGAAAGCCCCTCAGTTCGTCATGCAGGACTTCAACGGCCTTGTCCATCTTGGCTTGGGTATCAGAAATTACGGTATTGACTGGCATGGAGTACTCCTCTCTAACTGACCGGGGCGGAGGCCTCGGAACAAACACGCGTGCCCACGCATTCGCCACAGATGGCACGCTCGAGATTACCTTCATTAAAAATATTCAACACGATCAACGGGATGTGATTCTCGCGACAGAGACTGATGGCCGCGTGATCCATGACCCGCAGATTCTTGCGTAGAACCTCTTCATAGGTCAATTGATCGTACATCTTGGCGTCGGGATTCTTCATGGGATCGGAATCGTAAACGCCATCGACCTTGGTGGCCTTAATCAAGAGATCGGCCCCCAGTTCAGAGGCACGCAGGGCCGCACAGGTATCGGTGGTAAAGAAGGGGTTGCCGGTGCCACCGGCCAGAATGGTGATGCGACCGCGTTCCATATGACGGATGGCCCGTCGTTTGATAAAGGGTTCGCAAATGGCCTCGACTTCGATGGCACTGAGCACACGCGTGGGCTTGCCGATCTTTTCCAGGGTCTCTTGCAGGGCACAGCAATTGATGATGGTGGCCAGCATGCCCATGTAGTCGGCGGTGTGACGCGGGATGGAACTCTTCTGGGAGAAGGCCTCGCCCCGCAGGATATTGCCGGCCCCGATCACGATCGAGATCTGAGGACCCAACTCGCTGAGGGAAGCGACACGCCGGGCAATATCAGCCAAACGAGTCCCACTAATGCCGGATTCACCCGGCTCACACAGGCTTTCACCCGACAGTTTCAGCAGAATCCGCTGGTATTGACTCTTTGCCATCGTTCCCTCAAAGGCTGGACCGTGGTGGCGTCACCACCACGGTCCCCAGTTTCCATCACTGTAACTTATTCAGCACCGATATCGAATCGGACGAATTTCACAAGCTTGGCGGTTCCGCCGGCGGCCTTGGCCGCATCGCTCAGGGCCTGCTCCACCGACTTCTTGTCATCTTTGACAAAGGGCTGGGCCAGCAGGCAGTTGTCGGCATAGAAGCGGTTGATCTTGCCATCAACGATCTTATCGATGATTTCAGCAGGCTTACCCTTGACCTGTTCGGTATAGATGTCGCGTTCTTTGGCCACGACTTCAGGATCCAGATCGTCTTTGGACAGAGCCATGGGCTTGATGGCACTGATGTGCATACAGATGTCAGCGGCGATTTCCTTGACACCCTCGGCAGCGGCGACGCTGTCGTCACTGGTCTCGACCAGGATCATGGCACCGACCTTACCGTTGAAGTGGATGTAGGTGCTGACCAGGCCGGAACTGGCGACCTTAAAACGGGCATAGTGACCGACTTCGGTCTTCTCGCCGGTTTGGCTGACCAGTTCGGTGATCACTTCGCTATAGGGCTTGCCATCGATCGCAGTGGCCAACAGGGCATCGATGCCCTCATCAGCCGAACAGGCCATGGCATAGTCGGCCAGGGTCTGGGCGGCGGCGGCAAAGCCTTCGCCCTTGGCGACAAAGTCGGTTTCGCAGCAGAGGGTGGTCATGGCCACGGTCTTGCCGCCATCGGCCTCTTTGGTGACGACCAGACCATTGGAGGTGGCCCGCTCGGCACGCTTGGCCAGAGTGGCCACACCCTTCTTACGCAGCAGTTCCAAGGCCTTGTCCACATCACCATCGGTGTCTTTCAAGGCCTTCTTACAGTCCATCATTCCCTGCCCGCTCAAGTTGCGGAGCTTCATTACGGCTGAGGCTGAGATTTCCGCCATATCACTTACTCCCGTTTGGATAATATCGGTTTCGTTTTTTAAAGGATGAACAACCCCCACGTGTGATCCCGTGGGGGTTTTCACCTAAATTTTCTAAACAAAAGTAGATCGAGGAATCGATCTGCTTAGGCCGAGGCCGGAGTATCGGCTTGACCATCCTGGGCGGGCTCGGCCGGAGCTTCGACGGGGATCTCAGCAACAGGAGCTTGCTCAGGTTCGGCTACAGGCGTTTCTGCCGGGGCATCTGCCTCTTCTTGGGGCTGGGCCTCGGATTCATCGGCACGGGCCAAGACCTTACGACGAGACCGACCCCGCTTCAAAGAGACCGCTGGGGTCTGCTTGGAGCCGATCAGAGCCTTGCCAATGGCAACAGCACCGGCCAGTTCGCCCAAAATCAACTCAACGGCCTTGATGGAGTCATCGTTGGCCGGAATGGCCACATCGACATCATCCGGATCGGAATCGGTATCCAGCACGCCGATGGTCGGGATCCCGAGCTTCTTGGCCTCAGCAAGGGCCAGGTGCTCCTTCTTGGCATCCACCACCACGACCACACCGGGCAGGCGACTCATTTTACGTACGCCATTGAGGTTAGTGCTAATCTTGCGCATCTCGCGTTTGAGACGAGAGGCCTGCTTCTTGCTCTCTTTGACGAGAGTCCCATCCTTCTCCATCGCTTCCAACTGCTCCAAACGGGCCAGTCGAGAGCGAATGGTGCGGAAGTTGGTCAGCATTCCACCCAGCCATCGCTGCGAAATGTAGTGCATTTGACATGTTCCCGCGGCATCCTCAACAGCCTTCTGTGCCTGTCGCTTGGTACCGACAAACACGACATCGCTGCCGTCAGAGACGATCTCGGCCAAGAGCTTCTTGGCAATCAGAATCCCTTTGAGGGTCTGCTTCACGTCAATGATGTGGATGTTCCCGCGTTTCCCAAAGATGTAGGGGGCCATTTTCGGATTCCAGCGGCTGGCGCCGTGACCGAAATGAACCCCTGCGTTAATCAGTTCTTTTGCTAGCGCTTTGGCCACAAAAACCTCCGATACAACTAAGAGTTACAATACGGGTCCTGTACACATTATTATTATGCGTAAACATAGAAATCATAAATAATTACTTGACCGTTGTCTTGAAGTCAAGCCTTTTCGGGAAAACCAGGTAAATAAGACAAAAAGTCCCCGCCCCCTCAAGCTTGAGAGGTGAAGATCTTAAGAAGAGAAGAGGAGAAGAATTATGCTTCTCTTCCTCTCTTCTTACCTTCTTCTCTTCCTTAGCAACTGTCGCCTAATACCAGACCATCACAATCAAATTGGGCTCGGTCTTCTTGGACTGAACCTCCCCTACCGTGATATTGGTTCGTTTGGACACTCAGATCCGGATGCTCATCCAGCCACTTCTGCACCTGCTCATCCAGGAAGACAATGGCCCCGGGATGTAGCTTGGTAAAGAAGGTCTTTACTCCCCTGATCCGACCATCTTGCGAAGAAATCGGCCCGGAAGGGGCTGAAACCGGGGTTACCGCCGGTCTTGGAGCCGCAGGCTTAGGCGCTGACGCCTGAGGTCTTGCAACCGCAGCAGGTTTGGCTACAGGCGGAGTCGCGGGCTTGGCAGCAGGAACTGCCGACGCCCCCCCCAAACTCAAGGGTTGGCGTGAAACCCCATTGGACGTGGCGGTCGGGTTGGGATCTGAATCATCAAACGGAATCGGCTTGTCCAGATCCGGATTTGCCTCAGGCAGATCCCCATCTCCTTCAAAGTTAATCAAATCAAAATTATCCATAGGCACAACCTCTCTCTTCCTTCACCCCCCCAGGTTTCGGATTTATGTTTAAAAGCCAATGGATTGTGACAACATGACATGTCTTTCTCGAATGTAGAGGTAGACAGACCATGGGAGTCTTTTCTTTCCTAAAGTGATACCCCATAACCCATGAATTGGCAAGAGATTAAACCAAATCTCATGATTCCTCGTAGATTTCCCCCCACATTCTGCTAAGCTACTGCCCATGAATAAAAAGAAACAGAGACAACAGCCCCCCACCGTGGGATTCATCTCCCTGGGGTGCCCCAAGAATACCGTGGACAGTGAAAAGATGTTGGCCGACCTGGTGCAGGCAGGATTTCTCATCTCAGCCGATCCCGAACGGGCCGATGTAGTCCTGATCAATACCTGTGGCTTCATCGAACCGGCCAAGCTGGAATCCTGGATGCTGTGCGTCAGGCCGTGACCGGGAAACGCAAAAAACGCATCAAAAAAGTTGTCGTCGCGGGCTGTCTGGCCCAGCGTATGGCGACGAACTGGCTCAAGAGGTCGAAGGCGTCGATGCCATAGTGGGCCTGGACCATCGTGATCGTATTGCACAGATCGTCACTGAAGCCCTGCATGGCAAGACTGAACCCGTCCAGGTCTCCCATCACCCCCACGCCCTGATCAGTGATGACAGCACCCGGCTGCTCATCGGACCGCCCCACCGGGCCTACCTGCGCATCAGTGAGGGATGCAACCACCGTTGCACCTTCTGTACCATCCCCTCGATCCGAGGCATCTTTCGCAGCAAACCCCGCGAGCAAATCCTGGACGAGGCTCGCACACTGGTCCACTCCGGCGTGGTCGAGTTGAACCTGGTGGCCCAGGACACCTCCTTTTACGGACACGACCTCAAGGACCAAGACGGACTGGTCACGCTATTAAAGCAATTGGAAACCATCGACGAACTGACCTGGATTCGATTGATGTATCTCTATCCCATGGATTGACAGACACGCTGGTAAAAACCATCGCACAAAGCGAAAAGGTGGTTCCTTATATGGACATCCCCCTGCAACACTCGCACGAGCGTGTACTCAGGGATATGCGTCGCCCCCATACTCGCGAATCCAACACCAACTCGTGGAACGTTTACGTCAAGCCATCCCAGACCTGACGCTACGCACGACCTTTATCGTGGGCTTTCCCAGTGAGACCGAAGCGGAATTCCAAGACCTCCTCGACTTTGTCCAGTGGGCCCGTTTTGATGCCATGGGCTGCTTCCCCTACTTCCCTGAAAGAAGGCACCCAAGCCGCGGCTATGCCCAATCAAATCCCGGATGACATCAAACAAGAAAGGGTTGAACGACTCATGTTGGCCCAGCAAGAGATCGCCTTTGCTCGCAATCAAGAACGGGTGGGATCGGATCTGCTCTGCCTCGTGGAAGATTTGGATGAGGAAGGACACGCCCAGGGGCGTTATTACGGTCAGGCCCCGGAAATCGACAGCGTGTGTCTTATCCAAAACTGCCCGGTTCAACCGGGTGATTTTATTCCCTGCCGAGTCACGGACACACAGGATTACGACCTTATCTGTCAACCGATTCAACGGTAGACTCTACGACTCGAAAACGGGCCACAACATTTTGTAATCGGTCCGCAACCTGGGTCAACTCAGTGGCAATCTCGGCAGAATTCTGGGCATCGCGATTGATGCGACTCATGGCCTCGTCGATATGTCTCATGGCCTCGCTGATCTGCTTGGAACAGACCACCTGTTGATTGGCACTCATGGCAATTTCCTGCGAATTCGAAACCGAGGTCCGGGCCAACTCCATCCCCTCCTCCACACTCTCCACACTCCGCTCCATAGTCCCAATGGCGTCAAGCATCTTGTTTTGAATCTCTTCAATCAATTCGGCAATCCCCTTGGTCGAGGTCGATGTACTTTTGGCCAAACGGGTAATCTGATCAGCGACTACAGCGAAACCCCGCCCCTGTTCGCCCGCACGAGCCGCTTCAATGGAGGCATTGACCGCCAACATATTGGTCTTATCCGCCACGGTATTGATCAGACCGACAATGCCCACGATCTGCTTGGATTTATTATCGAGCAAACTCAACAACTCGCTGGTTTCGCGTGTGGTGGAGCGGATATGATCCATCCCCAATAAGACACGATCCGCCATCCCGGTGACATGGTCAACATTCTCACCGATACGTTTGGACGTGGTCGATAATTCGACTGCCGCTGCTGCGGTCTGACTAACCGCACTCGCCTGCTCCTTGGTTTCCAGGGCCTGCTGCTCGCTGGCACATTGAATATGGATTCCGGCAGCGATGATCTCCTGCACGGCCTGTTTGACATCTCCGAGAATGTCAGTCAAATCTCGTTTCATGGAGGCAAAGCTGTGTTCGAGCGATCCCATTTCACCGCCACTACCCACCTCGATCATCGAGGTCAGGTCCCCGTGTCCTACACGCTGAGCCACCTGCGACAATCGCATCAAGGGCGTCACAATCCGTCCGGCAATGGCCCAAAGCAAGGCCCATAGCATGGGGACGATCAAAACCACCACCAGAATGGACATCCTCAATTGGCGTTGCACCACTCCAAAGATATCCTGTTCCGAGAGCACCGCCAACATCTGCATACCCGCGTTTTGTCCCTTGCGATCGATCAAGGGAAAATCAATGCGATAGACACTGCAATACCGATCATCGCCCTTCAGCCTAAAATGCCGGGTCTCCTCGGTTTCCACGGTCTCTTGCAGCCAGGCCGAATAGGGAGTCTCAAAAACGGACATCAGCGGACGTTCATTCAGGTGAGAGTCGCCCAGGACCGTCAAGGTCTCCTCCCTCATCAAGGTCAAGGTGGCATCACCATAACCGTTACCCACGAGATACTCTTGGGCATTAAGCAATTCTTCTTGTATCGGTTCCCACCGGCAATAGCCCAACAAGGTGCCATTGACCCGGCCTTGAGAATCGCGACACACTTGAGCAAAGAAACACACCTGTCGATCGGAGATCCCCAGGTACTCCCATGTGTCTTCATTACTCATGTAGGCATGATCCTCGGAGTCCTCACAAAGGACCAAGGCATCCTGCATGACCTGCCCGCGCAGGGCATTCTCATAGGACTGCCATTGAGAATCCCCACCCAGCGCTAAAATGCGTCCCTCGGTATCCGTTAAGGCCAGGAGATTGAAATGTGGAGACGTGGCGAGCATCTCCTGGAATTCCCGTTCGACCTCGGCCAGGCTATCAAATTCAATGGCCAATCCATAGATATCATCCTGCATCCACTGGTTAAATTGCCGCTGCTGAGTTTTTAAGAAGTATTGAATCCCTTGGCTGTGATGATTCACGACCAAATTCACAATGCGTTTGCTGTCTCTCAACAGGGTGGAGCGATGGGCCCAATATCCCCCGCTGATCACGGCGAAAACCATGACCAAGGCCGGCACATAGCCCAGGCCAATCTTGGCCCGAATGGGCATCTTCTTCCAGATGAATCTTAATCTTCTCATCTATTTCGACTCCCCAATCCGGGTGTTGATGTCAATGCTTCTAACGTGGTCGGCAAAGAGGCCGCTTGACGTAAGGCCATCCACTGCGAATGGGACCGCGCAACCTGCTCGGAAGAAAAGGCCTCCAAATTTTCAAAGTAGTCCAACTTGAATGGATCACGTAACACCTGCGTTTGTGTTTTGCATTTCACCAAATAAACCGTCTGCAGCCCTTGATGATCAAAACCACGCCATTGCTGTTCATCTTTAAGCAAGGTAAAGCGATGATCCTCCAGCGCCTCCACAACAGCAACGACGTCAAAGGTTCCAGCCCGTTGTACAGCGTCACGATATTGCATCAGATTGGTATAAGCTGCAGCCGCCCCTGTACAAGGATACCGTCCGAAACGTTGTTTAAAGGTCTCAACAAACTGCTGTCCCCTCTCGTATCCATAGTCATAGGGAATCCGCCAATTCCAGTCCATTGCCCCCATGACGCCTTCCATAACTTTGGGGCCTGCCTGCTCCACCGTACTGAGTTCCATTAAAGGAACCACGATTTGCATCTCGGACTTGAGCCCCATTAAGGTCGCCTGTTTGATGGCCATGCCCATGTCACGACCAAACAACACCAACACCAGAACATCCGGCTGCATCATCTTGGCAAAACGAACCGCTCGGCTAAAGGTTTCCTCCGGAGCCCCCAAGGGTGTTAAGAGTTGCTTATGAATCTTGACATCTTGTGTGTGGGTCAACGTTCGCATCGAGGCCTCAGACGTCCAGCCCCAGGTATAGTCTGCTACAATGTATAAATAGCGTTTGCCTGAGAAACGCTCATTGAGATAATCGGCCAAGGCACTGGCTCCCATCCAGCCGTTATAACACCCCCGAAAAGTCGTACGATGCCCCCCCTCACAAGTGGTGGCATCGGAGATACTGATGGTTGCCATAAACGGGATACGTTTCTCGAAACAAACATCCCCGACAGCAATGGCCACTCCGCTTGAGGCCCCTCCCGTCACCATGACCACGCCCTCTTGCTCGATCAATTCTCTGGCATTGGCCGCTCCGATTTCATTGATCGATTGGGTATCCCGAATGACGATCTCGACCGGTCGTCCTAATATTCCCCCATGGGCATTGATCTCCTCTACCCCCATCTCGGTCGCACGCAGTTCATCCAGACCGATCCCGGCATAGGGCCCGGTTTCCGGATAATTGAATCCGATGCGTACCGTTTCCTGTGACCACGTCAAAGTCGCCAACAAACAACAGAACACCAAGACCCAGGCCCCCTTAAAGTCCCATAGTCTCTCGCCAAGAATATCTCGGTGAGCCATACAATTCCCCCAGTCTAATTGAAATCGAACATTAGGCCTCGTTCCAAGTCTAACATCATCCTCAAAGCATGATCTTTTCCCGATAAAATGTATCGCAATGAAGCTACCACAAGGAGTTTGAATCATCGATCAATATCGAAACTGTTACTGACGATAGAACGTCAACCCCCAAAACGAAGCCATGCTTCGTTTCTATCTATCGGCTTAATGGAAATGGGAGATAATGAGGTAAAATCCCTTAGCCCCTACGACCCGCCACGGCCTTTCCGATCTCGACCAGCCATAGTGGCAATGAAGAAATGAACAGGATTGCCCCCCATTCATTGAGCGAGAGGGGGGTGGTCTTGAAGGCTTGTTGCAGGAAGGGGAAGTGAACCACGGCGATCTGCACGGCAAAGGAGACACCGGTGGCCAACACCAACTGGGGATTGGTCCAGATCCGGATCTTAAAGAGAGACTGCTTGAGGTTGCGGCAGTTGAAGCTGTGAAACAGTTGGCTGCAGGCCAACACCACAAAGGCCACAGTGCGGGCCTTGGGTGTCATGGCTGCTGGATCGTCACCCTGGTGCAGGACTACGGCAAAGGCGCACAAGGTACAGGCAGCCATGATCAGGGCCTGGATCAACATAGTGAGACTGCCCTTGCGTGTCACCACGGGCTCGGCCGGGGGACGCGGCGGTCGTTGCATGGCCAGGGGATCCAGCGGCTCCACGCCCAAGGCCAAGGCGGGCAAGCCATCGGTCACCAGGTTAACCCACAGGATATGGATAGCCAGCAAGGGTGCGGGCCAGCCCAACAGCGAGGCAAAGAGCATCACCATGATCTCGCCCGCATTACAACTGAGCAAATAGTGGATGAACTTGCGGATGTTGTCGTAGACCCCGCGTCCCTCTTCCACCGCCGCCACGATGGAAGCAAAGTTGTCATCGGTCACCACCATGTCGGCGACTTCCTTGGTAACATCCGTACCCGTGATGCCCATGGCCACCCCGATGTCGGCCTCTTTCAAGGCCGGCGCGTCGTTGACACCGTCACCAGTCATGCCCACAACCTGACCCCGCTTGCGCCAGGCCCGCACCACGCGGATCTTGTGTTCCGGTGACACGCGGGCATAGACCGCAATGTGTTCGACCTTGGCCTCCAGCTGTTCATCACTGAGATCGTCTATCTCGTGACCGGACAGAGCCAGGGACTTCTCATCATAGAATCCCAATTGCGTGGCAATAGCCACGGCCGTGGCCTTATGATCACCGGTGATCATGACCGGACGGATCCCGGCCGTCAGGCACTCGGCAATGGCGGCCTTGACCTCTTCCCGCGGGGGGTCCATCATGCCGTAGAGACCCGTAAAGACCAAATTTGTTTCCACGGTCTCGGCCGTGATGTCACCAGGGACCCGATCGAACAGGCGATAAGCTCCGGCCAACACTCGCATGGCCTGGGAGGCCAATTGATGGTTGGCTACAGCAATGGCGTTACGATGCTCTTCAGTTAGGGTAACCACCTCGCCCCGGATCTGGATATGGGAGCACTCAGCCAACAGCATGTCGGGAGCGCCCTTGACAAAGGCACAGACTCCGCCCTCGGCCTCACGCAGAATGGTCATCATCTTACGATCCGAATCGAAGGGAATCTCGTCGATCTCGGGGTGGGCCTGTTCCAGTTCGTCCTTGAGCACGCCTCCCTTGGTCCCGGCGGTGATCAAACAGCCCTCAGTGGGATCACCCACTACACTATAGGCCCCTTCCTGACGAACCAGTTGGGCGCCATTGCAAAGCTGCCCGATTTTGAGCAACTGAACTAATTCAGGGTAATCGGTTACAGCAACGTCCTGGCCATTTACCGAGAACTGGCCCTGTGGGGCATAGCCCTGGCCTGAAACGTCGAACCACTGCCCCCCGGCATAGACCGACTGTACGGTCATCTCGTTCTTGGTCAGGGTGCCGGTCTTGTCCGAACAGATCACTGTGGCACAACCCAAGGTCTCGACCGACGGCAACTTACGGATCAGGGCATTGCGTTTGACCATACGCTGTACACCCAGAGCCAAGGCGATGGTCACCACCGCAGGTAGCCCCTCAGGGATCGCGGCCACGGCCAGACTGATGGCCGTCAACAGGATCTCCTTGAGTTCGCCACCATGTAGCCAACCCAACACAAAGATCAGTCCCACCAGCACCAGGCACAAGACCACGATCTTCTTGCCAAAGACCTCCAGCTTTTGCTGCAACGGTGTCGCGTCGTCGACCACCTTATCCATCATGTCGGCGATCTTGCCCAGTTCGGTCTCCATCCCTGTGGCGGTCACCAGGGCCCGGGCTCGGCCATTGGTGACACTGGTGCCCATGTAGACCATATTTTTGCGATCCCCCAAGGGGACCTGCCCTTTTAAAACACCGAGGTCCTTGGACTCGGCTGTGGATTCACCGGTCAGACTGGCCTCCTGCACCCTCGTATTGGCCGTAATCCAGACCAGACGGGCATCGGCCGGAATATTGTCCCCCGCCTCCAATTCGATCAGGTCACCGGGAACCAGTTGCGTGGAGGGAATCACCTGATGAGCCCCATTACGCACCACCTTGGCCATGGGACTGGCCAGTTTCTTGAGGGCGGCTAAGGATTTCTCCGCTCGAAACTCCTGCACAAAGCCCAAAATCGCATTGAGTACCACAATGACAAGAATAATCACGGCATCGGCATACTCTTGCACGACTAATGACACCACAGCTGCCGCGATCAGAATTCCTACCATAACCCCCTTGAATTGTTCCAAGAAGAGTTTCCATGCGGGCACAGGTGGGGTTTGCTTGAGTTGATTGGGGCCGTAGGTCTGGGTCTTTTCCAGGGCCTGCGCCGTAGTCAATCCCTGCTCCAGGTCAGTGGAGAGTGTCTCTGCAGTCTGTTCGATCGATTGATGCCACCATGCATTCATTTGTTGTTGCCTTCTCCTAACTTAAGCTAGAGAATCCCTTTGTAACCGACTCGGTCCTCAATGGCAAGTCGCTAACTACGAGCATGGAGACGTCTCGCCCTGGATTAAAATGTAAAAAAACTTTTTTTTCAGCAATATCACCATTGGATGCGAGTCTCAAAGACTGTATCCGTTAGGCTTTTCGGTTGACAGTGAACCCTGCGGCCTCTAGAGTTTTGCTGTGAAAGTTGGATCAAAACAACGCACTTTGGAGGGCCCAATCGTTCAATCGAAAGGAGGCACCCCGTGTCGGTATGGAAACGCATCAAGACATTTTTTAAGGGGCAGGCCAGTTGGCCGGAAGAACCTGCAACCGGCGTTCAAGCCGCCCGCGAAAACATGGAACAGACAACCGAACAATTTGCCGATGTTTTGATCCGCTCACGCGAAGCCGTGGCCCAGTACGGGGCGTCGGTCAGCCAATTGGAGGGCGAACACCAGACCCTCCTGCAGCAAAAGGCCGAACTGACGCGTTTGATCGAGGAAAACCCCGACGAACCGACCGTCCCCCAGGCCCGCGTCACCTTGGAACAGGTCGATCAACGCATCGAGCAGATCGATCGCGACCTGGCCCAGGGTCGGGCCGCCTTTGACAAGCTACAGGAGCAATTACAGTTGCTCCAGGGCAAACTCAACACCGCCAAGCTGAAATTGGAAGACCTCAAGCTTCAGGAAGCCACGGACGAAACCCAGGCCGCCCTGGATGAGACCTTGAGGGATTTGAAAGACCCACAATCATGACTGAACTGATCACATTGGCCTTCTGGCCCCAAAACATGCTGCTAACGGTACTGTTGATTTCGATCATCCTGTACTGGATCAGCGTGATCGTGGGTGTGTTCGATGTGGAACTGTTCAACTTCGAACCCCCGGAACCGGGCTACGACCTCGATGCCGAAGTAGACATGGAGGCCGATCTGGACTCGGGCGTGATGTGGGGTGTGATGGAATGGTTCTACATCGGCGAGATCCCCATCATGGTGCTGGTCAGCATTCTGATCCTCAGCCTCTGGACCTTCTCCATGCTAGGCAACTACTACTTCAATCCAGACCAAACCTGGGGCCGCACTCTGATCCTGTTGGTCCCCAATATCATTGCCAGTCTCTTGGCCGTGAAGGTCGTGGGCCTGCCCCTGCGTCCCTTCTACGCCCTGTTTACCAAGGATGCCAATGCCCCCCGCAAAGTGATCGGTCGACTCTGTCGCGTGACCAGTACCCAGGTCACCGAGACCACCATGGGTCAAGCCGAGATGCAGACCAAGGGGGCTCCCTTGGTGTTGAATGTGCGTGCGAAACACGGTGACGTGTTTAAAAAGAATGACGAGGCCGTCGTTGTCGCTCGTGACACCGACAGCGGCGTCTATTTCATTGTTTCCCCCAAGTTGGAGAGGTAGTTATGCTGCTAGGACAACTCACCCAAACCCTGGGCGCCACGGTCTTGACCATTGTCGTCCTCATCGTCATCGGCCTGCTGGCCATGTTGATCAAGTGTTACCGCAAGGTCTTGCAGGGCCAGGCCCTGATCCGCAATGGCGTGGGCGGGACCAAGGTCAGCTTTTCCGGGATGTTCGTCATTCCCATCCTGCACCGCGCCGAATACATGGATGTCTCGGTCAAGCGTATCGAGATCGACCGCCGCGCGCAACAGGGACTGATCTGTAAGGACAACCTGCGGGCCGACATCGTGGTAGCCTTCTTTGTACGCGTCAACAACACCAACCAGGACGTCATCCAGGTGGCCCAGTCCCTGGGTTGCAAGCGGGCGTCCGATCGCGAGGCCCTGGTGGAACTGTTCGACGCCAAGTTCTCCGAGGCCCTCAAGACCGTGGGTAAGCAGTTCGACTTCTCCGAACTCTATACCAACCGCATGAGCTTCCGCGAGCAAATCCTTCAGGTCATCGGCACGGACCTCAGCGGCTATGTGCTGGAAGACGCAGCCATCGACTACCTCGAGCAGACCAAGAAGGAACTGTTGAGCCCTGACAACATCCTGGATGCCGAGGGTATCAAGAAGATCACCATACTGACGGCCGAGCAATTCGAGTTGGCCAATGCCCGCGAGCGTGAAAAGGACAAGACCATCACCCAACAGAACGTCGAGGCCCAGGAAGCCATCCTCGAACTCAACAAACAGCTGGCCGAGGCCGAGGCCAAGCAGAAACGCGAGATCGCCAGCGTTCAGGCGCGAGAAGAGGCAGAGACCAAGAAGATCCAACAGGAAGAACGCGAAAAAGGTGAAAAGGCCCGCATCTCAGCCGAGGAAGAAATTGCCGTGGCCGAAGAGAACAAGCAACGTCAGATCATCGTGGCGGCCCGCAACAAGGAACGCACCGATGCGGTCGAGGCCGAACGCGTGGAACGCGATCGCGGCCTGGAGGCCACCGAGCGTGAACGACTGGTCACTGTGGCCCAAGTCCAAAAGGACAAGACCGTGGAAGGTGAGAAGAAGGACCTGCAAGCGGCCATCAAGGACCGCGTGATGGTCGAAAAGACCGTGGCCACCGAAGAGGAACGCATCAAGGACGTGCGAGAATTCGCGGCTGCGGATCGTAGCAAGAAGGTCCAGATTACCAAGGCCGAGGAACAGGCCGAGCAGGCCCTGGTCAAGGACATCAAGGCCGCCGAAGCCGCCAAGAAGGCCCAGGAATTCTATGCCGAACAAGTCGTGATCGAGGCCAAGGCCAATCAAGAGGCCGCCGTCAAGAACGCCGAGGCCAAGAAGACCCTGGCCACGGCATCGGTCAAGGAACAGGCGGTCATCGGCACAGCCGAGGCCGAGGTCAAGGAACTCAAGGCCGTGGCCATCGAAAAGGAAGGCGCAGCCGAGGCCAAGGTCATGGAACTCAAGTACCACGCCGAGGCCGACGGTATTCGCGACAAGGCCGAAGCCATGAAGATCTTCGACGCGGTCGGCAAGGACCACGAAGAATTCAAGCTCAACCTCAACAAGGACATCCAGATCGAGCTGGCCGAGATCAATATCCGCAAGGACATCGCCGCCGAACAGGCCAAACTGGTAGGCGAGGCCCTCAAGAGCGCCAAGATCGACATCGTTGGCGGCGAGAACCAGTTCTTCGAACGACTGGTCAACTCCATCACCACCGGCAAGAGCGTGGACCGCATGGTCAACAACAGCGAGGTCCTCACCGACCTGCGCGAGGCCCTGCTGGGCCCGGACGCCGAGGCTGCCCGCGAGCAGATTCAAGAGTTCATCAATCGCTTTGGCATGAGCAGCGAAGACATCAAAAACCTGACGATCTCAGGCCTCATGCTCAAGCTCATGGCCGAGGCCAAGGGTGACGACAAGGGCGTGCTCAAGGGCATCCTGGATACCGTCAAGCAACTCGGTGTTGGGGATGTCAAGGCGAGTAAGCTTGGGCTGAAAGGCACGAAGTAGAACTTTAAGAAGAGAAGAAGAGAGGAAGAGAGGAAGAGAAGAAAAAGACCTCTTAAAACAGAATGAGGATAGGAGATTATTCCTCTTATCCTCTTCTCTTCTTATCCTCTTACCTTCTTTTCGAAAAGAAGGTGGATAGATGGCTGAACACGACGAAACACAACCCCAACAGGAAGAATCCGTTCAACTCCGCGGCGGCACATACGAGTTAATCAGAAATCGACTCCTGGCTCAATCGCAAGATCTACGCGAACGTCTGGCCAAACTCAACGTGGCCCGCAAGGCGGCCTTTGGCGCGGTGGACCATAAGCTACTGGCCAGTGAACGCATCTCCACGGACAACAACTGTGTCCCGCGGGACATGGTGTCGATCGGAGATCAATTCATCTTTGGCTACAACGTGTTTGTGGGCCTGCGTACCGAGACCACGCTGGCGGACGTATTCGGTATTTACCAATATAAGGACGGCAGCTTCACCCCCTGCCCCCTGGACCTGATCCGGAACCCACAGTTCGAGGCGGACTTTCAGAACCTCTACAAATACTACCGCCGCACCAATTTTGCCAAGTTCTCCATCATCGGGCCGCATCTGTTCATGGTCTTTCGCACCGGACCCCATGTCAACGACATCAAGACCTTCAAGTGGCTCATCCGCGACAATCACCTGGAGTACCTGGACAACCGCAGCGACCACGAATTCAAATTCCCGCCCCAGCACGAATTCGAGTGGCGGCGTGTCACCCAGGACATGCACCACGAGGGACGCTACCCCCATATCTCCATCGAGGACCGCGTGTTCGTGGAGACCGTGGGTGGCGACCTGACGATCAAAATCGAGGACAACACCGCGACCGGCGAGGGCATCTACGCCGAGCCCGTGGACAATCCGGACCAGACCCTCAGTGACGCCGAGATCTACTATGCCTGCATCGGCAACGTGATCCTGCTCAAGATCCGGCCCTACGAGGAAAAGGCCTTCCGTTACATCGTGTACAACGAAAAGATCGAAAAGGCCCGCCGCCTGGACGCCGTTGAAGAGGCCTGCATCCTGCTACCCGAGAACCACGGCCTAATCTTCCCGCGGGGCAGCTACCTGCTCACCGGCCAGTACAAACTCTTCGACACCCAGATCGACGGCATGGTCTTCGAGAAACGCATCACCAGCCCCAACGGCGAAGACGTGATGTTCATCTTCTTCCATCGCTTGAGCGGCGTGTACGTGCTGCTGAGCTACAACATCATCGAACAGCAGATCAACACACCCGTCATCTGCAACGGCTACACCCTGTTCGAGGACGGCACGGCCATGGTCTTCCGCGCCAACGGCGAGGCCAAGAAACACCACGTCATCCAGATCTGGCAGACGCCCTACTACGGCCCCGACTTTGTCGTACCGGTCAAGACCGATACCGAACTCAACAAGATCGGCAACCGTGACATCGTGCGCTGCATGGCCGAGTGCACCGAGGTGCTCAACCTCGCCGGGCAGGACGAATCCTATGCCAATCTCTACCTCGACATCTTCAAACGGTGCGAGGACATCCTCGACACCTACTTCTGGATCGATGGCGAGACCACCGGCAAGTTGAACGAGCCCCTGGCCCTGATCCGGGACGCGGCCCACGCCGCCATCGAGGAGTACGACAAGGTGGTGCGCACCCGGGCCAACACCCGCTCCCAGATCGACCAGGTGGGAACGGCCGTACGTGAGGCCGTGGCCGCCATCAGCACTACCGACCTGGAGGACATCAACGCCTTTGTCGCCCACCTCAGCCAGCTCCGCAGCCTGCGTGGTGACGTGGTGTCCCTCAAGGACCTGCAATACGCCGACCTGGCCCAGATCGAGACACTGGAAACCGAGGTCGCCGAACACACGGATCAACTGGCCCAGCGCTGCGTGGAGTTCCTGCTGAGCCCAGAGGCCCTGGTCCCCTACCAAAACAAAATCAGTCAACAGGCCGCCGCCATCGACGGGCTGGCCAAGGTCACCGAGGCCAAGGACCTGCAAGTCGAAGTCACCGACAGCGGTGCTGAGCTGGAGATGCTCACGGACATCGTCAGCAACCTCAAGATCGAGGACGCCACCCAGACCACGGCCATCATAGACCGCATCTCCACGGTCTATGCCCAGGTCAACCAGGTCAAAGCCGCCCTCAAGAACAAGCTCCAGACCCTGGGACGCACCGAGGGCCTGGCCGAGTTCAGTGCCCAGCTCAAACTCATCGACCAGTTGATGATCAACACCCTGGACCTCTGTGACACACCGGACAAGTGCGACGAGTACCTGTCCAAGGCCATGGTGCAACTGGAGACGCTGGAGAGCAAGTTCGCGGACTTCGACGACTTCATCCTGCAACTCACCGAGAAACGCGAGGAACTCTACAACGCCTTCGAGTCCCGCAAGGTGCAGTTGACCTCGCAGCGCAACCAGCGGGCGTCGGCCCTGATGGCCGCGGCCGAACGCATCCTCAAGGGCATTGAAAATCGCGTCAAGAGCTTCACCGACCTCAGCGAGATCAACGGCTACTTTGCCGCGGATCTCATGATCGAGCGGGTGCGGGACACCATCGACAAACTCGCCGACCTCGGTGACACGGTCAAGGCCGAGGACATCAAGGGCCGCTTGAAGACCATCCACCAGGACGCCGTGCGTCAACTCAAGGACAAGCTGGCCCTGTACGAAGACGGCGAAAACATCATCCGCCTGGGCCAGCACCGCTTCAGCGTCAACCACCAGGATCTCACCGGCACGTTAGTGCGTCAGGATGACGGTTTCTTCTTCCACCTCACCGGTACAGGGTTCTTTATGCCCGTACACGACGACTCCCTGGAAGAAACGCGTGCGGTCTGGAACCAGGAGGTGGTCTCCGAGAGCCCGACCGTGTACCGAGCCGAGTACCTGGCCTACAAGCTCTATCAGGAATTGAAAGACCACCAGGAACTAGCCTCACTCAGTGACGTCACGGCTGAGGACCTGCTGGCCCGCGCACAGACCTTCATGGGGCCCCGCTACGACGAGGGCTATATCAAGGGAGTGCATGACGTCGATGCCGCCAGTATCCTCATGGAACTGATCCAACGCCGGGACCGCATCGGCCTGTTGGCCTACCCCACCACGGCACGGGCCCTGGCCTGTGTGTTCTGGACCCTGGCCGACTTGACCGACAACGAACGCAGCCAATGGACCGCCCGCATCCAGGGCATGGGGCACGCCCGCGACCTCTTCGGGCATAGCCAGGCCGTCACCACCCTGATCGCCAAGCTCCAGGCCCGCATAACGGCCTTTGTTGCGAGTGACGACCTCTTTGAGGCGTCCCTGTGTCACGATGCCGCGACCTATCTCTTTGATCAATTGGCTGGCGGCACCGGCTTTGTCATCGATCCCATCGCCTCGGATCTGCAGGCCGCCTTTGAGACACATCTGGACGAGGCCGGTTTTAGCGAACGCCTGAGCCAATGCCGCCAATCCCTGCAAGCCGATCCCCTGGCGACCTTCCGCCTGCTGCGGGACTGGACCCAGGCCTACCTGCTCAAGTCACAGCCTGAGCGCGTGGAGTATGCCGAGGAAATCGCCAGCCTGCTGTTGGCAGAGACGGCCGAGGGACGCGTGGCCCACAATGAATCCGTGGAGAGCGAACTGACGTCCATGGTGGGCTCACACCCGCTCTTGCAGGACGGCACCTATCGCCTCAACATCGGGCGTTTCATGACTCGCTTACGTGAGCACGACCAGCAGTGCGTACCCCTGTTCCGCCAATTCCAGCAGGTCAAGAACCAACTGGTGCAGCGTTACAGCGACGAACTGCGTCTGGACGAGTTCAAACCCCGCGTGATGACCACCTTTGTGCGTAACCGCCTGATCGACCGCATCTACCTGCCCCTGATCGGTGACAACCTGTCCAAGCAGATCGGTTCCGAGGGTGACACCAAACGCACGGACCGCCAGGGCCTGCTGCTGCTCATCTCGCCTCCCGGCTATGGCAAGACCACCCTGATGGAATACGTGGCCAACCGCCTGGGCCTGACCTTCATGAAGATCAACGGCCCGGCCATCGGTCACGGTGTCACGTCACTCGATCCGGCCGAGGCCCCCAATGCCGCGGCCCGTGCCGAACTGGACAAGCTCAATCTCGGATTGGAGATGGGTGACAACGTCATGCTCTATGTGGACGACATCCAACATACGAATCCCGAGTTCCTGCAGAAGTTCATCAGCCTCTGCGACGCCCAACGCAAGATCGAAGGCGTGTACCAGGGTCACTCCAAGACCTACGACCTGCGGGGCAAGCGGGTGTGCGTGATCATGGCGGGCAACCCCTACACCGAGAGCGGCGAACGCTTCAAGATCCCGGACATGCTGGCCAACCGGGCCGACACCTACAATATCGGTGACATCGTGGGTGACAATGCCGACGCCTTCGGCCTCAGTTACCTGGAGAACTGCCTGACCAGCAACGCCGTGCTCGAAGGGCTCACGCGCCGCAGCCAGTCCGACGCCTACGCCATCCTCAAGATCGCCCAGACGGGCCAGCAGGAAGGCGTGGACCTGGAAGGCAACTACACGGCCGAAGAACTGGGAGAATATGTCTCGACCATGAAGAAGCTGTTGGTGGTGCGCGACGTGGTGCTCAAGGTCAACCGCCAGTACATCTTGTCCGCCGGTCAGGCCGCGGCCTACCGCACCGAGCCGCCCTTCCTCTTGCAGGGCTCGTACCGCAACATGAACCGCATCGCCGGACGCGTGCTGCCCATGATGAACGATGCGGAACTCTGGACCCTCATCACCTCGGCCTATGAACAGGACGCCCAAACCCTGACCAGCGGGGCCGAGGCCAACCTGCTCAAGTTCCGCGAACTCCTGGGCCGTCTGGACGAGAACCAAACCCAGCGTTGGAACGAGATCAAAAAGACCTTCCAGCGTAACCTGCTGCTGGGCGGTGACGACAGTGACAACATGACCCGCCTCATGGGACAACTCACCAGCGTCAGCACCGGTCTGGATAGCATCAAGGACGCGATCAGTACCTCTGTTACGTCCCTGGCCTCAACGTCGTCCACGACTGAGACCAACCAGGACGAACTCAAGCAGACCGCCGAAGACATCCTGACTCGCATGGCCCAACTGGTCAACGCCGTCCAACAACAAAACCTAAACCTGGCTTCTCAAGCCAAGAGTGACAAGGCCGCCAAGATCAAACACGACAGCCAAATGCTCGTCTCGGTCCTGGAGGAACAGTTCAAAGCCATGGAAACCTGGCTCATGCCCATGGCCCACGGCGAGAAGAAGGACAAGGAACACGTGATCGACGAATTGGCTGGGCGATTTGAGATGATGGTGAAGGGGTATGAGAAGTTGATTGCGGTGCTGAGGAGCAAGAAGGGAATACAGAATACAGAACGTAGAATACAGAAGAAAAACAAAAAGGATTCATCTAGTCCCAAGCCTAATCAAGAGCGAAAGAACAATGATTGACTTTCAAGAAAAGTTCTACGTGTCAAGGACGCCAAACTTAATCAATCCTTGGTTTGAAATAACCTGCAAGGACCATGAAGATATAAACAATCTGATGCATTTCGTCAATTTGATTGATAACAACGCAAAACTTACAGAATTTGAGCAACCTTTTTATTTCCGAGGTCAGGCAAATTCATCCTGGACCCTCAAGCCAAAAATGACTCGCATTCTTGAAGGAATGAAACAGGAAGAAGAAGCATTAAAATATGAGTATCAAGCATTTGAATATTTTCGAGAGAGAGTGCATCTCTATATCCCTAAAACTTCGATTCCATTAGATGACACTTACGAATGCCTTTGTTTAATGCAGCACTATTCTGCCCCAACAAGATTACTTGATTGGACAACATCTTTTTGGGTCGCTTTATATTTTTCAGTTTTCGAGATCATAGTAGATCCGACTAAGCCATCAGAAGAAGTCGATGGGGCAGTATGGATAGTTCCAACACAATCAATGTGGAGTGCCATGGAAATTGATCAACCCAAAAGAGATTGGAAGAAGATTCTATCAAGTATGCAAGATTTTATCAAATTCGGAACTAGTGAGGCCCTGCCAACATTAACTCATACATATAGGTCTGATTTGAAATCTGAGAGAGTAACTATTCAAAGAGGTGTTTTTACATTTAACGAAAAGCTCGATTGTGATCAGGCGAATGTCATTGGCACAGCCTTAATGCAAAGATATCCCAATGACAAAGCCAAGCAACTCTGTAAATTGATCATTACTTCCGAGCAGAAAAAACATTTCAGAAGGCATTTGACTAAACTCAATGTTTCCGCTGCTACTCTATTTCCTGGAATCGATGGATTAGGAAAATCAATTACTGAGATATTACAGGTACAGCGAGAAACATTTAAAATATAGAAGATCGCTTCGTGCCTCGCGATGACGGCTGGTTTTATGCTGTCGCTTTTCGAGACGACCTTCGGCCAATGAAACAAGTGTCATTGCGAGGAGGAACGACGAAGCAATCTTCCGCTATTTAAGACGATTACAGATAAAGGGGATATATATGAAAACGAGAATCATCTTATGTCTGGCTGCATCCTTGGTGTTGCTCGGTGGCTGTGCCAAGAAGGCCGACGATCACCTTACTGAAAAGGCTGCGGCCGTCCAGGCGGCGGAGCAATGGTTGAGTTTAGTGGATAACGCCCAATACGATCAAAGCTGGGACGAGGCTTCGGCCATCTTCAAGAGCCACATCACTCAGGAACAGAATGCCCAATCCATCACACCCGTACGTGCACCCTTGGGAGCCTTGGTTTCCCGCAAGGTCTTGGCTCAACAATACACCACCTCTGCTCCAGGGGCTCCGGATGGGCAATATGTGATCATCCAGTTCCAAACCAGCTTTGAAAACAAAAAGCAGGCGATCGAGACCGTCACTCCCATGCTGGATACCGACGGAGTTTGGCGGGTGTCGGGATACTTTATCAAATAAAATTTGGAATTGCTTCGCAATGTTGTTTCTAACAGATGTCTCACATTCGTTCGACATGACAACTCCAATTCTGCAATTGTATGTATCAATCTGTGATACGACTTGTCATCCCGAAGAATTGAGGGATCTATTAGAACAGCCCGCAAAGCGGCTCAATATTAACAGCCACCGCGGCGCATGAGCGGGGCTCTACAGGAGTTAAACACATGAAAGCAGTGGTTATCAACGGCAGTCCCCATGGCCATCAAGGCAATACCGCCCTGCTGCTCAAGCCTTTTATCGAGGGCATGGAGTCGGCCGGGGCCGAGGTGAAAGTGTTTTTAACCCAGGAAATGGAAGTCAAACCCTGTCTGGGAGAATATCATTGTTGGTTGAAACAGCCAGGGGAGTGTTTTCAGGATGATGACATGAAAACATTGATACCGGAGTTGTTGACTGCCAACTTCTTGGTGTTGGCGACACCCCTCTATGTGGACGGCATGACCGGGCCGCTCAAGATGGTGATGGACCGTATGATTCCGTTGGCCAAGGCCCATATCGAATTGAGAGACGACCATTGTCGTCACCCGGGACACATCACCGTGAGTGATCCCAAGCTGGCTCTGGTGTCTAATTGCGGTTTCTGGGAATTGGACAATTTCGATGCCTTGGTAGCTCATGTCAAGGCCATTGGGGCCAATCTCAATATGGCCTATGCCGGTGCCCTACTACGTCCGCACGGTCCAGCTTTGAATGCCATGCTCCAGCAGAACGCACCGGTCACAGACATTCTCGACGCTGCACGTACGGCCGGTCACCAACTGGTTACCGAAGGTCAGATCTCAGATGAGACCTTAAATACCATCAGTAGGCCCCTGGTTCCACGCGATCAGTATATGGCAATCTCAAATCAACACTTGGCCCAGGCCATGAAAAGTGAGAATGATTAAACCGTGCAATGTCCTGTTTGTACCAGACAGTTAACCCCAAAGCTCTCACTGGAGACCACACTATACTCATGCCCGAATGGGTGTGGACTATGGTTTGCCGCAGGAACACTGCCGCGTTACCTCAAGTCATTGGTCAAGAGTGAACGGATCAAGCCCACGAGTACGCGATTGTTCCAACGTCGCCACGTCGAAAGAGTTTCACAGGATGAAAACACCTCACGAAAATGCCCGGAGTGTCAAAATCGGTTACAATCCTTGAATTACGGTTATGACTCCAACGTCTGGATCGAACGTTGCCCGATATGTACGGGGTTTTGGGCCGACCGTGGTAAAGTCACACAACTAGCACGTCACTTCAAATCAGACCCCAAAATCGTAGCCGCAGGTCAGATCCTAGCCCAAGAAGCAAAGCAAAAACAAAGACTTCCAGACTCACCCCAGTTTACAGATATGGGTCTCAGCCTACTTCCGATCCCAATCCTGCCGACCGGCACTGATGAAGAGTGTGAACGAGTTCCCTGGGTAACGATTAGCCTGATAACACTGTGCTGCATCGTCTACCTTTATCAGTGGCAAGTGTGTCAAGATGGAGAGGCTTTCATCAATCGCTACGCCTTCGTCCCAGCTCATGTCTGGAGTATCCACCAGATTACATCACTATTCTTACATCACAACGTTTGGCATCTTATAGGCCACATGGTCTTTCTTTGGTTTCTGGGAAGGAATGTGGAAGACCGTTTGGGGTGGCTAAGATTCCTTGGGCTTTATTTCTTTGGCGCAATGGCCGCCAATCTCCTCACCGGTTGGGCTACCCCGAGTCTGAATATTAACTGTATTGGTGCCAGTGGTGCGATTGCTGGAATCATGGGAGCTTATCTGATCCTTTTTCCATTGACATGGATGGATGTGGGCATCGGAGAATTCAACATCAAGACACCCGCAATCATTTTTTTACTAGGCTGGTTTGCCTTCCAAATCTACAACGGCCTCTTTACTGATCACACCTCAACAACTGCGATCTCTTGGTTTTCTCAAGTAGGCGGTTTTGTGGGCGGATTGTTATTTGCCATGTTGTTTCGCAATTATGATCAACGCGAGGTTTGCTATGAACAGGAATAAGTACAATATATTTGAAGGTCCAGCACCCTTCTCCATGGCAACTGAGGATAATTCATCAACATTGAATACAGCTCTCCTTCGCGTAAAACTTCGGAGAGTAAGAATACAGAAGAAAGGAAAACGATGGCTACACAGAAAATCTATTGGGAATGCAACACCTGTAAACGACTCTATGACGAGCAGGAGCAGGCCAAGGCCTGCGAGGCACATCATGCCGAGCTATCCGATATCAAAATTGTGGACTATCTGGATACTGACGCGGCCAGGGACTCGTCCTTTCCGGAGAAGATCCTGCTGCAAGATCCACAACAGGGAGAGGTCCTGGCTGAATATCAGTTCTGTCGTGAAGGGGCTGTGAGCGAATTCTATCAGCCGGATGCCTATTGGCACGAAACGCTGGATAGCGTAAAATGACCTCTCGTTGATTGAATCTCGCAAAAACCTGAGGAAAAGGAGCAGACTATGAGATGCAAACCGCACATCGTCGTTGCAATGGGATTGATGGTCTTGGTATGGGCTGGATCGGGTTTTGCCCAGGACTGGTCGCAATGGCGAGGTGCACAGCGGGACGGCAAGAGTCAACCGCTGACCGTTCCCCAAACGTGGCCTGAGACACTCACCCGACAATGGACCGTCACCGTGGGAGCGGGCGATGCCACTGGTGCACTGGTAGGCGATCATCTCTATAGCTTTGGCCGAATGGAGGCCGACGAAGTCACCCTTTGTCTGCAGGCCGCCGACGGTAAGGAGGTCTGGCGGGATCAGTACCCGGCGGACTTCGAGGTGGGCGGGCCGGCCCGGGATCATGGAGGACCGCGGGGATCGGTGGCCGTGGCCGAGGGCAAGGTGGTGACCCTGGGAATCGGCGGCATCCTCTCTTGCCTGGACGCCAAGAACGGCGAACCGTTGTGGCGTAAGCAGTCGATCGAGGATTACCAGGGGGTTGCATACCAATTCGACACCACCATGTCTCCCCTGCTGGCCCAGGGCCTGTGTGTGGTTCACCTTGGGAATAAGGACGCAGGTACGATCATGGCCTTTGATCTCAAGACGGGGCAACGCCGTTGGATCTGCACGGGACATAGCCCGGCCTGCGCCTCCCCGGCATTGATGACGGTAGACGGGATCGAACTGGTCGTCACCTTAACCGACAAAAACCTGTTGCTCCTAGATCTGGATGACGGTCGGATCTGTGGGCAGATCCCCTTTGGCGGCCAACGGGGTAACAATATAACTCCAATCATCCAAAATGACGGTATTATCCTGTCGAGTATGGGGCAAGGCGTGGTGGCCTTTGCGGTCCAACACACGGACGATCAATTCTGGGTCACTCAGCAATGGAGCAATCCCGCGTCCCAACTGGAGCCGCGTTTTACCACTCCCGTAATCCATGGACAACTGCTCTTCGGCTACGGCAAAAAACTCTTCGCCCTCGACCTGAAAACCCATGAGATCTGCTGGGAGGGGTCACGAGCCCTGGGCGGTAGTACGGCCCTGGTCAACGCCGGTGACGCGATGGTGGCCCTGGGCGTCAAGGGAGAGTTGGTCCTCTTCGCCCCCACCGCCGAATCCTACCAGGAACTGACCCACTATACGGTCAGTGACAAGGAATGCTGGGCCCATCCCATTGTCACGGATCAACGCGTCTTCATCCGTGACACCGACAGTGTCAGTCTCTGGACCTTAACCCAATAAAAGGAGAATTCTTATGGAACAAACCACAATGGCCGCCCCGGCTGCCGTGGGAATCGCGATGATCGTCTTTGCCTTGTTCGCCGCCGTCATCGGGGCCGTGTTGACAGTCATCCCCTTTTGGAAGATCTGCGCCAAGGCGGGATTCCCCGCTCCGTTGTCACTGTTGATGCTGGTGCCGGTGGCCAATGTCATCCTGCCTTTCTACATCGCCTTTGCTAAGTGGCCGGCCCTGCGGGAGTAGCGTTTAGGAGAAAACCATGGCACGAGAGATCGATCCTCAACATCAAAAGAAACAGATCCTCCTGCGGCGTATAGGCCTCCCCCTCATCGCCCTGGGCGGTCTGTTGATACTCATCGGCATCGGAAATTTCTTTATGTCCTTCGGCTCCTTCGGGCCACCCCGCTACTTCTGGTGTGCCTTTTTGGGGATGCCCATCCTTTTCGTGGGCATCGTCCTGACGTCCTATGGCTATATGGGGGCCGTGGCTCGTTATGCTGCAGGAGAATCGGCCCCCGTGGCCAAGGACACCCTCAACTATATGGTCGAAGGCACGCAGGACAGCATCAAGACCGTAGCCACGGCCGTGGGTTCCGGATTGGCCGCAGGTCTGGGAAAAACGGATACGATGAACGGTGTGCATTGTCTCAAGTGCAATGCCATCAACCAGGCAGAGGCCAAATTCTGCGATCAATGTGGGTTTGCCCTGCAAAAAACCAAGGCCTGTCCCACTTGCCAGGAACTCAACGATCCGGATGCTAAATTCTGTGACAACTGCGGTGGAGCCTTCTAAACCATGAAAGATACCGTCACCATCGTACAGGTCTGGGTGGAATGTGGTATTGCCCTGCTCTTGTTCGCTCTGGGCGTGCGGGTCTGGTTGTTTTTCTTTGAACTGTTGCAGCCCTGGTTGGTTCTGCCGATGCCCATCTTCTGGGCTCTGGCCATTACCACGTTGTTCAACCTGCTGCACTTTCTTTTTGGTCTCTTTCATGAAAACGAGACCATCTCCGACTTGCCGAGTGGTGCGACGACCTTCTCTTTAAAGAATGCGGATCTCATGCTGTTAGGTGTGCGGATTATCTCTATTATCCTCATTGGAGCGTCGGTTCACTTGCAGAAAGCCTTGGAGTTGACCAAGGTCGAGGAGGAAGGTGATCGGTAATCAGTCGTGTGGCAGTCTTCTGCGTAGCAGAGGGCTGTTGGTCTGCGAAAATGTTTCAGCCCCTAACTTCGTTAGAGACTGCCACACATGCATCACTCATTGAAAAGCCCCCCCTACTTGACCCACTGATCCAACCAGTCGATCACCGTCTCATGCCATTGGATGGAATTGTGGGGTTGGAGCACCCAGTGGTTTTCGTCGGGGAAGTAGAGCAGCTTGCTGGGGATGCCGCGACGTTGGAGGGCATTGAAGGTGCCCAGCCCTTGGGTCTCGACTACGCGGAAGTCCTGGCCGCCGTGAATCACGAGCATGGGGGTTTTCCAGTTGCCCACGTAGTTGACGGGGTTGTGCTTTTGGTAGGCCTCGGGATTATCCCAGGGGGTGCCGAGATGATCCCATTCGGGAAACCAAAGCTCCTCCGTATCGTAGTAGGCCATGCGTTCGTCCAGGTTGCCATCGTGATTGATCAGGCAACGGAAACGATCGGGCCACTGGCCCGCGATCCAGTTGATCATGTAACCGCCGAACGAGGCCCCCAAGGCCCCCACGCGTTCACCATCCAACCAGGGGTATTGCTCCAAGGCCGCGGCCAATCCCTTTTGCAGATCCTCCAGGGGCTTGCCGCCCCAATCGCCACGGATGGCATCGGTAAAGGCCTGGCCGTAACCGGTGGAGCCATGGAAATCGACCATGACCGCGGCATAACCGGCCCCGGTATAGGCCTGGGGATTCCAGCGGTAGTGGAAGTTGTTGTTGAAGGAACCCTGCGGGCCGCCGTGGATCAGGAAGGCCACGGGGTATTTCTTGGACGGATCGAAGTCCACGGGCTTGACCACAAAGCCGTAGACCGTTTCATCATTCCAACCGGCAAAGGAGAACTGCTCGTAATCACCCATACGGGCCAGACTCAAGGCCTCGGCATTGATGGAAGTCACTGTCTGAACATCCGCCCCCTCGGTGTTGATGGAATAGACTTCAGTCGGTGATTGCAAATGGTTGAGGCCATAGACAATGCGATCTCCAACCGGAGCCATGAAGGCCACCGTGCCTTCTTTGACCAGGGTTGTCACGGCCCCGTCGTCCACGCTGATCTTGAATAGGGGTACCTGTCCGATGTCACCGGCATTGGCCAGGAGGCATTGGCTGTCCGCAGACCAGACGATACCCTGTGGACTGCGGTCCCAATCCTGGGTCAAGACGCGTGTGGGCCCCTCGGGCCAGGACTTGAGAACGATGCGTAGTCGATCCGATTCGTAGCCGGGCCGTTCCATGGCCAGATAAGCCAGGATCTTGCCATCGGGCGAGAAGGTGGGCTGGGTGTCCCAGGCCTCGTTGGACTCGGTCAGGCAAGCGGGTTCGGCCTGGGCATCACAAGGGGCCCAATAGAGATCGAAATCGGTAGACCAGGCTTCAGAGGTCCCCACGTCACGAGCCGAAAAGATCAGGCCGCGACTGTCGGGCGTGAAACAGTATTCCTCGGCCCCACCAAAGGGCTTGGAGGGACAATCGGCGTCCATGGCCCCCATGATGTCTACCGGCTCACCGCCATCAATGACATGCGTAAAGAGGTGCGACCGACGACCGTCCTTCCAGGTGTCCCAATGACGCACGAACATCGACTCGTAGATACGTCCGGTGGTCGGGGCCTCAGCGATGGCATCGAGACGCTCGCGTGTTTCCTGGGGACTCGAGCCGGGATAGACCTCCAGGCTATAGACCAGGGTGGTGCCATCCGGGGACAGCTTGAGGTTGTAGACATCCAAGGGCAGGTCTGTCACTTGATGGGCCTCGCCACCGTCCAGGGGCAAACACCAGACCTGACTGGAACCCGAACGGGTGGAGAGGAAATAGAGACAATCGCCTTTCGGACTCCAGCAGGGATTGAAATCTCCTGCTTCGGCCGTGGTCAACTGACGCAGATTCGTTCCATCCACATCGATCATCCACAGATCGGTTCGGCCCCCATTGGCCTCCAGGTTGGTTTGGCGTAACGAAAACACAAGTCGTTTCTGATCGGGCGAAACCTCCACACTGCCAATACGTTTCATGGCCAGCATGTCATGAACAGAGAAGGGATGACTCGATTGACTGGATGTAGGGGTGAGGGATTCGTTCAGGCTGGCACAGCCGGTATTAACCACAATCAACAGAACACAAACAGAAAGACAATATTTCGTCACGACATTCATAAACAGGCTCCTGGACTAGAGTTCAGCAAAGGCCTTGTTGTAGCAGCAGATTGAAAGACACGCAACCTCAATCCAGGAGGGAGAGCGACAGTAAAGGTTATCGGGCCTGTTTTCTCCAAGCCATGACAAATTTGAAATAATGCGATTATCAATTGTATTGGGGGGTTAGAATCCCTTTTAATTGACCAGGCCTACTGCCTTCCCGGAAATATATAGTTTTTTTGATATATCCATTTTCACACCGGCCCAGCATTTCTCCATGCGTCCAGGTCTCAAGACGATGTAGCCACTGATCTTCGGATCGACCAAGGTAAGTTTTGCTCAAACTCTTCTATAGGATCGTGCAACATGAACGCAAGCATCAAATGGAGAATCCGGATGCCATCACTTTCGTACACAACCGGTTTGATTTATACACTCATCGTAATGGCCGGACCGGGCTTAGGGTTTGCAGAAATGACTCCCTTTGACTGGGCCTTGATCCATCTGGATTATGCCCGCCAGGAAAAGGTACAACAGTTAGGCTCCTTTTGTACACGCATTCATGCCTTGGCCCAAAAGGCGGCACAGGATGAATTCGTCTTGGCCAGCTTCGATATCAATTGTCAATACGATCGGGCTCGTACGCAAGGCGTCCCTCCTACAGACCTGACCGACCAGGTAACCCGATTGAGACAAAGTTTTAATCACTACTACATTCAAAACTATTTTGCCTTCTACGACATCCTCTTCGTCAATGATCGAGGTCGTATTTTTTATACCATTCGCAATGAATCCGACCTCAGCCAAACGGCCCTTGAAAACCAGCAAACTCAGTGTGCCCTGCTGTCGACACTCGCAACACATCCGCAACAAGAGGTCTTCGTGGATTTCCACTACTATGCCCCCTCGGCTGAGGCCGCGGCTTTTTTTGTCGAACCGGTACGAGAAGAGGACCAGATCACAGGATGGATTGTTTTGCAATGCGCGATTAACAAGGTCAATTCCATTTTTGCCTGGACCGACGACCTGGGCACGACCGGGGAAACCTTGTTAGTGAATCGCCAGGGAACGATGTTGACCGAATCCAATTTCATTGGTCGCTCAACCATTCTCAACAAACGACTGGATGATCGCAATATCCAGGCCAAATTTGCAGATCGCCAGGGCCATCGCACGGTGACTGATTATCGCGGACAAACCGCTTGGACGTCCTTTGAAGTGGTCGAGTTTCTCGACACCCCATGGCTGGTGGTAGCCAAGATGGATCAGGATGAAATCCTGACACAGCATTACCTTCAGCACCGGCGTTACTATGGAGACCAAATTAAATCCTATTTGCACCACACCCCAGTCACACCTTTATGCCGCAAGGACATACCTTTCAATGAAGCAATGTTACGGATCGACATGGATGAGTTCCTCAAGGCCGACAATGGCGAGCGTCTGGTGACCTTTGGCCTGGCAACCTGCACGGGGTTGTTGGCCAGCTATCCGAAACGGTTTGCCTATCTGGCTCACATCAGTCCGAAAGACAAGATCTATGGCGTCACGAGTGAAACCAATTTACTGGGGCAGATGGTCAAACGGTTAAACACGTTCGACATCCACCCCGTGGAAAAACGGGATATGGAATTTACGGTGGTCGCAACTCACGACGAAAGCCTTTTGGCCATCGTGGACAAGTTATTAGAGGAGGGGTATTTACTTTCCCAAATTCAGGTATTGGTGAATATGGAGGCTCAATCTGCGTCCATCAGTTATGACTACCAGCAAGATGAATTAGCCGTAGGTTGGCGCACACAGGAAAATGTCGATGACAACTCACGTCATGACAAGGAAGATCGAAGCAACCTGGGAGAGCTATTACAGAGTTTGATGGATATCCCTCACTACCCTTTAGCTCAACGGAGTTGCCTCCAGACACATATCGATTCTGGCATTAAAAAAGCGGGGTAAAACTGTAAGAGACACAACCTGCCATCCTCATAAAGACAACGCCTGTAGAACATCGGCAGGAATCATTTAACAAACAATGGAAAGGAAAGCAACAATGAGTAAGAAAATGACCATCGGAAAACGAATTGTATTGGGATTCACGCTGGTGATCCTGATCGCCGTCGCCATTGGCAGCCTGGGAGTCTGGAACATGTCAAGCGCCAAGGTCAATTCAAACAAGCTCGCAACCGAATACGTCCCGGAAGTTGAAGTGGCCACCAACTTGCGTGGAGCCGCCAACCGGGTGATGTACCAGATGCGTGGCTATGGGTTGAGTGAAGACCCCAAATACTACGAAGCCGCTCAAGAGGAATTAGCAGCAGTCAACCAGCATCTCAATGAAGCCTCGGATTTGGCGAAACGCGCCGTTTATTTGAAGGCTCTACAAGGACAGGTCGAGCAAGCCGGCAGTGCGGTTAAGGACTATACGAAATTGATGCAAAAGACCGAACAGACCATTGCGGCCCTCAATGAACAACGGCAAAAGCTGGATGACAACGCCGCGGCCTACATGAAAAACTGTGCCGAATTTCTGGAGGGCCAAAACCAGGCCTTCGAACAAGATTTGGACGAACGTCAACAGAAGGTGAGCCTGGTGATTGATATCGTCGATCGCGGCACTCTCGCTCGTGTCACCAATTTCAAGGCACAGGTCGCCAATGACACCCAATTGATGCAAGAAGCTGTCAACCACATCAAGGGCTTGGATGCCGAGCTCTCCCCCTTGCGTGCCATAACCCGCGATGCCGTGGATATCCAGTGTATCGACGATACTGAAAAGGCGGCACAAACCTACGCCGAGGCCATGGAGGCCTACATCACAACCTGTCAAAATCTGCAGAATGCCGGAGACAAGATGAATGCCAATGCCGTTGCCTATATGGAGAACTGTGTGGCGTTTCTGGAATCCCAGAATGACAAGATGAAGCAAGAAATCAACCAACAAGGGGCCAATCTAACTGAACGGTTGCAAAAAATCACCTGGATCAATGACATTATCGATACCGGCAATACGGTCCGCGTGATGAACTTTAAGGCCCAGGCCACCCGCGATGCGGACTTGATGCAACAGGCCATTGACAAACTCAAATCCGTGGAAAAGTTGACCACAGACTTACGTGGAATTACCCATCAAGCCGACAATATTCGCCAAATCGAGATGATTGAATCCGCATCGGGGCAATATGGTCAAGCCATGGAAACCTATCTCAAAGGATACCTCAAGCTGAACGAACACCGCACCCATATGGATTCGGCAGCCAGTCAGTATGTCAGTAACTGCACGGAGTTCCTACAGGGACAACAGGACAAACTGACCCAGGACATGCATGAACGACATCATAAAATTACCTTGGTCAATGATATCGTCAGCCTGGGTAATGACACGCGGGTCAAGGCCTTCAAGTCTCAAGTCCTGCGCGATCCGGCGATCATCCAGGATGCCTTGAAAAACTTTGCCCAATTGGACAACAAGTATGGTCAATTAAGAAAAATTACCCGATTGGATGCCGATTTACAACGAATCAACAACACTCAAACCGCGGGCAATAATTATGCATCAGCCTTGAATGCCTTTTTAACCGATTGGCATACCTTACAGGACATCGGCAATCAGAGAGAAGTGACAGGACAGGCTGTGATTAAAGCCTGTAAGACCACCGCCGATGCCGGCATGGCCCAGACCGATGAAATTGCCAATGTTGCCGCGAGTTCCTTAGCCCGTAGTTCGACGATCATGATTATTGGTCTGGCCCTGGGTACCCTCACAGCCATTGTCTTGGCCCTGTGGATTACCCGCAGTATCGTCAAACCCATCACCCGTATCATCAATTCACTGACTGAAAATTCCGAACAGGTCAGTTCCGCGGCCATGCAGGTCTCAAGCGCCTCTCAGTCCCTGGCCGAAGGGGCCACGGAACAGGCCGCAGGCCTGGAAGAGACCTCCTCCAGTTTGGAAGAGATGTCCTCCATGACTCAACAAAACGCCCAGAATACCCAGCAGGCCAGTAACTTGGCAGCCGAAGCCTGTCGGGCGGCCACCCAGGGCACTGAGGCCATGACGCGCATGAGTGGAGCGGTCAATGACATCCATCGCAGTTCGGATGAAACCGCCAAGATCATTCGCGTGATTGACGAAATCGCCTTCCAGACCAACTTACTGGCCCTCAATGCCGCTGTTGAAGCAGCACGAGCCGGTGAGGCGGGCAAGGGATTCGCCGTGGTGGCCGAAGAGGTGCGTAACCTGGCCATGCGTTCGGCCGAAGCCGCTAAAAACACCTCGGGACTCATTGAACAATCCGTAAAAAATGCCACCAATGGTGTAGACATCGCCAATGAGGTCAACCAGGTCCTGGAGGAAATAGCCAACAGTGTGAGTAAGACGAACGAATTGATCAATGAGGTTGCTAGCGCTTCTCAGGAACAGGCCCAAGGCATCGAACAGGTCAATACGGCCACGGCCCAAATGGACAAGGTCACCCAACAAAATGCAGCCAATGCCGAGGAATCGGCCAGTGCCTCGGAGGAACTCAGTGCCCAGGCCGATTCCTTGATGCAGGTGGTCCAGGAACTTGCGGGCCTGGTCAATGGTTCATCCCAATCATTGGAACGATCACAACACGGAACTAAACTATCACAGTCCGACCAATGGTACCATAAGATCACGTCCGGATCGGATACGAATTCTACTCCTAGTCAAACGCCTTCCCACCAGACCCTTTCCCAGAGTCAGAATGAAATGGATTTCGCTGATTTCAATGGTTAATGACAATGTTTTCCGGGTGGGTATCAATACCCACCCGGAACATGGTCTCTCCTAGTTTTTTAGGAGGATTTTCATAGGTTCTAAGGTATCTGGTGACATTTTATCACTCATAGGCTTGGATTTCCTTCAGCTTGGATTAAACTTTCAAAGAGATACTATTAAGATGCCTACGCCCCCCTGCATTCATGTGGCCGTAAGCATCCATAACCACGGAATCGTGCCACAAGCACACCCTTTTCCATCTGATCACCCGAAAAATGAACTACTCGTTCACCCGAAAGCCCATTGTAAATGAATGGACGAATTGACGACAGTATGAACAGTAACTACGACTTTCGAGTAATGCGGATTTTGCGTAAACGGCGTCACCTCACCCTTGAGAAACTCGCTGAACAATCCAACCTGACCTATGCGACCGTGGTAGCCGTAGAAAGCAACAAGACCCATCCCTCGCTGAAAACGTTGGATGCCTTGGCTCATGCCCTGCACGTATCCACCAGTCAACTGATTAATTTCGCAGAACAACGCTATAGCTTGAAGAGAAAGGCCCAAATTAAACCTCAGACATGTTCATGTAGAATCGCTCAGTTTGGCCCCGCCAAGATGATCCATGTCACCGCCCAGACCGGAGACCAAATCGAGGGTATGGATGAACATGGCAACGTACATGAAATGTGTTATATCATCCATGGAATTGTGGATCTACATCTAGAAGAGTGTATCTACCGGCTCGAACAGTACGACACTTTTCTCTTTAACGGAATGCATCGTCATTCTTATCATCAGATCGAAACAGGCGAATTCGTCATGATTCATATCCCCCAAGACGTCACCGTCATCGAACGTCTACTCTCCCAAAATCCACAGTGAAAAACCGGGAAGGTGACTCACATCACTCCTCGTCCGCCAGTACCACGGGCAGATCCAACCAGAAGGTACTGCCCTGGCCGGGTTCGCTCTCCAATCCCAATTGCCCGCCGACCATGGTGCCCAATTCCTTGCTGATGGCCAGGCCCAATCCCGTGCCTGAAGAAGGACGGGTGATGGAGCCGTCGACCTGGCGGAACTTTTCAAAGATGGTTTCCTGATCCGCAGCCGCTATGCCACAACCGGTATCCTGCACGGCAATCCGAACGGTCTTGTCGTCCTGCATCTTCACCCGCATCTCAATGCGGCCGGCACGATCGGTAAATTTCACGGCATTGCTAAAGAGGTTGTAGAGGATCTGTTGCACTTTGCCCGAATCGGTCTGCAAAACAGGGACATCGTCAGCGATATCCACCCTGACCTTGATTTGTTTTTCCTGAGTCTGCAAAGAGAAAGACGAAACCAGGGTCTCCAAGACCTGGGGCAGGGAACAGGATTCGATATGCAGTTCGATCTTACCCGCCTCGGCCTTGGCCAACTGAAGCAGGTCATTGATCATGTTGAGCAGGCGGTTACCGCTGGTGGCGATATTCTCGGCGTAACGCTGGCCTTTGTTTTCCTTGAGCAGGGCCGGGCGTTCCCGCAGGACCTGGGCGAAGCCGAGGATGGCGTTGAGCGGGGTGCGGAACTCATGGGACATGTTGGCCAAAAACTCGCTCTTGAGCTTATTGGCCTTGAACAGTTCGATGTTACGTTCGGACAGCTCCACGATCTTGATATCCAGCTGTTTGTTGGCGTCACGCAGTTTGTCCTGGGCGGCCTGGAGGTTGTCGAGCATGTGATTGAAGGCGGTAGCCAGTTTTTCGTACTCGTCACCGGTCTCGATGGTGCTACGGATATCCAGATTACCCTCGGCCACGTTGTTGGCCAGCCCCCGCAATTGTCGAATGGGCCGCAAGATCACCCGCTGTGTGATCCAGTAAAAGGCCACAATCGAACCGGTGGCCCCGATCAATCCCGCGATCAGGATGGCAATGCGGTTCATGAGATTGATTTTGCTGAACTCGCCGGAACTGTCACGGTAGTCCACCACGGCCAAACCAATGGGTTCGTTAAGGGCAAAGGGACTGGCCGAGCCCTCGCTGTTGTGGCAGGTCAGGCATCGTTCCCGCACGCGAAAGGCCTTGATATAGTGACTGCTGAGTGTGCGGCCCTCCTTGGTCATCCAGAAACGATAATCCAAGGCGGACTCTTCAATCAGTTCCAGGGCATCTTCGCGATAGGGCTCCTCCAAGGCATTGACATCTTCATGGAGATTACCCGATAGCCGCACCCAGGTCAGGGGCAGATCGTTGACATCACGGACATTGCCGACCGAATCCAGAACGGGTCGACTTTGACGCTGCTGATCCACTTGAAAGTGCCATCGGTAGAGAATATCGGTGCGTTCGTTACTGATATCGATCAGGTTCTTGATCATCAGCTTGCGCATCCACAGGTAGGGAAACAGCAGCACCAAGGCCAGGCTGAACAACACGGCCGCTCCGAACATGAGCCGACATTTGTCCGCCAAAGACCGCGGCCACAGATGCAGCCGTTGCAACACCGCCAGGAGTCGTTGTCTGAAATCAGCAACCATAGATAACTCTAACGTGACCGTGCCCTATCGCCTGTCAATGTCACTGTCCTACTGACTGGGCTTGTGTGAATGTTTCTGCATACGCAGGTTGAGTTCGTCAAGCTGCTTTTGATCCACCGAACTGGGGGCATCGGTCAACAGGCACTGTCCCCGCTGGGTCTTGGGAAAGGCGATGACGTCGCGAATGTTCTCCGTGCCGGTCAGGAGCATCACCAGTCGATCCAGACCAAAGGCCAGACCGCCATGCGGTGGAGCCCCGTATTCCAAGGCATTAAGGAAGAAGCCGAAGCGATCCAGGGCCTGCTCCTCACTGATGTTCAAGAGCTTGAAGACGCGACTCTGCATCTCGGTTCGATGGATACGGATACTGCCCCCACCGACCTCATAACCGTTGAGCACCAGATCGTAGGCCTGGGAATTGATGTTGCCCGGATCACTTTCGAGTTTGTCGATGTCCTCGGGCACGGGTGCGGTAAAGGGATGGTGCAGGGAATCAAAACGTCCCTCGTCCTCGTTCCACTCCATCAAGGGGAAGTCCACGATCCAGACAAACTCGAAGGTTTTGGGATCGTAGAGCTTAAGTTCCTTACCCAGTTTGCAACGTAGCGGTGCCAGGGACTTGTTGACGATCTTTTCCTCGTCCGCCACGAACAGCAGCAGGTCACCGTCCTTGGCCTCGAACAGGGCGATCAACTGCTGGTGTTGCTCGGGCGTAAAGAACTTGGATGAACCATTCTGCAGGGTTAACTGGCCGTCCTCGGCCTTGACCTTGCACCAGGCCAGGCCCTTGGCCCCATAATCGGCCACAAAGCCGGTCAGAGTCTTTTCAATGTCACTGCGGGTGTAAATACTACCGCCCGGGGCACAGAGGCCCTTGACGATCCCGCCCCGCTCGACGACGGAGGTAAAGACCTTGAAGTTGGTCTGGGCGGCCAACTCCGAGACATCCTGGAGCTTCATATCGAAACGCAGATCCGGGCGGTCGATACCGTAATCGTCCACGGCCTCGCGATAGGTCATGCGTCGCATGGGCAGGGCCACGTCCACATCGAGAACCCTTTTCCAGATCTGGGCAATGAGTTTCTCGTGGACACCGATGACATCATCGCAATCGACAAAACTCATCTCCACATCGATCTGGGTAAATTCAGCCTGACGGTCCGCACGGGGATCCTCATCGCGGAAACAACGCACAATCTGGAAGTATTTTTCCACGCCGCCGACCATGAGGATCTGCTTGAACAGTTGCGGCGACTGGGGCAAGGCGTAGAAACTGTTGGGACTCAAACGGCTGGGCACCAGGAAGTCACGGGCCCCTTCGGGCGTGCTCTTACCCAACATGGGGGTTTCGATCTCCCAAAAGCCCAGTTCATCGAAATACTGTCGGGTCACGGCCGTGACCTGGTGACGGACACGAAGTTTCTCTCGCATGGTGGCACGACGTAGGTCGATATAGCGATGGGTCAAACGCAATTCTTCATTGGTCTTGTCCGCCGCATCGATCTCGAAGGGTGGGGTCTTGGAGGAATTGAGGACCTCCATGTTATCGACCAACACCTCGACCTGACCGGTGGGCAACTTGGGATTCTCCAACCCCTCACCACGAGGATCGACTCGGCCTTCTACGGCAATCACCCATTCACAACGCAGAGAACGAGCCACTTGGTGGGCCTCGGGGTGAGTTTCGGGATTAAAGACCACCTGGGTGATTCCCTCTCGGTCCCGCAGGTCAATAAATACCAGATTGCCATGATCGCGGTAGGACTGCACCCACCCGGCCAACGCCACGCGTGTACCGGCATCACTCAGCCTCAATTGGCCACATGTCTTGGTTCTCTTTATCATGATCCAGGGTCTCTCTAAATAAGCCGTAGGCGTTCAGTAAACACACAAGAGAAATAGCATAGCCTTTACAGACAAAATCGTCAACAACCTTGCCCAGAATGAAGTTAGGTGGACACCCATATTTTGGCGTCGAAATAATGCTGTTTTCTTATTTTTTCCTTGCCCCACCGAAATAATAGGCCTAACATAGTGCTATTGGAAAGTTACTCAATGTGATAGTTGTCCCGAACGAAATTATTTACAGACATTTGACGGGTTTGCTCTTTGGTAGAATTTGCACTATTACAGGGCTGGGGTTATCTCGCTTTTCCTCTCCCTCCGCACCTCAGCCCTGCTTTTTAAAATGAAAAAGGCCGCACATCTGTGCGGCCTTTTGGTTTTCACCAATCAACGACTAAGATCAAAGGCTATGATTCAGAAACTCCACCATCTCGGTGGGAACATAGTAGCGGGAAAAAGCCAATAGATCGTCGATCTGCTCCCGGCTAACCCCCTGCTTGCCTACGCCCGTGACCCGGATCTCCAGATTCACGAGAACACCATAATGCCCTCCCCCGGACTGGGCTTGAGGTGGGTTGGGAGACAGGTAGGCAGGCCGGATGTCATAACCCAACACCTTATTATCGCGAACCATCTCCATTCCCACCCTCACATTGGTAATCTCTGAGGTTTGACGTTCCTTGCTCAGGTTGGCCTTGACCACCTCCAAGGAGGGTTGATCGCCCATGTGAAAGATCATCTCATGGCTCAAACACACCCGGCCGGCAATGCGATCGAACCACTCCGTACCCAAACGACTCAAAGCACTGCTGACGATGGCATCGGTATTCACAGTCTCGATGTCTATGGGCCGACCGACATAGAGCCGTTGAGGAAACTGCAACAGCGGTCCGCGCGGGGTCATTACAAAGGTAGCCACCTCGGCCGTACGTCCCCCGGCCCCGAACCCCTTGTTCACCCGGATCTGCTGGGGGCTGGCTACCAGGGTTTCGAAGGCTTCTGGATGGGTCTCGATCAACCAGTTGGCATAGTCCTGCAATTTACTCCGATCGGTCGCAGGATTCAGGGGAGGACGAATCTCCACCAAAACCTTGACCATATGTTGTGAAATAGCTTGAGCTGAATAGACAAAATCCGACATCAATCAATCCTTCTTTCCGGCAATCAATACCACATATTCTCCCTTGGGATTTTCGGGTAAACCCGTCAACAACTCTGACAATGTCCCCCGCTCCACGGTTTCGTACATTTTGGTCAATTCCCGCGCCAGGGCCGCGGACCGATCTCCATAAACCTCCAGGGCGTCCTGCAACAAGGCCCGCACGCGATACGGACTTTCATAAAAGACAAGCGTATGGGGCGACTCAACATCCACCTGCAAGAATCGTTGCCGTTGACCGGACTTGCGGGGTGGAAATCCGCGAAAGGTAAAGGCATGTAATGGCAAACCCGACAAAACCACCGCCATCACAAAGGCCGCCGGTCCCGGCACCATAGTCACCTCCAGCCCGGCCTCGTGTACCTGGCGGACCAGGGAAAAGCCGGGATCCGAGATACCGGGTGTCCCTGCGTCCGCCACCAAGGCCACGGACTGGCCCTCGGTCAAGAGCTCCATCACCCGTTGACCGGCCCGTTCCTTATTATGTTCGTGAAAGGAGATCTGGGAACATTGGATCTCGAAGTGCTTGAGCAAACGACCGGTACGACGGGTGTCCTCACTGGCTACATAGTCCACCTGCTTAAGGACCTCCAGGGCCCGCAGGGTAATGTCACCCATGTTCCCGATCGGTGTTGCAATCAAATAAAGCATATCTTATTCCTCAAGGGGACTCATCTGACCCCATTGATACAACCACAAAGCCGAACCAACGACCGCAGCGGTCTCGGTTCGCAAAATGCGAGGGCCCAGACACACGGACTTGATCCCCGCGTCACTCGCCTGAACCAACTCCGCATCACTAAAGCCGCCTTCCGGCCCGATCCATAGGGCCCCTGTTTTTTTTCGTTGGCCTACAGCCTGGCTCAAAGATCGAGATGTTTCCTGAAGGGCTGCCATCAAACTACAATCGTAATCGCTCGACAGGTTACAACTCTCTGCAAAGGTCACGGGTTCTAAGATCCGCGGGACACGTCCCCGTCCACACTGCTCAGCCGCCTCACGCACAATACTCTGCCAACGGCTGAGGCGATTGGCCTTCATCTCGGCCTTGCGTACCAAAGAGCGTTCTGTCACCACGGGCACGAAGCAATGTATCCCCACCTCAGTGCCTTTTTGCAGAATCCACTCGAACTTATCGCGTTTAAGAAATCCCTGGAACAGGGTCAGGCTCACTTGGGGCTCGGCCACCGCTTGACTGCGACTCAACACTCGACCCCAGGCAATACCGTCTTCACGATTAATCAACAACACCCGGTACTGCCAGCCCTGATCGTCAAGTACCATCACCTCGGCCCCGGCGTGTAAACGCAGAACATTGTGGATCTGATGGGACTGGGCACGGTCAAACGCCACCCGATCACCGACAATGGCACTGGGATCTACAAAAAAGCGATTCATAGCCGACCATGGTACCAGTTTGGGCGGTGATGACAAGTAGATACCCTATTGGGACTCCCCCCACCACTGACCGCGAAAGGTCTTATGCAGTGGATCGGATAGGGCTTTGTTCTCTGTCCAACCACCCTCGATTGAGATCTGTCGACTGCCATCGTCACTGAGGATCAGGATCTCGGCCCTGTCCGGCCAGACTACCAGGGCCTCGGGCGAGACATCCTCGGCAAAGGGCTGCCAGGCCTGGATATGTTCAGGTTGATCCTGCCTTTGACCGGACCAACGATAAAGTCGACCACCGGGCTTGCCCTTGTGGGTTCCGGCCACAACATAAAAGCAGCCAGCTTGCGGGACATATTCCATACTGCGAATGCCCAACTTGTCCAGGTCCCAGAGCAAAGGCTCACCCCAAACCGGGGCCAGGCCCGAGTCGATCACGTCGGTGGGATTCTCCAAGGGTACCACCAGGGCCTGCTTGTTGGGTCGGGGATTGCGAAAACCGATATACAGAGTTTTGCCATCTACCGAAGCGGCCAGGGCCTCGATATTGAGACCGTCCTCCTTGGGGGCGAGATCAGGCACCTCGTCTCGATTCAATTGCAGACTCGCGCTCAAGTTTAAAGCGGTCAAGCTGGGTGCGGTCGTCAACTGCCGGGCCAGATCGCGACACACCACACCCTCGGGGATCAAAGTCATTGAATCGCCTTGGCCCAACACACGTGTCGCAAAAAAGCGATAGCGATTCTCTCGGAGCTTACCGTCCTTGTTGCGTCCATGCGAACTGATCCAATAGACGCGGTCCCCCACGCGTGTCGCCCCCTCGATGTCCACCTCGGAATGCTTACCCCCTGCATCCAAGAAGGTCGTCATATCCCACTCCTTAACCGGCAGCCCTCCCTGAACGGAATAACAACGCAGCACATTGTTTTCATCGTCAGCGACGACGATATGACCATCCCCCACCTCCACGGCTGCCGACGCGTCACAGGCTCCACGAAACTCTATCGTCTCCGTACTCATAGCTCCCATTCCAGTGATTACCAAACTCAAGAGTATACTTATTGATATCATTGTTGATCCTTTAAAGAATGTAGAATATAGAAAGTAGAAGGTAGAAGAAAAAACATCTACCGCCATATCGGCCAAACGTAGTAAGTGGAGACATCTGTTCTGAAACAGTTTACCGAAGGCAAGCCTACGACCTTCTATATTCTACATTCTATATTCTACATTCTACTTTCTACATTCTCAAAGCCAACATTGCATGCAATTCTGCTTTCCAGTATAACCATCCAGGACACAAACGCAAAGGAGATCCCATGCTCATCGGTGTACTGGAGGCCCAACTCGTTCTACCAGGGATTCGCTCGCTCAAGGAAAAACGCAGCATCGTCAAGAGCCTCATCGGCCGGCTGCAAAGTCGTTACAACATCTCCATTGCCGAGGTCGATCGACAAGACAGCAAGCAATGTGCCGTCCTGGGACTGGCCGTAGTCTCCAACGACAGCCGCTTCATCGATCAACAACTCGACACCATCCTCAACTTCATGCGGGCCGACGGACGCTTCTACCTGGGCCAGGTCGAACGGGAAACTTTTCAGAGCCAGCCGTAAATTCCCCTTGATTCATATCCGCAATAGGGCTATGTTCGTTTATAGCGAATAGCTCTTAATTGGCAATGGAGATTAAGTTTTGTTGGCGAGATTAACAAAACCCATTGGATATGAACCAACCCCAGCCAGACATAAGGCCTTCACCCTGGTGGAACTGCTGGTGGTCATCTCGATTATTGCCGTGCTGGCAGCACTCTTGCTGCCCGCCTTGCGCAAAGCGAGAGAACTAGGCCATCGAACCGCCTGCATGGGACACATGCGTCAACTCCAACTCGCCTGGCATACCTATGCTATGGACAATGATGGATACATCGTCAATGGGCAGCCGTGGACACCGCACAATCCTCATTTGGAACTCAATAATGGTACGCCCTGGCTCATTGATTACTCCTATTCCGGCAGGATCGCGTCTCCAGTTCCGGAAACAAAACAGGAAGCCGTCGAAATGATGGAGTCAGGGGCCTTGTCGTCCTACATCGTCAACGTGGACAACTACCTCTGCCCAGCACGGATACGTCGTGATTTTTCCAACGCTGGCAGTACCCAATGGCTGAGTTCCTATTACATTGTGGCATCCATGAATCATTTTCACCCCGAGCAATGGAGGCAATACGAACAAGAACAAGCCGCTCTGCGAAGAACAGGTGGAGTGACCTTGGAAATACGAAAACTCTCCCGAGTGGGGCGTTCCAGACCTTCTGAACGACTTGTGTTTGTCGATGCGGGGATAGGATATGGTGCCGGTTGGGGGGATCCTCTTCTGATCACGGCATTAACGAATACTAAAGATTATGTGGGGATATCAACAGATGCTAAACTTGAAGGAGGAGGAAGTCCCGCCCCACCTCCCATCCATCACTCCAACGGCACCTGTATGTCCTTTGCCGACGGTCACGTTGAATACTGGAAATGGAAAGATCCTGAAACACTTATGTGGGGAGAGGCCTATCTAGATGCCGTCTATGGGAATGCCAAATCCATGGATATTTGGCTGTGGTACTACAACAACGACAATCCAGATAGTAATCGTTTCCTCAAGGCCATCTGGGGAGTCTCGTCACTGTAGGGTGGGCTGCGCCCACCAAAGATTTTGAAGCAGGATTGAATTTGGTGGGCGCAGCCCACCCTACAGCATTCGATCCACTAGAAAGCGCGATGAATAGAGCAAATCGATAGCCACCGGTCCCAAGATCAAGGCCCAACGTAATGCTCGCCAGCGCAGGCCACGATAGGTGATGCCGACCAGGACGCCCAAGCTCACGGCACCGATGAGATAAAAACGGGAGCAATACAAAAGGAGACGGGCCACATTGTCACCGAATCCGAGTTGGACTTGAAAATACTTGCCTGCCCCCAGCAAGAGAGCCACGGCTAGGGTCACCTGTAGGATTGGAGCCCACACCATCCAGCGTACGTCACTGCGTCCGGCGGTGACCAGGGCATCGGTGCCCAGCCCTGCCATCATGGCCACAAAAACCCACAACACACCGATCCAGGCCAAGGGGCTCACGGCCCAGGCCCCACGTGTCCAGCTCAAGGTCACGGCCAAGAGAATGCAGGCAATCGGTCCCCAACGCCGGGCCCTCAGCAAAACCATGGCCCCGACCAGGACCAGGGCCAGGGGGACATGATAGACGCTGAGCAACACCCGGCCACCCTGGGCCAGGGCCCAAGGCGCGATCAAGGCGGGCCAATCCGACCATGGACTTTGCGTCGGCTGCAAAGGCAGAACAAAACGCCGCAGTTGGACCATGGCTTGAAAACAAGCGATGATCCCGGCCCAGGGCAAGGTGGCGAGCATCAGACGTAACATGGTCCGAGTGGCTCTCCGGTCGGACTTAAGTCGCAGGCCACGTGCAATCCGTTCAAAATGAAAGACCGGACAAAAACTCCAGGGGATCAGGGCCAACAGGGTTCCAGCCAGGGGATGAAAACGTATGAGGTAAAGGCCATAAGGACCAAAACCATATAGGGCCCCGGCGACCCAACAACCAGCCACTGAACGTACCCAGCGTCGGGACAAGAACAAAACACCCAAGGCCCCGAGGATTGCATTGATGGGAACGAGAGTCTGCCACTTGGAGAAGCCGGACCAATGTCCGGCAAACAAATCATAGGTCCAGAGAAAATACAGCACCCCTGTAAAAATGAATTGCGGCACGATACGCTTCATGTCACCTCAAGCTTGATGTCTGGATTTCGATCAACAGGACTGAACTGCCGCTTCCCACTTTTTCAACAACTGCAGTGCCTCCGGAGTGTACTCAGCGGGGACCCAGGAGGCAAAATCCTTGTCCGTGGCCTTGTGATACGGGCCGGATTTCACTTCAAAGACAACGGTATCCGACTCCAGGCAGATAAAGGTATGGCAGACCCCGGCCACCAAGTCAACGCCGAATTGCGATGTTCCCGCCTTGAGTTTGATCGTCTGTCGAATGTCACCGTCATCGCTGAAGATCAAAACGGCAAGGGCTCCCCGTATCACGACCAAGGTCTCATCCTTGGGAGGATCACGATGCCAATGGGGCCGAATATAGGTTCCGGGTTGGGCCACGTTGAACATACGATGCAAGGTGGCGTCGTCAGATTTATGCAGAGGAAAAATGATACGTTTACGTGGGCTTTGACGGGACTGAGCAATAGCTCGTTCCATCAGGTGCTGATCCAAGATCACCACATCAGCCTGCGGAGCATCCATGGCTACCGGAAAGGATTGTTGGGATGATTCCATAGTTTTCCCTTAGAGGTGACGTTGCCAATAGGCGGTGTCGACCCACTGTTTGCATTTGAAGCCCACGGCCTTGAGGATTCCCATGCGTTTGAAGCCGACCTTGGCGTGTAGGTTCTCACTGGCGACGTTGGGCAAGGCAATGACACCAATGGCCTGGGTGTAGCCGCGTTGGGTCAATTCATGCAACAGCCCCTGGTAGAGCGGGGTACCGTGCCCTTGACCTGTATGCTTGGGATCGAGATAGATGGTGGTCTCGGCGGTATGACGATAGGCCTGCCTGGAACGGAAGGGACCGGCATAGGCATAGCCAATGATCTCGTCTTGACCGCGGGCCACCAACCAGGGAGTGCCATAGGAGGCGATACGACGCATACGTTCGGCCATGTCGGAGGCCGCAATAGGCTCTTCTTCGAAGGTCACTAACGAATCCGTGACATAGGCATTGTAGATGCGGGCCAGGGCCTCGGCGTCTTCAAGGCAGGCAGGCGTTATGGGCATATCAACTCCCCAGAACAAAATGGAAAAACCAACCAAAACACCCTCACACCATAGCACAAGTGGCCCTATACGACAATAGCGGATTTAATCCAGTACTTCATGAACCTATGGCCGTCCAGGAGTGGGCTCAACGGCTTGCCAATTGCCCACAAAATTCCCATAACCCTCCAGGTTAACACGAGCGAGAGACCGGCCCATGCCGTCGGCAGCCACGGGCCAGGGATCCTGTCCACGGGTAAAGTTTTCCCCCTGCATACCGTCACTATAGCGGACTTGATCGACCAACAGATCGTCATCGGGATTGGAAGTGGTGGGTTCAAAGAGTTGAAGGGACTCGCCGCTGTTGCTCAAGGACCCCTCTCCCCAGGCATAGAGCGTGACATCCTGTAGGTCACCATAAATGGAGGTGAAGGCCGCCTCATCCTTGACCAGGAGCAGACGTTGGTCTTTGGCGAGTTTAATAGTTTTGGAACCGCTAAAGGCAAACTGCAAACCGGACTCTCCGCCATCGGTCAGACGCCAGGTCCGTTTGTTGCTGGCATTGTATAGGGTCACGCTGCTGTTGCTGACATTGACCAGTTCCACATACTCGGCATCGGGATGCAGACGCGGGTGGTACATGATCTCCGCAATTACCACCGGTCCTGGCTCTTCGATATTGCTCCGACTCTCACCAGCCGCAGGCGATCCCAGCTTGGACTTGCTTGGTTTCCAGAATCCCGGTTCACTCCAACCAACAAGATCGGCATCCGTATCATGAATAACCAGGGAATACCCCCCGCCATCGGTCGAGGCGATCCATTGATCGTCATAGACAAAATCCTGAATCACCGTGCCCAAGGCATCGCGCAGGACAACCCGTTCACCCCCATTGCCGAGCTTGCCTTCATATTCACCGGCTACAGTCTTGGACGTACCATAGACCGCTTCGAAGGCGGCCTGATCACTGACCACCACGATATAGTTATCCTTCTTCAACTCAACATCCGCAAAGGTGAACTCGATCCCATCGGTGAACGCAACACCGGCCAGGTTGAGGGTGCTACTACCGATATTGGTCAACTCGATGTATTCGGCCTCGGCTTCCTCGGGATGGTACATAATCTCGCTGACACGTAAGCTCCCGATCATATCACCGACCGCATAGACCGCCTCATGCAAGGCACTCCAGGTCCCGTTGGACTTACGCCCACGGGCCTTGACCTGTACGCTGGCATCGAGGGTTAGGGCCTTGGAATACGTACTGGCCGTGGTGCGGATGTCACCACCCGGGGCACGGGGATCCGTGCCGTCCAGGGTGTAATAGGTCGTCGCCGAAGAATTGGAACGAATCAGGGTCAGCTTGTCACCGACATCTACGTACCCGCCGGACTGCACCTTGCCCTCGATTTTAAAGGTAGGCGGATCGAAAGAGGGATACCAATCCTCGTCTTTCAACTGATCCAGGACACGCTCCGTACGATCGGGGAAGTAATCCTCGATGAGCCGTTCCAACTCATCGACCCAGTGATTGTCACGGGTATAGGGTGTGCTGCGGCGTAGGTCCCCCCAACGGGCCGATTCCCCTATGATGGGGCCGTAGATCTCTTCGGCCCGTTGTTGATAGCGATCGATATTGGCCGACTCGGTCAAGGCCCCGTCGTTGTAGAAGTGGCAGTAAATATGATCGGCCAGCAGCATACGAAACTCGTCATTGACACTGAGTCGATTCATCAAGAGATGGGGATTTTGCTCACCCACGATATCCACACGGTTTTCGTTGACCCGTTCCAGGGACCACTCGCAATCCCAAGGCAAAAACACAAAGGGACCGGCAGGATCGTGTCGGCGAATCGTGTAGAAGTTTCTGGGATTCTCGTTGTTGCAGAGCAGCACCGGGGCGTCACGACTACCGATCAGATAGATCATGAGCATATAGTCGATCAGGTCGTTGACATCTACCAGTTGCTGTACGGCTCGGTAAGGCACGTCCGATTCGAGGTCTCCCTCGATCACATAATACAACCAGTCCCAAGTCCCAGCGTCACCAGCCTTGACCTCCATCTCGGCATCGCTAAAAGAATTCCCGGCCTTGAGCACATCGTAATCGGCCTTATCTCCGCCAAGATGCTCTTCGGCAAAGCCGTCGTCCGGGCGTTCGGACAGGATATAGAGGCCCCAATAGAGGCCGTTGACATAGAGATGTACGTGACGGGCATGCGGCGTCAGAATGCCCAGGGCCAAACTGGTATCACGGGCAAAGGTCTCGCGTAGATACTGGGCCTTATCTAGGCCCAGCCCGTTGCAGGCCGTACTGTCACCCACCCAGGAGTAATTCCAGGTGGCACGTAAGATTAGCTGATCGAAGACATCGACAGTACTGTCCTTGAACAGGGGAAACTCCAACTTGCCCAGGCCGTATTCGCCACGAAAGATAGCACGCAGGGAATGCTTGACCTCACGTCGCCCCACCCCACCGTGACTGCGTAGACCGGCATTCACACCGAAGTGGGCCCCGGTCTCGGGATCGATCCACTCCAGTCCCGTAACCCGCTCCCACTCGTCTCCTTCTTCTTTGCCATTGGAATAGAGCCCCTCGTCGCCAAAGAAATCGTCGTTGGGAATGACCACACACATCGACGGGATGGCCAGTAAGGCATCCCGCAATTCATCGGCATAGTCGTCCACCACATCGGGATCCATCTGGTAATCGATGGAGTGACCGTTCATGGTGGTCTTGCCATCCCATTTCGTGGGGAAACCGTCCGGCCATTTGGGTTGTTCCAGCACGTCATCCAGGAAGATATAGGTGTGACTGACCGCGTTGCTGTCCTGCCAACCGTTCTTGGTGGCCATGGCCTGAATACAGGTGGTGGTCGTGACCTCCAGGGGTTGGGTATAGACCTGGCCGTCAGCAACGTTGCCTTGGCCGTTGAGGCGATAACGAATGGTCGCTCCCGCAGTCAGACAGGACAACTCGACCGTAACCGGTTCGTCATAGAATCCCCGCGTGACACTAAAGCGAACGCCATCAACGGCGTTCTGCCCCCACAAGGTCGCCCCACTGACCCACATCATCACCCATACCCATTGCCAACGCTTCATCCCTGAACTACGCTGCGACATACCATCCCTCACTCTCTAGAGTCAGTTTAAGGCTCGAGGATACTGACTTTCAGTGTCCTCAGTAATGCCTAGTATAGTAAAAGGAATTCCCTGATTCAAATCCAAGGCGATTGGGTCAGCGCAGAAGCTTCCCTACCAAGACCTCAAATCCGTCTTTTTCAACAATAAATAGGGGTTAGGATTGTCCGGGGTTGGGTTCGATGGCTTGCCAATTGTCCACAAAATTTCCCCAACCGGTCAGGCTGACACGACCGAGAGATCGGCCCATACCGTCAGCGGCCACGGGCCAAGGATCCTGGCCCTGGGCAAAATCGCCACCATGCATACCATCGCTGAAACGCACCTGGTCGGCGAGTTGGCCACCATTGGACGGGCTCCAGAGAATCAACTCATCACCGCTATTGGCCAGTGAATCAGTGCCCCACTCGATAAGAGTCACTGCGATTGGGCCATAGGCGGCCTCAAAGGCCACGGCATCCTTGACCAACAGCAGGGATTCACCGGCAGCCAATGTCACCGAAACCGATCCACTGAAGGTGAACTCCACGCCTCCGGTGATCTCCCAGGCCTGCCAGGTCTGGGCGTCGTAGAGGGTGACCGTCCGATCGCTGATATTGGTCAACTCGATATACTCGGCATCGTCGTTGACACGGGGATGGTACATGATCTCGCTGATGACCACCGGTCCGGGATTGACGACGTCGGTGGCATCCTGCAGGAGTCCCGGCGTACCCAACAGGCTACTGGCCGTCCAGAAACCGGGCTCGCTCCAACCCTGGACATCGGCGTAGGGATCCAGGATGACCAATGAGGCCCCCTGACCATCGGTGGCCGGTTGCCATTGATCGTCGTAGACAAAGTCATGAATGACGGTGCCCAAGGCATCGCTCAAGACCAGTCGATCCTGATCGTTACTCAGGCGTCCGTCATAAACTCCGGCCACCGTGACGTTGTTGCCATAGAGCGAGGTAAAGACATCGGTATCCGCCACCACCACGACCGAAGCTAGGGGAGCAAGGTCCAGATTCGGGAAGGTGAATTCCACGCCCTCGCTGAGTTGCACATAAGCCAGATTAATCGTCTCATCGCCGATATTGGACAGCTCGATAAACTCGGCATTGGGATCGTCCGGGTGGTACATCAACTCGGTGACACGCAGATTCTCGGCCACTGGATCGATGGCAAAAACGACCTCATGCAAGGCGCTCCACTCACCGTCATTGGTCAAGGCGCGGGTCTTGATATGGGTCGTGGCTGTCAAGGTCAAAGGCGAATGATAGGTCAAGGCCGTTGCAGCCACCTGACCACCACGAGCACGCGGATCGGTGCCGTCCAGGGTGTAATAGGTGGTCGAATCAGCGACCGCGCGTTCCGAAACGTCATTGACACTCCAGGGCCAGGGCCATCCACCCCCTCCATGGCCCCCACCGCCATAGTCTTCGAACTCGGCCTCTTGAGCCGGTTGAATCACCAAGGTCGCTCCCCGTTGTACCTGACCGCCAGACATCTCGGTGCCGTCAATCTCAAAGGTCGGGGGATTGATAGAGGGATACCCCTCCTCATCCTGCAACTGTCCCAACACGATTTGCGTGCGTCTGGGGAAGTAATCGTCCAAGAGTTCATCGCGAGCATCGATCCAGTGGTCATCGCGCGTGTAGGGAGAATTGCTCAACAGGTCTCCCCAGCGCGCGGATTCACCCACGATCGGACCGTAGATCTCATCCGCCCGTTTCATGAAGCGAGCGATGGAGGCGTCCTCGGTCAAGGGGCCGTCATTGAAGAAATTGCGATAGACGTGATCCGCGACCAACATGAGAAATTCGTCATTGGCACGTAACTGATACATCAGATAGTGCGGATTCAATTCACCCACGATCTCCACGCGATTTTCAAACTCACTTTCCAGCGACCATTCGCAATCCCAGGGGATGAACAAATAGCCGTTCAGGGCATTGCGATCGCGAATCGCATAAAAGTTCCGTGGGGCATTGTCATTACAGAGCAACACCGGGGCATCGCGACTGCCGACATAATAAATCATCAACATGTAATCGATCATGTCGTTGATATCGACCAAATCCCACAGGGCCTCATACGCCTGCTGCGAACTGAGATCGCCCTCGGCCAGATCGAACAGGAGATCCCAGGCCTGGTCGTCACCGGCCTTGATCTCCATACCCGGTGTGCTGGAGTTTTCGGCCTTGAGCACATCATAATCATCAGGACTACCGCCCAGGTGTTCGGCGGCAAAGGATTCGTCCGGTCGTTCGGACAGGATATAGACACCCCAGTAGAGGCCATTGACATAGAGGTGAATGTGACGGGCCGACGGAGCGAGTAATCCCATCTCCATACTGGTGTCACGGGCAAAGGTTTCGCGTAAATACAGGGCATTCTCCGTACCGATACCGCTACAGGCGGTACTGTCGCCAATCCAGGAATAGTTCCAGGTCGCCCGGAAAATCAACTGATCAAAGGTATCGACGCTACTGTCCTTGAACAGGGGAAACTCCAACTTGCTTAGACCATACTCCCCCCGGAAGATGCTACGAATCGAGTGCTTAACCTCGGCCCGACCGACCCCACCGTGACTGCGAAAACCACTATTGACGCCAAAATTGGCTCCCGTCTCGGGATCGATCCATTCCAGGGTTCCTACCCGTTCCCACTCATCCCCCTCGCGAGAACCATTGGAATAAAAGCCGTCGTCGCCGAAGAAGTCATCGTTGGGCATGACGATACACATCGTTGGAAGCCCCAGGAGATCGTCCTTGATTTCGTCGCAATAGGGTTCCACCTGCACCACATGGGGATCCATCTGATAATCGATCGAGTGCCCATTCATTGAGCTGATGTTGTTCCACTTGGTAGGAGCCCCGTCCGGCCATTTATTCTGCTCGATCACGTCATCGAGATAGAGATAACTGTGACTGACCACCTCGGAATCCTGCCACCCCGCCTTGATGGCCACTGCGCGAATGCAGGTGGTGGTCTCCACCGTAATCGGACCGGTATAGGGATCACCGTCGTAGCTGATACTGCCCCGACTGCTGACCCGTTTGAAGTGAGGCATATCACCATTGAGAGTCACCCAGATCTCGGCGTCCGGTGTCGTCGTGGTCAAGGTCACGGAGACCGGTTCGTCATAGAAACCACGCGTCACACTAAAACTCACCGGCTCACACATGCCCAAGAGCCCTTCGACATTGGCCGTGCCAGGGGTGGGAGTGGCCATGTAAACCCAAGTGTCCGAATCGTCGGGATTGCGTCCCCAGGAGACATCGGTCACCTGCTCGCCATAGGTTACGCTATCGATGAGGGCCCCGCCACTGACCAGTCCCACGGACTCGCCATCTGCGGACAACTTGAAATCGGCATGCAGTTCAAAATCATCACTGTCCTTGTCTGCCCAGACCAGAAGATAGCCATCCGGACCGATCGTGGTCAGGGTAGGTTGATCCGTGGGAAACTGCCATTGGGTCAGGTCATTGAGATCGTCGGTTAAAAACATCCCGCCAACATCGACAGCTTGATCAGTGGGATTATAAAGTTCGATCCAATCGTCATAATCGCCCGCATTATCGGCCAAAGTTTGATCGTTGGAGGCCATGAACTCATTGATGACCACGGATTGCCCGCAGGCCACACTAACCCATAGAAACAACACCCAGACCAAACTCAGTAACGTGAAATCAACCCCTGACTTGACTTTCGGCATAAAGCCCCTCACTCTCGTACTTCATTAATGATTATCGTTCCATCACCTATATCTAACATTCGTCCGGATTCAATAGGGGCTTTGATCCGAAATCACCATTATAGCGACTAGGAATTATTAAATCAATGTTAGAGAGGCGTTAAGCAGACAAATCCTATCCCTAGAATCAAGCTATGAAAGGAGGACATTTCACGTTATAGTCACTTAGTTCTATAATATGAGAATGACCGGCCCGCTCTTTGAAAGAACGTAAGAAGAAACGAAGAGAAGAAGAGTGATCGGTTATCAGTGATCTGGTGATCGGTTTAGAGCCAGTATCCATTACATCGGATTAACAAAAACACGATGCCACAATTTGTCATCCAACATCACCAACGCCAGGGCCAACCCGAACACTGGGACCTCATGTTTGAATCGGGCCAGGTCCTCAAGACCTTCCAATTGGACCGCCCCCCTGCCCACGCCGGTCTGTTACCGGCCCAGGCTGTGCCCATCTTCGATCACGAACTCCGCTTCTTGACTTACGAAGGACCAGTCAATCAAGGACAGGGACAGGTGACACTCGCAGACCAGGGCACCTACCAGAGCCTTCAACAGACCGAAGGTCTATGGGAATTCACTCTGGACGGCACTATCCTTCAAGGGCGATTCATATTGGAACAGGTTGACGCGAACCAGTGGCGATTGTATCGGTCTTAAAACAACATCCCTAGGAATAGTCGACATGTAAAAAAGGACCGCAGACATTTAATTCCCGCGGGAACGCATACGATCGAAAGGATTATTCCTCCAGCGGATTAGTGCTCTTCGTTTTCGGGATTATGGATGCTGATTTTTTTTAAGCGAACCGCAGAACCGATGAACAAGGAACTCAGAATGTCGAAGTAAAGGAATCAACAAATTGGCGTCAGCCTACTTCATCATTCATATTCCTTGTTCGATATTCTTCAGTTCGCTTTTTATACCTCTCTCGCCAAAGACGATTCTTATCCTTAAGACCATACCATCATGGAATCGCTACGCGATGCTGAAGTAAACAGATCTCTCACATTCGTTCGAGATGACAGACTCGCATCTGATGTCGGTTGCGTCATCCCGAGCTTGCCCGAGGGATCTATTCAAACACAGTCTGCCGGAGGCAATCCGAATTGACGAGCTAACACAATGCCATAAAAGTAGCGCATACTGTTTTCGTTCCGGGCCTAACTCTACTCCCCTACAAACGTAAAGGTAGACGGTCCAGCCAGACCTGATACGACTACCGTAGTCCCGGTATCCGTGACCTTGAGGACCTGACCGCTACTGTTTTTCAGGATGTAGAGTTGACCGTCCGGGCCATAGCCAATCTCTTCGGGATGACTGACGGAGATGGACCGTGCCGGACTCTTATCAGGTAGATCGTAGATCACGACCTTGTTGCTGTTGAGATTAGAGACTGCCATGTGGCTACCGGTTTGATCGATGGCCACGTAGATGGGATAGCTCAGGCCGGTGGACCAACTCTCTAACAGGTTTCCGGTTGTGCCATCAAAGGCCATGATGCGATTGCTGCCGGGCGAAGTCACGTACAGATCGCCCGAGATCGGATGCAGGGCCATACCGCGTGGCCATTGGGGGCCGCTTGAGATGAACACTTCTTTCTGACTGGCCGTGCCTTGGGCATAGCGATAGCGTAGGATTTGCTGGTTGTCTGTATCAGCCAGCAGGAGATAGGTCTGTTGTCCCAGGATTTGAAAGGCCGCGTCGCTGATACCGCCCAGGCTAGGATCTTGCAGGATCGTGACCAGGGAACTGCCATCCCAACGCCCCACAAGATCGTAATTACCCACCACCATGCACAGCTCTCCCTCTGGGGTCCAACCCGCGACAGTCATGAGGTAGTCCCCGTGTTTGGGGAGATAGATGCCCTCATCCAGTCCGGTATGGGGATCCCACCGCTCGACCTGTTGATCCGGGTAATCGTAGATCAAGAGGTCAAAGGCGTCGGTATAGATCGGTTGAGAGGAATCAACTTCATCGGCCCCCATATCCACACCTGCACCGACAATGCGTTCTTGCAGGTCGATATCGAAGTGTCCTACCACAGCACAGGGATCGCCCGCATCCACGCAAGGGGAATTGGCATCGAGGTGGTAGTTGTCGTAGTCCATGGAGTCATCGGGCCAGGCCAAGAAACGCAAATCGTCAACCCGATTCCCTAGGCCCGGGCAACCGCCCTCGACACAGCTATAGGTCACATTGGGCTCGTTGCCGTTGATCACCTGGATCTGTTGGGGAAGGTTACCCCACAGGATACTGTTGGTAATGTTCATATTGGCATCGACCACGACAATCCCGCCCAGGGTCAGGTCGGTGTTGTTGAGCACCGTGCAGTTGACCAGATCCAAGTTCGTATGGTTCGCGTAGATCCCGGCCCCGGTATTGGCGTCATTGTTGACCAGGACGCAATTGGCCAGGGTCAGGTCATTGGCCCCCTCGCAATAGAGTCCACCGCCCCAGGGGCCCGCTCCACCAGTGAGGATAAAGCCATCGATCAGGCCATTGGGCTCGATCGATTCGGTCCAACTCACCACCGACCCCAGGCCATTGGCATCGACCACCACCTGCAACAGTGCCAGGTTGGCATCGGTCTGGGCTCGGAGCAGGGAGATACTTTTATGGGCGATCACCAGGTTCTCGACATAGGTCCCGTCATAGACACAGACCGTCATCCCGTCTTGTGCCGTATCGATAGCCTCCTGAATAGTGTCAAAGGGATGGTCCAGTGAACCGTCTTCCCATGGATCACTGGTGCAGGGATCGAGAGGGCCGGGATCGTTGACACTGTTGTTGTCTACATAGAGGCAGTTGGGATCGTAAGCCAGGAAGAAATGGGCATTCAGGGTGAGGTCTTCTGTCAAGGTCAGGCTGATACTGGGATCGGTGGTGTCGATCACATAGCCCTTGTCCACAGCCATGCCGGTCCAATGATCGAAGCCATAGCCCCGCTGGGCCTCTGCAACAACCGCCACTGCAGTGCCCTCGTCATAGGTGAAGGCCCCTTCGCCGGGTTGCGTCACAGCCCCTCCCTCAGTGGAACTCAGGGTCAAGCGGTACTGCTGGACAGGTAAGGTCTCGGTGTGAAAACTTAGGGTGCTGCCGTCACCGGTGCCGATCGAGTTTTTGGCTTGGGCCTTGGCATAGTAGAGCGTGTCGGAGTCCAGGTTGGTGAGGGTCCTGCTGAAGGTGTCACCGCTGTGAATACTGCCTTGCCAGGAGGTATAAGAGGTTGACCCGGACTTCCAATAACGAAAAACGATACTGGCAATCCTCACCTCCATCGTTATCGAGTTGGCCGCGTAAGGTGGCGGAGTTGGTCGTGACATTAAGAGGGGTGAGGGTGGTGACTTCTGGGGCGGCTTGCTCTTGAAAACTTACAGTAACACTTCCTTCTAAATGATTTGGATCAATTGGAATAATATCTCCATCAGAAACAATAACCCCATCAATTAAAACATTTTTGTCTTCAAATTCATATGGAAACGTAATACGTAAATAAGGATTATCAATATCATTTGGTATTGGCCTTCCATCAGTAATTACGCTATAGCTTAACACTACAGAGCTCATACTATCTTCAGGCCTGAGGTCTACCATTAATTCTTCGCCTTCAACAGTAGATACAATTTTAGAACCAACCCCACTTGGATTGAACATTTGATACCATAATTTATCATAGTCATCCAAGGTTTCCAAGACATCAATTTTAACACTATGTACAATACTACATTCATCAACGGTATAAGGACTATCAATCTCATATTCAACTTCAATTTTCCCAGTAGCAGCAGAAGCATTACTAACAAACACTAAAGACAAAACTGCTACAGATAAATATTTACCAAGGTTTTTGAATCGTGAATTAAGTAGAGCCAGTGACATAATAATGGATGTCAAGACATCTGTAACAAAGCTAAAGTAAGCGACAAAGTGACGAGTATAGATACAGCCAGTGACATGCACGGTATGATACGAATATGCTATCGAAAACCTGTTCACAAGAACCTCCTTCAGTTCCAAAACCTCAACCATAATCCGCTTAATTATAGCCAAAACACCTGGATAAATCGACGAAAATTCCCCTTTCAAAGCAGTGTAATTGCGACAATATGAGAGATTTCACCTGTAATAAGGAACGTTCAAGGCCTGTAGAGAGGAGTGTGCTCCTATGGATGGAGGTTATTATCTAGGCCAAAGGGGCTTTAAGCCCCTAAAAACACCCTATACGATCCCTTGTAAATGCCATACAATGCCACATACCGGAGTTAGTTAGTTCTGATTTGCATTGTTTGTTGGAGCATAGCTGCGTTCAGAAAGAAGCCCTCAAAAGAGACAGATGAGGCGTATTGTTTAAAACAGTGAATAGGAGTCTGCATTATGGGAGAAGCATTTCGCCGGGCATTAGGGTGTGATAGCCAATCGGATTCATCCGAGATTCTGTCTTTGCTGGAAAAGGCGGACAACAAACGAATACGAGATTATTTGAAATCCCAAAAATTACCTTTCCTCGATGTAGGCGGAAATGATCCTATCGCTCGGTTTTTGTTTGATTTAAAAACATGGCAGACATGCCTTGTCGCGGCTTTAGGTGTCGTGTTGGGTTTCCTGCCAGGCGTTGTTTCCTATCTGGAAGGAACCTTTTTTGATAGTGAAGCGATGAAGCTTTGTTTTTCTAATGATTATGGTTACTTTGATAAAGTATTGGCGCTGTTTGCTTTGTTATTACTGGCTCCTTTGTACTTCTCTGAACTTCCTCGGACTCTGCTAAAGTTAAACATTTCAAGCACATTTAATCTAGACTCTAAAGAATGGAAGGTGTTCGTCGGTCAAGCCAATAAAAGATTTAATAAGTTCTTGCTGCTTCTTATACCATATGTTTCTGCTATCCTTATGACAGGCATTCTAATCTACAGCTATATGCTGAACAAGGAGGGACAGTGGCAAGGAATTTCGATATCTTTAAAGTCGCGATGGGCGGGATTTTCCACTATTGGTATCACATTGTTGCTATATTATTTGTTAGCATTAGTTGTGATGAGAGTCATTGTCGTCTATTGGATTTTAAAAGACTTTTTTAAATATAAGCCAATAATTCAACCTCTTCACCCAGACAATTGCGGAGGATTATCACCGCTGGGTAAACTTTCAATGAAATTAAATATTGGAGTATTCATTTTTGGTATCGTTTTTTTGATTGCAGTTTATGTTAATGTTACAGTTCACCATAAACCAATTTTGCATCACTTAAATATAGCAGCATTTGTGGCCTATATTTCAGTGTCCTCGGTGATGTTTTTTCTTCCATTGTTTTCTGCACATAACGCAATGAAAAACTCAAAACACAAGACCATACAGAAAATTAGCGATCGATATGTTTCGACTGTGACTCATATCATTGATTCCATTGAAAACAGTGGGCCGCTGGATAAAAGTGAAACAACGGAATTGGAGTCTTTAAGGGAAATACATGAAGTGGCCTCAAAGATGCCGGTGTATCCGTTTAATGTTGCAACGGTAACTTCGTATTTGAGCAGCATTGCAGTGCCAGTTGTGGTATATGTAATCCAAACCCTCTTGAGTCAACATGTGCTTAAGGGTTAGCCATGTTGAAGGAGTGCTTCTACAAGTTGGCAACCCAACGTGCTGCGACTGTCGTTGACAATATTGCTGACATGTTGCCTGGTGATGGGACGCTGCTTGATTATGGATGCGGTGTTGGTTATTTAGGGTATGAAGTTGAAAAGCGAACGTCCTGCCGATTAACCTATCTGGATGTTAGACCTTATCCGTTCATGCATCCAGGAATCAAATTACAGTGCTATGACGGCAAGAGAATCCCCTGCGATGATCGGGCTTATGATCATTCCATGGCGGCGTTCACGCTTCATCATACTAAGGATGCCTGGGAAGGTTTGAGAGAGATGGTTCGAGTGACGCGAAAATCCATCATCATATGCGAGGATTATATCGCTTCTCCAGCACATAAATATCTTGAGGTTGTTAAGGATCTCGTTTCAAACTGTTTTTTCACAACCATTACCATGCAATATCGCCTGGTGCATGAATGGGAAGACATGTTTTCAGAGTTGGGCTTGTCGATCAAATGTAAAAAGCAATTTAAAAGCTACTTGATCCCATACAAGTTAGGACATGTCGCCTGGTTGCTTAAGAGGTCAACTGACAGATAGGAGTAGCAAGTGTTTGTTCCATATACGCAGAGCGAATAATGGGACCACATCCTCAAATATCAATTAAATTGAACTGCTGCGCCCGCCTTCCGAAGCACACTTCGTGCGGAGGGCAGGCAGGCTTATCTAATCAGATCTCTCCAATCGCTTCGCTCCGTCGAGATGACCAGACTGGCATCTTGACTTTGGCGTAATAACCGTGGCTTGGATTTAAGCACCTCCCTGCTTTTGGCAGGAAGGTGCCACCCGTTGGTTTATGGCAGTAGATGGCATTGCATCTTTTGATCGAGCCGTTCTTAAACGTGGACAAGGAGGTCTCGTTGAATAAGCTCGCTTAATGAGACGAGGCCGACGTAGTACACACAGTCAGGCTCAGCCTGACTGGAACGGCGACTCTTCGAATGCCCAGGTCTCAACGATTCGGCGTCAGCTAAAATCAGCGTTCATCAGCGATATCTGCGGCAAAACAATGCCGAGCTCGAGCAACGCTCGAAATGATTGGTGTCGATTCGTGATATTCGTGGTTTCTCTTTTCTCTGGGTTACTGCATGAGCAAATGATCAAGAGACAGGTGAATCCCCTGCCTCCCCAGCTAACGCCCGGCGCGACCGCCTGAATCGCCCGAATCGCCGGAGTCGTCATCACCTTGGTCTTCAGCGGCGGCCGCCAGGGCCTCCCAATCCACCTGGGAAGTCACGGTGTAACTGCCCCCGGCCGTGGTCTCGAACTCATAGAGATTTTCTCCCGGTGATGTCACGGTGACCTCTTGGCCCTCATCGGTGATCACCACGGGCCAGGCCGAACGAAGCCGACAGGTCTTACCTTGTTGCGAATGGATCTGGGCCGTCTCCAGGGTGTTGTAGAGCCAGGTCATATCCACCTCGAAACCCCCGCAGGCACACAGGCCGGTCACACTACCGGCCACCATCTTGGCGGGCAAGGCCGGCAATAGATGAACCTCGCCCTGGTGACTCTGCAGGAACATCTCGGCCGTGCCCATCAGCACACCCATGTTGCCGTCGATCTGGTTCTCGGAAGTCGAACTGGCATTGCCCCCTTTGCGGGAAAAGGTCATGTTATAGGTATGGGATTTCCCCATAATCAAGTTGAGGATCATGTAGGCGTGATCACCCTGGAGTAGACGACTACGGCAACACATCTTCCAGGCCTGACTCCAGGAGGTATTGTTGGTGGCATCCCCCTTCCAATCCAGACTCACTTCAACGGCATCCGCCAGGGCCGGGGTATGTAGCGGGGAGATCTCTCCGGCAGGCATCAGCCCCACCAAATGTGACATGTGACGATGGGTATCGTTGGGCTTATCCACATCCTCCAACCATTCCTGCAGTTGGCCGTATTGACCGATCTGGTTGGGCGGCAATTGAGCCCGCATGGTTTCCAGCTGCTGACGCAGGTCCTCATCGACACCCAGGATTTCACTGGCCTCGATCACATAGGTAAACAAGCCCCGAATCAACTGACAGTCCATGGTGGGACCGGCCACGATATTGCCGTCATCACCCAGGTCGGGATTCTCGTGTTCCGGCGAATGAGAGGGATTGGTCAACAGATAACCGGCACTGCCCTCGCGCGGGTCCTCGACCAGGAAGTCCACGAAGAACTCGGCGGCCCCCTTCATGATGGGGTAGATCTCTTGGAGAACATTGGGATCGCCACTGTACTGATAGTGCCACCACAGATGCATGCTCAACCAGGCCCCACCACTCGGCCAAAGGCCGCTGGCACTATTAATGGGGGCTGCCCCACGCCAGAGGTCGGTGTTGTGATGCACCATCCAACCATTGGCGTCATAATGTTGGGTGGCCACGATCGCACCGGTTTCCGACAATTCCTGAGCCATATCAATAAACGGCTCATGACATTCGGCCAGGTTTGCGACCTCGGTACCCCAGTAGTTCATCTCCTCATTGATATTGAGGGTCATCTTCCCTTCCCACGAGGGTTCGACTTCATTATTCCACTTGCCTTGCAGGTTCAAGGGCTGCGAACCGGGACGGGAACCGGAAATAAGCAGATAACGGGCCATCTGAAAATTCAAGGCCACGAACTGGAGATCGTCGGCATCGAATAGGGACCAATCATTCTTAGCGGCATTGCAACCGGTTGCGACATCCTCGATACGTTGGTCCGTGGGATTGTTGACTTTGTCCGAGGTGCCCAGATCCAGAGTCACGCGATTGAACAGGGATTGGTAATCATCCAACTGATCCTGTCGCAATGTTGCATAGCCCTTGGTTGCCGCGTCTTCGATCGTTCCCAGGGCCAGACCCGCGGGATCGCCACTAAGATCGTTGTAACGCACAAAATTAGAGGCCGCGGCCAATACCAAGGTGACGCTGTCGGCATTTTGAATCTGCAGATGTGATCCCGAGGCAGACACCGAACCGCCCTCACACAGCACACGCACGCGGGCCTCGAATTCCACTTCGCTCTCTATCGCATTGCGACCCACATGCGTCACGGCCCCGTGCAGAACAACGTCGTTTCCATCGACTTGATTGGACACGGCCTGATGGGGCGTGGTCAAGCGACAACTGAAACTCAATTGACCGGCCTCACTGGCCGTCAAGCGTACCACGATCACCTGATCGGGATAACTGGCAAAACAATCCCGTTGATAGGTCACCCCTCCGACCTGATAGCTGACCGAGACCGTGGCCGTGGCCAGATCCAATTGACGGCGATAGTTCTGCACCGTGGAGGAATGCCCCATGTCCAAACGCAATTCAGCGGTCGGTTGATAGGGACACAGACGCATATCGTTGGAGCCGCTAGCACCCCCGCCCACGCTCATAAAGGTGTCATCGGCCACCCCCCAGGCCTTCTCCCCCTGGCCGGCCCAGATATAATCCTGAATCTCCTGCAGGTAGCTGGCCGCGCCAGCGTGAGAATAGTCATGCGGAGCCCCGGCCCAAACCGTATCCTCGTTGAACTGGACAATCTCCTCGTCCTTCCCCCCGTAGACCATGGCCACCAGCCTACCGTTGCCAATGGGTAAGGCCGAGTTGGATGTCGCATCAGAGGAATAGGTGGCAGGTGAATCGTAAAATAAGACCATGGGGCCTGCATCGGCCCAGAGCATCGGGACGCAAAGCGCATTGAGGACTATCAGGGAGACTAGAGACTTCATGGAGACCACCTTCCGCCCGCCTTCTACGGGCTATTCCTAACACAAAACCTGTGGATTCATTATAGGCAGGCAATCCCCGGAATTCAAGAGGCAAATACCAATGACCGTATGACGGTCTGGCTCAGTTCGTGGTGGTGGGCATAATCTGGTCCAGAATGGCCAGCTTGCGTTGCAGGCGATGGCGGAGGGTTTGATCCAGGGACTCGGATTCAATGTCTTTTTTGATGTGACGACGGATGGTGTCGAGTTGCTCGTCCGAGGTCTGCTCCGGACTGACCGCGTCGTAGGAGACGATCTTGAGCTGGTTCTCACAGACCACGGCAAAGCCACCGTCCAGGAGCATCTGTTTGGTGATCGGATGAGACTGATGGGCCTCATCGACCACCTCGGCTTCCAGCAGGCCCATGCCCAGTTCACAGAACATGGGGGCACGGTCCTTCAAGACCCCGACCTGGCCGTCGTGGGCCGGGAAGATCACGGACACGACCTCGCTGTTGAGCAGCATGCCGGTCGGTGAGATCACCACACATTGAAAGCCCTTTTCCGAGAAGCCCATACTACTTCTTCTCCTTGCCCTTGAGGATCTCGGCCTTGGCCCGGGCCTCGTCTAGTGAACCGACGTACATGAAGGCCTCTTCGGGCAGGTGATCGGCCTTGCCCGCGCAGATCTGCTTGCAGCTGTCGATGGTCTCGGCCACCGAGACGTACTTACCTTCCTGTCCGAGGAACTGTTCGGCCACCAGGAACGGCTGCGAGAAGAAGCGTTCCAGACGACGGGCCCGCAACACGGCGGTCTGGTCTTCGCGGCTGAGTTCGTCCATACCGAGGATGGCGATGATGTCCTGCAGGTCGTTGTAGCGTTGCAGGTATTGCAGCACCTGCTGGGCCACTTCGTAATGCTCGCGACCGACCACGTTGACGTCCAAAATACGCGAGGTACTCTCCAGCGGATCGACCGCCGGATAGATGCCCTTCTGGGCGATGGAACGATTGAGCACCACAAAAGCGTCCAGGTGGGTAAAGGTGGTGGCCGGGGCCGGGTCGGTCAGGTCGTCGGCCGGCACATACACGGCCTGCACTGAGGTAATCGAACCGCTACGAGTTGAGGCGATACGCTCCTGCAACTCACCCATTTCCGTAGCCAACGTGGGTTGATAACCCACGGCCGAGGGGATACGACCGAGCAGGGCCGAGACCTCGCAACCGGCCTGACTGAAGCGGAAGATGTTGTCCACGAACAGCAAGGTGTCACCGGAGCCGTGTTCACTGAAGTATTCAGCCTGGGTCATGGCGGCCAGGGCCACACGCAGACGGGCTCCGGGAGGTTCGTTCATCTGACCGAAGACCAGGCAGGTATGGTTCAGCACGGTGTCGTCGGTGTTACCGATCTTGGTGTCCTGCATTTCGAGCCACAGGTCGTTGCCCTCGCGTGTGCGCTCGCCCACGCCCGCGAACACGGAATAGCCGCCGTGTTGAGTGGCGATACGGGCGATGAGTTCCTGGATGACCACGGTCTTGCCCACACCGGCCCCACCGAAGAGGCCCATCTTGCCGCCGCGGACAAAAGGACACAGCAGGTCGATGACCTTGATGCCGGTCTCGAACATCTCGCTCTTGGGCGACAGTTCGACCAGGGCCGGTGGATGTTTGTGGATGGAGTGACGTTCCTCGGCTTCGACCGGGCCACCGTTGTCCACGGGTTCCCCCAGCAGGTTAAAGACGCGTCCCAAGGTCTTGGGACCCACGGGCACGGTCAGGGGTTCACCGGTGTCGATAACCTCGAGTCCGCGACTGAGGCCCTGGGTGCTGCCCATGGCGATCACGCGCACCTTGCCGTCACCGAGGTGCTGCTGCACCTCACCCCAGAGTTGATTCTTACCGTTGCCGAAGTCACCCCGCACCTGTACGGCGTTGTACAGGGCCGGTACGTTCTTGGCATCGAACTTGGCATCGAATACACTACCCATCACTTGAATGAGTTGACCTTTGTTCATCCCAAAGCTCCCATTCCACCAATAATATCAAGCAGCTCGCCGGTGATCTGTGTCTGGCGAGCGCGGTTGTACTGTTGCGTTAAATCTTGAATCATTGTGTCGGCGTTCTTGCTGGCACTGCGCATGGCCACCATGCGGGCTACGTTCTCGCTGAGCACGGCATCCAGGAAACAGGCTCGAATCGTCGAGTGCATGATCATGCGGGCCAGGGACTCCACGATGCCCTCGGGCGAGGGAGACATCTCGAAGTCTTCGAAGTCACGTTCAAAGGGCCAGATGACCTTGGCCGTAGTGACGAGATGGTCGATCAACTCGGTCAGGGGCATGATGGTCATGGTCTGGGCCTGCTGGCTACCGGGCGAGTGGAACCGCATGTAGATCACGCTAAAGGAGTCCAGCTTGCCCTCCATGTAGCGATCCACGAATTCATCGGCGATCATTTCGATCTGGGCGGTCGAAGGTAGCTCTTGCAAGTCCTCATAGACCTTGTTGATCTCGACGCCACGACTCCGTAGAAAATACACCAGACGGCTGGCCGGTGCGTAGATCTCCAGGTGACGGTTCTGCCGCTCGGCAATGTCGAGGTGCTGTCGCAGCATGTGCCAGACCTGGTTATTGTAGCCCCCGCATAGTCCAGCCTTGGACCCGATGACCAACACCGCAGTCTTGCCGCTGTCATTTTCCTGCAGCAAGGGATGGGCCAGGGGCTGCTGCGAACTGACCAGCAGGTAACCGGCCTGAGCCAGGGCATCATTGTAGTCCGCGTCACCGAGCCATTGTCGATACAGGCTCTTGAACCGCGCGGTCGAGACGACCTGCATGGTCTTGGTCAGTCGCCCGATACTGGAGGCTGCCCTGCGGCGTAACCGGATTTGTCGGATGCTATCACTCACGATAGATCTTAGGCCTCACTCTTGAGTTTTTTGTATTCTTCCACCGCGGCCGTGACCTGTGTGGGCTGATCGCCTACAAAATCACCGGACTCGTCAATGGTCGTCAGGATCTCGGCATGGTTCGTCTTGAGCCATTGCAGGAAGTCGTCAGTGTAGGTCGCGACCTGATCGACCGCGACGTCGTCCAGCAATCCGGCGCTGCCGAGGTAGATGCTGACCACCTGCTCACCTGTACTGAGGGGTTTAAAGCAGGGTTGCTTGAGCAGCTCGACCATGCGGGCTCCACGATCCAACTGCATCTGCGAGGCCGAGTCGAGTTCCGTGCCCAGGCGGGCGAAGTTCTGCAGTTCGCGGAACGAGGCCAGGTCCAGACGCAGCTTGGCAGCCACGCGTTTGACGGCCGGCACCTGGGCATTGCCACCCACACGGCTCACACTGACACCCACGTCAATGGCCGGTCGAATACCGGCATGGAACAGGTCACGCTGGAGATAAATCTGGCCATCGGTAATCGAGATCACGTTGGTGGGGACATAGGCGGACACCTGCCCTTCCAAGGTCTCGATCACGGGCAAGGCCGTCAAGGACCCGCCACCCAGTTCCTCAGACAGCTTGGCACTGCGTTCCAGCAGACGGCTGTGCAGATAAAAAATGTCACCGGGATAGGCCTCGCGTCCGGGGGGACGACGCAGCAGCAAACTCAACTGCCGATAGGCATTGGCGTGCTTGCTCAGGTCGTCGTAGACGCAGAGGGTATCCATCTTCTTTTCATACATGAAGTATTCGGCCACGGCACAACCCGCATAGGGAGCGATGTACTGCATGGGGGCACTATCCGAGGCCGAGGCCGAGATGACCACGGTGTAGTCCATGGCTCCGTGACGCTTGAGTGTGTCGATGATCTCGGCCACGGTACTGGCACGCTGACCAATGGCCACGTACACGCAGATGACGTTCTTGCCCTTCTGGTTGATGATGGTGTCCAGGGCAATGGCGGTCTTGCCGGTCTTGCGGTCGCCGATGATCAGTTCACGCTGACCGCGTCCGATGGGCACCATGGCGTCCACGCTCTTGAGCCCGGTCTGCAGGGGCTGCTTGACGGGCTGACGACCGGAGATGCCCGGGGCGTCGAACTCGATCAGACGTTGGGTCTGGGCCGCGATGGTCGGGCCGCCGTCAATGGGTTCACAGAGCGGGTTGACCACGCGTCCGAGGATATTGTCCCCCACGGCCACGGTCATCAACTCGCCGGTGGCCTTGACGTCCGAGCCCTCTTTGATTTGCAGGTAGTCGCCGTAGATCACGGCACCCACGCAATCCTCTTCCAGGTTGAAGACCTCACCCAGCACACTGCCGGAGAACTCCAGAATCTCACCCACGCGGGCCTCTTGCAGGCCGTAGACATGGGCGATCCCGTCGGCCAGTTCCACCACCTGGCCCACGCGATCCACGTTGAGTTGGCTCTTGTATTGCGAAATCTGAGCCTTAAGGATGCCGGTAATTTCGGAAAAATCAGATGCCATAAGCGTTACTCTTGATCTGTTTGCGTAAGGTTGTCATGGCCGCAGTCAGGCGGCCCCGTAGGGTATTATCGATAATGCGGTCTCCGCAACGGATGAAGACGCCGCCGACAATGGCCGGATCCACCTCCACGTTCATGCGAATGGGACCGTTCAAGACGTCCGCGAGATCGGCGGACAGCCTTTCCTGTCGTTGTTGAGATATGGGTTGAGCCACCGTCACTGTCACGGGCTGGATTCCCTTATGCTTATCCCACAACGCGTTAAAACGAGCCACAATATCACTCAGCATCCCGGCGCGACCGTTGCGAATCACGGTATCGATAAACGATAGGGTCAAGGCGGTAAATTGCGTTGCCAGGGTCTGGGCCAACAGGGTCTTCTTGTCGTCGGGACTGAAATAGGGAGACACGATAAACTCGGCAACCTCGGGGCTCTCCTGCATGGCGGCAATCAAACCGTCGAGGTCCCGTTTGACCTCGTTGAGTCGGTGCTCGTCAAGGGCCAACTCGAACAGGGCCTGAGCATAACGTTCTGCCAATGATAGAATCGCACTTTTCATGGTTATTCTTTTAGGAGGAGGCTTGGGCCTTCAATGTCGCAATGGCCTCTTGCAAGAGACGTTCGTTGTCCTCGTCGGTCACGGCCCGGCCCAAAACCTCGCCGGTTAAGCTGGCCACCAGATCCGTGGCTTGGCCCCACATCTTTTCCTGAGCCGCTGCACGGGCATGCTTGATCTCGACTTGAACCTGTTGTTTGACGGCCGAGGCCTCTTGCCGGGCCTGATCGATCATCTGCTCTTGTTTCTGGTGGGCCTCGTCAGCGGCCTTCTTCAGGATCTTGTCACTCTGCTGACGCACGCCGTCCAGGGCCTCTTGGGCCTCTCGCCGGGCCCCGTCGGCGGCTTCCAACTGACCGCGAATGTGATCCTGACGGGCCTGGAGTCCTTCGAGTACCCGATTCCAGGCGAATTTGCGCAACACGCCCAACAGAATCAAGAACGCCAGAACCGTCCAGACCGCCTCGCCAAAGGCACCGCTGAACAATCCAGCCTCAGAACCACCTTCGGCAGAAGCCAATATCATGAGGGTGTTTAACACATTCATCTTAAACCAACCTAATTGATTGTGCCTGAGGTCTCAGTCATTAGCCCTTGGCCCAGTAAAGCGCCAAAAAGGCGATCAACAAGGCGAAGAAGGTCACGCCTTCGATGAGGGCTGCGGCAATAATCATGGTAGAGAAGATACGGGATTGAGCTTCGGGTTGGCGGGCCACCGCTTCGACAGCCTTGCCACCGATCATGCCGATTCCAATTCCCGCACCCAACACGATCAAACCACATCCGATGACCAAACCGATGGTACTCAACTGCGGCAGGTCAAATTCGCTTACATTGGGAGCCACTGCCAGGACACCACTTAAAACCATATCCATTGTTATAACACCTCCAAGATGATATTAATGCTCCGGTGAGATGGAAAAACTAATATACAACGTACACAAAAAGGCAAAGATAAAGGCCTGAATAAAGGCCACTAAAAGATCTAGAGTCGATAACGCCACGGCCGCAGTGACCGATGCTCCGGCCACCCCCAGGTTCCCGAACACAATAATCAGCCCGAAAAAAGTGGCCAACAGGATATGCCCGGCTACGATATTGGCAAACAAACGAATCGCCAGACTCAAGGGCTTGATAAAGGCCCCGATGATCTCGATGAAGAACAAAAACGGCTTGATCCACCAGGGTGACGGTGGGGTAAAATGAGCCACATAATTCACGACGCCTTGATGTTTGATGCCGCAGAGATGGGTCATCACAAAGGACACCATGGCCAGGGCTCCAGTCACCCAGATATTGGCAGTCGCCGCACCCCAAAGATGATTTTCATGCCCGCCGGATACAACGGTAATCAGACTGGCCATGGGAATCATGCCCAAAAGATTCATGGTCAAGATAAAAAAGAAGATAGTCCAGATGAAACCAATGTAGCGATCGGTGTGTTCGTGTAGCATGGGACGGGCGACCTGTTCGCGGAAATACTCGCAAATGGCCTCGATGGTATTTTGCCAGGGTCCCGGGGTCAGGCCCTTGGATTTCACCGCCTTGGGCAGTAACCAGGCCAACAGGCCGGTGGCGATGGCCACCATCAGCATGTGATTGGTAAACACCAAGGGTCCCAAATGAAACAGCGGCACCGACTGGCTGTGGACCAGCGGATTGAACTCTGCCAATATTTGTGTTTGTAACCGTACCATCATTTAAACGTAAGGATTCCCGTAACGGAACCACTCAAACAAAATTCACTCTAAAGACAGACTGTGCCGAAGGAGGTCGTTCTTCGGCCCTGGTAGGTCACCCCATGCTCTAAACATAAAGGGGTCATGGTACCTATCTGGAAATCCAGATGCAACTACTTATTTAAAAACAACGAAAGTTTTTCCAGCTTAACAAAACTGTAACATGAGAAGAGGTGATGATATCCGTCATTAACAGGCACTGAGGAGGGATTTAGCCCAGATTTCCTCGGTGCAGACTGGATCAACGGCTCGGCCCCCGGTATCATTTTTCCATGCAAAAAAGTCAAACAACACAGATCGCCATCATCGGAGCTGGCCCGGCCGGACTCACGGCGGCGCGTTACGCAGCCCAAACTGGGGCCCAGGTCACCCTGATCGAGGCCAATGCCGTGGCCGGTCGCAAACTGCTCATCACCGGTGGTGGCCGCTGTAATATCTGCCCGGACCTTTCTCTACGCGACTTGATTGCAGCCTATGACGAGGGTGCACGTTTTCTACGCTATGCCCTGCACGAGTTTCCGCCCCATTGCCAACTCGGCTTCCTACACCAACTCGGCATCGAGACTGTCACCGAAGAGGAAACCAAGATCTTTCCGGCCACCCACCGGGCCATAGACATCCGCAACCTCCTGGTCGAATCCGTCCAGGCTGCGGGTGTCGAGTGTCTCTGGAGCCATAAGGTCCGGGCCATCCGTAAACGAGATTACGATTTTCTCATTCAAACGGGAAAGCGAGAGATCCAAGCCCGTAAGCTTATCCTGGCCACAGGCGGGCTATCCTACCCCGAGACCGGTTCAACCGGAGAAGGCTTTCAATGGGCCCGTATCCTGGGCCACGATGTCATCCCCCCCAGGCCTGCCCTGATCCCGTTGATCACACACCCCGACTTCCCGCGGGGACTGGCAGGCTTGACTATCGACGATATCTCCATCCAGGTCGAGATTAAACGTAAGAAACACAGTACTAGCGGCCCTCTGGTCTTTACGGATCGGGGCATCGGCGGTCCGGCGGTGCTCAACATCAGTCGCTATCTCACCGATGACTTACCCAACCAGGACAATCCTATCCTCATCAGTATCGATCTGATGCCGGGGCTCGGCGCGACGTCACTACGAGAGCAATGGCTCAACCAATGCCAGGCCCACCCCAGAAAGAGTGTGGCCGGTCTTCTAAGTCACTTCATCCCAAAACGCCTGGCCGCCGCCTTGGTCAAACACCACGACATTGCCGACGACCTCTGGGCCAGTAACCTGCCTAAAGAGCAACGCACCCGCCTACTTGCTGGACTCAAGAGTATGATCGTCCCTGTCGTAGCCACCGAGCCGATTCAACAGGCCACTATCACCCGCGGTGGAGTCAGTCTCAAGCAGATTGATCCCAAAACCATGGAGTCCAAGGTTTGCCCGGGGCTTTATGTCACTGGCGAACTGCTCGACACAGACGGGCCGTGTGGAGGGTATAATTTGCAGATCTGTTGGTCGACGGGGGCCGTGGCGGGTGTTGCCGCGGCTGCGGCTATTCGTACTCGTAATCAGTGAGGCAAAGCCGAACGGTACTCGTAATCGAAAACTCTCAGCTTATGAACGGACGATTACGAGTACCGCTGCGCTGATTACGAGTACGATTACGAAAAAACCGAAACCCTCGTGTCACCTCGACCGAAGTGGAGAGGTCTATTCAAATAAGCTTGCTGAATGCAATCCTTTAAAAAGCCCGATGAACTAGGACCTAATTCATTGCACCAACTGCGGATAATCATTCTCCGGCATGAACCAGATATCATTGGGGCCGTTGACTGTTTCACCGACGAAATCCCAACCTGCATTCAAATAGGTGCTGATGTCTTGCATTTCTGTAGTCGCCAAACCTTCTCCGGCATCGCTGACTGCCTGTCCCGAGGTTTCCACATCCCAAAAGCTTGATGAAACTCTCCCAAGATAAGTCGTAGAAACAATGGCTCCATATTCTATTCCCATGATGGTTTCGCTATTGCATCCTATCAACCCATTGACCTGTGTTTGGCCCGTAACGGCACCTACACTGAAACTTCTCTTCACATCACCATGAACATTGTTTCCAACAAGCCCACCCACACTATCAATCCCATTAACATCAGACATGCTATAACAATCCGCAGTAGAACCGCAATTCACACCAACGAACCCACCCACACCATTAACACCTTTAACCGTTCCAAGGCTATAGCTTAAATCAATCAATCCTCCATTATTGAACCCGACAAGACCTCCGACGAAATCTCCACAAGAGCAAATATTCACGTTGCTATAGCTTGATAAAATCGTCCCTTGATTTGCACCCACAAGTCCACCTACATTATCATCCAGGCCATTAACAACTCCATCTTCCACTCCTAGATTAGAGATGATAGATGTTTTTGAACAGAACCCAAACAAACCCAGTGAACCACCACTATCAATTTCCAAACAATGGATTACATGCCCATTTCCTTCAAAATGCCCTCCAAAGCAAGGTACGACCGCATTACTCCATAACATATTTGACATATCTACATCTGACAGCAAGCTATAGTGTGCCAAAGGGTATCGCCAAATCTTCCCAAGATCATTGGCATCTGTGAGTAGATAAGGATCCGCTAAAGTTCCGGACCCACTAGGTTTAAAAAGCATCGTTTCTGAGAATATCCCTAAAGAGGGATATTCCTGATCCTGAAGAATCCAGAAATCACAAGTGCCATATTGTACTTCGTTTACAATATCCCAACCCGCATCCACATAGGTCTGAGGTGCTTGCATTTGACTCGTACTTAGCCCTATCCCCCCTGCACTAAGCATTTGCCCAGAGGTTTCTTGATCCCAAAAACTCGATATGACCGTTCCGCCATTATTATTCCCAACGAGTCCGCCAACACTTGCATCAGCAATACTCCTTCCCATGCTGTAACATGCTATAACCGAACCCCAATTATACCCCAGTAAACCTCCAACATCGTACTCCCCCATAGAAGTCCCAGCACTATAACATGATATAATTACTCCGCCATTATCCCCTACGAATCCACCAATGTTTGTTTTTCCAAAAACATCCCCCATACTATAACTTGAGAGAACAAGCCCTCCTCCATTGAAACCTACAAGCCCCCCAACAGGCAAACGACCATTCACAGACGCATAACTATAACAAGAAGATACGACACCACCGTTTGCCCCCAACAACCCTCCAACCATCAGTCCCCCACGAATCGTCCCCCTACTCTGACATAACATGATGACACCATCATTTTTCCCCACCAAACCACCTACAGAGTCCTCCCCACTCACATTAACATCACTTTGGCATTCAGCGATGATCGCCCCGTCAACAATCTCCCCTACTAATCCCCCTACAGAGTCCTTACCCATGATATAGCCAGTCGTGTGACAACGATACACTTGAGCGGATTGTATGTATCCAGCCAAGGCTCCTACCCTGCTTCCCCCATGAGAATAACCTCTAGAAATGTATACCTCTGAAAGCTCAAGGTTTTCAATCCTTGCATTTGAGCCAACTACACCAAACAATCCTGTACATCGATGCCCCACAATTACAAGGTTTTTAATAGCATGCCCATTACCATCAAATGTACCAACAAAAGCCCCTGAATCAGTAACAACGACAACATTATCTAGATCGTACCAATACACTAATGGTTCACCTGGAGCAATTAATGAGTCTTCAAAGGGGCCTTCATCTCGTAAATTCGGATCCAGATCGATATCCGCAGTCAGGATGAAATGCTTGTCATAATCATTGGGCTCGTTGCCCAGATCGATCAGGTCCTGGGCGGTGGCGATTTGGTAAGGATTGTTGGGCTCACCGGTGCCGCCGGAATAGGTTCCGGCCTGGGTCAGTGAGACCATCATAGTCCATAAGATGAATAATTGACAAGCCTTAGTGACTTTTTGCCTTCTTGTTTTCACAGGTTCATCCCTCAATTTATCAATCCGTGTCATAGGCCGCGGGAGTGGAGTCCTCTCCAGTTAAAACCGCTTTAGGCCTTGAGTATAGGGAGTTTAGGGGCGTTTTTCAACCATTTAACGAGTACACTGCCTGGGAAGGTCGACTATGCGATGGGTTCGGGCGACCGTAGACTTCGGACTCCGGACTTAACTTTGCATAACGATACGCGACCCCTGCCGCAGAAAATTAATGATCTACGACACCTTTCTGTTATAATTATGAAAATTCTTAAACATTGGAGTTGATACGATCATGACAGCCAAGGAACGAATCAAGGCCTTGCTTGAGACACAACCGGATGACGCTTCCTACGATGAGATCTTGCAGGAACTGGCTTTCGAACGCATGGTGGAGCGTGGACTCGCCGACGTTCGCAATAATCGCACGATTTCAAACGATGATATGGGAACACGCATCCGATCATGGCAGAGTTAAGATGGACCCAAGAAGCCGCGGAATGGCTGCAAGATATCTACCAGTATATCGCTCAAGACAACTCTGATGCCGCAGCCCGAACCATTCAAGCCATATACGAGAAAGCTCAACATCTCAAGTCATTTCCACAACTCGGCTACCAATATCGCCTTGAAGAAGAGGGAGAAATCAGAATCTTGGTCTACGGTCATTACCGCATCGCCTACCTCATTCATGGAAAAGATCGAATTGACGTCTTAGGTGTGTTTCATACCGCCTTGGATATTGATCGTTACCTTTGAATGGGGCTATTGTACCAACTGAGGTCAGATGCATAGAGGGACCGAAGGACGGAAGAACCGAAGAGCAGAAGGACCGAGGGACCGAATTATTGAAGTACCGAAGGATAGATACCCGCTCGTCATCTCGACGGAGCGCAGCGATTGGAGAGATCTATTTTGAATAAGCCAGCCAAAGGCAATCCAACCTTTTTTTAACCACGAATCTAACAAATCGTCACGAATCTTTTTCAAGCGGATCGCTTGAATTGGGTTTGTTTTTAGCCGCAGATTTATAGGATGGACGCAGATGCTGGCGCGATCATACGACCTCCTACCTATTTACAAGACCGCCGTTCCAGGCATGTTGCACTTGCCTTAGTGTACTACGTCACATCCCTCTAAACAAACAGGTTTGTACGGCAAGTGTTCCTTGTCCACCTTTTAAGAACGGCTTGATCACTATTCAATACCCCCTCAAAACACCGATAACCCGATCTACTGCACCAACTGCGGATAATCATTCTTCGGCATGAACCAGATGTCGTCGGTTCCATTAACCGCTTCACTGACGAAATCCCAACCTGCATCCAGATAGGTATTGATGTCTTGCATTTGCGAGGTTGTCAATCCGATCCCCCCGTCACTCTCTTTTATACCGGAAGTCTGCTTATCCCAGAAACTGTTAATGACTTCACCTTTAAACCAGCTTTTCTTTCCTGCAAAACCGCCACTTAATTCAGATTCAGAAACCGTACTAGTGCTATAGCAATTAAATATCTTATTGTAATAGGCCCCCACAAAGCCACCAACTCTGCGATACCCCGTAACTAAACCGGCACTATAGCAATTGGAGACAATGCTTTGAGTACTGCCAATGAGACCTCCAACAGCGTTATTTCCTATTACTGTTGCATCGCTATAACAGCCAGTGACGCTCCCTACATATTTTACAACGGGATCTTGAGATCCTGTCTCAGAATCACCGTGCCCGATGAGACCTCCTGTAGAATCATATCCAGTAACCGATCCTGTGGTGTAACAATTAAAAACATCGCCGGAATCATTCCTTCCTATAAGCCCCCCGACCTTATCACTTCCCATGACAGTTCCAGAACTGTAACAAAGGAAAACTCTACCAGAATTATACCCTGCTAAGCCACCTACAGGAGATCCCGCCCCATTAACATCCACAACATCCAAACCTAGACGAGAAACCACGGCGTTTGTATTCAGTTTCCCAAATAACCCCAAATATCGATCGCCTTGGATATTAAGATTACTAATCACATGTTCATTGCCGTCAAAGGTCCCCCAAAACCAAGGAATAGGAGCTACAGCCCATGTCATACCGGATAAATCCAAAGAGGCTACCAAGCGATAGCTCGCTGCGGGATGAAGAGCAACAAAACATAACTCATTGACTTCAGCAATCAGATACGGATCATCCTCAGTCCCAATCCCATTTGGTTCGTTCAACAAAATATCAGAAAAAACAGACAACACAGGAGATGTATTATCTTGGAGATGCCATATATCACTAACCCCGTTGGATACCTCTTGAGTACAATCCCACCCCGCATTGAGAAAACTATTGACGTCACACATCTGCTCCGTCGTTAAACCCAACCCTGTTGCGCTAGTATCAAGACCGGACGTCTGCATATCCCAAAAACAATTCGAAGAAATGCAGTTGATAATATTGCCCATGAAACCACCGACGTACTCATTCCCTGTAACCCCCCCATTGCAGTAACTATTGATAATGCTTGCATTGTTCCAACTATTCCCCCCAAAACCACCGACATAGTTGTTTCCAGTAACAGTACAGGTACTATAACAATTGAGAACCATGCATTGATTATCAATATGCCCAATCAGTCCCCCCACATAGTTACCACCTTTTACTATTCCTGTACTGTAGCAATTAGAAACAGCACTATGGTTGTAGGCACCGCCTACCAAGGCACCTACTCTGTAACTTTTCCATTCCACACCACTTTTATACCAACTTGTTCCTTCTATACGCACATCAATCAAGCCCAGATTCCTGACAATTGCATATTGATCTAATTGCCCAAAAAGCCCAAGAAATGAATTACCACCGATACGTAGATTAGAAATCGTATGCCCCTGACCATCAAAAACTCCGGTGAAAGGAGAATCTTGATCTGTATAACTTGAATCCGTATCCCAGGCAATCACAGCCTTCATAAACCAATAACCTGACAAATCAATATCTGCCGTCATGTTGAAATGCTTATCATAATCACTGAACTCGTTGCGTAAATCGATCAGGTCTTGGACTGTGGCGATTTGATAGGGATCGTTGGGCTCGCCGGTGCCGCCGGAATAGGTGCCAGCCTGGGCTTGAGTCATCATCAAGCTCCATAAGATCAGTAGAAACATTTCCTTAGCAAACTGTTGGCCTCTGGTTTTCACAGGTTCATCCCTCGATTGTTCAATCCGTGTCATTGGCAGCGGGAGTGGAGTCCTCTCCAGTTTAAACCGCTTTAGTGATTGATTATAGGGGGTTTAGGGACGTTTTTCAATGTTAAACAGATTCAGAATATTGACGGCTTGATGTCAATTTTCGGCGAAGATTGACATTATCGCAATTTTTTAAGGCGGCATTTCATGCGATGGGCCGGGCGGCCCACCCGTCTTCGCATGAAGCTACACCGCGGCAGGCAGGAGACCGCCGACTCAACTATGGACTCTCAACCTTGCGGGCATAGCGGTATTTGGCTGAGGCGCTGCGCGGGTTTTGCATGATCTCGGTGCGTCGAGGGGTGATGGGTTTGTGGGCGATGGATTGGTAGATGCCCTCTTCTTTGCCGTCGCGTAAGGACTGCTTGACCAGACGGTCTTCGCCACTGTGGAAGCTGATGATGCCGATACGTCCACCGGGATTAAGACAATGCGGGGCCAATCGCAACAGCTGCTTGAGCACACCGAGTTCGTCGTTGACGAGGATACGCAGGGCCTGGAAGGTGCGGGCGGCCGGGTGCAGGGTGTTGAATCGTTGCTGTTGCTGTTGTTTCCAGGCCTTGGGGGTCAGACGTTTGACTTGAAAGACCAAGCGAATGAGCTGGCCGGTTTGGGTGAGGGGTTGGCTTTCGCGTTGATGAACAATGGCCGCGGCGATTTCATCATGATCCGGTTCGTCTGAGAGGTCACGCAAGGCTTGGGATAGTTCCTCTTGGGACAGTCGCGCCAAGAGATCCATGCCCGTGACCTGGAGACGTTGATCCATACGCATATCCAGGGGGCCCTTGTGCTTGTAGCTGATACCACGGGCCGGATCATCGACCTGCATGCTGGAGACGCCGATGTCGGCAAAGATGATGTCCACACCGCTGAGGCCTTCCTGTTCCAGGACCGAGGTGATCCCGGCGTAGTTCTTGCGATAGACGCTCAAGGTCGGTTCGATATCGACCAGGCGTTGGCGGGTTTTGTCCAGTTGCTCACCATCGACGTCCAAACCGATGAGACGCCCCTCTGGACCGAGATGTTCGGCCAGGGCTCGGGCATGACCGCCATAACCCAGGGTGCAATCGACCACGACTTCGCCGGGCTGGGGACGCAGGGTGCCGATGACCTCTTCGACCATGATGGGCACATGGGTCCCGGCCGGGGTTTTGCCCTTGGCCCGCAGGCGTTGGTTCAGATCGGGGTGTTGATCCGGATCAAGTTCCTTGTACTTCTGATGGTACTTGCGGGGATGTGTCCCTCGATAGCGAGGACGACGTTTATGCGGTTGTGGATCTGAATCGGTCAAAGGGTTCCTTTCATAATCGTGTCATAGGCAAGATCATAAAGAGGGAACCCGCTTTTTCAAGAGAAATAGTGGGACTCCAAATACATCTGCTAACCAACACTCATGGCCATGCAGCGTTCAAGCATTTGCACCAAATCTGCAATTTCGTAGGGCTTGGCCAGGGTGGGATGGGAGCCGACCATTTGACCGTAGCGTTTTTCCTCCTGCTTGCTGATCAAGGCGGTCAGAAAGATGATGGGAATGTCGCCAGTGGCCTCGTTATCGGCCAATTCATTGGCGACGATACCACCGTCCAAATCCGGTAACATAACATCCAGGACGATAGCGTGCGGTTTTTTCACTCGGGCGAGGGTCAAGGCATCGCGTCCATTGTCCGCGGTCAGAACGTGATAGCCTTCAGCGGCCAATCCCTTTTCCAACATTAATAATACGTCACGTTCGTCATCAACGACTAGGATGGTTTTAGCTGTTTGATTCATCTTGTTGTCTCCACTGTTGTCACATCAGACGCTACATACCAGGGCAATTCCAGCGTCATGGTCGTTCCTCTAGAGAGTTCTGATTCAGCCCAGAGTCGACCTTGATGGGCATCGATAATTTCTTTGCAAATGGCCAGTCCCAAACCGGTCCCCCCGGCACGACGAGACAAGGCATTGTCACTGACTTGATGGAAGCGGTCGAAAATCTGACCGAGAACCTCGGCCGGCATCCCACAACCCGTATCATGCACGGCAAACTGCAATCCCCGTTCGACAGATCGTGCTTCCAAGGTGATACAGCCCTGTTCGGTAAATTTCAGGGCATTGCCGACCAGGTTGGTCACGACTTGAACCAAGCGATCGAAATCACCACGAACCGGAGGAAAGCTCTCGGCACAGTCCCATCGCAATGGCAATCCCTTGTGCTCGGCCAAGGGCATCATGGTCTTGATCACCTCTTCCATCACATCCTGGATATCCACCCCCGCCCAATGAAAGGGCATGCGTCCGGCTTGCAGCCGTTGGAAGTCCAGACAATTATTGATCAGACGATGCAGGCGATCGACGTTGTTCTTGGCCACACCCAAGGTCTGCTCCTGATCCTCATTAAGGGGCCCCAAGGCCTGGGTATGGACCAGACGAATGCCTTCCTTGATCGCGGTCAAAGGAATACGCAATTCGTGCGAAACCATGCCGATAAACATTTCCTTGAGGCGGGTGGTCTCCTTGAGTTGCCACTCCAGTTCTTTACGTTCCACGGCGTAATGCAAGGCACGGATCATATTGTCCGGGTCGAAATGCCCCTTGATGAAGTAATCTTGCGTCCCCTCACGAACGGCTTGCAGGGCCATCTCTTCGTCATCCGAAGAACTTAGGACCACGACGGGTACATTCTCGTATTGCGAACAAATGTCACGAACCGTATCGAGCCCTTGACTATCCGGCAAATTCAAATCCAACATCACCACATCGACGCCCCCCTGTCCCAACGTCTCCAAGGCCCTGGCCAAACAATCCACACAGGTCACTTCCAAGTCACCATGTGAAGCATTGATCAAGGCCGCTCGGGTCAATGCCGCGTCTGCAGGAGAATCCTCTACCAATAAAACATGAGACATGGTTTTAGGCAATACCCCCTCGACGGTTGCGACTGGACAGTCCGTGGATTCCCATGGCAGGCTCATTGTTCACCTCTGTTCGACTTGAGAAGATCAATCGCAGCCTGCGAGGCCAGCGTCACGGCCCCTTCAAGTTGGCCAGTCAGGTCGTTCATGTCACCGTCTTGACGCCCTTTTGCGGTCATTTCCAGACTATAGGCCAAACCATAAACCTGTTGCATGGCCAGGGTGCCGCTGGCACTCTTAATCGCATGGGCCTGTCGCCCCACTCCCTCGATATCGGCCTGTTCCAGGGCATCGAACAACTCATTAAGCTGATCTTCCAACCAAGGTAAGGTCTGTTCTAAAGCCCCCAGATAGGTCGTCATATCAACATGCATCTGGGCGATCGCCGCTTGCGGATTCAGAACCTCAACATCCGATTGCTCCACTTGAGTGTCCGAGGAATCTTCGGTGAAAGGGGATGGTGACGAGTAGGCCGAATCATCTTGATGCGAAGAGGTGTTATCCACCTCCAGGTGAGACTTGAGTTCTTCAACCAGCTTGTCATAGTCGATCGGCTTGGAAGCAAACCCACTAAATCCCGACTGACGGCAACGCTCCTGTGTGGTTTGCAACACATCGGCAGTCAAGGCCACAATGGGGAGGGTAATACCCTGTTGACGTAGCCGCTCTGTAGCCTCGAATCCACTACAGATAGGCATATGCAAATCCATGAGCACTAAGTCGTAATCTCGCTGCATCACCTTCTCGACCGCCTGTTGTCCATTAAAGGCTTCATCGACCTGTAACCCCATCGTTTGCAACATTTGGGCAATGAGCCAACGATTTGCAGGAGTATCCTCAGCCAATAGAACCTTTCCCTTGAAGTGAACCTCATCAAGTTGAGCGGGTCTGGTGGAATGCATCAGTAACTGGAGATACTCCTGAGTGTCTTCGATCAGGCACTCTGCTTTGATCTGCCCTGTGGGCAACGAAAAAGTCGCGGTTGTCCCCTGTCCCTCCTGACTCTCAAGGGTTAACTGTCCACCGAGAATGCAGGCAATACGATGGGTCAGTGTCAACCCCAGACCGGTCCCGCCATAGGGACGTGTGATATCGGAGTCGGCCTGTTCAAAGGGATTCAACACAAACTTCATATGGTCAGCGGCAATTCCACAACCCGTGTCTTCGATTTGTACATGCAAAATGGAATCTTCGGCAGCATCCACCCAACGTAACACGACCTTGACACCCCCACTCTCGGTAAACTTGATGGCATTATCCAAGAGGTTCATAATGGCTTGACGCAATCGGGTTGGATCCGTCTGGATAACCTTGGGCAATTTTCCCAGTGTCTCCACCCGGAGATCAATTCCTTTTTCTTGACCCTGTCCCTGGTACAGGGTCACAACCGAAACAACGACCTCCAATACAGCACAGTCGATATACTCGATGACCATGTGGCCAGACTGGACATTGGAGACATCAACGATATCATCGATCAACGACATGAGATGCCGGGTATTGTCGATCATGACATCAATGTTATCCAGGGCTGTACGGCAAGCCGGAACGTCACGGTGTTGAGGACAAGTGCTTAGGACACGTTGAGCCAGACCGGCGTACCCCAGTATGGCCGTCATGGGGGTTCTTATCTCATGGGACATGCGGGCGAGAAAACGAGTCTTGGCCTGATCTGCAGCCAGAGCCTGCTGGCCCAGCGTCTCGGCCTCTTCGACATATTCTCGTAATTGTTCATTGGCTGCGGCTAAGCTGATATTTCGTTGATAGAACTCCAAGAAAAAGGCTATCTTGGAACACAGAATCTCGTAAACAACTGGCGTCTCCACAAAATCCACGGTGACCAAATCAAGGTTCAACTGAACCATATCCCGGATCACCGAACGTTCCCCTAATAGAACGATTGGGACCAACAATTCCTCTCTACGCTGATACAACCAATCCAGAATCGCCTGAGGACAACAGTCGGGTCGATCGAGGAAGATCAATGCCAGAAAACAAGCCTCATCCTGCAAAACCGCCATGGCCTCATCACCACAGGGAGCCTGTTGGCAGACCAGATCTATATCACCCAATCTCTCCTGCAGTGCATGGAGTTCCTGCGGGCGTGAATCAATCAATAATAAAATCGGCTTACGACTCTCGGTCATGCCTTACAATGCCCCCATTGAGACGAGTTACAGTCGTCACGTCTAAGTCAATCCATCGGTTCGTGCCCAGTTGATATTAAGCACCTCAAGAGAACATCCTGATATTCCGATAATCATGGCACCAACGAAGTCCCACAGGTTTAACCTGCCCCACGAAAAAAAAGGTGCCCCCTCCGACGGCCGATAAACAGCCCTCTATAGACAAGGAGCAATCTCAACTGTACATTAGACACCTCATGGCCCCCAGGTATTGAGGCCAATCACTTGATTAGGAGTTCAACATGAAACCATGGTCGCAGCGAATTCAAGACAATGACGTACGGGTCGGAATCCTGGGATTGGGCTATGTCGGCCTTCCTCTGGCCCGAGAGTTCGCCACCAACAACGTTAATGTCTTGGGCTTCGACATCGATCCTAAAAAGGTTAAAACCCTCAACGCCGGACAAAGCATCATCAAAAACGTTCCCCACGAACAGATCCGATCCATGGTCAAGGCCGGTACCTTCTCAGCGACCCACGACATGTCACGACTCAAGGAGGTCGATGCCGTCCTCATTTGCGTACCCACGCCCCTGACCGAAAATCGCGAGCCTGACATGCAATACGTGATCGGCTCCTGTAAAACTATCGCCAAGTTCCTTCAGCCCGGTCAACTGATTTGCTTGGAGAGTACCACCTACCCCGGCACCAGCCGGGAGTTAATGTTGCCCATTCTGGAAAGCAGCGGACTCAAAGGGGGGCAGGACTTTTACCTGGCCTATAGCCCCGAACGCGAAGATCCCGGCAACAAAGACTTCAGTACGCGCACGATCCCCAAAGTCGTCAGCGGTCTGACCAAAGCATGTACTCAAATCGCTCAAACACTTTATGAATTGGCCATCGACACCTTGGTGCCGGTCTCTTCGTTAGAAGTAGCCGAGGCCACCAAAATCCTGGAAAACATCTACCGCTGTGTCAACATCGCCATGGTCAACGAACTCAAGATGGTTTTCGACCGCATGGACATTGACGTCTGGGAAGTCATCCGGGCCGCCAGCACCAAGCCCTTTGGCTTCAGTCCCTTTTATCCCGGCCCGGGCTTGGGCGGCCACTGCATTCCCATCGACCCCTTCTACCTGAGTTGGAAGGCCCGCCAGTACGGCATGCCCACCCGTTTCATCGAGCTGGCCGGTGAGATCAATACGGACATGCCCCGCTACGTGGTGGCCAAGACCATGGACGCCCTCAACGATCATCGCAAGAGCCTCAAGGGAGCCAAGGTCCTGGTGCTGGGTCTGGCCTACAAGCCGGACATCGACGACGTGCGGGAATCGCCGTCACTGGAACTGATCGAACTACTCAAGTCCAAGGGAGCCAAGGTCGACTACAACGATCCGCATATCCCAAAAACCCATAAACAACGTGATTACGATCTGCAAATGAAGAGTGTAAAGTTGACGGCCAAAAAACTAGCCACTTACGATGCCGTCGTGATCTCAACCCATCATAGTGACTATGACTATGCCTGGATCGTAGCCAACAGTCCATTAATTATCGATACCCGCAACGCCACGGCCCAAGTCAAAAAGGGCCGTCATAAAATCGTGAAAGCCTAGAGCGGTTTGATGAACTTTTCCACCAGAGCCCAGTATTTGCCTGAATGATCATGCAGTCTATAAAGTCACTCTATCGTATCGGACAAGGCCCCTCCAGCAGCCATACCATGGCCCCTAGACGTGCGGCCCAGGTCATGCAACAGGAATTCCCCCATGCCCACCACTACACGGTCACCCTTTACGGCAGCCTGGCGGCCACAGGCAAGGGACACCTGACCGACCGGGCTCTCACCGAGACCCTGGCCCCTTGCTCAGTCGACTTGACCTGGTTGCCGGACGAACGGCTACCCGACCATCCCAACGGCATGCGTTTTGTCGCCTTTGATCCGGACCACCAACCCCTGGGCGAACGAATCTTCTATAGCCTGGGTGGCGGCGCCCTCAACACCGATCCTGCCGATGGCGTGACCTATCCCGATCGCTTGATGAACGAAATCCTCAAGACGTGTCAGGACGAAGGCCAGTCCTTTTGGGAATACGTCGAGCAGGTCGAGGGGAATGAGATTTGGTCCTTCTTGGAGGAAATCTGGACCGCCATGCAGCGTTGCATCGACAACGGACTGGAGGCCGAGGGGCGTCTGCCCGGGATCCTGCACCTGCCCCGTCGCGCCTGCAGCTTCATGAACAAGGCCAGACTCATGGGCCCCGGCCCATTGCTGGACGAGGCCCAACTGGCAGGCTACGCCTATGCCGTTTCCGAAGAGAATGCCGGCGGCGGACTGGTGGTCACGGCCCCTACCTGCGGAGCATGCGGTGTGGTTCCGGCCCTCTTTCATCACCTGCAAAAACAATTTAACTATTCCGATCGGGCCATCCTAAGGGCCCTGGCTACGGCCGGACTCTTTGGCAATATCGCCAAGCACAATGGCTCCATCTCCGGGGCCGAGGTAGGCTGTCAAGGTGAAGTGGGCGTGGCCTGTGCCATGGCCGCGGCCGGAGCGGCACAATTGCTGGGCGGCAGCCCCCACCAGATCGAATACGCCGCCGAAATGGGATTGGAACACCACCTGGGCCTGACCTGCGATCCCGTGGCCGGTCTGGTGCAGATCCCCTGCATCGAACGCAATGCCCATGCCGCGGCCCGCGCCCTGAGCTGTGCCCGCTTTGCCCTGCTCTCGGACGGTCAACATCGTATCTGCTACGACGACGTCATCACGGTCATGACCGAGACCGGTCGCGCTCTGCCCGACCTCTATCGCGAAACCTCCACCGGCGGCCTGGCCCGCGTATACCTCAACCGCCTTAAAAACCCCCCGCCAGTATAAGTTAAGGCTCGGTGTGCGACATTTTATTATGGCTTGCTGAATTATTTGGTGATCGGTTATCGGTGACCGGGTGATCGGTGAAAAGCCCCCTACCGTTTACTTGATGACCGATCACTGATCACCAATCCTACAACATTTAATGAGGCTTACACACCAAAAGTAACCTCATAAACGGCTTTATCAGCTATTTAATCGCACCCTAAGGGCCCATTCCGGTTCGATTCGTTCATTGACAGAAACGGGCAAATCGGCCATAATGGAATCTCGAACTAACGTACTAACTGATGTGCACCTATCTCCCTTGATGCCGCTCAGGGATCACTTCAGGTTCACTAGGCGACTCTTGCGACATAGATGTAAAAAATCCTGGGGAGGATTCGACGATGCATCTGAAAGTCAAGCAAAACGGTGGTAAGGTACAGGACTATCAATTTCACGAGGACCCCATTCACATCGGACGCGGTCCCAACAGCCAGGTGATGTTGCCCGGGCGTACGGTGTCCAAGCACCATGCCGTAATCTTCAGCACGGAAAACGGCAAATGGATGGTCGAGGACCTGGATTCAGCCAACAAGACCTATCTCAATGGAGCAGCCGTACACAAGGCCGAGATCAAGACCGGTGACCAGATCAAGATCACGGATTTCGAGATCGAAGTCGAGGTCGATGCCCCCACACCCCAGGAAAAGGCGGTCCAGGCCGAAGACACCCTCCATCTGGAGGCCTCCCTGGCCACGCCGCGAACCGAGACAGTGGTGCGTAAGCCCGATGCCGGCCATGCCCCGGCCATGCGTCTGGAAGCCAGGCGTTTAACCGACTTCTCCAAGGCCACGGACGCCATCTCAGATGCTCAGAACATCGAAGAACTGCTCATGGTCCTGCTGGACACGGCCATTAAGCAGTTCAGTGCCTTTCATGTCTGGTGTGCCCTGCGGGAATCCCCCAACGGTCCCATGACCTACCACGCCGGCAAACGTCGAGACGGCAAACCCGTGGATCTGGCGCAAATCCCCCTGGCCGACAAGATCAATACCGCAGTCGAACGGGGACAATCCATGGTCCTGCCCCGCGTGGCCGCGGAACTGGAGGGCACTGAACGGATCCGTTCTGCCATGATTTCAGCTATTTCAGGCCCGCACGGCTGCTACGGCGTGCTCTATGTGGACAATGCCATGGTGCACGACCACTTTAGTCTCAGCGACCTGGATTACCTGATGTTTGTGGCCATCCACACCGCCTCGGTGCTCAAAAAGCTGATTTAATGCCTAAAAATCCTGATTCGCGAACAGTTTCGCAGTGACACACTGGAGTACCCGGGACTTGGGTGTGGATAAGGCTTGTAGCCAGCCCACAGAGCCAGTACAATGCCATGTTTGAATAACCTGCTAGTTGACTAGGAACGAATCATGGCAAAGCAATCAGATAATCGACGTGGCAAGACGACCTGTAGTTTCTGCGGTCAGTCCGGCAACCGTGCCGACACCCTCATCGAAGGGCCGAACAACGTCTACATCTGCCCCGACTGCGTAGAATTGTGTCACAATATCATCCGTCAGAATCGCCGCCAACGTAACACCTCGGGCGATTCCTTTGACAAGAACGCCCGCCCCAAGGAGATGAAGGAGTTTCTGGATCAATACGTCATTGGCCAGGACCTGGCCAAGCGTTATCTCTCGGTCGCAGTGCATAACCACTATAAACGCCTCCGTCACGCCGACAGTGCGGACAGCGACGTGGAACTGGATAAGTCCAACGTTCTGCTGGTCGGTCCCACGGGCTGCGGCAAGACCCTGCTGGCCAAAACCCTGGCCCGCAAACTGGACGTGCCCTTTGCCATTTGCGATGCCACCACCGTGACCGAAGCCGGTTACGTGGGCGAAGACGTGGAGAACTTCCTACTCCGTCTGGTACAAGCGGCGGACTACGACATCGAAGCGGCCCAACGCGGCATCGTTTACATCGACGAAATCGACAAGGTCGGCAAGACCAGTCAGAACGTCTCGATCACCCGCGATGTCTCGGGCGAAGGCGTTCAACAGGCCCTGCTCAAGATGCTCGAAGGCACCACAGCCAACATCCCGCCCCAAGGTGGACGCAAGCACCCGGAACAATCCTATATCCAGATCGACACCAGCGAAATCCTGTTCATCTGCGGCGGCACCTTTGTGGGACTGGATAACATTATCAAAAAGCGTCTGGGCAAGAAGATGATCGGCTTCGGTTCCGAGATCAGTGACACCCAGGACGCTGGAACTGAGCCCAAGCACATCCTGGAAAACGTCATCCCCGAGGACATCATCGAATATGGCATGATTCCGGAGATGGTGGGACGTCTGCCCGTGATCACCACCCTGGCTCCGCTGGACGTGGATGCCCTGGTCGATATCCTCACACAGCCCAAGAACGCCCTGGTTCGTCAATACAAGCGTTTCTTCGAGATGGAAAACGCCGACCTGGAATTCACGGACAAGGCCTTGCGGGCCCTGGCCAAGAAGGCCCTCAAGCACGACACCGGTGCCCGGGCCCTGCGAGCCATCACCGAAAACCTGATGGTCGATCTAATGTACGAACTGCCCGAGCATCCCGATGGCACCCGCTATGTCATCACTGATGACATCGTCAACGGCAAGACACCTCTACTCAAGGCCATGCAGGCCAAGAAGGAATCGGCGTAGCATTAAGCAAGCTCGATCATGGTCCACAAGGTTTTCCCCTTGCGGACCATTTTTTTTGCCCCTATAATTCTTAATTCTCGCACGAGGCGACTCGTTCGGGTCGGGCCTGTAGCTCAGTGGTTAGAGCAGGGGACTCATAATCCCTTGGTCCCTGGTTCGAATCCAGGTGGGCCCAATTGATGTGACATCAATTCCATTTAGGAGCACTCGATATGGTGTGGAGCGGACAACGGCAAGTGTCGAGACATCGTCAACTCATACAGTACTCTATGATTCTAGCCCTGCTAGCACTATGCGGTTGCCAGTCAGGCCCTGCCTCGACCAAACTCCAGGAAAAGGCCGAGGAAATCCCAGTGGCTCCGCCACTGGAACCCAACCAACCCCGCCTGACCTTCATCAGCACCGTTCATGACTTTGGCGTGGTTAATCCCAACAGTAAAAGTAGTTGCCGCTTTGACTTTGAAAACACCGGTACCGGTCCCCTGACCATCGAAAAGAAAATCACGTCTCAGTGCGGCTGCACGGTCCCCTCACTGCCCAAAACGATTTATCAACCCGGTGAGAAGGGGTCTATCCAAGTCACCTTCACGGCCAGTTCCAGTATCGGTACGGCAACCAAATCCCTGACCGTCCTCAGCGATTCAATCGACGGTCCCGTCGGTTTGACGATCAAGGCCAATGTCTCTTACCAGGTACTCATCGAGCCCCAGAAGTTCAACCTGCTGCCCCAAAAAGAGAACGCGGACTGTCCCGCACTAACACTCCATAGCATTGACGATGTCCCCTTCTCCATTACACGCTTCAGCGCCACCAACAACGCCTTGATGGTCGATTTCGATCCCTCCTTGCAACAGACCGAATACACCCTGACTCCCATCGTCATGACCGATGCCGTGGAGAAACACCAACGAGGAATCCTGGTCCTGACCCTGGACCACCCCAAGTGCCCGGAAGTCGTCTTCGAATACACGGTCAAGTCGGAATACGAACTCAAACCCGCGAGAGTCCCCCTCTACAATTTCACACCCGGCAAGGCCGAAGTTCGACAGGTCATTCTCACCAACAACTACGGCGAAGACTTCACCATCGAATCGGCCACCTCGGACAAGCAGATGGCCGAACTCATCGGACAGGAAGAGATCTCCACGGGAGAACAGCAAAAGTCCCTACTGCTCAAAATCCGGATCACCCCTCAGCTCAACAAACCTGAGGATCGCCAATTCCGCGACTACCTCCACCTCAAAATCAAGGACGGCCCCACCCTGGATCTGGCTTGCTGGGGACTGCGATCGAGGGTTCCTGGTAAACAGGTGACTCCTAGGTAGAGGGCACGGTCCTCTTATTGAGCTTCTGCTAACCTTCGAAGTCCGGCATTTCGAACTTTTCTCCTAGCTATTGGATATGCATTCTGTATATTCACAGTAGCTTTTTTTATGCAAAAAGTCAGAATCATGCAACGATTGCACTAATCCAGTCGTTTAGTTGGGAGATAAGATCGCGCATGAATCCAAACGATGAATTCGAACGGATCGCCATGGTTCATTTAACAGCGGTTTATCGCGCGGCCATCGCTCTTTGCGGCAATCCGGATCTGGCAGAAGATCTGGTGCAAAATACGATGTTGAAGGCCTATGAACGATTCGGATCCTTTACCCAAGGAACCCACTGTAAGGCATGGTTGTTATGTATCTTACGGAATACCTGGATTGACCATCTCCGTAAACGAAACAATAAGCCAACGGTGCAATCGTTGGAGGAAGACATGGTCGCCCAATCGAAAACGGAGAAAACAACCTGGACCGATGCCAATGACCTGCTAGAAAACTTCACTGATGAACAGGTCATTAAGGCTTTGCAGCGGCTCCCTGAAGATCAACGTCTGACCCTCTATCTCGTAGATGTTGAACAACTCAGCCAGGACGAAATTGCTACAATTACCGAGGTCGCTGTGGGTACGGTTAAAAGTCGGGCCAGCCGAGCACGCTCCGCCCTAAAGCAGAGCTTGCAGTCGCACACTCGGGAGTTGCACCTAGGAGGTGAATCATGAGCCACCTAACCGACGCACAATTGGAAAGCCTTATATCGGGGCAATCACAAGAGAACGACCACTTGGTTCATTGCGCCGACTGTCAAGCTCGCTTGCAGGAAAAGCGAGCCCTAAGCAAACGCCTCGCAAAGGCATTTGACCAGATCATGGTGCCCGATGCCCTGGCTCAAAAAATTCATGACCAAATGGGCAATGAGACTCAAACCAAGATCGCTCAACGTCCCCTTCCATGGAAACGCTGGGGCACTTCGGTTTCCAGTATCGCAGCGATTGCATTGCTAGTCGTCCTCATGAAATTCGCTTTCGTTCCTTCCCCGGTCTACGCAGACCTTGTGGGCCTGCACCAACATATATCTTCGCACCATGAACTGATGTCGGTCTCCAACCCTAACGACTTGGCTACTCACCTATGGGTTGACCTGGGATTCGACCCATCGTCTCTTTCCAGTGCTCACAAAATCGTCTTGCCACCGTGCTGCCTATCGTTTTTCAAAGGAGATATCCAGAGTCTCCACGCCGTAAAAACCGACCAAGGCGTCATTAGTGTGGTCGTGATCCCTAACGCACCTACAGAACTGGGATTGAAACCCATCCCTTGCACTTGCGGCTGCACCGCCCCCTGCTATTGCAACGAATCGGCCGCCTGCAACATGGTCGCCATGCCCATCAACGACGTGACCTGCTACATTATGGGCGACGTGTCTTCCGACGATCTCCACCAATTAATGCTGCAACTCATGGCTTTTCACGCTGACCACTGACCGTACCCTCTGCTGTAAAAAGCGGCTTTTTTCGGTCGAATCAACTCTTTTTTGTATACACCCAACTTTTCGGGAACCGTAGAGAACGACAGGCCGTTTTAAACAGTAATAATCGAAGTAGCATCAAAATCTTGAAAGGAGATTGATCATGAACAAGCTCAATAAAACACACCTGTCCGTCGCCTTAATTCTGACTGCCATTGCCTTGCCTATCGCCGCCTGGGCCATGGAGCACCCCACGGCGACACCCGCCAAGCCTGTTAGCCTGGATCAGCTCTACCATCAACAATTGCCCCAGTTGGCCCAGGCCCTGGAGAGCACTCAAAAAGCGGTAGAGATGGGACATAAAGACCATGCCCTCATGGAACTCAAAAAGGCACAGACTCTCTTGGCCGCCCTGCAAACAGGCCTCAGCCAACACATTAAACCCGTCTTTGCCAACACCGCCTGCCCTATCATGGGATCCCCCATCGATCCGGAAAAGGTCCCCGACAGCCTGATCCGTGAGTACAACGGCCAGAAGATCGGCTTCTGTTGTGCGGGTTGTCCCTCTATGTGGGATAAGTTGACCGACGAGCAGAAGCAAGCCAAGCTGGCCAAGGTCAAGGCCCCGGCCAAGTAAATAAGATATCAGTTAACTCCGGACCCTGGTGTTGGAGACATCTGATACCAGGGTCTCTTCATAGTCACACCTGGCCCTTGACATAACCAAGCATTTATCTATGATTTACTCCTTGGGGGTGAAAAGGCATGACTTCGATGAATTAACTCGGTTTGTTCATTAGGGGAGACACAAACGATGCGGCTTACGTTCCTGGCGTATTTATTTCTGATGACTTCAATATCCAGTGGCTGGGCTAATGAAGATCCCAACCTCACCCTGCACGAGTCTTCCAGCCTCAACGACTTATTAACCTATGCGGCCCTGCACAATCCCGGATTGGAGGCGGCTTTCAATCAATGGCAAGCCGCTCTGCAACAGATCCCTCAGGCCAAGAGCCTGCCCGATCCCCGCTTGACCTATCGTTATTTCATTCGCGAAATCGAAACCCGCGTAGGGCCGCAACGACAGGCGATAGAACTGGTTCAGACCTTTCCGGCTTGGGGCAAGTTGGACCTGGCTGGTGGCATGGCGAGTGAAGCGGCGCAAAAGGCCTACCAGCAATACGAAGCGACCAAACGAGCCCTCTTCCAAGAGGTCAAGTTGGCCTACTTTGAATATGCCTATTGGAAACAGGCTCAGACCGTCACCCAAGAAAATCTGGATTTACTCAAGCACATTGAAACAGTCGCACGCACCCGCTACACCACCGCGGAAGGATCTCATCCCGATGTCATTCGAGCTCAAGTAGAATTAGGAAAACTAGAGAATCGCCTGCGTGGGCTACAAGACATGCAAGGCCCGCTCCTGGCTCGGCTCAATGCCGCCCTCAATCGTGATATCACTGCTCCACTACATGCCCCACTGACCATTGAGGTAACCGAACTGGACCTGGACGACGAGGCACTCCTGACTCAACTGGCCCAAACCAATCCCCAACTGCTGGCCATGCTCCATGAGATCGACCGACTGGACAAGGCCACAGACCTGGCCCACAAACAACGCCAACCGGATCTGTCCCTGGGCGTGAGCTATGTGGACATCGCATCCTCGGATCGGGCCACCGCCTGGGACGACAACGGCAAAGATGCCGTGGGCGTGATGGTGTCACTGAACATCCCCCTGTGGGACCAAAGGAATACCGCCGCCGAACGCCAGGCCAAGTACCAACAGCTGGCCGCTCAAAAACAACAACGCGAGTTACTCAATCAGTTGCAAGCCAAGGCCAAAATGGCCCTATACCAATGGCGTGACGCCCAGCGTAAACAAGACCTCTACGCCAATGCCCTGCTCCCCAAGGCCCAACAGGCCTTCAAGGTCAGCGAACAGGCCTTCCGCAGCGGTAAAGGCAGTTTCCTGGACCTGGTCGATGCCCAGCGATCTCTATTGGAATTCCAACTGGCCGGCCAGCGGGCCCACGCCGATCGCCAACAAGCCTTGGCTCAGATTGAATTATTGGTGGGCAAGGAGCTAACGCAATAATTGCCTCTCGCTCGTTCGCTGTCGCTCACTTGAGATCGCAGAGAACGCAGAGAGAAAAGAGAGAAATTACAAACTTAATAAAAAATATCTCTGCGTCCTCCGCGATCTCCGCGAGAGGCAAAAAACAGGTGAACTATGGAACAGTCAAAAAATAAAATCACCATCATCATCACCGCCGTTATCTGCCTGGCTCTAGGCTTTGGTCTGCGTGGACTCCTGCCGACGAGATCCGATCATGCCGCTCACGAAGCTGAAGGTGTGGCTGAAAAAGATACGATCTGGACCTGCTCCATGCATCCTCAAATCCAGTTACCGGAGTTCGGACTCTGCCCCATCTGCAACATGGATTTAATTCCCCTGGAAGAAGACAGTGCCAGCGGTTCGCCACGTAGCTTTGCGGCTAGCGAAGAGGCGACCAAATTGATGGACATCGAGGTCGCACCGGTGGAACGACGCTCGGTCACCACCTCGATTCGTATGGTCGGCAAAATCGACTATGACGAGACCCGCTTGACCACAATCACCGCCTGGATCCCGGGACGACTGGATCGACTCTTTGTCGACTACACCGGTATCCCGGTACGCCAAGGCGATCACCTGGTGTCCCTCTACAGCCCTCAACTACTGACCGCCCAACAGGAACTCATACAGGCCCGTCAAGCGGTATTGGACACCCAGGATAGTGACCTGGAAGTCATCCAGGAAAGTAGCCTGGCCACCTTAAAGGCGGTGCGTGACAAACTGCGACTCTGGGGGCTCACGGCCGAACAGATCGCCGAGATCGAAATCAGCGGCCAGGTCAGCGATCATATGACCCTCTACGCCCCCACCGGTGGGATTGTAATCCACAAGAACGCCAAGGAAGGCATGTACGTCAAAGAAGGCGATCCCATCTACCAGATCGCAGACCTATCCCAGGTATGGATCAAACTCGATGCCTACGAATCGGATCTTGCCTGGTTGCGTTATGGGCAGGAAGTCAGGTTTGACACCATCGCCTACCCAGGAGAAACCTTCACAGGCACCATCGCCTACATCGATCCCATCCTCAATGACCAGACGCGTACGGCCAAGGTCCGGGTCAATGTCGCCAATGACCGCGGCATGCTCAAGCCGGGTATGTTGGTCAAGGCCCAAGTACAAGCCAGCGTGGCCGGTGCCGGTAAAGTCATGGCCCCGGGACTGGCCCACAAGTGGATCTGCCCCATGCATCCCGACATCATCAAGGATCGGGCGGGACATTGTGACATCTGTGAGATGCCCCTGGTGACCACCGAGTCCCTAGGCTATGTCACCTTGGACGACCTTGAACCACCTCTGGTGATCCCGGCTTCGGCGGCGTTGGTCACCGGTAAACGTGCCGTGGTCTACGTACAAAACACCGAGGCGGACAAGCCCACTTTTGAGGGCCGCGAGATTGTGCTAGGCCCGCGAGCAGGTGACTTCTATCTCGTCCACAGTGGATTGGACGAAGGAGAAATCGTGGTGACCCAAGGCAACTTCAAGATCGACAGCGCCCTACAGATTCAGGCCAAGCCCAGTATGATGAGCATCACTAACCAGCAGGCCAATGTCCCGCCCCCTGGGGATATGCCGATCGATCCAGAGCTTCTGCAACAGCTGGCTCAGATTTACCAAGCCTATTTTTCCATGCAACAGGCCCTGGCCTCAGATCAACCGCACAAATCCATGATGGCCGCCAGTCAACTACAAAAGGCCGTGCAGGTGGTTGAAGTCGACCGTTTTGTGGAAGACCGAAAAGATCTATGGAAAACAGCCCGGCAATCATTGCAAAGCCCATTAACACAAGCCATGGCCAGTCATGATCTAAAGGACTTACGGGAGCAGTTCTATCTTATCAGTCAGCAACTCATCCAACTCTCACAAGCCCTAGGAGCTCAAGGGGCGGACACGGTATACATCATGCATTGTCCCATGGCCTTTGACAACCAAGGTGCCGATTGGCTCCAGGATAATGACGACCTCAAGAATCCCTACTTCGGTGCGATGATGCTGCAATGCGGAACGATTGAAGAGGAGATCAAGGCGACATCGGCGGCATCTGAGATTAAGACTTTGACGCCTGGTGATTAGGCTGGGTAGTTAGCCTCTCGCGGAGATCGCGGAGGACGCAGAGAAAAAAGAGAATAAAAGAGTTTTAGAAATGGATTACGATGAGATTACAGGAACGGCGATAGATTGTGCACTCAAGATCCATAAGGAACTTGGCCCCGGACTTTTAGAAACAGTCTATGAGGCTATTCTCTTTCACAAACTCAAGGAAAAAGGGCTTCAAGTAGAGCGTCAAGTCAGTATTCCAATTCACTACCAAGGATTAGAATTTGAGGAAGGCTTTCGGGCGGACATCATTGTTGAAAATAAAGTTATTCTCGAACTCAAGAGTGTTGAAGCTGTCAACGTTCTTCATAAGAAACAATTGCTAACCTATTTGAAATTAAGTGATTTAAAACTAGGATTGCTCCTTAATTTCGGCCAATCCCTAATGCGTAATGGCATCACCCGCATCGCCAATGGTCTAGAACAGGAGAACAACTCCTCTATAACTCTCTAAAAAATTCTCTGCGTACTCTGCGATCTCTGCGAGAGGCAAAATAAAACGGTACGAATATGGACAACAACCTAACAACCGAACAACGTTCCCTCATCGGTCGGATGATGTATTTTTGTCTGACCAATAAACTGGTGGTGTTCCTATTTACCCTGTTGGTCGTGGGCTGGGGGGTCATGGTGGCTCCCTTTGATTGGGATCTCAAGCATCTTCCCCGCCGCCCTGTGCCAGTCGATGCGATTCCAGACATTGGTGAGAACCAGCAGATCGTCTTTACCGAATGGATGGGACGCTCGCCCCAGGACGTAGAGGATCAGATTGGTTATCCGCTCACCGTGTCCCTACTAGGCGTGCCTGGCATCAAGACCATTCGCAGCTATTCGATGTTTGGTTTTTCTACGGTCTACGTCATCTTCAAAGAGGATGTGGATTTCTATTGGTCCCGCACACGTGTATTGGAAAAGCTCAACAGCTTGCCTGCGGGGACATTACCAGAGGGCGTACAACCGACCTTGGGGCCGGATGCCACGGCCTTGGGGCAAATCTTCTGGTATACCCTGGAGGGACACGATCCCAACGGACGCCCGGCCGGCGGTTGGGACCTGGAAGAACTCCGCACGATCCAGGATTGGTATGTGCGCTACGGTCTGCTGGCTGCCGAGGGCGTCAGTGAAGTGGCCTCGGCCGGTGGCTTTGTGCGTGAATATCAAGTGGACGTCGATCCCGATGCCATCCGTGCCTTTGATGTCACCTTCCCGGAGGTCGCGCGTGCGGTCAAGGGCTCCAATGTGGACGTGGGGGCCAAAACCCTGGAAATGAACCGAGTGGAGTACTTCATCCGCGGTATCGGCTTTATCAAAAAGGTCCAGGACATCGAAGACAGCGTAGTCAAGGTCGTGGACAATGTCCCGGTCCTGGTCAAGGACGTAGCCACCGTACAGATGGGCCCGGCCCTGCGCCGCGGAGCCCTGGACAAAGATGGAGCCGAGGCCGTGGGCGGTGTGGTCGTGGCCCGTTATGGTGACAACCCCCTGGCCGTGATCAAAAACGTCAAGAACAAGATCGCCGAACTATCCCCCGGCCTGCCGGAAAAGGTGCACATCGACTTTTCCCGGACCGATCCCGCGACCGTTCGCAGCTATGCCCAAGAGAACGGCTTCGATGCCTACGACGGTGCACAACTCGATCAGACCGCCTGGCTCACACACCTGCGTAACCTGGCACCGGATCAGTGGCCGGTCTGGGCGAGCTTGAGTAAGGTCACAGTGGTCCCCTTCTATGACCGTACCGGCCTGATCTACGAAACCCTGGGCACCCTGCAGAGCGCCTTAACCGAGGAGATCCTCATCACCATCATCATCGTGATCCTGATGGTCATGCACCTGCGCAGCAGTATCCTGATCAGCGGGCTGCTGCCCATTGCCGTACTAATGTGTTTCATTGCCATGAAGCTGTTCGGTGTGGACGCCAACATTGTGGCCCTCTCCGGTATCGCCATTGCCATCGGTACCATGGTGGACATGGGAATTGTCATCTGTGAGAACATCCTGCGCAATCTGGACGAAGCGGATCCCGGCGAATCGAAACTCAACGTGGTCCATCGCGCAGCCAGCGAAGTGGGTGGCGCGGTCCTGACGGCGGTCGCCACCACGGTCATCAGCTTCCTGCCGGTCTTCACCATGATCGGTGCTGAAGGTAAGCTGTTCAAACCCCTGGCCTATACCAAGACCTTCGCCTTGATCGCCTCGGTCGTCACGGCCCTGGCCATCATTCCACCAGCGGCCCATCTACTGTTCTGTGGCCGCATCCAAGGCAAGAAGATTCGACAAACGCTCCAGACCCTCCTGGTGGCCATTGGTATTGTCTTGGGTTTCAAGCTCTCCTGGCCAGTGGGACTAGCCTTGGTGGTTTTGGGATTGTATCATCTACTGGCCGATCACCTACCCCCCCGCGTGGCTCGCTGGGCCCCTTGGCTGGCCAACATCCTGGCCGTGCTGGTGGTGGGCATCATCCTGAGCGAACACTGGGAACCCCTGGGTCCCGAACGCGGGATGCTGCGTAACCTGCTGTTTGTCGCCCTGCTGGTGGCCTCCCTGTTGGGGATCTTCTGGCTCTTTCGCAAAGGCTATGAACGCATTCTGGGCTGGTGCCTGCGTCACAAGGTTCTCTTTATGATTGTCCCTATCCTTTTATTGATCGCCGGCTGGAACATCTGGCAGGGTCTGGGCAAGGAATTCATGCCGTCTCTGGACGAAGGATCGTTTCTCCTGATGCCCACCACCATGGTACACGCCTCCATTGGTGAGGCCATGGATGTCCTGAGCAAGCAAGACATGGCCTTACGGGCGATCCCCGAGGTTGAATCCGTAGTGGGCAAGATCGGCCGAGCCGAGACCCCCCTGGACCCAGCCCCCATCTCCATGGTCGAGACCGTGATCAACTACAAACCCGAGTATGTCACGGACAAGGACGGCAAACGCCTCAAGTTCAAGTTCGACCGCAAAAGCAGCGAATTTGCACGCGACACATCCGGTGAATTGATCCCCGACCCGCACGGCCTGCCCTACCGTCAATGGCGGGATCACATCCAATCCCCTGACGACATCTGGCAGGAGATCGTGGACGCCGCCAAGATTCCCGGCACCACCAGTGCTCCCAAATTGCAACCCATTGCCGCACGCATCGTGATGTTGCAAAGCGGTATGCGGGCTCCCATGGGCATCAAGGTCAAGGGACCGGACCTGGAAACCATCGAAAAGGTGGGCCTCCAAATCGAGCAGTATCTCAAGGAGGTCCCGGGCGTTCAACCCGCGGCCGTGCTGGCCGACCGCATCGTAGGTAAGCCCTATCTGGAAATCGTGCCGGATCGACAGGCCCTGGCCCGCTACGGGGTCACCATGCGAGGCTTCCAGGATGTGGTCGAGGTCGCTATCGGCGGCATGCAGGTCACCCAGACCGTGGAGGGACGCGAGCGTTTCGGCGTGCGTATCCGCTATCAACGCGAACTGCGTGACAGTATCGAATCTCTGGAACGCATCCTGGTCCCCGGAGCAGGCAAGGTGCAGATTCCCCTGTCGCAAGTCGCCGAGATCCGCTATGTACGCGGTCCGCAGGTCATCAAAAGCGAGGACACCTTCCTGACCGGTTATGTTCTCTTTGACAAACACCCTGGCTTTGCCGAGGTCGATGTAGTCGAAGCCAGCCAAACCTTCTTGCAGGAAAAGCTGGACAGCGGTGAGTTCGTGCTGCCCGCCGGGGTGAGCTACAGCTTTGCCGGTAACTATGAAAACCAACTGCGTTCACAAAAGACCCTGGCCGTGGTCCTGCCCGTGGCTCTGTTCGTGATCTTTATGATCCTCTACCTGCAGTTCCGCTCGGTGGTCACGACCTCGTTGGTCTTTAGTGGTATCCTGGTGGCCTGGGCCGGTGGCTTTATCATGCTGTGGTGCTACGGCCAGGAGGGATTCCTGGACTTCAATGTATTCGGCGTCAACATGCGCGACCTGTTCCAAATCGGCCCAATCAACTTGAGTGTGGCCGTGTGGGTAGGCTTCCTGGCCCTGTTCGGGATCGCCTCGGACGACGGCGTGGTGATCAGTACCTACCTGGATCAATCCTTCCGTGACCGTAAGACGACTTCGATACAAGAGATCCGCACGGCTACCGTTGCGGCCGGACTGCGACGCGTGCGACCCTGTCTCATGACCACGGCCACCACCATTCTGGCCCTGATCCCGGTCCTGACCAGCACCGGTCGCGGCAGTGATGTCATGGTCCCCATGGCCATCCCTTCCTTTGGAGGGATGCTGATCGAGATCATCACCATGCTCATCGTTCCGGTGCTCTACTGCTGGGTACAGGAAATCAAATTCAAACTTCGTTAATTAGAACAGGTCGTGATAGACACGTACCCCATGGTCGATATCGGTCAGGATCAGAACGCCTTCGCTACCGATGACAGGATAGATCAAACGGTTGCCTATAGGCAGTTCCCCGACAGTCTGCCCCTCGCTATTGATGACATAGAGGATACCGTCATCACCTGCGGCATAGATCATGCCGTCTGCATCTACGGTCAGGCTGAATCCTTGGCCGGTTCCCAATTGGGTAATCCATTGGATGACACCTTCAGGTGACACAGCTCGCAGATAGGGATCGTCCAGACTGACATAGATCGTACCATCCGGTCCCAAGGCAGGTTCGGTCCACATGGAGTCTCCGGGTTCCACGGTTCCATTAATGCCTTCCACAACATCCGTTGTGATACGTGTCCGTGAGGATCCCTCATCTGCAATCACTGTAATGGGAGCCGACAAATCCAAGATCCACTCGATGTCACCCTGGGTGGGTTCCAGGGCATAGAGACAGGGATCGCTGACCATTCCTTGGTAAATCATCCCGTTGTCGGCCACCACCGGTGCCACGAGGCAATGTCCCCCATAGCAGCAGGGATCACTGTCACAAGCCCGTGCCCAGTGCACAACCCCATCGACTGGATTCAAGGCATAGACTGTGGCATCGAAATAGCCCGAGATATAGACCGTGCCATCCGAGCCCAATGAAGGTGAGGCCATGATGGCATCGGTCATGAAAGACTCGGAATCCATAGTGAAGCTCCATAACAAAGTCCCGTTGGGACTTAAGGCATAGAGACACCCGTCCTCCGAAGCCACCACAATCTCGTTTTGATCTGAAATGGCCGCGCTGGCATACACAAAACCCTCTGTCTGCCAAGTCCAGTTCAAGGTCCCATCGTAGGCAAAGGCATGGAGTCGACCGTCGCGATCACCCACATAGACACTGCCATCGGGTCCAACAGTAGGTGAACTCATCAGGGGTGAATTGACGTCAACACTCCACACTTCCTCGCCCTGTTGATTGAAGCTGTAGAGAATCCCACCATTCGACGCCACATGAATACGGTTGTCATAGCCCAGGACGACACTGGTAAAGGTCTTCCCTGGGACATTAATATCCACGACTTCAATCGGACTCAGTGGCCCCTGCGTGGAGGCCAATCCGGTCCGGGCAGCCTGTCCTGCCAGGGTAGGCCATGATGAGGTGGTGGCCTGCCCTGGAGTCATGGCAGCGACATTAAATAAACCGCTTGCTGCAGTATATTGATAGGGATGGGTCATGACAGGGACAACCTGGATAAGTGCTTGATTCATCGAACCATCCATGGGGATATCCCAGGTATAGGTTCCTCCATTGCCAATCTCCTCAGCGAGGGGCTGCCAGGATAGCCCTTGATCGGGACTCAGCAGGACATTGACTACTCCATCGACAGCAGTGCTGATCCAGGTGATCGTCTGACGGCTTCCCGCAGCCCATTGCTCTCCCCCCTGGGGACGCGTTGTGATAACGGTGGGTTGCCAGAACTCCAAGGCCCCCATATCTATAACAGATCCCATGATCCTCGGCGATCCATTTAAGTCCACCTCATCCGGTGCAATCCAAATGAGAAAACCGGCATTGACACAGGGAGAATTGGGTTGCTGGTTTAGATCACCGTAATCGTCGTTGGCACCTTCATCAATGTCGACCGTATCGGGATTGTCACCCCAACCGTCACTGCCTCCATCGGGAAGTCGCACAAACAGGGGATCTGTGAAAATGGCCTGATTGGGATCGGCAAAGGGGCCTTCGGTCTCACCCGGATCGAGTTGCAGGCAGCAATGCAAGGCCGTGACAGATTCCAATGGATCACTGCTTTGTGTCCGACCTCCTGAGTAACAATCGATAGAGCGTCCCACGCCCTCGTAATCCTGATTGTAGACTACAATCGTATTGGTAAGGCTCAACTCACCTTCTAACATCAACGCCCCCCCCTCTTCTCCAGCCACATTCCCGACTAAGGTACAATTGATGAGTTCCAAGTGATCAGCCTTGTAACAGACAGCCCCGCCACTTTCAGTGGCACGATTGCCCACGAAAACAGAATTGTGTAAGGTGACTGACGAGTAGTCCCCCATAAAGAGTGCCCCTCCCTCTTCTTCCGATTGGTTGCCGAGCCATTGACAGTGGTTGGCCTGTAACCTACTACCCTCTAAAGAGATTGCCCCCCCTTCCCTTTTGTTTGAATTGTTCTCGAAATCACAGTGATCCAATTCGACCTTACTGTTAAGTGACTCGATCCCCCCAGCCTGGTTATCACGGATGACACAGGACTGAATCACACAATCCGAATCATATATAAAGATAGCGGACTCCCTTATTCCCCCGGTGAGGGTCACGCCAGCCAGAACAAAAGGAATGTCTTGGCCATCTTCGTCTACATAATCGGAAACTCCTTCAATATCCAAGGCGTAAATCGAATTTACACCATTCGTTGGACACAGCAAAATTGTACGGGAAACAATATTGGGATCGTTCGGATCCTGACTCCGCAGGGTAACAGGCTTTCTCACCTGCAATGCCCCCACAGGCTCCCTTGTATAGTGCCCCGGAGGAAGGATAACTTCATCACCGGGTTGTGCATCGTCCAAAGCGGCTTGAATCCCTGCAAATCCTTGATTCGGATCGACCGTGATTTCACTGGCGAACACAGAACCGCTCGCCACCCAATAGACGGTCAAGGCCATTAAATTTAGAATTGGACTTTTGCAAAGTTGAAAATTTAAAGGCAAAATGGGCACTTTGACGACAAATATTGGCAATCAGGTTGGCAAAAATATCATGGAGGATATGACCATGCCAGCGATTGTTGATTTTCCTACCGTCGTCAAGAAGGCCCTGGACGAATTTGGACCTCTGTTCGCGAATGACCCCGAACGTAAGCATTTCGCTGAATATCTCACCGGTTTGATGATGGCACACAAGAAGAATGTCTCGGCCATCAATAGCGAATTCGCCGTAACCACGGATCAATCCTGCTTGAACCGTTGGATTACCGAATGCCAGTGGGATCAAGAGAACTTCAACCTGCAACGGATTCAATGGCTGCAAAAGCAACCCGACACACGCTTCAGTGCCCAGGGAGTCATCCCTATTGACAATGTCTTGATCGATCACGACGGGAAGTTGATTGAAGATGCAGGCTATTTTTGGGATCACGCAGAACAACGCCACAAGATTGCCCATGATTACCTGATCATCAACTACATGTGTACCTCTGGAAAGCATTATCCCTTGGAATTCTACCGATTTGTCAAGAAGGATCATTGTGAAGAAAGACAGATCGAATTCCGAGACCATAACGTTCTCTTTCGACAACTGGTCGATTGGAGTATTGCCAACGACATCCCCGGCGACTTCACCTTTGATAGTTGGTTCACTCACAAGGATAACCTGAACTATATCAACGGCTTGACGCGAAACTATGTTGGCGATCTGAAATTTAACCGTAAGATTGTCTTCAAGGGCAAGGAACTCAACGTCCAAGATTTGTCCACACAAATCGATTCCAAGGACCGCAAGCTCGTCAAGGTCGGCGAATCCCGCCAGTGGTACTTTACGGTCAGTATTCGCATCCCTGGAGTGGATCACAAGGTTCGCATCGTGATTCTCTGGGACAAACGTAACGATACAAAAGCCAGAAAGGCGTTGGTCACCAACCGAACGGCTTGGGAAGTGACTCGTATCCTTCGGGTTTATCGCTATCGTTGGACAGGCACAGAATGCTTCCATCGGGATGGCAAGCAACATCTGGGCATGGGTGAATGTCAGCTTAGGAGTGGCCTTGGTCAGACCCGCCATATGTACATGGTCTTCCTGGCGTACAGTCTCTTGATGTCTCAGTTGAAGCAGAGCCATGCGCGTGCGTGGGCATTGGAACGTTTGACGACCATCGGACAAGCCTGTCGAGCCGTACTCAAGGAGAGTCTCAGCCAAACCCTGGGGTGGGTGATAGAACGCGCCGAAATGGACGGTTGGAGTTTTGAGAAAATCAAGCTGCATCTAGCCTTGGCCTAAATTGCAAAAGTCCAGTTAGAAGTCTCATTGTATGTCTCCCTTCTATAATATAGCGTCTCTCGATTCTTAGTAATCCGGTAGATCCCGCATCCATTCCGGCCAGTCCTCGGGTTGGACACCCCCGGCTTGGGTCCAGGGACCCGCGGTGTCATATCCGCGATGCCACTTCAAGGTCCACAGCTCCTTGAGCCCCACTAAACGCACCGCCCCATCCAGAAAGACGGTATTGATGGCCCCGCCGTGACGATCAAGACAAACACGTTGCATTCCCTGTTCATCAGCAACGTCAATTGCATTTACCATGGAAACGGATGGTGGCCTGTTGGTGGACTGTGGAAATACGGCCCACAAGATGGCATCCATGAGCATAGGAATTTCGCTGGCCTGCGTGACCTTGGGAGTACGCCAGAGCCTCTCTTCTGTAACAAATCCCATCAAAGTCGCTTGGGAGTCGTAGACATATCCGTTAATGCCATAACTGCCATAGGTGCCAATTTCCCGTCCCCCTCCCGCATCATTAGGTGGAATGTTCCATGCTTTATGGTTTGCTCCCCACCAGCTAACATCATTTTCCAATGCCTCAGTGCGAGTAGCCTCCGGACATAACCGTAGTTCCTCGGGATAATCTACAGCGTAGATCCAGCGGCCTTTTCCATCGGAAGTACTCCGATCGGGGAACTTACCCTCATTGCCCTCGGTATACTGCAACATGATAATCCCCCATCGTCTGAGGGTGGCTTGGCACACCACGGAACGTGCCTGTTGGCGACCTTGGCTCCCTACAGCTCCCAAAATGAGCATCAGCCAAACACCTATACCACAGATCACCCACTGATCCCACCGAGCCAATAACATCATCCGTTTCATAGCTTTTCCTTTCAAAAACGTCTGTTGATTGCCTATCACCACCCCTTCAGTCCATCAAAAGCGGTAGGCGTTACAGTGTTTTTTTAAAACATTAAAAAGTCCTGATCCTGATATGGATCATGGCTTTCATCCTCTAAGAAGACAGATTCATTCCAACCCATCCTCGGAGACCAATGTTCCACTTAGGGTCCAGGACTCGGCGGTCTTCAAGAGACTGAGCCATTGTTGAGCACAGTCTTCCTTTAGATTCGCCTTACGGGTTGAAAATCCTAGCATCAGTGTTTTGATCTTTTCGCAATGGTGGTTAATCGCATCTCCCACCCCCACATCGTTTGCACCGGGATCCCCCTCCTGTAAAGGATACTCACCCTCCAATGCCCACTGACCCAAACGCAAGGCTTCGATCAATGCAGGAATATCGATGGCCGCAATGAGATCGGCCCAGGTCCACCCTTCCGGAGCTGATATCTCGGTGGGATAGGATTCTCCATCCGAGAGATCAACACCCTCCTCACGGCCCCCCTTGGATTCCTCTCCCAAGTCGGAGTAAAATTTCCAGACAGGATACAGCGTTGAGGCCGACACCTCGGCGAGATCTTTATCGATCAGTCCCCGGGCCTTACAACTGGTTTCATAACTCCTTTTGGCTGCAATCGGCTGTGAAGCTCGTGGATCTGCGTTCTCGGCTAAAAGGCGTCTCGACGTGCCAGAGCACGCCTCCGAGGCCTTTTCACCTCGGGCCTTGACCACAAGCTTCTCGCTCGATTTCGCTACTAAACCAGTTATGAAACCAGTTGTAGCACCGAGTCGATTTAGACTGGCCTGCCAACCCTGCAAAGCAGTCTGTGCCTGTTGAGACCACTGATCGATCTGAGGATCATCGAGTAAGTTAGCGGTCCCCTCATATTCCCGAGCGAAATCGTTGACGACTTGGCCCCAACGCTGCGAAGGGACCAGGCAAAGACACAACAGTGCCATTACAAGACACCCCATCAACAGAGTCACTCGATGTTGCCGTCTTTTACGCACACGAAACCTCGCCCTCATTGAGACATTGCCTTGCTCTACCACCAGCTGGCCGGCCCTGATGCATTCCAACGAGGCACGGCCTTACCATTGACCACCATGGGATAGGTCGGGGGATCCCATTTTCGCCACGACACGTGACCATCGAGAAAACCGATGTTGCCGCCGGCCGGCTCTTCGTCACTGATCAAATGACTGGAGCGTTCGATAATACCATAACTGGCCAATCCGCCTATGACATGACCGAAGTTGTAGCCCCATCGGGCATCTTCATCCTTCTCGCCCATGATGTTATCCGTAACCAACTCGCGATAGGAGGCACCGGTCATATAGATCGAATCCAACCAGGTCTTTTCCACGGTATCGGAGTCATAGCTGTGTATATCCGAATCATCCCGACTCCCCCCTGAAAGTAAAAATAAATACCCGGAAACCAAATATTCCCAACCAAAACAACCAGAGAATCTCTGCCCATCCCAATGTTGCTCCCAAGTCGCCTGGTTATTACCCCAATAAAACATCCAAACCTGCATGAGGTTGCGTTGGTGTGCCTCATTGGAGGGACAATAGAAGGTTTCCTGAGTGGCGCCATAATCCAAGAGTTGATTAATGGTGTTAACGCTCATATCCTGTAGCCAACCACCATTGGAGATACTTGGCAGATCTCCGTCATAGTCAGCAGCGTAGGCCAACAGGGCCTGGACGTTTTGACTGATGTGGGTGGAACAAACCACACGCTTGGCCTGCTCACGACCTTGATAGCCCACGGCCCCTAATGTGCAGAGCCCAAAGGCCCCAGCGATGATCAATAACAGCACATCCCATTTACGTTTAATCCATGTCGTTTGCATAAGTCACCTCGCTTTGTTAAAGGCTAGCGCCAAAGACCCGTAATCCGTGTTCCACATCCGTCACCAACAAAAGTCCATCCGCAGTCACCACCGGATAGCAAAGGCTACTGCTCCCGGTCAACTCCGAGACGATCTGCCCCTCGGTGTTGACAACATAGAGCGTGCCGTCGTCACCGGCGGCATAGATCAAGCCGTCCGGCCCGGCCGCCAGGGTAAAGCCACCGGTCTGCCCTAACGGCACGGTCCACTTCAAGGTCCCATCCGAGGACACGGCTCGCAGATAGGGGTCATCCATGGCCACATAGATCGATCCATCCGGTCCCAAGGCAGGCTCGGACCAAACCGAGTCACTAACCCGAATCTCATTGGTATCCGACAGGCTGGCCGAGACATCCAGGGTCCATAGAACCGAACCCTCCTGGGCATCGATGGCATAAAGGCGTGAGTCACTCACCAGGCCTTGATAGATCACATTGGCATCACTCACTACCGGTGCCACATAGGTTTGACCCCGTTGACTTCGATAAGGTTGATTGGCATCCGCACAGACACAGGTCCAACGCCGGCTACCATCCTCGGGATCCAGGGCATAGACCGTGGCATCGAAATAGCCGGAGACATAGACCATGCCGTCCGGGCCTACTGCCGGAGAGGCCAAGACTGCATCGCCCAGCGAATTATCTGAAGGCAAATTAAACGTCCAACGCTGACTGCCATTCTCGCTCAAGGCCACCAGGGTGCCGTCTGTGGAACCCAGATAGATCTGGCCATCATCCGACACCGCGACACTGGCACAGATAAAGTCTTTGGTCTCCCAGGTCCACAGCAATACACCTTGATCGTCAAAGGCATAGCAACGTCCCTCTTGATCACCCATATAGATACGCCCCAGCGGTCCGACCGTAGGGGTTGTTAATAGAGGCACATTGACATCCACGCTCCAAAGCAGCTCTCCCTGGTGATCCAAGGTATAGAGCAAACCCTCCTGCGAAGCCAGATGAATGCGATTATCACAGCCCAACGTAACACTGGTAAAGAACTCGCCCGGGATATTGACCTCCCAAGCCGGTTGCAGATCGATCGGGCCGATTAGTTCACTCAGCCCCGTACGCTGGGCATTTCCGGCCAGGGTGGACCAGGGCGAATCCATGGGGCATCCAGCCGTCATGGGAGCTACCGCAAAGGCGGCACTATCGACGATGTACTGGTACTCCAGGGGAACTAACGGAGTCACTCGTAGGATTGCATCAGGGACATCCAGGTCATGGGGAAGCTGACAAGGATAAGATCCGGTATTGTCGACAGCTGTGACCAGAGTTTGCCATTGGACGCCACCATCTTCACTTAAGAGGATATCGACCGGAGAATCGGCCTCAAATTGTGTCCAGGACACCATATGCACACTCCCCGCAGCCCAGACCTCTCCGCCCTGAGGGTGAATCACCTTGACCATGGGTTGGAGGAATTCATGGCATCCCATATCGATGTTCGTCCCCATCACCCGAGGCAAGCCATTAACATCAAAATTCGACACCTCCTGCCCAGTTAACTCAGGAGATCCCGAATCGATACAGGGAGATCCCCAAGCCAGACGCAGGTCTCCATAGTCGTCATTGAGTCCCTCGTCAATGGAGTCCGTAGCTGGATCATCACCCCAACCGTCCCCCCCATCATTGGGCAGGCGTACAAAACAAGGATCCGCAATGATCGTACCCTCTTCATCTGTAAAGAGATTGGGATCTTCACTGGAATCCAGTTGCCAGCAACAATAAGAGCTATAAACACCCAGACCTTCCACATTGCCTCCCCTACGATGAGCCTTAACCGACCGTCCCACACCATCTTTATCTTGATTGTAGGCAATAATGGTATGTTCCAGAAAGATGTAAGCTGGTGCACTACTAACCACACTTAGAAAAACAGCCCCTCCATTGTCCTCGGCCATATTGCCAACCATCGTACAGTTTGTTAAAGTGACTCCTTCATGCTCCACTAGTAATCCCCCGCCAGAATCAGAGGCCCTATTACCCACCCACAAGCAGTTATCACAAGCCAACCCATACCAGCAGTCAGCATAAATCGCCCCCCCGTCCTCGGCCTGATTGCCGATCCATTGGCAGTGATCAAATTGGGACCAGCCGAATCCGACAAAAACTGCTCCGCCTTCATCATCGGCCTGATTGTTGCGAAAGACAGAACGGACCAGAAGCAAATTTTCACCGAAATAATTGATGGCTCCGCCACTTTCACTCGTAGTATTGTTAACGAACAGACAATCCGTTGCTACCAGTTCAGCATCCGCAAACTCCAATCCACCAGCTTGATTATCACGAACCACACAGGATTTAAGGGCCACCTTCGCTTCGTCCTGGCTGTACATTGCGACCTTAGTCATCCCCCCCGTAAAGGTTAATCCCTCAACCTTGATGAATTCTTCTTGATCGACATCCCCCTCGATTTCAATGGCTGGCACGGACTCATTGCCATCCGAAGGGCACTGCAGGATGGTGGCCGCAACGATGTCCGTATCGTTGGGATCCTGGCTCCGCAGAGTCAGGGGCTTGGCCGTGATCTGGATCGAGACCAGGGATTCGCTGGTATAGACGCCTGGGGCCAAAACGATTTCATCGTTGGGATCGGCGGCGTCTACCGCGGCCTGGATTCCACTGAATCCCTCTGCCGGGTTCACCTCAATCTGTTTACCATAGGCCGAAAAGGCCAGTAAGGTTGATATCGCTAGTAACACCAGTACCCTTTTCATGAGATTCTCCCTTCAAATGAATCATCCTTTTCCCAAGCTTTAGAGCCCCATTGGCAAAAAGCGGTTTATTTCGCCCTAATGCGGCTTTCAAAGGGTTCAGTCCATCAAAAGGGGGGAGCGTTACAGTAAATTATGAAAAAACATAAAAAAAGCCATGATCCCAGTTTCAGGATCATGGCATAGGCTTGCTCTGAATTCGTGATCGTCTACCACCAGAAGGCAGGGCCGGCATCATCCCAACGGGGTACCGGTTTGCCCGAGCTACTCGCATAAGGATAGGTCGGCGGATCCCATTTTCGCCAGGATACGTGACCATCAAGAAAACCGATATTCCCCCCTGCAGGTTCCTCATCACTGATTAAATGGTTGGTCCGATCGTAAAGGCCATAATTAACCAGGCCTCCATAAACCATTCCAAAATTGTACTTCCATTTGGCGTCATTGTCTTCTTGACCCATGATCAGATCAGCAACCAATTCCTGGGTGTCCGGATTCTCTAAAAGAGTTGTACTGATCCAATCCTTTTGTTCTGTATCTGTGGGGTATTGGTTGATCGACGAGCCTTTTCTCGACAACAGAAAGGCATATCCTGCCACAACAAAGGTACTGCTACTGTAATCAGTGAATTGTCCATCGTCCCAATACTGCTCCCACTCATCGGGGTAGCCTCCAACATAAAAAAACCATAAGTAATCCATATACCTCATGTGAATGGGATTCGCGGGACAATAGAACATTTCCTTACTGAGTCCTATCGACAACATTTCATTAACCGCAGAAACAGGTAGATCCTGCAGCCAAGCCCCACTAAAAACAGAAGGGAGTTTCCCCTCACGATTCTCGCCATAGCCAATGAGGGCTTGAACCTGTCGCTTGATATGCGAGGCACAAACCATGCGTTTGGCTCGCTCTCGTCCACCCTGAGTGACAGCTCCCAGCGTGGCCAGTAAAAAGAGCAGGCTTAAAGTCAGAACAACTACATCACGTTTATTTCTAAAAAAAGACATCGTAACACTCCCTTCGCCATTAGAACAGGTCCTGGTATACGCGCAGCCCATGATCGACATCAGTGAGGATCAATCCCCCTTGGTTCCCGATCACGGGATAGATCAAGCTGTTGCCCACGGAATGTTCGGCCACAACCTGTCCATTGCGATTGATCACATAGAGCACCCCGTCAGCACCGGCGGCATAGATCATGCCGTCTGCGCCAACGGTCAAACTGAAGCCCTGTCCGATTCCCAGTTGAATGACCCATTGCACGGTCCCATTGGGCGACACCGCACGTAGATAGGGATCGTTCAGACTGGCATAGACGGTTCCATCAGGACCTAAGGCAGGTTCGGTCCAGATCGAATCGCCCGGTTCCACGGTCCCGATAATCCCCGACTCAGCCAACGTCGTTTCACGGCTGGTTCGTCCACTTCTACCCCCGCCTCCAGAATCCTCGGGTTCCTCCGGTAACAGGGTAACGAGTTCGACAAGATCCGTCTTCCACAGGATATCACCGGTTTGCACGTCGATGGCATAAAGATTGGGATCCTCGATCAAGCCTTGATAGATCGTGGTATTGGCATCGACAACCGCCGAGGCCACAATCGATCCCTTCTCACTCATGCGGACCGCATCGGGATCGGCACAGAGGCAACTCCATAACACCGTGCCGTCATCGGGGGCCAGGGCATAGAGCCTGGGTTCGTACAGACTGCCGATCAGGACATTGCCATCGGTATCCAAAGCCGGTGAGGCCAGGAAGGCATCCGTTATGTTGTTCAGGGTTGGGGCCTGGAAGCTCCAAAGCAGTGAGCCGTTGTTCGACAAGGCATAGAGAGTGCCGTCCTGAGCCGCGACATAGACCGTCCCGGTCTCCGAGACCGTGGCACTGGCAAAGAGGAAGCCCTCGGTTTCCCAGGTCCATCGAAAGGCCCCCTCGTGAGTAAAGGCATAGAGCCGACCGTCTTGTGCACCGACATAGACACTACCGTCCGGGCCGACGGTGGGAGCGGTTAGTAATGGCGTGTTGACATCAACCATCCAGATTGCCTGCCCGCTTGAGCTGAAGGTATAGAGCACCCCGCTCTCACTGGCCACATGCAGATGATCATCGGTTCCCAGGGTGACGCTGGTGTACAGCTCACCGGGGATGTTGATATCCCAGGCATCGATGGGGGCCAAGGGACCCTCAAACAGAGCTTGCCCGGTATGCTGCGCATTACCGGCCAACGTGGACCAGGAAGAGATGGTCTCGACGCCGTTTTGATCGGGGACCACTGTAAAGGTAGCACTGTCTTCGATATATTGATTGGGATCGGACGTGGCTAATGTCACGCGGATCTGCCAGTCGGAGGATTCAAGCCCGGGGAATAGGTAATAAAGAGAAAGATCCCACTGATAGCTCCCACGGTTGGCGATCCCTTTAGCCAGGGGCTCCCATAAGCAATCAGGAGCCGTGCGAAACAGAATATCTACGGGTTCGTCCGTGCCGATGCTCGTCCAGGTGAGTTGTTGAGAACTGCTTGCAGCCCAGATTTCATCTCCCTGGGGACGAGTGACCTTGAGGGTGGGCTGATCAAACTCGTAGGCTCCCATATCGGTGGCGGGACCCATCTGACGTATACCGCCGTCAAGGTCCTGTCCTGCGACACTGGCCCAGGTCAAGGAGGAGCCTGTGTTGATACAGGGCGATCCCACACGTAAACGAAGGTCACCGTAATCATCGTTGAGGCTTTCATCGATACTCACGGTCTTAGGGTCATCACCCCAACCGTCACTCCCCCCATTGGGAATGCTCACAAACATGGGATCATCAGTGGTAATATCATTGGCTTCGACAAAGGCCTCGGTCTCTTCTGGATCGAGTTGCAGGCAACTATGGGAGATACTGGCATCATCCATTAATGCTTCAGGTTCAATTCCAAGCGTGGTCCGTCCACTTCGTCCTCCTCGTCCAGACGAGGTCCCAGTAATAGAGCGTCCCAATCCATACATATCCTGATTGTAGGCCACGATACAGTTGATCATGCTCAATGAGTCAATCACCACGGCCATGGCTCCGCCTTCTTCATCCGCGACATTACCGGCCAGACTACAGTTCTCCAACTCCACCAAACTCCCTTCCAGCATCATCCCCCCGCCGATTTCGGAGGCCCGATTACCCACCCAGATACTGTTATCCACCAGCACGCTCGAATCGTCCCGACTGTACAATCCCGCACCAGATTCGGCCTGATTCCCCATCCATTGACAACGGATCGCACGCACGAATGATTCATCCAGATAAATCCCTCCTCCTTGATTATCAGCTGAGTTTTCAATAAAAACACAGTCCTGCATCTCTACTCGACTGTCCCGACAGTTCAAGGCCCCACCTTCCTCCGCCTGATTATGTTGAAAGACGCAATCAACCAAACTCAAGGACATCTCAGAACCATAAATACCCCCCGCCTGATTATCGCGAATCACACAGGAATCCAAGATTAAGGTGTAATCCTCGTTGTTACTACAAACGATCGCCGGCTGGGTCAGACCTCCGGTGATGGTAAATCCCGCAAACGTGGCTGCCCCCTCATAACCAGCTTCGAAATAAATAGCCGGAGCCGATTCACCGGCATCCGTGGAACACTGTAGAACCGTTCCCCTCACCACTGCGGCATCATTGGGATCCTGACTGCGTAGGGTTATGAACTTATTGATCATATAAATGGATTGACCTGTTGTCCCGGTATACACACCAGGACTCAGGACGATCTGATCCCCAGCGTTGGCATTGTCGATCGCCGCTTGAATCGCATCGAATCCCCCGTTGGGATCAACCTGGTATTGAGCGGCGTAGACGGACAACGTTAATAAAACCACAATGAATGTGACACTTAACTTCATGAGAATCTCCCTTGATATCGATATCTTAATAATCCTTGAACGCCCTCATCCACTCGGGCCAATCGGTAGAGTCCACCCCTCCAGCGATCGTCCAGGGACCAGCCGTGTTATATTTTCGATGCCACTTGAGGGTCCACAGCTCTTTCAAACCGACAGTACGAACCGCTCCATCCATAAAAGTGGCATTAATAGCCCCCTGATGACGATCGATACAGAAACGCTGCATGGCAATATCATCGGAAATGAGCCCTCCCTGATTAGGTTGTTCAGGGGGAGAAGTGGTCTCCAAAGGGAATCCCATGAAAAACACGGCATCCAGTAACATGGGAACATGACTGGCTTGGTCGACCAAAGGCGTTTCCCACAGCCAGCTAGATTTTCCAAACCAAGGAAAATCATCGTCATAAGGAACATAGCACCAAGCATTGATGCCGTAACTTCCATAAGATCCCGGTTCTCGTCCACCTCCAGCATCCCCTGTTGGAATGACCCAATGCTCGGTAGTAGAGCCCCACCAATTACCTGATGTACCCTCCAATGCGGATTTATTCGCAACAGGACAGAGACGCAATTGCTCCGGATAGTCCGTGGCATAGATCCAACGCCCCATTCCATCCGGTCCACCTCGGGTAGGGAATTGGCCATGATGATCTTCTGTGTACTCTAATAGGACGCCTCCAAGGCGTTTCAGATTCAGTTGACAAACCAGCGTCCAGGAACGTTGTCGTCCGCTATGACCAACAGCTCCCAAGACCAAAAGGCACCCAAGAATTACCCCTCCCCCAATCAACCCATCTCGTCTATGATAAACCCTCTTTCCTACCATTGCTGAACTCCCAAGGATGCATCATTCTGACGGTAAGTAACGGTTATGATGTCACTTAGACCAGATTGGGTCCGTCACAGATGCAACCGTTCCGTCTTTGTGGTCTTAAACGAATAAAACTCCCACAACACAATTCCTAAGGACTATGATACTTCAATATCCTCGCTGTTCCACTAAAAATGTGCCTTTTTAGCAAAACCTCCAGCTCAAGCTGCTTGTGGCCACCCTGACCCACCGCAGTCAGGGCGGCACACAGAGGCAGACTTTTGTCTTTTTTACGCCTGAAATCCTGGCTTTACCCTTCTCAGTCCAGCAAACGGGGTGTGCGTTACAGTTTTTAAGCATAATTTTTCCAAAAAATATAAAATGAATCGCTCCTGGCTATTCCTAGCTCGATCAGGTATAATTGTGGTCATAGTTAATCCAATTGATTGCAACAGCAGCGCCTGATAAGGAGATCGGCATCACTGTTACCCCCTCTTTTTCTCCCCTGGGCTGTGATCATGACGACAACATGAACCGGGACTCCCGTTGATTCTGCCTCCAGCAGTGTTAGTTGGAGCGAACCTCTGCATTAAGGAACGCCACATGACCGTTGCCAAGATTGATGATACCGTCAAGATCCAATATGTCGGTACCCTTGAAGATGGGAAGGTTTTCGATCAGTCCAAAGATGAGGCACCACTGCAATTCATATTGGGAAAAAACCAAGTGATTCCCGGCTTTGAACAGGCGGTACTGGAGATGAGTGTCGGTCAATCCAAAACCGTAACTCTCTCTCCTGAAGAGGGGTACGGCCCCTACCGCGAAGATTTAACCCAGGTCATGGATCGTAGTGACCTTCCCGATCACATTACCCCCCAAGTGGGGCAGGCCCTGGTGGCCAAGGGACCGGAGGGGCAGGAGCTTAATATCACCATCAAGGCGTTGGATGAACAATCGGTCACCCTGGACGCCAATCACCCCCTGGCCGGAAAAGACCTGACATTTGAGATCACTCTCGTTGAAATCGTTTCACAATAGGCGTTTGTTTAAAAGGAGAGCACCGTGGCAAAGGGAACCGTCAAATGGTTTAGTGACACCAAGGGCTTTGGGTTCATCGCTCCCGACGATGGCAGCCAGGATCTGTTTTTCACCCTGACCAACATCACTGGCACCAAACCCAAAACCATTGCCAAAGGCCAGATTGTCGACTACAAGCCCCCCAAAAAAGAAAAGGGACGTCATGCCTTGAACGTGTCTTGGGGAAAGTAGCTTCTTAACCATAGATACCAGCCAACGTGTTACCACATTGCGGACAGGCCGCAGCTTCTAACCGACAGGCTTGCACACGAAAGCCCATTCGTTCAATCAAACGTTCATGACAATGCGAACAAAAGGTGCTCTCTGTCGGTGATCCAGGCACATTGCCAAGATACACGTGTTCCAGCCCCGCCGACTTACCGATGTCATAGGCCTCCTCCAAGGTTTCCATGGGTGTTGGAGGGAGATCGCGGCATTGATACTGCGGAGTGAAACGACTGATGTGCCAAGGGACTTGGAGACCGGCCTTGCTGACAATGAAATCGGCCAGGGCCCTGAGTTGCTCGGGATCATCGTTTTGACCGGGCACGATTAAGGTCGTTAATTCCAGCCAGATATCCGTCTCATGCGCGATCATTTCAATGGTCTCCAAGACACCCTGGAGACGAGCATGGCATTGATGACAATAGAAATCTTCCGAGAACGCCTTGAGGTCGATATTGATGGCATCGAGCCAACCGGACATCAATTCGACCGCTTCTGGTGTCATGTACCCGTTGCTGACAAAGACATTGCGAATCCCCTGCTCTCTAGCCAAGGTACCACAGGCCGCGGCCAATTCCATATAGATGGTCGGCTCGGTGTAAGTGTAGGCGATACTCTGACAGCCCTGTTGCTGAGCGACCTGAACGATCTGCTCAGGTGTGTAAGCTTCACCACGCAGGGGCTTTCCCTGTAATGGGCTTTGGCTGATCTGCCAGTTCTGACAGAAGCGACATTGGAAATTGCACCCTTCGGTGGCAATAGACAGGCAGGTCGAACCCGGCAGAAAATGGAACAGTGGTTTTTTTTTCAATGGGATCGATTTGAGCGGAGCAGACCTTGTTGTAGGTCAAGGTCACCAGTCGACCGTCCTGATTGAGACGCACACAACAACGTCCACGTTGGCCCGGCGCAATCACACAACCATGGTGACATAGACGGCAGCGAACCTGTCCATCTGACAAGGCATCCCATAAGAGGGCTTGATGTTCAAACGATTCTGTATGCATGGACAATCCCCAGAGTTCTGGTTGATTGTCCACAGTATAAGGTCAATACAGGAAATGAAAATGCTTTTTTAGGTGTGTGTAATAAAGTCGTACTGACGCACGGGTTTGCTAAAGTAAGACTTGCCCCCGGCCACTTCACGAATCCCGACTGGCAGGTCTTCAAAAATGCTCTCTTTGACTACATAACCGGTAGCCCCGGCCTTGAGCATGGCCTGGACGTGAGCCCGGTCGGCATGTGAAGAAAGGGCAATGACCTTAACCTCAGGCCATTGCAGATGAATGGCCTCGGTGGCGTCAATGCCATTGAGGTTGGGCATACTGATGTCCATTACCACCACGTCGGGATGAGCCGTCTCCACCATACCCACGGCAACACGGCCATCACAGGCCTCCCCTACGACCTCCATGTCCTGAAAAAGTCCCAGAAGGTGGCGTACGCCGGATCGTGTCAACTGATGATCATCGGCCAACACAACTCGGATACTCGGTGTCATATCATTAGCTGCCTGTTTCACAATACCCCTCTTGGGCTAGAGCTGGCTAAAAACCAACACCCCCAAAAAAATAGGCCATCGACCCGCCTCACGTTGTCAAATCAAGGATGCAAAATCACGGTTGTATACGATCAAGGTAGCAGAACCAACAAGTCGATGACCTCCAAGGTAGTCTGCCGTATACAGTATCTACGATTCGGGGGGGTAATCGCAATTGGGTAATACCTTGACTGTGAACAGGTTAATCCTAGGTAGTTCTAGTAGAAGACTCGCATTGATAGGCAAGGGCCAAGAGCTTAATGGGGTGCAGGACGGTCTGTTTACTGAGTTGCTCGATCTGCATGGCACAGGCTCCACACTCGGTCAACACGGTTCGACCGGGATAAGCCGCCAGGTTCTGTTTGAGATTGAGGGCCATGCGTCCGGATAAATCGCGGTTTTTACGCTGCATTCCAAAGGTTCCTGCCAAACCACAGCAACCGGCCTGCAGGTCGATTACGTCCAACCCAAGGCATTCATGCAACAGGATCAAGGAGGCCTTTGCCTCAGACACGGCAGGCAAATGGCAGGGCTGATGATAGACATACCCGCCTGTCACTTCCCTGGAGCCCCCCTTCAATAGGCCCCGACCATGCAGTTGCAACAGGAAATCCATCAACTCGACGGTCTGTTCGGACAGGGATTGAACCTCGGGGCCTTCAATAAAATGTCGCATTTCATGACGCAGGCCCAGGGCCGCACTGGGTTCGGAACAAACCACGCGGTATCCTTTTTCTATCCACGGACCTAGTTGATCCAACAGGTATTCAAAATCACGTTGCGCTTGGCGCTGGTCCCCATAACAAATCGCGGGCAAGGGCACCGGGCGTTGATCCGGCAGAACCACTTCGATGTTGTTGGCATGCAGCACCTCAATCACCGCCCTAGCCAGGTCATGATCGTAACTGTTGGCATAGCTGTCGATCAGGTAAACCACGCGTTCAACCGGCTGCTCCAATGGCGGCAGCTCTGACAACAGCTGACGCCCCACCTTGAGAAAACTGCCCTGCTCAAAGGTGGGCAAGTGACGCCGACGATCCAAACCAATGCTCTTTTGCATGAGCCAGCGAACCGGTGACATGCCCAGGGCAAGATTCGCCACGGGCGACATGGCATTGCCCAGCGTACTGATCCAACGGTTGTGACTCAAGACCCACTTAGACAAACGTAGGCCTCGACGTGCAGCCAACTCGGCCCGGGCAGCAGCCACCACCTTGGAGACATCCACGCCCGAGGGACATTGACGCTGGCAGGCCTTGCAGTTAACACAGAGATCCAGGAATTCACCAAACTCGCTTGACTCGAATTGCTCATCCGTCAATTGCCCAGTGGCCCAGGCCTGCAAGAGATTGATCTTGGCCCGTGAACTATGGATCTCGTCTCCCCCGGCACGGAAGACCGGACACATACGCAATGTTTCATTATGTGTGCGACATAAACCACAACCATTACATTGCAGTAATTCGTTTTCCAACTCATCCGTTTTCGAATAGGAGGTCTGACTCCAATCGTTCGGGGATAAAGTCCGGGCTCCATTTAAGCGATTTAACCATTACATCGGGATCGTCATTGAGGATCTTGCCCGGATTGAGGCGAGCCTCGGGATCGAAAATTGTCTTGACCTGTTTGAAAAGATCGGTGACCTCGTCACCATATTGCTGCCGGACAAAACCTGACCGTACCAGCCCATCCCCATGTTCGCCACTGATCGAACCGCCCAACGACCACACCAATTCAAAAACCTCGCGAGCGAGCGTCTGCATCTTTTGTACGTCACCACCATCATGCAAATCCAAATAAGGACGCACATGCAATTCACCATCCCCGGCATGGCCATAGAAGGTCATAAAGACATCGTGTCGCGTTGAGATCTTTTGCAGCCCCCCAATGTAGTCGGCCAAATGAGCCGGATCAACAGCTGCGTCTTCCATAAAAGCCACCGGCTGCTTGCGACCGCGCTGACGATACAACAGGGGCACGGCATCCTTGCGTGATTTCCATAACCGTTGTTGTCCGGCGGTATCGAGCACTTCACGATACCCCACCGCCCCCTGGTCTACGGCATCATGCGTGGCTTCGAGTCGAGCTCGTAGCTCCTCTTGACTATCGCCCACCTGTTCAACCAGCAAGATTGCCATGCGTTCAACAGGAAAGATGTCACGGTATTGAGGCAAAGCTTCGACCGCCATCTGCATCAGGGTGCGGTCCATCAACTCGCAGGCCATCGCCCCGCTCTTGACAATCAACGGAATAGCCGCAGCCATCTGTTCGAAGCTATCGAACTCGAACTGCAATAAACCGGTACATGTCGGGACTGGCACAGTGTGTAAGGTGATGTTGGTAAAGATCCCCAGCGTCCCTTCCGAACCGGTCAACAAGCGGGCCATGTCGATACGATCGTTATTCACGATCCCGGCCAGGGCATAGCCCGAACGATTGCGTTGCGTGGCAGGCAGATGTTTTTTCAAGAGAGGTTGATGTTGTGACAACAAACTCAGACATTGCCCTGTGATCGCTTGGGTACGACTGCTGTTGCCCTGGCCCAGAGCCATCTGGTTTTCAAACCGCGTCACCGAACCATCCACCAGTACAGTTTCCAGGGCTTCGACATGTCCACTCATATGGCCATACTGCAGCGAGTGTGATCCGGTGGCATTGTTGGCCACACACCCTCCGACCGTGGCACGGTTGCCGCTGGACGGGTCCGGCCCGATCTTCTGTCCCAACAGACGCAGGCGAGCATTGAGTTCATCCAGCACCACACCCGGTTCACAGGTCACTCGACGTTGATCGGCCTGGATCTCCACGATGCGCTTCATATGACGGGTCATATCCAGGATGATGCCCGTGCCTAAGGATTCTCCGGCCACTCCACTGCCTGCCCCCCGGGCGGTAACGGGCAGACCACGCTGGCCGGCATATTCCAAAGTGGTCACCACATCCTCGGTCCCACGCGGCATGACCACACACTGGGGTACCACGCGATAGATGCTGGCATCTGTACTGTAGGCCAGACAGTGCAGCACATCATCAAAGGCCTGCCCCTGCAGGCGGCGTTTCAGATCATCGGCTATGGATCGTGACGTGTTCTTCATGGGCACGATTTTACGGGATGATGATCCAGGAAGAAAGTAAAGAAAAATGGCGTAATCCGTTCCCTAAAGAGATCTGAAAGAAGGCCCTTGGCTTTTGAGAAAGACCTACTGATCCGTCGGTTTAAAGTCTTCCGGCAGGTATTGTGGTTGGGAGACCTTGGAATCCATGCGCAATACCGCCAACTCGTCCTCCCCAACCACACCGTTGATAAACTGTTGGACCACGGGGTGAGGATGGTCACGGATGTAGTCCGCGTCACCATCGGCAATGATCTTGCCATGGTGCAACATGACGATGCGATCCGCAATTTTGTAGGCACTCTTCATATCGTGGGTTACCACCAGTGAAGTCACCTGCAACTCGCGTTGCAGCTTCAACACCAATTCATTGATCACGTCCGACCGAATCGGATCCAAGCCGGTGGTCGGTTCGTCATAGATGATGACCTCTGGATCCATGGAAATGGCCCGCGCCAAGGCCACGCGTTTTTGCTGGCCGCCGGACATATTGCAGGGATAGTAATTTTGATAGCCGTCCAACCCCACCATGGCCAGCTTTTCCTTGATCAAACGATGAATGCGAGGCCAATCGGTAATTTTGGTATGCTGCTCAATGGGAAAGACGATGTTTTGAGCCACGGTCAGACTGTCAAATAGGGCCCCGCCTTGAAAGAGAAAACCGTAACGCATTCGAATGGGAGCCAACTCCCTTTCATTGAGGTGGTCGATGCGTTGACCATCGAACCAGACCTCGCCCGTGGTAGGACGCTGCAGACCAATAGTATGCTTACTTAAAACGGTCTTGCCACAGCCGCTAGGCCCGATGATGACCGTGGTTTTGCCCTTTTCCAGATTCAGTGACACGTTGTCGAGCACCACGCGTTTGCCAAACATCTTGACCAGGTTTTTGACCTCGATGATATTTTCACCTGCTTGAGGCTTGACTCGAGGTTTACTTTCAACTTGGGTCTGCATCTCTATCATGGTGTCACCCCACTAGGGCCTTAACCGGCCAGAAGGTCTTGTAGATCGCGTTACAGATAATGGCCAGGGCAAAATCGATGGCTAAAATCGCCATAAAGCTGGCCACAAAGGCCTCGGTACAGGCCTGCCCCACTCCCTGGGCCCCTTCCTTACAATTGAATCCCTTATAACAACTGATCGCGGCAATGGCCCCGCCAAAAAAGAAGCCCTTGACGATTCCCACCCCCAAATCCCAAAAGTCCACGCCATAGGCACTGAAGCTCCAATAGGCATGATCGTTGATCCCGAAATGGGATAAAGCCACAGCCGCCCCACCCAGTACACCCATCAAATCCGCATAAACAATCAGTACCGGAGTCAATAGCAGACAGGCCAACAGACGCGGAGCCACTAAATACCGTAAGGGACTGATCCCCATACTACGGACGGCATCGATCTGCTCGGTGACATGCATGGTGCCCAACTCCGCAGTCAAGGCCCCGCCCACTCGTCCGGCCAGCATCACAGCTGCCAGCACCGGGCCTAACTCCTTAACGACCGAGACATTAATAAGTACCCCCAGGTGCTCTTCCAGTCCCATGCCCGCCAACTGATCATAGGCCTGCACCGCCAGGGTCATACCCACAAAGGCGCCGGTCACCATGATAACCGGTACACTGCGCACGCCAATCAGATTCATCTGAGTCCAGACCAAGGGATAGGTCTTACGCTTGACACTCACAGCCAGGGCACTGAGGTTGGATTGCCAGTAAAACCGGGAAAATTGTCCCAACCCCTTAACGCCTTCAATTGTCCTGGCACCCAATTCGGTGATCATTTCTGAACAACTCCTAACCAAAGGACGATTTCTGAGAAACACCCCTATGTCCTAGAAAATCGTCCATCCGGGAATGCCTTCCACAGTTTTTGTTCCCCAAGAAAGAAAGTTTCTGACCCACACCACTTCATCTCTCCTATTTTATTATTACATGTTTCCCATTTTTCCTATTTTCACTCATGAAATCAAAACACCCTTCCCGATATACACAGCTAAGTTATCCAAGTTAACACAAAACAATATAAGCTAGTTAAAATAAGACAGAGTAAAAGGAGTTAACCAGATGATTAAAGAACAAACCCTCGCCCGCTACCTTCGCCCCTTACTCCGTGGAGATCGCCCTGGTTGCCGTAAAGTCGTCGAGGAAACCCTGCAATGTGGCATTCCTGCCAATTCTGTCTATATGCATATGATTTGGCCAGTCATGGTAGAGATTGAAAAGCTGGCCCGTGCCGATCGCATCACTCCCATCCAGGAACACCTGGCCACCCGCATCAACCGCACCATTGTGGATCAACTGCAAAACAAGCTTCCCCGTCGCCCAGAAAAAGAAAAGAAGGTCGCTATCTGCTGTACCGAGGCTGAGTTACAGGAACTGGGAGCCCAGATGATTGCCGATCTGTTCGAGAGCGACGGTTGGGAAGTACGCTTCCTGGGCGGTGGCCTGACCAATGATGATGTCTTTAGCTATGCCAACGATTACGGCCCCGACCTGCTGGTGATCTACGGCACCACGCCCCAGCAGGCCCCTCAGGTTCGCCAGCTCATCGACCGCATCAAAACCGTCAATGCCTGGCCGGACATGAAAATCATGGTCTCAGGTGGACTTTTCAACCGAGCCGAAGGGCTATGGGAAGAAATCGGTGCCGATGCCTTTGGTTCCAATCCACTCGAAGCCCTGCAAGTCGCCTCCGGGACCAACGACACCCCGCAAGTAGCTACCCGCACCATCAATCGCCGTAAACGCAAGAAACAAGAGACCATGGTCGAGGCCGGTGCCTAATAAAATACGGGTTCACGGTTCACAGTTCCAGGTTCACGGTTATTACCAGACCATCTTTCAACCCGGAACCGTGAACCCCAAAAATAGGTCTGAAGGTTCCAGGATTGAAGGGGTCAACAGCATGTTGACCCCTCTTCCATTGCGCCCAGGAACCAGGTTTGATCAAGACCCCACCGAACTCTAACGAATTAGCCTGCCTTTCTCTCTGAACCCGCTTATCAGTATTAAAAACCCAAAAAACGCTTGACGACCGACCCGTTTGACAATAGCATCAACAGCCTTCGCAAACTGTGTAAACGTATAGTGTTACGTGAACGGACGCGTGGTAAGGTGAGGCACTGAAAACAATGGCTCGTTGGACTAGTCGTGACAACTGCACCCCCTTACTGCACACGCCCATCATGAATTCACCCATCTTTGAAAGGGAGGCTAGTATGTCCCAAGTGAGGCTGCAACGGATCGCATGTGTTGGAATGTTAGTTTTCATGCTGTTGGCACTGTGCTCTTGCTCAGAGCCGAACGCGTGTTCGGGTAAGTGTTCGCAATGTATGGTAGGAAAGGAAAAAATGGATATCACAAAATCTGATTTTGGCAAGACCCCAGCCGGCGAGCAGGTCGATCTCTACACCTTGACCAACGCCAATGGTCTGGAATGCCAGATCATTACCTGGGGCGGCACCTGCGTGTCACTCAAGACCCCGGACCGTGACGGCAAACTCGGTGACATCCTGCTGGGTCACGATAGTTTGGAAGGCTACCTCGATCATGCCACCAGCCCGTACTTCGGCGCTTTGATCGGTCGCTACGGCAACCGCATTGGCGACGCCAAGTTCAGCCTCGACGGTGTCGAATATAAGCTGCCCGCCAACGATGGCACCAACCACCTGCATGGTGGTGTGGCCGGTTTCGATCACAAGAACTGGACCGCCGAGCCCGTCAAGAGTTGCAGTGCTGTCAGTCTGAAGCTGACCTACACCAGCGTTGACGGCGAAGAAGGGTACCCCGGCACCCTGAAAGTCACCGTGGTCTACAGCCTGACCAACGACGACGAACTGACCGTCGATTATGAAGCCACCACGGACAAACCCACGGTCTGTAACCTGACCAACCACAACTACTACAACTTCACCGGTTGCGAGCGTGACATCCTGGATCACGAGCTGATGATCAACGCCGACAAGACCACCCCCGTGGTCAAGGGCCTGATCCCCACCGGCGAAATTGTCTCGCTCAAGGGCGGCCCCTTTGACTTCACCAGTCCCAAGGCCATCGGCAAGGACATCAACGCCGAAAACGCCCAACTCCAACTCGGCCCCGGCTACGACCACAACTGGGTGCTCAACAAGGACAAGCTCGGTGAAATGACCAAGGCTGCCGAGGTCTACGAGCCCACCACCGGTCGTGTCATGGAAATCTTCACCACCGAGCCCGCCATTCAATTCTATGCCGGCAACTTCCTGGACGGCAGCATCAAGGGTAAGGACGGCAAGGTCTACGGGCACCGCTACGGTTTCTGCCTGGAAACCCAGCACAATCCGGATTCCCCTAACAATCCCGATTGGCCCACCACGACCCTGCGTCCGGGCGAGACCTACAAGACAACCACCGTGCACAAGTTCTCGGCACGCTAAACTGACAACACAGCATTATCGCGAAAGGGTTTTCAATGACAATGACAGAACTTCCCATACTGGCGGCAGGCTGGTCAGGACTCGACACCGTGGTCCTGGGCATCTTCTTTGCAGCGATGGTCGGTGTGATCATCTGGGTACTCAAGGGACGTGAAGAAACCTCGGATGACTACTTCCTGGCTGGCAAGAACGCCGGTTGGCTCTCTATCGGCTCGTCCATCTTTGCCTCGAACATCGGTTCGGAGCACCTGGTCGGTCTGGCCGGTGCCGGCTTTGTCAGCGGTATGGCCATGGCCCACTGGGAAATGCATGCCTGGCTCATCCTGGTACTCGGTTGGTTCTTTGTCCCGTTCTACGATCGTATCGGCATCTTCACCATGCCCGAGTTCCTGGAACGTCGTTTCAATTCCAAGTCCCGTACGGTCCTATCCATGATCTCACTGGTCAGCTATGTCCTGACCAAGGTGGCGGTCACGGTGTACTCCGGCGGTATCGTGTTCGGTACCGTGTTCGGCATTGACAAGATCAACATGTTCGGTACGGAAGTGGACTTCTTCTGGGTCAGTGCCATCGGCCTGGTGGTCATCACCGGTATCTACACCATCCTCGGTGGTATGAAGGCCATCATGTACACCTCGGTCCTCCAAACCCCGGTGTTGCTGATCGGTTCGATCGTGCTGCTGGTCATCGGCCTCAATGCCGCCGGTGGTTGGAGCACGGTCATGGCGGCCTGTGGTGACAACATCCACCTCATCCGTTCGCACAACGATCCGGAATTCCCCTGGACCGGCGTACTGGGAGGTTCGATGATCATCGGTTTCTGGTACTGGTGTACGGACCAGTTCATCGTGCAACGTGTACTGTCCGGCAAGAACCAGACCGAGGCTCGTCGTGGCGCCATCCTGGCCGGTTACTTCAAGACCCTGCCGGTCTTCATCTTCCTGATCCCCGGCATGATCGCCTTTGCCCTGTCACAACAAGGTAAGCTGAATGTCCCCAGTTCGGACGCAGCCTTCTCCTCCTTGATCGCCACCTACATGCCCATCGGTTTCAAGGGTATCGTGGTTTGCGGTCTGCTGGCGGCTCTGATGAGTTCGCTGGCCTCGCTGTTCAACTCATCCGCCGCCCTGTTCGTGGGTGACTTCTATCAAAAGATGCGTCCCAACGCCAGCGAGAAGAACCTGGTGGTGGTCGGCCGTATCGCCACGGCCACGGTCGTGGTTCTGGGTATCCTTTGGATCCCGGTTATGAAGGCCTTCAGTGATGTGCTCTACGAATACCTGCAAGCCGTGCAAGGCCTGCTGGCCCCAGCCATTGCCGCCGCCTTTGCTATGGGTGTGTTCTGGAAACGGACCACCGCTGCCGGTGGTTTCGCGGGCATGACCCTGGGCTTCATCATCGGTATGTTCCGTCTGGTACTCAACGTCCTTTACGGTGCCAAGGTTGGTTTAGTCACGGGCGTGGCCAAGCTCAAGATCGCCGCAGCCAAGGCGGCCACTGAAGACCTGGCCGGATTGAGCTCAAGTGTCACGGACTCCATCAACAGCATCAAGGAAACCCTGGGCGATGGCGTCACTGCAGTCACCGACGCCTTGGGACAGGCCTCTGCCGCCTTGACCGCCGGCAACCAAGCCGGCGCCGTCGAATCGCTGGAAACGGCCAAGACCGCCCTGACCGAGGTCATGGTACAGAACCACGGTGTGCTCTACCAAGTCGCGGCCATCAACTGGCTGCACTTCTGCATCATGCTGTTCATCTTCTGTATCGCCGTGATCATCGCCGTCAGTCTGGTCACCAAGGCTCCTACAGCCGAACAGATGAAGTACACCTACTACGGTGCCACGGCCGAGGAAAAGGAAGCCACCCGCAAGAGTTGGAACGGTTGGGACCTCTTCCACACCGCCGTTGTCATGGGTATTGTTATCGCCTTCTACTGGTACTTCTGGTAGATCGACACCAATTGTTAATGATGAAAAGAGGTTTTTAAAATGCCTTATACCTTAGGTTTAGATTATGGAACCAATTCCGTTCGCTGTGTCCTGGTAGACGTCAAAAACGGTAAGGAATTGGGAACCCACGTGTTCCCCTATCCCACCGGTGAACTTGGGATCATGCTGGACAAGAAGGACCACAACGTGGCCCGTCAGAACCCAGCCGACTATCTCAAGGGCATCGAAGTCACGGTCAAGGGTGCCATCAAGGCAGCCAAAAAGGCCAACAAGAGTTTCGATCCTAAAAAGATCATCGGGATCGGTGTGGACACCACCGGTTCGACCCCCATTCCGGTTGATGCCAAGGGGAAACCCCTGGCCCTCAAGCCGGCGTTCAAGAAGAACTTGAACGCCCACGTCTGGCTGTGGAAGGACCACACCGGTTATGCCGAGGCCGCCGAGATCACCAAGGTCGCGGAAAAGATGCGTCCCGAGTATCTGGCCAAGTGTGGTGGGACCTACTCGTCCGAGTGGTTCTTCAGCAAGATCCTGCACTGCCTGCGCGTCGATCCCAAGGTCTACGACGCGGCTTACACCTGGGTCGAGCATGCCGACTGGATCCCCGCGGTCCTGACCGGTACGGATCACCCTGACCAGATCAAGCGTTGTCGTTGTGCCGCCGGCCACAAGGCCATGTTCAGCGATGACTGGGGTGGCTACCCGGACAAGAAGTTCCTCAAGAAGCTCGATCCCAAGCTGGCCGACCTGCGTGACACCCTGGGTGACACCACCTACACCGTGGCCGACAAGGCCGGTGACCTGACCGAAGAATGGGCCAAGAAGCTGGGCCTGCCTGCGGGCATCCCGGTGGCCGTCGGCGCCTTCGACGCCCACCTCGGTGGCGTGGGCTCCGGCATCAAACCCGGCACCCTGGTCAAGATCATCGGCACCAGCACCTGTGACATGGTGGTGGCCAAGAACACCGAAAAACTGCCCGACGTGCCCGGTATCTGCGGGATCGTCGATGGCTCGATCTTGCCCGGTTTCTTCGGGTTGGAAGCCGGTCAATCGGCCGTGGGTGACATCTTCCTGTGGTACGTCAACTACGTCAAGCCGGATCGCCTGGACCATGTCGAGTTGACCAAACAAGCCGAAAAGCTCAAACCCGGTCAATCCGGCCTGCTGGCCCTGGACTGGAACAACGGTAACCGCACCATCCTGGTCGATCAACGCCTCACGGGACTGCTGCTGGGTCAAACCCTGCACACCACCCCGGCCGAGATCTTCCGAGCCCTGGTCGAAGCTACCGCCTTTGGAGCCCTGACCATCATCAACCGGTTCGAGGAATACGGCGTCAAGATCAAGCAAGTGGTCAACTGCGGCGGCATCTCTGAAAAGAACGCCATGATCATGCAGATCTACGCCGACATCACCGGGCGCGAGATGAAGATCTCCCGTTCGGCCCAGACCTGTGCCCTGGGTGCCGCCATCTGCGGTGCCGTGGTCGCCGGCAAGAAGGCCGGTGGTTACGCTAACTTCGGCCAGGCCCAAAAGGCCATGGCCGGTCTCAAGACCAAGACCTTCAAGCCCATCAAGGCCAACGTCAAGGTCTACCAGGAGATCTACAAGCTGTACAAGCAGATGCACGACTCCCTCGGTGGCGTCGAGGCCCAGGACATTTCCAATGTCATGAAGGACCTGCTCGAGATCAAGGAGGCGGCCAACGCCTAATTGAACTCAAACTTGAGTTTTCCCAAGCCGCCTGCTATGCTGTAGGCGGCTTTTTTTATGGAAATAGCCTCTCGCCCGCCAGGCCTGAGTAAAATCGAAGGGTTCGCTGCCGCTCACTTGAGATCGCAGAGAACACTGAGAGAAAAAGTCGTCATTGCGAACAAAGTGAAGCAATCTTCCATTGTTTCCAACCGTACGTAACGGATAAAGGAAAATTGCCGCGTCGCTCTGTTCCTCGCAATGACAGCCATTTTTTAAAAAAAATAGTACTCTCTGCGTTTTCCGCGATCTCCGCGATCTCCGCGAGAGGCAATAAATTCAAAACAATGGAAAGAACAGAAATGTACAAGAAACTGAAAAAACGCGTATGCCAGGCCAATCTGGAACTGGTGGAACATAATCTGGTGGTCTTCACCTGGGGCAATGTCAGCGAAATCGACCGTGAAAAAGGCATCGTCGCCATCAAACCCAGTGGCGTGTCCTATGACGAGATGAAGCCCGAACACATGGTCATCCTGGACCTAGAAGGGAACGTCCTGGAAGGCGACATGCGGCCGTCCTCGGACACCGCCACCCATCTGGAGCTGTACCGTAAATTCGAAGGCATCGGCGGCATCACCCACACGCACTCCCGCAATGCCACGCTCTGGGCCCAAGCCTGCAAGCCTATTCCCTGCTTTGGCACCACCCACGCCGACCACTTCTACGGCGCAGTCCCGGTCACGGACGTGCTGACCAAGGAAGAAATCGAAGGCGATTACGAACTCAACACCGGCAAGGTCATCGTGCGTCGTTTCGAAGGCATCGACCCCGTGGCCATTCCGGCCGTGCTGGTCGCCAACCATGGCCCCTTCACCTGGGGAAAAGACGCCCACGATTCGGTCAAGAACGCGGTTGTCCTGGAAGAGGTTGCAGCCATGGCCCTGGGCACCATCCAGGTCAGTCCCAAGCAACCCGAGATCTCCCAGACCATCCTGGACAAACATTACCTGCGCAAGCACGGTAAGAACGCCTATTACGGTCAATCCTAAGTTAGATCGCAGATCACGGTTTTTAGATCACAGATCGCAGTTCACAGATGACTGACCGTTTGATTGTATTTGACCTGGATTTTACCCTCTGGGATGCGGGTGGAACCTGGTGTGATTGCTGCACTCCGCCCTTTAGCCGGCGACATGGCCGTGTGATTGACGCCCGCGGTGGGTGCATTGATCCCTATCCGGATATCCCCCGCATCCTGGAGTTCTGTGAGGTCCAAGGCTACCTCATGGCCACCGCCTCCCGCACGGACCAACCGTCTTGGGCCAAACGAATCCTCGATTTATTAGAGCTCCGAGATCGCTTCGCCTTTGAAGAGATCTACCCCGGCTCTAAAACCCGTCACTTCCACGCCCTGCAGCGTCAAAGCGGTTTGGATTTCGAACAGATGATCTTCTTCGACGACGAACACCGCAACATCCACGAAGTCGGCGATCTAGGTGTGCAGGCCGTTCATGTGCCTCGTGGCATGACTTGGAGACTTTTCGAGCAAGCATTAGCCTAATCACTTCTCTACAAAGACAATCCTTGCTCAAAGGTCGCTTTTAAATGTTCTTCATCGGTAAAGACACTCACGGTAATGCTCATGGTGGCTGCCCCGGGCGTGTCACTGCCATGGATGCGTACGTCGAGCGATCCGGACTTGAGATCGAAGAGACCTTGGCCTTTGTACATGGCCGAAGCACTGAGCATGCCATCGAGTTGCGTCACGGTGCCGACCATGACGTAGGGATTCCCTTGGGTGCCGGGATTCAATCCGCGACCACTGAAACGCAGGGAGCCGTCGGGGTTAATGATCCATTGAGCCCCTTCAAACACGGCACGTAAGCGGGCCTCGGCTGCGGCCTGAGGTTGGTCTTTCCATCGTCCACTCACAACCGAGCCGTTGGGATTCTCGTACTGCAGTGACACCTTCTGAATTCGGGTAATCGGACCGGCCACTTTTTGACCGACCAACTGTTGCAGGATGATAGAACGTACAGCCTCGGCCTGAGCCGGTGTGCCGGCATTGCGTAAAATGGCCACTCCGATAGGACGCATACGTTGACCAAAGGGCCAGCGGGCCTCTCGTTCGCCATTAGCCTTGAGCAGCATCAATCCACCACTACCAGGGACACCTTCGACCTTCATCTCGGGATCGGCCACGATATAGGTGTCGTCCGACCACAAGGCCACACCATGAGGATGACGCAACGGTCCACAACTGCCATCCGCAGTCTTGAACGTCAGTTCCTCCAAGCGGCCATCCGTATGCATCAGGAAAATTCCGCCATTGAGTTCAGAGCTTTTCCAACCCCCGGCATCCACTAGAACCAGGCGTCCCGCAGGATCCACCAGGATCTGCTTGAGTGTACGCCAGTAGGTCTCGTACTCTTCGCCTCCAGGTTCACGATTGGCCAGTAAACCTCCAATGACGGGCTGCGGTCCCTGGGTGTTGACGGTATAGAGTCCACCCTGATTTTTCCAAACACGAATCGGTGATTGACGACCACTTGAATTTCCCACACCGGACCGCAAGAAAACAGCTGCAGGAGTTCCTCTATAAGACGGCGTAGGTGTCCAAACGACCCCTCGCTCCGGATAAAGGTCCTGCATAAGCCCCCCCGTGACACTGTGCAAATAGCTGGTTCCAATCACGAATCCAAATTGCGGGGAGCATGCCGTGGCTGTAATGCGGTACATGGGTTTGTTCTTACCATCGAAGAGACATTCAAAACGCCCATCAGGCTCCATACGCCACAGGCCCCGTGCAATGTCTGCTACCAGTAAACGCCCGGACTCATCCAAGTCCAGACAGATGGGTTCACTAAAAGGTCCTCCCTGACTGGGCACCTCACTGGCTAGGACAGCCGTGCCATCTGCGGAAATCCGCCAGATCTTGATGGTCTCGCTTGCTAATCGCGGCCGATCGATCACATAGAAACACTGTTGTTTCTCATCCGCGACCAAGGCCTGTGGGTTATAGAACTGCACCTGACCATAGGGCTGGGGTTGACGCCCCACCAAACGATACAAGCTCGGCTTTTCATCCGCAATAAACACCACCAAGTCACGCTCCTGAGTGGGCGGGCTTATACGGGCATAGGTCGCCGTCGTACTACAAACAACAGAAATCACAGCTATACAGTATGGTATTCGCTTCATCATGTAATCCTTTCTTAAGAGGTCCCCGACACGAGGATACCCCTAGTCCTTACCGGAATCAATCCATAAAAAAACTCATTATTCAGAGTCACTGCTGTCCAAGATAATCAGCATTTGCTGATTACACTTTAAAATCCTTTGCCGAAACACTTGTTTCGGACAAGTTGTTCGAATGTTCTGAGTTTAGGTTATAGCTCTTTTTTGACCTCTGTTTCATTATGCTGTCCAATTACGATTCAAACAACATCAACTGGGCCTCTGGAGGCCCCAAGGCTGGCGTTTCAAACGGTTTGTCAAGCCATGACCATAACTCCCGATACGTTAAGAGATTAAACCTTAGCATGGCCGATAGATTCGACAGACTCCATCCAAACGTAGAACGCATCTGTAAAATCTTAAAGACCAACATACAGAGCAATGCTGTCCAAATCTGAATCTTAACCGCATTCTCACTGGTCCCAACAAACGTCTTGATCTTGAGGTTCTGCTTGATCGCCTTGAAAAACAGTTCGATCTGCCAGCGGTCTTTGTAAATCCGACCAATGGTACTAGCGGCAAAGTCCATGTGATTCGTTAAAAGCACCAGTTCCTTTTGGTTCTCAGCGTCCCAAACGACTACACGACGTAACCGTCTAGGGCATTTCTGTTTGGCATAATGGCCTGTTAAAACGATCTCTTGATCTTTTAAGACCGAACCACGCTGCGGCACTGGACGATTCTTCACGGCACGATAGGCCATATTGGTCTTGGATCGTGTGACAAACCAGACGCCTTGGCGAGTCCACCGATCAAACAGGGTGTAATCAACATAGCCACGATCCATGGCCACAATCGTTCCTGGCTCAAATTCTAGGGTTTGAGCCACTTTGACCTCATGGACATTGCCGGTACTCAGACAGGCCCATTGAGGTAGGCATCCTTGGTGGTTGAGCATCAAGTGTAGCTTGACGGCTCCCTTTTTCCGGCGAAACTTGGCCCAGTCAAACAGACTAAGGCACAAATCGATCGTTGAGGCATCAATACTGACCAAGGGATTCTTAAAGCGAAAGCGTCGCTTCTGCTGATCCGCTAGTGAATCGGCCTGCTTGAACACATGATAAAACATCGTTTCAAAGAGCTGCCACGGTCGGTGGCTATTGGCATAGCTCAGGGTAGAGCGAGCCGGAGCCTCTTTGAGGCCCAAATGAGTCAGTTTGCCCATCGCAGTGGACAGTCCACCACAAATCTCACGTAACGAATCGGCACCAGCCAACTGACAGAACATCATGGCCACAAATTGGTCCCAACAACGAAAGCCTTTGGCACCTCGTTCCGCATCCCAATGCCGAACGGCACGGGCAAAGTCATTACGATTTATCAAAGAAAGCACTTGCGTGAATAAACTGCCAACCTTTACCATAATTGCATCTCCGGTTTGTATTGGTTCCTTATTTTGAGCAAAACAAGTATACCAATCCCGGAGATACTTTTTTATGACCTTTTCAAATCGCTATCTTGGACAAGAGTGATTCAGAGTTTCTTTGTATTCGCCTTAGATCCGTAAACCGTACATACTGGTTGAATGGAAGGACGCGAATGGACATCCGAAGAGGCCTTGATCGCAGCAGTACAACGAGGCAATCGTGACGCAGGGGCGTGCCTGTATCATCGCCATATCGACCGCGTCCATCGTATTTGCCACCGGATCGTGCTGGATCGATCGCAGGTGGCCGACTGTGTGCAGGAGGTGTGGGTCAAGGTCTTTCGACAAATTCATAAGGTCCAATGCGAACGGTCGTTCACGGCCTGGCTCAATCGTGTGACCGCCAACACGGCCATCGACTTCTATCGCAAACACCATCGACACCGGAAAAATATGGGGCTCGAGGACGTCCAGATCGAAACCTCGCCCAACGAAACAAACAATCTGGACAACGCTCTTTTACAACAACGCATTCAAGATGCCTTACAGGGCATCACAGTCAAACAGCGGACCGCCTTTATCCTGCGTCACCAGGAAGGCCTATCCCACGATGAAATAGCGACCATCCTGGGCTGTCGAACCGGGACCGTACGGACCCATATCCAACGCAGCTTAGTGGCCTTACGTAAGAAACTGGCATCCAACGCCGATTTATTGGAGTTATAATATGAACGAAAAGCACTCTGCTCCCAAAGACGATCAGATCTGGCAAAAACTCGCCGATCAACTCGAATCAACACCTGTCCCACCTTTATCGACTCAAGAAAAGGACCGCATCTTCAGACAGGCCTGGACTCAGACTCATCCTGAAAGACAAGACTTAGGTCTATTGGACTTCTGGCGACGCCCGGCAGTCACCTTTAGTTTAGGACTGGCCCTAGGGTGCGTAGTCATGTTTGTCGGCCTGCGACCTCGTGTGGCTCAAGCTGCTCCCAGCGAACCGGTTCTGGCTGTCGAATCACTGGGGGCCACCCAGACCTATACCGGCAAGGCCGTACAGGGGATCTTGCCTCAACTTGAAAATCCCAAACTCGTGGTCGAAAAGACAGAGCCAAAAGACGCCCCCCGTCGCGTACTCTACGGCACACTGGATGACGGTGACGTCTATGTAGTATGGAATCTTTAATCAAGGAGATCGATTATGAAATGCCGCATTTTATTGCTGATGAGTTTATTCGTTACACTGATTCAAGGACTAGCTCCGGCTCAGACTCCAGACCAAGAGGATCAATACGGGAAAGCGATTCGAGACAGACAAACTTTATTGGATCATCCCCTGGAAACCAAAATCTTTTTCCTTGAATGCACCCAAGCCGATGACATGCAAGCCATTGTATCCACCATAAGTCAAAAGGCACGTATTGCCGTGGCAGAATCCTCCAACGCACTCCTGATCACTGCTCCTCCTGACGAACTGGAAACAATAAGAGCGGCCATTTGTGCATTGGATGCACCTGAAATATCAAAAGTTAAAAAAAGCCAACCCATCATGTGCCGCGTATATATGATAGAACGTCTTTCAACCAATCAAAGCTGGCAATCCTTCTCGATATCCCTTGCGGTAGACGACTATGCCTCTTTCAATCAAATCATAAACAACATCAACACCAGTCGATTGTATATCAAAGATTTCTCACAAAATAACTTCCTCAGCGGAGACAAGCCATACTGTTCCATTACAATACATGGCCAAGCTCTTTCTAGTGCTGACGTAGACCAACTCACTCAGATGATACCCAACAGTAGGATTGATAAAATAAATTGGAAAGATAACTCGAATCCGACTTCTATGGCTCAAGTAGCTCCCCTCCCCGACTCACTACAAAAGCACATCGAACGTTTCCTGGGCAAAGACACGGAAATTGCGGCCTATTGGTTCGGCAATCTATCGATCCCAGGAGAGGTCCAAGCACCTATCGGTCCCTGGGGCCTTGAGCTCACTATGGAAAATTTAGGAGCCGAGGGACTCATAGAACTAAATCTCGGTGTCACCGAAGTGAGGGTCACTGATAGAGGGGAGAATATCATCTGGAGTGTCATCCACAATTCCATGCAGACTAAAATTGGCCATCCCGTGATTATTGGTTACACCCGAGACAAAGATGAATCGCCCACGACGGGAGCATTGGTGGTGATTCCTGAGCCCATGCCCGATTTGCAGTAAAACTATCAACCCTGTGACAACCGGTGCCATGTCCACGCTTGCGTGGACATGTGTTCTTAGATCCAGCCTTAGCCACGGTATCCCCAAACGCATGGCTACGCTGCGCGGAGCCATGGCACCCATTTGGGACAAGATCTTGTTATATCTCAACCGCCCGTACCTTGCGACAGGCATACTCGGTGATAAAGCCGTCCGGTGAGCGGGACTGTTCGATGGCGAAACCAGCCTTGTCGAGCATCTGTTCTAGGATCCAACCAAAGGTGCTGTATTCATCGCGGATGTGGGTTTCGACCTCGGGCTGGAACTTCTCGCCCGTGACCTTGACAAAGCCTTCGATCCAACCACTAATTCGTTCGATATAGTCCTGCGGTTCAAATTGGAACACTACGTCGTGGAGATAAAGCAGGCCTTGAGATTTGAGCATGCGATTCATACGCAACAAAGCGATTTGTTTCCAGAAATCGGGCAGGTGGTGAAAAGCGACCTTGGTCATGACCAGGTCCACGGGATCATCGGCGTGTTCGTAAGTCAGGAAACCAGCCTGGATAAAGGTGAGGTTGGTTTGACTTGCATCTACCTTGCGGCGGGCCTGGACGATCATGACCTCGGAGACATCAACGGCATAGACCCGTTCGAAGGATTGAGCCGCATAGATTGCCGTAGCTCCGGTACCACACCCCAAGTCGATCAGTGACATCTCCCGGGTATCATTGAGATCCAGGAAATCCAGCATGTCATGAAATTCCTGCTCATAATTGCGAAACTTCTGGTGACGCTCGTCGTAAGCCTCGGCTTGCTCGGCCTTGGCATAGTCCACACCACAGTGTTTGAATTCATCGTATTGCCAGTTGGGCATGTCAAGTTCCTTTAAGGTGTCAATCACGAAAGCGTCGATAAAGATCCTCATAGGCCTCGATGCGGCGATCGCGTAAGAAGGGCCAGATGCGACGCACGTCTTCACTGCGTTTACCCTCCAATGTCACGCATATTACCTTTTCGTCTTGCTCAATGTAACCGAGAATCTCTCCCTGCGGTCCGGCGACGAAGCTGTTGCCCCAGAATTGAATGCCTGGGGCTTGTTCGTCGGGTGAGGCCTCAAAACCTGAGCGATTGACACTGACGACAGGTATGCCGTTGGCTATAGCATGCGATTGTTGAATCATTGACCAAGCTCGAAGTTGACGTAGTCGCTCGGTCTTACTGTCACGTGGGTCCCAACCAATGGCCGTGGGATAGATTAAGAGGTCCGCTCCGGCCAGGGCCATGAGGCGAGCGGCCTCGGGATACCATTGGTCCCAGCAGATCAGCACACCCAAGGTACCGACCGAGGTCTTGATCGGCTCGAAGCCCAGGTCACCGGGGGTGAAGTAGAACTTTTCGTAAAAGCCCGGATCATCCGGGATGTGCATCTTGCGATAACGTCCGGCCAGGGTGCCATCACTTTCGAGAACCACGGCAGTGTTGTGATAGAGCCCGGCGGCGCGACGTTCAAAGAGCGAGGCAACAATGACCACGTTCAATTCTTGGGCCAAGGATCCCAGTGTCTCGGTGGTGGGCCCAGGGATGGACTCAGCCAGGTCGAAACAGGCGGTGTCCTCGGTCTGGCAGAAGTAGAGACTGCGATGCAGTTCCTGCAACACGACCAGCTTAGCTCCTTGGGTGGCGGCCTCACGAATACCGGCGATGCTCTTGTCCAGGTTGGCTTGCAGATCTGCGTCACAGCTCTGTTGCACGAGTCCTACGGTTAGTGACTTCATACACAACCTCCTTGCGGCAATTGCATGGTCACGCAGTGCAGCGAGCCATGCTGACGAATCAAGACCGAGCAATCGATCCCGATGATTTTACGATTGGGGAAGGCCTGGGCAATAACGTCCAGGGCCTGGGAGTCACACGGATCGTTGTAGACCGGCACCAGCACCGCCCCGTTGATGATCAGAAAATTGGCATAGGTCGCGGGCAGACGATGGCCGTCGGTTTCAACCTTGGCAGCGGGCCAAGGTAGGGGCAACAGACGATAGGGCTTGCCGTCTTGCGTACGCAGGGCCTGCAACTCGGCCTCCATGGCCTTAAGAGTAGCATAGTGTTCGTCCTCGGGATCGTCACACTGAACATAGACAATGGTGTCACCCGGCGCCAAACGGGCCAGGGTATCGATATGGGCGTCGGTATCGTCACCAGCGAGGTGGCCCTGCTCCAGCCACAGGACACGTTGGGCTCCCAAGGTCAGCTGGAGTTGCCGTTCTATTTCCTGTCGGTTGAGATCGGGGTTACGATTGGGATTGAGCAAACAGGTGGAAGTCGTCAGGATCGTACCTTGGCCGTCACTCTCAATACTGCCACCTTCCAACACCAGGTCGATAGAACTCAGCGGCGTATCCCCAAAGACGCCTTGATTATGCAGATTCCGAGTGACACGATCATCCAGGTCGGCAGTGAACTTATCCCCCCAACCGGAGAAACGAAAATCCAACAGACGCAGCCGCCCGGCCTCCATCACGGTGATGGGTCCGAAGTCACGGGCCCAGGTATCGTTGGTCGGCACCGATTGGATCTTTACTCGATCGTCAGGCCAGCGGCCTTGAAGTTCGCTGGGATTCGGGGCAACCAGGATCACCCGTTCAAAACGAATGATGGCCCTGATTATTTGGTCGTAGACCTCCCGGACCTCATCGAGGTAGTCGGCCCAATCGGTTTGTTCATGAGGCCAGGCCAGCAGGACGGCGTCCTGGGGCTCCCATTCAGCGGGCAATCGTCGTGTTGTGTTAGATGCTTGATTCACGCCGGTATTCTAGGCCATGGGATCGCCGTTGACAATGGGCTTAATCTGCTGGTACGCAACGATCCCGAGCCCAAAGGCGTAGAGACTGCATGCGTTCGGCCATGGTCACCGATAGCGGTGGCGAGGCCGTCAGGGTCCTTAGGACAACATCGGTGGTCAAGTCTCCCTTGCCTCCGTAGACCTGATAGAGGGCCGAGAGGATGGCCTGTTCAATTTCCGCCCCGCTGAAGCCTTCACTCGCCTGGGCCAAGGCCTTGAGGTCGAAGGTCTCTGGATCGCGTCTACGCTTACGCAGATGAATGGCAAAGATCTGTTGTCGCACAGCCGCGGTAGGCAAATCCACAAAAAAGATTTCGTCGAAACGTCCCTTGCGCAGAAGTTCCGGCGGTAAGGCCTCGATATTGTTGGCCGTGGCCACCACAAAGACCGGTTCGGTATGGTCCTGCATCCAGGTCAGCAGTGTGCCGAACATACGTTGGGACAGTCCTCCATCCGAGCTGTTGCTGGCGGCCGAGGCAAAGGCCTTTTCGATTTCGTCGATCCAGAGGATCACCGGGGCCATCATCTCGGTTTGCCTGAGGGCCTCACGGAGGTTGTGTTCGGATTGACCGATGTAACTGGCATAGAGGGTACTGGGATCCATGCGAAGCAGGGGTTGCTGCCAGGCCGTGGCAATGGCCTTGGCACAGAGACTCTTGCCGCCGCCCTGCACCCCCAGCATCAAGACGCCTCGTGGGGCCTGCAAACCGAAGTCACTGGCACCCGACGTAAAGGCCTGCTTACGATGCTTGAGCCAGGTCTTGAGGCTGGTCATACCACCGATCTCGTCCAGGGTCAGGGGCGTCTGTACGTATTCGAGCAAACCACCCTTTTGCACCAACTGTCGCTTGCTGGCCAGGACAATATTGAGGTCCTCGTCAGTAAACTTGCGATCATCGGCCACGGTCTCAACAATGATGCGTTCGGCCTGCTTACGCGTCAGACCGCGGAGATTGCGAATAATCGCGTCAAATCCCTTCTTACTGATGCCCATTTCAATGGGATTTTCGTAGTGGTAGCGACGCAGGGTCTTTTTGACGAGTTCTTCCAGCTCCAGTTCGTCCGGCAGAGACAGTTCAAAAGACCGAACCTCGTTCTTGACCACCTCAGGCAAGGCATCGATGGGATCGATAAAGATTAAGGTGCAATCCGCCTGTTCATAGCGACGCAACAGGTCACGCAGTAGACGCAGGCACTTGGCATCCTTGAGGTGCTCGGCCAGATCCAGGGCCACACACACCGATCCTGCCGGAACCTGACTCATTACCACCAGTCCCACACACGGGCTCTCACTGGCCTGTTGCAGGGCCCGTTCCTCTTCGTTATGCAGACCCTGCTTAGGCTTGAACATGCCCTCTTTGACTCCTTCGCTAGCGGACCAGATAAACAACTTACGCTGAGTAGGCAAAACCGCGGCCCGGACGATCTCCAAGGCATGATCCTCCTCATGCGTGACCATCATGACCCCAGGACAGGATCCCTTCATCAAAAACTCAAGACGTTCCACATCGTTCATGTCTCAGTATCCTAAATGCAACTCGCTAATGATGTTATCGATGAGAGTGTAGCGTAAAATCCCTATGAAAACAAGACACTCTATCCGAACATACCGACGATTAGCCCCACGTACTTCCACCTTGACAAAATAGGAAAAATCCCCGATCATCAGATTTACCCCATCATGCAGGGTGAATCTTAATGTGCCTCTAAAACAAGGACAATTTCATGAAATCCCCCAAGATGAAAGCCATTACCCTGGTTGCCTGCGCTCTGTGCCTGGTGGCCGGTCTATTCGTTGCCACCGCCCAAACCGGCAATGACAGCCCAGAAAAGGCCATCAAACAACTCCAACCCGAAGGCCAAGCCCCAGCCACTCCTTCTCCCGAAGAAATCGCCCAACGGATGGCCAAGGTCGCCGTGACGGTCAATGGTAAGAACATTACCGAGGGTGATCTCATTCCCGGTATCCAACAGGAAATATCCCGCCTGACCCGCGGGGGCCAGATCCCCCCGGCCTTTATCCAACAGTTGGCTCCCAGACTGCGTGGCAAGGTGCTGGATAAAATGATCGCTGAGCAACTGCTACTGGAAGAAGTAGCAAAGGAAAACATCGTCATCACGGACGAGGAGATCCTGAAAGAAATCACCACCGTTATCGAACAACGCGGTATCGCCAAAGACCTGGAAAGCTTCAAGCAGATGATCGCGGCCGAAGGCGAAAACTTCGAGGACATCAAGGCCCAGGTCAAACGCGGTCTGAGCATTCAGCAACTCATCAGTAAGCACGTAGATGACCAAATCAAAGTCACCGCTGACGACACCAAGGCCTACTATGACGAGCATACCGAAGAATTCGAGGTCCCCGAAAAGGTCAAGGTCAGCCATATCCTGATCTCCACGGAGAGCAAGGATCCGAATGCCGACCCCAATGAGATCAAGGCCGAAGCCAAGACCAAGGCCGATGCCCTGTTGACGCAACTCAAGGACGGTGCCGATTTCGCTGAATTGGCCATGGCCAACTCGTCCTGTCCCTCGGCAGAAAAGGGGGGTGACCTTGGCATGCTCACCAAGGGCCAGACCGTGGCTCCCTTTGAAGAGGCCGCTTTTGCCCTGGAAGTCGGCAAACTCAGTGACGTGGTGGAAACCCGCTTCGGTTACCACATCATCAAGGTGGCCCAACACGACGATGCCAAGCAACTGACCTACGAAGAGGCCCAGGAAGACATTCAAAAACAACTGGAAACCGAAAAGTCCAACAGCCTGGCCGATGCCTATGTGACCTCACTCAAGGAAAAGGCCACCATCGTCTATCCCGAACCTGAAGTGACGGAAGCCCCGGAAGCGAGCGAAGGCATTGAAATCAAGCCCGTTCAGCCATAGGCTAGTTTACGGCTAGATTGATTAACTCTCCCAGAGCCATGTCACTTGAGACATGGCTCTTTTTTATTTCAGGACTCCTCCGAATCCCCTTCCAAGGCATGCAAGCCCAACCCCTCGATCTCTTGCAGGGAGCGGCCGGCAATGCCTTGCAGATCGCCGTACATACCCACCGTGGCCTGGATCACGCGTTCGATCTGGGTTTCGCGTTTGGACCATTGCTTCATGATGGCCTTCTTTTCCTTGTTGAGGTCGTCCTGCATGGTAGAGAAGCCCTCGACAATGGCCTGCACGCGTTGTCGGAACTGCGGGCCGGTGAGATATTGATAGACCATCTCCATCTTGGTCTGTTGACCCTCGGAGGCCTGACGCACAGCCGCCACTTCCAGCAGACTGTGACGTAAGGTCACAGCCACGGGCAAGGCCGTGCGCGGATGACAAACCCAGACGCCATCGATCACGTCAAAACTCTCGACATCCTGAGGCATGGTCTGACTGACGATGATGGCGATCTCGGCCTTGGCAAGGCGCTGATCGTTGCGAAGCTTGACGAGCCAAGCATCACTCCAGTGCTTGGTGCGTTTGGATTCCCAGAGAATCGTACCACAGGCCTGGCCTAACGGCCCATGAACCCGTTGCAGAATGTCACCGCCGAATTCGCCCTTGGGCACGGGCTCGATGTGGTCGTGGGGGAACTTGCTGGCCAACAGGGTTTCAAGCTCCAACTCCAAGACCTCCCCCTGCATCTGTTGCGAACCCTGCTCGGCCTTGCGTTTGAGTTCTTCGATCTTATTCTGCATTGAGAGCAGCTGCTGATCCTTTTCCTTGAGCTTGAGGCGATGCTCTTCGTCGGCTTCCTTGCGGGCCTGATCACGTGTGGCCGTAAGACCAGCTTGTACTCGCTTTTCCACGGTCAATTCCAGCTCGCGTTTGGCGTCGTTGAGTTCGCGTTCCTTACGGAGCATCTCGGCCTGGGCCTTTTGCGCTTCAGCCAACTTGGCATCACGTTGCTTGAGGACCTCTTGCAACTCGACCAGGGCCTGGGCCTTTTCCTCCAGATCCGTGGCCGCAGCCAGCTTGGCCTTCTTGGCCTCATCCGCAACAATGCGAGCCCGCTCGGTTTTGAGCTTGGCCGCCACCTGCTCGTCCAACTGCTCCTGGGCCTGGGTCATGGCCTTCTCTCGCTGGCTCATGGCCTTTTCTCACGGGCCACCATGTCACGATCCTTGCGGGCCAGGCGTTCTTCATAGTCCTGACGCGTGGACTCCAACAGGGGTGCGGCCAAGGACTCGGTCAGCTTGATCTCGGTCTTACAATTGGGACAGGTAATGGTCGGCTCGGTCATGCTCGATACACTCCATGGGATTTCGATTCAAAACCGCATTGTAGGGGCAGGCTTGGGGAGCGTCAAGCAGAGGGCAAGGGATCTACTTCGCCATGACGACCGTGTCGTCCCACAGGCGGGACGTGCCTTGGGCAATGGCCTGGGCCATGCGTTGCTGAGTGCCTGCATCGTTTAGACGGCGGGCATCCCAGGCATTGGAAAGGTGTCCGAGTTCCACCAGCACGGCTGGACAGCGAGTCTTGACCAGGACACGATAATCGGCCTCACGTACCCCACGATTGGTAAAACCCGTGGACTTGAGGCTACTGACCATTGTCTCTGCCATGTGACGGGATTGACTGGAGGCCGAGCGGGACACGAACAGGGTGTAGCCATGGATATCGGGCGAGGGATTGGCATCGGCATGGATACTGATAAAGAGGTCCGCGTTAGCACGGTTGGCAATGGCGGCCCGTTCCTCCAACTCGGGATAGACATCGCTGTTGCGGGTCATGATCACGCGAAAACCCTGCTGTTGGAGTTGTTGAGCCAGGATGCGGGACACCTTGAGGTTCACGGTCTTTTCGTAATAGCCCAGGACGCTGGTGCAGCCCGGATCCTTGCCACCATGACCGGGATCAATGACAATCGTCCCTCGACTGCCCCGGGGCCGACGCGATGGGTTGCGCTGAGCCACGACAAAGGATTGATTCAGATGCGGGCGAATCCGATCGACCAGGCTGCCTTGGAAACGAGTGCTCTGATCCACCATCTCGACAGGACCGATGGGACCACAGGGCTCGCCATTAACATAGAACTGAGCTCCCTCATAGTTAAAGACCATGACGGTATTGCCTGGACTCTTGAGGGTGAAGAAGGTGGGACTGGTACTCTCGACCTGAAGATCCAAGGCGGCAGCAATGTCGTAAATACCCATGGTTTCAGAACCTGCGGGCAATTCCGGCAACTTGGGCATCCCGTGGGTCATCAGAGGATCAGGGCGAACCTGTTGACTGGGCTGGCATCCACACAGCAGAACCAGCATCGCACATATCGCCCCCAACGTCCAATTTCGCGACGCCGACTGCCACCGGGATACCGAATATGTCATGGGCCTTTCCTTAGATCCATTCTTCGACTGTTTTACAAGACATTTTAGAATCTATCGGATCATCCCCGCCTCGGCCATAAAATTTCTTAGATCACAGATCGCAGTTCTCAGATCACAGTGGATCGCACTCCCAGGATTCTATCCGATGAACAGGTTAACGTTGGCATCCCCTGCTTTGTCCAGGTACATCCCAACGCCGCCCTCTTCCACGCCATCAATGAGTTCCTCGCGTTTGATGCCCATCAGGTCCATGGTCATGCCACAGGCGACTAACCGTACGCCCGCTTTTTGGGCCGCGGCAATGAGTTCGGGAAGGCTCAGGACGTTCTTTTCCTTCATAATGCCCTTGATCATGGCCGTGCCCATGCCGCCCATATTCATCTGGGAGAGCTTGGTCTTGTTGGCCCCACGTGGCATCATCCAGCCAAACATCCTTTCCACTAGGGTCTTTTGCACGGCCACGGCATGATCCTTGCGCAGCAGGTTCAAGCCCCAGAAGGTAAAGAAGAGGGTCACCTCACCACCCATGGCTGCGGCGCCGTTGGCAATGATGAAGGAAGCCATGCCCTTATCAAAACTATCGCTAAAGACCACAATCGTCTTACCGTTGGTACTGCGGGGCATCAAGGCCGCCCCCCCGGCGGCCTTCTGCACCACGGCCGACAAGCGACCGGCCTCGACCTGTTGCTCGAGAAGGACACAACCGGTTGTGTGACACCAACCCTGGAGGTCTGCGGCAAAGGACAGATCCGTCACCGTAACACGCACGGCCTGCCCCGGTTTAATGTCGTCGATGGCCTGCTTTAATTGAATGATCGGACCGGGACACTGCAAGCCGCAACAGTCCAGTTCACGCACGACTTGCACGTCTTTCTGTGTCTCGGTTGCATCGCCCCCGCCTTCACCTGTGTCGTTTTTAATTTCAGCAGCCACGTCGGAAGACTCGGAAACCAACCCCGTGACATGACGATATGTCTTGTAGCCGCCACCCAGGTTACGACATTTAAAGCCATGTTGGCTCAGGATACGACAGGCCAGGTAGCCACGCAGGCCCACCTGACAGAAGACCAGGATCTCCTTGTCCTGGGACAATTCACCCAGGCGATCACGCAGTTCATCAATGGGAACGTGTTTCGATCCGGGGATGGTGCCCTGCTGCACTTCAGGCAGGGTCCGTACATCGAGCAAAAGCTGTTGTTCTGTCGGCTCGATCACCTCGGGCACGTGACATTGAGCCATGTCACCACGCAGGAGATTGCCTGCCACAAAACCGGCGTAGTTGATCGGATCCTTGGCCGATCCAAAGGGTGGGGCATAGGACAGTTCCAGTTCTTCCAGATCGTAGACCGTCATGCCCGCGCGAATGGCCACGGCCAAGACGTCGATTCGTTTGTCTACACCATCGGCCCCTACGCACTGGCCGCCCAGCACCTTGCCGCTCTTGGGATCGAACAGTAACTTCAGGCTAAGCTGCACCGCTCCGGGGTAATAGCCCGCATGATTGGCCGGGTGCACATAGACCTTCTCGTAGGCCATCTTGGCCCGTTTCAAGGCCTTCTCGCTCATACCGGTCATACCAATGGCCAGGTCAAAGACCTTGCAAATGGCCGTACCCTGAGTCTTACGATACACTGCATCTCCGCCAAAGGCATTGATCGCAGCCAGTCGTCCCTGTCGATTGGCCGGTCCGGCCAAGGGCACCAGGCTACTGAAGCCCCCCACAAAATCGATGACCTCGACCGCATCGCCCACGGCATAAATCGCGGGGTCCTCGGTACGCATGTGCTCGTCAACTTGAATGCCACCCCGCGGGCCCAGGGCCAAACCGGCTTCCTTCGCGAGCTTGACCTCGGGACGCACGCCCACGGCCATAATGACCAAGCCGCAGCGGACGCGGTCACCATTATTGAACAGGACATCCAGATCGTCGCCCTTGGGCTCGATCGACGTCATCGAAGTCTTCAGACGCAGGTCTACCCCCTGCAATAGGAGATGTTCGTGCAGGGGTGCGGCCATCTCCGGATCGGCCGGTCCCATGACCTGGCCTTCGAGTTCCACCAGGGATACACGCAGGCCACGATCGATCAGGGCCTCGGCCATTTCCAGACCGATATAGCCGCCACCGACCACCACCGCTGAAGTGACATTGCCTTCATCCACGAGCTTCTTGATGGCATCCATATCCCCGACATTACGGAGGGTGCGTACGCGTTCGTGCTGGGCCCCGGTGATAGGCGGCTGGAAGGGCTCCGCTCCGGGACTAAGGATCAAGACATCATAGGCCTGCTCGTAAGTGCGATCCTCGTTAGCGTCGTGCACCTTGACCACCTGCTTGTCACGATCAATGGCCGTGACCTCACTACAGGTGCGCACATCCACACGAAACCGCCGGGCCATGGCCTCCGGTGTCTGCACCAACAGACGCTCTCGATCCTTAATCTGACCACCGATGTGATACGGCAACCCACAATTGGCAAACGAGATATAGTCACCCCGCTCAAACAAAACGATTTCTGCGTCTTCACTAATGCGACGCGCCTTGGCCGCAGCAGAAGCCCCACCGGCGACACCACCCACGATTACGATGCGTTTTTTCTTATCCACGTCTTATCCTCGTTCCTTTTCTTGACTCTCGCAAAGACGCAAAGGCCGCAAAGAAATGAATGATAAAATGTCTTTGCGTGCTTTGCGCCTTTGCGAGAAATTTACCCACTCAAATGCTACAGTTCTTCTCGATACATTGAATCAATCCAGGCAACTGCGGGGCCTTGATCTCGTAATAGACCGTACGGCCCTCCCGCTGACTGGTCAGGAAGCCGTGTCCCTGCATCAGACGCAGGTGTTCACAGGTCTGATTGGGGCTGCAATCGCAATATTCCGCGATTTCGCCCACAGGAAACTTCCCTTGCATCAGCACCATTACGATCTTCAACCGCACTGGATGGGCCATCACCTTGAGGCACTCAGCCGCCCTCTGAAAGGTTTCATCTGTCAAAAGTTCCAATTCAGTAGCCATATGCAACCTTAATACATCTATATATCGTAATCTTTCGATATATAGATATATACACAATGGCAAGATCTCAGTCAAGGGGGATTTCAGGGGATAATTAACAGAAACTTGTTTGCAGAGACTAATCTATGATCTCAGGCCTGATGAGAAGAAGTAGCCTTGCAGGTTTTTCCGACTCTATCTGAGCCATGGGAATAGAATCAGCCGTAACGCTCGGCCCCAGGGCTAAATACGTACGCCCCAGAGGGACAGACGCGCCCACTTGCATCTCAGAGACCTCTATCAATGGCCGAGGATTCCCTTCCTTCTCTTCGAACCCGATGATATTAGAGATGTTGGCATTGATCTCCAAATAGACATCATGCCCACGGGGTGAAAGATGGGGTCTCACATCAATCTTAACCCCAATAAATACCGGCTCAGAGGTCGCGGGTGGATCGAATTGTAGTCCACTTCCCATAGATATCTGTGCGGATTCACGATCCAAGACCGTCACAGCCGGAGCGGATATCACACAGGATTCGGAATTATTCTGTGAAAACACCATCAACGCTTTCAATAGTTCATCATCCAATGGCTCACTGACGGTCGGCTGCAAGGCATTCACCTCCGACAAAGCATTGGCATCCATTGTATCGAACCCTAATGTCAGGTTACGTTGCACCTCCTCCGAATCAATCGAACCCCGCATCACGGAAGTAGCAATCCTGGACAAGGGCAAACCCGCCCGCTCAAGTGCCTGCCAGGTGGCCTCTTCATCGGGCACTAGCATTAGGCGGGTATCGATTTTAATTTGCCGTGAATTCGCATCTACGGGTTGAATCATATTTGTATTAGGTTGCGGAGAAGACAATGTATCGGGATTACAAATCGCACAATGCACTGTGTCACATAAAACACCATCTCCATCTTCATCTCGCAAGATAGGTTTATTCATCAGACTTTCGGGGTCGATATGAATCTGTAGGTTTTGAGCCAGGTTCGGATCAATATGAGGATTCAAATCAATCCGAAGCATAGGTTTGCCACGCAACCTTTCTCCTTCATCTTCCAGCCAAAGAAGAATCTGATGAAATCGTGCTCGATCCCCCACCGTCGAAAATGAACCATCTGGATAGGTGATTGCATTGTCATCAGGTGCTCCTACAAAATGAAAGGTCGCCCCTGCAATACCTTGGCCCGTCAATTTGTTTAGTATTCGGCCTGAGAGCCGCACTCTAGCGTCCTGATCAGCTTGATCATCGATCGCTCTCGTTTGAGACTCGTGTGAACCCCAAAAGCCCTTTCCCTTTTGCAGAACTATCACCATTTTACGAACCTTGTCCTCTGTAAAGCCACCTACGATTCCTAGATGTCGTGCCACAACGCTATTAATATGAGGAGTCGATAAAACTTCACCATCTACAATAATGGCCATGTATTGCATAAGATGACTACTTGAAATTTCACTCATCTTCTCACCGCCAGCCTCGTTCAATTCCAAACCAATGGACGGCCGCCCCATCGCATCCTCGTTCTGATAAACAGATGTTAATCCCCAAGTCCCATCGGGCACCATCATTTGCTCTACCCGATTGGAAACCAAAACATATTTTCGTCCTTCATATGGCTGGATCATTAAATCAGAATCAGGTAAATCAACTCCCGGACAAACAGGAAGCCAGATGTAGTCGTTCTGTCCGTCAATTACGAAATAAGGGCCACGTTGTAATAATACTTCTCGGTATTGTCCCTCCTCTTCAGCACTTAGAATACTCTTGATCCGACTGGACTCCACCGAGGCAGGTGCAATACGAAATTCCAGCTTACCAAACTGTTCTTCCGGGCCTAGCAGACGACGAAAGTAAGCAATTTTTTCAGCACGATACTCTTCAGGTGTCTTCGCCTTAAAATCATCAAGACTCTGCTGACACTCAGCCTCATCCATATGTCCCGTACCCTTGAGGTTGTTGCGTTTGGCAAATTGGATCATACGCAAACGCCGCTGACATTGATTCACCGACTCCTCATACCGCCTCTCTAATTCACTTCCCTGTAGAGAATACCATTCTTCCAGGCCTTGCTCACACATGACCCGATTCGATTCGTCGGCCGATAGCTCGCGATATGTTTCAATCTCACGCAGCATCTGATTGATATCTACTTCTGCTCTCCAGCCATGATCCGTTTTAGTCCACACATTCTGAACCGTTGTATATCCCTGTGCAACTGGATACAAGGCAAGTACTACGGCCTGGTTCTCTCCAACAACATCAATCCCGACAATATGAATAGGCCACTCCTGTAAGTCTCCGGGCACTCCATAGTCCTCCTCATCCAGTTCTTCACGGATTGCGATAAATCTCTCCTTTTGTCGTTCATTTTCAAAATCGATAATCCGATCGATTTCTTGGTAATCGTGTAAAATCGAAAAGCGATAGGCGATATGCACCAACCGCTCTAATTCCTGTCGATCCTCATCTGAAATTCGCGGAACCTTACCCGGTTCCAAAGAAACCTGCTCAAAGGTGATCCATTCATACGGACGATATTCAACCAGTAATTCCTCGATGTCCTCAATACGTGTGTTTTGTCTCTTTGGAGTTGATTGGTAAAATCTGACCTCATCACCAATAGAGCCCCCCGCCCAATTCTCGACATCACCGTTTTTCAGACGAGCTTTGACCTTGAACTCGATATTGTTAACGTTTTCTGGAATAGTGACATCCACCGTGAGCGTACCCACTGGCCCAATCCTAAAGGGATGAACAATAACGAATAATCCATCATCGAGTACATAATACTCATGTTCCTGTGTTGGCACTGGCACCTTTGAAACGGCCTTTGCCTGTCTATAGGATTCCATACTAATCGCAAAACGTATATCTGCCGAATCAGGGGCGGACATATGGGGATTCGCAACAATGTATGATAGATGTTTACTTTCGTGAACACCAAATCTCGCACCGCACATTAAAGACAATATGCCATCCTGGAATTCCACACGAGGGATTGTCACCTTTTCATCTTCAACATTCGTCAGTTCTAGCAAAGGAGCACAGACGAATTGGAGTCGATTGGGATCAGCATTGAGATTCCAGGGAGTCAGATGATGCTTAATCTCTGGTGTCTCCATTTTTTCTCCATTCGGTCGCCACCATTCTTGACTCTCCTCCCAGGGAGCAGTGCCCAATCCGACCAGTTCGACAGTTACACCATTGGATAAAGTCGCTGTAAAATCTTTATCTGAAGCCTCGGAAGTAACAACCGTAGATCCAGCTCTCTGCGTCAAGGCAACGGTAGTCGGCACGGCAACCACCGCCAACAGCAAGGTCACCAACAAGGCCTTGAAACTCGGCCGGGTATAAAATCGTTTACCCGGTTTCATGATGGTTTTAATGCGGTCTTCCAGGTTCTTGACCGGTCCGGCCACGGCCAGGGTGGGGACGGCGTGGCGGGCTTGATACTCCTGCACCAAGGTCTCGACAATGGCACTGCCGTAGTCCTTGGGCGTGGTGTTGAGCTTGGCAATTGCGATTTCGTCACAGCATTTCTCTCGCTCAGCTCGAATAAAGCGATTGGTGATCCAGACCAAGGGGTGGAACCAGTAGACGGCCTGTACCAGGATCTGAATGAGGTTCACCAGGGGATCCATGCGCCGCACGTGGGCCATTTCATGCAGGAGCACGGAGGTGCGTTTATTAGGCTGTGTCAGAAAACTCGATCTGGCTTCGAGCGGCCCTTTCTCCGTCTGGCTGCGTCCGGCTGTATCGACGATACGTTCAATATCGCCTGCTTCGCCGTCCTTGCCAGACGAAAAAATGTCGCGCTCTCGGGCCGACGTCGGAGTTTCCCGACAAAGCCTTGCTGATCCTGTTTGCTCGAAATTGGCGGGTACGTAGATACTCCCACGCCACAGGCCCCAGACAAAGGGCTGGCTAATGCCGTCGAGGGTATAAACCTGGACGCGCAAAGGAGGATCGAAACCGGAACCCAGCGATTCGATATCACCCAAAAGGGACTGGTTCAAAGGTTGACGCATGCGTCGAATCCAACGGCCAAAGCGGAGGACGCGGTAGAGGGTGATCAATAAAAACACCAGAACCCCCGCCAACCAAAATACCAACACGCCCTGCTCTCGATCGATGCGTTCAAACCATGTCGTGGATGAGGATGGCAGGACCGACTCGGCCACAACCTCCTGTGTCACAGGCGGGTTTACATCAACCTCGGGCATGGGCACAGACGCCGTTGGAACAGATAAAGGTGACGTTGCCACGGAGAAATCTTGGGGTACTTCACTCATGGCGAGAGGTTGCGGTGTCACAACCGCAGGCTCAGCCTGTTGCGGCAGGATGGCCATGGGAATGGTCCAGAGTGGCGGCACCAGGCACTTGACCAGCATCACCAACCATAGCAGATAACGCAGGTGGGCACTCTGCTTGCGAACCAATAGCGTCAACAGACCAATCACGACAAACAGCACGACCAAGTGTAAGCTTTGACTGGTTAAAAACTCGATCCAATGACTTGGGTTGGTATTCATAAAAAATCCTCTCCCTCAAGATTCATCATCCAGGATCGACTTGAGCCGATCGATATCCTCTTTGGTGATATCCTTGTTTTCGGCCAGGTACTGAATCAAGGGCACGGCGTCGCCACCGAACAGGCGATCCACAAAGGACCGCACTGCTGTCCCGATGACATCCTGAGGTTGAGCCTTGGGCAGAAAGACATAGGCCTTGCCCTTGGCCTTGTGGGTGAGATACCCCTTCTTCTCCATGCGCCGCAGCATGGTCTGGACCGTGGCATAGGCGATATTGCGATTTTCCGGCAGTGCATCGACCACCTCCTGCACAGTCGGGCCATCCAATTCCCAGACCAGACGTAGGATCTCGGTTTCCGCGGGACTCAAGGGCATCAGTTTCTTTCGTACCATAGCCTTCTCCTGTTACATTTGTACAAATACTATATATTACATATGTACAAGGTTGCAAGGAAAAATTCACTATTTTTCACTGACAGAAATATCATATGCCAGACCTGAAAAATCAGGTACACTATTAGAGTTGGTTTCAGGCCATTGAGGATCTGGCTTGGTTTAGAGCTAATTTCAGAAGGGAGAGAGTCCCATGCGAGCATTGATAGTGAGCATCTTCATCTTGATTGCCTGCCCCGCCTGGGGAGCGGTCTTTCATGTGAATCCAGCCGATGGATTCGTTGGGATACAGACCGCCATTGATGCATCGACTGATGGCGATGAAATCGTCTTGGCCCCCGGGATCTATGCCAGTGCGGATGGCTCATCGATCGAGAACTCTCTTAAAGCCATTACCATTCGCAGTCAAGATCCGAACGACGCCAATATCGTGGCCAATACCATTTTGAGATGCCCAAGCGATGCAAATAGCTCCAACACTGCCTTTGAAAGCTGCGGACCCTGGCCAGATGAAATGCAACCCGTAACATTAGCAGGCCTGACGATAACAGGAGGAAAGACTCAACCTGCGGTAAGCCTGCTCCAATCAGCTAGCATCATGCGGGCCTGCATCGTACGTGATAATCTCGCTGGTGGGATATCATTGTGTTGCGAAAGCGAAGTGATTTTTGAGGACTGTCTCTTTGAGAATAATGTGGCTGATCAAGGGGGAGCTATCTTCGACGAAGATTGGAGCGGGATGATCCTGACTCGATGTTTATTCCAGAATAACCGAGCTCGCATCGATGGAGGAGCGGTCTATTCACATCGCGTAACTGCTTCAAACTGCCAATGGATTGGAAATAGAGCTACCCAAGGAGGGGCCATCGGCTTCAAATGGAACAAAAATTGGGATCTCAATGGCGGCTTCATTCTATCGAACAACCTATTCGTCGGCAACCGAGCAGATGAAATGGGTGGAGCTCTGTACTCTTGCAACATGAACAACATACATACCGAACTTACCAATTGCACTTTTGCTGGCAATAGGGCCGACGACCAAGGAGGTGCCATTTACTTTGACGCAGAATACACTGACCTGGAACTTTCACACACGATCATATTTTACAATCAAGATTCCAGGGGCATAGGACGATCCATCCATTTTAATACCAGCGAATACAGTGAATTTACGTCCTACTACAGCTGTTTACAATTAGAGCCAGATGAAACCACTTGGCCTTTTGCTGATAGCAATGATAGCTTCCATGCCGATCCCTGTTTTGTTCGCATTCCGGATGGGGGGAGTGACGGCTGGGGCGATGATCCAGAGACAACAGACATCGACGAAAGTCTCAATGACGACTATGGTGACCTCAGCCTGCAAGCGAGTTCGCCCTGTGTGAATACGGGTTATGACGAATTCTGGAACTTTACTGGGCAAACCGATGCTACCGGCCAACCTCGTGTCATGGGACCGTGCATGGATATCGGGGCCGTAGAATTCTGGCAACCCGGTCTCAAGATGGAATGGCCCCAGGCCGATGCCGTGTGGGCCAGCGGCAGCACCCAACCCATTCGCTGGTCCAGCACTGCAGTGGAAGGCAACGTGGACCTGCAATTCAGCCCTGATGGTGGAACGTCCTGGCAATCCCTGGCAACGAACATTCCAAATACCGGCGAGTATGCCTGGGCCATCCCCAATGAACTGGAAACGCAGAGCGGAATCATCCGAGCCCTTCTCAATCCCAGTCACCCGGCTCAATATATTATCGATAGCGGAGTCTTCTGCATTTCGTCAATGGGAACAGGCATGGAGACCACCTCAGCTTGGTCCACGCTGGGAGGCAACGTCCAACGCACAGGCCTTAGTGACCTTACAGGCCCCATTACCATGTCCCCTTACTGGGACGTCAACATCCCGGGCAAAGTCTATACCAGCCCCACCCTGGGGGCTCAAGACCATATCCATGTAGCATCAGAAGATGGTACACTCTACAGTTTTGACCTTCAGGGACAACTGGTCTGGAGCGTGGATGTCAACACCCCACTACTCAGTGCCCCAACCGTGGGATCCCAAGGCGAAATCTACGTAGGTGGACATGACGGTCAACTCTATGCCTTTGACTGCAATGGCATTTCGCTCTGGACCTGGCAGACGGAAGGCTTTGTCTTTGCTTCCTGTGCGGTTTCCGATCAAGGTGAAATCTATGTTGCCTCTCAAGATGGCAGCTTGACTGCTTTAGCGAGTGACGGGTCGTTCATGTGGAGCTTCGAGGTTCCGCAGATTGATCCTGTGCCCAATGCCCTCCTGGCCTCCCCTGCGATCGGACTGGAGGGCATGATCTATGTGGGCAGCCTATACGGGCCGACACTCTATGCCCTCGATCCCACAGATGGTTCCATTCAATGGTCTTGCCTTTGCGGGGACCCCAACGCCACTCGCACATGGAACCAGGGGCAGATCGTTGCCGCGCCAGTGCTAGGCACATCGGGTATGCTCTATCAAGGCTTAGCTAGCGATCCCAACCTCTACGCCATCGACACCCAGTCAGGTGACATCCAGTGGATGGTCGATCTCTATCATTGTATTGAAAAATTTGAATACATCATAGAGAATCCTGGTGGAGGAGGTCGTGGAGGGGGATCGGTTACAATAGAGTATGGTTACAGGTTCGGTGACACCGTTTTTACCAATAACATTGAGCCGTGCAAATCAATTTTGACCGAGCCTACCTTGGGACCGGATGGCACCATCTATGTGAGCCTTGATGATCCTTACCTACGTGCAGTTAAACCAGATGGTACCCTGCAATGGATCATTCAACTCGGTGAAGGACGTGGATTTTCTTTGGTTGTCGGCCAAGACAACCTGATCTATGCCGCAGGTGATGATGGGATTCTCTATGTAGTGGATGCCGAGGGAGAAATCCTTTCTCAACAATCGCACCAGGGCCAGGTCGCCTATCCTGTCATTGGACCGAATGGCCTGTTTTTGTTAATGGACACCGCTCAGGGTATTCGAGCATACCAAGAACTCCCTTAAGCTAACACGATATCTTTTCATCACAGGAACTAAAAGGCCAACTTAAGGGTCCCAAGAGGGCGGCGGTTCCCGATGAGGCCAAGCATATTTTTCAAATTTTCCGAATTCCATTTCATTAGAATCGGCCGGACCTTGATCCCCCACCGAAAAGGCGGAGCGAACCTTCTGAACATGCCCATCAATAAAAACAGTATTAACTGCGCCGTTATTGGGAGTGTCTATCATCGTACTATGAAACGTACCCAACCACTCGCGGCCATTGGCCATGATCGCTCCATCATTGATAGTCGAAGCGTCCCCTCCTCGAGGCCAGGCGTTTTCTTCTGAAAAGACGAAAACCTCCGCATGAGAACGCGTCACTTCATTAATACTATACACTCCGGGATAGTAGTCTAGAGTGCCTCGCCCCAAGAATCCATTCATGGAGTAACTTAGATAAGGGACAACCTCTATGTCAGAGTCATGATAAGCATGATTCTGTCCCAACGAACGGGCAAATTTATCAAAAACAGGACACAGATAAGTGTTCTCATTGAGAATGTAGGTTGCAAGTGGGCCCTCTGCTTGGTATTGAGGCATATGCCAACGGCACCAACGATGTGAACTATAAGCCGAATCATCAAACTCTTCATCGGCCCCAGTCATGAAATTCGATGGCCTAGGAAATCGCCCCCGATGATCAGTGAGGTAAAGATTCATGGCTTGGCCATAATTGCGAAGATTGGTTTGACACACCAGATCCATGCGTACAGCCAGGGATGCTCGATGATATCCCGGGATGACAATCCCGGCCAAGAGCACGACAATGACGAGTAGGACGATCAACTCGGCGAAGGTGTAAGCTCGTGAGGATTTTTGATTTCCCATGTTTTTTGACTCCGTGAAAAGTTAAACCGCAACTTTAGCCAGTTTATCCTGTTAGAGCCCAAAAAACAATGATGAAATCATAGAGTTGCCGTTTGAAGCACCCCTCTATTCTTCTTCCAGCAGCTTGACAATGCGAGCCGCAACGCGTTGCTCACCATCACTGTCGGCCCAGTTGAGTTCCCCAACCCACCACAGGCGGACAAAGCCTTGCTTGTCAATGACATAGAGGCTGGGCCAGGCGGTATTGGCCCAGGCATCCCAATTGGCACCTTGATTATCCACAGCAATAGGATACTGAATACCGGCCTCCTTGGCCTTGGCTCGCACCTGATCCAGATCATATTCACCTTTCGTCTCAGGACGATGAATCCCGACGACCTGGAATTCGTTCTCAGGAAAACGCTCCTGCCAGCGATTGTAGATCGGCAAGTTGTGGATACAGTTAATACAGCCATAGGTATAAAAATGCACGACCACCACCTTGCCCCGGAGCGACTTGAGGGTAAAGGGCTCGGCATTGATCCAGGCGGACACATCCACCAGTTCCGGGACACGACAGGCTCGGGACTCGACCACTGAGAAGTTAAAGCGCGGCCCCAACAAACCCGTAAAGAGATCACGCTGAGCGGGCCACAACACCGCCAGCACATCCTGCTTGGTTTGACTACGCAGCTCGATTTCCCGAAGCTGCAATTCTCTGGGATGGGTGATCTTCCTTTGAGCACGCCCCAGGTTACGCTCCAGTCCATACAGGTGGGTTTGAATCTGCTGAGCCTGCCCTTGGTTTAGCTTTAGAGAGTCCTTCACGTCAGGCAACAGCAAAGCCTGCAATCCCAAGGCCTGCCGCTCCAATTGCAGATATCGCTCATGGGCATCAGCGGGCAAGACCAGGGAAAGCTTTTCATGCAATTGAGCCAGTAAAGGCTCGGCCTCAGCCTGACGACGCTGACCACGTACATCCCGCAGACGCCAGAGCAACTGTTCGATCGGTTCCAGAATAGTATCCAGGTCTTCTGCCTGCTCCAAAGGCAACTTCAACTCCCGATACACCGACGGATCACGTAACAGCATCGTGGCTGGATGGGGAATGGGAATTGAGGGCGACCCTGACTCAGGTTGAGCAAAGACTGAGGACATAATCATGCCCCATAGCACTAAAACCAGACATGTATGGCGAAACATAAAAGCCTCCATATTGTGGCTATGATATACTACACAATACGGAGGCTATCAAAATTCAGTTCAGATGATCAGGAAATGCCAAAGAGTATAATATCAGTCCAATACAATGTCGTCGGCTGTTCCAAACTGGCCATCTGCTCCTGCTGAGGTAAGATTAGTTTTTCCATTACTTAACTGGTACCGTATCGAATTACCCCACGGATCAATAAATCCCTCCCTTTTAAAATAGGGCCCTGACCAACCATCGACGTCTGGATTTTCTTTCAATGTGTCAAGGCCTTCCTGTTCAGTTGGATATCTCCCGCAGTCGAGTTTAAATAATCTAAGCGAAGACCTTAGAGAAACAAGCATTGCCTTTGCACGCACATCCAGCTTCTTTCTATTATGATCCGTGGAGACAGTAACAGGATCTATTTGTATTATCCTCCCGTTCTTGACGGTTACTTCAACCACCATGTCATTATCATTCTCATTGGTCTCTTGAACGCTATTCTCCACGTCAACCACAACCTCCACTCGATTACGCCCTTCCTTTAACTCAATACGAGGATTGCATTCATTCCATTGCTGCTTGGGTTTGAGTGGACCTCCCCCATGGGTACGGGGGGCTCGTCTCTCTGGATCGTTGATATAGAAGTAGATGCTATAAGCTCCCACTGGATCTTCGGAGGTATTGCGGGTGTAGGCCACGACCTTAAACGTTCCCTCTTTCTGCCCCGGTTCCACGGTGAGTTCCGTGACTTCGATATTGGCGTTGGGACCGCTGACAACCTTGTTTTCCCCATGATCCGAGCTACCCCCAATCCTAGAGGTCACTTTACCTCGCACCTCTGGACCATCGGGATTTCTAAAATAGATCCCTCCGAAGGTATCGCCCCCTTCAGCCGGGTAGTAACTCAGGTGCAGATAGCCATCTTCAAGATACTCGAATGTCCTTTGGAACTCCCCTTGACCTCTGGACACCAATGGACCTTGCTTGCACTTTGTTTCTCCATTGGTGGCATACAGATTTAGATAGGCCCGATCATAAGACGTAAGTTGATAGCGACCATAAATCGTATAGATCTGCCCCGGTATAAGGGCAGCAGCAGTCCCTTCAATCCGATCGATGGTGATGAGATCACCCGCTTGACAGTCGTTTCGATAGGGCACAAAATCGACGTCACAGGGACTGGTCATATCTTTTGAGGCAGGCACAACCTTGACCTTGAACCAGGCCGGACCCGCCCAAACATCTTCAAAACGAATCACAAAGGCCCCATCGCGTTGATAGGTCTTGATGCTGGCGTCGCGGTCATTTTTGTCTGCAGGACGCTTTTTACTAGCCCCTAACAATTCAACCGCAAAATAATCTTGTCCGAATTGGATAGGAAGCGGCAAGGAGACATCGACCCCCACATCTTCTTCTGGCTTCTGCCAACCAGGAACCCAAATAATATGATGACTCATGATAAAAGTCGGCTCATTGCGTCCTCCATGGCGGCCCGGCTTGGCATCCCGTAGATTATGCCAGACCATCTTATCCGGATAGAGCCATAACTCGCTGGTATCATCAACCAGGGCTTCGATGATCCATTCACGTGGTGACGGTATCTCAGGAGGCATGGCAGGATGCTCTTGTTCATTGTACAGACCATAAAGCTGTTGGACTTGTTGAGCCGTCAAGGCCTGATTGAAGAGGGCCACTTCATCCATGGTCCCACTCCAAAAGGAATCCCCATCTTCCCAAAAAGTCGAGCCCCCCAAAAAGGCTTTGCCACGCAGCGGTCGATCTATAGTAGCCTTGTCGCGTGCCGTAGCTTGACCATTACAATAAATGACGATCGTTTCACCATCATAGGTAACGGCATAATGATGCCAAGGCCCATCGTGCATACTATGAGTGCGATCATTGACCTCTTGATGAGATCCAATATACACTCCCAATGATTCGGTGCTGTTCCCCTGAACCGAGATGAACCCGTTGTCGGCCTTCAGTTGAAATACACCCCGATTGTTGACATGCCCGACATTGGGATTGAGCCACACTGCAAAGGTAAATTCCTTAAGTTGGATATCATCAATTTCAATGCTGTCACTCTCACCATCAAAAACTACAAAGCTGCCACGTGGACCATCAGATTCATTGAAAACAGGATCAAGCATACGCCCGTGATTATCCATTCCAGAGATGTCCACTGCCTTACTCCCTCCATCCTTATCAAAGGAGTAATACAGTAACAGATGATCGAACATCTCCTGTGGCAAACGATCGACCTTAGTGGGCGGGCGTACAGGCACACTTTGAGCTTCGGTCAGAGTGACCAGGGCAATGACCAACAATAGACCAAGGGCCAGCCAGGGACGTGACTTTATGTGAGGTTTGTATTCCGCAATCATCTCGATTCTCCTTTTGAGTAGGGATCTGTTCTCTACGATACCGGCCATGCTTGGCAGGGTACCCAGACGGCTCCAACCCGTTGACAGATCCATGATCGTTGCACCATAGGCGTGGGCCTCTTGTTCGGACAGGAGCGACAGCACCCGATGGTCACAGGCCAATTCCCGATCCGTACGCATGCGGAGCATGGCGAACCAGACCAGGGGATTGAACCAGTGCAGTACCTGGGCCAACAGCATGAGCCAGCCCAACAGATTGTCCCACCGTTTGAGATGGGCCAATTCATGGAGAAACACAAAACGCAGCTGTTTCTCGCTCAACGATTCCAATGCTCCCAGGGGCAGCAATACGCGCGGCCGCACGACCCCAAAGATACACGGACTACTGACCCGATCGGTCAGAATCAAACCGACAATGGTGTGCACGTCCATCTCGGTCTTACAATCTTCAAAACATTCTAGGATATCGCCATCGGTCACCGGACGCAGAGTCCGCACTCGCCACCAAAGCCGCAGGTCACTGGCCAGGGCGAGTCCCGCCACCCCCAAGGCTCCGACCAACCAGAGCAAGGCCAGAACATCCATGCGATCCCAATCATGCGATGGCTGGGACATCGGCTCAGCTGAGGCTTCGACAGCCATAGGGGTGACATCACTCGACTCAGGGACATCGTGGTCTGTGACCTCACTCATAGGGACTGGCGGAACGGGATCGGCCAATCGTATTGTTTCTGTCGGCTCAGGCCTCCACAGATTAAATACACTCACGGGACTCGACGGCAAGGTGGGAATCAAGATCCGCACCAGCACCAAAGCCCATAGCCACGTGGTCCAGGCAGCAGCACCCCGCCTCCGCCACATCGCCCGCACCAGCAGGACCAAGGCAATGACCACACTCACGCGTAATGAGGCCTGCAACAAACCGGGCAACCACTCCTGTATCGCTTGAATCGCTCCCATGATTACTCCCCTGCTTGTTTCTTATCCAAGAGTTGACGCAGTTCCTCGATCTGGGCTTCGGAGAGGCTTTCCTGTTCGATAAAGGCCGACAAGAGCGGCTTGAGCACGGCCGGTCCGGTGCGGGTCAGGATGGACTCGGCCTCTTGACGCACACACTGTTCCTGACTGAGCAAGGGATAATAGTGATAGCGACGCCCCTGCTTTTGGTAGCCAATGGCCCCCTTCTTCTCCAGGCGATTGACCAGGGTACGAATCGTCTCCAAATGCCAGTCGGTCCGTTGAGAAAGGACCGCCACAATCTCCTTGACGGTCAGGGGGGACTGCTCCCACAGCACATTCATGACCTGCCATTCGGCCTCGCTGACTTTGGGTTGAGTTGCCATATGAATCTCCACATCACTTATGTTACACTTGAAACACTTTTATATGTTACCTTTGTAACATATAAAGTCAAGATCATTTTCAAGAATCTTCAACTCTCGTTAGAAATTACTCGAAAGAGACTTGTCCTTCTGTATTCTGCATTCTACATTCTGTATTCTTACAAACTATTATAAATAAGGATAAACCGTCGCTATGACACTGGAGATATCACCAAGATCCACCATTTTATGCATGGGTATCACCCCTTGCTTGCAGCGTACTATCTTTTTCGAGGCCTTACGACCCGGTCAGGTCAATCGAGCCCGCGAGGTGATGGTCACGGCCAGTGGCAAGGCCACCAACGTGGCACGGGTGATTCAGAGCTTGGGAGGAGCCACCGAATTGATCAGCGTGTGTGGTGGCCCCACGGGTGAGCAATTCCGCAGACAAATGCAGGCTGACGGAGTCATGTTCGATCCGGTGGAGACGTCGAATCCCATGCGGATTTGCCAGACACTCATTGATCAAGGAACTGGACAGGTAACCGAATTGGTGGAAGAATCCTCGCCTTTAACGCCATCTGAGATCGAATCGCTCTTCGAGAAGTTAGAGGCCGCCTTGAACCAGGCCCAATGGCTGGTCATCTCGGGCAGCCCCCCACCTCAGTCACCGGTCACACTCTATCACGATTTTGTGCAGTTGGCCCAGGAGGCAGGCTGTTGCGTGATCCTGGATTCCCAGAAACAACCCCTGCTGGAAGCCCTGGCCGCCCGGCCCTGGCTGGTCAAACTTAACCAGGAGGAATTGGGCCTGACCATAGGCCAAGACCTGCATAACAATACTGAAACCACGGTCGCTGCCCAGGAACTACTGGCACGTGGAGCCCAAAATGTGGTAGTAACCCAGGGCCCGGATAAGGTCTGGCTCGTTAACCGCGAAGGAATTCAATCCTTTGATCCACCTCAGATCGATCCTGTCAATCCCATTGGCAGTGGCGATGCCATGAGTGCTGGGATCGCCTTGGGGTTGTCTCGCGGTGATTCACTGGAGGACGCCCTGAAACTGGGTATGGCCTGCGGTGCGGCCAATGCCCTGTCGCTCACCTCCGGTGTAGTAGATCCCGACGTTCTTGAAAAGCTACACGCCTAAACAATACCCCAGAGTTTCACTATGAAATAATGCTTTGCAATTTTCGTCACTTTCCCGAGGCCTGATCCCTTGCAGGAACATCGGGGAATTGCTAAGGTATGCCCTTTGAAATCGCCTCTTTATCCCTCCCACGAGGGTTTAAACCGTTTGAATGGAGTGATGACAAACTAGGCATGGCAGCTAAGAAGCACGAATATACCGACGATAAAATCAAGACCCTATCCTCGTTGGAGCATATCCGCCTGCGTACCGGTATGTATATCGGACGTACGGGTAGCGGAGCCCATTACGACGACGGCATCTATATCCTCTTAAAAGAGGTCATCGACAATGCCGTGGACGAGTTCATCATGGGCCACGGCAAGAAGGTGGACATCCTGATCGAGGATAATCGGGTAAGCATTCGCGACTTTGGCCGGGGCATCCCCCTGGGCAAGGTGGTTGATTGTGTGTCCAAGATCAACACCGGGGCCAAGTACAACGACGACGTGTTCCAGTTCAGCGTGGGCCTCAACGGTGTAGGCACCAAGGCGGTCAACGCCCTGGCCTCGGAATTTATGGTGCGTAGCCATCGCGACGGCAAGTACGTCCAGGCTCACTTTGAAAACGGCAAATTGGTCAAAGAGAAAAAAGGTAAGGCCGACCAACCCAACGGGACCTTTGTCAGCTTCATCCCGGACCCGGATATTTTCCCCAAATACAAATTTCAGGAAGAGCATATCGAACGCCGCCTGCGGTTCTATGCCTACCTCAATGCCGGGCTCCGTATCAACTATAATGACAAACGTTTCGAATCGAGCGGAGGCATCCTGGACCTGATCCACGACGAAACCTCCTTCGAAAAACTCTACGAGCCCCTGCATTACCGCGACAACACGCTGGAGTTTGCCTTTACCCACACCAACCGCTTCAGCGAAGACTACTACTCCTTTGTCAACGGCCAATACACCAACGACGGTGGCACCCACCTCAGTGCCTTCCGCGAGGGGATCTTGCGTGGAGTCAACGACTTCGCCAAGAAGAAATTCAGCGGCGACGACGTGCGTGAAGGCCTGCTGGGGGCAATCGCCATCCGGTTGAAAGATCCCGTGTTCGAAAGCCAAACCAAAAACAAGCTGGGCAACACCGAGATCCGTTCGGATATCGTAGGCCGCGTGCAAGAGGCGGTCATGACCCTGTTGCACAGCAACAAGGCCCAGGCCGACAAGCTGGTCAACAAAATCCTGGAGACCGAGAAGTTTCGCAAGGAGCTCAACGCGGTCAAGAAACTGGCCCGCGAACGTTCCAAGGCCATTTCCATCCGCGTGCCTCAGCTGCGTGACAGCAAGCACCATTACCAACACGCCAAGAGCAAATACGAAGACACCATGATCTTCATCACCGAAGGTCAGTCCGCAGCTGGCTCGCTGGTCAGCTGCCGCAATGTCAATACCCAGGCCATCTACACGCTCAAGGGCAAGCCCCTGAACGTCTGCGATCTCAAGAAGGACGCCCTCTACAAGAACGAAGAGATCTTCAACCTGATGAAGAGCCTGGACGTCGAAGAAAACATCGACAACCTGCGTTACAACCATGTGGTGCTGGCCACCGATGCCGACGTTGACGGCCTGCATATCCGCAACCTGATGATCACCTTCTTTTTGCGGTTCTTCCAAGGACTGGTCGAACGGGGCCATCTCAAGATCCTGGAGACCCCCCTGTTCCGCGT
>CAXXXG010000031.1:0-570780 GCA_963662565.2 Sedimentisphaerales bacterium | reverse complement strand
TTGCAGGAGCATTTTCTTGGCCTCGCGAATCCGGAGTTGGCGGATATGCTGCGTGACACTCTTGCCGGTGGTGTCCTTGACGATATGGGCGACGCGGAAGGGGCTCAGGCCCACTTCCTGACCGATTTGTTCAAGGTCAGTTTATGGCGGAATTCTCGGGATAGGTAGTCCATGATCTTCTGGGCCATATGGCTGCTACGGTTATAGCCCTGTACAAAGACCTGGTCCATAAACTCTTCCAGGATTTCACGCACTTGCCAGCACAAGGTTTCAAAACTGTTGGCTCCAGGATGCGGTCGATCCAGGTGGGGTGAAGCTCTTGCAGGGCTTGGAGCATGGGGTTGTCGGCAATGGCCAAACGCACCAGGTACCCCATCATTTCAATGGCATAGGCCTGAACCATGACCAGGCGGGGCGAGTTGACGAACATTCCTGCCAGAATTTTGTTGAGCAGTTTGCGTGCACCCGGTTTGTCACCAGAGCGGATTAATGACAACAGGGCCAGATCCTGCTCAAAGCAGTAGCCAGTGATATCTCGGCTTTTGAGCTTATGGATGGTCTCGGCAATTTGACGTTGTTGCAGTGCATGCTTGTGGTTTTCTATCAGTTTGCGGTTGTCCAGGTGAGAGACTCGATAGAGTTCATTGAGTAGAAACGTGGCGGCTTCTCTGATCTGCGGTTGTGACCAATGAGAAAGACGCTCTAAGTAAGACTGGGCGACATCGTTGGGACAACCGGCTTCGGTGAGGTAATTGAGTGCAGCTGTCAGTGATTCGGTTGTTTTTTCAGCCAAAACTTCTCCGCCGATCAAGCCTCCGAGGATCTCATCTCCATCGACGACCGGAACCATCCAACTGAGGATGCCGGGGGCGAGGTAAAAGGTGTAGACCTCGCCCCATCGCACGGCTTCGTTGATGGCATCAGCACGTGTTTTGATCACAAGATCACATTGGTCCAAAGCGGAGTAGGGGCCGCTGATAGACGGAACACCATCGGGTTGGATTTCTCGGGGTGATAGGCCGAACCTTTGGTGGTACAGCTCAAAGAGCTGTACGTAACTGCGCTCCATTGTCGTTTGCATGGTAGTCCCAGCAATGTTGCCCTCGACCTGTTGGCAACATATTTATATTCTCATAACCTCTTTTTATACTGCCAATTGCCCTCCGATGCAAGTAAATCCTGGGTGGAGAGGGCCTCTGAAGGATTTCGTCGTTGCTAACCTCAGTCAAAGAGGACATTTACTATCGTGGCATGTTATCGGTCATGCAAATTAAAATGTCGTGCTACAATCGTTATGACCGATTGGATTGCCCCAAAATTATGAGGGAAATCCTAATCTGGAGGGCAGATGGGATTGTGGGGAGAGGGCCTCTTTTCTAAAATTGACCTATAGGCTTATAGACTGTGGATGTTGAGTCCAATCATAGGTTTAAGGAGTACGGGGATGAAGAGGTTTGGCTGTGGATGGATTGGGTTGTGGCTTTGTTGTGCCGTGATGTGGATGTCCTCTTCGGCATTTGCGAGTGAAGATGCTTCTCAGTCCGAGGTCCGTCCGACTCTTTCGCTTTCGCTGAACCAAGTCCCCTGTCCATTGTCGAGCCAGAGCTTTTCTGCTTCGCAGGTGACTCCTGTGAGTTTAACCTTGCCTGTGGACATCACTGCAGAGACATTAGACCCGCCTAAGGGCATGCCTGAGCCCGCCACCATCGCCTTGATCGGTATTGGTGCCGTGACTATTTGTAGTTCTCGCAAACGCGTGACTCGCTAATTCCATTCCTGTAAACGCCTCACAAAATCGCCTTGGAGTTTTTGCACCTGTTGCGGAGTTAGAACCGTGTCATCGACATGGAATGACAGGCACAGCTGTTGTGCATAGGTGAAGACTCCCAGTGACAGATGCGTGAGTGGTCGAATGGGGGGTAGGAAATCCATTTCCGTTAATGTCAGATCTCCCAGATGAACGCGTCCGTCAGCCTGAACCCCTGGGTGGTTGCTCAGGGGCACTCCCAGATTGCTCATAACCGCAGTGGTGCGGCAATGACTGACTTCACAGTGGGGACGTAGAAGGCCCAATCGATGATAGAGGGCCAGTCCCAAGTTAAAGGTCATGCCTTCCTGGTTGCGTTTGATACGACTCATTTCCTGATGGATGGAACGGATCAGATCGCTGGGCGATTGTAGGTCACGGTTTCGCCGAGTCAAAAACATCAGGCTGACCCAATTCGTTGCTGGCAACAGATGGTGTTGAGCTTGACGATAATTCATCGGTACACAGAGTCTCAACCAGGGTGAATCTGACTCTGACACCTTTTGGTCATGCAGGGTCAGCAGTAGGGTACTCAAGAGGAGATCATTGAGCGTCACCTGCATGTCACGGGCTCGTTGCAGCAGTTGTTGTGATGCTTTAAGGGCCAAACGCAGGGTGTCAAAGACAAAGGTTCGCTCTTTTTGATGGGACTGCGAAGGATGGGTTCCTAGTGTCTGAGCCGGACGTCGAAGAAATTGTAGGGTCGAACAGATCGCCCGCCCTTGTCGACTCAGGGCCTTCCACCAGTCCTTGCCGGTCAAACCCAGTTGGTGACGTTGGGACAGGAGCTGTTGATTTCGTTGAGGTAGAGGCCATGACTCGCCACCGACTCGGCCATAGTGACTCAGCAGATCTTCAACAAAACCGAGCAGTCCTAAGCCATCGCAACAGGCGTGATGGACCTGAATCACCACTTCACTCTGCAATCCTTGGGTGTGGGCATAGATTTTGAGTCCGGGTTCTTGTCGCAGATCTATGGGGTTTAGGTTGAGGTCTGTGGGGGCGAACGCTGTGTCACGCCATTGAATCGCTACCCTGGTTCCGTCAAATTGCCAGCGATGAGCCGGTGACAGGGTGGCGGTCAACAGGGGGTGGCCAGCCAAGGTTGCTTGAGTGGCCTCTTCCAGTTGTTGAGTGTCTAAAGGGCCCTCGAAACGTAGACGCGTCACAATATGCATGGGGTGGCTGGGCCGGTCATCGACCAGCATGTAACGCTCAAAGGGAGCCAGACGTAGGGTTGTCTTGTTGGCGGGCACAGGCAGACCTTTACTGGGTTTGACGCAAAAGGGTGAAGGTGACGGTTCCCAGTTCGGCCTGCGGGTCCTTTTCAAAACGGGCCGGTACGGTATTGACGCGTTTTCTCTGACCGGCAATGGGAATCCCCGCCTGGGCCAGCCACTGTTCCAGGTGTCCCAGACGTCCCTGTCCCAGGGCGATGGCCCCTTGGCGGGTTCGACGTTTTTCCGCCATCTCACTGCCGGGACGAAGGGTTTCCAGCAGGTTGTCCAGGGATTGTTCCAGCAGCCCTAATCGACTGTGTAGGGTGATCAGTTGTTCGGTCAGGGTTTGAATCTGTTGGGGATGATCCAGGCCATAGGCGATCTCGGCCTGAGCCAACAGTTGTTCGCGTTTGTTCAGCAGGTCTTGACGTTGTTGCTGTAATTCGCGGATCAACCGTTTGCGATCAGGTAGACTCGGATTGGCCAGTCGTTGGGCATAGACGAGGTCGGCTGCACCCAAGTGGTGACGAATAGTGACACTGAGCTGTTTGTCCTGTTGGAGTTGTGTGAGAATCCCTTGGAGAGCGGCACGCTCTTGTGGATTTAACACCAAGGTGCCGGGCTGGTAGGTCACTGTGACGGGTTCGAAAGGAAGCTCGTCCTCCTGCCCCATGCCCAGCATTCCGGCCATGGCCGTTGCGGGTTTAAGAGCCGAGGTCGCAAAGGCATTGCGAATCAAAATTCCGACAGCATCGAATATGGCACCTATAATTTGTTTTTTAGTCAGGCCATGGTTGATATCTAATTCAAAATGGGGTTTGAGTCGCAGGGCTCCATCCAGGTCCTTCACGGCAAACAGCACGGCATCCAACGGAGCCGGAAGGGCCAGACGCTGGGTCAGGACGGCATCCGGTGAATCCGCCAAGCTCAAATCCGTTATGACCAATCCCAAGCTGGTGGGAGCCTTGCCATCGGTTCTCAAACGCATATCGAGACTGGCGTCCAGGACACCGCTGGCAATGGAAACCCCACTCTCTTGTGCCAGGCCGCGGAACGCCCGCAGGTCCAAACTGTTGATACCGGCCTTGATCCAGCCTTGGGGTCGGTCCCCTAGGGTTAAATAACCCGTGGCCGTCACCTCCTGGAGCAAGGGGTGGTTCTCGATCACGGGCACCATGATATTGGGATCCTCTAGTGACGGGACCCGGTCTACGACGATCGGAATCATATCCGCGCTGAGTAGGGCATTGAAACGCATGGGAACGGACTCGCTCAGGGCGCGAGTAGACAGTCCCTGCCATTCGAAATCGAAATTATTCAAGGGCAGTTGTACGGCAGGCTCGACGGTCTCATCGACATAGCGTAAATCCAGCCCACTGACCAGGATCTGTTTGATGGCAACATCCGGCAGTTCGGAGTCGTCATGGTTTGTCACGACCGCGGGTTGATTGACATCCGCGACTGGTGGCGTCTCGGCTGGGGCCGGGGTCTTGAGGGTCAGTCCGGCGACCTCCAGGCCTTCTTGGGTTTTGCGTAGACGGGCTTGGGGACCGGTCCACTCCAGGCGGCTGATGCGATAGCGGTTTTGTACGAGGTCGATTTGCGGGGCCTCGAGGTGGAATTCATTAAAGCCCAGCAGAGGCACTTCGTTTTGAGCCTCGGTCAAACACAGGCCGGTAGTCTCCAGGTTCAGGGCAAAGGGCCGGGCCAGGTCGAAATCGAGAAATTCCCGACGTGACAAGGCCGTGGTCAGGGAGGCTTGTACAAAGAAGCGTCCTTGTTGTAAAGAACGGCCGTCCAGGCTCTCACTGATCCCGGGCAGGACACGGTTGAGACCTTCACCTTCGATCCCCTCCAGGGTGATGGTCAAATCGGCCTGCTGCTGATCGGCAAAGGGGCGGCATTGGGCCTGCACTTCAAAGGTCTCGACAATGGGAGTCAGTTTCCCGGTCAAGGTCAGGCTGATGGGATTGTTGACGTCTGCCAGGTCGTTGGAAAAGAGTACCACCCCGTCGTTGACCAGGTGGACATCTTGGAGAACCAGCGGTTCCGCTGCGGCCGTGGTCAGGTCCTGCCAGGTCACCCGGTCGATCCCGAGGTCCAATTCCTTGAGCCGTAAACAGGGGGACTGGGGAGCCTCCGTTGCAGAGTTGACCGGACGCGGTGTGCTCACCTGCGAGGTCACGGTCTCCGTGACATTGGGATCGGATTCTGGGGTGATGACCGGCGGGGCTGGATTGAGGTGCCAACCCAGTACGGCCAGTTGGGCCTCGGGACGCTGTTGCAGCTGGGCCGTGACACCGGCGAGGCGTATTTGATCGACCGTGACCTGTAACTGCTCTGGATCGAACTGAGAGATCTTGACCTGGGCTTCGGGAATGGTCAGCCAGGTTTGGTTGACATCTTCGATTCTCACATCCGTCAACGCGGCTTGGATCTGTTGACTTCCGTCAGTGGCTTGTTGAATAGAGGCCTGTACCGAGGCCTGGATTTGGCCCTGACTAAATACCGGGTGACTGTGGGCGGGGAAATAGGCCAGAAGCGGATCGGATCGCAGGCCTTCGATCGCCAGAGTGACAGAGACGTGTTGTCGTTCCGGAGATAGTTGGGTCGATCCCTGCAGGGTCATCGAATCCATGACCTGTGGCGCCGATAGGGTCAGGTCGAAGTGACTGGGAGAGGCATTCGGTTCCAGGGCCAGATTTTCGGCCGTGATGTTGAGGTTCCCTTGAAGATCGATCACGGGATCCATAGACTGGTCTTGCCATAGAAGGCGACCGTTTCGCACTTGTAGTTTGTCGATATGCAGTTGTCCCGCCTGCCCCTGGGAGGAGGAGGTGGGGCGAGGAGTTGGAGAATCGTTCGCTTGACGTCCCATCCCAGCGAGGACGAGCAGCCCATTGGGGTCACGCCCCAGACGTAACACGGGCTGGTCGATGTCAAGGGCCTGAACGGATAACCCCTGCGGTCCAACCTTGAGGCCCTGGACGCGAGCGTAATGCAGTCCCAGTAAGGTTTGATCGATATCGGCCCAGTTGAAGTCCTGCATCTGCAGATCCAAGGCCAGGCCTTGGTCCTCAGGCCAGAGTTGCCCCTGGAGTTGTCCGGTGATGTCACCCTGTGAGAAGGTCGGCAGTATGCCCAGCAGTGCACTGTAATGTCCCAAGGCCTCTCCCTGTAGTCCCTTGCCAGCGATGGCGAGATCGAGGTCCAGCTTGCGTTGCTTCATCCCTAGGGTACCGGTAAGCGTCAGAGTTTCGATCAATCCCGGAATGGCCAGGCTGCCCTGGCAGCGTCCTGGCCTGATGCGCGGGACGGTATTGTTAAAATCCACGACCAGCGAGTCCCAGCGAGAAACTGATATCTCCGGTGATTGGTTTGAGGGTGATTGCTGTCCGTGGTGGGGTCCAGGAAGGTGATCTTTTGATCCTGGGCCACGATGCTGCCGATTTCGATACGCTGGAGGCCGGTACCTGAAGAGGTCTGTGAGGGACTCTCGATCGAGGGTGGACGGTGGGGCCTGGGCGGCGGCCAACCAGGCATTGGGATCCAGGGTCTTGAGGTCCGGGTGATAACGCAGGCCCAAGAGGTTGAGTCCCTCTGATTCGCGCGTCACGGTCAACCGCTCACCCGTGCGTTCCAGTTTCTCCAGGGCAATACGGTGATGGTGGGGGATCGAGCTGGAGACCAATGAGGGCCAAACGATCGAGATGATAGAGTTCCGTGTCATCGGTCAGGGAGACATTCGTGAGCGCCAGGTCTAAACGTTGCCCAGCCTCTGCCTGATCTTCCTTTTGCACCTTCAGTTGGGCCGAGAACTGGCCGTCTTTCAGGGCCGGTTCCCAACCTGCGGCGACCAGATAGGGACGCAGGCGGGCCAGGGTCAGTCCTTGGGTCTGGGTGAGGCATTGGGCCATGAGGTGGTCTGAATGCAGGCGAACCTGTCCCTGGGTTTGCATGCGTCGCATCAAGCCGGGGGCTGTGAGTTGAGCCTTGAACGTGGACGGCAATGTCGGGTCCGCCTGATTGGGTTCTACCTGGAGCTGTTGTATCGTAACCTGCAGGGGCGTGTCCGTAACACACAGGCGATCGTGAAACAAGAGATTCAGATTTTCACAGGTCACTGTCTCAACCGCCCAGGTCAGGGGACTGGAGGTCGGTGCCGATGGGCTGGGAGGGGAGGAGGAGGCCATGGGGGCCAGGCCCAGGAAACGTAGGGTTCCCAGGGCGTCACGTTCGAGATGAATCTCTCCGGCCTTTAGCACGGCCTGTTCCAGCACGAATTGCTGCGGTTGGGGTTGTTTGAGGGTGACATTGAGTCCCTGCAGTTTGAGCCCGAGCTGCTGATCGGCCACCAACAGCAGTTGATCGACCTGCATACCCGTGTGCAGACTGGGAGGACGATTGGGGTCCGACTCCTGCAGAGACAACCAGAGGTGTCCTTTGAGGTTGGCCTGGATGCTGTCACTGGCACTATCCAGCCCGGCGGCTTCGAGGTAGGGTCGTAACGTCTGACTACGGAATCCGCGCAAGGTGGCTTCGAAGCGGGTTTGTAGACGATCGGCAGCAGTGGTGCCTTCTCCCTCGATGACGCAGAGGTCAAGCCCCGGTCGGGCCGAAAGGCCCAAGGTGTATTGCAGGGGGCGGCGTGTCGATCCCAGGTCCGAGACGCGCAGGTGCATCTGCAGTTCGATATCGATGGGGGGATCTTGTGTGGGATCCTGCACGTGCATGCGGATATGTTGTAGACGTACGGCATCGACCTGCAGGGGAGGGGTGAGGTTGACTGGGGCTGTCGTGGATGGAGTCGATGAACTCGATGGAGCTTGGGGTGGTTGTTGTCCTCGCGTCAACAGGCCTGACCAACCGCGCCATTGTCCTGTGCTATCCCGTTGGACGTCCACGAACAGGCCGTCCACATCGAGACGCGGAATGATCAGGCGTTTGTGCAGCAGGCTGCGCGTCGAGATATCGGCACGACAGTACTCCAGGTGTACCAGGGGCTGATTGGGGTCGGTGTCACTGAGTCTGAGATGCCACAGTTCCAATTCGCCCGTCAGTAGAGACAGGTGTAGTTTTTCATAGGTGCCTTGCAGTCCGACCTGTTCCAGGGTGTGGTTGAGTAGCCAGGGCATGGATTTGGCCAAGGCCAGACGTAAACCTAGGATGAGCACCAATAACGTCAACAGGGCCACGGTCAAACGGAATAGCCAGCGACGTGGTTTGCGACCATTTGTAGATGGAGAGGGCTTATCGGCCAAGGGAAGACTCCTGGAATGAAGGGGAGGTCACGGTGGATTCGGATAGAGCAATGCGACGTTCTTGCGCGGGTCCCAATGGATCGTAGTTGGCAGGAGCGGCCTGTTGTTGCTCCAGCCATTGGTAGGCCCGTACCCGGGCGGCGGGAGAGATATCGGATAGGTAGTAGCGGTTTTCCTGGATGAGGTGGTCTGTGAAATTCTGGAGACCAGACGCCTGTTGTAACACGTTTTTAAGGGTATTGAGATCGCGCCCGACCTGGCCCGTGTGGATGGTCAGGAGGGCCTGTACCTCGGGGGTGAGGTCACCGGCTTCCCAACTCTGCACCACCACGTTGTAGGCCATCTGTTCCAGGGTCCAGGGGATTTGATCGTGGGGAAAGAGCCCCTGGTCGTCGGCTACAATCAGGGTTTCGGCCAGCGAGCGGATCATCGGACGGGGGCCTGCCAGAACCAGTTCATGGGCAAAGGGACTTTGCTGGGTGATGTAACGAAGGGTTTTACGGTGTCGAGCTGGCCAACGCAGGAGTTCTAGGGCATCATGCCAGGGATCCATAGGGGGGGCATTCAATCGAGAGAGTTGACTCGCTTGGCTTTGAATTTGTTCGAGGCAGCGATCCAGGGCCTCTTGATAGACGGACGTATCCTCTGGCACCTGTGGCGGCAACCAAATACGGGCGATCAGAGCAATGGCCTTGATGGAAGGGGTGGGGTTGTGACAGGGCATGACCATGGCCCAGCAGGGCGATTCCGCGAGCAGGCCGTCGCGAAAGAGAATGCGTTCGGTGATGGGCGTGGAGCCCTCTTGCACCGTATGGCTCAGGACGCATTCGGACTTTCCGTCGGGGGACTCGGGGCGAGTGATTTGCAGGGTCAGGCGTTCGTGGTGTATCGGCTCGGTGACATCGGCCTGCCAACGTATGTCCAGAGGAAGAACCCCATGGATTTGCTGAAGAAGCTGTACACGCCCGTAGCCGGCCTTTTGGATCTCCCGTACAAAGGTCTCGGCGTCGTCTACCGGCCCCATGCGTATCCCCTCGGAATAATGCAGCACCGGGGTGACCAGCTGAGGATTGGGATTGAGGGTCATGGTGCGGATATAGGGCCCGGCCGGTGCTAGTAGACGGTCCGGCATTACATGCAGGGGCAGGATTGCCACCTCTATATTCAGGACCTCATTGACATCGATGGTATTGATATCCAGGTTGGCCGTGATGGGATTATTGGGGTTGAGGTCGTAACGCTGATCGATGGACCAGGCGAGAGAGACCTGTGGTGAGGGGGTGGCGGTAGGGGCTGTCGTACAACCATTGGTAAGCAGGACCAAGAGCAGGACAACACCGCCCCCACAGAGATAGGCTTTTGCAATCATCAACAATCCATTTTTCTGGTTTCTAATCGATTTGTCCGGGGTCTGTTCGCCATATTTTACCAGCTGATGCCAGAAGCGAAAGACTTACAACTGGTTTCATAACTGATTTTATGGAGAAATCGAGCGAGAAGCTTGTGGTCAAGGCCCGAGGTGAAAAGGCCTCGGAGGCGTGCTGAGGCACGTCGAGAAGTCTTTTTGCCGAGAACGCAGATCCACGAGCTTCGCAGCCGATTGCAACCAAAAGGAGTTATGAAACCAGTTGTGACAGAGGGTTTTACGCTTCGTTTTGGATCAGGGGTCCAAACAGGCAGAGGGCATTGTGATTGAGGATCTGGGCTAGATCTTTGGTATCCATGCCCTTGGCCTCGGCAAAACCACGCACAATGTGGGGTAGGTTGGCGGGTTCGTTAAATGGAATGCTGGTGATGTTAAAATGCTGGTATGGCGCAAAGCAGCGAGGTGGCATGGAATAGGGGGAGTCGCTGGCCAGGAGAAAACGATCCAGGGGATACGATCCAGCAACGCAGTCAACTTGGTGGGCTTGAGGTTGAGTTGGGCCCCGCTGTAGCAGAGATAGGCCCCACGATTGGCGAGGTCCTCCAGGGCTTCCAAGGGACCTTGGTAATCGAAAAGAAGCAGGCCATCCGGCCATACCGTATGTTTTTGGATGATTTCGATGGCACGATCCCAACGGCCCTGATTGTGAATGATGGCCGGTCGTTGTAGGTTACGTGCCAGTTCCAACTGGGACGTGAACACCTCGACCTGTTCCTGTTTATGCCCTGCCAATAGTGACATATCCAGACCGATCGGCCCGACCACCGCAGGCATGCCCTGTAGAAACAATCCCAGACTGCGGAGCCAGTCGGCGCTGTGACCCTCTAGCTGTTGTGGATGTAGACCAAAGGCCGGGATCATGGATGGATACTCCAGGGTCAAATCCAGCAGTAAAGGCCACTGCTCTTCGGCTCCGGCCACACAAACAAAATGGGCCACTCCGGCACGCAAGGCTCGGTCCACCACGCCCTCCAGCGTCCCGCCTTCATAGACCGGATCGTGCAGGGACACCTGACAGTCAATCAATTCCACATGTCCAGTGAGCATGGCGATAGTATAGCCCGCGGATCCTCGGCCTGCAACCAAACAGGCTTGGGGCTCAAGGGCTCAGTAATCCTTTTTCCAGTTAATTTGGAGACCGGGCTGGATACCGGCGCCGACATCGGCCTCGACGGTCAGGTTGGGTTGAACCTCGTATTCCACCCGGGTGGTCGTGACACCCTGACTGTTGAGCGGACGCTGGAACTCGACATAGACATCCGACCGTACGTATTTCCCCACGGCCACCGAGACATCTTGATTGTCGTCGTCCTGACTCTCGATGTTGAGGTAGTCCACACCGGCCATCTCGCGGGTGCGTTCGAACAGGCCGAAGTTTTGGTCGGGTGAACGTAGTAGACGCAGGGTGTTGGCCAGTTGTAGGGCTTGCCAACTGGAGATCGTCGAGAGGTCCTTGCCGAACAAGACCGCAGCCAATACGGCATCTTCGGGCATGGCCGGGTCGGACGTAATATTGAGGATGGGATTGGAGGCCCGTCCCTTGAACTCGAACACCGCCTCGATGCCGCTACGGCGGTGCATGGCCGTGACATCTAAAATGGGATCGATAGGCGACCGTCCATCCAGGCGGATCGTACTTTCGTCCAGACGGAAGGTGCGGCTCAGGAGGCGATATTCGCCATGGACCGAAGTCAACTCTCCCAGGATTTTCCAGCGTTCATCCTGTTGCCGTAGGCCGATCTGTCCCCCCCAGAAGGACTCGATGCCCCAGCCCGAGATCTGGAAGGCATTGCCCAAGTCCAGCTGGATGGCCCCGGTCAAGAGAAAGCGACTGGGCGTATTGATGTCCTGGTTAGGTCCAATGACCGTTTCTGTGCTTTCGACTAAAACTGGCGGAGGGGAAGGCGGTAGGGCATTGAGGTCCAGGTGTCCCTGGTTCAGTTGCATGTCCCCTTCGATTTGCATGGTCTTGATCGTCCCGGTTAAGGTGGCCTTGCCCGAGGCTACAATGGAGACTTCCTGGCGTTGAATCCAGGGGAACTGTTCAGCGGTGACTTCCAGTTGGTAGGGCAGGTCTCGATTGAGATCAATGCAGAGCTGTCCCTGGCCTTCGATGCGACCGGCCAGCCCAGCCTGGCCCTTGGCCTTAAGGAGGATATTGCGGTCATCTTGGACCTGACAGGTCATCTCGATGTCACGGATAATGGAGCCCAGCAGGGAGTCCTCATAGGTCCCCTCGCGCCAATGGAGTTCTCCGGTGAAGTCACTGTCGGCCCAGGACCCCTCGTGCTCCAAGCTGCCCTGCAAACGGCCCCGTAACTGGGTCTCGCGCAACACCGGCACCCAGTCGAGTAAACGAACGTCCGGTGTCCACCTGAACGATGAATTCTTGAGAGGACTGTTGCATGTCCAAGGCCCAGGGATAGAGGGACAAGTCCGTGGGAACTCGTAAGAGCACATCAACGCGGTCCTGCGTATCGGTCGCCAGATTGATTTGGGCCTGCAACTGGCCTTGGGATAGATCCGCAGTAAAAGCGGCGTTCAAGGGGGTGACCGGATCATGGTTGGGATCGTCAACGTTGAATTCCTGGATCTGTGCTTGGGCGGCTATACAGGGCTTGCTCAGACTGCCGTTGACTTGCAGTCGGCCACCCAGTGTCCCGCGCAGGTTTCGTTGGGCGGTCCAGGGCAGTTGCTCCAGAGGTAACTCTTTCAGTAGGGCCAGGAGGTCCACCCGGTCCTGACCGATGACACCGTTGACGGACAGGCGATAGGGATCGCCCTGCCACTGCCAGTCGTTGACACGCAACTCGGAATCTTCCTGCCAGAGGACGGCTGGGCATTGTAATTGCCCCTGGTATTCGCCCCATTGTAGGGACAGCCGGTCGATCTGGGCGGCTTGATCCGTGCGCTGCTTGGGCAGGGTGATCTGGGTTTCCAGGGCAAAGGGCCGATCTATTTGACCCTGGGCCGTCAAGGCCAGGGACATTTGGGGAGAATCGTTGTCCAGGGTCAATTCAACCTGTTCGCAGTGATATTTGCTAAAGGTCAATCCCTGGGCCTGGGCCTGCAGGAGGGTGGGGATCTTGAGGGAATCCCATGACCAGACAAAGTCACCTTCGCTTCGTTCCACTTGGGTGTTAAAGGCCACCAGGTCTTCGACCTGCCAGTGTCCCAGGGCCGTCTCATGATCCGCAGGAAAGGTCACCTCCAGGAGACCGTGGCCTTGTATGTCACGCTTGATCCAGGCCGCGGGGACGGACAGATCCTGAATGTCCAAGGTCAACGCACCGTTGGGGCGTTTGCGCTGGCGATCCAGACTGAGATCACCGGCCACCTGCATAAAGGGCAGCTCGACCTGGAGGTCATTGAGGGTGAGGGTTTGACGGTTCATGTCGCACCCGGTGGTCAGTTGGTAGGTCTGCTCGTTGAAGGTCAGTATGCATTCGGCCTGATAGGGCGATGCGGTTGTTGACGAACGGTGCAGGTCGGTACTTAGTTTGGCCTGGATGTCACCGGAGAGCTGAAGATCGGCGCGGACCAATGAGCGACGTCCCATCACCTGGGCCGATCCGGTCAGGGCCACTTGAATGGAGCTGTCATTAATGACTCCAGCGTGAAGGTCCAATGCGTCACAGTTCAGTCGGTGGATACGGATGTAGGGCAAGGACAATGGGGTCGGGGTTGACTTGGGCTGGGATGGAGAGCTGGATTGAGGGCGTCGGTAAATGAATACCTTCTCGGCCTCCAAATTGCGGACATCCACCATACGCTGGAGCCATCGTTGCGGCCTCCAGTTGAGGACAATGTCACGGGCCTCCAGCCAACAGCCATTGGCATCGCTGATGCGCAAACGTCCCAAACGGGGGCGATGGGGCAGGGTGCCGGAGAGCCCCTCGAATTGGATTTGGACCGATCCCTGGCCCAAGCGGTCGTTGAGGATCGCGGTGATCTTGTCCTTGGTCCAGCGGGTTTGCAGGCCCAGGTAGAGTCCGACGACCAGGAGCAGTCCCAGGGACAGCGTCCAGATCATCAGCTTGACCCAACGTGACAAGCGTCGGGGCGTTTTAGAATGCTTGGCCGATACTGACATAAAACTGATAACTCCGATCGTCTCCTTCCTTGTTGAGCGGGAAGGCAATATCAAAACGCAAAGGCCCGAAATCCAGGAAGTAACGCAGACCCACACCCGCGGCCCAACGCATGTCTTCCTCTTCTTCCTGTGAATAGACCTCGGCAAAGACCCGGCCACCATCCAGGAACACCACCGATCCCCAACGCGGGTTCCAGGTGGATCGTAATTCCAGAGAGGTCTCGACCAGGGATAATCCACCCGTGGGTTGACCATCTGTCGTTGGGCCGATGGCTTGATAAGCATAGCCGCGTACGGAACCCGCTCCTCCGCTATAAAAACGCCGGTCCGCCGGTACATTACCCAGGGCTACGCCATTGATCGCTCCGGTTCCCAACCGCATGGCGAACACGGTGTTGGGAAACCAACTCAACGGTTGAAACAGGCGGGCCTCGGCATAGGTCTTGGTGAAATGGATATCCTTGGACAGGTCTGTCTGGGGAGTGATCTGTAGCATGAGCTGCCAACCCCGCATGGCATTGAGCGGGTCGTCGCGGTGGTCCCAGTTGAATCCCACGGGTAGTTCCTGAATGTTGTAACGGGTACGAACGTCCTGTTGTTCGATACTCGAGTTGGTTTGTGCGAATCCGGCCCAGACATCCATGTCCCATGACAGCAGATGATAACCCCAGGTGGCCGCGGCTCGTGTGCTTTGGCCGCTATAGGCCTGGGGATATTCCTTGGCCAATTCCAGTTCTAACAAGAGGTCCAGGTTACGGTATCCAAAATCCGGGAACAGATATGAGGTGGTTTGGTTAATGCCAATCTGGGTGCTCTCCAATTCCGCACGCAAACGATGTCCCCGGCCCTTGAGGTTACGATGTTCCCAGGAGGCCTGGGCTCCCAGTCCCTGCTCGTCTGTGACATAGGATCCACCGAGTCGAATCGTGCGGTGTCGGCGTTCCGTGAGATGGATATGGATGGGCAAGGAACCATCCGCTTTCGGTTGGGTGGCAGGTTCCACCCAGGCCGATGCAAACAATCCAGAACTGAGCAGGTCCTTTTCCAACTGTTCGACTCTACGTTCCCGATAGGGTTTTCCCTTTTGCCAGCGGATATAACGAAACACCAAGGATTCCTTGACCCCGACGAGTCCCTCAATGACCACGTCGCCAAACGTCGCACTGGGGCCGGGTTCGATATGTGAGATGACCCTGACTTGGGCTTGATTGGGATCCAGTTCTATGGATCGGTTTTGAATTTTTCCGAATGGATAGCCTCGGTTCCTTAGCTGAGCGAGGTACTGAGATTCGGCTGAAATAATTAGAGAGGCCTCTGCGGGTTGGTCCTTGACCAGATATGTGATCGAGGGAGCGATGGTCTGGTTGGCCAATGACTCGGGCCAGACAATATTCCAACTGCCAATCGTATAGAGTGGCCCGGGATCTACGTTGAATTGGATGTGGATGGGTTTGGATTCATGTTCAATCTTTACCGCGACCTCGCCTTCGTAATACCCCTGGGACTCCAGTACCCGTTGTAACCGTGCCACATCCCTCTGGGCGTGTTCGTTGAGTTGTCGCATACTCACGGGTGGCCGGGATTGATTGCGAAAGGTTTGAGCCTGTTGTTCCATGGCCGACAACAGCTTTGCGGTCACTCCCTCGAATACGACCTCGTAGGCAATTCGATCGGGCGATTCATCGGCCCAGACCTGAGTCACTCCGCTCAACAGCAGCAGTCCACCACACAAAATTGCATACATCCCTGGTCGTGTCACAAAGAAATCCGTTATTGATCGCCAATAGAACCCTGTTTTTTATACCGGTTCTCCGGTATGAATGCAAGTTGTAACAGGTTGTGTATTATTGCTTTAGCGGCCTCAATAATCTTCTACTAGTGACTCCATAGCAATTATTAGGGACACCCTTAAGAGCGTGAACTTACATGCGGACTACACAAAGATCACTTACAATTGGACTTTTGCAAAGTTGAAAATTTAAAGGCAAAATGGGCACTTTGACGACAAATATTGGCAATCAGGTTGGCAAAAATATCATGGAGGATATGACCATGCCAGCGATTGTTGATTTTCCTACCGTCGTCAAGAAGGCCCTGGACGAATTTGGACCTCTGTTCGCGAATGACCCCGAACGTAAGCATTTCGCTGAATATCTCACCGGTTTGATGATGGCACACAAGAAGAATGTCTCGGCCATCAATAGCGAATTCGCCGTAACCACGGATCAATCCTGCTTGAACCGTTGGATTACCGAATGCCAGTGGGATCAAGAGAACTTCAACCTGCAACGGATTCAATGGCTGCAAAAGCAACCCGACACACGCTTCAGTGCCCAGGGAGTCATCCCTATTGACAATGTCTTGATCGATCACGACGGGAAGTTGATTGAAGATGCAGGCTATTTTTGGGATCACGCAGAACAACGCCACAAGATTGCCCATGATTACCTGATCATCAACTACATGTGTACCTCTGGAAAGCATTATCCCTTGGAATTCTACCGATTTGTCAAGAAGGATCATTGTGAAGAAAGACAGATCGAATTCCGAGACCATAACGTTCTCTTTCGACAACTGGTCGATTGGAGTATTGCCAACGACATCCCCGGCGACTTCACCTTTGATAGTTGGTTCACTCACAAGGATAACCTGAACTATATCAACGGCTTGACGCGAAACTATGTTGGCGATCTGAAATTTAACCGTAAGATTGTCTTCAAGGGCAAGGAACTCAACGTCCAAGATTTGTCCACACAAATCGATTCCAAGGACCGCAAGCTCGTCAAGGTCGGCGAATCCCGCCAGTGGTACTTTACGGTCAGTATTCGCATCCCTGGAGTGGATCACAAGGTTCGCATCGTGATTCTCTGGGACAAACGTAACGATACAAAAGCCAGAAAGGCGTTGGTCACCAACCGAACGGCTTGGGAAGTGACTCGTATCCTTCGGGTTTATCGCTATCGTTGGACAGGCACAGAATGCTTCCATCGGGATGGCAAGCAACATCTGGGCATGGGTGAATGTCAGCTTAGGAGTGGCCTTGGTCAGACCCGCCATATGTACATGGTCTTCCTGGCGTACAGTCTCTTGATGTCTCAGTTGAAGCAGAGCCATGCGCGTGCGTGGGCATTGGAACGTTTGACGACCATCGGACAAGCCTGTCGAGCCGTACTCAAGGAGAGTCTCAGCCAAACCCTGGGGTGGGTGATAGAACGCGCCGAAATGGACGGTTGGAGTTTTGAGAAAATCAAGCTGCATCTAGCCTTGGCCTAAATTGCAAAAGTCCAGTTACAACTCAGAACAGAGAAAGTTCACTAAATCAGCAAAGACGGTCAAGCATAAGATCATCAAGGTCCTATAGTGAAGGGCTGTGAAATGGAGTATGATAGTAACCGTGAAGAAATCCACGCGACAATTGTATGAGGAAAGGCTGCTGCGGGTGTTGGTGTATATTCAACAACATTTGGACGAGAGTTTGGCTTTAGTGGATCTGGCGGAGTTGGCCCATTTTTCGCCTTATCACTTTCATCGTGTTTTTCGCGGGTTGGTGGGTGAATCTTTGCACGAGCATATTCGTCGTCTCCGTCTGGAACGAGCCGCGATTCGATTGAAGCACTCGAACCAAACCGTGGTCCAAATTGCATTGGAGGCGGGCTATGAAAGCCATGAGGCGTTTACGCGGGCGTTTCGCTCTTTGCTGGGCTGCTCACCTACGCAGTTTCGATCGGATTTGCGTCGTCGGATTGATGGCCCCGGTATCCACTATCAGCTTCCTGGAATCCCAATGGTCTTTGAAATTAGCACAGGAGATCTGAACATGAAAGCTGCTATTGAAACCGTGGAATCCATACGCGTGGCCTTTGTTCGTCATGTCGGTCCTTATCACGAGGTGGGTCAGGCCTGGGATGCGGTCTGCATGCATCTGGGTAAGGAAGGCTTGCTGGGACCGGATGCCCGCTTCATCGGGGTGTGCTATGACGATCCCGAAGTGACGCCACCTGAAAAGATTCGCTATGATGCCTGTGTCACGGTGGGACCTGATTTCCAAGCTGAAGGCCCTGTGGGCATTCAGATCCTGGCCGGTGGTGATTATGCCCGAGTGACCCATGAGGGGCCGTATGAACGCCTCAATGAAACCTATGCCTGGCTCTTTGGTCAGTGGTTACCCCAGAGTGCTTATGATCTGCGAGGAGAGCCCAGTCTGGAGTTCTATCTCAATGACCCACATAGTACGGACCCTGAAGATCTCTTAACGGATATCTATGCACCGATTGTGAAGAGGTAAACCCATGACAGATTCAACTAAAATTGATTTGTTCAAGCAATTCAAGGCGGACTATATCCAAGCCAAGACGCCCACGTTGGTCACGATTGCAGAGGCCCAATATTTGGCCATTAGTGGCCAGGGAGCACCGGGGGGACCAGCGTTTGAAGATCGCATCGGGGCATTGTATGCCATGGTCTACACCATCAAGATGACACGTAAGTATACAGGTTTGCCCGATTACACCATTTGCAAGCTGGAATGCCAATGGTGGCTGGCCGATGGCAGTGCTGGCTTCGATCAAGTGCCACAAGAGCAATGGTTTTGGAGGATGTTGATTCGAACGCCCGAGGCCGTGACAGGAGATGATCTTTGTGAGGCACAAGGTAAACTCCAGGCCAAAGGCAAGACGCTCACTGTTCGGGAGGTGACATTGGAATCCTTGAGCGAAGGAGAGTGTGTCCAGATGTTACATGTCGGCCCCTATGAACAGGAAGGGAAAACATTCAAGCAAATGGAGGCTTATGCTCAAGAGCGGGGCCTGCATTTTCATGGTCGTCCACATGAAATCTATCTGTCCGATTGCAGGCGTGTTCCACCAGAGCGACTCAAGACAATTCTACGTCACCCCGTGTGTTGATCGATTCCGCGCATAAAAAAGGACGGATGTCGGGGATGAGATCCGTCCTTCTCCATAAAGGAGGAAAAGATCAGTCGAATTTTCGACTGTCGAACGAACTATTGAGGGTTTTCAACCTCGTATCGTTGTTCCATTTGATCCATGTGTCGTTTAAAGGTCTCGGCCGCGGTGGAGTCCGTATTGAGTGAACTCTGGTCACGCTTGATATTGGACATCGGGGTTAGGGTGCCGGGATCCTTGGCCACACGGGGGGTCAGGAAGATCAGCAGTTCGGTCTTTTCCTTGGACTTTTCATTGCGTCTGAAGAGGTTGCCCAGGATGGGGATGTCGCCTAGCAAGGGGACCTTGGTGACCACATCGGTGTATCGATCCTGCATAAGACCGCCGATGACAATGGTCTGGCCGTCACGTACGGACACCTTGGTCTCGGCCGAACGGGTGGTAAAGGTGGGGGAGGTCAAGTCTTCCGAGAAGGTGTAGTCCTCACCCATGGAGGAGATCTCCGGTGAGATGGTCATATTGACCAGGCCGTCCGGATTAATCGAGGGCGTGACCTCCAGGATGATACCCACGTCATTGTAATCCACCGACGTCGTCGTCTGATTGCTGCTCAAGGTGGTGCCCGTGGCACGGGGGATTTCTTCACCCACGGTGATGCGAGCGGTCTGATTGTTGCTGGCCAGGATATAGGGTCGGGACAACACGTTCATGCGATAGTTTTCCTGCAAGGCCCGGATGGTCAGGTCCAGATCCCCAGTGATCGAGTTTAACACGAGTCCCTCCCCGGCCGGATTCAGCCAGGAGGTTGCGGTGCTCACGGTTCCCTGGTTGCTGTTCAAGATATTATTCAGGGTGAATTCAACACCCAGGTCCGAATCGTCATTCAAAGTGACCTCGGCCAACAGCACCTCGATAGAGACCTGGCCGATGGGTTTGTCCAACTGCTCGATAATGGGGACGATCTTGGCGTAGTTACGCGTGGACGTCAGAGTCAGCAGGGTATTGGTCTCGGTGTCGGCCTGGAAATAGGTCTCGTCATCCAATCCTGTGGAGCTATCACTACTGGAACTGGAAGAACTTCCACCACCACCCATCATGCCGCCGGGGCCTCCACCCTGGAATTGGTTGTTACTGCTGGTGTTGGACATCTCTTGCATCTGGGTAAACAGATCGTTGAGGATGTCCATGAGGTTAGTGGCGTCGGCGTTTTTCAGGCCATAGGCAAAGATGCTGCGTTCCTGATCCGGATTGGAATCCAGTTCTTCGATGATGCCTTCGATCACGGCTAGGGTTTCAGGGGGACCACTGACCACCACGGAGTTGGTTTGCGAGTCGGCCGCAGCAATGACGTCGGCATTGGAGGTGGAGGTCGAATCTTGAGTGCCACCCATCATCATGCCACCGGGCCCACCCCGGCCGAACATGCGGTTGCTCTGTTGGTTATTGTTGCGTGAACTGCTGCTGGTCAAACCGAAGACGTCGTTAATCAGATCGGCGGTGTTGTCCGCATCGGCGTATACCAGGTGGAAGACCTTGACGCTGGCCAGTTCGGCGGCGGTTTTGTCGAGGCTTTCGACCATGGTACGGATCACCTCGATACGATCGGCCGGTCCGCTGACCACCACGGAGTTGGTTTGAGTATCGGCGGCAGCCGTGACCGAAACATAGCCCCGTGGGCTTTCGGAATCGGATCCAGATGTCCCGCCGTCATCATTTCCACCAGGCCCGCCACGCCCACCTCGACGTCCCATCATCATTTCAAAGGGATTGCGGTTGTTGCTGCGATTGTTGTTGTTAGAACTGGAGGAGGTTTCCTCGAACAGTTGCCCGATGATTTCCGCGACACTGGAGGCATCGGCATTACGCAACTGGAAGACCTCGATTTCGGCCGTCGCTGACATGGGGACATCCAGCTTGCTGACGATTTCCAGTAGGCGTTTAATATTAGAGGCAGTGTCGGTGATGAGGAGTACGTTGCCCTCGGTGTTGGCCTGGAGGGTGGCATAGGAGGGCATCAAGGGAGTGAGGTTCTCCACCAGTTCCTCCACATCGCGATAGCGTACCGGCACGATGCGGTATTCCATACTGTCGCTGGGTGTGATGGCATTGGGATCACTGCCCTTGCGAATCGGTAGGGCGTTTTTAATGGCCTCTTCCTGCGGTACGATGCGTAGTGTGCGGCCCTGACGAATGGCGGCGTAGCCTCCGTCCTTGAGCACCGAGTTGAGCAGCTCGATGGCCTCTTCGAGATTGACGGGGTGGCGACTGATCACGCTCATGCGTTGACTGAACCCGTTTTCCGAGAGGATGATCAGTCCGGTTTTTTCCGAGAGATACTCGACCACGGTCTGCAGAGGGACATCGCGGAAGTTCATTGCCAGCTGGAGATCGTTGGGGTCTTCGAGGGTGGTTGTTTCCTGAGCCCAGAGCCCGGGGGTCAAGGTCAAAAGAATGCATGCAATAGTGAGCCGATTCATAAATAGGTCTTTCATAATCGTGTTCCTTGGTGGTTAGCGGCCTAATTCTTGCTGTCGTCGTTCCATGAGTTGTTGGAGGATCGCTGCGGCGTCCGCGTCCCCGCTCGAATCACCACTGGAGGATGAACGGCTGGACGTTGACGGAGCAGATGAACGATTATAGCTGTTATACGAGTAATCGTAATCATAGTCGTTGTAGCTGGACACCGGCTGTGCGACTTGGCCCAGCAGATTTTGTCCGACAAAAACCTGTGTGCGAACGGGTTGGTTGGGATCGTCACCCGGTTTGACGTAGACCAAACTGTTCCAAGATAGGGATTCGATCGTTCCCTCGGCCACTTGACTGCCGATGTTGTATTTCGGGAGACTGCCGCCTTGATTGTTGTATTCGATGAGGGCAACGAGTTTTTCACCTGCGGACGTGGTCTCTAGGGTGATTCCCTCCAGGATGTAGTAGGTCTCCTCGGCCGGGGCCGGCGGGATTTCCACCTTTCGCTCACGATGCTCCGGTTCGACATAGGGCTGTCGGTAGCGGGAGAAGATATTGTTGCCGAGGATGTTGGGGAACCGTTGGGTAAAGTCCTGGGGTTCGTTGGAGTTTGCGTCCTGGGCCCAGGCCGGCGATAGTGTGAATACGATTAAAATGCTTATCAGAATTTTCATCAGTCAGTCTCGTGATTAAAGGGCCATGGATGCCTCGGTTAAGGGGATGCTGGGGTCCAAGTAAGGCACGTTCAATTTCATCTGTACCGTCAGAATTTCTCCCATGGCATTGGTCGAGCCCAGGGTCAAGCTTTGAATGCGGACCGGCAGGGGAGTTTGTTCCAGTTGATCGATCAGCCGACAGACGCCTCCCAGTGATCCCTTGCCCGCGACATTGAAGGTGATCGAGGGCATGCCGACTTCGACCGTATTGCGACTGGGAGTCATGGTGGTCAAGGTTACACCGGCATCGTCCGACCATTGCTGTAAATATTTAAACGCCACCTGTTCCGTGACAGAGGGGTTTTCCGATAGCCCCTGGTTTTGCATTTCCTGCCAGCGTTGACGCATGGCCGGGCGTCGGTCGATCAGATCGAACATGGCCTCAACGTCGGCAGCCAGGGCGTCTCGTAGTTGGCGGGTCTGGTTCATGGCATCCGAGACGGGGGCCAGCACAAAGGCGTTGAGCACCCAGAGTCCCAGGATGGCCAGTGCCGCATAAAACATCAGTTGTTCACGTTTAGATAGCATATCGGTCCCTACGGTTTGATGATTTTAAAACGAATCGCAAAGGAAATCTCTTGCGTGTCCTTGCCCACTTCATCGAGATAATGGGTGGTGATATCGGTGAAACGGTCTGAGTCCTCCATGGCCTCGAGAACACGCAGCACACTGGGTCGATCCAAGGCGTCTCCGACAATGGCCGCCGTGCCGTCGTCCTGGAAACTTAGATTGGTGATCCAAATGTCACCCGTCTCGGGGAAGAGGGTGGTCAAACGGTCCAGGGCATCCAGGTAGGTGGCTCGGCCGGTGTACCAATTGTTGGCCAGTTTCAAGCGGTCACGCAATTCCGTGGCCTGACGCAGGGGGACTTGGTTGTCTTCGATCTGCAATTGGAACTGGGCAATGTCACGACGGTCCTGGGCCCACATCCCATAGACGGCGGCGATGCCCAACAGCCCGATCAAAACCGCAGACACGGCCCAGAAGACCAGACGCCCACGGTTTTTGTGAGGCTTGGTGGCCAGGTGGGAATGCAGGAAGTCCAGCATGGGGGTTTCTGCCCGCTGATAGCCCGCCAGCAGGGCCGCCGCCTGATAGTCGGCGGCCGTATCGGGATCGGGAGCGATCTGACCGGCGGCCTCCAGAGCGGAGCGACCGTTGTGTACGGTAATCTCCTGACCCAAGCGGAGACGTAGGGGATTCAGGGCGGCATCATCGGTGGCAGGAGACCAAACCACGAGGTCCATGCCGGCGTCCTGAGAACGACCGGCCAATAGCAACAGCCGTTGCAGGTCGGTGGCCATGCTGTCCGGGTCACTCTGTGAAACCGAGGTGGTGACATGTTTGATCTGGCTCAAGGTCCCTTGCTGGGCCATGACATATTCGGCATGTCCGTTTTGAGCGAACACACCGCACACTTGACGCGAGCCCTCGGCCAGGGCCGCGGTGGCGGCGGCCATCGGCACGATGCTGAGGGCATTGAGGTGGGCCGCTTTGAGTATGGTCTTGAGTTGGTCAATACGGCTACGTTGCATGGCCACCAACAGGATCTGACTGCTTTGGTCGCTCTTGGGGATGCCGCTGTAATTGTAGACCAGCTCTTGCAGTCCCAGGGAGAAACACTGTTCGGCCTGGATTTCCAGGATGCCACGAACGTGGTCCGGATTCGTGGGCGGCAGTGTCACGGTCTTGGCCACCAACCAGCGGGCCGGGATCCCGACGATGGCGTGTTTCGACGTGAGCCGCTCTTTTCGCAAGAACTCATGGAGCCCCTGACCTAGCGTCTCGGGATCATCGAGACCCAATCCCTCGGGGATGCCGTAAGTCGCACTCTGTTTGATGCGATAACGACCGCCGTGAGCCGTGGCCTGGGCCACATGGAGGGTGTCGTGCCCCCAGGTCAATACTAACACAGATGTTGTTTTAATTCTCATGGTTCGATTTTCAAAGGAGTTATCTTTTAATGCAACGAACGCCCTGCTTGCAGGGTGGTCATGGTTTCTCGTTCTAAGGGCCAACCCAAATGGGTCAGGGACTTCCAGGAGCGGATTGGCTGTAACGTGTTGGTGGTGTCGAGCACCACTCGGGCCCGGCGAAAGGCCCGGCCATTGCCCGTGGCACTGACCACGTCCGCGGTGTATTGCGAGCTGCGTACGGTAATGTAGCTGCCGATGGCGATGGCCTTGTCCTGCTCCAGGACCTCGGTCACCCAGGCAATGGTTTCGAGGTTGGTATTGCTGGCCTGGCGTTTTTGGATCAGGGCCTCGGCATCGCTGGTCTCCAACTCGGGCAGGCATTCCAACACGGCACAGCTGGCGGTGTTGACATTGACCAGGCCCACGAGGGTTTCGTTGGCATCCGTGGTCAGCTTGTCTGCGATCTGTTCGAATTCGTCCAGCTCCAGGCCCGATTGATAGTAGAAGTCCAATAGGTTGTCGTAGGAGATATTGGTCGAGGGCATCATGCCCAGGATCTCCAGGGCACGGTCCTCGTCGAAGGTCTCTTCCAAGAGGGTTTGTAGGTCCGTGCGAGAATCGGTTTCGGTGATGTTGATGCGAGTGTTACCGTCGGCATCGACGTTTTCTTCCTGACTCCAGACCGTGACATAGTCGTAGAGGCCGCTGTCCAGAATGCCGTCGCGGTCGTCCTCGGGCTCGCTTTGGTCACCATCGTCTTCGTTCTCATCCAACGTGCTGTTGAAGTTGGTATCTTCGCCAAAGAGAATTTCCTCACTGCCCCCTTGGATCAGCAGGATCTCTTCGACCGTCTCCAGGTCGGCGTTTTTACAGGAGTACGCCGGTGACAGCATGAGGTAATATTCGTCCTCGGCTCCTCCCTCGGTCAAATCGTCGTCTTCGTCACGCCAGTCGATGATCGAGGCGGCCAGTTCCGTGGTCATGCCGGGCAATTTTTGCAACATTTCCAGACTGGCGGAGTTGAGGTTGATCTTGGCGGCCTCGTCATTGAAGCCGTATTCGATTTTTTGGTCGTCATCCGGACTGGCCTTGAGCAGCCAGAAGTAACCGTCACCCACGGCCTGGGCCTCGTAGAGGTCGGTGTCTTCATCGGTGGGATCGAAATCCTCATCCTCCAACTGGGCCAGGGCGAATTGCACACCCCCATCGAGAATGGTATCGGCCTGTTGGTGTCCCATGCTGTTGGCGGCCACATAGGCGCTGATCCGCATGGAGCGTCCAAACATCAGGACCAGGCTGGCCAGGATCAGGGTCACCCAGATGGTGACGATCAGGATGGTGCCGTGCCGATGGTTCATCGCATCATCCCTCCACCCATGTCCAGGGTTCCGGTCTGTCCACTTGCCCCTTGACTTTGGGATTGACTGGCCTCTTCTTCTTCGGCTTCAGCAGCCTCTTCGGCATCGGCCAGGGCCACGCCACAGGGCAGGGTCAGCACCTGAGTCACCTGTGTCACGCTCATCAGGTAATCGCGGCTCAGGCGATTCTGGGCCGAGACATGTTGAGGCAGATCCTCAGAACGGGGCTCCAGTTCCAAGGTCACCTCTACGGCCAGGGGGACGATGTCGTAGGACTCCGAGGAATCCCATTCGTCTTGCCAGGACTCGCCGTCGTAGTAACGGAAATTGAGCGAGCGTACGTGGCGACAGAGGATTTCGTCAAAGGATTCCGCGTCGTCGTCTTCATCTTCGGTCAAGAGATTGTCGGTCACGCGCCGGACGAGGTTGTAGGTCTTGACGGTTTGCAGTTTTTGGGCGGCCACATTGAGCTGGGGCTCTTCCAACAGCAGTTCGATCTTGCCGATGCCACAGGTAATGCGGTCTTCGTCATCGCCGATTTGATGGTTGGTCGAGTAGAAGACCAGGCTGTCGAAGTCGATGTTGGTGCCGCGACGGTCGTCCGTGCCGACAAAGTCTCCGGTCAACGTACCGTTGGGCTCGGCGGCCCCACGCAGGTCCTGCATCATCAGTTCCATGGCGGCCTGGGCGTTTTCCAGGGGATTGAGATTGCGTTCTGCGATCTGTTTGGTCTTAAAGGCCGTGCTCAGACTGGAATAGAGACAGGCCGCGGCCACCACCATCAGGCTCATGGAGGCCAGCAGCTCCAACAGGGTAAAGCCTCCCGATTGATTGAGGATGAGACTCGATGGCACATCAGACAGGGTGGCATGCTTACGCTTGCGTAAGCATGTGTGCTTGTCTGCGTCAGGATGGTTCACATGCTTGCCCTGCGGGAAAGCATGCCACCCTAGGCCATTATTGAAATGAGAATCAATCCTATTCATCGTCTTCACTCGTAAACACCAAGGTACTTAAGGTCACTCCTTTGGCCTCGTCCAAGAGACGCAGGCCCTGCTGCTCCGATTCCCAGGTCACGGTGACGGTCAGTTCCTGTAAGGGCGAGACATCCCAACTGCGGATATCCCAGGACCACTCGTAGTCCTCATGGTTAGTGGTATCATCGCTGTCGAAACGACCGTGTTTGAGACTGCCCCCTTGCCATTCTTCCGTCGCGATCAGTTCGGACAACTTGGTCCGGGCCAGAGTTGCGGCCTCGATGTGACGTTTGGACCGTGCCGCCATATGGGTCACTGTGGAGAGCCCCCGCATGGCCGTGGGCATGATCAATGCGATCAGCAGCAGGGTCGCGAGCATCTCCATGAGGGTAAACCCCTCGGATCGGTTGGAATGGCGTTTACAGGTCATCGTCTTCGTATTCCACTTCGCTGTCGTCCACGAGTACAAAAGACTCGGTGGCCGAGCGACACATGATGTTATAACGGTCACCCTTGAGCGTACTGAGCCGGATCAGGCCTGGCGTCGTTCGGTTCAAGGGGCTAAAGTCGACTGTGTAAAGCAGACCTTTGGTCTTGAGGTCCTGCACCTCTAGTCCCACATCCTCGGGTAGTTGAAAGACCCGGCCCCATTCGGTTTCGGGATCCACAAAGGACCCCTGGTCCTGGACCGTGAGCCAATAGGTGCGGTGAACCACATCCAGGTTGAGGCGATAGATACGTCCCTCGCACACGGTCTGGCTCTGAGCGAATTTCGTCAAGGCCACGATCTGAGCCGCGGCCGCATCGATTTGACGCATGGAGAAGAACCCCTTGAGGGACGGTCCGGACAGGCCCAGCACCGTGGTGAGAATCAGCATCACCAGGATGAGTTCCAACAGGGTAAAACCGGATGTCGAGGTCGTTTTCTTCATGATTCGTCACGTCTTGATTAGCGATCGATTGTTGCTGCGTCGCCTTCATCGGACCAGTTGTCGATGTCGTCACCGCCACCGGCCTTCATATCTGGGCCCCAGCTGGACAGATCAAATTCATACTGGTTGTGTTGGCCCGGGCATTTATAGATGTAGGGTTTGCCCCAGGGATCCAGAGGGATCGTGGTCCGACGGGACAGGTAGGGTTCACGCCACTTGTCCAAGCCAGTCGGTTTTTCCACCAGGGCATCGAGTCCCTCAGTGGTGGTGGGGAAACGTCCCAGGTCGATATTGAAGGCATCCAGGGCCGTACTGAATTGGCTGATCTGGGTGCGGGCTTGGGTGATCTTGGCCTCCTTGGCCCGGTTGGTAAATTTGGGAGCCACAATGGCGGTCAGCGATGCCAGGATCACCAATACCAGCAGCAATTCAATCAAGGTAAAACCATTTCGTGTCTGTGTGTTCATCATTTTCTTCCCAACTTGTGATTCAAAGATCATCATCGAATGAGTTCCTGTAGGTTGAAGATCGGTAGCAACATGCCGATGACCACGGTCCCGACCAGTACGGCCATGACAAAGAGCAGGGCCGGTTCGGCCAGGGCCACCATCATCTTGAGGTGACGGTCCAACTGTTGTTCGTAGGCATCGGCCAGGCGCACCAGTTCAGCGTCCAGGCGGCCGCTTTCCTCTGCCACGGAAACCATTTCCACGACCGAGTTCGGAAACAGCAGGGGGCAGTCCGCCAGGCTGCGGGACAGGGACTGGCCGCGTTGGACCTTGTCGATGGCTCCCGAAACGGTGTCGGCCAGGACCTCGTTGCCAATGGCCTCGCGTGCGGTCTTGAGGGCGGTGATCAGGGGGACACCGGAACCCACCAGGGTGCCCAGCATGCGACAGAAACGTACCAGGGCGAAACGTCCCAGGGCCGTGCCCATCATGGGGGTCTTGAGCAATGTTTTTTGTACGCCGCGGCGTCCGGTGTCACGGCTGAGCAGTTGTTGCAGGGACACGACACCCAAGATCAGGCCCAGGATGACCAGGAGCCAGTAATTTCGCACAATGTCACTGAGGTTGACGATTACCTGGGTCAAGGGGGGCAGGGCTCCGCCGAATTCCTCGAACATCTTGGAGAACTGCGGGATGAAGTAGGTCAGCAAAAAGATCAGAATGCCCGTGGCCATGACCGCCAGGATGATGGGGTAGACCAGGGCCGAGCGGACCTTGCCCAACAGTTCCTGTTCGCGGTTGCGGAAGTCGGCGATCTGTTGCAGAACGAGATCCAGAAAGCCGCCGGTCTCACCGGCCCGGACCATGGCGACATTGACTGCCGGAAAGGTGTGGGGGAACTGAGCCATGGCATCGGCCAGGGCGGCCCCACCCGAGACCAGTTCTTCCAGTTGACCCCATTGTTCCTTGGCTCCCGAGCCGCTGGCTTCACGTGAGAGAATCTTGAGGCCGCGGTTCAAGGGAACACCGGCACCAAGCAGGTTAGCCAGCTCGCGGGTGAAGGTTTCCACGTCGTTTTTGCTGATGCGTTTGCCTTTGAGACTACGCTGAACCTTACCGGCTTGTCCATCGGTTATCGAGACCGGGATGAGGGCCTTCTGGCTCAGGCGTTCGATCACGCTTTGGCGGTTGGGGGCCTCCAGGGTGTCGCTGACCTCTTGGCCTTGTGCAGTTAATGCCTTGTATGCAAACGTGGGCATGAAACAATCCCCAAATTACTGATTGCGACCGTTTTGGCCGTAGTGTTCCATTTGTTCGTCCTTGGTGACACGCAGGATTTCCTGAATCGTGGTCAGGCCGCTTTCCAGGTAACGGTAGCCATCCTGACGCAGACTGACCATGCCGTCTTGGGTGGCCATCTTGCGGAGCAGACGCGAGGAGGGATTCTCTAAAATCGAGTTACGGATGTCCTCGGTCACGACCATCATTTCAAAGATACCTTGGCGGCCACGATAGCCCGTGCCCTGGCACTGGCGGCATCCCTTGCCTCGATAGAGGGTATCGGGCAGTTGGGTGAACTGGTTGCGTAGTTTATCGACCTCACTGGCCGGCATTTCCTCACGGCAGTGACTACAGATCTGTCGCACCAGTCGCTGGGCAATGACGGCTTCCAGGGAGGAGGCGACCAGATAGGGCTCCACGCCCATGTCCACCAGGCGGGTCAGGGCACTGGGGGCATCGTTGGTGTGGAGCGTGGAGAACACCAGGTGGCCCGTGAGAGAGGCCTGCACCGCAATTTCCGCCGTTTCGACGTCACGGATTTCGCCGATCAGGACCACGTCCGGGTCGTGACGCAGGATGGCCCGCAGGCCGCTGGCAAAGGTCAGGCCTGCCTTACGCGAGACCTGAATCTGGTTGATACCGTGGAGTTGGTATTCGATTGGATCTTCGATGGTGATGATTTTTCGTCCGATATCGTTAATTTTGGCCAATGAACCGTAGAGGGTGGTGGTCTTGCCGCTACCGGTCGGGCCGGTCACCAGGATGATGCCATGGGGCCGGGTTAGGATGCCTTCCATCAACTCCATATCACGGGGTGACATCCCCAGTTTATCGAGTCCGAACAGGACCGAGCCGCGGTCCAACAGACGCAATACTATGGCTTCGCCGTAGAGCATAGGGATGATCGAGACACGCACGTCCACCTCACGCTCCTTGAGGCGTAGCTTGAGGCGACCGTCCTGGGGTACGCGTTTTTCTGCGATGTCCAGCTTGGCCAGAATTTTGAGTCGGGAGATGATGGCGGGTTGGAATTGCTTGACGGCCTGCGATACCGAGGTCTCTTGCAAGACCCCGTCGATACGATAGCGTACGCGTAATTCGTTTTCAAAGGGCTCGATATGGACGTCCGTGGCACGCAGTTCAATGGCCTCGGTCAGGATCTGGTTGACAAAGCGGATGATGGGGGCCTCGTCCACATTGGCTGACAGGTCCATATCTTCATCCGTGTCCTGATCGATGATGCGTAGGGCACTGTCTTCGGCCTCGGAGATCATGGATTGGACACTGTCGGCACCCACGCCCAGGTGTCCCTTGAGCATGCGGACGATGTCACTCTTAGGGGCTAGGCCCAATTGAAAATCTTGCCCTGTGGCGAGTCTCAGTTCATCTACGGCTGAGGTTTCAAAGGGATCGGCGATCACGGCCAGGACATCACCGTTCTGTCCGGCGGGTATGGGCAAGATGTGGTTGTCAAGCAAGACGCGGGCCGGAAAGCGGGTCAAAAAGTCCTTGGTGACACTGTCGGGTCCCAGTTCGACATAGGTCCACCCCAGCTCTTGAGCCAGATGGCGTAGGACGGGTTCCTCAGTGACACCGCTGGAACGTACGGCCTCCATTAAGGAAACGCCGTTATCTAATTGGCGTTGCAGGAGATCCGCTTGCACGGTATCGATTAGGCCGGTCTGTGTGAATTGTGTCAGTAGTGTGTTCATAAGTTCTTGGGAATGTAGAATGTCGAATATAGAATGTAGAAGGGCATTTCTTCTGTATTACTGAGTTACTTGTTGTCGCTATCGCGACCAGATTGATCCAGTGTACCTTTGGTTTTCTGCATTCTATATTCTGTTTTCTTAATCGAAAGAGGGCTGTCACCTCATGCCATTATAGCAGCCCCAGAGAGGCGACAGCCCAATATTTCAAAGAACGGATAGGGACTAGTCGAGGGTTCCCATCATGACCAGGGTGGCCTCTTGTTTGAGGGAGAGAACCTTACGCAGGTTTTCTTGGGCTTGAGCCAGCTCTTGGCGGGCCTTTTCCTTCTCTGCACGTAGCTTGGTCAGAGCGGCCTTGATTTCTTCGGGAGTGGCTTCTGCCTTTTCAAGCACTTCGCTGAGGGCGGTTTGGGCCTTGGAGACAGCGGTCTCTTCACCATCAGGACCACCCATGCCACGACGATTGCCGCGTTCCGGACGATCGCCGTTTTGGTTGCCGCGTTCCGGACGGTCACCACCTTGGCCAGGACCACCCATCTCACCAGGACCACCCATGCCGCCGGGGCCACCCATCATGCGGCCGAAACGTCCGCGGCCACCCATCATGGAACTGCGTTGCAGGTCACTGACTTTGGTGTAGAGGGGTTCGATGACCTTCCATTCCTCTTCACTTGTACCCAGGGCCTGCATGATGCGTTGATTCATGCGTTGACGCATCTCTTCAGGATCGAAGTTGCCCGGCCACCACCAAAGCCGCCTCCGGGTTGAGCCATGGCCAGGCCCGATATCATCAAGCTAATAAGCCCTGCTGCACATACTAGTGTCTTTTTCGAAGCTTTCATTTGAGGTCTCCTTTCAAATGTTGGGTCTGTATTTTTTTGTTTATAGGATTGGACTCAGCCAATCCATGATCAACTGTCTTCACAGGTAAAGTGCGGTCAGGTTTCAGGTGGTAACCGGGATTTGAAAAAAACAGGTGAATTATTTTAGGGGTGGTGGGGTCGGTAATAGGTTGTTAAAAAAAGATGACAAAAATTGGTTTTTCAGGTTACCGGAAGCTGTGGAAATCTACTAATAATGTGTGCAGGCATAGCCCATCATGCCGTTATAATCGGTAGAGTGGTCATTTTCAGATGGATGACTGGATCGATGACTGATCATGGGTATCCCTGCCGAAAGGCAGTGTGATGTGATGACAACGTGGAAAACCAAGAACAGGACGACATTCGAGCAGCTCAAGACGGCGACCAGGAGGCGTATCGTCGCTTGTTGGAGCGGCATCAGGCCGATATTTCTCGTCTTATGTGGCGCTTCTGTCGGGAAGCTCGCACCTGTGAGGAATTGGTTCAGGAGGTCTTTGTTGAGGCCTACTGTAGTCTGTCTGGATATAAATTCAAGGCTCCATTCGTGTTTTGGCTCAAACGGATCGCCACGCGGGTGGGCTACCGATTTTGGAAACAACGGGATCGGCAACAACAGTTTGTGCGACTCGATGAGGCTGCCGAGGTGGAGGCGCCGGAGGTCGCGACCGACAAAAGTGACGTGCAACGATTTGCCTTTGAGTTACTTCAGCGTTTGCCCAGTGCGGATCGTCTGGTCCTGACCCTGTTGTATTTTGACCAATGCAGCACTGAGCAGATCGCTCAGCGCATGGGTTGGAGTCGAGCCATGGTAAAGATGCGAGCCTATCGTGCCCGCGCCAAACTTCGAACATTAGTGGAAGATGAACATTTGTTGGATAGAGTAGAATGGACACCTTAAAGAAAATCGAGTTGCTGCTACAAGAGGCCGCACAACAACCCACCCCGGTCTTCCGGGTCGGTGATAAGGTGATGGATGAGTTGGGTCAAATGGAGGACACCGGGAATTTTCTGACCTTTGATCTGTTTGCCGCGGTTTCGGCTGTGGCTGCGTCGGTGTTGTTGTTCTGGGCCATTTCTGCCTGGATGACCATGAGTGACCCCATGAATGTCCTGGTCGAACCCTTGCAGGAGGTTGCCCTGTGGTAGGCAAATTAATTGCAATATTAGGCAAAAGACAGCACTGGGTGCAGGGGTTTGCTGCGTTATTAATCTTCGGATCAGGGTTGATTGTAGGGTCCGCCGGTACCTTTGCTGTATTGAAGGGAAAAATAAACATCGAACATCCTCCCATCTTTGATGATGGATTCGTTGAATTCTTGATCCGGGATTGGCAGCCCAAGTATCAACTCGACGATCAGCAGGTAGAGCAGGTTCGAGAGGTCATGGTTGAGCAATCCAAGGCCTTTAGAGAAATCTATCAAGCTGCGGAAAAACAATCCAAGGACCTGGAAAAGCCCTGGTTGGAAAAGATGAAGAAGATTATGACTGCAGAGCAGTATGCTCAGTGGTTTAAGGATTATGAAGAACGTAAACAATGGCGTCGTGACCGTCGGGGCCCTGGAGGTCGACGGGGACGTCGTGATGAACAGCGCGATGGTCGTGACGACCGAGGTGGCCCCCGGCGTGAAGGTCGAGAGGGTCCGGGTGGTCCGCCACCGGATGGAATGTTTGGTCCACCGCCGGATCGTGAACGAGGCCCGGAGGGTCCGCCACCGGAGGAGTTGGAAAACTCTGAGGCCGCCGATCCGAATCGGCCCCAACTGTAGAAACAATAGTATTGTGTGTGGAAGAAGTTGCAGGGATTGACCTGACCTCTCCGGCTTGGGCCAGGATCGTCAGGAGCGTGGCGTTTGCCTTCATGAAGCACACAGGGATGTTAAGGATTGGAGTGTTGTCTGTGAAGAGCCTGTCACGTACCCGGGCGAGGGTGTTCCCACGAGTTGGGAGCATGATAAGAATCGCCAGTGTAGGGATCGGTCTTCTCTTGGTGATGATGACAGGGTGTAGCCGTGATCATTACAAGGAAGACGCAGATCATGAAGTCTATAATATTATTGAATCTAAATGGCAGGATGACTTCGGTCTCCTGGCCAATTACAAGATTCAGGATACGGCTCCCAATGAAGTCGTGATCAACACACTCATTCCTCCCTCGCGTTCCTTGAAGTTGGTCGATGCCGTTCAAATCGCCACGCAGATCAGTCGTGATTACCAATCTCAGAAGGAATCCTTGTATCTTTCGGCCTTGAACTTGACGGGAACGCGACATCAATATGCCTGGCAATGGTTTGGGACAGTCGATGCGACCTATACGCAAAGTGGTGGATCGGACGATGTGCTGGCCACCAGTTCCGTGGGGGGGGACCGGGATTTCCTGCTGGGCAATGGCATTCAGGTCGGTGCCGGTTTGGCGATTGACTGGGCTCGCTATCTCACCGGCGATCCCCAGACCTCTTTGGGATCGGTCCTGACCGGCACGATCACGGCTCCGATCCTGGGGGCCGGAGCGGGAAAAGCGGCTCAGGAGAACTTGACCCAGGCCGAGCGTAATATGCTCTACCGGATTCGTACCTTCAATCGCTATCGCCAAACCTTTGTGACCTCCATCATCGATGACTACTACAGTGTCTTGCAGCAGCGGGACCGGATGATGGTGACCGAGGCCAGTTATCAGCGTCAGATCGATTCGACCAATCGCTTGCGTATGACCGCGGAAGTCGGTCAGTTACCGCAAGCCGATGCAGACGAGGCCGAGCAGCGACTGCTTTCCGTACGTAACAACTTGATTTCGACCCAGCAGTCCTATGCCCAGACCTTGGATCGTTTCAAGGTGACCTTAGGGCTTTCCACAGAAACGGACATCGTCTTAGATCAAAATGAATTGGAGGCCCTGACTTCCATTGGCGTTAGCTCGGTGGATTATACTGAAGAAGATGCCATTGCCATCGCTCTGGAACGCCGTTTGGACTTGGCCAATACCCGTGACGGCCTGATCGATGTGGAACGCAAACTGATCTTGGCTGCCGAGGGACTGGGGCCGCAGGTGAATTTGACTGCCGGTGCCAATGTCGATTCCACTCCGGAAACGGATTTCACCCGACTTCGTTTCCATGACGGGACCTATTCCTTGGGGATCTCCGCAGATCTACCGTTCGATCGGAAATCCGAACGCAACGCCTATCGCGAGGCACTCATTAATGTTCAACAACGGCAACGCAGTTACGACCAGGAGGTCGAGAACATCAAACTAAGCGTGCGCCAGGCCTACCGAGATCTGACAGAGAGTGCTGAAACCTATCAAATTCAACAGATGGGTTTACGCTTGGCTCAACGTCGTGTGGATGAGCAAAAAATACGTCTGGATACGGGCAGTGGCACCGTTCGTCAATTGCTGGAGTCTGAAGACTCATTGCTCGAAGCCCGTATTTCCTTAGCGGATGCCTTGGTGCGTCATACAATCGCAAAATTGAATTTCTTCAGTGATATCGGTGTCCTTCAGGTCAAGCCTGATGGCATGTGGGAGCAAGCAACGTTATGAGAAACGTGAATTCAATAAATCCGCAATCAACTCATGCTACCTGTCAACGTCATCATGGGGCGGCCCGTGGCTGGATACTTTTCCTGTTGATCCTGGTGGTCGGCGGTGGCGGCGGATGGATGGCTGTGCAGAAGATGAAGGCCGGTGAAACCGTGGACACCCGTGGGGGAACCGTCAAGGCCCGACGTGGTGATCTCAACATCACGGTCACTCAGGGGGGCAGTATTCGTGCTCACAAGTCCGTGGAGTATCAGTGTCAGGTGGAGAGCCGTGGAATGAGCACGGGGATTACCATTCTCAGTGTCGTTCCAGCGGGTACCTATATCACTCAAGAGGATGTGGATGCCGGCAAAATCCTGGTGGAACTCGATTCTTCCGCCTTTGAAGATCGTTTGATTGCCGAAGAACTGGAGCTTAACAGTGACAAGGAAAATGCCACAGCAGCCGAAGAATCCTTTACCATTCAAATTACACAGAATGAGAGTGCCATTGCGCGGGCGGAAATGGATGTACGGTTTGCCTTGATGGATTTGCAAAAATACCTGGGTAGGGAATTGGCAGACCGCATGGTTGCGGATGTGAATCAGGCCACGGACCTGTCGGCATATATTACTCCCTTTATTGAGGAAATGAAAAGCGATCCCAAGTATCTGGACGTTTCATCAGGGGCCGGGCAGGAGTATAAGCGGCTCAAGGACGACATTACCCTGGCACAGGGCAATCTCAGTACGGCCGAAGCGACCTTGATCGGGACGCAAAAGCTGTTCGATGCCAATTACGTCTCCAAGTTAGATTTGCAGCGTGATGAGTTGACCCGAGACAATCGTGCCTTTGCCGCTGAAAATGCTCAAGTGACTCTGGAACTCTTCTTGAAATACGATTTTCCCAAGAGTGCGGAGCAACAGTTGAGTAACTATATTGAATCGCTCCGGAGTTTGAATGTCACCAAGGCGGAATGTCGCTCCAATTTGGCCCAGGCGAATGTGAGACTCAGTAGTGCTAAAGAACGCCTCAAACGCCAGGAAGAGAGTGTACAGGAAATTATTCAGCAGATTGAAAACTGTACCATTCGGGCCAAGGCGCCGGGATTGGTGGTTTATGGCACCGGTGGCAGTGGTGACATGTTTCGTATGATGCGAGGCCGTGGCGGCGGCGGTAGCGGTATCATTGCCGAGGGCGAGACCGTTTCTGAACGCCAGGTCTTGATTTCCATGCCGGACACCAAAAATATGATCGCTGAAATTGGTGTTCACGAAACGGACGTCGATAAGATCACCACCGGACAACCCGCTCGTATTGTGATGGATGCCTTTCCCGACAAGATGTTTGACGGTTGGGTGACCGAAGTGGCACCCTTACCGGATCAGGAACGCAATTGGATGAATCCCGATCTCAAGGTCTACAAGACCCTGGTCAGTATCGATGGGAGTCACGAATTTCTCAAGAGCCGCATGTCTTGCAAGGTGGAGATCCTGGTCCGTGAACTCCAGGATGTGGTTTTGGTGCCGATTCAAGTGGTGGCCAATCGCGGGGGGCGCAAGGTCTGTTATCTGGTGACCTCTTCCGGAACAGAGGAGCGTGAGGTCGTCACCGGGGCCTTTAGTGACACCTTGGTGCAAATTGTCGAAGGGTTGCAAGAAGGTGACGAGGTGTTGTTGAATCCCCCCATGTTCGCTGCCAGTGCCGAAGAAACGGCCTTTCGACAACGTTTCCAGCCCGCCAAAGACATGAGTGGTGGCGATGATGCGCAAGACATCTCTAGTGACTCACAAGAGGGTAGCCGTCGTCAAGGTCGACGACAACGGAATGCCGACGGGGCCACAGAACAGCCACAAACGCAGGAAGGCCGATCACCTCGTCAGGGAGCTATTGGGATTCCCGATTTGAGTAACCTTTCGGAGGAGCAACGTAAGGCCATGCAGGAAGGGATGGAGCGTTTTCAAAACATGAGTGACGAGGAACGACAAAAGCTCATGCAACAGGGTATGGAACGATTCAGAAATATGAGTGACGAGGAACGCCAGAAACTCATGCAGCAATTTCAAGGGGGCGGTGGTTTGGGTGGATCGGGTCGGCCCGGCAATCGTCCCAGTGGAAATCAGACCAACAACGAACAATAATTCGGATACCCCCTCGGGATGAGCATGAGGCAACCATGACGCAGACGCGTGATCGCTTTCAATTTAAAGAAGACGGGGCCATCCTCTGGATGAAGGACCTCTGTAAGAGCTACCAACTGGGTTCGCATGAACTCAAGGTGCTGCGTGACATTAACGTCAGCATCTCCGCCGGCGAGTATGTGGCCATCATGGGGCCCAGTGGTTCCGGCAAGTCCACCTTACTCAATATGATCGGCTGTTTGGATCGCCCCACCAGTGGTGACTATCAATTGGGTGGTCAGAGTGTGGCGACCCTGGATGATGACGAACTCTCCGAGATCCGTGGGGCACGTATTGGCTTTGTCTTTCAATCCTTCAATTTGATCGCTCAGCTCAATGTGATTGAGAATATTGAGGTGCCCATGTACTACCAGGGCTATAGCGAGCAGGAGAGCAAGGAACGAGCCCTGGAATTGGCCAAATTAGTCGGCTTGGAAGAACGTACCGGCCACCGGCCTAGCGAACTCAGTGGGGGCCAGCAACAACGTGTGGCGATCGCCCGGGCCTTGAGCAATAATCCCCTGATCGTGTTAGCCGATGAACCGACCGGTAACCTGGATTCGACCAGTGGTACCGATATCCTGACCATCCTGGATCGTCTCCATGCCGAAGGCAAGACCCTGGTGGTGGTGACACACGATGAAAAGGTGGCCCTTAAGGCCCAGCGAGTCATCCGCCTGTTCGATGGACGCATTGATAGAATTGACGTGAATGATCGGACTGCCTCATGATGGTTTACCGTTTAAAACGTACCCTGAAACTGGGAATCAAGAGCCTTTGGATGCATCGCCTGCGTTCTACGCTGACCACGCTGGGCATTATCTTCGGTGTGTCGTCCGTGATCTCCATGCTGGCCATTGGTGAAGGGGCCAGTCGTGACGCTCAGGAAAAGATCGCCCAGTTGGGTAGCAAAAACATTATTATCAAAACAGCCAAGCCGCCGGAGGATCAGTCCTCCATGGGCCAACAACAAACCCTGCAAGAGTACGGCTTGACCTATGCCGATGCCGAACGCTTTCGCAACGGTATTCCCAATGTGCAGGTGATTGTCCCCAACCGTCGTCTATCGCAACAGGCCCTCTATCGCAACAAGCGTATCTCCATTGAAGTGATCGGGACCGTGCCCTGGTTTACCGAGATATCCAACGTCAAACGTAAATACGGCCGTTTCATCGCCAGTACAGACATGCATTACAAGCAAGGGGTCTGTGTGGTTGAGGATGCGGTAGCCAAGGAACTCTTTGGTTTTGATGATCCCCTCACACAGGACATTAAGATCGGTAGCGACTACTACCGTGTCGTCGGCGTCGTTCACGAGCAAACCACAACGACCAAGAATAAAAACAATGTCCTTAGTCAACGGGATGCCACCGGGGCCCAAAAGGCTGCAGGGGCCAATGCCGGGGGGATCTATATCCCCTTGACCACGGTCAAAAATCGCTTTGGTGAGACTACCATGCAGATGGATGCCAGTTCCGGACGCACCCTGGAACGCGTGGAGTTGCAGGAAATCATCGTGCAGGTCCAGGACATCGAGATGGTGATGCCCACACGCCGTAGTGTGGAAACCCTGATGGCCCGCTTCCATAAAAAGAACGACTACGAAATCGTGGTGCCCTTGGAATTGATGCGTCAGGCCAAGGACTTTCAGCGTATCTTCACCATTGTGCTGGGATCCATCGCCGCTATCTCGCTATTGGTTGGTGGGATTGGCATCATGAACATCATGATGGCCACGGTCAGCGAACGCACCCGTGAAATCGGTATTCGTCGGGCCCTGGGTGCCAAGAAACGCGATATCATCATTCAGTTCCTCTCCGAGACCTTGATCTTGACCCTTTCGGGTGGTTTGTTGGGGATCATTCTGGGGTCCGCCATTCCCTTCTTTGTGACCCACTTCGGCAACATGCGCACCGATATCACGGCAGGATCCTTGATTCTCTCCTTTGGCATCAGTGCGGCCGTGGGGATTACCTTCGGCCTCTATCCCGCCTACCGTGCAGCCAATATGGATCCCATTGAATCCTTGCGGCATGAATAGCTTGCCTAAAACAGATGCTTATTCATCACAGGGGCAGGGATAATTGGGATCATAATAGTCACTAGGGAAATTAATTTTAATACTTCTGAATTCACTGTTGGGATCAAAATGTTGGGTTTCAATATGACTTTCAGACCAAACCCGACCTAGAGCCGTATCCACAATGTAGGCCATACTGTCGCATGCTGCAATTTGGAATCTGCCGTGGGGACTATCTCGATCCAAATATTTACAATAGAGCCATTCATCAAAATTTCCTGCTCCCATGAGTAGGCTGACGATCATAACCAACATCCCGCCAATCACGGCACTTTTCCAGTCAAATTTGTTCATGGGGATTCCTTTCATAACCTAGACATCGATCCAGTGTGTATTTAGGCCCGGGGATGTGAATCTTGGCTGTTGCGATCTCGGCACATATACATGTGCCACTTAATCGATCATGCGCAACATATTTTCTGAACGAATTCATTGACCATAGATAGAGTTAGTGGGGCTAGAACTTTTTCCTGCTTTTCTATTGCAGTTTACGGTAAACTACTGCGTTTACTATAACATAGAACAAATTAGACGGTCTCCAGGCTTTTTAGGAAGACGATGCAGGATATGAAGTTACGAAGTGGTGTTGTGTTAGGACTGGGCGGGGCATTGGTGTTCTGGGCGGGATGTCGATCTCCCCAGCAGTATCGCGAGCAGGCCGATGAGGTGGCCTATGAGATTGTGCGCCAAGCCCAGCAGTCGACCTTGAACAAATCCGAGTCTTTTACCATTGAGCGGCCCAGCGATGTCTTTCGTAGGCGTTTGATGTTGGATCAGCAGTTGGCCTATGCTTCACCTGCCTCCCTGGGGGTGGATCAACTGGAACCGGTGGAGCATTGGCCGGACCCTGACTATGGCCAATCGGCTAGCGCGGATATGGGGCCGGTGGAACTGGGCGAGGGGCAGGTGGTGCGTATTTCACTGACCCAGGCCCTGGAATTGGGAGCTCGCAACAGCTTTGACTATCAGCAGCAAAAGGAAGCGGTCTTTCAGGCGGCCCTGGCCCTGGATCTGGAACGCGATGCCTTTCGTAACACCTTTATGGGCCAGCTCCAGAGTCAGGCCGATTCGGATACCACGGGCAGTCGGGCCAGCAGTAGCACCACCCAGAGTGGCGACGCATCCGTTAGTCGAACCCTTGAGAGTGGGGCGGTGTTGACCGGGGCCTTGGCTGTGGACCTGGCCAACCTCTTGAGCTCGGGCTCGTCGCAAACCCTGGGGTGGTCGGCGGATACTTCTATTTCAATTCCCCTGTTACGCGGTGCCGGACGTCATATCGTGACCGAAGACCTGACCCAGGCTCAGCGAGACGTGGTCTACGCTATCTATGAATTCGAGCGTTATAAACGTTCCTTTGCAGTGCGTATTGCCAGCAGCTATTTAGACGTCTTGAGTGCTATGGATTCGGTGACCAATGCCGAGCAGAGCTATCGCAGCAGTATCAGTTCGGCCCGCCGTTCGCGTCGTCTATCCGATGCCGGACGTCTGTCGTCTATTCAATTGGACCAGGCCGTTCAGAGTGAATTGAGTGGACGTAATAATTGGATTTCTGCCCAGGAATCTTACAAGCAGAGCCTGGATCGCTTTAAAAATCTCTTGAGCCTGCCGCCCGATGCCCAGGTCGAATTGGATCGTTCCGAACTGGATCGGATGCGTGAACCCGTGGAACAGCGCCTGGCGAACCTGGAGGATTCCGATGAGGCCAGAGTGGGGACCGTGCCCCCGGCCGATGCCGAGATTGTCCTGGAACCGCCTAGTGATGAGGATGCTGGTCCCTTGGAGATTGCAGAGGATCACGCCGTGAGCCTGGCCTTTACCCATCGTTTGGATCTTCGTATTGCTCAGGGCGAGGTGGTCGATGCCCAACGCAAGGTCGTGGTCTATGCCGATCGCCTGCGACCTGAATTGACTCTGCTAGGGACAGCCCAGTTTCCCGCGGACGACGATTCTTCGATGTCCTTGAGTCGGGCCAACCTGTCGGCCTTGTTGACCTTGGATTTACCTTTCGAACGAACATCCGAACGCAATGCCTACCGCAATCGCCTGATTGCCTTGGAGCAGGCTGTGCGTGACTTGCAATCTCTCGAAGACGATATTAAACTCTCGATTCGCAGCCAGCTGAGAACCCTGCTAGAGTCGCGTGAGAGTTTGAAGATCCAGGCCCAGGCCGTGATGGTGGCGGAAAAACGGGTGGCCAGCAGTTCGTTGTTGTTCGAAGCGGGCCGGGCCGAGATTCGCGATCTATTGGAGGCCCAGGACGATTTGCTCGCGGCCCAGAACTCCATGACCAGTGCCTTGGTCAACTATCGTCTGGCCGAGTTGGAATTGCAGCGTGACCTGGGCGTGTTGAATGTTGATGAAAACGGATTATGGCAGGAATATGTGCCAGAGGAGTCCGATCGTGTCGAATCTTGAAGCCAGTACAAGTAAAAAGAATTGGATCAAATCCCTGGTCGTACTGGGGGTGCTTTTAGTCGTCGCCGGTCTGGTGGTGGGCTTTATGAAACGTGACGATGCCCCGGAGGCGACCACGGATCAAGCCACCTTTGCCGCCCGCCGCGGTCCCTTGACCATAAGTGTGTTGGAGTCGGGCACAATCAAGGCCCGCGAACAGATCATTCTCAAGAGTGAGGTCGAGGGACGCTCCACCATCATCACCCTGATCGATGAGGGGGAACGGGTCAAAAAAGGGGACCTGCTGGTGGAACTGGACGTCACTGAATTGATCGATGAACGCATCGATCAGGAGATCAGCGTACAGAACGCCGAGGCCGACTATATCAATGCCCGTGAGAACCTGGCCGTGGTGATCAATCAGGGGCAGAGTGACATTGAAAAGGCGGAGTTGACCCTTGAGTTTGCCGTAGAAGACCTACGCCAGTACGACACCAACGATGGTCTCTTTGCCAAGGATCTCAAGCAGATCGAGGCTGAGATTCAATTGGCCCAGGAGGAATTGCAACGGGCCCGTGACGTCAACGAGTGGTCCGAGCGACTTTATAAGGAGAAGTATATCTCCGAGAGTGAATATCTGGCAGACAAGCTGACGGTCAACCGTAACCAATTGGACGTGGATCTGGCCGTGAGTGACTTGAAGATCCTCAAGGAATTTACCTACAAGCGACAGATTGCTCAGCTCAAAAGCGACGCACGTCAGGCCGAGATGGCTCTGGAGCGCACCAAGCGTAAGGCCAAGGCAGATCAGGCTCAGGCCGAGGCGAGCTTGATCGCACGCGAAGCCGAGTTGAAACGGCAAAAGACCAAATTGGCCAAGATCGAGGAACAGATCAGTAAGGGCAAGATCTATGCCCCAGCCGATGGCCTGGTGATCTATGCCACCACAGCACAACGTGGCGGTTGGCGACGCGATCAAGAGCCTCTCGATGAGGGCCAGGAGGTCTGGGAACGACAAGAACTGATTTACCTACCCGTAGGGACCAGCACCCTGGCCGAGGTGGATATCCATGAGGCCAGCCTCAAGAAGATGCGTAAGGGCTTGCCTGCCATTATCACCGTTGATGCCCTCTCGGGTCAACGGTTCATGGGGCATCTCGAATTCATCGCTCCCTTGCCGGACCCGACCAGTATGTGGATGAATCCCGATCTTCGCATTTACAATGCCCAGGTCTATCTCGACAGTGAAGAGTCGGCCCTGCGTACCGGGATGAGTTGCAAGGTGGAGATCGTGGTTGAGCAGTATCAGGACGCGATTTATGTGCCGGTGCAGGCGGTCTTGAGTGTGGCTGGTGAGCCGACGGTCTATATACTGGAAGGCAATACCATCAGTGAACGCACGGTAGAGATTGGTTTCGATAATAATCGAATGGTGCATATCACGGCTGGATTGGACGAGGGCGAGCAGGTCCTGCTGTCACCGCCTTTAAAAGCCGCTACCGCGAGCGAAGAGGGTGAAGGTGCTCAAAGTAGTGATCCGGAACAAGAGGCTCTGTTCCAGCAGCGAATTCGTGAGCAGATCGAGGCTTCACGCCAGAGCAATCCTGAGGATTTGAAATTACCTCAAACCGAGGAAGCCGTGCCGGTAGAGGTCAACGATCGCCGGGGAGATCGTCCATGATCCAGGCCACTCCTAATGCCGCCGTGGCCTCTGAGACGTCGATCGTTCGTTTGGAGAATGCCCGTAAGATCTACCGCATGGGATCGCAGGAGGTTCATGCCCTGGCCGGAGTGAATGTCGACTTTGAGCGTGGCAGCTTCTGGTCCATCATGGGGCCCAGTGGTTCGGGTAAGAGTACTATGATGAATGTCTTGGGTTGTCTGGATCGTTTGACCGAGGGCCGCTACGTCCTGGAAGGCCAGGATGTCAGCCAACTCGATGACGACCGCCTCAGTGAGATGCGATTGCGTCACATCGGCTTCATCTTTCAAAGCTTTAACCTCATCCCACAATTGACCGTACAACGTAATATCGAGTTGCCCCTGTATTATTTGGGCATCGATGCCAACGAGAGCAAGCAGCGGGCCGCCGATTTGGGTGAAAAGGTAGGGCTGGGTAACCGGCTGGATCACCGTCCCACGGAGCTGTCCGGCGGTCAGATGCAGCGGGTGGCCATTGCCCGGGCCCTGGCCAATGACCCTCAAATGATCTTTGCCGACGAACCGACGGGTAATTTGGATTCCCGAACCGGCGATCAGATCATGGAACTGTTGTGCGAACTCAGTGAACAAGGCAAGACCATCATCATGGTGACGCATGAGGCGGATGTGGCGGCCTTCGCTCATCACCAGATGCATATGCGCGATGGACTAATCGATCGAATAGAGTGACATGACACAGAATCGTTTATTAAGAAATATCTGGCTGGGTATCGAGAATCTGCTGCTGCACAAGATGCGGTCCTTTCTGACTATGCTAGGGGTGGTCTTTGGGGTCGGCAGCGTGGTAGCTATGTTGTCGGTGGGTGAGGGGGCCAGTAAGGAGGCCCTGGAACAGATCCGCAAACTAGGCAGCACCAACATCATCATCAGTTCCATGAAGGCCGTTGAGGACGAGGCCTCCAGTCAGACCCGCACACGCATGAGTATTTATGGCTTGACCTATGACGATCATGCTCGCATCGCTGAGAGTCTGGGGCACATCGAGCATACCGCTCCGGTCAAACTGCTGCGTAAGGAAAGCCGACTGTTGGAACGTTCCATGGAATTACGCGTGGTGGGAACCACGGCCAACTGGTTTGATTTGGTCCCGCGTGACATTGTGGCTGGTCGTCTCCTCTTACCTTCGGATGAAGAACATCTGTCTCCAGTGGCCGTGTTGACCGAGTTCGGCGCACGTAAGCTCCTGGCCACGCAGCAGTCGGTGGGCCAGACCATTAAAATCGGTGGGGATCAATTTGAAGTGGTGGGGATCATTAAAAGCGAGTCAGAACAGGGCGGTTCTATTCAATTGCCCGATCAGCAGGTGGATGTTTATATCCCGCTGGCCGTGGCCTTTCATTACTTCGGTGACATTCAAACCCGACGGGCCGCGGGTAATTTCAGTCGCGAGAAGGTCGAGTTGCACCAGGTGATCGTTCAGGTGGAAAGCATTGATTACGTCGAGTCCACGGCCCATGCCATCGAGACCATGCTGGACCGTTTCCATGACAAGAAGGATTACACCTTGAGTGTGCCGCTGGCGCTACTGCGTCAAGCCGAGGCCACCAAACGCACCTTTAATATCGTATTGGGTTCGATTGCGGGCATCAGCTTGTTGGTGGGTGGTATCGGCATCATGAACATCATGTTGGCTTCAGTGACTGAGCGCACTCGCGAGATTGGGATTCGTCGCGCCATTGGTGCCAAACGCCGCCAGATTGTGGTGCAGTTCTTGATCGAGACGGTGGTGCTGTCTACCACGGGTGGCATTATCGGTCTGGGCATCGGGACGTTGATTCCCATGTTGATCACCTACTTCTCCGGCATGACTACGGTGCTGACCTTGGTAGGCATTCTACTCCCCTTGATCATTAGCATGTCCATTGGGATTCTCTTTGGGATTTACCCGGCCCTTCATGCCGCCAAAGTCGATCCCATCATCGCTTTGCGTCACGAATAAAAATAAAATCAAAAAAAACACGCCCTCGTTCTCATGGGGTCCTCATGGTTATTATTGGACAGTGACATCCTGGCGCATTCGCTCACTCTGTTTGCCTCTAGATGTGGATGTTTTATAGGTCGGAGGCCGTATATCTAGTGGGTTCTGTTTTAGTGGGATATAGAGGGGGAGACGGGAGAGGTTAAAGAAAAACATCGCATTCGGACGATATTGCCCAGGTCAAAAGAGAACATCAAGGCCGTTAAGGATCGTCAGTATGAGCAAGTATGAATTGATCGAATGCATCTGTGAAATCAACAAGACCGCCAGCCAGGAGTTCCTGGAACAATTTACCGATGACCAACTCAATGAGTACCTTGAGCATTTGATGGAGTTGGATCTGTCGGAATTGGCTTTGTGCTGTTAATTGAGAATAAGGGTAGTCTGCCCACCCACCCATTCCAAGACACACTTACCAGCTTGTCTTTGTTGTCATTCGAGAGCGCATATTAAAACCCCTTGGGCGGCCGACGCTGCCGAAGGGGTTTCGGTTTCAACTCTTAATTGTCTTCCGAGCCCGAACTTTCATCAGCTTCTTGCGGGCGTTCGGCCAATCCAAAGGGAACGATATCCGGGCGGGTGTCGTCGTCGATCGAGATGGGGGCCGGGATCACTTCACTGTTGTTCAGCTTGAATTGAGCCAAGGTGGGGAATGTGCCGTTGGGCACATTAAAGACAAAGGCGATCACGCGAGGATTGCCGTGGTCCTTGTCGATGGTCAATTTTTCGTGGAGGGGACGCTCGTCCACCACGGTTTCCGAGGCCATGGTGCCGATGGGATAGACACATACGCCTTTGCCCCGGGTGGGGTTGCCATCCTGGGCCTTGCAAATGGCTCGGACCTGCGAGAGGGTGAACGGGCTTTCATCGCTACTCAAGCGGATGCCCATGTTAACCACCATCAGGCGATGGCCCGATTGGGCGTTGATGGTCTCGCCATCGATATCCACCAGGTCCTCAGCAAACCAGCAAGCCGCTTTACGGTCGAGAGTCAGGGCTTTTTTGCTGGTTCTCAGTGAGGGGGGATTGCTTTGCCCCATGGCGATGCGATTGAGAAAGAGTTGGTCCAGGAATCCGGCCCGTACCATGGCGAAGCTTTCCGCGTTACTCTTCAAAGAGGAGAAGGCCCCTTGGCTGATGGTGCTGAACCAGCCGGCCACCAGGCCATCGGCATTGAGGAAGACCTTTTTGGGTTGATCGACCTTGGGATGTTTGTCTTCAAAGCGAGCATAGGGCAGCTTGGTCGATAACGGAGCCAGGCTTACGGCGGTAATGAGCACGCCGGAGATGATCCAGCCCAGGAAAATACCCAAGAGGGGACGTCCAATACGTTCGGGCCAGAGACCGAAGTCGATGGGCTCCTTGAGACCGAACATCACCAAGGTCTGCATGATGGCGAAGCTGAGGATGAACAGCAGCATGAAGCTGATGACCTGAGCCCAGGGGACCAGGCTTTCCACGCGATCCAGCAGGCCGCCCAGCATCTCATAGTAGCCAAAGGAAACAAAGCTGGCCGATAGGGCCACGATGATGGTCGAGATGGCACGGGTAATGTTGCCCTTGAAGTATTGGAACACAGCACAGAGTATAATAATGAGGATGACCAGAATGGTTGCCATAAAAATAATCTCCGATTATAGCGTTTGCCTCAAATAAGGTTCGGATTCATGCTAGGCCTTTTTGGGCCGGGCCTTTTTGGTGGCGGGTGTCAGCACACGTACCATCTCGTTGATGGCCGTGGCACCGGCCATGACCTTACGCAGGGCCTGTTCTTGCAGGTAGAGCATCTTGGCCCGACGGAACTGGGCTCCAATTTCCTGTAGGGTCTTGGATTTAACGATCACGGCCCGCAGGGCGTCGTTGAGCAGCACCATTTCGAAGATGCCGGTACGGCCAATAAAGCCAGTCCCCATGCACTCGGGGCAGGTGCTTTCACGGTCGCGTTTATCGTAGATGACCTTTCCCGGACGATGCAGGACCTTGGCCTTTTCCGCAGGCAGGTTGAACTTCTTGAGGATCTCTTGATTGGGAGCATAGGCCTGCTTGCACCCCTCGCAGAGCTGACGGAGCAGACGTTGGCATGAAATCCCGATCAGGTGGTCGGTGGCGAGTTTACGGTCACCCACCAACTTGAGCCAGCGGCCCAGGGCCTGCAGTACACTGTCTCCAGGGATGATTACATAAATAAGGTGCCCATCACCAGCCTCGCAAAGCAGTTTGGCGGTTTCCGGATCACTGCATTCGGCCACGCCGACAATGTCGGGTCCCATGCGAATCATGTGTTCCAGCTTTTTGGCATAGGTCAGTGAGGCGGTGTCACTGAGGCTGTAGATCTCTTGCGTGACACTGGGCAAGGTGCCGATAGTCTCTTTTTCCAGGGTGACAATGTTGTTCATATAGGCGTCGTGATCACGTAGCATGGCATAGAACGTAGTGGAGGTGCCACTGCCCTTGGGCCCGGCAATGATAAAGATGCCGGTTTTGGTGGTCTCCCGCATAGCCATGATGCTGTCGAGTTGATCCTTGCCCAAGCCGATGTCGGCCATACGTTTAACCTGGTCCTTCATGACGCGGCGTAGGGCGATCTGTTCGCCCGCGGTCGAACCGGCTGTGCGAATCTCCCACCCGATCATTTCCTTGCCCTTCTTCAGACTGAACGACCCCTTTTGGGGTTTGCGTTTTTCTTTGGCGTCCAGGTCACCCAGTTGCTTGATGAAGCGGACAAAGTATTCCATTTGGTCCTTGGGCAGCTCGGGTTGTTGCTCGGCGGCCCCATCGATTTCGTAGGTCACCTTGTAGGTTTCGGCGCCGGGGATATAGGTGACGCCATCGACCCGGCGTTGTCGGATTTCGACAAACAGGTCATAGGCCGTGCGGAAACCGAAGAAGTCCGGAGTCCGTGGTTCAGGAGTCGGGACTTCGTTTTTGTTCTTGGTGACAAAGACAAAGGCGTCACTGGCCTCAGCGTCTTTGGGTTGTGAGGAGAGCAGACGTTTGATGTGATCCGGGGTCAACACCTTATCATAGTCCAACACGCGGCCGTTGCGGTGTTTGACATAGACCAACGCAATGGTGCCTACGGCAATCAGGTAGATCAGGACGCCGACGATGTAGAGAGGCAATAACAGCCACATCAGCACTCCGACGGCCATGGCCCCCACGGTCAAGCCGGTGAAGAGGGCATCATTGCAGCCCAGAGCCTTGGCATCACGGTTGATCCAGCTCAGCAAAGGCAGGGTTGGGAAAAATAGGGCCCAGAATAGGACCAGCTTAATGATGGAGACATAGTCCCCTTGCATCAATACCAGGTTTTGCATGTATAACTCCCTATGTTGCTAGGGTTGGTGTTACGATTGCCGGTTCAATTGGACTACATAATACCGCTGGAAACGGTGCGGATACCCTTCATGGCCATTTTTAGTTCTTCCTTGTTGGGAGCAAAGTCCATGGCGACCTTGGGGTCGATGGTGCCATCCAAGACCATCTTGGACAGATTGCCGGTGAAATCCTGCATGCCTTCGCGCTCACAGCTTCGAATCACACCCTGGATATCCCCTTCACGGCCTTCGGAGATTAATTTCTTTATGGTTCCATTAGCCAGCATCACTTCCATGACCGGAATCCGTTCGACGCCTTCCTTGAGGCAGGGAACCAGAACCTGAGCCACAATGGCTTGGAGGGCCATAGCCAGGGCCTGACGTGCCAGCTCTCGCTCGTCCTGAGGGAAGAGGTCCAGGATACGGTGAATGGCCTGGGAGGCACTGGACGAGTGGAGTGTTCCGAAGACCAAGTGCCCGGTCTCGGCTGCACGCATGGCTGCAGTGACGGTTTTAAAGTCACGCATTTCACCAATGAGTACCACGTCTGGATCCTGACGCATGAGATACATCAGTCCCTCTTCGAAGTTGGCCACGTCCAGGCCGATTTCACGTTGTGAAACAATGGCTTTTTGATCCTGATAGAGGTACTCGATCGGATCTTCCAGGGTCACGATATGACAGGCGCGATTCTTGTTCACAAAGTCCAGCATGGCCGCAATGGTGGTGCTCTTACCCGATCCGGTCGGACCAACCACCAGCACCAGGCCGTTCGGGCTCTTGGCGATGTCCAGAATAGAGGCGGGCAGTCCCAGTTTGTCCGTTGAGGGGACGGTTGAGTTCACCCGCCGGGCGGCCAGGCTCACCACACTGCGTTGTCGAAAGACATTGACGCGAAAGCGGTTTTCCTTGTCGTATTCATAGGCAAAGTCCAGAGTCCCGTGTGACAGGAAGTAATCCTTCTGTTCAGGGCTCATGATCTCCAAGACCATCTCCTCCAATTCCTCCGCAGTAAAGGGATCTCCTGTGGTGGTCTTGAGACTGCCGCGGAGTCTGAGTTTGGCGGGTTGACCGACCTTGAGGTGGAGGTCACTGGCTTGGGTTTTGATGGCTGCCTTGAAGAAACGGTTGAGAGCGGGTTCGTGATCAATTCTTACATGTGTGTCTAGCGGTTGTCCTGTGGCCATTTGTGTCATTATCTCCAAAATATTGGAAGGCTCAATCACCCTCATCCGGTTTGTCTCCAAGATCGGGTCATAAAGCCGAAGAATTCACCTTTGACAACCTAGGACAATCGGATGTGAACATTCCGTAAATGGCTATGATACAAGATTTTGCTGGTTATTGTCAAGGTGGGAGATGCCGTGGTTGTTGCCTAGATTAACGCATTTGGTCTGATAAAAATTATGAGCTGTAGTTGTTTGCGTGGGATAAATGGTCTATAGGCCTAGGATGGCAGGTGTTTTAGGATCTCACTGACCACCTGGTCGTGGGTTTTAGTCCCGCAATGGACCGTGATTTGGGCATATTTTTGGTAGAGCCGCTGGCGTTTATCATAGAGAGTTTTCAGGGTTTCGCCGGGATCGATGGCCACGCCACGGGCGTGGGGGTCCTGAACACGCTCGTTGATCACCTCGAAATCCTGGTCCAGGTGCACTACTGGTCCGGTTTGGCTCAGTTGGGCCATGGCCTTATCACAGTAGACGGCACTGCCACCCGTGGCGATGACGGCATGGCAGGTGGTCTTGGCCAGGTCGATCAGACATTGTTCCTCGATTTTACAAAAGTCCTGTACGCCCATATGTTCAATGATCTTTTGCAGGGGCATGGAGAACTGGCTCTGTAAACTCAGGTCCGAGTCCACGAAGCTGTGGTTCAGGGCCTTGGCCAGCAAGACACCCACCGTGCTCTTACCCACGCCACACATACCGATCAAGATGACATTATTGAGGGGATCCATTTTTGCGGTTCTCTTGATATAAAGTGAGCCAGGCAGATGGCTCTGCCTGGCCCACTACTTCTTGGGGTTTACTTTTTGGGGTTTTATTTCAAAGTACCAGGGTACTGTTTGATTCATGTTTCACTTGTGGGGTTATCGTGTATCTGACAGTCTTGAGATGAATTAAAATTCAGGAATATCGGGGAGCTTGGATTCGGGAAAAACTCCCATCTTTCTTGTTTTAACATTGCGATTTAAACCTTCCTATTTAACAATACTGTCAGCACCCTTGTCACTGGCTCAGTGGCATCGCCAGTAGTCAAAAAAATATTTTCTCAGAGGCCGAATTCCATTCTCCCTAAGGAATGCAAGACTGCTTGACCGACATGATTCTAGATAACCCATGCATTAGGAGCAGTTGACAATGAAAAACGACACCTCAGTGGTCACGAATAATGCGGTACGTCGTGGCCCTTACCCCGAATTGACCTTGACCTCCATCCTGGTGGGTTACGGGATCGGCATTATCATAGCTATTAGCATTGGTTATGCGTGTTTGATCCTGGGCTTTTCCATCGAGGGTTCGGAACTGGCCGCCATCCTGGGCTTCGGTATCTTACGCGGATTGCTGGGGCGGCGGAGCATGGTCGAGAACAATATCAACCAGACCATTGCCAGTGCCGTTAATGGGGCCTCGTCCGGCATGATGTTTTCAGTGCCGGCCCTCTTCATTTTACAGCAAACCGAGTTCAGTCCCGTATTGATGGTCTTTGCCTGTATTGCAGGTGGCATTTTAGGCATCGCCTTTATCATTCCCTTGCGCAAACAGATGATCGACTTTGAACGCCTGACCTATCCCGGTGGGGTGGCCGTGGCTACCATCCTCAAGTCACCAGGGGCGGGTATGCGTAAGGCCATGTTGCTGCTGGTGGGTGTGGCTCTCAGTGGGGGCTTACATTTCTTTAGCCAGTACCTGGGTTTCGAGGAATACAATCTGGGTGCTAAACTGGGCATGCCTGAATACATGAATGGTGTATGGCTGGTTTCCCTGATGACCGTGGGTGTTGGTTTCATTGCGGGCAAGGGCGGTTTCAGTTTTATTATCGGCGGCTATGTCTGTTGGTGGATTCTATCGCCCATACTCAACGGCATGGGCAAGATGCCCACCCCCGCAACCCTGGAAACCGCAGGACAGGGACTCACGACCTTCTTACGCTTGAATCAATTCAGGCCGGTCGGGATCGGCATGCTCATTGGCGGGGCCCTGACTGGAATTGTTCTGGCCTTCCCCTTGATCCTCAGCGCCATCGGTTCCATGCGTACGGCTGCCAAGATCAAGTCCGATCGATCACGAGACGAGATGCCCATTGGCCTGCTTTATGTCGGTATCATTGGGGCCGCGATTTTGCTCTTTATCATTGCCGTCAACAGTACCCAGACCATGGGGTGGGGTCGAGGCCTGCTGATGGCCCTGCTGGGAACGCTTTGGATCTGGATTGCCGGGGTGATTCTGTCGGAGTGTATCGGTCGAACCAACTGGTCACCCTTGAGCGGGATGACCCTGATTGCCGTGACGATTCTGGTGATCATTGCCAAGGGGCTGGGCAATGCCGAGGCCATTATCTCTTCCCTTATGGTGGGAGCGGCCGCCTGTGTGGCTATGAGTCAGGCCACGGACCTGATGATGGATCTCAAGACCGGGTATCTCGTGGGGGCTTCGCCTCGTAAACAGCAGATCGGTCAATTTTTTGGGGTATGGTTGGGCCCCATTGTGGTGATCGTTTTGATTTATGTCTTGGAAAAGGCCTATGGCTTGGGCAGTGACAAACTGCCCGCTCCCCAGGGACAGGCCCTGGCGGCTACCATTCAAGGGATTCTAGGCGGTGACGTCCCTGTGCAGAAGTACATTGCCGGGGCCGGATTAGGGGCACTACTGAGTACCACGGGCATTGGCGGGCTCGGCATCCTGGTGGGACTGGGCTTCTATCTGCCTTTTAATGTGGTCTTGACCTATTCGATCGGGACGGTGTTGCGTCTGGCCACGGACAAGATCAAGGGACAGGGATTCAGCGAGGACGTGGGCATCCCCGTGGCCGCGGGTCTGATTGTCGGTGAAGCCCTGGTTGGGGTGGGATTTGCCTTGACCTATGTGTATAAAGGAGCGGTGTCATGAACAAATGGATCGGAGTTACCTTGGTGACGGTTGGATTTATTGTCGCCGCGTTAGTCGCGGTGTTAGATGCTCATCAAACCCAATGGACCTATTACGGCTTGTCCTTGGGAGCCGGTATCGCGGGGGTGCTCCTGCTGCGCTGGCATGCCCATCAACTCAAGTCCTGTCAGCACGCCCAGGCCGACAACATGCAATGCTTGACCGATGCCATGGAACAGGTGGTCGGCGGATTGGGGACCTTGACCGCGCAGGATCTATCAGACCAACAGTGCCTGGTCATGCATCGAACCATCGATCAGGAATTTGCCGGCTGTCTGCGTGACTTTGCCGAGGCCCGCGAGACGATCAGTCATCGCCATGGTCTCCAGGTCTATGCCGAGGTCATGAGTTGCTTTGCCACAGGAGAGCGCTATCTCAATCGCGTCTGGTCCGCCTCGGCCGACGGCTATGTCGATGAAGTGACTTCCTACCTGCCTCAGGCCCAGGATCAGTTCAGCGAGTGTCTCGATAAGCTGCGTGCCCTGGCTACTTGATAAAGCGGAAGTTGGTTCCCTTGGGGTAGCGGTAGTGCTGCCCCTCTTTGGCCTTGATGGTGGCCATGATTAAGAGAATCAACCCCAGGATGCCAATGACCGGGACCAAGAGTCCGGCGGTGATGATGCCACCGCCCACCAGATAGATACATAGGGTGATCTGGAAATTGACGGCTTCTTTGCCTTGTTCGTCCACAAAGGGGTATTGATCCTTTTTGATCAACCAGATCACCAGTGATCCGATGATGCCTCCAATCACAGGAATGACAATTCCGCCCAATCCAGCCAAGTGGCAGAACATTCCCCACAGTTGGGCATCCTTGTCGGTTTCCAAGGCATCAGACCCTGGATCTGCAGGTGGAACAGGAGGGGCAGGGGTGCTTGTTTCTGGATTCGGGGCGGCAGAGGCTTCACTTACATCGGTCATCTTGGTATCTCCATTGATCTGTTGTTGGGGGATCGTTCACGACCAACTCTGTCAATAAACTTAGACCAAGGGCGTGTCCCTGTCAATGGTCAATGCAGATAAAACACTTCGTGTTGTCGGGGTATATCGATATGCAATCTTTTGGGATCAGACAAGGTCTGCTTAGAGGTCCGGTACGACCTCGGGATAGAGGGTGCCCGTGCTGTTGATCTTGAAGACGTAGATCAGGCCCGGGACGAGTTTGTGGTACACCACACTGCCATAGACCGCGTCGATACCATAGGTCTTGAGTTGATTGGGATCGTTGGCCAGGTCCCAGATGTGATCCCAAAAGAGTTGGCGGTCGTCGAAATTCAGGTTGCGTCCCAGGCACTGATAGCGGGCCGGCTCCACCCCGGTAGGGTTGATGGCAAAGCCCTCGTTGGGTTCGGTGTATTCCCCGTAGACCCGTCGCCAGAGGTAGATCGCCTTTTGCTCGCCGTTCATCACCATCTGTTGACCGAATTTGACGATCAAGGCATCGAAATGCACTACATCCCCGGCAATGGTATATTCCCGCCGCAGCACCGGCTTGAGCGGTTCATTGGGCTTGGTCTCTACAAACAGCACACGCGTGTAGAGTTGTCCGTCACGTGTTTCCTGGCTCAGGACTTTGGCGTAGCCGATTTGTGATTCATCGGTCAGGTGGGTGATGGATTGCTTGAGGGCCGTGTTTTCCGTAAGCAATTGCTCGATGGTGCGGATTACCGGCGATTGGTGCCACAACCAAAGTCCAGCCGTGGTTAGGGCCGCAATCGGCGCAACAAATAGGATGGTCTTGATAAAGCGCTTGGTTGTCATGATGTTCTTTATACGTGTATTTTTCACTAGTGTTTGTATCGGCGAAAATCTATCATTTGCTGGAAAGGATTTCGCAAAACCCTGCAAACTGCGGTATATCTCGCAAAAGAGACACTATAAAATAGGAGACTTGCCATGAAACAGTTACGACCCCTGTGGTTGTTGATCGCCTTGATGACGTCCTGGGCCTGGGCCAAGCCCATGGTCTTGACCAGCCCTAATGACGCCCTGGTCGTGTCCATCGAGATGGGCGAGACGATTCATTATACCGTCATTCACCGGGGTACGATCCTGGTCAAGGAGAATCCCATTGCCATGACCATCGAGAGCGATGTGGTCCTGGGACGCAAGCCCCACCTCAAGGGCTCTCACCTCCGTAGTCGCGTCACCGAGACTGTGGAGAGTCTGGTGCCGACTAAATTTGCCCAGATCGAGACCGAATACAGCGAGGCCGAGTTGACCTTTACCGAAGGTTTTAAATTGGTCTTCCGCGTCTACGATGACGCGGTGGCCTACCGCTTTATCACGGAACTGGCCGGTCCCATGAAGGTCATCAGCGAGCAGGTGCAGTTCAACTTCATTGCCGATCACCATATTTACTTCCCCGAGGAAGAGAGCTATCTGACCCATCAGGAACGAATCTTCAAGTACATGAAGCTCAGCGAGATCACCCCGCAGCGGTTCAGCAGCCTGCCGGCCCTGGTTGACATCGAAGGCGGCCCCAAGGTGGCAATCGCCGAGGCCGATCTGCGGGACTACCCTGGTATGTACCTGGAGGGCACCAGCGGCACCACCCTCAAAACCCGGTTTCCCGGTGTGGCCCTGGAGGAGCATCAGGATCGGGATCGCACCGTGCGCGTGACCAAGGCCGCCGATTACCTGGCTGATACTCAAGGTGCACGCAAGTTCCCCTGGCGTGTGATGATTGTGGCCGAGAAGGACACCGATTTGCTGGAGAACAACACCATCTTCCTGCTGGCCGAGGAGAATCAACTTGAAGACACCAGTTGGATCAAACCGGGCAAAATCGCCTGGGATTGGTGGAATGCCTGCAACATCTGGGGCGTGGATTTTCGTGCAGGCGTTAACACCGAGACCTATAAGCACTACATCGATTTTGCCTCCGAACACGGCATTGAATACATCATCCTGGACGAGGGCTGGTACGTGTTGGGGGATCTGCTCAACATCAGCGAAGGTATGGACATGGAAGAACTGTTCGCCTATGCCAAGCAAAAGAACGTGGGCATCATTCCCTGGGTGGTCTGGAAGACCCTGGATGATCAACTTGAACCGGCCTTGGATCAATTTGAAAAGTGGGGCGCGGTGGGGCTCAAGATCGACTTCATGCAGCGTGACGATCAGTGGATGGTCAACTATTACGAACGCATCCTCAAGGCCGCAGCAGAACGCAAACTCATGGTCGATTATCACGGCTGCTACACCCCACGGGGACTGCGTCGTACCTACCCCAATCTCATGACCCGTGAGGGTGTCAAGGGGTTAGAGAACTGCAAGTGGTCGGCCGATGTCACACCCGAGCATGACGTCACGTTGCCCTTTACTCGCATGTTGACTGGTCCCATGGACTTCACCCCCGGTGCCATGCACAACGCCCAGGAGAGAAACTTCATCGATCGTTTTACCCGTCCCATGAGCCAGGGCACTCGCTGTCACCAACTGGCCATGTACGTGCTCTATGAAAGCCCCTGGCAGATGTTGGCCGACAGTCCCTCCATGTACGAGAAAGAAGAGGAGTGCATGGAGTTCCTGGGTGCGGTCCCGGCCGTGTGGGACGAGACCCATGCCCTGGACGCCCAGGTGGGAGACTACCTGCTGGTGGCCCGTCGTAGTGGAGACGAATGGTATGTCGGAGCCATGACCGATTGGAGCCCGCGTCACTTGACCGTGGATTGTTCCTTCCTGCCCGAGGGCTCCTTTACGGCCCAGATTTACCAGGACGGCCTCAACGCCGATCAATGTGCCGAAGACTACAAGATGATCCGTGAATCGGTCTCGTCTGAGACGAGCTTGAATATCAAGTTGGCCCCGGGTGGCGGTTGGGTGGCACGAATTACGCCCAACTAAACTTTGTTTTGAAATTGTTCTAAACGGGTGCCATGCCCACGCTTGCGTGGGCATGCGAGGTGATGATGTCGTTGCCTTGCATGCTTATGCCAGCATAAGCATGGCACCTGTTTTTTTTATGAGGGGACTTGATCTTGGTTGGATAGGATCTCTGGGTGTTTACCTGACACAATGCGAATCGGGAATGGGTCCGTAACCGAGCCGGTATAGAGGCTGCGGTGCGGGAAGGGGATCTCGATGCCGTCGGCGTCGAAGCGGTCCTTGATCAGTTCCCGCATGGTCTGTTTGAGTAGCAGGTACTCGTCCTTGACGCACCAGACCGCAAAGAGGAATTCTAACGCCGAGTCGCCGAAGTTTTGGAAGAGCACCAGGGGTTCGGGTTCGTCCAGCACGTGGGGGTGGTCCTTGGCGATGTCCATGAGGATGGCCTTGACGCGGGTGACATCCTCTTTGTAGGCCACGCCCACCTGGAGGTCCAGACGACGGATGGGGTAGTGGGTCAGGTTGTTGACCTGTGTCTTGATGAGGTCCTCGTTGGGCAGACGCACGAACTGATTGTCGAATGTGCGGAGCTTGACCGACATCAAGTCGATGCTCATGACTTCACCGGTGGTGTCCCCCACGCGGATCAGGTCGCCGATTTCGAAGGGACGTTCGGAGATTAAAAACAGTCCGCTGATGATGTTGGAGACACTAGTCTGTGAGGCAAAGCCAATGGCGACTCCGACCACACCGGCCGCTCCCAGGAGGACGCCCAATTGAAAGCCAAGTTGCTGCAGGATCATGAGGAGGATGACCGAGCAGCCGGTATAGAAGATGCCCTTGCGGAGCAACATGGTGCCCTGGGCGGACATCCGCTTGCGGGGGATGCGCCCCACGGCTTTGGAGGCCAGCAGGACCAGGGGAAATCCGATCAAGAGCAGCACTCCAATTTTGATGGCAACAACCGGGTCCTTGAGGTTGTCCCAATTGATGGTGACGGCCAGCAGGGGGGGTATCACGGTTGGTCTCCTTGTTTAAAGGTCGGATTGACGCACGAAACTAAACAAACTGCGTTTGAGCAGGCGTTCCTTTAAGGGCACACGCAGGGGCGTGATCAACTTGAGGTTCTGTTCGTGGGATGGTTTTTGTCGGGCATAGTCGATCTTGCTCTCAACGTTGCGGCCCTGGAAGGTCACAGTGACCTCATTGGTCCAGAGCGGGCGTTGCGATTGATACAGGCTCAGGTGCTGGACATGGACGCAGAAACGCTCGATGTCCAGGCATTCCTTGGAGAGGTTGCGGATCTTGACCGGGCAGATGGCCTTGAAGATCGGATGGGTCTGTACGTCCACATGACGGTGGGCACGACTGATCAGGGAGTAGCACAGTTCCCCCGAGGCCACGTCACCGAACCAGATGTTGGAGCGGATGACCGAGGGGTAGTCCCCTAGTTGGGTTGCCGGGGAGTCCGCGGTCTGTAAACGGAGCCAGAGGGGGATACTCACAAAGAACAGGGCGGTCTTACCGGCCGGTACCTTGACCTTGATCCCGGTGCGCACTACGATGGCCCGATCCGGTAGCACGGGACGCAGTTGCAAGGTTTCGGTCTTATGGTCTACGATCCAGCGGGATAGTTCCGCCCCCATGGCCGGGGGCTCCTGGGTTTCGGTTAGGGCCGAGGCCTCGTCGGTCTGATCTTCCGAGCCCCGCAGGCAATGCACATAAATCTCGTCTTCTTGTTTTTGGACCCACAGCTGTAGCGGGCCCAGTTGGGCCAGGTATTGTAGGTCCGGCTTGAGTGTTTGTGGTTGCCATAGTTCCATGGGCGTTGATCCTCAAGAAAGCCTCTTAACGGGGACAAGTGTAAATGGGGCAGCGTGATTGTCAATCCGATTTGTGGATTGAGTCCTGAGGATTTTTAACGATCAGCGCCGGGCCGAACAGGAGGATGGGCACGGCCAGGGAAAACACGCCCACGGCATGGTAGGAGCCGGTGAGGGTTTGTAATTTTCTAAAGAGGAAGGGGCCCAGGGCAGTGGCGTAGACCAGGATGCTCATGGCCATGCCACTGATGGCCCCGAGGTGTTTGCGACCGTAGTAGCGGGCCCAAACCGTGCTGAGCAGCAGGCCCATGGTGGCCCCGGCCACGGAATAGCCGGCGATGAACAGTCCTCGACCCCATGCTTGATGATACGCCAACAGACCGATGGCGGCCAGGATGTGACCACTGAGCATGATGTGCAGTAGACGTTTGAGTCGCAGGCTGTCACTGAGCCAACCCAGCAACAGGGCGGCAATGACAGTGACGACGCCAATGAGGGTAAAGGTGTGATAGGCCTGGTCGGTATTGAGCCCGGCCTCTTTGCTGATGGCAGTGATTTGGAAGGTCACGGCCGTGGCAAAGAGGGCCTGCCAGGAGATGGCCAGGGTGTAGATCCAGAAGGCCCAGGTACGCAGGGCCTCGGAGCGGGTGAAGTCACGCTGGGTTTCGGGAACCTTGGCTTGTCGTTGTCGCATCCATTGGCTCAGGGGATTGCGTTGTAGATGTCGCCAGAGACGCTGGCCGTGGTATCCCCAGGGGCTCGTCGTTCCCTGGCCATCCATGATCAGACCGCAGGACTCGGGCGTGTCACGATAGAAGAGCCAACCCACGATCGCCATGCCCCCGCCGCTCAGGGCGGCTAGGAGAAGGTAGGTATGACGCCAACCGAGGCCTTGTACCCAATGGTTGATCAGGGCGGGTGAGGCATTGAAGAAGTAGGCGATGGGGATGTTACCCAGACTCACGGCCAGGCCGCGGTGATGATCGAACCACTTGGCCACCGTGGTGCGTGAGGTCATGGTGGTGCAGCCCTGGCCAAAGAAACGCAGCAGGGCATAACACCCGGCTGTCAGGATGATCAGTCCGATGGAGGAATTGATGGATTGCGTCAACCAGTCGATTTGCGAAAAGATCAGTAGGCTCAGTCCCAACCCCAGCGTACTGAATACGATCATGGCACGTGTACCCCAGCGGTCGAGCAGGGATCCGGCCAGCGGCAGGATCAGCCCACTGGTGATGGTGCCGATTAAATACGCTTGACTGAGTTGCTCTAGCGATAGGCCCAGGATCTCCGTAAGACTGTCGGTAAAGACCCCCACCCCGATGGTTTGGCCCGGGATACTGGCAATCACGCCCAGGCCCGTAATCCCAACCAGCATCCACCCGTAAAAGAATGGCCAGCGTTGTGGGGCAAAGGGGACGTTGGCCCATCGAGAAAGGCTTGATTGCTTGTGTGACTGGCTCATGGATCATTCTCAAAAAGGTCCTATTGAGTGGTAAGGCTGGTGGGAATGCAAGTGAAATCTTCATTGCTGTAAATCCATTGGGTGTAGCTCATTGTAGTTTAAGGTTGCCGGATGCCCCTGAATTTGGTAGTCACTAGAGCATCGTCAGGGGTATTCGATATGATGCAAAAGCTTGAAGGAACCCTACAGCAGGCCAATCTCTCCCTGCAAAATGGTTGTTTGCAGGAAGCCTGGGGATTGTATGAGCGGGCCTTGGCTCTGTCACCTGGTTGTGCTATGGCCTACAACAATCTTGGGATTATTCTCATGGAGTGGGGGCAGTATGAGCAAGCCGTTTCGGCTTGTCGTCAGGCTGTGGCCTTTGAACCCAAGCGGGCCGATTATGTCCTGAATTTGGCCTGTGCCTACCAGCACGCCGGTGAACTGGAATTGGCCTTAAGTTGTTGCAGCAAGGCGGTCGATCTTGATCCTCAACGTCCCGAGTCTTATTACAATTGGGCCAGTGTGCTACGTGAGTTGAACCATATCGAGGAAGCCATTGACAAGATTCAGCAGGCGTTGGTGCTCAAACCGGATTTTAGAGAGGCCCGCTGGACTCTTTCCCATTTGTATCTACTCAACGAGCAATATTACTTGGGGTGGAAGACCGACGAATGGTGGCAGTGTGAATTACAACCGTTACGTTTTGCAGGTGGACAATTACCCGAACGTTGGACAGGCCAAGCCTTGCAGGGTCAGCGGGTATTGATTCTGTGGGAGCAGGGATTTGGAGACAACCTGCAATTCCTACGTTTTTTGCAGGAGGTCAAGCAACGCGGGGCAACCGTGGTCCTGGAGGCTCCTCCTGAAATGACGCGGTTGGTTCAGCGTTGTCACGGGATCGATGAGGTGGTGCCTTTGGAGCCGGGGCATGCCGCTATCCGTGACTGTCAGTTCTATGTCCCTATGTTGGCCCTGGCCGAGGTGTTTGGAATACAGGTGCAGAACATTCCTTTTGCAGGCCCCTATGTCTGGGCGGATCCCCAAGAAAGCCAGGTCTGGCTGAAACGACGACTGGATCACCGGCCTCATATTGGGGTGGTCTGGTCTGGTGAACCGACTCATGGGAATAACGTGTCTCGTTCCTGTCCTATGGAGATGCTGACGGAGTTATGGGAGGTTGCAGAAATACAATGGGTCAGTTTGCAAAAGGGCAGAGCTGGGGATGGCCTCTTACCTGAGTGGGTTTGGGATTGGGCCAGTGAATGTCATGACTTTGCGGATACCGCTGCTGCAATGTCTGCTTTGGATATGGTGATTTCCGTAGATACGGCATCGCTGCATTTGGCTGGGGCCATGGGTAAACCCGCTTGGGGTTTGATCTCCTACGCTCCGGATTGGCGTTGGCACCTGCGTCGATCGGATAGTCCTTGGTATCCTCATATGCGTTTATTGCGTCAAAAGAGTCGGGGGGATTGGGGACGGGTCCTAAAAAAACTTCACTACCTGATAACAGAGGATGGGTGTTTGCAGACCTTTTTTCCAAAGGGACAAGGGGCATGAATCCCCTCCTAAGAGCTAATCAGTAGGAAATTGTCGGAATTCCTTGGTTAACTCTTGAGAGGATATGGTCGATATTTCCAGCAGTAACCTGAAGAGTAGAGGCATCCACGATCTGACTTCCTTTCAGGATTGAGGTACGTTCTGTTAACCAAGGTATGTTTCTGACGTTCGAATGACTGTTACTGATACTGCACAAGAGATCGTTGAAGTCCTGTTGGTGGAGGATAGTCCTACTGAGGCTATGCTGATTCAGGCCGTCTTGGAGGAGACTGATTTTCCTCGCTTTTCCGTGACCAAGGCCGGAACCCTGGCTGAAGCCATGGAATGTCTGGCTTTGGAGGGATCCTTTGACATCGTGGCCTTGGATTTGACCCTGCCTGATAGTAGTGGATTAGCGACCTATCAAGCCATTCATACCCGATTCCCTGAGATGCCTGTCGTGGTAGTGACTGCCAACCAGAGCAAGAGCATGGCCTTAGAGGCCATCCAGATCGGGGCCCAGGACTTTATCGTCAAGGAACAGGTTGAGAACATGCCGATGGGATTGGCTCTGCGTTTTGCCATTGAACGCAAACGGGGCGAGAACGACATCAAGCGGCGTCAGAAAAACCTGGAGACCGTGATCAAGGCTACGCCGGTGGGGATGCTATTGATCAATGAAGATCTCCGCATTGCCATGGCCAATGAAGCGGTGGCCGACCTGGTGGGGATGTCTCATACCGATCTGGTGGGAAAAGCCCTGGAAGAGGGACTGTCACCGTCATCAGGAACTCCCAGTCATGCAAACGAGGAGCCCAATGACTCGGTGCTGCAGTTGAGTCAGATTTGTCAACAGGTCTTGAACTCAGGCAAGCCGGTATTGGGCTTTGAAACCCAGGAAACCTTTGTTATCAATCAGCGGGAATTTCGCTTCTGGTTACATGTCTGTTGTAATCCTGCGGTGATCGACGATCAACGTCACGTGATTCTAGCCCTTAACGATGTCACGGCCAAGGTGGAGGCGATGGAGATCAAGAATCGCGTCATGTCCATGGTTTCACACGAGTTGCGTTCACCGCTGGGGGCCATGAAGGAAGCCACGGAGATCATTCTCGAAGAATTGGCCGGCCCTCTGAATAATCAGCAACGTGAGATGCTCGATATTGTTCGACGCAACCTCAACCGGCTGCATCGTTTGACCAATGATTTCTTGGATCTACAGAAACTCAAGGCCGGCAAGCTCTCCTTTACCATGGTCAAGAGTGATCTTAATGCCATGCTGGAGGAGGTTGCAGCCACCATGAAGTCTGCAGCACAGAGCTTGAATATCGATCTCGTGGTCGATTTGGATCGCTCCATCCCCGAATTGCCCTTTGACAAGGATCGTCTGGTGCAGGTCTTCGTCAATCTCATCAATAACTCCCTCAAGTTTACCGAGCAGGGCTCCATTCGCCTGACCTCTAGCTTGTCGGGACAGGTCATTCGCATCAGTGTCCAGGACACCGGCTGTGGTATGCCTGTCGAAGAGATTCCCAAGCTGTTCCAGGAATTCCGTCAGCTCTCCAATGCCGAGAAAAAGGAGGGCACCGGCCTGGGGCTTTCCATTGCCAAACGTATTGTGGAAGAGCATCAGGGCGTTATTGAAGTCGAGAGTCAGGTCGATGTCGGCACGACCATAAGTGTCGTTTTTCCCCTTTCTTAGCCCCGCTTTTAAAGACCATTGCTCCGTAGTGTTGTAAAGACCGTCTTTCGTTCGGTCATTTCCCCTTGACCTCACTGCCTAATTCGATCATGCTTACTTAAATGTTAGAATTGTGTGAGTATAATGTTAGATTTTTGTTAGTGAAGTGGTTGCTTCTTAAGGGTACAGCATGCTAAAAGACCTCTTTTTTGGTACGATCGGCGGGTTAGGACTGTTTCTTTTTGGCATGGGATTGATGTCGGACGGCCTCAAGAAGGTGGCCGGTCAAAAACTGAAGTCCCTGTTGGAGTCCCTCACCAGGCATCGTTTGGTCGCCGTGACCATTGGAGCTTTGGTGACCTGTTTGATTCAATCCAGTTCCGCCACCACCGTGATGACGGTCGGTTTCGTCAATGCTGGCCTGATGACTCTGAAGCAGGCGTTATCCGTGATTTTGGGGGCCAATATCGGGACGACCTTTACCGCTTGGTTGGTGTCCTATTTCGCTCTCTTTAAAATCTCCTCCTATGCCATGCCTATGATCGGATTTGGTTTTCTTCTGACCATTGTGTGTAAGTCTCAAAAACATAAGAGTGTTGGGGAGACCATTCTCGGCCTGGGATTGTTGTTTATCGGGATTCACTTCATGAAGGAGGCCTTCGCCCCCATGCAGGAGAGTGAGTCCGTCCGTTCGGCCATGATCAGTCTGGGCAGTCACCCCATTCTTGCTGTCTTGGCGGGGACCGTGATTACCATGCTCCTGCAGAGCAGTTCCGCCTCCATTGCCTTGGTGCAGATGCTCGCCTTTCAAGGGGCCTTTGGTGAAGATTGGTCGCAAGTCCTAAGCATCACTATTCCTTACATTCTCGGTGATAACATCGGAACGACCATCACGGCTCAATTGGCTGCCATGCGGTCGTCTCGTAATGCCAAACGTGTGGCCATGGGGCATACTTTGTTTAATGCCTTTGGCGTGATGTATATTTTGCCCATTGTTATCCCTGGCTGGTTTGGACAAGCCGTTGAATGGGTGATACCGGGTGAGTTGACCCAAACCAATATTATGTTCCATCTCGCTGTGGCACATAGCTTATTCAATGTATTCAATACCTTGATCTTTATTCCCATCATTCGGCTATTGGAAGTCGCCGTGACCAAGCTGATTCCCATTACGGAGAAGGAACGTATGGCACGCCCTATCGCCTTGGAGAGTCATCTCTTGGAAACGCCGGTGATTGCCTTACAGCAAGCTAAGAAAGAAATTGTACGCATGTCTCAAACTGCCAAGCAGGCCGTGGAACTGTCCATGCGAGCCATCATCAATAATGAAGCGGCTTTATTTAAGACGGTTGAAGAGTTGGAGGATACCGTTGATCAGCAACAGCTTGAGATCACCTCCTATTTGACGGCTCTGTCCCGCAAGCAACTTTCAGATGAGGTTTCGGTGGAGTTGCCGGTTTTGCTTCATACGGTCAACGATCTTGAGCGTATTGGTGACCACGCACAAAATATCGTGGACTTGGCCCGACGCAAGAACGAACTGCGTATGAAGTTCAGTGAACCGGCTCGTCATGAAGGCAACCAAATCCGCACCGAAATTCTGCATATGTTCGATCAGGTTATCGCCTCATTAAAAAATAATGGGGTCGAAGGTGCCAACGCCGCTCTGGACTGTGAAGTGAGAATCGACAGTATGCAGATCGAGTTTCGTCGCAGCCATGTGGATCGCATGACCAATGCCGTCTGTACCCCCGAGATTGGCATCATCTTCATCGATATGGTCGACAACATCGAGAAGGTCGGTGATCATCTTACCAATATCGCCCAGGCCATTATCGGTGGCCTGCAATGGAACGGCATGGAGCCTGAATTTATGCATCATGAGGGCGATGAACAGGAGAGATAAACGGTTCGCTAGCTTTTATTTCGAAGACTCATTCGATATCTCCATAAAGGCCAATAACCATTTGCTTATCATTGATTACTGCAGTATGACTACATAAGTAGTCAATGAAGTGCTGTAGGAGATTTGAGATGCCCAGGAAATACCGAAATCTTGGCGGGCTGGAGCTGGAGGTCCTCAAGGTGCTGTGGGAACGCGGGGATGGCTCCGTTTTTCAAGTGGCCGAAGTCCTGTCCAAGGGTAAAGGCTATGCCCGCACCACCATCTTGACGGTCATGCAGCGTCTACACAAAAAGGGCTATCTCAAACGCAAAAAAGTCGATAACGTCTATCAATACACCCCCACCAAGAAACGTAAGCAGGTCATGGGCAGTCTCTTGGCGGATTTCGTCCGGCATGTCTTTGACGGTTCCTCCTCCAATCTGGTCCAACACCTCACCGAGGCCAGTGTCACTCAAGAGGAGCTGGACAAGATCCAACACATCATCGCCGAGGCGCGTGTCGGTGGGGATGGGTAGTGGTTACATTTTACGCACCCTCACTTCAATGTCCGTTTGGTCCTTGAGCAGTTCGACTAGCTGTTGCGGATCGGTGTTACCATAGTGATAGGGATAGAGCACCTTGGGTTTGAAGGCGATGGCTGCGTCAGCCACCATCTCCGGGGTCATGGTGTAGGGCAGGTTCATGGGCAAAAAGGCCACATCGATATTTTCGAGGGCCTTCATCTCAGGGGTGTTTTCGGTGTCTCCGGCGATGTAGAGACGCAGGCCGCCCAAGGTCAGGACATAGCCGTTGCCCCGTCCCTTGGGGTGGAACCGTTTTTCCAGGTTGTAGGCCGGCACGGCTTCGATGGTCAGGCCCAGGATTTCTTTTTGATCGCCGTTTTTCATAATCATGCCACCCGGTAACCGTTCAGCGCAGGTCTCGGTCAGGATGATTGGGGTGTCTTCTTTCTGGATTTGCGCTATGGCCTCGGGATCCAGATGGTCGCTATGCTCGTGGGTGATCAGGATCAGGTCGGCCTTGGGCATTTGGGTGTAATCGGCCTCACGTCGGACCGGATCGATATGGATGATTTGGTCTTTCCAGGTCAGCATCAAGGTACCGTGTCCAATGCAGGTGATCTTGAGATCGCCTTTTTGGGTGCTAAACAGGTCTTCTTGAGGGGAAACAGGTTCAGCTGGATAGGCCAGGATCGAGGCGGTCGAGGCCGCTAAAACGAGAAAAATGGTTGCATAGGTCCTCATGATTCATCCTTTCAATCGTTACAGCCCACAAGTGGGCCCAGGATTTCTGGAAAACTTCGTCGAATTATTATTGCCACTGAACTCCATCCTTGCAAGTAAAGCCCCAATATGTGACTCTAATAGGTTTTATATCCAGTACCGATTGGGATTGCCATGTGTTCAGTCCAAGCGGGGTGGACGATATTGGAGTTTGTGCATGACCAACGAATCAACGGGTGCGCCCGAGTTTACGGATTTTGACCTGTCCGAAAAGGTCCTAAAGGCCCTCGAAGACGTGGGCTACACCACACCCACGCCCATTCAGGCCCAGACCATACCCGTTATTTTGGAGGGCCACGACCTCCTGGGACAGGCCCAGACCGGTACCGGCAAGACCGCGGCCTTTGCCCTGCCCCTACTCTCCCGGCTCGACCTCAAGCAACGTATGCCCCAGGTGCTGGTCTTGACCCCAACCCGGGAACTGGCCCTGCAGGTGACCGAGTCCTTTGGTCGTTACGGAAGTCACATGAAGAAGCTCGCCGTGCTGGCGGTCTATGGCGGGCAGGACTACCGCCTCCAACTCAAGCCGCTCAAGTTGGGCGTCCATGTGGTGGTCGGTACCCCCGGCCGCGTCATGGATCATATCCGTCGGGGCAAGCTCGATCTCAGTCAACTCCGCTGCGTGGTGTTGGACGAGGCCGACGAGATGCTGCGTATGGGCTTTATCGACGACGTCGAATGGATCCTGGGCCATGTCCCGGACGAGGGGCAGATGGCCCTATTCTCGGCGACCCTGCCCGAGCCCATTCGTGACATTGCCCGACGTCACCTTATCGATCCCGAAGAGATCACCATCGAAAAGCAGACGGTCGTGGTCGAGGCCATTACCCAACGCTACTGGATGGTACGCGAGGAACTCAAGCTCGAAGTGCTCTCACGCCTGCTGGAAATCGAAAAAGTCGATGGCATGATTGTCTTTGCCAAGACCCGGGATACCACGGTGGAACTGGCTCGCTCTCTCAAAAAACGCGGCTATGAGTGCGAAGCCCTCAACGGTGACATCCTGCAGGAAAATCGCGAGAAGATTGTCCAGCGCTTTCGCCAGGGCAAGTTCGACATCCTGGTGGCGACCGACGTCGCAGCCCGCGGTCTGGACGTGGACCGCATCAGTCATGTGATCAACTACGACATGCCCTTCGACAGTGAGGCCTACATCCACCGCATCGGTCGTACCGGTCGGGCCGGACGCGCAGGCCAGGCCATCTCCCTGGTCACGCCCAAGCAACGCAACCTATTGGCCATGGTCGAGCGGGCCACGAGCCAGAAGATCGAGAAGATGAACCTACCCTCCATGGCCGAGGTTAACGAGCACCGTATTGTCCGTTTCAAAAATCGGATCAGTCACACCCTCGAAACCGAGGACCTGACCTTATTCAAGGATCTCGTTCAACAAGTACAGAATGAACGTGACTTAGATCCCGTGGACATCGCCGCGGCCTTGGCCCACTTGGCCCAGGGAAAGACACCCTTGCTCCTGACTCAGGAACTGCCCGAGTCCAACCCCAAGAAAGACAGGAAAGAAAAGCAGGGCAAAAAAGACAAACAAGCCCTGGGTCAGCAAGAACACATCAAGCAGCGTCGCCTGCCCGCAGGCATGGAACGTTATCGTGTTGAAGTGGGACGCAAGCACCAGGTTCGCATCACAGACCTCATCAAGGTCGTCTCCCGCGAAGCGGGCATGGACGCCGAGTTCATCGGACAGATCGATCTTTATGATGACTTCTCTCTGGTTGACATGCCCGAAGGCATGCCCCGCGAAATCTTCAAGGCCCTCAAAAAGGCCCAGGTCGCAGGTCAGGCCCTACGCATCACCAAGATGCCTCAGGGCAAGGGAGGATTCAAACCGCACAAGAAAGGTGGTCCGCGTAAAAAGCGTTAAGCACCTCTCTGCTTTAGGGCAGAAAGGTGCCACTCCTTCTGACTGTTAAGAGGATATACTGCTATTCTGTGGTCAGTGCTAATCACGCCCGGCGGTCTTGCCGAGATCCTCGACTTCATCTGACGATAGGGCGTAGTTGTAGATTCTCAGATCGTCGATCCGACCGTTGAGCAGGGGGTCGTCCCATTGGCTATTACCGAGATAATTGATCGATGGACTGAAGTCACTGGGATTGATCGTCGTGGCGTTGTTGGTGTCCTTGAGGCTGCCGTTGACGTAGAGTTTAGCGGTGTCTTCACTTAACGTCACCGCGACGTGAGTCCACTGACGACTGGCCAGTTGTGAGGTTTCAACGATCTGTTCGCTACTGCCGTCCTTGATGGCAAAGCGTAGGGTATTGCTGCTCGATCTGGGGGTTAAGAAGAGATACTCGGCTGTGTTGTTACCGAAATCGAAGCATCGTTGCCACGCACTGCCGCCGTCCCAATACACCCACAGGGCCACGGTAATGTCCTGAGTGTCTGCCGCTCCAGCCGGGAGGATCAGGTAATCATTGCTGCCGTCCAGGTCGATGGCCTTCTCGATCTTACCCGTGGTATAGCTGGGAGAACCGATGGCCGTGGCATGGTAATCGTTGCCCGAGTCATCGTTGAGGTGGTTGTCCATGCTGTAATGGGCCATCAAGGCGGGTAATACCGTGGCTGAAACCGGATCACTGCAATCGGATTCGTTACAGGCGTAATCCTCGGCAGTGATGACATAATCATAGGTCGCATTGAGAGTCACGTCCGTATCGGTATAAACACTCTCTGTCAAACCCTGGGCCAGTAGGCTGTAATCACTGTCACTGGAGGTCTTGCGATAAACGAGGTAACCGGCCACATCGGGTTCCGGGTTGTCCACCCAGTCGAGCCGCACCTGCCCCGGGGTCGTGACGGTTAGGCCTGTGGGTGCGGAAGGGGCGGCCAACTTGTCAGCGAAATCGACTTCCGACAAGGCGTGGTTGTAGATCCTGAAGTCATCGAGTCGCCCGTTAAACAGCGGATCGGAGGAAAGGTGGCTGATGCCGATATAATTCATGTTGGGCTTGATGTCACTGGGATTGGTGTTGGTTCTGTCATCCGAGTCCGCCATGACCCCATTGACATACAAGCAGGCTGTGTCGCCTTCCAGGGTCACGCCCACATGTGTCCACTCGCCTGCGGTCAAGGGGTCGGCCTCGACTTTCTCTCCACGATTGGTCGATTTCTTGAGGAGCAGTTGCAGGGTGTCACGTGTTGAGCAGGGGGTTAGAGAAAGAAAATTCGAGGCGTCGCTGCTGAAATCGAAGATGGCCTGTTGTTCGTCGCCGCCCTCCCAATAGACCCAGGTCGCGATGGTGATGTCTTCGCTGTCGATCTCTGCTGGTAGGGTGATGAAGTCGTCCTGGCCGTCCAGGTCGATGGCTTGATCGATGACGCCCGTCACGTAGGTGGGAGAACCGCTGGCCAATCCATGATACTGGTTGCCCGAACTGTCATTGAGGTTGCCGTCGAAGGTGTAACGCACAACCTGCTTCTGCGAAAAGGTCAGGGAGATCGAGGGATCGCCATACAGGGTCATACGCATGCGGCAGGGCTCGTAGGTGTTACTGTTTTGGCGGGCATTGGACCAGGCCACGCCGACACTTTGCTTTTCCGTGCAGATCTGTGCTAAGTACCGATAGGCCAGACCGCCGATGCAGCCATCGCCTGGGAAAGAGGTCTGCCAGGCGCTATAGAAGGAGTTGCGTGTGGATGCGACCGTGGTAATGGCTCCGTTTTCCAGGAGGGCATTGGCCAGATTGTCGCTGTTTTCCGGCCAGCCGTTTTGGCAAGAGCCCTGGTAGACAATGCTGGGATAGTCGTCATCGAGTTGTCTCGCCCCGGAGGTGTCAATGAAGTACTGTGCCGAGGTCTGGGAGCCGTGGGTGCACCAGAACACCATGCCGTAGGGTTCCTCGGCCCACTGGTCATCCATGGCCGTGGTGGGAGATGCTTGGTAGGTATATTCCGGATCGGCACCGAAGTCCTCTTCGTAAATACGATCCGACTCGATTTCCAAGGGGGCAAGGATGTTCGATTTCATCTGTTCGCCACATTGATACATGGGGGTGTTGGCGTCCAAGCGGGCCATGGCCAACATGGCGTTATTCCGCCATAGCAGATCTGTGGAGTTTTCGTAGTCCATCGCCTTTGTTAAAAGGGTGTCCAGAGAGGTGATGTCGTCATAATAAGGAATTCGGCCCACAGCCAGTTCCCAGTAGGCGTCACCGGTAAAACTCGAATAGAAATAGTCCGTGGGAGCGGTTCCTCGACCATCGTCGTACATTAGCATGGGTACGGTGCCGCTGTCGGGATCGGGCGTTCCGATCAAGAGTACGTAGGTCAGATTATAGGTCTGGTAGTTGCTCCTGAGCCAGGAGTGCAGGTTGTTGTAAGCGGTTGAGCCGGTGCCGCCGCCCCACACGGATTCCGTAGCGATCCAGGCGTCATAGCCCAGTCTCTGTTTGTGGGCCACGAAGGCATCGAGTTGGGTCGAGTTCGTAGCGATCTCATCAGTGGTGATGATTACATATCCAACTGAACTCGTCTCGCTGGCAGCAACCATCGCAGAACTGTCACGGGTTGATTTCGTGCTGCGCAAGGCCGTGTCATAAGTCGCACTGGCTTGGTCGAAGTTTGCCGCCAACTGCTGGACGCGGTGCGATTGGCTGGATAGGTCGTCTGTGGTTGTGAGGCTGGTGACACGTTTGGTGGTCACATTTGTCGAAGTGGGATTGAGTTCGAAAGTGACATCGATGTCCACAGAGATCAGTTCCTGCAATGACCCGGCTACGGGATTGTAGCGTACCAGGGGCACGGCTACTTCGGCCAGTTTCCACTGACGAAGCTCGCCGGTTTGGACAATGGTGGCATCCTCTTGCGGCCAACTTTCATCCACACCGTAGACATCCATATCATATCCGTTTTGGATCGACCGCCCCTCCGGAATGACCGTCACGGGATCGCCGTCCTCGTCCCAAGTCATCACCAGCGATGTGGGTTCGAGTTGGAAGGTCCCCGCCAGCGGACTCAAGACCCGGTCATTAACCGTGCACGACACCGTAGCGAGATTGGTATCCGGAGGCAGAAGAAGCGTGATGACCTTCCAAGGGATCTGCGGCTGTCCCGGTTCGCTGAGATTCAGGGTGTCGTCGCATTGAATCTCGGGTCCAAGGTCCATGCTGATGGAAACACCGGGAGTTTCAACGATAACGCCATCTTCTCCAGCCGTAGTCACGTTAATCGTAGCAGCCTCAACAAACGAAGAAAGCAGTGCCCCAAAAATGAATATTGCCAGCAAGCCGATTTGGGTGACTCTTGCACGGTTTAACCTGAACATGTAAATCTCCATAGAACGATTGGAAGATTGATTGAAAACCCATTGATCTCCATTGATAGACGAATTGTAACATTTTTATGGAAACCGATTCAAGGAGGAATCCTGCTAAGGAGTTTAAGTTGAAGTTTGCATGTTTAGATGTGCGCAAAAGCAAGTTTTTGGTTGGTTGGGTCTTTTTGGACGGCTATTCGCATATGAAGCGTTCAGCACCCCTCTTTTAGGCAGAAGAGTGCCACCCCAACTCTGTTCTTAACCTGGATACGGGATAGGGAGGCACCTTTCTACGCAGTAGAGAGGTGTTCAAACCTCACATTACAGCAGGCTTCATGTATTTCATCGAAGTCCAATTCAATTCTCATTATCTTCTGTTGCATTTGCTGTTTGTGTGGGGAGCAGGGTCTGGATCTGTTCAACCAGCCGTTCATGGAACAGGGCCAGATCTTCGTTTACAGGGGGTGTCAAGGTAAGTTTGTCGCGTAGTTCACTCAGAACTTTTTTGCGACGGGCGTGGTATTCACTGGTACTCTCTTGAGGTTGGTAAGGGATATAAACCTGGGCCGCTCGTATCGCGGATTCGAAAAGTCGTTGTTGGTAGTCCGCCTGGCTTTCGTCTGGGTATTGGAGTAGTGATTCGCTACTGGCCTTCAGTTTGGGGCCCTGGGGGTCCTGTGCCAAAGAGTGTACGGTTTTTTCGTGGGCCTCAGCGCGACGTTTTGCCAGGGCACGTGCTCGTCGTGCCCGGAAGGCGGCATCGCTTTCACCAGGATTTTGTTTGATCTCTGTCTCTGCGGAGGTCTCTGCTGACTGAGTCGGGATAAGGGCTTGAATCTGTTCGACCAGACGTTCATAGAATAGGGTTAGATTGGCATTATTGGTAGGGGTAAGCGTGAGTTGGGAGCGGAGTGTAGCCAATTCCCTTTGGCGGCGAGCGTGATATTCGCTGGTTGTCTCATCGGTTTGATAAGGAATATAAACCTGGGCAGCCTTTACCGCGGATTCAAAAAGACGTTGCTGGTAAGCGGTTTGGCTTTCATCGGAACGTTGGAGTAGGGATTCGGGCTCAGACTTCAGTCTCGGGGCTTCGGGGTCCGTTGCTAAAGGAAGATTTATCCCGTCTCTGCCCGCAGCACGACGCTTCGCCAGCTCACGTGCTCGTCGAGCTCGAAAAGAGGCGTCACTTTCGCCGGGGTGCTGTCGAATTTCTACCGAGGTGTATTCTGATTGGGTCGGGAACAGATCCTGGATTTGCTCGACGAGATGTTCATAGAATAATGACAGGTCTTCGTTTGCTGGGGGCGTGAGGGTGAGCTTGTTACGGAGTTGTTCCAATTCATCGATCCGACGGGCGTGGTACTCACTGTTCATTTCATGGGGTCGATAAGGAATATAAATCTGAGCCGCTTGCACTGCAGATTCAAAAAGACGTTGCTGGTAAGCAGCTGGGCTTTCATCAGAGCGTTGGAGTAAGGATTCGGGGTTAGCCTTCAGTCTCGGGGCTTCGGGGTCCGTTGCTAAGGGAGGATTTATCCCGTCTCTGTTCCTGGCACGACGTCTCGCCAGTTCACGTGCTCGTCGTGCCCGAAAGGCGGCGTCACTTTCGCCGGGATTTTGTTTTATCTCAATTTCTTCGGAGGTGTATTCGGATTGGGTCGGGATCAGATCCTGGATCTGCTCGACCAGACGTTCATGGAAGATGGCCAAATCTACATGGTCTGGGGGCGTGAGGGCCAGTTGGGAGCGGAGTTTGTCCAATTCCATTTTTCGACGAATATGATACTCGTAGGTTGTTTCTTGGGATTGATAAGGGATGTAGATCTGAGCGGCCTTGACAGCGGATTCAAACAGACGCTGCTGGTAAGCGGCTTGACTTTCATCGTCGTGTTGAAGGAGTGACTCGGTAGTGGCCTTTAGTTGGGGAGCCTGGGGGTCCGTTGCTAAAGGAGAACTCTCTCTGTGGGATTCCTTCGCACGTTGTTTAGCCAGTTCCCGTGCCCGTCTCGCCCGAAAGGCGGCATCACTTTCACCGGGATTTTGTTGTATAGATTCAGTATTAGATGGATCTTCTGTGTTGATTTCTGTTTGCTCGTTCTTAAGGCATTTAACAATACGGTCATGAAAATCAATGTCACTTTCATTGGGTTCTTGGTTTAGATCGTGACGCTTTTGCCATTGGCTGACTTCTTTAAGACGTCGAGCCCGGAAGCTCTCTTCTGTTTCTCCGGATTGTATCTTGATAGGGATGCCCGCATTGTCCAGGGCCGCTAGCCAGATCCTGCGCAGCTTGAATTCTTCGTCACTTTCATGGGCTTGTTGGATGATAAGAACTTCACCATGTTCACGAGCGGATGCCAGTCGTAGGCGATGACGGCGATCTTTTTGACTTTCTCCAATATGGGGTGCGTCTGCGGGAGGACTTGCGAGTATTACAGGCTTAACTTGTGCTTGGTCTTTGTGGAGTGCATCAAAGGGAATCTGACCGATTGGGTACAGTAAGCCGTCGTCATAGGGGATTGAGATACATAGCTCAAAGTCGTTTTGGTCATAGATATTATAAGCTTCCCATTCTTTGAGATTGATATGAAAGAAGCCTTCCTGGTCTACTCTTGACTTGAGAGTTCGTGTGGTGAATGGGATACGCGGGGAAAGAACTCTAAGTCCCTCCGTGGGATAAGATTCGTTGAATTGCACGCATCCCCAGAGGATTAGTCCATACTCAGACCAGGTGAGATGAACTTCTATAGGTTGATGGTTGGATAATGTTACGCTCTGACCCACAAGTCTATATCGACCGCTAGTAAAATTAAGTGGAAATACTGATAGAGCGTATCGGCCTGGGGGTAAGTTGTTCAATTCGAATCGACCGTCTGTCGTGATAAATGGGATTTCGTAAGAAAAGACGCTCTCTTGATCAGGGATGATTCTTATGGTGAATTCTTGTAAAGGAGTTTCATTGATATCGACGACCTGTCCTCTGAGTTGGGCTGTTCCGGTAGGGAAGTCGTTGAATTGCAAATCGATATTTTCGGAGGGATCGGAAGTTTGATAGTGATGTAGGTATTGGTCACGGTAGCCGTACAGATCAGGAAGCACTTCCGTGCGATAGGCATTTACCTTGAAGGGGGCAGAGACCTTGTCGATTTGGTAAATGCCATTTTTGTTGCTATAGGTTTTGGTCCATGGATGGGTTCGGTGATCTTCACTATTGTAAGTGATTTCGGCGAATGGAACGGGTTGGCCGCTGGCATCGGTGATTCGGCCTCGAATTGGGTTGGAGTCGAAGTCAGTGTCCTGTCTGGTTTGTTGCGAGAGTGCTTCGAAGTCGAGAGAGAACCAGGGACTGAGGACGTCATAAGCCAGTAGGACGTCAGCTTGGGTTATGGATGAATGGGTAATGGTAATCGGCTGGGGCCAGGTGCTATGGCAGCCCCCAGAGTGGATGCCATTTGTGGAACCAATGATGGCACCGATATAAAATTCTCCGGTCGGTAAATTTTCAAAGGTGGTTTCGCCTGCTTGAGGACAACTGCGTAGCTGGACAGGATCCTCCGTCCAATCGGCGGTGGTAAAGAGTCCCAGGAGGATTTCACCGACTCTGTTTTGATCGACGGTGACATTGACCGTGAGTTTGTCGTTACCGGATCCCTGCCAGATGGGATCTTGACGATCAGGATGTTCTTCGATGGTCAGTAATAGACGCTGTGGCATGCCATGCAGCAGGGGGAGATCGTTGTTTTGACGCATGATGTGCCACGCCACAGAGGTATTCTCATCTGATTCTGTAATAATGTTGGATGCTTGGATGGGTTGCGTGTTCTCTTTTTCTGTAGCCGGCCTTGTTTGCGCCAGGGCAATGCCCGTGCCAATGATGATGGCTATCAGGGTGGCTCCGACTGTCCATAGGATCCCCAAGCGTGGGTTGCCGCATTGGTCCTTGAGGATGCGTTCAATACGTCCGGCCACGCCTTTGCGGCTGCTGGCCATGGTGGGGACAAAAGCGACTTGGCGTTGGGGCAGTAGATTGAGGAGGGACTCGGCATAGTCCGTGCCTTTCCGGCCACTGGCCAGGACCCAGTCGTCACAGGCCTGTTCACTCAGTAGGGCGAGTCGATGCTTGGCCCACCACATCAGGGGTTGCCAAGGCAGGAGGCAGACCTGGATCTCGGCGAGGAGTCCGGAGAGGTGGTCTCGACGCTGGGCATGGGCCAGTTCGTGACAGAAGACGCTCACCCAGTCCGTGTTGGGTTGAACCTGCTCGGGAATCAATAGGGTTAGATTCCGCCCCCAGCACCAGATGGCAGGGGTGCGGATTTGAGGATGGCTTAGGATACGTAGGTTTCTGTTGATCTGCAGGCTGGAGGGGAGGTCTCGTTCCAGTTGCTCGGTCAGGTGATGATGTTGGTCTGTACATTGATTCAATAAAAGTCTGATATGTTGCCAGCGAATCACCAGGCGCAGGATCAAGGCCAGGCTCAAGCAACCCCAGCCTATCAAGAGGGTGGACTTCCAGGGAAACGGTGCGTGGGCTTCCAGAGAGACTTGATGAACCAGTGATAGGCCCTCATAGGGCTCAAGGTCGTTGGAGAAGTCCAAGATTTCTTCCTCAACGATGGGATCGCTCTCTATGGCGATGTTTTCCAGGGGAGTGACCCTCGTACTCATAGGGGCAGGTGTCGATTCCTCCCAGAATCCCCACTCGAAGTGTTTGACAAGCATTGATCCGCAGGGGAGTAACAGGGATGCCATCATGGCCAACCATAAGATTCCAAAGGCGCGGGCGGCATGACGATGCAGGACATAACTGAACAACAATCCCAGCATCAAGGCCAGGGAACTGTATTCAGCGAGGCTTATGAAAAAATCATGATGATTGACTAGGGCATCCATCTTTCCTCTCCTTACGCTTGGTTTCGATCATGTTTCGCAGGCTCTCGAGTTGGTCGTCCGAGAGTTGCTCGTCGTCCATGAGGTGTTGGACCATGGCCAGGGGGTCGTTATTGAACACGCCCTTGATCAGGGTCTTGAGGGACTTGGTACTGGCCTGCTGGCGCGAGCGTGCCGGGCGGTACACATAGGTCTTGCCCTGCTTGCGATGCTTGCACCAGCCGTTTTTCTCCAGGGTTTGCAGGGTGGTCAGGATGGTGGTGTAGGCCAGATCCTTCTTGGGGGCGATGTGCTCGAGGACCTGACGGACCGTGCCTTCCTCCAGGGTCCAGAGGATTTCCAACACCTGGCGCTGGAGTTGGCCGAGTTGGTCGATGGGTCGGATGCTCATGGGGCTGTCTCCTTATCTACTAGACGTAAAATACTATGAAGACTAGTAGATGTCAAGCAAGATCTACAAAAAAGGTTTACGGTTCACAGTTCCAGGTTCACGGTTGGTTGCTCAGTATGATTCCTACAACTGTGAACCGTGAACGTTGAACCCAGAACCTTAAAAAAATATTTTTCTGTAAGCGCCAACAGCTGGCACGAGTCTAATGGGTGACTATGGAAGAAGGCAGGACTGTTGAAATTGATTGGACGGTCAGTAAGGCCGGGGCAGAGGCTGCCTTTGAGGACATGGTTGCGGCCCATCAGGAAGACGTGACGCAGTTGGCGTATCGTCTGTTGGGTTGGTCCGGTGAGGTTGACGATGTGGTTCAGGAGGTGTTTCTGGCCGCCTACCTGCATCGATCCCGTTTTCGTGGGGACTGCTCACCACGGACCTGGCTCTTTACCATTACTCTCAATACCTGTCGCAGTTTTCAGCGACGCCAGGCCCTGCGGCGACGCCTATCTGTTCGACTGGAGGCCGAGTTGCCGCCAGAACCGGCCTCTCCCCCTGGGCACCAGGACGAGCATCTGGATCGCATACGGCGGGCCCTGTTACGATTGCCACCCAAGTATCGCGAGCCCGTGGTGCTGCGTTACCTGCAGGAGATGGAGATCGAACAGATTAGTGACATTTTGAAGATTTCCGCCAATGCCGTGCATGTGCGACTCAATCGTGCACGGGCCCGGCTACGCGAGGTGATGACCAATGAATGAACAAGAATTGATGAATCAATTGAAACAGGCCGATCAAGCGGCTGGGATGCCGAACCTGGCTCCTCTGGATATCCCGACGTTGCGTAGACAGGTGCAACGACGCCAATCCGTCCGTCGTGTGCTGTCCGTGGCTGCAGGATTGGCATTGGTCGTGGGCTGGTGGCATTTCCGGCCTCCATTGCATGAACCACCAGGGACACCCATGCAGACGGCTGCCGATCAATTGGCCGCTCTGGATACAGGTGCACAACAATTGGATCGTTTGTTCGATCTCGTCGAGCAGGAACAGAAATTTCACCAAAAAGAGCGTCAAGTCGAGGCTCAGGTTGCTGCGATTACCGAGCCCTTGCGTGAGGTCCTGGGGCAAGCCGACCTGGTCGCAGCGGACATGGTGGCCGATGCCCAGCGATTGATGCAGCAGCATCGACGTCGTGACGCCATGAAACGTTATCAACGTGTGATCGATCTGTTTCCACAGAGTCTCTGGGCCGAGGTGGCTAGTCAACGGTTGCAGACGATTGAATCTAATCAGAAATCGACTCAAATAAAAGGAGAGTTATCATGTCAAAACGAAGCATTGTCTTGCTAGTTACAATCCTGTGCCTGGTTGTTTCTTCTTCAGTGCAGGCCCTGACACGTCGCGCGGGTTGTGTCTTGAAAGTGCAGGTTGATCCTCGTGTGCTTGAATTGAACGAGGATATTCTTTATCAGATTGTGACAAGTTCCAAGGTTCTGGGACAGGCCGTCACTGACGTTTTGGGAAATCAAGTCATTGAGGATCTAGAGGAATATCTGGAAGGTGACTGTGTCGATACCGGAGAAATGTTTATTGCCCATGTTGAGATTGTGTTGCCTGATTCCGCTCAACCCAAGGCCGATGAGATCTTAGAAAGACTGACCAGCAGGTTGAGAACCGTTTTAGAGCAGGCTCAAGAAGACCATATTGTTATGATTGAGCAGCAGCTTCAGTCGTTAGGGTCTGAATATGAAGAACTCATGGAGGGTGTCGTCATTGGGCACCCGTATGATCTCTGGCAGGATACTGTGGTTTTTGTCGATTGTAATCGTGAGACTCCCTTGGGTGAGGTGATGGAATCGTTGCGTTTGGATTTGGAACCGGAGATCAAGCTTGTGGTATTATGGAATGATTTGGATGAGATTGGTGTGGATTCAATGGATCCCGTGGGATTGGACACGATCGATGACCTCCCATTAAAAACGGCATTGGATTTGTTAATTAAATCTCTCGATCCGAGTGGAGAGGTTTCTTACGGTGTTGCTGGGAATGTGATGACGATTGCGACTTGTTCAACCTTGAACGATCTTGGTATGGCAACGTCAACCGTAGAGCTGGAGATGTCCTTGGATGAATTGAAGGGGCGTCAAGAATACCTGGTTTCCGAGGTGCGACAGCGTGAACAGGATATGGCCAGTGATTATGCGTTGCGCGGGGCCTTGGAGGTGCAAATTGCCGAACTGTCTCAACAGGTTGCCCATGATGTTGAGACCGATCCTGTGATTTACGAGTTGGAGCAGATTTTACAGATTCAAACGGAACGATACGAGAATTTGAAAAGGAATTACGAGGCAGGACGCGTCTCTTCAGACGATTTGGCCACCATGCAAGAGACCTTGGCAGAAACTCGTATTCGTATGGCCCAGCAAAGGGTTGAAGTGGCCCAGCAAAAAGGAGGGGGGCGAATGATGGATCTGCGTAATCGCTTGCAGGAGATGGATTTGGACTTGTCGGAGAATGAAGCTCGCTTGCAACTGATGAAGCGGCAGCTCAGAGACATGCAGACGTATCGTGAGCGTGTAACTCAACAAGAGGTGAGTCAAGATTGGAATTGGCGGAGCCGTAACAATCTGGCCGAACGTATGGAGGAGCTCAAGGATCAACTGCGAAGTTTGAGACCCTTGGTCGTGACAGTCATCGGTGGGTAATGGGATTTTTTTCATTGAGCTGAAATCTGTGATCTGAGAACTAAAAAAAGCCCCGTGGAGGAGGAGTACGGAGCTTTTCTGAAGGAGGAGGATTGAATAATAATGACATTAATGGCCCTTCTATACCGGTTGCAGGTGGGATGGTAAAGGAGGAAATCGCTCATAGTGGAGAAATTTTGTATTAATAAAGGCGGGTTTTTGCCTCTATGGCTAGGGTTTTTAAGCAGAAGGCTGCATCCCTGATGCAGCCTTCTGCTTTGGTGGGTCACGTGTGACGTCTTGGATGCTTAGGCCTTTTCAAAGACAAACCGTTGGTTCTCGCAGTCGATGCGAATGGTGTCACCATCGGTGAAGTCACCGGCCAACAGCTTGGCGGCCAGGGGATTCTCCAGACGCTGCTGGATGGTCCGCTTTAAGGGGCGGGCTCCAAAGGCGGTATCATAACCTTCGTCCATGATTTGGTCATGGGTGGCTGCAGTGAACTCAATGGCGATTTGTCGTTCTTTGAGCCGCTGACCCAGGTGACGGAGTTGCAGGTCCACGATCTGCCGCAGGTGGTCCTTGTTGAGCATACCAAAGACAATGGTCTCGTCGATGCGGTTGAGGAACTCGGGCTTGAAGAACTGCTTGAGCGTGTCCTTGACATGGGCCTCGATTTCCCAGTCCGCGCCTTCTTCCTCGGTGAGTTGTTGGATCTTCTGTCCGGCGATGTTACTGGTCATGATGATCACCGTATTCTTGAAGTCCACGGTCTTGCCCTTGCCGTCGGTCAGGCGTCCGTCGTCAAAGACCTGCAGGAGGACATTGAACACGTCCGGGTGGGCCTTTTCGACTTCGTCGAGCAGGACCACGGCATAGGGACGTCGGCGAATGGCTTCGGTCAGGCGACCGCCTTCGTCGTAACCCACGTAGCCGGGAGGGGCGCCGATCAGACGGGCCACGGAATGTTGCTCCATAAACTCGCTCATATCGATGCGCACCAGGGCATGTTCGTCGTGGAACATGAATTCGGCCAGGGCCTTACTCAACTCGGTCTTGCCCACACCCGTGGGGCCCAGGAACAGGAAGGTGCCGATGGGCCGGTTGGGGTCACCGAGTCCGGCTCGGTTACGACGTACCGCATTGCTTAAAGCCACGACGGCTTCATCTTGTCCCACTACACGTTTTTGCAGGACCTCTTCCATACGCAGCAGTCGATCCCGTTCGCCGCTGAGCAAGCGTGACACCGGAATGCCGGTCCACTTGGCGATTACTTCGGCGATATGATCCTCAGTAACTTCGTTACGGATCATCTTGGCCTTGTTGCTCTGTTCCAGGGTGGATTCGCGTTCGGCGATTTCTTTTTCCAGATTGGCCAGGGTTTCATATTTTAGGCGAGCCGCGGTTTCGAGGTCACCGCGACGTTGAGCCTCGTCGAATTGATTCTGGGTGTCTTCGATTTGTTGCTTGAGATCCTTGATCTGATCGATGTCACCCTTTTCACTTTCCCATTGTCCGCTCATCTCCTGGTCCTGCTGTTGAAGCTTTTCCAGTTGACGCTCGCATTTGGCCAGACGGTCCTTGCTGGCCTCGTCACTCTCCTTTTTCAAGGCCTCGCGTTCGATCTGCATCTGCACGATCTTGCGACGGATGGCGTCCAGTTCGGCAGGCAGCGAGTCATTTTCGATACGCAGTTTGGAAGCGGCTTCATCGATCAGGTCAATGGCCTTGTCCGGTAACCAGCGGTCGGTGATGTAGCGATTCGAAAGTGTGGCTGCGGCCACTAGAGCGGCGTCGGCGATGCGTACGCCGTGGTGGGTGTCGTAACGATCTTTCAGGCCACGCAGGATGGCGATGGTCTCTTCCACATTCGGCGGGGCCACCTGCACGGGTTGGAAGCGACGTTCCAGGGCCGCATCCTTTTCGATGTACTTACGGTACTCGTCGATAGTGGTGGCTCCGATACAGCGGAGTTGTCCCCGGGCCAATGACGGCTTGAGCAGGTTGCCTGCATCGACAGCCCCTTCGGATTTGCCTGCACCGACGACGGTGTGCAATTCGTCAATAAACAGAATGATCTGGCCGTCGGACTGGGTGACCTCCTTAAGCACGGCCTTGAAGCGATCCTCGAATTCCCCGCGGAACTTGGTGCCCGCGATCAGGGCCCCCATGTCCAGGGCGATGATGGTCTTGTTTTTGAGTCCGGCAGGTACGTCACCGGCCACAATGCGTTGGGCCAGGCCCTCGACAATGGCGGTCTTGCCCACGCCGGGTTCACCGATGAGGACCGGGTTGTTCTTGGTGCGACGGTTGAGCACCTGCATGCAGCGGCGGATCTCTTCGTCGCGACCGATGACCGGGTCCAGCTTGCCTTGGCGTGCGGTTTCGACCAGGTCGATACCGAAGCGTTCCAGGGCCTTGTACTTGCTCTCGGGCGAGTCGTCCGTGACCTTGTCGCCTCCACGCAGTTGTTTGATGGCATCCTCGATGTCCGCGACCTCGATGGAGTTGAGGGTCAGGATCTCCTGGGCGTCACTCTTGAAACCGGCCAGACTCAAGAGCAGGTGTTCAACGCTGAGGTAGGCATCACCCATCTTGTCGGCTCGGTTCTGGGCGTCGAGAACCACCTGGCTCAGGGCCGGGTCGGGCATGAGTTGACCTGCGTTGTTGCCCTGGGGCAGGCGGGATAGTTCACTGTTGCACATCTCCTTGAGGCGGGGCAGGTTGGCCCCGATCTTCTTGAGTAGTTCAGCAGCCATGCCTTCGTCGTCATCGAGCAAGGCATAGAGCAGGTGTAGTGGGGTTAACACGGTATGGGACTTGGCCATGGCGGTCTGTTGCGCCGTGGCCAGGGCCTCTTGGGCCTTTAACGTCAGTTTGTCGAACTTCATGTTGCATCTCCGCTTGGGTTATCAACTGGTTTGCCTGTGTTAACGCAAACACTGTGCCATGGCAATGTGTGTCTGGTAAGTGGTTTATTATAAGGTTGTTACGATTCTGTGGTTGAGTCTTGAAACCATGCCAGTTTGGCAGGAGATACAAAAAAAGGCCGGAATATAGATTTCCGGCCTTGTTAATATACTGCGATCTATGAACCGCGATCTTTGATCTAGTTCAATGCACAATCATAGGCGACTCCGCCTGAGTCTTGGGCTCCTCTTCCTTCTGGGCGGGTGAATTCGCCAGGCGTTTGATGGCCTGGTCCACCATAGTTTGTTGGCCTTGCAGTTCCTGCTTGACCAGGTTGAGTTGCTCTTTGAGGCCCAGTTGTAGATCCCGTACGTGGTCCAGGGTCTTACCCAGGTTGCTGAGGCCTTGACGTACTGACTCCTGCGAATCTTTGTCGTTTTGGATATCCCTTTGTTGATTCTCCAGGCTGTGAGTTTGTAGTTTCAAGGCCTCACCGGCGGCATCGATTCGTTGTCCGAATCCTTCCAGTTGATCGCCCAGGATGTTCGCCCGGTGATTGAGTTGGATCAGCATCTGGTGCCATTGTGAGCTGCGTTCGTTGAGGCCATTGAATCCGTCGTTGAGGCGATCCAGAGTCTGGTCCATGCCCATGTTCAAGCGTTCGTGTTGTTCATAGACTTGACCGAATTGTTCATGGAGTAGTTGTTCGGCCTGTCCCAGGTTTTCTTCGATGCCGGAGAGTGAGTCTTCAAGCTGTTCAGTTTGTTCGGACTGCTGATGGCCCAATTCCTCCATGCCTTCCTCGATAAACTCAAGGTTTTCTTCCATGCCCTCAAACAATTCATGTCCCTGGTTTTCCATGATCTCGCTAAGTTCGATGGCGACCGACTCAAGGTGATCATTGAGCTGTTCATGGACCTCGCTGAGTAGGATTTGCGTTTCATGACCCTGTTCATTGAGTACGGTGAACTGAGCTTCGTCTTCGCCCTGAGCTTCGTTGAGCAGAGTCCGTAACTCCATACTGGTGGTTTTCAGGGTTGATAGGGCACCCTGGGCCTCCTGCATGGTGTTGTTGAGGCGACGTTGTAGGGCTAGTTGCCGTTTGTTCTGTTCGCCAATACCATTGAGTTGCTCGGTGATTTGTTGAGTTCCACCTGATAAGCTCTTGGTCAGTTCGCCCTGTCGATCATGAACCTCATTAAGGCTCTGGGCGATCTGTCGGGTTTGACGTTGCACTTGGTTCAACTGGGTATTGACGCCAGTGCCTTTGGCCTCGATGAGGTCCACCAGGGCGGTTTGGCGTTGATGCATCACATCGACGTCTTGGGATACGCCCTGCACGGCTTGTTTCAGAATCGCATTGTCCTGGGCCAGTTGCTGGTTTTCCTGGCGCACGTACTTGAGTTCAGTCATGACCTCATTGAGTCGGCGTTCCATGGTCCGCATGAGTCGCTCTTGTCGATGCTCTAAGGCCAGGGTTCGTTCCGGCAGGGGCTGTACGGTTTCTGCCAGGTTTTCCATGCGATCGAGCAGACTTTGTTGCAGGGTTAAGGTGCGTTGCTGTTCCTGCCAGGCTTGATTGAATTGCTCTGTAATGCTCGTTTTCAACTTATGTATCACGCTTTTGAGGCAGGATTGTGATTCCTTAACCTCTTTGACTTGTTCGGAAATGTGATCCTGGCTGGCCTTGAGGTCGTCAAAGCGACACGCGGCCATTTTCCGTTCCTGCATGGATAGCCTGATCAGGTCGTCCAGGGCCCTGCGGTCCTGGTCCGCCTTCTCCAGGATGACCGCATGTTGCTGCTTGGCTGCGCGAGTTTGATCAAAACATCCCCCGGTTGCGATGGATATCAAGACAGCCAGACATAGAAATGCCGATGTCATGAGTTTTTGGGTGTGATGTGGTGATGTGGTTTTCATGCCTACTCCTTTCAAAACCGAAGTGTCCAACCTCCGTATTAAAACTTAGGCCCGGTGTTGGCTCTGTGGGGCACAGCCGAAAGGGCCTTGTCAGGATTGCCTCATTATCAGTATTGAAAATGGACTTCTCCGACAATCCTTCTTTCGGCAATCCCCTCTGCGAAACTATAGAAAACATCGTTATCAGTATAAGTACCGATGATTGCATACCTTGAGGCCTTGTTAGCCAGGGGTCGTGACATCGGGGAGGAGCTAGACGCATCTTCTTTTTGAGTTTCACAATGATGGGCATTCTCTATAATGGGGCCATTATGAGTGAAAAGGCTGTTTATAGAATCATGGATGCAAACTTTAATCGCGCCCGTGAAGGGCTGCGGGTCATGGAAGAGTTCTGTCGTTTCGGTTTGAATAATCCGACCTTGTCGGGGCGAGCCAAAAAGTTACGCCATGCCCTTTGCACGACTATGGGGCAACTGCCCAGTGAGATGCTGCTCTGTGCTCGTGATACCGATGGTGATGTGGGTGTAGGACAGATCGTAGAAGGCCAGCAGCAGCGAAGTGATCTGGTAGACTGCCTGACCGCAGCGGCCAAGCGGTTGGCCGAGGCCTTGAGAGCCTTGAGTGAATGTGCCCAGACCCTTAATCCCGTTTTGGCTAGTGAGTTAGAGAAGTTGCGTTACCAGGCCTATACCTTAGAGAGGGATATCACGGTTCAAGGGGTACCGGCCATGCGATTCGCCCAGGTGCGTTTGTATGTCATTATTACCAGCAACCAGGCCGACGAGGTGCAGCGACTCACTGAGCAGTGTATTGAGGGCGGTGTCGATTGTCTTCAGTTGCGGGCCAAGGGACTGGATAGTGGTCCTTGGTTGGAATTGGCCACCGCCTTTGTGGAGCAGTGTCGCCAGGCGGGGGTGGTATCGATGATCAATGACCGGGCCGATATCGCTATTGCCTCAGGGGCCGATGGGGTACATCTGGGCTTGACTGATCTGCCAGTGGAGGCCGTCCGCCACCTACAAAGAACGCCCTTGATCATTGGTAGCACCACCCATAATCCGACCGAGTTGGAGGCCGCTTGTGTAGAGCAACCCACTTATGTGGCCTTGGGCCCGGCCTTTGCTACCGGAACCAAGCCAGATCTGGCCCCAGCTGGACTCGACTATGTGCGTCAAGGGGTGTCTCATCTGGATGAAGCCGGATTGGCCCACTGTGTGATCGGCGGAATTACCCAGGATAATTTGGCAGAGGTTGTGGCGGCTGGTGCCCGCTGTGTGGTGGTCTGTGCTGCGGTGACTGGGGCCGATAATCCAATGCAAGCCTGTAGATCTCTGAAAAAGGCCCTGTTATGTTGAGTAAGAGTTGGATAGTGGTGTTGTTGGTCAGTTGTTCGGTGATGATGGCGGCATCTTATCAAACAGGTCAGGTGGTTGGAAAGGTCGATTCCAAGCGTTTGACTGAGATTTCCGGGATCGTGGCCAGCCGTAGGCATCAAGAGGTGTTCTGGGTGCATAATGATTCCGGCGATGCCCCCTATGTCTATGCGATTAATCGACAGGGAAGCTTGTTGGGGACCTTCAAATTGGCTGGGGCCTCCGCAGTGGACTGGGAGGATATTGCCTGGGGACGAGGGGAAGATTGTGATTATCTCTATCTTGCCGATATTGGTGATAATTGGGCCAAACGCAGAAAAATCACGGTTTATAGGGTTGCTGAGCCCAATATTGCCTTGGCACAAGCAGATTCGGTCGTAGAGATCGGCTCGGTTGAGTCGTATGATTTTACCTATCCGGATGGCCCTCATGATGCCGAAACCCTGATAATTGATCCCCTGAATGGCGATTTGTACCTCATCACCAAGCGACAGCTCCGATCCAAACTCTATCGAGGCCGATTGAGCGAGAAAAAAAATGGAGACAATCAACTGGAATTTTTGGGATTGTTGCCGGTGGGCTACGTGGTGGCCGGTGATATTTCCAACAATGGTGATTCGGTGGTATTGCGGACCTTAACCGAGGCCTGGGTTTGGACAAGACCAGAAAACACCTCTATGTTGCTATGTTTTTCCGGACCGAGTGATGCCATAACACTGTTGCCCGAGCCCCAGGGGGAGGCCATATGCTTCTCCTCGACTTCAAAGGGAGTGTACACCATTAGCGAGGGGAAGTTTCCTAGATTACTTTTTTATGCTGAGAATACACCTCAATAGGGTATATTAGTTTTCCAGGGCTACTAAATTTATCTACACGTCTGTCCGATAGCAATATAGTGAAAATAATCCCCAGGTCGCTGGTTGGTAGCTCTGCCGCCTTGTCTTTGGACAGCCAAGGCCATGCCCAGCTGGGACGGGCTATGCTGCATGGAGGTTGAACCATGCGTATGGGGATGAAACGTTCTTTCGGGAGCAGATAGCATGACAGTAAACAAATTAACGTTATGTATAATCTTTACACTCAGTGCTAGTGTCTACGCCACCGGCTTCATTGGCCCGCCTATGACGGGGGTAGAGGCTGGGAAATGGGATTTTAGTATTGAATATGGCTCTTCGAGTGAAGATTTGGATAGTTTGGCCCTTAGCGGCTTAAAGTATAACTCCATCAGTGAGGGAGATGGGACAGCGAAGTCCTTTACCACTACTTTTACAGGGTTTGATGTGACTCAATATGGAGTAGCTGCTAGTTATGGATTGAGTAAAGATTGGCAGGTTTCTGTAAAGGCCGGAATGGCTAGTGCTGAGGCCGATTCTAATGGAGTATCCTTAGATTTTGGTAATAATATTGTTTACGGAATAGGAACAAAATTTAACTATTATGAAGTTGATGACACTATTTGGGGTGTTTCAATTCAATGTGATTTGATGAATGCTGACTATTCTCGAGATGGGGATAGTGGATCATTTGTTAGGGATTCTACAACATATAACTATTCAGATAGCTTCACTCATGAGATTGATTTTTATGATTTGATTGTGGCTATTGGTCCTACACTTGATACCGGGGGGATTCGGGCCTATGGCGGCCTGTATTTTCATGCTATTACAGGCGATTTTGATGAGACTAAGTATCGTGCCTTGACGCAACCGGGAAATCCTGGTTATTCGGGATATGAACGCTATGAGGTTAGTGGGGATTTGGAAGTAAGCAGCAATGTCGGAGCTTTCTTAGGGATTCAATTGCTCTTTGTGGGTGAGACCAACGTCAAGGCAGAGGTTCAGGTCAGTCCGGACAGCTTTGGTTTTGCTCTTGGTGGTGGTTACGCCTTCTAAATTTTCTATTTTCAGCAAGGGACACGCGAGCCATGGGGAGGGAAGTATCATCGGAGGAAACAGCTTGACATGAATTCGTTCAAAAGTTAAGCTGGGTAAACTACTTATCAATTGCGTTGGAACCTTTTGTTGGACACAAATGACATGAATTCAAACACACGCGTTGTCTGTCTCATCAGCCTGCTTTTACTTGTGATTTCCGTGCCGACCTGGGCCGTGGTGGATACCCACGAGGTCGATGCCGTACGTGAGAAACGGGTGCTGGACGAGCGTGACCTGATGGTTATTGACGAGTTCATGCAGGATGCCATTAAGGAATTGGTGTATACCCGTGATTTTACCGCTATTGCCAAGACTCGTTCCATTATTCTGAGTCGACACACGGCCAGTGCACAATACAATCAAAAGTTCACGGATGCGGCTTTGGAGCATATTGCCCAGGGATTTGTCCTGGCAGAGGAATTCGAGGTCGATCGTCGCAACCGTGTCCGTGCCAATCTCTTGATCCTGGTTCATGACTTAGCCGATGTGCGTTTGAGCGACATTGCCTTGGAATGGGCCACGGATGACAGTGAACCGGTCCGTTTTTGGGCGATTCGTTGTCTGACCAGTCCTGCGATGGTTGAAGCCATCAATACCGGATCGGATTCCACCTTGAGCTTGCGTGTGTTGGAGCAAATTCAACAGGAAGTGGCACAGGGCAATGAAAATACTCTGGAACTCATCGTGCCCTTCGCTGGGAAATTAACGGGTGATGTTGGTCGTGATCTATGGGAGGCCATTGTGGCCCAGCGCAAGTCGGCCTACGAGCAGTGGGCCGTTCAGTCTCCCTTGCTTGACGGTCAGGTATTACGCTTACTCAATCAGAAAATCGCAGCCGAAGGGAGTGACCATTTGGATTGTGCTCGCGATTTTTCTCAGCTTTATAGCTATGTCTTTCAAGCCTTAATCAAGGGACAAACGACATTGTCTCCCGCTGTGCTCAAAGACCTAACTACCGTGATCGTCGATATTGAGGATCGTTGTCTGGGAACGATGTTGGGACGTCCTCAAACCACACTCAAGCGTGCCGCAGAGAATGATGATCTAGACACCATCAAAGCAGAGCATGATCGCTTGTTGGGGACAACGACTACTCGTGGGGAATTGGTTCAAGAGTTGCAAATCAGTTATGGTTCCCTTGCAGACGGACGTGAACAAACCCAACCCAAACAATTGCCCATGCCTTAATCTTGTTTAGGTTGCAAACGGTCGGCTCCCAATTGTCCACAGGCGGCATTGATGGTGCGGCCTCGTTTATAACGGACCACGGTTTCTAATCCACCTGCTTGTAAAATCCTGGCAAAGCCTTCAATTGAATCACGTGAACTGGCTTCAAAGGGACTGTTCGGGAAATCGTTGTATTCAATCAGGTTTACGTGTGCCCGGATTCCTTTAAGACAGGCCAATAGCTCTTTGGCTTGAGCCGGTGCGTCGTTGAGTCCCTCGATCATGCAATATTCAATGGTCACCCGACGCTTGGTGCTGCGTTGATACTGACGCATGGCATCAAGGACCTCCCTGAGTGGATAACGTTGGGCGATCGGCATGATCTCATGACGCAGGTTGTCACTGGGGGCGTGAAGGCTCAGGGCCAAACGAACTTGCAAGCCGGTCTGAGCTAACTCCAAAATTCCGGAGGGAATGCCGCAGGTTGAGACAGTGATGTGACGTTGCCCAATGTTGTGTCCTTGGTTGTCGTTGAGGATCCGTATTGAGTTCAAGACCGCATCAAGATTGTCGAGCGGCTCACCCATGCCCATGTAAACTAGATTGTGCAGGGGAACTCCGGCGGCGATGATCTGATTGACCTGATCGGCAACCTCACCTGCACTAAGATTGCCTTGGTATTGCAATTGTCCCGTGGCACAGAAGCGGCAGCCCATCCGACAGCCCACCTGACAAGAAATACAGGCCGTGTGGCGGTCACCGTCTTTGAGCACTACAGACTCAAACCGACCGCCGCCGTCACGTTCGAAAAGAAACTTCTGTGTGCCGTCCGGATCGGTCAAGACCTCAATCGTCTTGAGACAGGAGATCCCATAGCCTGTTGCAACCAGTTGTTGACGAAAGGTCTTGGGCAGGGGGGTGATCTCGTCGATGGACCGTACGTTTTGGGCCTGGATAAAGCTAAAGAGATACCCCGCCCAAAAAGACTTGCCCTTGAGATCGGTCATGAGCGTCTTGAGTTGGCTCAAGGTGAGGCTTTTAAGATCTTTATACATGGGAGGTATTATACGAGGAGAATGTAGAATATAGAATGTAGAAAAAAGTTTCCCTGGAGCAGCTTGGTCGCGATCGCGACATCTAATGTTCAGGAAGATAGAAGAACATGTCGGAAACCGGTCTAAATTTTTCCCCTGCATTCTGTATTCTACGTTCTACATTCTCAAAATAAAAATGCCCCTGCGTGTTGGCACGCAGGGGCACACTCGGAAAGAAACTTTTACAGCCCCCCCAATAAGGCTCAAAGTCAGTCTGCTGCACTGGAACGCAGTCATGAAATCAGGCCCTCCATGTCCTCCTCGGCGAAAGCTCATGGTCTGACCTGCGTCCATCGTTCTTTCAATTAAAATCTAGGATAAAACCGGGCCTGTGCAAACGAGGAGAGTGAAAATTGTTATCACCAGGGGCGATGACGCGTTTTTATCGGGACGTTGCTTTGGTGACTGTGACAATGCGTGAGAGTGAACCGATGTCGCGTATATGGACAGAGTCTGTTTTCAGTTTATCGAGAAAACCGCGATCTAGGGCTGAATATTGACGCTTGCCGATCAAGGAGACGATGGTACCGCCCGGCTTGAGGGTTTTGTAGGCCTTGCTGAAGATGCTTTGGAGGTTGGGGACGGAGGCGGGGTAGTTTTCGCCGAAATCCTGGAAATTTTGTTTTTTGAATTGGTTCCAGTAGTCAGCACAACCCAATAGAATCCAGGGATCGATAGAGTGTTGTTCGAAGACCAGGCGGGAATAGATGAGATCGTAGCGGTTGGGCTTAGCCTTTTGGAAGAAATCCAGTAAGCGGGTGTTGGTAATGTGTTGGTCGATGAATGTTTTGTGGCGTGTCCAGGGAAACAGCATAGCCTTGCCTGCTCCCGTGACTTGGGCAGCTTGGATTTCGTGAACCCAAAAACGCATGAGGTCTACACGTCGGCCGGGACCTAGTTCCAAGATGTGCTTATCCTTGAAGTCATCCAAAGAGCCGACATGGGTTTCGATGTCTGTAAGGATCTCATGAAAGGGTTCGAGTCGATAGCCCTTTGTCGTAATAGCAGTCGTTACGTCCATATGACAATCCATTTTAAGAACGAACAAATTCCAAGAGAGGTTGGAATTCACCTCGATCTGCAGCGATGAGGGATTCGATGTATTGGGCTCTGTCTTTGCCTTTAGTCGCGAGATTGGTTTGGCCCCAGGTAAATGGCGGTTGACCCAGGGTGGTTTCCAAAAGCAGATCGGCCATGAGTCGGGCGTGACGGCCATTTCCATTGACAAAGGGGTGAATGCTGACGAGACGGTGATGAAAGCGTGCGGCAATTTCGTCTGCACCAAAGGTCTGATGTTCTATCCAGTACCTTGTGTCATCACAGAGCTTATATAATTCGGTTGAAATCTGGTAGAAAGGAATGCCAAGATTTTTTTCGGTTTGACGCAGTTGTCCGGCCCAGCGCCACACATGACAGAACATTTTCTTATGACATTGACGTATGAACTGTTCGCTGAGGATATCCTTGGGTCTTCGTCGTTCCAACCAGGCCAGGGCTTCATTGATGTTGTCCTGTTCCCAGCGGTCCAGCTCGCTTCGTGTCGTAATGTGATTGGGGATTAGGCCTTCAATTTCATTCGGATCAAGAGGCGTAGCTCCATTGGCGTGTTCATAGTCCATGAGGTTCGTCCCACAATGCCTTTGGCATCTCATCCATGATCTCTTGAACGAGATCTTTAAGCAGGCTTACCTTTGCGTCATCACTCAGTTCCTGCTTTTCTAAACGCATCATTTGGTTGCTGCGTTTGAGTCTTTTTTGCGCCAATGCCAGAGCGTGCTGTTCGACCATTTTTTCGAGACTTTGATTGGGAACCAACCCGTAAACCAAGCGACAGTCCAGGGCCTCGGCAACACGACGAAGGGTGGTCAGGGTCAATCGCCCTAGGACTTCATCGTGCTCAATACGACTGATCCGTTGCTTGTTGGTTTGAAGCCGATTCGCCAATTGTTCTCCAGTCATGCCCAACGTGGTTCGAATCGAACGAATCCAGCCCATGCGTGGGGGCTGGAGCGTCTTGAGTGGCCCAAGGCGTGCCAGGTTTTGATCAAGCTGGACGCGTGCCAGTTTTTTTAGTTTAGGCATCATAGTTGCACTCGTAAGAAGAGAATCAAAGCTAGTCTATGTATATAGCGACTATGTCGGTTAAAAGTTAGTAAATATATAGACAAAAGCATGCTTAAAGTCAATATATATATAGACATATAAGGGTTGTCATCTGTATGTCGTTTAAAATTAAAGGCTTACACTTGGTTCGTTTTGCTCATATTGCCATCAGCTAGGAAAATAAATCGGGGGTATCAGAAATTATTGTATTGCGATCAACATGTCGCTGCTGAGGCCCGCTTATCATTAATAGAATAAATTTGTTATTAATTTCATGAAGTATCTAGTGTGCATCCAGAGTTGGATGTGTCGTTATAGGTGACAATCATTGAATCTGTAGTCAATGGGAAGTAAAGGAGAAAGCTATGAGAGTTGAAACAGTGAAAAAGGTGTTCTTTGTTGTTGTCGTTGTGGTACTAGTTTCTGTATGTATGGGCATCTCAGGGAATGATGCTAGTTCTTCAAGTACCTTGTTGAGTGAACTTGAAATGCGTTCAACATCAGGGCAAGGATGTTATGGGCTTTCACCTCAAGAGTGCGGGGAGAAAACCTCGACTAATCTTTATTGTTCAAAGTCTTTGAGCTGCCCCAGTCAAACCTTAAATACAGGTGCTTCTTGGAATGATCTGGTTAGTGGGAATTATGACAAATGGGGATCCTATGGTACTATACACTGTACTGAGACAGTCACCTATACTGGGTGCCAATACTCAAACTATTCGAAATGTAGCAACTCATGTATTACTACGGAAAATAAAAAAGATTATTGCACGGCATGTACAGGCGCAAGCTTCTCCTATTCAGATTACCACACAAACTATTTTGTAACAAACTGAACCAGTTATATTTGTGTACGCCGCGGCATGGGCGTGAACTTATGAGGTGCGGCGGTGGCCACTGCTTAGTCCTCAGCACGTGAATTCTGTTTAAGAGTTCATGTTATAAGGAGGTCTGTATGAGGAAAAAGTGTATACTATCTTGGTTATATATACCAATGGTTGTAGTGATTTTGTTGTCTATAAACGTGTCTTCAAAGGCTGCCAATGAGGACGTGAAAGAAATGGTTAGGCTTGTCAGAGAGGCTCACAAGAAGAATTTAGAGAAAATTCAAACCTGGAAAGGGAAAGGGGCTGTCTCGCATCAAGTCCCTCCGTGCCAGAATAAGTGAGACAATTCCTTGCCATCAATTAAACTAGAGGGCAAGGAGACCTTACCGATGACAGATGATGTTACGGAGAACAGAAAGAAACAGAGGTTGTTGGCCACGGAGTGTAGAGAGCCTGAGCGCAGCGAAGGCGAACGGAACGCAGTGGCCAACAACCGCGCGGCCGCCGATCCCGGGGTCCCTGACCCGGAGGTGCTGGCCAAACCCAAACGCCGACGATTTACCGCGGCGTACAAAGCCCGTATTGTTGAAGAAGCCATGACCTGTACTGAATCCGGCCAGATTGGAGCGTTACTGCGGCGAGAGGGATTATATTCCTCGGCCCTAAACCTTTGGCGTAAGCAATACCAATCGGGTGCCCTCCAGGGACTCAAAGACGTCAAACGTGGCCGTAAACAGATCCGTGATTCCCGTGACAGGGAACTGGACCGATTACGACGCGACAACCAGCGACTCACCAAGAAGTTGGAACAGGCTGAACTCATTATCGACATTCAAAAAAAAGTTGCGGCGATGCTGGGCAACCCGATCGAGACCCCAGAGAGCGACGAGAACAGATGATCGCATTCATTGAAAACTATCAACATCAAACCGGTATACAGCCGCTCTGTGACGCCCTGGAGGTTCCGAGAGCCACGTTGTATCGACGTCGGAAACCCTCGAAGGTCTCCGAACCGGAACGCCCCTCGCCTGCGTTAGCTCTCTCTGAGCAGGAACGACAAGAGGTGCTGGAGGTCTTGCATAGTGATCGTTTTGTCGATTGTCCACCCGCTCAGGTGTATGCCACGCTGCTGGACGAAGGACAATACCTCTGTTCAGCACGGACCATGTATCGTATCCTGGCCGAACAGGACGAGGTTCGAGAACGCCGAAACGTCAGGCAGCATCCACAGTACACCAAGCCTGAACTGCTGGCCACGGAGCCCAATCAGGTCTGGTCCTGGGACATTACCAAGCTCAAAGGGCCTCAGAAATGGACCTACTTCTATCTCTACGTGATCCTGGACATCTTTAGTCGTTACGTTGTTGGTTGGATGGTGGCCCCGCGTGAATCGGCCACCTTGGCCCAGCGACTGATCAAAGACAGCTATGTCAAGCAAGGTGTTGAGCCTCATCAGTTAACCGTTCATGCGGACCGAGGTTCACCGATGACTTCGAAGGTCGTGGCCAACTTAATGGCCGATCTGGGGATCACCAAGACGCATAGTCGTCCCCACGTCTCGAACGACAATCCCTTCTCGGAGAGTCAGTTCAAAACGTTGAAATATCGTCCCGCCTTTCCGGTTCGGTTTGGCAGTCTCCAGGACGCTCGGGCTTTTTGCGTTGAGTTTTTTGCTTGGTACAATACTCAGCATCGCCATTCAGGCATTAGCTTTTATCGTCCCGAAGATGTTCATTATGGCCGAACGGGTATTTTGCAGAAACGACGACAGGCCGCTTTGGATGAGGCCTATCTTGCCCATCCAGAACGCTTTGTACGAAAAGCACCAGAGGCCAGTGAACCTCCTCAAGCGGTGTGGATTAATCCACCGGAAAACATGCAAATGAAACCAACGGAACAGCTTAAAATGAGAGCTTAATTTTGAAAAGGAACTGTCTCAAATCCCTTGACACGCGCCGAGTTGAGGAAGATGATGGGGACGGCTATGTCATGAAAGCAGATGCAGCCTTTGTTATTGATCGAAACAAGGGTGCCAATCGATGGAACGTCAACGTCCAAACCAAAGAAGATAAAGTTAATGGGCACGTTGAAGTAACGCCTCCATATTTGCAAGCCAATATGCTCAAGGAGGGCAAGTATTATGATTATTTCCCTGGGGCAGAAGACAATGAGGGGAAAGCTCTAAATACGTTGGTGATTTGGCCCAAAGAAAGGTACAGTAATACGCCTCACCACATTGCTCAATTCAATGCGATGGATTACCTTAATCGCCCCGGCGACGATCTTTATAAGCCGTTTGATGATTGGTATGAAAATCCCGAAGATTGCTATGCAATAACTCGGAATGGTAATATTTTGAAAGTGGAGGATCGCTTTATTCCTAACAATATGCCTGAGATGGGAGAAGTTGTTTTTCAGTATGAATTCGATTTATCTCAAGGGGGAAGTCCGGTTTACTTTCGCCATGAAAATAAAGTTGCCGAAGCGGAAGAAATATATAAATGGACATACGAAAATGTCAATGGGGTTTGGTTGCCCTTGACGTATTCATATCAGAATCTGGCAGGGGGGAAAAAGCGGCCCTTCAAGAAATGGGTAAATTTTATCACCTTTGAAAAGAATGTTGCCAATGAGCCCCTCGATCCTTGCGAATTCACTATTGAGAAGCTTGGTGTGACCAAAGGCACTCCTATTACAGATCGCGTTGCCGGGATAAGTTACAGGTACAATGAACTCGAGAGTCATCTGCTGGAGAACGCATTGGATCACATGCCTTATGTTCCTGTCGATAATAATGTCATCTCCGTTCAGGAAAGCACAGAGTTGGCTGTATTGCAGGGTGGTAATGAGGTTAATGAAAAGAGAAATAGTATGCACTCTGAAGAGGAACAGCCCCTGCACTCAGAAAAGGAATCGAGCCACGGTCACATGGTAGCAATCTGTGGCGGCGTTGCTGCTGTAGCCATTGTTGCTTTTGCAATCATTAGAAGAGCGTGAAATGAGATTGCAATACTTTTGGGTTCTCGCGATCACAGCCCTTAGTTTGACGGCAACAGCAGATTTGGCGCCCATGACTGAGCCCAAGTGTGGTCATTGGGCGGTGTTAAGGATGTGTCAACTTAATGGGGTACCTGTCAATTTGAGGGTGATCGTAAATCGAATGCCAATTGAACAAGAAGCTAACAATCTTGCTCAATTACGTGATGTACTCAAGGGGCTAGGCTTAGATTGTCAAGGATATAAAGAAAACTATGAAACGTTTGTGTCTGAGTTTTTTCCTTGTATTGCTCATTTCTCTTCTGGGCATTTTGTCGTGGTTGAATCGGCAAGTGTCGGCCAGGTTTTTTACTATAGCGATGATAGAGCGAAGCAAGCTATGTCGCAAGATGAGTTTGTTAGACAATGGTCTGGGAAAGTCCTCAGGCTTGATAGAAAAGCAATTCACTCGAAGTCAAGTAGATGGACCAAGAAGCCTGCGGTTAGATTTGAAACGCTCTTGATTGATAAGGGGGCTGTGCCTCAAGGTGTTAAGCAAATTGAATACACTTTTCCCTTTCAAAATATTGGTTCTGTGGAACTGGATATTAAAGGGGTGAAAACCTCGTGTGGTTGCCTGGAGTCTCTTGTTACCAAGAGCAATATAAAGCCTGGAGAATCATCCGAGATCGTTCTTAAATACAGTGCCGATTCAAGTACACCTGAGTTTTCTCACCAGGCGATGGTAAAATCGAATGATCCCGATTATCCCCTTGTTGAGCTCACTGCCCAAGGCTCTTTCGATTCTTCCTTTGTGGCAAATCCAAGGACGTTGGAGCTTGGAGAGATAGAAGATGGGCGGACTTGCACAAAATATATTAATGTCACCTGTAGTGATCAATATTTGCCCTTATCTGTACGTATTGTGAAACGAACGGCTTTTGATCTGGGGATTACGTGCCGGATCTTTACTCGTGAGCAGATACGAGAATATTTAGACGAATTAGAAACGACTACGGTCATGTTGCCATATCAAGCCGTCATTGCCGTTACCTTCAGGCCTGAGTATTTAATACGGAGTGACAATGCTATTGGTGGGGAAGTTGTCATTGGTTCACAACACAATGATGACAAGAAAATCGAAATCCCATTTAGCGGTACAGTATGCCAATGATCTTGTTTGTGTATCGGCGTATTTTGTTGGGATAGCTATTTAGCTTGATGGGCCTGATTCAAGGCCGTGGCCAGGTCCATGTATTGATAGGGGATTTCAAATTCTTCGCCCAGGGCTTTCAACTTATTTAGGACCTCTTCGCTCAGTTCGCTTTGACGTGACTCATCACCACGACATTGATAGATGCGGCAGCCTGCAAAGCGATGACCATAGGCCGTGCATTGGTCAACCTTGAGATAGGGACAATGTCCCTCGGGCATGGGCTGCACTCCGGCATCCCCGCAATGGTGAGAAAAGTAAAGCATCTCCACAGTCGTGACATAAAGACGATGGCCGTAACGTTGGAAGTCGCAACATTTGCCGCAGGCCGTGCAGCCCGGCGGGGTGATGGGCATGTCGGCACATTGGGCGTCGAGCCATTGGTAAAGCTCGGCAACCTTGGCGATCAAGGTGTCACTTGGGGTCATCGTCCCACCATTGCTTTTGCTTGCGCAGGGCCTCGATCTCTTCGACGCTGTAGTGACGTCCGCGGTTGATACCGGGGCAATTCTGGGCGGCTTCGTTCCAACTATCGGGGTGGTCGAGGTTGTCATCCCAGAAGGGCCAGGTACGGCATTGGTTGGGACGCACTGGATAGATGGTGCAGATCTTCTTGTCACCCTCTCGTTTGAGAAAGATGCAGTCGCGTGACTGTTCTTCTTCAATGATGGTCACACGCGTACCGATTCGCTGCATGTACTTCTCTTTGGTCTCGGCCACTGACAGCTTGAGGAAGTCGGCGATCATGGCGATCTCGGGCTTGGAGGTCCAGATCACCCCCTCGCCCGGTCCACTGCAACAATCGCCACAACCGGTGCACTCAAAACATAATCCGGCTACATACCACTTTTCTTTGCTCATTTTACAACATTCATAAGTTCAGAATGAAAGACTCTCGCAAAGCCGCTAAGACCGCAAAGTTTTTTTATTAATTTCTTTGCGTCCCTTGCGCCTTTGCGAGAGAAAATTATCTACCACTTCAAAATACCGCCGGTATCCGCACTGGTGGCCAAGGCCGCATACTTGCCCAGACAACCGTCCTTGATACGCGGTTCACGCGGTTGCCATTGGGCCTTACGTTCGGCCAACTGTTCGTCGGTCAATTGGACCTTGATGCTGTTGTTGGGGATGTCGATCTCGACAATGTCACCGGGCTCGACCAGGCCAATGGGGCCGCCGACTGCAGCCTCGGGACTGACGTGACCGATGCAGGCCCCGCGTGTACCGCCACTGAAGCGACCGTCAGTGATCAAGGCTACGGATTCGCCCAGTCCTGCGCCCATGATGTAGCTGGTAGGACTGAGCATTTCCTGCATGCCCGGGCCGCCCTTGGGGCCTTCGTAGCGGATGATGACCACGTCACCGGCCTTGACCTTGCCGGCCAGGATGCCGTCGCAGGCCTCTTCCTGACTTTCAAAGATTACGGCCGGTCCACTGTGAATGAGCATGCTCTTAGCCACGCCCGCGCTCTTGACCACACAACCGTTGGGGGCCAGGTTGCCCTTGAGGATGGACAGGCCGCCGGTCTGGGAATAGGCATCCGCCAGGGGACGGATGCACTTGAGGTCCTTGCTGTCGGCCTGGGCAATGTTGTCACCCAGAGATTTGGTCGTGACGGTGGGGCAGTCCAGGTTCAGCAGGCCTTCGATCTTGCTGACTTCCTTGAGGATGGCACTGATGCCACCGGCGGCATCCACGTCCTCGATGTGGTAGTCACAGGAGGGCGAGACCTTGCAGACGTTGGGACAACGGCTGGACAATTCGTTGATGCGATCCAGGTCGTACTTGATACCGGCTTCGTTGGCCACGGCCAGGGTGTGCAGCACGGTATTGGTCGAACCGCCCATGGCCATGTCCAGGACCAGGGCGTTATCCAGTGACTTTTGCGTGATGATGTCCAGGGGACGCAGGTCTTTTTCGATCAAGGTCATGATCTGCTTGCCCGCGGTCTTGTAGAGATCCTGACGTTTGGGATCCACAGCCAGGATGGTGCCATTGCCGGGCAGGGCCATGCCGATGGCCTCGCACAGACAGTTCATGCTGTTGGCGGTGAACATACCCGAGCAACTGCCTTGTGTGGGACAGCCCTTGCATTCCAGTTCGGTCAATTGCTTTTCGTCGATGGTCTTGGCATTGAACTGGGCCACACCCTCGAAGATGCTGATCAGGTCCACGACCTTGCCCTCGTCGGTCTTGCCCGCGGCCATGGGACCGCCCGAGACAAAGACTGTGGGGATATTCAGTCGCACGGATCCCATGAGCATGCCAGGCACGATCTTGTCGCAGTTGGGGATGCAAATCATGCCGTCGAAGCAGTGGGCCTTACCCATGGTCTCGACTGCGTCGGCAATGATCTCACGCGAGGACAGCGAATATTTCATGCCCGTGTGCCCCATGGCGATGCCGTCGCAGACTGCGATGGTGTTGAATTCAAAGGGCACACCACCGGCGTCGCGTACGGCCTGCTTGACGACCTCGGCCACCTTGTTGAGATGTACGTGACCGGGGACGATCTCGCAAAAGCTGTTGCAGATGCCGATAAAGGGCTTGTTCATCTCGTCACTTTGCACGCCACAGGCCCGCAACAGGCCACGGTGGGGGGCTCGTTGAAAGCCGGATTTGACCGTATCACTTCGCATGATCAACAATCTCCTGGAATTTAAGTCAACATTGAAAAATCGAACGGTTTAGTGTAGCGGGTTCGTGCGGGCAAATAAAGTAAAAATAGGGATTTAAGGTGGCGGATTATAACTCAGCTAAGGCACGGGCGATCCGTTGAACCACGGCGGGCCAGCCCTCGTTGCGGCCCTGGCGAAAGAGGCGGACGCTGGGGTACCAAGGGCTGTCGTCACGCTCCAGTAGCCAACGCCAGTCCGCGTCGTATTTGAGCATGATCCAGGTAGTCTTGCCCATGGCTCCGGCCAGATGGGCCACGCTGGTATCGACCGTGATAACCAGATCAAGATGACTGATGACTGCGGCAGTGTCGGCAAAGTCCTGGCAGGCCGGGCCCAGGTTCTCCAGGAGGAATTGGTTGCCGGGCTCTAAAACTTCGGCCTCTCCCGGTCCCTTTTGCAGGCCATAAAGACAGATGCCATCGATCAGACTCAGTGGTTGGAGGTGTTCGAGGCGACAGGCCCGTTGCTTGAGGGCGGCGACCCGTTGATGGTGGACTGCACCCCCGGCCCAGACTAGACCGATTTTTCGGCCAGGCTGGGTGAAGTGATGGGCCCATCGGCGGGCCTTGTCCGGGTGGGCCTGGATATAGGGGACATTCAGTGACGCGGTCTTCTCTGTGGTTTGAAACAGGGCAGGCAGATCCATTAAGGAGGTGACCAGATCAAAGGGCTGCTGCACGGGTTGATCTTTTTGCGTAGGGATACCTTGGTCGATGCAGTCCCAGTCTTGTACCAGGCTTAGGATCGTTTTGGGGGACTCCAGCAGAACGCGACCGCCCATTTGCTTGACTTGGGGCAGGTAGCGTAGGAACTGAATGATGTCACCGAGTCCCTGTTCGTGATGAACCAGTAGGGTTTGACCGTCAAAACGAGTCCCATCCCAGCGGGGTTGGGGATAGTCATGGGGCAGCGCGGTTGCAATGGCATCGAGACGGTAGCGTTGGGGGTAATCCTGCCAGCCCTTTTGCCATTGGCCTTGCGCCAGGTAGAGCAGGGTGCGATTCCAACGGGCCGATGCGTAGTTGGGATCCAGGGCAATGGCTTGGCTGTACTGTTCGATGGCCTGGTCATAGTGGCCCAGTAGGTTCCAAGCGGCTCCCAAGCAGCAGTGAGCGCTGGCATTGTCCGGTCGGAGTGTCACCCACTGTTGAAAACACTTGCGCGCGTCTTCGAAGCGACAGAGGTCCGCACAGCATTGGCCCAGGTGTTCGTAGATTTCGGCGTTACCGGGGGCCTGTTGTTGGGCCCGGGCCAATAGCGGTAAGGCGTCTTCGGATTGGCCTTGACTACGCAATAGGGTGGCCAGGCTGATCAGTCCCTTGACATGGTTGGGTTGGTGTTTGATGACCGTGCGGTAGTGCCCCAAGGCCAGGTCGGTCTGCCCTTGGGTGCGGTAGAGATTGGCCAGGTTGAGATGGGCCTGATAGAAATCCGGCTTGATCACAATGGCCTGACGATAGGATTCCTGGGCCTCTTGGTTTCGATCGAATTTGGCCAGGGCCAGGCCTTGATTGTAATAGGCTTCGGCATAGTCGCTGCGCAGACTTAAAGCCTGCGTGAAATGAATCATGGCCTGTTCTTCGTCGTTTAGGGCGGTGTAGGCATTGGCCAGGTTGACCTGTAGTTCGGGGCTGGTGGGAGCTTGGATGAGGGCCTGCTGATAATGTTCAACGGCCTGTTGAAAACGTCCGGCATCATAGTCTGCCATGGCTTGGTTGACGAGGTCGTGCAATGAATTCATGGATGATGTTGAAGCTGCAGGAGTAGGGCGGTTTTGACTGGTTCAAACACTCCGGTCCAGTGGCCGGGTTGATTTTGACGAAAGAGCCTCAGGCTGGGATACCAGGGACTATCACTGCGGTCCAACAGCCAGCGCCAATCGGATAGGAAGGCGAGTAGGCCCCAAACCGGTCGGTTCAAGGCTCCGGCCAGGTGTAAAACCGCGGTATCAACGCTGATGACCAGGTCGAGGTGCATCAGGGCGGCTGCGGTGTCAGCGAAATCGTTCAAGCGAGGACTCAGATCGATGATGGGGTGTTCTGGGGACAGACTGCCAGCTGCGGGGCCCTTTTGCAGACTATACCAGCGTACGCCGGGGATGTCCCATAGGCATTGCCAGTGCGGTAAGGGGCAGGATCGCTGTGTGTCATTGGTATGGCGGGGCGATCCGGCCCAAACAATACCCACATTGAAGGTTTGGGAATCGAAGGTGTCTCTCCAGCCGGAATAACGTTCCGACGGTGCCTCCAGATAGGGAACGTGGCTGGGAATACTGTCTAGATCCGAGGTGAAGATCCTGGGCAGGTCCATGATATAGACGAACTGGTCATAATAGGCGGTGGGGTGTCCCTCAGTGGTGGCGGGGACACATAGATCGATCTCGGGCATATGCTCCAGCAGGGGATATAAGCTGGCCGGTGTTTCCACCAGTACGGTACCGCCCAAGGCCTTGACCTGGGGCAGGTAGCGCAGGCACTGAAGACTGTCACCGAGGCCTTGTTCGTAGCGGATCAACAGGGTTTGGTCGGGAAAGGGTGTACCGTTCCAGCCTGGCCCTGCGGATCGTTGTGTCTCTCGAATGGCATTGAGTTGGGCTCGTCTGCGCCAGGTAAACTTTTGCCAGCCTCGTTGGAGATTCCCCAAACGCAAGAGACTCAACGCGAGATTCCATTGGGCATTAGCATAGGTGTGATCCAGGGCAACGGCCCGTTCAAAACAGTCCAGGGCCTCATGCCAATGTCCCATGCTATTGAGCAGTAACCCTAGGTTATTGTGGGCTTGGGCATGGCTGGGATTGACTTCCAAGGCTCGACGAAAGCATTTTTCCGCCTGAAGCGGCCGATGGGATTCAGCAAAGGCAATGCCCATTTGACTGTAACCATCGGCGGCATCCGGTTTTAGGTCGAGGCAGCGACAGTAGCTTTCATAGGCTTCGCTGAGGTCGGGCTTGAGGCTGAGGGCCTGGCCATAGGCGGCCAGGGCTGGATCGATTTGTTGGAGGCCTTCATAGGCCAGACCTAAGGTTAAATGGCATTCCGCGACCTGAGGGCTGGCAGTGACGACCTGATGGAGTAGTTCGGTTGCAACCTGGAACTGGCCTTGCTTCATGGCACTGACAGCCTGTTGATATTGTGCTAACGGCGATGTCATGACTACTGGTATTCCTGTTGTTTAGTGGCACGCCGTTGTTTGGTGATGGGCAAATCCTGGATCAGTGCCCGTGGTTGTTTACGGACTGCATGCTTGTTCTTAGCGGTGATAATGGCCTTTTCAAAGGACCATTTAAAGGCGGGTAGAGAAAAACGCTGTCTGACGGTCTGCTGGGCCGCCTCTCCTAGGCGAATCGCCAGAGCCTGGTCTTGCAGGAGGCGTTGGGCATAGCTCCTCAGTTCAATTGGATCGTTGCTGACAAAACCATTGATGCCATGTTCGATGATGGAACTGGGGTGGCTGTTGCCCAGCACGGGAAGACCGGCGGCCATGGCCTCGACCGTGGCCATGTTGTATCCATCTTCTAAAACAGGATCCGCTGTATGGATATAGAAGCGATGACACTGTAAAAGTCGCTTGAGGTGTTCCCAGTCTTTAGATGGGCCCAGGGTATCTAGATCGGGGTTATGGCCGATCAGCGTCACGGGTAGATCACCGAAGGCCTGTTCGTGGAAGTCCCAATTCAGGAATCGACGACGGCGCGAGGTGAAATTGGAGATTCGTAGGCCTTGGGGCAGGTCGCCCTGATAAGGGAGGTACTCGTCAGGATCAATGCCAAAGGGGATGATATCTTCACTAAATCCCCAGGAGCGGCCCTTGAGGGAACTGACCGCGACGACATGGGTTCGGGTGATCTTGACATAATGATGGAGCAGATCGGTTGCCTCTTGGGCGGTAAGCTTAGAATGCTCCTCGACTAAACGAGCTTCGACGGGCAGGTGGAGAACCAGGATGCGAGGCTCCTTACGGTACTTTATGTCTAGTAAATCGCTAGGGTTATGACAAATAAGGCAACTGTACTCAAGGGGTGAGGCTAGGGCTTCTTGATGGGTGAGGATGCGAGCGCCGGTCGGTAACGGACGGACGTGGTGATCCCACCCCAGGGTATGACGTCCTGGTAAACCCACGACGATGTCCAGGTCATAATCCAGACTAGTTAGCTGGTAGATCCAGGCCTCATGGCAGTTGAAGACCAGTAATCTGCCTTTGGAATGTGCTTGGCCGCTTCCGTGCATGCTCGATTCCGGTTTTCTCGTGAAAAGGGCTCGGGCCATTCTGCTCCAGGATGATCATTGTTTTTGCCAATGGTCCCCAGAGAGCCCATGAACTCATTATTTTATAAGGGGATAGAGATCGATTGTCCATGGGAAACGTCGTTTATTTTTGTCCCTGAATTCATAATTCTAGAAAGATAATGAAGTTTTTCTAGTGGGTATTTATGGGGTATCAATACTGTTAAGCAGGATATTAGAGGGGGAACCTGTCTTGCCTATTTTTTCTTACTACCCGACCCTAAAGTTATCAAACACTTCACCGATAATCCAGAGTGACGATCGATGATGAATGATCACAATCGTTGCGTGTGAAGTTTGCACGGGGTTCTTTTGGTAACTTAGATCAGAGAAGAAAAAACTAGAAATGGCGGGGCTAAGAACGGCCGGAAGTAGAATCGTGTTTTAAGGAGTCAATGAAATGGCATTAGCAATCAAAAACAACATCATGGCAACCAACGCCGCTCGGCACTTGGGTACTGCTTATGACAACCTGTCAAAATCAGTCGAAAGGCTTTCATCTGGCCTCCGCATTAATAGTGCAAAGGACGATGCTGCTGGTTTGGCTGTCCGCGAACTGATCCGTGCGGATATTGCGGTGCTCCAACAGGGCTCCCGTAATGCCCAGGACGGTATCTCCATGATGCAGACCATGGAAGCAGCCATGGCTGTGATGGATGAGAACCTCGTGCGTATGAAAGAACTGGCCGAGCAAGCGGCTACCGGTTCTTATTCTTCTGCACAGCGTTCGATTATGGATGCTGAGTTCTCAGAGATGGCAGACGAAATCGAGCGTATTGCCAACTCGACCGACTTTAACAACATCCACATGCTCAACGAGACTGCCAATGCCGATGGTTCCAATGATGTGAAGATTCACGTCGGTACCACCACGACCATTGACGTGGAAAAGTCGAACATGACCAAATCCGGATTAGGCATCGATACCGGTGACGGTGGATGGCAGTTGGATACGGCTGTCGCTACGGCTGTGAGTTCCAGTACAGCAGCGTTCCTCACGGTGAGTGATTCATCGGATGCACAAGCTACGGGTACGGTTTCGCTGGTCCTTGACTTTAATACGACCAGTTCGATAGCCGGTGCCGATGAAACGGCCATTACTGCGTCATTTACCGCAGGAACGGCAGCAGCGGGAACCACCTATTCATTGGCCCAGGTGGCTGCTCAAATCAATACGGCATCCAATGCCCTGGGTTATGATGCCAGTGGTACTGACCTGAACTATAGTGCTGCGGAAATCCATTATGATTCTTCCAGTTCTAGCTATCAGTTGCGATTGAGTTCGCGTGAGACCAATGCGGATAGTTTGTCGTTACTCGTAGATTCTTCAACGGGTACCAATACATCAACGGCCTTCGTCTCTGGTGGTTTTGTCGTAACTCTGGTGGGTATTGCCGCTGGTACAACCTATTCTACCAGTGCAGAATACTCTTCTGTAGCTGTGGGAGCCTCTTCAGGTGCAACCCAGGCCGGCCTCAACATCAAGACGGTTGATGCCGCTCTGACCGCATTGGATACCCTGGAAACCGCGATTAATACCAAGGACGAAGCTCGTGCCGCCTTTGGTTACAAGATGAACCGTCTGGAATCGACGGTCGATATCCTCGATATTCAGTCTGAAAACCTTCAGTCTGCAGAATCGCGTATCTCCGACGTCGATGTGGCCACGGAAATGGCAAACCTGACCAGTACTCAGGTGCTGTCTCAAGCTGGTGTGGCTATGTTGGCACAGGCCAACAGCATGCCGCAGATGGCACTGACCCTCCTGAGGTAATCAAGGGTCTCGTCAATCGGATAATCGATTGGATTGAATTGATGGGGAGGTGGCTGCTGAAGTCATCTCCCCTTTATCTCGACAATGATGCGATGTTATCGGCGGTGTGGTGTTGACCACACGCCCGTCGCTGGTGGAGAATAAGAATGAATGGACTCCAAGCCTATCAAAATACAGCGGTGACCACCCAGAGTAAGGGACGTCTAGTGGTCATGCTCTACGAAGGAGCCATCCGCTTTATCAAATTGGCCAAGAAGGAAATTGAGGCCCGTGACTATGAGGCCAAGGGAAAATACCTCAGCAAGGCCCAGGATATCATTTTTGAACTCAATGCGGTCTTGGATATGGAGGCTGGTGGAGAAATCGCTCAGAACCTGCGTAGTCTCTATATGTACATGAACCGTCGTCTCAGCGAAGCCAATATCAGTCTCAATACTGAGATTATGGATGAGGTTGTGGCCCTATTGCAAGAACTCAACAATAGTTGGAAGGCCATTGCCGAGTAACGAGTTTGCTTTGATTGAAACAAGACTTTATCCGTCAAGCCGCCCCTTTTAGGGGCGGTTTTTTTTATGTTCGGCCCTGCACAGGTCCGAGAAAATTAGAGATTAGGGGTCGATGTGTCGATAACTCAAGTATGACAGATTTATCGACTCCTATGGATTGTATGTACAAGTCTACGGCTTGGATCGAAGATCACCAGGTGCGTATACAAATTCAGGGTGAAATCCCCGCATTCATAGAACAAGCTCAGAAGGCCATGGCCGATGACAATCGCCAGGGCGTGAATCAACAACTCAATTCTAGGCAGTGTGTGGATTGGCAGGAGCAGTGGGAACGTTCTCCTCGAATCGATTTAGCTCTGTTGATGATGCGGTTGTTGCATGCCATGGAGCGTTTTGACGAGGCCCTGTCTTGGTGTCAACGCATCGAACCTCTTGAGCCATCAGGATTTATCTATTGGCAAATGTCTGAATTGCTCATGCAATGTCCTTCTCGCTTGAGTCAGGCCCGTGCAATGGCTCAACGGGCGGTGGAAGTTGAACCCGAAAACATCTACCACCTCACCAATCTTGCCGAATTGGAATGCCGAACCGGATTTATGGAGCGGGGATTACAACGTTGGGAAACGCTTGTGACGGCCTATCCAGACCATGAGGCGATTCTGTCTAAATGGTTATGGTATAAGCACTATAGCCCTAGTTCGAGCCGGGAGTTTTTCCTTGAGGGCTATCAGCGTTTGGCGCAGATGATGCCGGTTGTTACCGACTTGCCACGTGTGCATTGTCATGCAGATCCCGATCGATGTTTGAACATCGGTTTTCTCTCCCCGGATTTTAATCACAGTGCCGCCGCGGTCTCGCTGGAAGCCGTGCTGGACGGATTAACAGGGCGGAACCTCAAACTCTACGCCTATTCCAAGTCGCCAAGAAGGGACCAGGTGACCGAACGTCTACAGTCCAAGTTCAAGTCCTTTCATGATGTCTGCGGGTGGTCGGCAGATGAGATTGCCAAGTTAATTCGACAGGACCAGGTTGATATTTTGATCGAAGTGGGGGGGTATGTAAGGGATCATGGATTGGATGTTTTTCGTTACCGTCCTGCCCCTATCCAAATGGATTATCAAGGGATCATGACTACGGGATTGCCCCAAGTCGATTATCGCGTGACTGATCCATACCTGGACCGTCCCGAGGATTTGGGTTTCTACACAGAGCGATCGGTTGTGTTACACCCAGTCCAATGCTTCTGTCCACCCCAAAGGAGTCCCTTGATTGGTCCACAGCCTGGCTTGGCCCAGGCACAGATGACGTTTGGTAGTTTTAGTAATCATATTAAAATAACTGATTCAACGGTTCATCTATGGGCCCAAATCCTACAGGCTGTTCCAAGGTCTCGGATGTTGGTCAAATTTATTCAAAGCATGGATCCAGGGATTAGGCGTGCGGTCCAGGATATGTTTGTGGCCCATGGAATTTCATCCGATCGTGTGAACATCTTAGAACCTGCCGATACCTATGCGGGTCATTTGGATTTGTATAACCAGGTCGATCTTTGCCTGGACACCTTTCCCTTTAATGGGTGTATTACCACTTTTGAAAGCCTTTGGATGGGGGTGCCTGTTTTAACACGCGTAGGTCAGACCTATGTATCGCGTATGGGCTTTGGTCTTCTTTCACCATTGGATCTGGCCATCTTTTGTGCTCATAGCGACCAGGAATACGTGGAGAAAGCCATTGCTTTTGCCCAGCAGTTGGATTCACTGGCTACCTTAAGGCAGGGATTACGCCAACGTCTGCTACACAGTCCTCTTTGCGATCCGCAACGGCTGGGGCGGGAATTGGATCAGGTGTTTCGGGCTATGTGGCGAAAATGGTGTAAAGAGCAATGATCGAGGCCCATTGGATTACCGAGTCCCAAGGCGGGATGGAATTACGGATTCCCACCGAGGTCCTGGCTGAACGGGTGGCCCAGGCTCTGCATCTGGCGCAACAGGGACAGTTCGACCAGGCTCAGACATTATTACCTGCGGATCCCGATGAACGCGGATTAGACGCCCTGGTTTTGGCCGGTTTGTATTGGAATGCCGGGCAGTTGGACGCGGCCTATACCTGTTTTGTCCGGGCCTGTGAAGATCTGGATCATCCCCTGGTCATCAATGAAATGGCCCGTTTTCTCAGCATGCAAGGCCGACGTGTGGAGGCGGCAGCCTATCGCCGCCGGGCTTTGGAGAAAAATCCGGATCAGGCTTTGCTTTGGGCCAATTTGGGGGATGACTTGATTGCCCTGGGCCAAACCGCAGAAGGTCTGGAACACCTCAAGCGGGCCGTGACCCTGGCCCCGACCGATCCGGTGATAGGCTCCATGTGGTTGTCCAGTCTGCATTACGGAGAACACTTGGATCCGGCAGTCCTGATCCAGGAACACCTGCGTTGGGGGCAGCTTTTCAGCCGGACTCCCGAGCCAGCGGCGTGTCTCAATCTCAATCCGCAGCGGCCTTTGCGCATCGGTTACGTGTCTTCGGATTTCCGCAGTCACTCCGTTGCATTTTTCCTGGAACCTCTGTTGCAAGGTCACGATCGTGAACGGGTTGAGGTGTTTGGTTACGGCAATGTGACCTGTCCCGATGAGGTGACCACACGTCTAATCGGCCAATGCGATCATTATCGAGATATTCAGGCCACCTCCGATGAACAGGCCGCCGACCTGATTCGTCTAGACCGTATCGATATCCTGGTAGACCTGGGAGGCCATTTTCGTGGACACCGTCTGGGGATCTTTGCTCTCAAGCCCGCACCCATACAGGTGACTTATTTGGGGTACCCCGATACTACGGGATTGGCCCAGATCGACTACCGTTTGATCGATCCCTGGGCTGACGGTCCCGAGGCAAACGCCTATTACAGCGAGAAACTGTGGCGTCTTGAAGAGGGCTTCTTGTGCTACCGGCCACCCGAGGATGCGCCCGAGGTGGGTCCCTTGCCAGCCTGGGATGCCGGGGGGGTGACCTTTGGTTGCTTCAATCACAATGCCAAGATAACCGATCAGGTGATCCAGTTATGGGCACGTATTTTGCATAAAGTAACTGGATCGAGGTTGCTTATGAAGTTTGCAACCGGATCGGAACCAACGGTCAAGGAGCGTTATCTCCTTGCCTTTGAAAAACTTGGAATCTCTCCAAACCGCATTGAGGTCATGGGGTGGCAGCCCGTTGGCAGGCATTGGAATCTGTATGGGCGCGTGGATATTGCGCTCGATACCTATCCATACCATGGGACCACCACGACCTGTGAGGCCCTGTGGATGGGGGTGCCGGTTATATCTTTGGTCGGCCAGCACCACGCCTCACGTGTGGGTTGGAGCCTGTTGAACCGGCTTGGTCTGGAACGCTGTGCTGCACATGAGCCCCAGGAGTATGTGGCCAAGGCCGTGTCACTGGCCGGGCAGTTGGAGACACTGGCCAAGTTGCGGGCCCATCTGCGGGTTCGTATGGCGGCCAGTGGCTTGTGCCGGGCCGGAGACTTTTGCCGCGGCCTGGAACGGGCGTATCGTGCCATGTGGCAGGAGACCGTGGCAGAACGTGACAAGGTGATGGAGTCATGAAAACGGTAATATCCATGGATGGAGTCGAGAACGGCAGTCAAGGCCGTGCCTTTTGGCAACGGGCACAGGACTGTAGCCGGGACAAGACCCGCTTGACTGAGGCTGTTCGTTGGAGCCGTCTGGCTGTAGAAGCCGAGCCGGAGAATGCCTACTACTGGGCCTTCCTGGGACGCGACTTGACCGTGGTGGGGCAATTGACCGAGGGTGTCGATTGCCTACGGCGAGCCGCTGAGATGATGCCGGCCGATCCCCAGTTTCGGGCCAGTTATCTTTGGACTCTCAATTACCTGCCCGAGATGACCCCCGAAAAGATCGGTCAGGCCTATGGACAGTGGGGGGATGACTTTGCATCGCCATCATTCCCTGCAACTTACGACTTAGATAAAGATCCCGAGCGTCGCTTACGGGTGGGATATCTGTCCCCTGATTTCTGTCGTCACTCGGTGGCCTATTATATCGAACCGGTCCTGGACGGTCACGATCGTCAACAGGTGGAGCTGTTCGGCTATGGCAATGTCCCGGCCCCGGACCTCGTGACCGAGCGTCTACGGCACAAGTTCGATCGATATGTGGATGTACGCGGTTGGTCAAACGAGCGGATCAGTAAGCGTATCCGTAACGACCGCATCGATATTCTGGTGCCCTTGGCCGGTCATTGCGTTGATAATTGCCTGTTGGCCCTGGTGAATAAACCCGCTCCGATTCAAGTGGACCTGGGAGGGATCACCACCACGGGGATGCGTCAGATCGATTATCGCATCAGTGACGAGGTGGTCGAGCCGCCTGCGGCCCAGGCCTGGACCACAGAGACATTGACCTACCTGCCGGGAGGTTGGAGTGTGTTTACTCCACCACAGGTCAGCCCGATCATTGGGCCGCTGCCAGCGATGGAGCGAGGGTATGTCACCTTCGGCTCGTTTAACAATCGGGTCAAACTCAATGATCCGCTGATTGCTCTGTGGGCCGAGATCCTGAAACGTTGCCCGCAGTCACGTCTGTTGATCAAGTGTTTGTCTGTCACAGATGCCGGGGTTTGCCGGGAGGTGACACGCAAGTTCGAAGCGCAGGGCGTTGACTCCGATCGCCTGGACTTTTGCGGAGAGTTGCCCTATGGCCAACATCTCGAACGTTTGGCTCAGGTCGATCTGGCCCTGGACGCCACCCCTTTTAATGGGGGGATGACCACCTTGGAGGGGCTGTGGATGGGGGTGCCCATCGTGACCTTGAGCGGAGCCACCTGTGTGTCACGCACCGGCCGTTCCATTCTACACCGCCTGGGGCTGGAGATTTTTGCAGCAGACAGTCCACAGGAATATGTGGAGAAGGCCTGTGCCTTTGCCGGTCAACCCAAGCAGTTGGCCGAGATTCGTCAGGCCTTACGCGGGATGATGTTGAACAGTCCCCTGTGTCGTCCCGGACGGATGGCCGGTGAATTGGAAGCCGCTTACCGCATGATGTGGAGGCAATGGTGTCGGACACAGTGACTCAATCATGGGATGCAATAGCGCAGCAACGGGACCGTGCAGTCGATCCTGTAGGCGAGCAGGGCGGTGTACGTGCCGGGGTCCATTTGATGAATGCCGGTTATGTGGAGCAGGGGTATCAAAAGATCCTACAAGCGGCGCAGCAGGCACCTGATCATCCCTATGCCCAGTTGAACTGTTGGACGCATTTGCATTATCTGCCCGAGCATACGCGCGAGCAGCTCTATCAAGGCTTTTCCAGTTGGGCCCGTCGTTTTCTGCCCATACCCGAGTCACTGCCGGTTTATCCCCAATCACGCGATCCTCATCGTCAGCTGCGGATCGGTTACCTTTCTGCCGATTTGCGTCGTCATTCCGTGGCCTATAGTGTTGAGGCGGTGTTGGAGTCCCATGACCGTGATCAGGTCTTTGTGGTCGGCTATGCCAATGTACCCCATCCGGATGAAATGACGGACCGTATGGCAAGCAAGATGGATGCCTATCATAATATTTCCGGATGGGACCTCCCTGTGATCCTCGATCGCATTCAAAGAGACCATATCGATATCTTGGTGCTGATGGCCGGCAATACCGAAGGCAATGATCTGGCGATTCTGGCCTCTAAACCGGCTCCCATCCAAGTGGATTGGGGCAGTATTGGCACCAGTGGCATGGAGCAGATCGACTATCGTATTACCGATGAGGTGGTGGATCCCCCGGCCAGTCAAGCCACCTATACGGAGACCCTGGTTTCGATCGCTGGTGGAGCCACGATTTTCAGGCCGCCGTCTTCGAGTCCCTTGGTCGCACCCTTGCCTGCCTTGGAGAACGGCACGATCACCTTTGGGTCCTTCAATAATGGTAACAAACTCAATGCCTTTACCCTGGACCTATTTGCCCGAGTTCTGCATGCGGTCCCCGGGTCTCGGTTGATGTTGAAATTGGCCAAGGGCGACGATCTCGAGGTTCAGCAGCGTTATGGTCAATGGTTCGATGAGCGGGGCATTAACATCGACCGCCTGATCTTTAAAGGGCGTCTGCCTGACTACGAGTATTTACGCGTTTTGGGCCAGGTCGATATGGGCCTGGATGCCTATCCCTACAATGGGGCAATCAGTACCTTGGAGGCCCTGTGGATGGGGGTGCCGGTGTTGACCTTGAGTGGAGAGGTGCATGTGTCTCGGGTGGGACGCAATCTCCTGGGACGTTTGGGACTAGAGATGTTCGCATCACAAGAGGTCGAGGTTCTGGTGGACAAGGCCGTGGCCTTTTCACAACAGGTTGCCCAGCTCAGTCAAATTCGTCAGGGACTCCGCACGCGGATGTTGCAGAGCCCGTTGTGCGATCCCGGGCGTTATGCGGGTGAATTGGAGAGGGCCTATCGACGGATGTGGCAGCAATGGATTGCCAACCATGAACCTAAGACTGCTTTATCATGAATGTAGAGGTGCAATGAGTGCCTGAATTACTGGCTCAACACATGAAGGTGTCCCTGGATGCTCGGTCCGTGTCTGAACCGTTGCGCCGGGCCTATACCCTGGCCCAGTCGGGCCATCATCAAGAGGCATTGGATTGTTTGACCGAGGAGCTACTCCGTGACATCCAGGAGATGGAACCGGGCTCTGAGACTCAGGTGGCCAGTGGATTCGTCTTGGCAGAAACATGGCGATCACTGGAACGTATCGACCGGGCCATTGCAGCCTATGAGTCCATTCGGCGGGTCCGACTGGATCTGCGTGTGTATCACGAGTTGATCCAGCTTTATCGTAAGGTGGCCCAGTATAGTCGAGCCTTTGATTGCGCCCAAGAGGCCCTGACGCATTGGCCGGACTATCTCGAGATCAAGGTTCTGTATGGCAAGTGCCTATTCTCTTTGGGAAGACTTGATGAAGGCCTGCGTTGGATGGAGGGGTTGATCGATGCTGGTGAGATAACCCCCGAGGGACATTTAGACTATGTTTGGTATTTGAATTATCGTCTGGGAATCGATCGCCAGACCTTACTGAGTGCCCAGCAGGGCTGGGTCAAGCGTTATGCCCCGGCCTCACTGGCGTGGTCCCATCATGAGAATGTACGCGAGCCTGATCGACGCTTGAAAATCGGGTACCTCTCCTGTGACTTTCGTACCCATTCGGTGGTCTACACCTTCGAACCCCTGTTGGACGGGCGCAATCCTGACGATTTCGAGGTCTTCGGTTACGGGCATGTCCAAGAGCCGGATGAAACTACGCAACGCTTGCAGGGCAAGTTCGATCACTATCGGGATCTACGCGGCTTGACTCCAGAGGCCATGGCACAGACCATTCGACGGGATGGCATCGATATTCTGGTCGGATTGGTCACTGCAGCTCACACGCTCTCAATGCAGGTGATGGCTTACAAGCCCGCTCCCATTCAAATGGATATCGGGAGTCTTTGTACGACGGCCATGCCTCAGATCGACTACCTGTTAGTGGATGCCGTATTGAATCCTCCCGAGGCTCAGACCTACTATACGGAACGGTTTGTCCATCTTCCCAGTGGATTTTTCCCTTATCGTCCTCCCGCTCAGGCCCCGGACGTGAATCCATTGCCAGCCCAAACCTGTGGCCAGGTGACCTTTGGAACCTTTGCCTTTCATTTGAAGATCAACCGGGAAGTCATTGCGGTCTGGTCGGCAATTTTGCATCAAACTCCGCGTTCGCGTCTGTTGATCAAGACCAGTGGAGGTCACGATCAACAGGTGGTTGATTCCCTGTTGGAAACCTTTGCCGCTCATGGTGTAGATCCTCAACGGGTAAAGATTCTGGGATGGTTGCCTCGTTCGGACCATTGGGCCCTTTACCATCAGGTGGACCTGGCTCTGGATACCTTCCCCTTTCAAGGCTGCTTGACTACTCTTGAAGCACTTTGGATGGGCGTGCCGACCGTGACGGTCAGGGGGGATGTCCTGGTCAGTCGTATCGGAGAAATGATTCTCTCTTATGTGGGATTGACGTCGCTGGTCGCAAGGGACACCCGACAGATGATCGCCAAGGCCGTGGCTTTGGCGCAAGATTGGCCCTTGTTGGCCAAACTGCGGGCGAGTCTACGTCAGGCCGTGCAACGCAGTCCGCTTTGTGATTCGGTTCGATCGACTCAAGAAACCGAGATGGCTTATCGTTCCATGTGGAGGCAATGGTGCCAAAGAGACGAATTGAGATCTCATACCCCTCTCACACTGGAAACGTTGCCCCAAGCATTGGTCCAGGCACAACAGATTATCGAGGTTCCTGACTTGCATCGCTTCATCAATGAGATCGAGACCCTCATTGAGAGCGGTCAGCTGGTTCCCGGTTCTGAGGGCTATCTTTCCAGCATGGTAGTGACGGGCAGTCTCTGCCGTCGTCTGGGACAACTGGAACAGGCGGCCCTGGCCTATGAGCGTCTGCGTGACCAGCAACCCAATCAAGCCGTTTACTATGAATTGATCTCGGTCTATCGCAATTTAAAACGTTATGGCCTGGCCTTAGAGCGGGCCCAAGAGGCCATGCGTCGCTGGCCGCAATGTCCCGAGTTGCAAATGCACCAGGCCGAGTGCCTGATTTCGTTGGGACAATGGGATGAGGGACTGAGTCAGTTGCGGGCCTTGATCGATTCCGGTCGAGCCTCCAGTGAGATTCACTTGCAGGCCCTGTGGTATCTCTCCTATCAAAAGGATATTCAACGGGCCGATCTGCTGGCCGCCCATCGGAACTGGGCTCAACGGCATATCCCCTTGTCGGGGCAAGGATGTGAACCGGCCGCGATGATCAGGGACAAGTCGCGTCTGCGCATCGGCTATCTTTCCAGTGACTTCCACACCCATTCGGTGAGCTATACCTTCGAGCCTCTACTCGATGGTCGTGATCGCGAACGTTTCGAGGTGATCGGTTATGGCCGCGTGGTGTATCCCGATGAGACGACTAGACGACTGCAACAAAAATTCGATCACTACCGCGATGTCCAGGGGTGCACCCCCGAGGCCATTGCCGCCCAGATCCGTGCGGATCAAATTGATATCCTGGTGACGTTAGCCGGCCATTGCTCGGACGTGGCCCTGCATGTGATGGCTCTACGTCCGGCTCCGATTCAAGTGGATATCGGCAGCATCTGCAGTACGGGAATGGACCAGATCGATTATCGCGTCACGGACCCGATTCAGGATCCCCCCGAGAGCCAGGCCTACTATACGGAAAAGCTCCTCTATGTCCCGGGCGGTTTTGTGCCCTATGGGCCACCGGCCGAAGCACCGGCAGTGGGGCAACTCCCCGCCTCGATCCATGGCCATGTCACCTTCGGTTCGTTTGCCAATCATTTGAAGATCAACAACGATGTGATTGCGGTTTGGTCGGAGATCCTCAAGCAGACGCCGGGCTCACGCATGTTGCTCAAGAGTCCCGGGGCCCATGATGCCGGAGTCAACGAGATGATGATGCAGGCCTTTGAGGCTGAAGGGATTGAACGTCATCGTATTGAGATGATGGGGTGGTTGCCCAGACAAGAGCATTGGGCCCTCTATAACCAGGTGGATATCTCCTTGGATACCTTTCCCTACAATGGCGGGGTCACCACTCTGGAGGCCCTATGGATGGGGGTGCCCACCGTGACCGTGGCGGGTGAGACCTTCGTGGCCCGCACTGGAGAGGCCATTCTCAAACAGGTGGGCTTGTCGTCCATGGTGGCAGCCAGTCCGGAACAGATGGTCGCGAAGGCCGTGGCCTTGGCGATGAATCTATCCCACCTGGCCCGGCTCAGGACGCATCTGCGTTCGGCCGTGTGCGCCAGTGGGCTTTGTGATGACAGGCGTTTGGCCGCAGGATTGGAAGAGGCCTATCGTAGGATGTGGCAGGAGAAAGGTGACCAGGTGAATACCCCATGAAGAGTGCCTCTATGCAGACCCTGAAAACACAAGGACGATTGCACCTCTATCTGGATGATGATGGTCAAGGGTTGACCATCGAACGACAACTTTTACCGGAATTTTTGCTACAGGCCAATGCCCTGATTCAGGAGGATCAAGTCGAACGGGCACAAGGCCTGCTCGATTCTGACCATTTATCCCAGGTCGAGCAGATGCTGGAACAACGGCCCGATCTGACGGACCTGATGTATATTGTGGCCAAGCTGCTGCAGGATGTCGGCCTCAAGAAACAAGCCGCGGATTGGTATCGACGTATCGTCGCTGTTGAACCGCATGTCAAGGTCTTATATCAGTTGAGCGAACTCATATCACCGGTTGAGGCCCTGGATTACCTTCGTCAGGCCCTTGAACTCGAACCTGAAAATGTCGATGTCTTGGGGTTGTATGCTCGTCAACTTTTAGCGAGTGGGCAACTCGACCAGGGGATCGTTCAACTCAAAGAGGTATTGAAGCGACGTCCCGAGGCAGATGAACTACGCTATGGTTTGTTGTGGCATCAGCATTATTTGCCAGAGTATGACAATGCCCATTTCAAAGAGGCGTATACCTATTGGGCCCAACAATTCTACGGTTCGATTCAGCCCCTGGGCCGACACCGGAATAACCGCGATCCCCATCGACGTCTACGATTGGCTTGGATTTCCGGTGGTTTCAAAAACAATTCACCCATGACCTCTTTTGAGTTGATTACGACATTGATGAACCGGGAGGATTTTGAAATTTATGCCTATGGCAATGTTGAGGAACCCAATTCCGGGACCGATCGTTGGCAGGGGCTGGTGGATGTCTATCGGGACGTGCTGGAGCTCGATGACGAACAAGCGGCCCGATTGATTCAGGAGGATCAGATTGATATTCTCATGGAAGTGGGGGGCGTATGTGTGGGGAGTCGTTTAGGGGTGTTTGCCTATAAGCCTGCTCCGGTTCAGGTGGACTATGGGGCCTTGAGCACTGTGGGTATGCCTTCGATTGACTATCGTTTTTCCTGTCCGATCCTGGATCCTGCCGAGGCCTTGAAGGACTACCTGGAACAAACCTATTACATCTCTCCCATGTGTCCCTTTGCTCCGCCGTCTCCCAGTCCCGTGGTTTCTCCTTTACCGGCCAAAAACAAGGGATGGATCACCTTTGGCCTGTTTAATAACCATCGAAAAATGAATCGCTTTTCTATGGATTTGTGGGCGAAGGTTCTACACGAACTCCCCGAGGCCCGCGTGATCATGAAATTTCCCCAGGCCGGTGAGGCGGGCTTTGTAGAGAGCTTTCAACAGCAGTGGCGTCAGCTAGGGATCGATCCCGACCGGATTACCTTTTACGGAGAGGGTTCCTATGATCTGCATTTGGATGTTCTGGGACAGTGTGATTTGATGTTGGATACCTACCCCTACAATGCCGCACGGGGCACCATGGAGGCCCTTTGGATGGGGGTGCCCACGGTCACCTTGGTGGGAGAGACCTTTGTCTCTCGGGAAGGATTGGCCATTCAAAACCAGGTTGGACTGGATGTGTTTGCCGCCACCACGCCCCAAGAGTATGTAGCCAAGGCCGTCAGTTTTGCCCAGCAGTGGGATCATCTAGATGCCATTCGGCAATCATTGCGAACGCGCATGCTGGCGAGTCCCCTGTGTGATCCCCAGGGCTGGACCTTGAAGTTTGAGCGGGCCTTGCGCCAGATGTGGCAGAACTGGTGTCAGACCCCAAATTAATGAAAACAACGAGTTCGAACAATTTGACTGAACGTATGATGGACAGCCCTTTAGGACAGACATTACGGTCTTGCCAACAGAACCTGCAGGCTCAGCCGGAGGATGTCACGGCCTTGCAGAGTTATGCCGAGACCTTGATGGCCCTCGGAGACGTGGCGCAGGGTGCGGTCTTGTTCAAGCAGGCCTTGGAGCGTCAGCCTCACCGTCCAGAGTTAAATTACGGATGGTTGTGGAACCTGCATTACCTGCCGGGTTATGATCGTCGCTTCTTTTATGAACAATATGTCAAATGGGCTGCCCAAGTCTTTGATGAGATCCCACAACCGCATCACCCGAATACCCCGATCAAGGATCGACCCATACGGTTGGGGATTGTCTCCGGCAGTTTCTGTGACAATTCCGTGATGAGTCCCTTTGAATTGGTCTTTGAACGTCTCGATCGTTCGAACTTTGAGGTCTTTGGCTACGGTCATGTGGCCCAGCCCGATGGGGCGACACACCGTTGGCAGGCATTATGCTCGCGTTATCGCGATATCTATGAGGCCTCCAATGAACAGGTAGCCGAGTGGGTGCGTGAAGATGGCATTGACATCCTCTTTGAAGTGGGGGGCTATTGTCGGGGCAGTCGTTTAGGGGTGTTTGCCTATAAGCCTGCTCCGCTACAGGTCGATTTTGGGGCGCTCAGTACCCTGGGCATGCCACAGATGGATTATCATTTCACTCATTCCTTGTTGGATCCCCCTGGATCACAAGAGTTTTATCTAGAGCGTTTGCAAAACATGAATCCCTTGTGGCCCTTTGTACCGCCGCATTGTTGTCCCGAGGTAGCCGATCTGTCGGACCTGCAACGGCCCTTTACCTTTGGCTGCTTTAACAACAACCGCAAGATCACCGCTGATATGCTAGGACTTTGGTGTGAGATTCTCACCCGCGTCCCGAATGCACAGCTGGTTTTTAAGACACCCCAGGGCCATGACCCGGCCCTGCAGGCCTTTTATCGTGAAACCTTTACTCAGCAGGGCATTGACGCAGAACGGCTTTCGTTTGAGGGGCACTGCCCCTTGGTCGAGCATTTGAACCGAGTCTCGCAGTGCGACCTGTTATTGGATAGCTTCCCCTACAATGCGGCCCGTGGAACCCTGGAGGCCCTGTGGATGGGCGTCCCCACCTTGACCTATACGGGAGAGGTGCCGGTGTCACGCGTGGGCCTGATGATCATGCAGCCTTTGGGCCTAGAGGCCTTTGTCGCTCGCAGCGATCGGGAGTATGTGGACAAGGCCGTCAGTTTTTCCTCGCAACGACCGTCCTTGCAAACCGTTCGTCAATCCCTACGTGGCTTGATGCGGAATAACTCCTTGTGTGATGTCACAGGGTGGACACGTCAGTTCGAACAGGCCTTGCGTCAAATGTGGCAGCGCTGGTGTGACGAAGCGTCACCGGTGACGTCATCGCTTGATCCGGCGATTGACGCTCAACCCCCACTCGGTGCGAATGTGTTCGAGTTGATCTTTAGTAAAGACAGCCCCATTCGTTATCGCATCAACCGTCAGGGCCTGCCGCCAGGATTGTTCAAGGCCCTGGAAGTCAGTGAGCAGGGGGACACCGAGGCCGCCCGTCAGTGTCTCACTGACGATGTGGTGGATCAGGTAGAGCAATTGCTACAGCGCGAACCGCAGCGAGCGGATGCGGCCTTCTTGTTGGCCTTGACCCTCAGACGTACGGAACAACACCCTCGCGCCCGCGTTTGGTATGAACGGGCCAATGCCTTGTCCCCCCATCCCTGTGTCTTTTTTGAATTGGCGACCCTCGAACGGGATTGTGGCAATCTGACCGGGGCCATTGCCATCTTACAGCAGGGTTTGCAAGCCACGCCCAACGGTTCGGAACTCAAGAGTTCCCTGGCCGACTACCTCATGAAGGCCGGTCGCACGCAAGAGGGATTGTCTCTGTTGCGCGAGGTGATCGAGCAGACCCCCGACAAGGTCAATGGCTCCAAATACCTCTGGCACCAACACCAGCAAGAGGATTTGGATGAGGCTTCGCTCTTTGCCCAGCATCGCCAATGGGCCGAGCGTTATACCCCCATGTCCCTGGCTCGCTCGAGTCATGAGCGGGAACGCGATCCCCATCGCCGTTTGCGCATTGGTTATGTCAGCGGCGATTTTTGCAGTCACTCGGTGGCCTATTTTCTCGAACCCCTCCTCGATGCCCATGACCCTACTCAGGTAGAAACCTGGGGCTATGGCAATGTCCCGCATCAGGATCTCGTAACCGAGCGGCTGAAAGGGAAATTCCATCATTACCGTAACATCTGCGGTGTGGCGGATCGGCAGGTCATTTCCTGGATGCAGGAAGATCAATTGGATATCCTGGTAGATCTCTCGGGTCATACCGGTGAGAATCGTCTAGCGGTCTTGGCCCATAAGCCCGCACCGATTCAGGTCAGCTATTTGGGCTATCCGGATACCACCGGGTTGGAGCAGATCGACTACCGCTTTACCGATCGCTGGGCGGATCGTCCCGAGGCCCAAAACTACTACAGCGAAACCCTGGTCCATTTAGAGAGTGGTTTTATCTGCTACGGGCCTCCGGGTTTCGCCCCGCCCGTCAAGGAACTCCCGGCATTACGGCAGGGGTACGTGACCTTTGGTTCGTTCAACAACAGCTACAAAATCAATGACAAGGTGGTGGGGCTCTGGTCCGAGGTTCTCAAAGCCGTACCTCAATCACGGCTATTGCTGAAATTTGGCGGGGGCGATGACGAGGGGGTCCGACGGAATTTTCGGCAACGATTCGCGGCCTGTGGCATCGACTCCGAACGTCTCGAGATCATCGGACGCGTGCCTGTGGTCGAGCACCTGAACCTCTACAATCGCGTGGACCTGGCCCTGGATACCTATCCCTACCACGGCACCACCACCACCTGCGAGTCCCTCTGGATGGGCGTACCGGTGTTGAGTCTGGTTGGACAGCACCATGTCAGTCGGGTGGGGCTGAGTTTGCTTAGTCGGGTTGGTTTGGAGATCTTTGCTGCTCATCACGAACGTGAATGGGTGGACAAGGCCGTGGCCTTTGCCGGGCAACTCGATGACTTGGCCCAGATTCGTCAGGGATTGCGTGGACAGATGTACCACAGCTCCCTCTGTGACAAACAGGCCTATGCCCGCCAGGTGGAGCAGGCCTATCGCCAGATGTGGCAGAAATGGATCAATGATGACCGATCACCTAACCCCAATTGTGGGGGACAATCATGATAAACCCAGCGATCCTATCAGCGCAAGAGGCTTCTCAGCAGGCACTTGACCTCATGAGTCATGGATGCCTGGAAGATGGCTTGTGGATCTTGAAGCGTTATTTACAGGCTTGTCCGGATGATGCCAAGATTCATTCGATGCTGCTTTTTTTTACGCATTATCTTGAGGGACATGATCGGGCTCAGTTGGCCCTGGATTACAAGGCCTGGGCCATGCGTCATGCTCCCATCGAACGGGCCAATACCGAGTTCGAGCAAGATCGTGATCCGGAGCGTCGCTTACGCATCGGCTATCTCTCACCGGATTTCTATAACCATACGGTGATGAACCACTTCAAGATGTTCTTTAGTCAGGCCGATCGCGAACGATTCGAGATCTACGCCTATGGTAGTGTGCATACCCCTGATGCCATGACGGATCGCATTGCCGAGCATTGTGACATGTATCGGTCGGTTCACGCTCTTGCGGACGAGCCATTGGCCCAAAGGATCAAGGAGGATGAGATTGATATCCTCGTCAACCTGGCGGGGTTGGTGGCCGGGCATCGCTTGACGGCGCTGGCTTACAAACCGGCTCCCATTCAAATCGATTTCCAGGGAATCAACACCACGGGCATGGGGCAGATGGATGTGCGTTTTAGCGATCCTTATCTCGATCCGGACGGAGGCGAGGCCTATTATGTAGAACGCACTGTGCGGCTGCCGCGTTGTTTGGTTTGCTTCACGCCGCCGCCAAGCTGTCCGGAGGTTGCCCCCTTGCCTTACCAACGCAATGGCTTGATCACCTTTGGCTCTTTCAATGCCTCACTCAAGGTCAATCGTTCCATGGTGTCCCTGTGGTCGCAGGTTTTACAGGAGGTGCCAGACTCACGTTTGTGGCTCAAGCTCAATGCTTCGTCCGAGGAATTGGTCGAGCAATATCGTCAGTGGTTCGAGCATCATGGGATTGAATCAGAGCGGTTGGTTCTGCAGTCTCGCACGGCCAGTTATCAGGAGCATTTGGCTCTGCATCAGGAGATAGACGTCGCCCTGGACACCTACCCCTTTAACGGTTGTGTCACGACCATGGAGGCCCTCTGGATGGGGGTGCCCGTGGTGTCGTTGTATGGAGATCGTTATGTGTCACGCATGGGCTACAGTCTGCTGAGCCATGCGGGGTTGGAGGTCTTTGCCACGGATCATCCCACCCAATATGTGGCCAAGGCCGCGGCGCTGGCAGCCCACCCCGAGGCCCTGGCCAAGATTCGCGCGAGCTTACGTCAACGGATTCAACCCCTATGCGATGCCCAGGGATACATGCGTGACATGGAAAAGGCCTATCGCTCGCTGTGGCGTCAATGGTGCCAGAAGGAAAGTTGAAGAGAGGAAGATATGAAGAGAAGAAGAGAAGATGATAATGGTGTAGCTGGGTGATTGGGATGAACGGATGAAACAAACTATAAAGCCAGAGTTGAAGCAGGCCCATGAATACTTCGATGGAGGGCAATGGCCACGGGCTCAGATGGCCTATGAGGTCTTTTTGCAAAAGCAGGACGATGCCTTTGTCCGGGCTCGGTTGGGGACCATTTTTCGCTTTAACGGCAATCTGTTCGAGAGTCTGCGGCATTTTGAGAGGGCGGTGGAATTGGACGCAGCCAATGCGACCTATCAGGGCGCCTTGGGCCATTTGCAACTGGCCACCGGTCAGATCGAAGCCGGCCTGGAACGGATTCGCCTGGCCGTTGAGCGGCAGCCGGGGAATCCCGATCTCTTTTCCAGTTACCTGTTCTCCCTGCATTACGACCCGCAATTGGATCCCGCTCGACTGGCCCACATCCATCGTTGTTGGGGACAACTGGTGACTCAGCGGATCCGGCCACTGCCAGTTCGCCAAGCGCGCTTCAATCCGCATGGTCGCATTCGAATCGGTTATTTGGGTGCGGATTTCAAACAGCATTCCGTAGGCTATACCGTGGGGCCGCTCTTTCGGGGGCATGACCGTCGGCGTTTCGAGGTCTATGGCTATGCCAGTGTGGACCGTGTCGATGCCATGGCCAAACAGCTGCGTAATGGCTTCGATAAATATCGCCTGGTCCATCGCATGGACGATGAATCCCTGGCCTATCAGATTCGCAACGATCAAATCGATATCCTGGTGGCCGTGGGTGGTCATAGCTTTGGCAATCGACTTCAGGTGCTGGCCTACAAGCCGGCCCCTTTGCAGATCGATTATGGCGGAGTCAATACCGTGGGATTGCCCCAGGTCGATGTGCGTTTAACCGATGCACAACGCGATCCATCGGAATCGCAATCCTATTTCTTGGAAAAGCTGGTTTATCTGCCCGAGGGTAGTACCTGTTATCAAGCTCCGGAACAGATATCACCGGTGGGTCCCTTGCCCGCCTTGACTAATGGGTATGTCACCTTCGGGGCCTGTCATGGGGCTCACAAGATGAATCCGCGCGTGTTGGCCCTGTGGGCGCGGGTGGTTGCAAACCATTGAAGGGGCCCGTCTGTTGATCAAGTGTGGCGGTGGAGAAAAACCGCCCTTGCAACGGTATTTGGTCGAGAACTTGGTCCGGCAAGGGGTGGAGGCGGATCGTGTCACGGTCTGTGGCTTGTGGTCGGACCAATCCCATTTGGATTTTTACCATCAGGTGGATATTGCCCTGGACACCTTTCCCTTCAATGGAGGGGTGGCCACCTTGGAGGGGTTGTGGATGGGCGTGCCTATCATCAGTCGGGTGGGGCAACAGACAGTGACCCGTACCGGATTGAGTATTCTCCATCAATTGGGGTTGCAGGCCCTGGCCCTGGAGACCGATGAACAGTTCGTCAAGATGGCGGCGGTGTTGGCCTCGGATTGGACCTCGTTGGCAAAAATGCGGGCGGAGATGCGGGCCCGCCATGCAGGCCAGTTCGCTCTGTGACACCCAGCGTTATGTCACCCAATTGGATGAGCAACTCTATGAATGTTGGAGACGTCACTGTCATGAACATTCTTAACGAAACCGGATGCGTGGATTTACGTGAGTGCCTGGTGCAACAGGGCGGTGAACCGCAGTTGCATCTTCCTGAGGAGATGTTGCCACCTTTCCTGTTGAAGGCGTATCAAGCCTCCGGACAGGTGACTTCAGGGGACAAGGTTGAGGATTGGTTGACCCCGGATGATTTAGCCTGGGTGGAACAAGCCTGCTCGCAAGGTGATCCAGCCTTGCCGATCATTTATTTAACCCTGGCCCTGACCACCCAACGTTTCGGTCGGCTCAAGAGCGCCAGTCAATGGTATGAACGTCTGCTCACTCTACAGGAACACGCCCTGATTTACGATGAGTTGATCCATCTCTATCGACAACTCATGCTCTACGGTCAAGCCTGTCAGGCCTTTGAACGCAAGCTCGCGTTTTTAGGGCGGGATCCCCAAGGCGATCCTGCCTATCCCGGACTGTTGCTGCAAACCGGCCAGGTGGAACGGACCTTGGCCTTGTTGGAACAGCCCGTGGCAGCGGGCACGGTCGATCCGGCCACGGGTTCGATGTATTTGCTCGCGCAACTGTATGATGTGGACGCCACCACCGCGCAGGTACAAGCCGCCCGGCAGCATTGGGGACGATCACACACCGCCACGGTATCACCCCGACAGACTCATCACAGGGATCGTGATCCGGACCGGCGTTTGCGGATTGGCATTTTGTCATCCGACCTGAGACGTCACTCCGTGTCTTATACCTTCGAACCCCTGTTGGAGCACTGCGATCCCCAGCAATGGGAGTGTGTGGCCTATGCCAATGGGCTTGAAACGGATGAGGTGAGTGGGCGAATGCTGGACCGTTTTGATCGGTATCACGCCATTGCCCATCTCACCGATGCCGAGGTCGCGGATCGGATCGAGGCCGACCGGATCGATATTCTCATAGCCCTGGCCGGTCATACGGCCGGTCATCGCCTGGGGGTGTTGGCCTACAAACCGGCCCCCATTCAGGTCGATTGGGGGGCATTGGCGACCTTGGGATTGGAGCAGGTGGACTATCGTGTGACCGATGCGATTCAGGATCCACCTGTCTCACAACGTTACTACCGCGAACAACTCGTGTATCTAGCGGACGGATGCGTGTGTTATCGTCCGGAAGACAGCGCCCCTGACGTCGGGGCCTTGCCCATGCATCGTCATGGGGCCGTGACATTCGGCAGCTTCAATAACCTGGCCAAGATTAATGATCGACTGGTGGCTCTTTGGAGTCAAATTATGCGGGCCGTACCCGACTCTCGTTTGCTGTTGAAATTTCCCGGCAGCGGGGATCCCTTGCTCGCCGCCACCGTTCGTAAGCGTTTTCAGGATGTCGGGATCGAGGCGGAGCGTGTTGGGGTGGTTCGTTATTGTCATACCTGGACCGATCACCTGGCCTGTTATCAGCAGGTGGACATTGCCTTGGATGCCTATCCCTTTAACGGAGGCGTGACCACCTTGGAGTCTCTGTTCATGGGGGTGCCGGTGGTAAGTCGCTATGGCGATCGTTGCCCGTCCCGCATGGGGCTTTATTATCTCAGTCATGTGGGGCTCGAGTCTCTAGCTGCGGAGAGTGAAATCGACTATGTCAAGCGAGCCGTGGCCTTGGCCACCCATCCGGACTTGCTGGAACGTTTACGATCCAGCTTGCGTGCGCGACTTTTGAGCAGCCCTCTCTGCGATGGACAGCGTTATGCCCGGCAGTGGCAGGAAGTGACGCGTCGTATGTGGCAGCAGTGGCTTGATAAAGGTGATCAGTAATCGGTCATCGGTAATCAGGTGATTAAACAAAATTTTAGTTGTGATTTACTTATGAATGCAGGTATGAACGCTAATACAGATGTGGCTAAAAACCGATCACTGATCACCGATCACCGATCACCAAAGCAAGGCGAGTTGGCCCGGCATCTTTATGCCCAGGAGGACGGTCACATTCAATTCAACATGCCAGCGGCCGGACTGCCCGAGTTTCTGATCGAGGCCTGCCGCCGGGGGGATGCCTATGAACTCAACGAGGCCCACATTGCCTCACTGGATGAGAGTCTCAAACAGGGACGTCCCGGGGCCTGTCTGGCTTCGGTGGTCTTGGGCATTTTGCAGCAGGGCCGGGGACAGTTGGATCGGGCCCTGGCACGATTCGAAGATCTGGTTCAGCGTGAACCCCATCCTCTTATCTATAATGAAATGGCCAATCTTTGTCGCCAGCAACATCGTTACAGCCAGGCGTTGACCTATCGGCAACAGGCCGTGGCCATGTCACCCGAGAATGTCAATCTACAGGTAGGCTGTGCCGAGGATCATTTTTATTTGCGTCACTATGATCAGGGCCTGGCCCTGTTGGACGATCTGTGGGAGTCCGACCGGATCAATGAGGGCGGATTGTCGGCTTATCTGTGGTTCGCGCATTTTGTACCGGGGATGAATCCCGATCGTTTGGCCCAGGCGCATCGACTGTGGGGACAACGCTATGCCCCTTTATCCTGGGCTTGTCGCCATCACAGCAACGATCCGGATCCCAATCGACGATTACGCATCGGCTATTTGAGTTCGGATCTCTACTCTCATTGTGTGGGGTATATGTACGATGCCTTGCTGCAGGGACACCATCGCGATCAGGTGGAAGTCTGGGGTTACGGCAGTGTGAAAAAGCCGGATCAGATGACCGATTATCTCTCTTCTAGATTTGATCGATATCGTTCGATTTACCAGATGCCGGATGCAAAGGTGGCTCAATTGATTCAAGCGGACGGCATCGATATCCTGGTGGCTACGGCCGGACATACCGAGGGACATCGGCTCAAGGTCCTGGGGTATAAACCTGCCCCGATTCAAGTCGATTGGGGCGGCATCGATACCACGGGCATGGCCCAGGTCGATTATCGTTTTACCGACCACACGCTGGATTCACCCGCTTCCGAGAATCGGTACGTGGAAAGGAGTCTTTATTTGCCAGGGGGATTTTCGCACCAGGCCTTGCCCCAGGTGAACGAGCCGGTCAGTCCTTTGCCGCTATTACAAAACGGCTACGTGACCTTTTGTTGCTTTAACAATCATGTGAAAATCAGTGAGCCGGTCATCTCCCTGTGGTGTCAGGTGATGCAGGCCTGTCCGGGATCACGCATGATCCTCAAGTCCAGGGGATGCCAGGACCCCGTGATCGCGGAGCGACTCCGCCAATCGTTTAGGGCGGGTGGGATAGAGCCTGATCGTGTCACCCTGTTGAGTTGGATGCCCCCTCAAGACCATTGGCGTTGCTATGCTCAGGCGGATATCGCCTTGGATACCTATCCATTCAACGGGGGGGTGACCACGTTCGAGGCCCTCTGGATGGGGATTCCCACGGTTTCCTTGGTCGGGTCCCTTTGGGTCGCGCGTATGGGGCTCTGTATTATGTCTAGTGTCGGTCTCGGGAGTCTGGCGGCTCAATCCCCGGAACAGTTCGTTGCCAAGGTCCAGGCTTTGGTCGCCCACCCACAGGCCTTATCACAACTTCGTCAGACCATGCGTGAGCGTTTAAAGCAGACTGATTTATGTAATGTCGAACTTTTTGCCAGCGACCTGGAAACTGCGTATCGCGAGATCTGGCAACGTTGGAGCGATAGAAAAAGGTGATCAAGTGATCGGTTATCAGTGATCAGGTATCTGTTCGATGGGGTATAAATTTAGAATTATGACTATGACGTGCTTATGAAGGTAGAAACTAATCACAATACTGAAACGGCAAAGAACCGATCACCGGTTACCGATCACCGATTACCCCAAAAAGGCGAATTGGCCGCAACCTGTTTTTTGGTCAATGGCTCTGCGGATTTACGTTTGGACCAGACGGCCTTGCCGCCTTTTCTGGTCGAAGCCTTTAAGTTGGCCGGGACCGGACGTAAGTCAGAGGCTGCGGCCCTGCTGACCGAGGTCAATCTGGCCCAGGTTGAATCATTGATGGCCCAGGGCCTTCCCCATCGTTTGGTGGCCAACGTTGTTTTGGGATTGATCTGGCAACAGTTGAAGCAGCTGGAGCGTGCGCAGGAATGTCTCGCTGCGGCCGTGGCCCAGGAGCCCAATGCCGCGGTCTACAATATGCTGGCCAATGTCTACCACTTTGACGGTCGTGTCACTGAGACATTGGCTATGCGGGCCAAGGTCTTGGAGATGGATCCCGACAATGCCGTGATTCAAGGGGCCTATGCCCGCGACCTGATGGCCTTGGGCGACTTTCAAGGGGGATTGGCCCGGATGCAGGCCCTCCTTGAGAGTGGGATGATGACACCCACCGAGCATTCCAATTATTTGTTCTACCTGCATTATGCCCCGGGTGTCACCCAGGACCAATTGGTCCAAGCCCATCGTCAATGGGCCGAGATCCACACGCCTGTGCATTTGGCTCGCACTCAATGGCCCCATGATCGTGATCGCCATCGACCCTTGCGTTTGGGATTTTTGTCTGCGGATTTTCATGAGCATTCCGCCAGTTACGCCGTTCGTGCCATGTTGGATCATCATGATCGTGAGCGGTTCGAGATCTATGGCTATAGCAACGTGGCGTCTCCCGATGAAATAACCGAGCGCATGGCCGCCCAGATGAACGTCTTTCGGCAGATTGGTTCGATGGACAATGCGGCCGTGGCCGAACAGATTCTGGCCGATCGTGTGGATATCCTGGTGGCCATGAGCGGCCATACCGGGGGACATCGCCTCGGTGTCTTGGCCTATAAACCGGCCCCCATTCAAGTGGACTGGGGTTGGGTCAACACCACGGGTATTGAACAGATCGACTATCGTTTCACGGATGCCTGGTTCGATCCTCCGGGACAGCATCACGGCGGTCCCGAGACCTTGGTGCGCCTGCCGGGAGGGATGTCCGTGTTCAAGCCGCCCCTGAAGGCCCCTGACATTGGCCGTTTGCCGGCCGAGGTCAATGGCCATGTCACCTTTGGGTGTGCCAACACCCATTTGAAGATCAACTCCGAGATCATTGGATTGTGGGCCCAGGTCTTGCAGGGTTGTCCCGGGTCGCGCATGTTGATCAAATGTCTGGCGGGCAAGGATCGTCCGACCCAAGAGCGTTGGCTGGCCGAGTTTGAAAAATACGGAATTGGTCAAGAACGTGTGGACATCATGGGGTGGCAGGCCTTTGAGCACTATCTGGAATTTTATCATCACATCGATATCGCCCTGGACACCTATCCCTTTAGCGGGTGTATCACCTCGCTGGAGGCCCTGTGGATGGGGGTGCCGGTGGTGTCTTTGATAGGATCGACCTGGGTTTCGCGCATGGGCGTGAGCCTGCTGGCCAATGCCGGATTCGAATCCTTGGCCGCGCGCAGCCCGGAACAATTCGTGGCCAAGGCCCGTGCCCTGGCCGCTCAACCAGCGGCCCTGGCCAAGATTCGTCAAACCATGCGTGAACGTCTCCTGGCCAGTGCTCTGTTCGATGGTCAACGATTGACGCGTGACCTGGAGGACGCCTATCGTGACATGTGGCACCGCTGGTGTCGGGAAGCCGAGACTCATGAATAAAGGAGAACTAATGGATTCATTCTTAATGGCCGCTATTGACGAAGCTCGTCAGGGACTGGCTGAAGGTGGAATTCCCATTGGTTCGGTCCTGGTGATCGACGGGAAGATCGTGGGACGCGGTCACAATCGGCGCGTACAACAGGGCAGTGCCGTGTTGCATGCGGAAATGGATTGTCTGGAGAATGCCGGTCGCTTGACCGCCGCGGATTATCAACGGGCTACACTCTATTCGACCCTGTCACCCTGTGACATGTGCAGCGGGGCGGTTTTGCTCTACAAGATCCCCAAGGTGGTGGTGGGAGAGAATCGCACCTTTCAAGGTCCTGAGGATTATGTACGTTCACGGGGTGTGGAGGTCACCGTGGTGAACGATCCGACCTGTATTGCCCTGATGGAAGAATTCATCAAGGCCCGTCCCGAACTCTGGAATGAAGATATTGGTGAATAAATGAAATCCTTGAAGATCGCTGTGGCCCAGGTTGCATCCAGTCGAGGGGATGTAGAAAAGAATCTAGAGATTCACCAGCGTGTCATGGTCCAGGCCCAGACTGAGGATGTATCGCTTTTGATATTTCCCGAGTTGTCGCTCACCGGTTACGAACCTGATCTGGCCCAGGAGTTGGCCTTTGTCGAGGACGACCCTCGACTGGAGGTCTTAAAGCAGGCGGCCCTTGAGTATGGGCTTTGGGTGGTGGCGGGTATACCGTTAGCGACCGAGGGCAAGCCCCAGATTGGGGCCGTCATTGTGTCGGACCAAGGCCAGGTCTGTACCTATGCCAAGATCAATCTGCATCCGGGCGAGGAAACCCACTTTAGTGCAGGGGAGGCCTATCGTTCCATTGAACTGGCTCGGCATGAAATCGGGATGGCGATCTGTGCGGATATCAATGTACCGGCCCATGTCCAAGTCTATGCCCGCCAGGGGATCGATGTTTACGCAGCCGGAGTTTTTATTACGGCCGAGGGCTATCGCGCTGATGTCGCCAATTTAAAGAGCTACGCCCGACACTATGAAATGCTGGTGGCCATGGCCAACTATCCCCAGGGAGTTCAAACCGCCTGTGGTCGAAGTGGCATCTGGTGGAATGGACAAGCCCTGGCTGTGGCCAATGAAACACAGGAGGCCCTGGTCGTGGCCCAATACGAAGAGGGGCAATGGTCTGGGGCAGTCGTTGAGGTTCGAGTATAGGCCCTTGATGATTCGAAGAAGAAGATCTAGTGTTGACGATGCACTCGGGAGATCAACATGATTGAAGACGTTGTTGTTGAACCCATGACGGAGGAATTGATTCTATGGCGTTGTCTGCATGGAGGCCCACTGTCTGTCAAGACGATCGATCAATTCCCGCAGAAGGGGCCGATGAGTGCCATGCCATGGGCACGTTATCGCGACCGGAATATGCCTCTCTTAAGGAAGCTCATCCGAACCTATGGCTCATGTGCTATTGTTGCACGTGATGGCGAACAGGTCGTCGGGCAGCTTCGTTTCTATCCCAAGGCCGTCTGTGCGATGAACGCCGGATTTCTGTGCCTTCAGCAGGATCCTCCGGCTGGGCCGGTCCATGGGTTTGCCGACAACGATTTTCCCCAGCTTGAATCCATTGAAGACAAGACACTTTCGGTTCATTGTTTGATGACAGGGAGTTCTCAACAGGCTGAAAATCCCTACCAACGCAAAGGCATCGGAACGCGCATGGTTAAGACCTTGATCCAATGGGCCAGGGCGAAGGGTTGGGAATATATTGAGGCCCATGCCTTTGAAGAGATCCCCTTGATTTATGAGATCACGGGATGTGCAGGTTATACGTTCTGGCAGAAGCTCGGCTTTCATATCGCCGACCGCCATCCTCACCCCCATTTACAGGACCAGGAGGAGTTTGTGAAGAATCTTGAAGAGCAAGCCAAGGCGGTGGGACTTTCTCCTGAAAGAGCGAGAGATCGGATTATCATGCGTCTCGATTTGATTTGAGGCTTAAAGGAGGGGTGTCGATGTCTTATTTATGTAGGTTAATTCAAGACTCGACAAGGTCAATTCTCTTGCAGGTCATTGGGGGTTAGGTAGAGATGATATCTCAGCTTTGAGATAGCTCCTTCTGGAAGACATGTTTGATGTGGAAAGGTTCCCTTAAGTTTTGAGGTCACAATTTGTGACTTCAAGATGTGATAAAGCTGGTCACATTTTGTGACCACTTTGAATGATTTGGAGATTGAGATGAGGCAAAAGGATACGGCAAACATCATTCCTACGGAGAGGATTCAACATTGTATTTACTTAATACGTGGCGAGAAGGTTATGTTGGATAAGGACTTAGCTGATCTCTATGGAGTGGACACCAAGAGATTAAACGAACAGGTCCGTAGAAACCTAGATAGGTTTCCTGACGACTTTATGTTCCAGCTAACCGTGGACGAAACGGAATGTTTGAGGTCGCAAATTGCGACCTCAAAAGAGGGTCGCGGGGGGCGTCGATATCTGCCCTATGCCTTTACCGAGCAAGGCGTGGCCATGCTGTCCAGTGTCCTGCGGAGCAAACGAGCTGTTGAGGTTAATATAGCCATCATGCGGACCTTTGTTCAACTGCGTCGTATCCTGGCGGATAATAAGCTGCTTAGAGACAAGATCGAACACCTGGAGAAAAAGTACGACGAACAGTTTCAGCAGGTCTTTGCTATTCTTGAGTGTATGATTCAAGAGGAAAGCAAACCTAAAAGCACTATCGGTTTTCTCTCGGAATCAGAAGAGCACAAAAACAAAAGCACCGCCAAGAAGAAAAGAAAATCGTAGGAAGGGCTGCGTTCACCGAATGTATGTACTCACGCAGAGCCGCCAACCTGTCCTGAGCGTAGTCGAAGGGGGCCGCAGAGGGGTTCGACCTAGCGATCGAATGGGGAAGTTTTTAGCTGGGATGGATAGGATGCATATGATAAAGCACTTCGCTGTGCCAGCGAATAAGGATTCTATGAACCACAAAGACTCCAAGTCACAAAGTAGGAATCGAAAAACTTGGTGTCTTGGCGGCTTGGTGGTGAAAAAATAATAGAACCATGAAGGACTTGAAGATTCATGAAGTGCTGTCGCTGGATTCGAAACTGCCATTGCATTCGGTGGGTCGTCCCACGCTTTAACCACGCCTTTGGCGTGAAGGTTCTGGCGAACCTTAGGTGTCCTGCGCTGGTCGGGTCTCACGAAGCAAGCTTCATCGACCCGCTCAGCTTATCCACCCGCGTGGGACTTGATCTATTTCAAGATACCTTTCAACCGCTACAAATACTGTCAATCTGGACAAACGGCCCTCATAAAAAAATAGGGGAGCCGGCTTCCTTTCGCGGATCGGATTCTTGCCCTATATGCAATCGACTCGGTAATAAGATCTTGACACAACTTTACTTAGACGTCTATAGTTGCGTAGTTTTATTTTTTTGGGAAAGTATTAGGTCGCCAGTACCCCTAATCTTTTTCGGAGGAACGGCTACCTAATACACTGTTATGATTCAACCTAATTACATGAGAAAAGACAGCCTAATTAGCTTATCAATCATTGTGGTTACGCTTTCCGTATATGTTGCGTCTGCATCTTCATCCAGAGATTATGTCAATGCGTTGCGAAACGGGGCCCAGGCGCGAATTACACTACAAGTAATAGACACAAATGGTATCCCTATTGATCATGCGACCGTCTCTACGGGATTCTATAGACCTGGTCCACCGAAACAACGCAAAGTTGGATATACAAATCAAGAAGGTTTTTATTCCGTAGAGGATATAACGCTTAATGAGATGAATTATCAAGTCAACAAAGAAGGTTTTTATTACACTCGATCGGATTACCATTGGGCGGCAAAATCAGATCCCAATACTAGTGTTAAAGATGGAAAGTGGCAACCATGGGACCCAGTGGTTCAGGTTGTTCTTCGACCAAAACTGGAGCCAGTTTCGATGTATGCAAAGAGTACGACAGTATACTTGCCGAACATCACCGAACACATGGGATATGATTTAGTCGTTGGTGATTTGGTCCGACCATATGGGGATGGTGAAACGTCAGATTTCATTTTCCATGTCGTTCCCAAGATATTCTACGGACGTACTGGGATAGACATTACTTTTTCTAATCCAAACGATGGCATTCAGACAGTATTCATTCCCCAAAAGATAAAGCCGATATCTGAGTATAATTTTCCGTACAATGCACCGTCGGACGGTTATACGCATTCACTTATTGAGGCAGATGCTAAGTGGCGTGAGATATACAGACAATTCCGACACGTATCTAGTCAAATGAATAATAGAGATAAGCTCCCTACTCCATGGTACTGGACAGACTATGCTTTCTCCATAACCGAGCCTCGCGATTGGCAAGAAGAGATTAATTATGTCTTTAGAATCCGCTCTTCAAAAAGCAGAGAAGGGCTTTATGGAAAGATATATGGTCATTTTCATTGCGTTATCGAGGGTCGAGATAAGCCACGTATTCAATTCACATATTATTTAAATCCAACAGGTTCCAGAAACATTGAATTCAATGTTGGGCATAATTTATTTAAAGAGTTTTCTCGTCGTATGGAGTACGATCTGAATATTCCCTAACAAATCATAAAACGAGTAAGAGATCGCAGCGGACCGTAGGTCAGACTGCATCTCATGGTTGAAACAGAGCCATTGTTACGCAGGCTATTGGGAATTGCTTCGAGTGGGATGCTATGATCACACCGCCTCATCTGTCGAATAAGATGGGCGGTGACGTTGCCATCTGCGACTCTTGCCCTTAGGATGCGGTGGGCCTCTTGTGGTTTTAGGGCTCTTTTTAGGGCTTTTTTTGATGTGGTGACGTAAAGCCCTCGGGCCGTACGCAATGCGGCTTATGTTTTCGGCTCTGATTGGAGAGATTCGTAGACTTGGCGTCATGGTGGTGGCCCGCGTAGACGGGTGATTTTATAGAGCTTGACCATTTCAACCTTGCAGCACGGACAATAGACACGTGCTGGTGGTTTGGTCTTGGTTGGCTCTTGAATGGCAGCCTGGGTTGAAGGTTCTGATTCTTTCGGCTGCAACTGCTCTTTGACAAGTTTAAGTTTATCCCGAGCTTTGGGATGATAGAGGCCGTAGGTCCGGACCTTCTGAAAGCCCTTGGGCAAGGTATGCTGTAAGAAGCGGCTGATAAACTGTTCTGCGGACAGAGTCTTTATCTGGTAGCCCGGCTGATTGCGGTCGCGATACCTAAATGTGACATCTTGGTTGGTAACCTTCAGGATGTTCTTGTTGCTGAGGGCCACACGGAAGATGTAAGGCGTGAGATACTTCAAGGCCTCGTTGCCACTGCCGACCGGTTCGATGTCCACGACCCAGTTTTTCTTCCAGACGGTTGCCGGCATCTGGTCAGACAGCTTCAATGCTTTGAGACCATCACGGAACTTGGCCCGAAAGATGGTGGCCAAGGCCTTTTCCGGCATGAGGTAGTCATGCTTGACCGGTTGCCATTGACCATCGGCTGCCCGTCCGCCACCGGGAATGACATAGTGGATATGCGGGTGGTAACCCAGATCACGTGTCCAGGTTTGCAGGACGCCGAGCATCCCCAGAGTGCCGCCGATATACTTCGGATCTTGAGCGAGCTTTTGTAAGGCAGCACTGGAGGCCCTGAACAGCAGGTTGTAGAGATTCTTCTGGTGACGTCGGACCAGCAGCCGGAACTCAGACGGCAAGGTGAAGGTGGCCATGAAATAGGTCACGGGCAAGAGCAAAGCTTGCTTCTGAGCCAACCACAGGTCGGCCTGATCGTTTTGACACTTAGGACAGTGGCGGTTCTTGCAGGAATGGTAGACGTAGTGTCTCTGTTGACACTGGGGGCACTTATAGACGTGTCCATCCAGAGCCTCGGTGCGACAATCGCGTACGTCCTGCAGGACCCGCCGATGGCTAGGCAGCAACTTCTTATGATACTTGGCTAGATAGGCAGGACCATGCAGGCGAAAGACATCCGCCAACTCGGCCATGGTGGCCTAGGCTAGATGTCTTCCATAAGCTTGTTGATGGTCTCGGTCGCAGGCTTTAGGGCTGGTTCGGTTAACCGGGTGTAAATCATCGTGCTGGCCAGTGACGCGTGGCCTAGCAATATCTGGATGACACGGATATCGACGCCTTGCTCCAGCAGGTGTGTGGCATAAGAGTGTCGAAAGGTATGTGGTCTGGCTTTTGGATGCACCTTTGCCTTACGGATAGCCTCTTGGAGTACATGTCGAAAGGTGGTATGCAACAGAGGTCCTGTGGCGGTGGCTTCGCCTAACCCACTGTGGCCAGGAGCAGGGAAAAGCCATGTTGGATTACGATGGCGTGCCCAATTCATTCTCAGGATATCCAATGTTCTTAGCGGTAGTGGCACATAGCGATCTCTAGCCCCTTTACCATGAACATGCAGAAAGCCGCGTTGGCTTTTAATATCTTGAACTTTAAGCTCCATGGTCTCACTGATTCGTAATCCACAGGAATACATCGTAGCTAGCACAGCATAGTGCCTAAATGGATGCATATTCTTGAGCACGCTACGGACCTCCTCAACGCTAAGGATCACAGGCAAAGTCTTATCCTTCTTTGGCTTGATAAGTTTAGCCTTGGTCCATTTACGATTGAGTGTTTTCTGGTAGAAGAATTTGATTCCGCACAGAGCAATGCGGCAGGCGGTGCTGGACCACTGATCGACGTTCTTTCGATGGAGAAAATAGTCGCAAAGTTCCGCTTCCGTAATGCGAGCGGGTGATTTATCATAGAACTCAGCCAGTTTACGGACGGCCCGCACATAAGACTGTTGTGTCCTTGGCGAAAAGCTTTGCAGCTGCATCGCTTCAATCATTCGGTCATAAAATTTGGTGTGGATAAACTTACTACGTTTGCTGTTCATAATGAACCTCCATAAGAGTGAATAGTTGTCAAACATAGGATCGTGTGATCCATGGAGGTTCATTATTTCAAAGTTTAGTGACTAGAAATTAGATACGAAATGCCTAGTGGCGTCAGGCAGTGTAAATCTGCCGACGAAGGAGGCTCAGTTCAACCAAGGGCTCCATGTCACGCCGCTGTCGCGGCGGCCATGAGCCCTATCGTTATGCGAGATCAAATGTATTACATTGCTTCTGGATTAAACTGGTCTAATGGAGAAGTCATATCCAACAAGACTTTCGCAGAAGCTCCACACAAAGGATTCTTTTTACCTACTGCTCCTCCGCATCTGCTTAGTTCTGAAGATTACATCGTCCGCCGAGAAACGGAACTTCAACTTGTGCAATGCAGACAAGCCCTATTTCCCAATAATCCTTCGCGATCAGAAGCGATTTTTCTCAATAAGGCAGTTCAAGACGCCCAAAAATGGCTAGATCGAGGTTCTAGAGCTGATTATAGTATTTATCAACTTTCCGTTCAAAACGAAGAGAATTCATGTGAAGCCAATTATATCTGGTATAATTATTGGTAAACTTTCACACTTTTTAGGCGGCAATTGTTAATGGATATTCACAACAAACATATCGACCCGGAACAACTGGGGTCAGCCCTGGAAATAAGCGTTAAGGAAATACGGAACAACTGGGGTCAGCCCTGGAAATAGATTCTGCTGAAAAACCTATTGGTATTTACCATTATATCTTGACTATGTAGCATGCTAATGTAGACTGCATTGATAGTCAACATGCTGTTACGGAGAACACCATGAGCATCCCCAAGCAAGATCTTCAATCCACTTTTTACGATGCTTCTTTTCTTGCTCAAGATCTATTCGACAACAACGACCGGTATGACATTTTCCGCAAAGAAGTCCTTCCTGCATTGCAGGCTGTGCGAGGGGATCTCACCCAGTTGTATTGTTTTGATAATGGACGCCCCGGAATAGAACCCGTAGTTATGGCCGGTGCAACTCTTCTGCAATTTATGGAGTCTGTTCCAGATCGCAAGGCGATTGAAAACATTCGCTTGCATCTGGGATGGAAGCATGCTTTGAATCTCAAGATTAACGACAAAGGATTTCATTCGACAACACTGGTGACCTTTCGTAGTCGCTTAACAAGCCATAAAGACGGCCGACTTATCTTTGACAGTATATTGCAGGCCTTACATAGGCACGGACTCGTCAGACGACGGGGAAAGCAACGTTTGGATTCAACCCATGTATTGGGAGCCGTGGCTCGTATGAGCCGATTAGAAGTTGTACGCGAAACCATTCGTCTCTTCTTGGAAATTGTAGTGAAGATGGACTACCAGGCTTCGTTACAGGATTGGCCGGTGTTCTATGAGCGTTATATCGACAGTGATATTGCATGGCATAAAATCAAACAGGATGCAGTCAATACTAAGTTTCAACAAGCGGGTCTTGATATTGTTGCTCTCCTTGAATGGGCCAAAGATCACCCCTCACTCCTGGAACACCCTCAGGGACAGCTACTCCAACGGGTATTCAACGAACAATACGAAATAACGGACCAAGGCCCAAAGCGACGTAGAACGGAGAATAGCGGTGTAGTCAAAAACCCTCATGATCCTGACGCCCAGTGGTCTTCGAAACGAAGTAAAAACTGGGTAGGCTATAAGGTCCAAATCTCCGAGACAGTTCCCAAAGGGGATGCGAGTGATCGTTCAAAAGGTCAGCCAACCACGGGTTTTGTGACGGAAGTAACTACCACGCAAGCAATCGTTAGTGACTTTGTTGGCCGTGAAGCTGTTGAACAACAACAAGAAACACATGGTTTGGGTGTGGCTGACGAACAATATGTAGATGCAGGCTATATCAATGATGACACATTAGGCAAGGCTTACCTGGATAAACGGATATTAATGGGCCCGGCCCGCCCATCCAACAATCCGTCAGGTTCCCTCTTCACAGCAGAAGACTTTGATGTCTCCATTAAGCACCGCCATGCGACTTGCCCTGCGGGTTTTACGAGTACCCAATGCAGTCGTCTAGAGAACCCCAAAACTGGCCAAGTTGATTATCGGTTTGAATGGAGTTATCTTTGTGATGAATGTCATTTGAAATCCAACTGCACGAAGGCTCGTAGCGGACGACGTATGTTGGTTGTTGGAGAGCATCACGACCACCTGCAGCAGCGTCGCCGCGACATGAAAACAGAGGGTTTCCAGAAAGCGATGTATCAACGAAATGGTATTGAAGGAACGATCAGTGAATATGTCCGAAGCGGAGGTCGCCGAACTCGATATCGTGGTCTTAGCAAGACAAGGCTATGCAATTATCTTTATGGCGCAGCAATTAATACGAAGCGTTGGATCCGTTTGATGCAGTATCAATGGTCGCAAGCCACTGCAACCGCATAGCCTGACCAATAGGAGTGATACAACCAGTCCACAGAGCTAAATATAAGCTCAGGTGGCAATATTGTGCCACACGTGTGGCGTTGGGCATCAATGTTAAATATCTAGAACAGTTTCGATAAGTTTTAGCGGCGATGATTAACAGCCAGACTTCTCGACAAGAAGTGGGCTTAAAACAAGGGTTTTTCAGCGGAATCGAAATAAGCGTTAAGGAAATAGGATTGAACTGCTGCGCAAGCTTATTTAAATAGACCTCTCCACTGCGGTCGAGATGACTACCGACTATCTTATCTGCAGTGGCCTTTTCACAATCAGTCCCAAGCTGGTCACTAATGGCCAAGCCAGACCATGCGACAGAAGTTCACTTCGAAAGCAGGGCCTGGCTTGGCTATCCGGTTGCATTGCAAACGGGAGTCCTGAAAGGACTCGACCAGCGGATCTTCATATAGATGGAGCCTACGATTCAGCGACAGCCTTCATGGTCTTCATGTCCTCCATGGTAAAACAAAAACCTAATTCGCTGGAACAGCGAAGATCTTTATCACATGCATCCTATCCATCCCAGCTAAAAACAATCCAATTCGATCGCAAGATCGAACACTGTGGCGTGAAAGAAATAATTGAAGATTGCCACGCTTCGCTCGCAATGACTCTTTTTATCCACATGATTGACCAGAGAGAGACGCTATTTACTTCCCATGGCAAACCCTCGGCACTGCATGAGGTCTTTGGGCGTTTCGGTCAGTTTCCAGCCATCCACCTTTTTGAAGCCCGCGGCATGGACCATGTTCATGAGGCAATGGACCGTGGGGCACCACCAGTTGGATTCGTTGTTGCCATATTGATCGTTGGGGTAGAACTCCATCACCATTTCTCCGGGATAGCCCCGGCCATTGCGATAGGGGCTATAGTCATCCAGGATGGCGGTCTCGATATAGATGGCTTCGGTGCAGAGAGACGAGAGGATATCCAGGGCCAAGAGGGGATAACGCAGGTGATACAGGGTGCCAAAAAAGAAGATCACATCGAAGGTTCCAATCTCTAGAGCAGGGAGGTCATAGAGACTGATTTCTATGCGTTGACAGGTTTGGTCATCATAGCCCAGGGCCGAGCGGCACAGGTCAAAGTTCTCCCAACCCTTGCGATGTTCCTGTTCGAGCCCGCCCATATAGTCGGAGAAGTCATCGATGGCAACCACCTGGCTGGCTCCGCGTTTTAAGGCCTCAAAGGTCCAATAGCCATCCCAGGCCCCCACATCCAAGACGCGCTTACCGTCCAATCGTTCCGGAATGCGATAGCTCTCTGGTGACAACGGGGCCCAGCCTGGGGTGACGAGTCCGTGGGGCAATTCGATTTTGTGATACCAATAGGGAAATTGATTGATTATTTCCTCAAGTTGGGCTTTGGTGGTTGTCATGCCTGTCAGTGTATCGGGTTGGGTCGGGCTTTGAGAAGGAAAAAGTAGTTGGCTTGCCGGATATTATTGAATGTCTCTGTGCTAAACCTTCTGTTTTGTAGAGTCGGTGGTCCGTAAAGAGAGGCGTTTATGAGGATTTGGGTGATAAGCAAATATAGCTTGTCGAGAGATTGTCCCCTGATTATATTGGGATTCTATGGAACGGAATGAAGAAAGGATTCAAAACGGATCGAGCCGGGTTTTACTGGCGACCTGTTCTCTGGCGGACAAGTGGATTCCCACCATCGATCGAGTCAATGGCCATTATCCTTTGGGAATCGGTTATCTCCACGCCTGCCTGGAGCAGGTCGGCCATGAGGTTCATACCCTGTTTCTCAATCAGGTCGGCCATGAAGAGTGCCTGCAACGGATTCTGTCCGAGATCGAGGTCTTCAAGCCTGAGGTGTTGGGAATCAGTGTTATTTCCGATTCTCGTGTGAGTAGTTTTCGCGTGGTTGACTATGTGCATGCCCACTTTCCTCAGATCCATATCGTGTTAGGGGGAGTGCATGTGACCACCTTGGCGGATCAGATCGCACGGCATTTTCCCTATTGCACCCTGGCTTTGGGGGAAGCGGAGGAGACGCTTTGTGAACTGGTTGATGCCTTGAAAACCGGACGTGAGCGTCGGGAGGTCAAGGGCATTGCCTTTTTTGAAGATGGACAAGTGGTTCGTACCGAGGCTCGTGAACTCATCGAGGACCTCGATCGTTTGCCTTATCCCAAGCACGAAGTTTTCTTTTCTGATCAGCGGATCGTGGCTCAGGTGCTCACCAGTCGCGGTTGTCCTTCTGCCTGCACCTTTTGCGTGCTGGATTCGTTTTCGCGACGTAAGGTGCGTTTCCGTTCACCGCAGAGCGTGGTGGATGAAATCGAATATGTCCTAAAGCAGTTTCCCCAGGTCAGTACGATTCAAATCTTGGACGATCAGTTCTTTGCAGACAACCCACGAGTCATCGAGATCTGTGATGAAATTGTAAGACGTCGGATTCGCTGTAATTTTGAGTGCTCAGGACGTTTTCGACCTCTCTCGCGGGACATGATTGTGGCGTTGGAAAGGGCTGGGGTTTCCAGTGTTTATTTGGGATTGGAAAGTGGTGCTCGTGGTGTCTTGAAGAAGTCCAAAAAGGGGATCGTACCGGAGGATGCCATCAAGGCCATGGAGATGTTTGCCGGGTCGAATATCCATGTTTTTGTCTTGCTGATCGTGGGGTTGCCGGGCGAGTCCATTGAGAGTATTCTGGAAACCGCCCGCCTGATCCAACGCATGCAAAAGATCAAGTATCACATGTACAGCGATCGAGTACAGACGATCTTTGTGTATCCCGGTTCTGAGTTGTATGAGATGTGCAAACAGGAGGGGAGTCTTAGTGATGATTTTTGGTTAGGCGAGGACGATGTCCCTCATTATACCGTCGAACATAGTGAAGCCGAGTTGAAGGTCTTCCGCGAGATTTTGATGACCTATATTTCACCCGTCCGTCTCACCACGCCAGGAGGGCTGGCAGCCCAGCGACATCTGTTGCCGGAGATTATCCGTTTTTGTTTTAACCGGCGAGACTTGCAACCCTTGGCCGCCTTGGTTCGGCATGCGACTCAAGAATTGGTCGAGGAAGGGAGCCTTAGTTTCACTATGCATCCGGATTGGGCCGCTCAGATGCAGGCCGATGGTTTTATCCATGTCACCCGTATGAGTCGGGAGTTGGGTTCGTCGTCACAATATCAGGTGGATTTCCACAAGGTCTCCTTGCATGATGCGGTGGATCGGCTGGTCGAATTTGCCTTTCAAACCGGGTATCGCGAGGTCACAGACAAAGTCGTGGCGAAAGTGGATCAGTTGTTAACCCATCACGTAGAACACGCCCAAGGCAAGGATAACCTTTTGGCTCGTTTGGGATTTACCCAAGAGTGGTTGGCTGATTGGAACAATACGGTTCTTTTACGGCTTTGATTCCAGAAACATCGTTGAGAGAGTTTTAACCTGTCTGGGAAAGGTTGTTTTTAATGAGCTGGCTAAACTTTAGCCGACTGTCCTGGCTCATAATCTGCAAGGAGGGCTGATCGTGATGGGATTGTGTATGGATACATCGAAAACGAATGCTCCCAAGGCAACGAATCGGCTTTCTTTTTCTCGTTTGACTGGAGGTGACACAGAGAGCCTGTATGGGCTGATGAGTTCTCCTGAGGTGATGCGGTATTTGTTGTAGAAAGACTTGTGATGATGTCTGACTTGAATGATCTCAATCCATCTATAGATAAGGCCAGGTCCGAGGATTTAGAGGCTGTCCTGGTATTGCAGAAATTGGCTTATATCAGTGAGGCCGAAATTATTGGAGATTTTACCATTGCCCCCTTACATCAAACCTTGGCGGAGATTCAAGAGGAGTTTAAAACCCAGATATTTTTAGTGGTGAGGGAGCAGGGAGACATCATTGGATCTGTAAGGGCCTACGAATCCGAAGCCACCTGTTATATTGGCAAATTGATTGTACATCCGGATTGCCAGAATCATGGTTGGGGAACTCGACTACTCCTGGACGTTGAACGTCTCTTTCCACAGGTCCGACGTTATGAGCTGTTTACGGGGCAGAAAAGTGAAAAGAATCTTCATTTGTATGAAAAGTTGGGCTATCAGCAATTTCGACACCAGGTCATCTCTGATCGATTGACCTTGGTGTTCCTTGAGAAGGTAAAGGAAATGTCGTGAAGTTTTCTAAATACCATGGACTTGGCAATGATTATCTGGTGATACGACCGTCGGAACATTTGGGTGGATTAAGTGAGGACATGATCAAACGAATTTGCCATCGTCACTATGGTGTTGGGGGTGATGGGATTTCGAGGCGACCATGATCGGACCCGTAGTGAAGGTCTTTCAAGGTGTTTTTCACGATGAATAATTATGAGGGTTAGCTGAAAAACACTTGAGCTATGTCTTGAATGACCTATACTATCACCCATTGGGGGGGGGCGACAATGATGTGCAACCTATGAAACCTTTGAAGGGATAGTTTGATGCGACAGTACCCATGGCTATGGGTGGGAGTGTTTGTTTCATTGGCACTGTTCACTTTGCTGCATTTAACGGAGTGGGATTGGTTTGAAAATATGACTCTGTTGTTTGAACGGTACGACCGTTATGAACTCGACGAACTCTTTCTTTCGGGGATCGTTTTGGTCGTGTTCATTGTCATTGATGCCAATCGTCGCAAGAGAAAGGCTGAGATCGAATCGGAAAAGGCGGCGATTTATAAAGCGATGCTCAACTCGACCCAACACGTGCTCAACAACTTTCTCAACAAGATGCAACTGTTCAAGTTTGCGGCTGAAGAGGTTCCGGATTTCCCCCGTGAGGTGTTGGCCAAGTATGATCAAATCAGTCAAGAGGCCACCGCCCAAATCAATGCCCTCAATAACATTACCCATATTTCCCCAGAAATAATCGCCGACTCGGTGGCTCCCAAGAGTGTAGATTAATCTTGAATACCCTTGTGTCTTCTAATTCAGACTGTTGTATAGAATTTGTTTAGATTGCTTGATATACAGCTAGGTTAGCAAAACAGTTGTAGGTTAAGGGGTTGCTGAGTGGTTTTTGATCGCTAGCAGTTGTGTTATTTCATTTGTTGCTTGTTGGATATTCGAGATCTTGCCTAGCATGTCATCGGGTATGGCGATTTCGAACTCTTCCTCAATTTGCATGCTGAATTCAACCATATCAAGACTATCGTAATTCAGGTCTTCGATGAATCTCGTTTGAGGGGTGAGTTGTTCTAGGGGGACATTGATTTGTTCCGCGGCCAAGCTCATGACCTTGTGCATCAGATTGTCAGCTGAAGGGGGATTCTCTTGGGACATCTTTTCTTACCTCGATTATGGATTCAAATAGTCATTGGTCGCATTCACAAGCTTACGAATTGTTGCAAAGTCAGGGGTCGTACGCCCTTTCTCAATACGATTAAGTGTTTCGACTCGTATTTCCGCAATTTCAGCGAGTTTTTTCTGAGTGAGATTGGCTTTCAAACGTCGTTTGAGTAAGCGATCGGCCAGACGCTGATCGCTCATGTTAATGGCGTTCAGTTCATCGATCTCTGTTGTGATGTGACTCATTGGAGCGAGTCGGTTGAACTCTTCTTCTGGGAGGATGACGTACCATGTCCCCCCAAGGCAAACACGCTGGTATGTGGTTGGATCTATTTTTGATTTCATGACAAAGGAATAATCAATATTGACATGTATGTCAATATTGATTTGTAAGTATATTTTGATTTTTTGAGCCTAGTCCTATGTTGGAAGACATACTCGATGGTATCTCGTATCGTTAGGGAGAGATTTGCCTAGCTGGAGCATTTCTGTTATATAATGCCGTAGGCTGGTCCTGGGTATTGGACGCTAACAATCGAATGGATTTGCGTAAGGATACGTATTTATGAAGGCATTGATAACCGGGATCACCGGATTTGTGGGCAGTCATCTGGCCGAGTATATTCTGGAGAATCATCCTGATTGCGAAGTTGCGGGCCTGATTCGCTGGCGCTCGCCTAAGGACAATATCACCGGCATCCTGGATCGGATCAAACTTTACTACGGCAATTTAATCGATCTTCCCTCGTTATCTCGCATGATCAATGACTTTCGACCGGATTTTATCTTTCACCTAGCGGCCCAGTCCTATGTGGATTTCAGTTTTATCGCACCCGTGGATACCATCGAGTCCAATGTGGTGGGCACCACCAATATGCTGGAGGCCATTCGGCAACTCAAGGAACGTGATGGCTATGATCCCGTGATCCATATCTGCAGCAGTTCCGAGGTCTATGGCCAGGTACGTGAGGATGAAGTGCCCATCACCGAGGCCAATCCCATGCGTCCGGCCTCACCCTATGCGGTCAGCAAGGTGGGCGAGGACATGGTGTCCATGCAATACTGGCTCAGTTGGCAGATCAAGACCATTCGCAGTCGCATGTTCACCCATACCGGCCCGCGTAGGGGCGAGGTCTTCGTGGTATCCAACTTTGCCAAACAAGTGGCCATGATCGAGGCAGGTCTGGCCGAACCCGTGGTCAAGGTCGGCAATCTCGACAGTGTTCGTACCTTCTCTGATGTTCGCGATGCCGTACGGGCCTACTGGCTGCTGGTCAACAAGTGCGAACCGGGCGAGGTCTACAACATCGGCGGGGTCGAGACCATGACCATTCGCGACATGCTCGACAAACTCATCGAACTATCGACCTGTAAGAGCATCAAGGTCGAGGTGGATCCCGCCCGTCTGCGTCCCTCGGACGTGACCCTGCAGATTCCCTGTACGGATAAATTCTGTCAGGCCACGGGTTGGAAACCGGAGATCACCTTCGAACAAACCCTGCAGGACACCTTGGCGTTCTGGCGTGAGCGACTGGGACAAGGTTAAGAAAAAGAGGCCGACTGGTGGATGAGAAGAATCCGGTTGACGTGGCGTTTTTCGAGCAGATGACACCTGTAGTTGAATCAGTGTCACGTCTGCTGCAAAAAGCTTGTGTCCCTTGCTTGAATGGAGATTTGGCCCGTGCGATTGAAGGAGTAGGGCGGGCCGCCCATGTCATCGCTACCGCCCAGTTGCTGGATCCCGAGGATCTTGAATTGTGGCATGGTTTTGCCCGCCACTTGATTCATATGTGGGTCCTGCCCACCCATTGGGAAGCCCTGGTTCGGCTTTTGCGGATCTATCCTTGGGATGCTCAAACCCATAGCCATCTCTTACATGGGCTGCATTTCCTCCCGGAGACTCCAGCCACCTCACTGGCTCGTCAGCATCGACGCTGGGCCCAGCGTCATGGCCGGATCGAGCCTTGGCCACAACAGGGGCTGTTGGATGATCGCCCTGATCGGCGCTTACGGGTGGGGTATCTGTCGCCCGATTTCCGTTGTCACTGTGTGGCTCAATTTATGATGCCGGTATTGGCCGCGCATGATCGTTCTCAATTCGTGTTGGTTGGCTATAGCGATGTCCCTCCCAATCGTCGCGATGCGATCACTGATGAGATCATGGGGCAGTTCGATGTGGCTCATGATATTTGTGAGCAGTCCAATGACGACGTGGCTCAACGAATCCGTAACGATCGTATTGATATCCTGGTGGATCTGGCCGGCCATACCCACCCGCAACGGCTCCCGCTCTTTGCAGGCCGAGTGGCTCCCGTGCAGGTGACCTATCTGGGCTATCCCAACACCACAGGCCTGACGCAGATCGATTATCGTTTGACCGATCACATTCTGGACGAGCCCGGGGCCGACGATAACTACAGCGAAACGCTCTGGCGTTTGGAGCGTTGCTTTGCCTGTTACCGTGTTCCCAGCGAGGCTCCTGAGGTCTGTGAGCCTCCCGTTCTGCAAGGGAATGGTATCACCTTTGGGGCCTTTGTCGGCTCGGAGAAGCATAATCCCCAGGTGGTGTCGTTGTGGGCGCAAATCTTACAACGTAATCCAGGCAGTCGCCTTCTGCTGAGGTTTAAAGATGCCGAGCAGGGAGTGATTCAACAACAATGCCGGGAGGCCTTTACCCGTTGCGGGATTGCCCGTGATCGAATTCTTTTTGACGGCTTTAGACCCTATGTCGATCATCTGGCTCAATACGGCCAAATCGATATTGCCTTGGACACCTTCCCCTGGAGTAGTCACACCAGCTTATGCGAGGTCCTCTGGATGGGGGTGCCGGTGGTGACCTGGTGCGGAGACATGGCGGTCTCGCGTATGGGAGCGAGTGTCCTGCATCACTTGGGACAGGATGCCTGGGTCGCCCACAATGCCCAGCAATATGTCGAGATTGCCACCCAGCTAGTTCAGGATGTACCCGGCTTGGTTGAAACCCGCCGGACCCTGCGTCAACGCATGCAGACCAGTGCGGTTTGCGATGGCCCAGGGCAAGCACGAGCCCTGGAAGCGGCCTATCGTCAAATGTGGCAACTGCATGTGAAGGGAGTGTCGCTGCATGCCTAAGGTCAGTGTCATTGTCGCCTCTTACAACCATGGCGTTCAACGAAACCCAGCAACGAGCCTTTGATCGAACGGTCAGGCAGATTCAGGGCTATTATGAGCAACTGGATCGCCAGGCCACTGTTGGTGATTTCAATCGCTCGCGGTCGTTCCTGATTCTATCGACCCCTCGGGTTGGGTCGAGTTTCTTATGTGATACTCTGGCCTCGACCGGGGTGTTGGGTACTCCCTATGAATGGTTTAATGATATCTATCTCAAGGTTTATGGGTTAATGCATCAAACGGGATATCCTGCCTTCCGAGGTGGCCAAGTCCTTGATGGATATATGTTTGCAAGAAGAGTATTTTCAACAGAACCTGTCCGGGGTGACAGATCGTATCTTGACGTATGAAGATTTTGCTGGAGATCATGTATCTCAGGTGATTCAGCTTATTGGGGAAGATATGGGGGTTGATTGTCCGCAAGAATGCACTTGCAGTACGTTTCAAAAGCAGGCGAATGGCTCTCAGGGGGGCAAGGTTAAGGAACTGGTGCAGTATTACTTAGGTCAATCCCAAGTGCCAGGCTAAGGTCAAGAGGGTAGCCATGGACTCTGGTATTTTGGGTGTCACTCTGTTGGCGGGCACGCAAGTTGCTCTTTTACGGCATCGTGGATTCTGAGGAGTCCATGGGGTGTCTGTTGCGCCAAGTAATTTGACAACTTGTGGATATTGAACGCCTAAACGCAATGTAGCCTGGTTTTAGGGGGTATTATGAAAGGTTTGTCTAGGATTTCGGATGGTTTGATTGGTCAGCCCATGTTCAAGCTGCTCTCCCGTGCTAAAGAAATGGAGGCCGTAGGGCAGAAGGTTTACCATTTTGAAATCGGGGATTCGGATTTTCGAGCCCATCAACACATTATTGATGCCACCAAGGCCGCTCTTGATGCTGATATGACGCATTACGTCCCTTCCTGTGGTATTTTGGAGTTGCGTGAGGCCGTTGCTGAGCACACCTTCGATACCCTGGGCTGGCGTCCCGACCTGGATCAGATCCTGGTGATGCCGTCCAATGCGATTATTGATTGCGTGATGCGTGTGGTTGCTGATCCTGGTGAGGAAGTGATTTATCCTGATCCCGGCTTTTCTACCTACATTGCCGTGACGAACTATACCGGTATCAAAAAGGTGGGATATCCTTTGCGGGAAACTTCCCATTTTCACATCGATGCAGCAGAAATCGCCCATCGCGTCACTAATCGCAGCAAGATGATCATCATTAATAACCCCAACAACCCGACCGGCTCGGTGACACCTCAAGATGAGATCGAGCGGGTGGCGCTGCTTGCCCAGAGTGAAGGGTTGTATTTGCTTAGTGACGAGATCTATTCCCAGGTTCTTTATGATGGTGCTCAACATTTTTCCCCATCTTTACTGGACCTTTGCCGAGAAAGGACTATTATCTTAAATGGCTTTGCCAAGAATTATGCCATGCCGGGTTGGCGTTTGGGGTATGCCATTGGCCCCAAAGAGGTGATCCGTAAGATGACGGTCCTCTTTGAGACCATGTATTCCTGCTTGCCGGCCTTTATACAATATGGAGGAGTGGCCGCATTGAAGAGCGATCAGAGCCCTATACGGGAACGTTTAGGGCGTTATCAGATCTGTCGCGACCACATCGTCGAAAAACTCAATGAAATACCAGGAGTGACATGTAGCCCACCGGATGGTGCCTGCTATGTCTTCCCCAATATCACCGGTACCGGGCTTAGTAGTACTGATTTTGCCGAATACGTGCTGGAAGAGGCCCAGGTGGCTCTACTACCGGGTACGGTTTTTGGTGAAAATGGGGAAGGTCACGTACGAATGTGTTTTACTCGGTCGGCTGAGACCATTGAAATCGCCTGTGAACGGATGAAGGCAGCTATGAAAAAATTAGCGAGGGATCGCCATGAAGTCTTTGCTGGTTAACGACATCACCCTACGGGACGGGGAACAGGCCCCTGGGGTTAACTTCTTTCCCCAAGAAAAGTTGCGCATAGCCGAACAACTGGTTAAGCTGGGTCTGCGTTGTATCGAGGCCGGTTTTCCCATTGCCTCGGAAGACGACGTCGAGGGCGTACGTCTGATTGCCAAGGAATTCGGCAATGACATTACGATCAGCGCTATGTGCAGGGCCGTGAAAAAAGATATCCAGATCGCAGCCCAGGCCTTGGGAGATGCACCCAAGCGTCGTATCCAGGTGGTGATGGGCACCTCGGACATCCACCTCAAACACAAATTCAACATGTCGCGTCAAGAGGCCCTGGAATTGAGTGCCCAGATGGTGCAGTATGCCCGCACCTTCAGTGATGATGTGGAATTCGCTGCCGAAGATGCCACCCGCAGTGACCTCAACTATCTCATGGATGTGGCCCAGGCCTGTGCCCGTGCCGGGGCCAAGACCGTGGAACTGCCCGATACCGTGGGCTATGCTACTCCCTATGACTATTTCGAGATCGTCTCGGCCGTGGTCAACTGCCTGCCCGAGGACGTGGTGGTGTCCACCCACTGTCACGATGACCTGGGCCTTGCTGTGGCTAACACCCTGGCCGGAGTCAAGGCTGGGGCACGTCAGGTTGAGACCACGGTCAACGGCATTGGTGAGCGCGTGGGTAACGCATCGACTGAAGAGGTGATTATGGCCCTCAAAATGCGTGAGGACATCTATCACCAAGATATCAGTCTGATCAACACCCCCGAGATTATCAATACCAGTCGACTGGTCGAAGAACTGTCCGGCATCAAGATCGCTTACAACAAGGCCATTGTGGGACGCAACGCCTTTCTGCACGAGTCCGGCATCCATCAGGATGGCCTGATCAAGTCGCCCCAGACCTACCAATTGATGGATCCCACCGATGTCGGTCTGGAGGGCTATCAATTCCTCATGGGCAAACTTTCCGGCAAGAGCGCCCTGGAGCAGCGTCTGCGTACCATGAACCTGTGTCAGGACGAGCAGACCATTCAGGAATTCGCCGGTTACTTCAAGAACCACGCGGCCAAGAAGAAATTTATTACTGATGACGATATCGTCGGTCTCTACGAGAAGTTTAAGGGGTGATTCGTAGCGACCGGTGGGGGCGGGTGAGACCAAGAACATGACTTTAGAACCAATGGATAAAGCAGAAATCTTCCGACGGATGTGTCTGATTCGGTATTTCGAGCTGGAAACAGCAGAGGCACAGAAACAGGGACACCTACCGGGACCGATCTATCTGTCCGTAGGACAAGAGGCTCCGTCTGCCACCATTTCCATGTTGACTGAGGGCTATAGTGTCTTTACCCAGCACCGGGGGCACTCGGCCTATTTGGCGTATGGCGGTGATCCCGAACGACTGCGGGACGAACTGTTGGGTCTGGAGTCCGGCTGTTGTGGCGGGGCAGGGGGATCACCCTGTATCCAGGACCTCAACATCCCCATGTTTGGCCATCACGGCCTGATCGGTGAGAATGTCCCCTTGGGGGTCGGCTACGCCTTTGGCTCCCAAAAGCCGACGGTTCTGTATTTTGGTGACGCGGCTGCGGAAGAGGACTATGCCATGACCAGCTTGGGATTTGCCGCCACGCACCAGTTGCCGGTTCTGTTCGTGTGTGAGGACAACGACCTGTCCATCCTCACGCCTATCGCGGATCGACGTAACTGGAAGGTTGAAGATGTGGCTGCCTCCATGGGCCTGGCCATGGCCTCGGTGGACGACGATCCCACTGAGATTCATGCGGCTGTGACCGATTTGTTGGGACGCCTGCCCGCCTTTATCAACATCAAGACCTGTCGCCACCTCTGGCATGCAGGGACAGGTACCGACGGCCTGCCCAAGTGGGATCGGTTGGAACTGTTCCGCAGTGAAGTGCCCGATGCGGATCGACTCGAACGTGACATGAAACAGTTTACCGAGACATTATGGCAAAATTCCTTGCAGACACTATCAAAGAGCTAACTCGGCTCCACTTGGAAGAAAACAACGGCCTGTTGTTTGGCCAGGCGATTTCGGCCGTGGGTTGGGTCAACAATACCGTGCCTGATTGTAAGGGCATCGTAGAGTTTCCCATGGCGGACGTGGGTAACATGGGCATTGCCTGTGGTGCAGCCATTGCCGGTCGTCGTCCCATCATCGTGATTCGTTTTCAGGATTTCATGTGGCTCAACAGTTCGCCCCTGGTCAACTACGCGGCCAAGAGCAAAGAGATCTTCGGCACACCCACTCCGATTCTGGTGCGGGCCCTGGCCATGGAAAACGCGGGCTGCACCCATTCGGGTGTGCTGCATAGTCTTTTTATGCACATGCCGGGCTTTAGGATTTGCTCACCCATGACCTCGGGAGAGTATGAAGAGATCTGGGATGACTTCATGGCCCATGACGATCCCATGTACGTCAGTGAGCACCGCAGCAGTTTCAAGAACGATCGAGAGTTTGCCAATACCGATCACGAGGCCGATGTCACCCTGGTGGGGATTTCAGCGGCCCGTTTTAATTTAGAAGGGGCTCGTGACCTGCTGGCGGGTCAGGGCATCACCTGTAACACCGCCCATATCGTCTGGCTCAAGCCCTGGGATTTGGATGCTGCTTTGGCGGCTCTGGACAATAGCCGTATGGCTGTGGTGGTCGATGCGGGTTACGAAACCTGTGGGGCCGCTCAGTCCGCGGCCTATGAACTGACCTGGCGTACGGGTAAACCCGTCAAGGCCGTGGGCCTGGTTGATCGATCAGTGGGCGTTACCCCGTCCCGTCGCAATGAAACGCCCAGCAGTGAACGCATAGCCGAGGCTGTGCAGCAGGCCTGGGAGGAAAAGACAACCGGAACGTCCCCGTCCCTGGTGACGGCAGAATAGAAAGGAATGGGGGGCGAACATATGATGCAGGAGAGATCATGGGTATGAAGACCAAGGTGGGGTTGGTTCAGATCAACAACAGCTTTGATCGCCAGTGCTATTTGCCCTATACCGTGGGCATTCTGCAGGCCTATGCGCAGCGTCACCTTCCTACCGTCGATCGCTTTGAGTTTCTGGTACCGATTTTCAAACGCATTCCCGTGGAAACAGCGGTCGAACAGTTACGCGAAGCCGAGATCGTCTGTTTTTCCACCTATGTCTGGAATGTACGCCTGTCCCTGACTATTGCTGCAGCCCTCAAACAAATCAATCCCGAGGTGGTGACGGTCTTTGGTGGGCCGCAGATTCCGGATCGCGAGCCCGAGGCCTTCCTGCGGGAACATCCCCAGGTGGACCTGGCCTGTCACGGTGAGGGTGAACGGGTCTTCTGTGCTATTCTCGACCATCTAGAACAACGATCCTGGGAGCAGGTGCCGTCGCTCAGTTGGATCGACGGACGGGGCCTCTTTCGTCAGACTGAATTGGCCCCGCGCATCACGGATTTCTCCGAAGTCCCATCTCCCTTTTTGGAGGGTGTGTTCGAACCCATGCTGGCGGCCCATCCCGAGATCGAGTGGGTGGGGCTGTGGGAGACCAACCGTGGCTGTCCCTTTACCTGTGCCTATTGCGATTGGGGCTCACGCACCAAGAACAAGGTGGTGGCCCGTGACATCGAGGAGGTCTATCAGGAGGCCGACTGGTTCAGCAGCCACCAGATCCAATTCATCTTCTGTTGCGACGCCAATTTCAGCTTGCTACAGCGTGACCTGGACATCGTGCGTAAGGTCGCGGACAACAAGGCCCGCACCGGTTATCCCAAGGCCCTGAGCGTACAGAGTACCAAAAATTACACCGAAACCTCCTATGCCATTTACGAATTGATGGGCGCGGCTGGGCTGAACAAGGGCGTGTCCTTGTCCCTGCAGTCGGTGTATCCGCCCACCCTGGAGGCCATCGAACGCAAGAATATTCCGGCCGAGGTCTTTCGCGAGGCCCAGGAACGACTCAGTGCCATGAAGATCGAGACCTTCACGGACATCATCCTGCCCCTGCCGGAAGAGACCTACGACAGCTTTGTGGACGGCATTGCCCACACCATGGCCAATGGCCAACACAACCGCATTCAATTCAATAATTTGTCGATTCTGCCCAACTCGACCATGGGCGATCCGGAGTACCAACGTCGCTACGGCTTCGATATCGTGGAAACCGACATCATCAACATCCACGGCATGCTGGCCAGTGACAATCCGGTCATGGAAAAGCAACGCTTGGTCGTGGGCACCCATGCCATGCCCCGTGCCGATTGGGTCAAGACTCGCGTGTTCGGTTGGATGACCAGCCTGCTGCATTTCGACAAGCTCTTGCAGATCCCCCTGGTCCTGATGAATCACCTCTATGGTGTGTCTTATCGTGACCTATTGGAACGGTTCTGCGTCGGGGACTTGCCACCGGTCCTAGACGAGTTACGTCAATTCTTCACGGACAAGGCCCTGGCCATTGGCGCCGGAGACGTGGAATTCTGTCGCTCGGAACAATGGCTCAACATCTGGTGGCCGGCCGACGAGTTGGCCATGATTCGCCTGTGTAGTGAGAATCGCTTGGATGATTTTTATGCTGAAGCCCAGCAACTTTTAGAACAGATGCTGCAGGAACAGGGCGTGCATTATTATGAAACCGTTCTCAAGGACGCCTTGATGCTCAACCGTCGTTTGATCAAACTACCCGGCTCTCCCCGGGATCTGGAGGTCTTCCTGTTGCACAATATATGGGAGGTCTATCGTGGTGTCCTGCAAGGTGAACCCGTGGGCCTCAAACGCGGTCGCTTTGGGCATGAGATCGATCGTACCGGCCAGCAGTGGGGCGACTGGGAGCAGTGGGCCCGCGAGGTGATCTGGTGGGGCAACAAACGCGGGGCCTATCTCTATCCCTGCACGATTGAAACTCAAGAACAACAACCCCAAACGGGAATCGTCGCTTATGACAATCGCCAACAACAAGGTCTTCGTGGCCGGTGCCTCCGGGATGACCGGCACCAGCCTACTGCGTAGATTGCTGGATCACGATCCCGATGTCACCATCCGGGCGGCCGTACATCGTGCCGAACCGGCCGTGGTCAACGAACGCATCGAAGTCGTGCGCGGTGACCTGCGTGATCTCGACGATTGCCGACGCATGGCCAAGGGCTGTGATTGTGCGATTATGGCGGCAGCCTATGCCGGTGGGGCGGGCTACACCACAGCCAGTCCCTTTGAGCATACGCGCGAGAACCTGGTGATGAATCGCCAGATGCTGGAGGCCTTTCATCTGGAAGAGGTCAAACGCATCGTCTTTATCGGTTCGGCCACCATCTATCAATCCTTCGAAGGCAGTATCCGTGAGGACGAACTGGACTTCAATAAGGACCCGCACCTGGCTTATTTTGGCTTTGGTTGGGCCATGCGGTTCCTGGAGAAGATGTGTTGGTACCTGCACGAGAAATTCGAGCACGAGGTGATCATCGGTCGGGCCGCCAATATCTTCGGTCCGCGGGACAAGTTCGATCCCTCGCGCAGCAATTTTATACCGGCTATCATCCGCAAGGCCGCTGACAAACTCGATCCCTTTGAGTTGTGGGGTGAGCCCGATGTCATACGGGACGTGATCTACTGCGATGACTTTGCCAAGGCCGTGGTGCAGTTGCTGGACGCCGATCAGATCAAATACGACTGTTTTAACCTGGGCTCGGGTGTCAAGACCTCAGTGGGTGACGTGGCCCAGTGGGCCTTGAAATACACCGGACACGAGCCCAAGGAGATCAAATGGATCTCCAGCGGGCCGACCACCATCAAGTACCGGGCCCTGGACATGAGCCAGCTCAAGGCCGCCGTGGGTTGGGAACCGGACCATACCATCGAAGAAGGCGTAGCCCGTACGGCCCAGTGGTGGTTGGAGAATCGGGAGGGGTGGTCGCGATGAGTAAGCCCAAGGTGTTAGTTTGCGGGGCGACCGGGTTCATCGGTCGTAATACCGCCGAGTTTCTGGCGGACCAGGGTTATGAGGTCTATGGCACCTATTGCCATAGCGAGCCGTGGGAACACGAGCGCGTGACGCTCATGCAGGCCGATCTAACCGACAAACAGGACGTGGCCCGCGTGGTCGAGGGCATGGATATCGTGATCCAGGCCGCAGCCACCACCAGCGGGGCCAAAGATATCTGCCATAATCCTGCCTATCACGTCACGGACAATGCCGTGATGAATGCCCTGCTCTTTCGGGCGGTCCTCGATGCTGGCGTACAGCACATGGTATTCTATAGCTGCACCACCATGTACCCCTCCAGTGATCGACCACTCAAGGAGACGGATTTCGATGCCAACGCCGAGTTCTATCCCGGCTATTTCGGTGGGGCCTGGACCAAGGTTTACAACGAAAAGATGTGCGAATTCTACAGCCGTTTTGGCCAGACTCGCTTCACGGTGATTCGTCATTCCAATATCTACGGCCCCTACGATAAGTTCGATCTGGAACGCTCCCATGTCTTTGGAGCCACCATCACCAAGGTTGAGACCTGTGAACCCGGTGGGGCGATCGTGGTCTGGGGCGATGGTTCGCAAGGACGCGACCTGTTGTATATCGATGACTTGATGGAGTTTGTCGTTGCAGCCTTGGAGCATCAAAAAGATGCTTATCAGCTCTATAACGTGGGATGTGGACGAGCCGTGACGGTTAAGGAACTGGTGCAGAAGATTATCGCGGTCAGTGGTCGAGATGTACGCATGGAGTTCGACCGGTCCAAGCCCACGGTTAATACCAGTCTTTGTCTGGACTGCACCAAGGCCCGTGAACAGCTAGGCTGGCAGGCCCGTACTTCCCTGGATGAGGGAATTGAAAAGACTCTGGAATGGGTACGCGCCCGGCTTGTTTCGTGTAAAGGATGACCATGTTACGTGTAGGCTTTCTATTTCCCAGTAGTGACTATCTGTATGATCCCTTCCGTGGTGATCCGCACACCCATTTTCAGATCCTGACTGTGATCGAAGACGTATTGGGTGATCAAGTCGAGCCGTTGCTGATTGATTTGCGTGGGATAGATCGTAAATGGGCCATTTACCACATTCCTGAGTGTGATGTGTATTTGCAGAGCGTCTATACCTTGGATTGGGAAGAGCAAATTAGCCTTGTTCATCAGATTCGCGACCACTATCCCCATGCTCGGCATCTGGCCGGGGGACCCCATGTAACCGAGTTTACTGAGGAGTCCTTGGAGGTCTTTGACGCCTTGCTGTTGGGAGAAGGCGAAGACCTGGTGGTCAACGCCTTGCGTGACGTTGAAAAGGGGCGGTTACAGCAGGTTTATCGCAATGATGATGCCGTGGATGTGAATGCCTACCCCATTCCCAGCCGTCGTTTTTTGCCCAAGTCCTCGGTGGTGCGCAAAGACATGCTGACCCTCAAGACGAAGCCGGGGTACGATGAGCTTTGGGGCACCACGGTGATTTTCAGTCGCGGCTGTCCCTTTAAATGTGCCTTTTGTGCCATGCCCAAGATGCGTATGGGCAAGGGCATTCGTTATCGCCGTCCGGATTTGGTCACCCGGGAAATCGAATATCTTAAACGCGATTATGGAGTGCAGGGGATCAGTCTGCTGGATGAAATCGGTATTCCATTACAGCGAGATCATGCCGTCAAACATCTGGAGGCCATTGGTTCGACGGATATTGTCTGGCGCGGGCAGTGTCGGGTTGACGGGATTAACCAAGACGTAGCTCGGCTGGCCAAACAGGCGGGTTGTGTGGCCTTGGGGCTCGGTGTCGAGAGTGTCTGGCAGCCCTCCCTGGATGCCATTAACAAGAGTATTAAGGTTGAACGTGCCAAAGAAACGATTCGCATCCTCAAGGAGGCTGGGATTGAGGTACGCCTTTATATGATTTTTGGTTTGCCGGGAGAGCCGCATGACATCCAGGAGAGAACCTGGCAGTTCATTCAGGAGACCAACCCGGATTTGGTCTACCTGTCGTTGTTTACCATTCGTCCGGGAACTGCGGTCTTCAATGATCCTGAGCGTTTTGGGATCAAGGAGATCAAGACCGACTGGAGTAAAACCCGTCATATGCATGGGCGTTACGATAAAGAAGTGCCCAGTCTGACCTTTGAATATCACGAGCATACCCCTTGGGGGCAGTCCATGAAGCAGGATCAGATTGTGCAGAATTACGTGGAGTTCCAGGCTCGCTTGGGTGAGCATGGGCTTAATAGATTGTAATTTTTTAGAAGACAGGACGCAGAACACAGAAGAGAAGAGAGATCATAAGAAACCATGAGAGTATTATTGGTCAATCCATCTATTCCGGAATTCTTTTATAATGAAGAATTCTATTTGCCTTCGGGATTGCTCTATTTAGGGGCTGTCCTGCGGGACCATGGAGACGATGTCCACGTGTTGGACATGAAAACCTTTCGGCCGGAGCCGGGAAGTGACTTCAATGCCTTTTACGGCCAAGCTTTGCAAGAGACCTTGGACGCCTTTGAGCCGGAACTGATCGGTTTTGGTTGTCTGTTTAGCGGCTGTTTTCCCCAGGTATTGGAATTGGCACGCCTATGCAAACGATCACGCCCTCAAGTTCCCATTATGGCAGGCGGGATTCATGTGACCATTCATGCCCAGGCCATCTTAACCCATTGTCCTGAGATCGATTATTTATGTTTGGGGGAGGCCGAAGAGAGTGTCGTGCAATTGGTGCATGCCTTGAAATACCATGAAATTCCAGCTTGCATAGACGGACTGGCTTATCGTATCGGCGATCAGGTCGTGGTGCATCCTAAGCAGTCTTATATAGAGGATGTCGATCAGATTCCCTTCCCGGCTTATGAGTTGATCGACATAAGTCAATACGCTGTAGATACGTCGCAGTGGTACAATCCCAGAAATCTGACCTTCGATACCTCGATCCCCATTATTTCGAGCCGCAGTTGTCCTCATCGATGTACGTTTTGTTCGGTTCACATGGTTAATGGGCCGCGCTGGCGCGGACGAAGTGCAACGAATGTCGTGGATGAAATCGAGTATGTCTATCATACCTATGGTCAGTCTCATTTCTCTTTTATGGACGATAACTGTACCCTGGACCGCAAACGAACTCTGGAGATGTGTCGACAGATCGGCAAGCGTAGGTTGCGGATCCAGTTTGAAACACCAAATGGCCTCAGTATCCGTACACTGGATGAAGAGGTTTTAGATGCCCTCGTCGAGGCCGGATTGGTGCGGGTGTCCCTGGCGATCGAGAGTGGTTCGGAGTTCATACGCAATAAGATCATGCGTAAGAATCTCGCTCAAGACAAGATCTATGAAGTCGTGCGTTTGACCAAGAAATATCCGCAGCTCTACGTGAAAGCCTTTTTTATCATGGGATTGCCGGAAGAGTCCCATGAGACCTTGGAGCAAACCCGGCGCATGATCGAAGAGATCGATATTGATCGTGTTTATCTACAGAACATGATCCCCTACCCGGGAACCCCCATTTTCGAACAGGCCCAACGGGATCATCTTTTGTTGGGTATCGATACCGCACAACTGTATCGCGATCCAGGGATGTACATGACCAACTGGGATCGGTTTTATATCAAGCCCTATCAGTTGAGTATTGAAGATTTATATGCATTTAGAAAACGTTGTGAGCCCTTGTTGAATCGTGCCACTCGACTTCAAAGGCCGCCTATTGCGATTCAAGAAAAAGTGACTCGACGACCCCAAGGTGACGAAGTTGCACCTCGATCACAAGAATGATGAAGGTGATAAAACTATGTTAGATTTTTCTTTTTTGAATAATTTTTCCGGCAAGAACGCCTTGGTCACCGGGGGCACCGGTTTGATCGGACGCCAGGTTGTGGACCTCTTGGTGGAGGCCGGGGCCTGCGTCAAGGTCGTGTCCCTCGACCGTGTCAAGGTTCATGATCGTGTAGAGCATAGAGTCGGTGATCTGACCGAATATAGCTTTTGCAAGGAAATCTGTCGGGATATGGACCTGGTGTTCCATATCGCCGGTATCGGTGCCTCGGTCAAGTCGGCCAAGACCAAGATTGCCTCGCATTTGATTCCCATGTTACAGATGAACACCAATATGCTGGAAGCCGCTCGGTTGGCTGGGGCACAAAAGGTGCTCTTTACCAGTTCAGTGGGGGCCTATGCGGATGCCGATGTCTTTCGCGAGATGGATTACCAACTGGAAAGCACGCCTATGGACTTTGCCGGTTGGGCCAAACGCATGGCCGAGGCCCAGATCTATGCTTACCGCGTGGAGCATGGGCTAACCAACTTTACCGTGGTGCGCCCGCCCAATGTCTACGGGCCGGGGGATAATTTCCATCCAGATCATGCCCTGGTGGTCCCCTCCCTGTTGTATCGCCTTTATCATGGTGAGAATCCCTTGGTGGTTTGGGGGGACGGCACTTGTGAACGGGATTTTGTCTATAGCCGTGATGTGGCTGAGGGGATTCTCTTGGCGGCCTGGAAGGGCGTGCCTCATCCCCCCGGCTTCTACAACATCGGTAGCGGACGCGTACACACCATCCGTGAATTGGTCGAAACCTTGAATCGTTTCATCGATTTTGAATACGAGTTCGATGCCAGTAAACCCACGGGGGTCAAGCGACGTCTATTGGATATCTCTTTGGCGCAAGAGCATTTGGGTTATGAACCTTCGACGTCACTGGAGCAAGGCCTGCGCATGACCTGGGAGTGGTTTAATCAGCATCCACAGGAGTATACGCATAAGCAGTGTTATTTTGAAGGTCAAGAGTCGAGAGACGAGATACAAGAGGTGAAGAAGAGAACTCAGGATTCAGAACTCAGGAATCAGAAAGCATGACAGAACCCACAACTCAAAATCAGAAATCTAAAATGAAAAAGGTCGAGACACTGAAGGACTCATCGTCTTCGCCCATGAAGTATTCCTTTGGAACGATTACGGTCACGGACAAGGCCAAGGAACTGGTGAATCTGGCCTTGGACACCGGCCGGTTGTCCTGCGGTAAGATGGTGCGTGAATTTGAGCAGCGGTTCGCCGAGTTGGTGGGGGTCAAGGAAGCGGTGGCGGTATCGACCGGAACCGAAGCCGATGCCCTGGCCCTGGCCGTGCTTTACGATTTTGGCGCCCAGCGCGGCGATGAGGTGATCATACCGGCCCACTCCTTTGCGGCCACGGGCAATGCCGTGTTGCAGGCTGGGTTTACGCCGGTGTTTGTGGACATTGATTTGCAGACCTTGAATATCGATCCAAACTTGATCGAGGATGCCATCACCGAACGGACCCGGGCCATCATGCCTGTTCACCTGATGGGTAAGCCTGCCCGCATGGATGAAATCGAGCGAATCGCGGACAAGCATAAGCTCTATGTGATTGGTGACGCGGCCGAGGCCCACGGTTCTCAATATCAAGGCAAGGACGTGGCTCAATGGGGGCATATGGCCGCTTACAGTCTGTACGTGGCCCATATCATTTCCACCGTTGAGGGCGGCATTGTCGTGACGGACCGAGAAGACTTCGCCGAGATCCTGCGTTCGTTGCGCTCGCATGGACGCTTCTGTAAGTGCAAGACCTGCGTGGTCAATCGGGCTGATCAGTACTGCGCCAAGCGCCACCAGGACGGCAAGGACATGCGTTTCGTATTCGAACGTATAGGCTTTTCCTGTAAGATGAATGAGTTGGAAGCCGCAGTTGGTTTGGGTAATCTCGAACAGTATGACGAGATCCTACAGCAACGTCACGACAACCTGCTCTATCTCATGGAGGGCTTCAAGGCCTTTGCTCCAACGCTCTGGACCATTCGTGAGGAGCCGGGTGAACGCATTGGGCCGCATGCCTTCCCCGTGATCTTGGGACCGGATGTGCCCTTTACCCGCGATGAGCTTCTCAGTCACCTGGGTCGTAACGGGATCGATCCCCGGGATCTGTTTTCCTGTATGCCTACCCAATGTGCAGGCTTTGCTTTCCTGGGGCATCAGCCCGGGGCCTTCCCCAATTCCGAGACGATCGGCGAACGTGGGCTACATGTCGGCATTCACCAGGATCTAACCCGTGGGCAGCTGGATTATTTCTTGAAGGTGATTGAATCGTTCTTGAGGGATCGAGCATGTCTTTAATGCGTGCTCAACTGGCGGAGTTCGACATTGATTTGGATCATTTCATAAGGGATTAGTGTTTAGCAAGGTGAGTCCAAGGATGGATTATCAAATCAAGGTCAAACAAACTCAACTCGATGGTGTCCTCACCATCCAACCCTATGTTTTCGAGGATTTTCGGGGCGAATTCGTGGAGACCTACAACAGCAAGGTCTATCGCGAGGCCGGTATCGATATCGACTGGTTGCAGGATGATATCTCCATTAGTACTCGAGGCGTATTGCGTGGCATTCACGGCGACCAGGAAACCTACAAGCTATTGTCTTGTGTGCATGGCAAATTGTATTTCGTGGTGCTTAACAACGACCCGGATTCCTCGCAGTATGGCCAGTGGCAGTCTTTTATCCTCTCTGATGTCACCCGTACCCAGGTGCTGGTGCCCCCCAAATTCGGGAACGGCTACCTGGTCCTGAGTGACAAGGCACTGTTTTGCTACAAACAATCGACCTACTACAATCGCGCCGGCCAGTTCACCATCAAGTGGGATGATCCGAAATTCAATATCTGGTGGCCGATTAAAGATCCCATTTTGTCTTATCGTGATGAGGTGGGTGAATGAAGACCCTCTCCTCCAAGATAGTAATGCAGGGATCGTCGGTCGAGTTGGATGTGGTCGAGTTGGACTCACATCAACTCGTGCCGGCCGTCTTGCACCAGGCCACGCAATACTGCACTGAGGGCGATCACCCCTCTGCATTGGCTCTACTGACTGAAGAGCAACTCGAACATATTCGCCAGGGAGTTGGAACGTACCCAGAGCGGTTCGGTTGGCTTTTTATGACCGCCGATTTGTTGGTGCGATTGGAGCAGTTTAGTACCGCTGTCGAATGGTTTGAAGATTTTGTTCAGAGACACCCCTGTGCCGTAGGCTACTATCGATTGGCGCAATCCCTTCAGGTCGTTGGACGCTTGGGTGAGAGTGTCGATTGTGCCCGTAAAGCCGTGCAGATGGATCCTACTCATGGAGAGTTTTTATCTTTTTTGGGGCAAGGACTCTTTGATTTGGGGAATATTGAGAACGGCTATGACGCTGCTTGTCAGGCCTGTGAACTGGCCCCGGGCGATCCGCTAATTTTGTCCAGACGATTGGGGATTGAGCATTATTTGGGTGGCAAAACCCGTCATAGCTTTCAGGCGGATTATCAACGGATGGGGCGGTTAATCAGTCGAGGGTGTCAACCCATCCAGGATCATGGTAATGTGCCTAGTCCTGATCGACGCTTGCGAGTCGGGGTGCTGTCTCCCTTTTTTCGCACCAATTCCGTGGCCTATGCATTTGAACCCCTGCTCGATGGAATGGATTCTGAGGCGATCGAGTTGATCGGTTACTCCTTGTTACCCTCTTCGCGGGAAGATGGCGTCACCACGCGGATGCGATCCAAGTTCTCTGAGTTTCATCCTGTGATGGGGCTCTCCACCTCGGCCTTGGTGGATAAGATTCAACAGGATCAAATTGATATCCTGGTGGAAATTGCTGGATATGTCGGGGGCCATCGGATGGATGTGATGGCCTGTAAACCGGCGCCCGTGCAGGTCGATATCGGTGCGGTTGACACCACCGGACTGGTTCAGATCGATTACCGCTTGACCGATCAGTGGCTCGATCCCTGGGAGTTGCCTCATCCCTATACCGAAACCTGCGTTTATCTACCGCATGGCTGTCAGTGTTATCGTCCCTTTGCAAGCCCTCCGGTGGCGTCGGTTTTGCCCATGGTTGCCAAAGGGTACGCGACCTTTGGCGCCTTTCATGATCATCGTAAAATCAGTGAGACCTCGCTCAAGCTTTGGGCACAAATATTGAAGAGATTGCCTGAGGCACACTTGGTCATCAAGTGCAGGGATGCCTTTGATCAGACGGTGTGTCATCGCTTGAGAAATCGTTGTCGCGTTGCAGGGTGTGATATCGAACGGATTGACATTATTGGTTGGCCGGATCATGGCGATCACTTGCAACTCCTCAATCAGATCGATTTGATGCTCGATACCACTCCCCATAGTGGTTCGATTATGACCATGGAGGCCCTATGGATGGGGGTGCCGACCGTGACATTGGCGGGAGATCTCTATATGTCACGTATGGGGGTGCTGGCTTTGGATCGTGTGGGGCTGGATCTTTTTATTGCACAGAGCGAACAGGAATATATCGATAAGGCGGTTTCTTTCATTCAACAACCTGAGGCCATGGCTCAACTTCGGCAAGGGTTACGCACGAGGATGCTCAGGAGTCCATTGTGTGATGCCAAACTCTATGCCAGTGAAGTCTGTCAAGCCTTTCGTTACATGTGGCATCGTTGGTGTCGCAGTCAAGGGGTCCATGTAGGGACCTCAGAGCCGCAAGGATGGTTCCGTGAACCCGAATAATCATAACAAAACCTACGCAGATGCGGGTGGAACCTGCTTACAAGAGCAGGGACGGGAGCACTATCAACGTTCGATGGTCTGTCACCATCACGGGCGCATGAGTGAGAGCGTTGCTGCTGCCCGTGCGGCCATCGCTTGTCAGGCGGACAATCCCGCCTATTGGATTCGTTTGGGACAAAGCCTCTTTGACGGGGGCGATTTACAGGAAGGGTTGCATTGGCTGGATAAGGCCGCGCAGCAGAATCCTGACAATCCAACGATCCTGGAGCAGTGGGTGGGTCGAAGGCACTATTTGCCCCACCACCGAAAATCGTTCGTACATGATTATATGCGTTTGGGACACCTGCTGAATGAATCGGCTTTGCAACCCACGCATTATGCAAATCATCCCGATCCTCATCGTCGCTTACGTATCGGATTTATAACGGCATATTTTCGACAAAATTCTTTGGTCTATACCTTTGAGCCCTTTTTGGATGCCTATGATCGCCAAGAGCTCGAACTCACGATCTACGCCCATCAATCCCGTGAAAGTGAAGATCCCGTCACGCGACGCATGGCCGGAAAGACGCATGGCTATCGATCGATCTGGGGACTCGACCGTGATCAGGTCATCGATTTAATCCAGGCCGATCAAATCGATATCCTGATTGAAATCGGGGGGTATGTCACGGGGCACCGTATGGATGTGATGGTTTGTAAGCCGGCTCCTATTCAGGTGGATATGGGTTATGTGGATACCACGGGGCTGGCTCAGATTGACTATCGCCTGACCGATGCCGTTCGTGATCCTTGGGGTTGGGACATGCCCTACACCGAGACCAGTGTCACGCTTTCGCATGGCGGAGTTTGTTATCGTCCTCCCAGCGTCTTGCCCGTGTCTGTCCTGCCCATGGCAAACTCTGGGACGATTACCTTTGGGGCTTTTCACGACCATCTCAAACTCAATGATACGGTGTTGGAGTTGTGGGCTCGTATCCTATGCGAGTTAAAAGACGCTCGTTTGTTGATCAAGTGTGGTCTGGTGTCCTCGGACCCGGTTCAGATGGAGCGTGTGTTGGCCCGTTGTGCGGCAGTGGGGATTGATTTGAATCGGGTTGATACCCTGGGGTGGATGCCGCATGGGTCACATCTCACCGCCTATCATCAAGTGGATATGCTTTTGGATACCTTTCCCTTCAACGGTGCGGTGATGACCTTAGAGGGGATGTGGATGGGAGTGCCGACCTTGACACTGGCGGGACAAACCTGGGCCGGGCGCACAGGTGAATGTCTATTGAAACAAGTCAAGCTGGAGGCCTTTGTTGCGACCGACGAAGATGAATATGTGGCCAAGGCTGTGGCCTTTGCCCGACAATCCCAGGAGTTGGGTCGGATACGGGCAGGGTTACGCGAACTCATGTTGGCCAGTCCGTTGTGTGACGCACGTGGATATGCAAACGATTTAAGTCAAGCCTTGCGCCACATGTGGTATCGATGGTGTCGCCAGCAAGGTGTCACCGTCCCAGTCCCTGAACCCGAAGGCTTGTTTCGTGTGGGCCACCAGGGATCTCAGAACGAAGGTGTGCAAATTGGAGGTGACATGCAATGAAAGTGTTATTGGTCAATCCCCCTATACCATCATACTTCTACAATCGCGAGTATTATTTCCCCTCTAGCCTGTTGGCTTTGGCCGCTATATTACAACGCTATGGCCATGAACCAAAAATCTTGGATTTTAAGATCTATCAACGAGGCAGCGAGGATCCCAGCCGTTCGTTTTATGAGTTGCATTTCATCGAAGAGATTCGAAAGTTTAATCCCGATCTGATTGGATTGGGTTGTTTGTTTAGTGGTAACTTTCCCGATACCCTGTGGTTGTCACGTATTGCCAAGCAGACCTGTCCCCACATTCCCGTGATTATGGGAGGGATTCATGGCACCCTCTACGCCCATGATATCCTGACACACTGTCCCAGTCTCGATGCCGTGGTACTGGGCGAGGGAGAAGAGACCCTCATCGAGATGGTGGTCGCCATGCAGGCCAAAATATCCTGGACCCGTATTGAAGGCCTGGGGTGTCGCACAGACGCAGGGCAGGTGGTGGTGAATGAGAAAACGAGTTACACTCACGATGTCGATAGTTTGCCTATGCCTGCCTATGACTTGATCGATATCGAGGATTATCACGTAGACACCTCGGCCTGGCATAATCCCAAGGGATTACCCATCAATACCTCGGTGCCGATTATCTCCAGCCGCAGTTGCCCCAATCGCTGTACCTTCTGTTCCATGTATAAGGTCATGGGGCCACGCTGGCGGGCTCGCTCAGCCACGAACGTCGTTGATGAAATCGAATCGGTCTATCAGCGCTTCAATCACCGTCACTTCTCTTTTATGGACGATAACGTAACGCTCAAGAAGGGGCGGATGGTCGAGATTTGTCAGCAGATCATCGATCGTGGTTTGGACATCCAGTTTGAGACGCCCAATGGCATTTCGGTCAAGACCATTGACGAAGAGGTGCTGGACGCCATGGTCAAGGCCGGCCTGGTGCGGACCTGCCTGGCCATTGAAAGCGGCTCGGAGTACATTCGCAACCAGATCATGAAGAAACACCTGTCCAATGAAAAGATCTATGAGGTCTTGGCGTTGGTGCGGCGCTATCCTCAGTTGTTCGTCAATGCCTTCTTCCTGATCGGCATGCCCGAAGAGACCGCCGAGACCCTGGAAGAAACCTATCGTATGATCGAGAAGATACGCGTGGATAAGACTATCGTCATGAATCTCGTGCCCTTCCCCGGCACCGAGACCTATCGTCAGGCCGTGCGTGACAATTTGCTGGTGGGTGTCCCCCGGGAAGATCTTTACTTATCTAACGACCGTTATTTTACCAACTATGATCAGATCTTCCTCAAACCCTATGCCCTGGAACTCGACGACATTCGGGCCTTCCGCCAGCGGGTGAACCGCTTGTTGGAACGACAACAACAAAGTCGTCGGCACAAGAATCCCAATCCTCGTATTGCCAACCTCGATTTATCCCAAGGGAAGTCCCATGTTGACCGCCAAGCCACTGTCTGAACAAATCATTGAGACGGCCCGCAAATACCAGCGGCATGCCTACATGTATATCGAGTATCCCCACAAGAGCTACTGGAGCGAGCCCTTTGCCGAGCAGCATATGGTGGCGGCATTGCAACGGTTCAGGGAAACCCCCGAGCCCTTGATGCTCTATGTTCACTTTCCTTATTGCACGCGTCAATGTTTTTACTGTACCTGCCACACTGAGATCTCCAATCAGCGGGATCAATGGCGTGACTACCTGCGGATCCTCTTCAAGGAGATGGATCTCTATCAACAGATCCTGGACCAGCAGGGCATCGATCTCAATGTGGTGGAGGTTCATTTGGGCGGTGGGTCACCGACCTTGTTGGGAACCGAAGAGTTCGATGCCCTGGTTGGGCGTCTGGATGCCTTTATCGGAGTGGGGCAATTGCGGGAATTTGCCATCGAGGTCGATCCGCGTCACACAAATCCCGACAAACTACGTTATTACCAGAGCCAGGGCATCAATCGCATCTCGCTGGGCATCCAGGACTTTGATCCACAGGTGCAGCGGGCTATCAATCGCGTTCAGCCCCTGGAGTTGGTTCGTCCCCTGATGACCGACGAGATGAAGGGGCTCTTTGCCCACGGGATCAATTTCGATATCCTCTGCGGTCTACCTCATCAGACACCGCAGAGTATTCGTCGCACCTTCGAAACCGTGGCGGAATTGGAGCCTGCTCGGATTTGTCTAAACCATCTACATTATTCGCCGCAGTTTTCTCCACATCAACGTTTCATGGTCGATGGTAAACAGGGACGACCGACAAGTCTGCCGGATACCATGGAAAAACGTGCCCTTTTCGATGTGGCTCAGGAGGTTTTATTGCGTCATGGCTATGTGCGGACCGGTTTTGATCACTTTGCCCTGCCCGATGATGATGTAGCTCAGGCCCTCAAGGCCAATCGGATGAAATGGAATTCTCTGGGTGTCACTGCCGGGGCCTATAGTCATGTCCTGGGCATGGGCCCCCACAGCACCTCGACCCTGTTTGATACCTATATCCAAAATGTCTATGGCACGTCTGACTACCGCCAGAAGGTGTTGGCCGGGCAGTTGCCTCTGTATCGGGGGGTGGTCTTGCAGCGTGACGACGAGATTCGACGTGACGTCATTCAGGAGATTCGTAATTTCTCTAAATTGCGTTTTTCTGACCTGGAAACGCGGTTCGGGATCGTCTTCGATCAGTATTTTAAGAACGAACTGGGGCGACTCGCACCCCTGGCCCGTGACGGTCTGGTTGAAGTGTATGAGCAGGGACTACAGGTCACGGAGTTGGGACAGGAGTTTGTACTCCATGTGTGCTCTTGTTTTGATGGTTACCTCAAGGGAAACGAATAGACGTTCAAAATCTGAACATATTTTAGAGAACGCACCAGAATTAATGGGCCAAGAGGTCCTTTTTGTGGGGTGGGCATAAAACTTGCAATAGTGCAGTTGGCCAATTGCCGTGCCTGTCTGTTGTTATGTGTTAATGATGGGGATATTGCATGATTATAAGCAGAACGCCGTTTAGAATCTCGTTTTTTGGGGGGGGCACAGACTATCCAGTCTGGTATCGCAAGAACGCAGGTGCGGTGCTCAGCACGACCATTAACAAGTATTGCTATATCAGTTGCCGCTATCTTCCACCCTTTTTCAACCATAAATTCCTGATGCGTTACCGTCTGCGCGAAGAGGTCAACCATATCGCGGATATTCAGCACCCCTCCGTGCGTGAGTGCCTACGTTATCTGGGCTGGCGACACGGTATTGAGATGGTACACACCAGCGATCTCCCGGCCCGTAGCGGCATTGGTTCGAGTTCGGCCTTTACGGTAGGATTCTTAAATGCCCTCTATGCCTTGGAAGGTAAGATGGTGGGCAAACGCAGGCTGGCCTCTGAGGCGATTCGTATCGAGCAGGAGGTGATCAAGGAAAACGTTGGATCGCAGGATCAAGTGGCGGCGGCCTTCGGTGGACTCAACCGCATCGAATTCAACAGTCAAGAGGACTTCATGGTCCAGCCGATGACCGTGGACCATGAGCGTTTGGAGCAGTTGCAGAAGCACTTGATGCTGTTTTTCACGGGTTTTTCACGTACCGCTTCGGAGATCGCCTCCGATCAGATCGAAAACACGCAAAACAAAGAGGCCGAACTACGGGCCATGCATGCCATGGTGGACGAGGCCACGGTCATCCTCAATAGTCAACATACCGGCATCGAGGAGTTTGGCCGTCTCATGCACGAATCCTGGTGCCTCAAGCGAACTCTGTCGCGTAAAGTCACCACCGGGCCCATTAACCAAATGTATGAAACGGCTAATAAGGCCGGGGCCCTGGGCGGTAAATTGTGTGGTGCGGGTGGCGGCGGTTTCTTGCTGCTGTTTGTTCCGCCTCGCAAACGACGCTCGGTTCAACGTGCCTTGGATAAACTATTGTATGTTCCCTTTAAATTCGAGAACCTGGGTACCCAGATCACCTATTACACACCGGAGCAGCCCTACAGCGAGGTCATACCGATGACGACGAGCATCGAGACTGTTACTGAAAAGGGTAAACGGGTAGAGGTTATCGAGGTGTAACGCATGGTGATCGGTCATCAGTGGTCGGTAGCCTTATTAACCAACAACCAGAAACTATCAACTAATAACCAAAATGAACATGGATGTATTGATTCTTTGTGGGGGATTGGGCACCCGGTTGCGGGAGGTGGTTAGCGATCGTCCCAAGCCCATGGCGGAATTTCAGGATCGTCCCTTTCTGGATCTCTTGATCGACTATTTCCAGGGATTTGGCCTGAGCCGTTTCATTCTCTGTACCGGATTTCAGGCCGATGTGATCCGGGACCATTACACCGGACGTCAAGACATCGAGGTGGTGATCTCTCATGAGGAATTCCCCTTGGGTACGGCCGGTGCGATCAAGAACGCTGAGCCTCATCTACAGAGTGGCACCCTGTTGGTGGCTAATGGCGATTCCCTGTGTCGTGCCGATTTGCAGGCCTTTGCAGAGTTTCATCGTGAGCAAAAGGCCTTATTGAGCATCTTACTGGCGAAGTCTGACGACCCCGAGGATTACGGCTCAGTGGGATTGGATGAAGAGCAACGCATTATCTCTTTTGAAGAAAAGCAACTGGGCCAGCGTCATGCCTATGTCAGTGCGGGCATTTATCTCTTTGAGCGTAAGGTTCTGCACTACATCACCCCTGAGATTAAGCAATCGTTGGAATATGATGTATTCCCCCAGCTGATCAAGGCCAATGATCGTTGTTATGGTTACACGGGCCAGGCCGAGGTCTTGGATATCGGCACACCCCAACGTCTGCAACGTGCGCGTAACGAATTAAGCCCACCCTCATCGTCGTAAGGAATGGATCATGCTTGGGTGTGACACCGAAACTCAATCCTGTCCTGTGGTGACACTGCTGAGAGAGCAGGACCGATGGGATCGTGAGTTGCGTACGGTACGACGAGCCGTGCGTCAGGCCGGTCAGGCCGTCATGGAGGTGGCGCGTCGTTATGCCCGCACCCCCATTCGTTCCTCTCATCGTTCGGTGGTCACCGATGCCGATATTCGTTCGGATCGCATCCTACGTGAGCATTTACAAACCGCCTTTCCACAGGATGGCTGGCTCAGTCAAACCCATGGTCATGATGTCACACGACTGGATCAAGAGCGAGTTTGGATCGTGGATGCCCTGGGGGGCACGCATGATCTGGTGCAAGGTTACCCCGAGTACGCCATCTCTGTGGCCTTGGTCAAGCAAGGACGTCCCGAGGTGGCGGTGGTGTACAATCCCTGTACCCAAGAACTCTTCGAAGCCGTTCGTGGACGTGATGCCCGGCTCAATGGCATCCCCATTCATTGCACCTCCAACAGCCTGCCCTGTCCTCGTGTTCTAGTGAGTCGGGCTGATTTGGAACAAGGACGTTACCACGCCTATCGTCAGCAACTGCAATTGGTCCCCTGCGGTTCAACGGCCTACCGCGTGGCTTGTGTCGCTGCCGGCCGAGCCCAGGCCACTCTGGGCGTAACCCCCAAACATCCATGGGACATTGCTGCGGGCATATTGTTGATGACCTGTGCCGGGGGGCGTGTCACCGATCTTCAAGGCCATTCCTATCAATTCAATCATGCTCGATTGTTGGTCAATGGGGTGGTAGCAGCTGCTCCGGGCAGTTACAGCCAAGTCGCAGGGATCTTTCAATCGATCCCTTAAGGCCCCCTTGCCCCCAGTCCACACTTTTGTTACTCTGGTCTCCCTGTGATCCTGGAGGGTCTAAAGGAGGAATGATCGATGACCAGAACTAAAATATGATGGGGTCTTGATGACTCGTTCTGAAAAAAAACGTACCAAACTACCGCCTACGGACGCTTTACGCAGCATGCCTTTGCTGGAGCGTTTTAGGATTCTTCGTGACAATTTGACCAATTCCGAACGCCGGGCCTATGACTATTTTATGGAGCATCCGGACAGTGTTTACCTCTCTATTACCGATGTCGTGCAAAACAGTGGTGTGAGCTACGGCGGCATCATGCGTCTATGTCGCAAGGTGGGTTGTGTGGGATTTCAGGAATTCAAGGTGCTTTTAGCGCAGGAATTGGCCAAAGACCAAGGCAAACAGAGTAAAGGGATGGCAAGCGATCCCTTCCGGGAAACGTTGGAGAAAACCACCCGCGACATTGCCGGGACCCACCATTTACTGGATGAGGCTACGATCGTGGAGGCCGCCCGTCTTTTGAGTAAGGCCCGTCGTATTCTGGTGGGGGGGATTGCCGGCTCCGCCTCACCGGCCATTGGCTTCGAATACAAGCTCAGCCGTCTGGGATTACCGGTCTCGGTGATTAACGAAGGTTACAATCTGGCCATTCGCGCCGCGACCCTATGCGAGAAAGATGTGCTCTTTGTCATCAGTTTTTCCGGGGCCACTCATGACATTTTGCATGCCGCCGAGGTGGCCCGGGCCAACGGCGCCACGGTCATCTGTCTGACGGCCTTTCTCAAGGCCCCCTTGGTCGCTCTCTCTGACCTTCACTTCTTTTTGTCCACAGACCACGATCCACTGGCTTGTGAAGCCTTCTCTACCATTCCCAGTAATTTCGTCTTGGACGTCCTCTTTTCTCAACTCTGCAAGCTGCGCCGCAACTCTCAGGACACCATTCAAAAGACATTTAATGCCGTTTCACACAAGCGGATCTGACCCTAACCAAACCTAAAGTCAATTTTAACATGACCTTAACTTGAATTTGCTAGAATGGATAATATTATCTATTGCAGTGTTGTTGTGTGAATAAAATAGACGAAAGGGTTGTTCATGAATCGCTGTGTGATGCTGCTTGGGCTGGTGGGTCTTGTGTTCAGTGGCTGTGCCAAGCATGATGACGAGACCTCTCAAGCGACTCATTCCCCAGGGGCCGGTGACATGCCCACACGTTTGGTGATGGGCATGATCCCGGCCGAAGACAACGAGAACATCGCCGAAACCTTCGAGCCCATGCGACGTTATCTCGAAGAGGGATTGGGCTGCAAGGTCGAGGTCGCCTTTGCCACGGATTATGCCAGTGTCATTGAGGCCATGAAGAAAAAGAAGGTGGACATTGCCTGGCTCGGACCGCTGTCTTATGTCTTGGCCGAACGTGAGGCTGGTGCCGAGGCCTTTGCCATTGGCGTCAAGCAGGGCGGCAGTTCCACCTACCAAAGCTACTTTGTGGTGCCGGGGGACTCGCCCGCCCAGAGCCTGGACGACCTGGCGGGTAAGTCGGTGGCCTTTGTGGATCCGGCCTCAACCAGCGGGGGCCTGGTACCAACCTATACCATTCGCCAGCAATACGACAAGTCGGTGGATGAGTTTTTTGATCGTCTCATTTATGCGGGGTCGCACAATGCCGCCGAACTGGCCGTCAAGAACAAGACCGTGGATGCCGCGGCCACGGACAGCATTGTGTACGAACGGATGCTGTCCCAGGGCATGATCACGGCCGAGACCAATCGCATTCTGTGCAAGTCACAGCCCCTGCCCGGTTCACCCCTGACCTATCGTTGCGATTTGCCCATCGATCTGAAGCAGAAGATCCAGGGCCTGATGATCACGGCCCACGAGCACATCGATGTCACGGGCTACGATAACGGCATCGTGCGTTATGAAAAGGCTGCGGCTTCAGACTACGATTTGATCCGCGACATGGTGCGGGCCTTGAACCTGACGGACGAGCAACTCCTCTGATGGCCGTATCCACCCAACCATCGTCCGCCTCCATTCGCATGGTCGAGGCCACCAAGGTCTTTGATCAGGAGATTGTGGCCCTGGCCCAGGTGAACCTGGAGATCCAGCCCGGTGAGTTCGTGGTCATCCTGGGCCCGAGCGGATCGGGCAAGTCCACCTTCCTGCGTTCGATCAACGGCCTATGTCCCTTGACTTCGGGGCAGGTGCAGGTCAACGGCATGGCCTTGAACCCCCATAACCTACGATCGGTGCGTAATCAAGTCGGTATGATCTTTCAACACTTCAACCTCATCAGCAATCTCAGTGTTATGACCAATGTCCTGTGTGGCAGCTTGGGACGCCTGAGTCGTTGGGAAACCGTGTTAAGTTGGTTCTACCTCTTTCATTGCAGCCACATGGAACGGGCCAAGGAATTGCTGGCGTCCGTGGGCCTGGCGGACAAGGCCTGGCAACGGGCCGATACCCTCTCCGGCGGTCAACAACAGCGGGTTGGGATCGCGCGAGCCCTGATGCAGGACCCCCGCATCCTCCTGGCAGACGAACCTGTGGCTAGTTTAGACCCGGTCATCGGTCGCCAGATCATGGATCTGTTGCATAGGGTCTCACGCCAGCGGGGCCTGACCGTGGTAGTCAATCTCCATCAAGTCGATCTGGCCCGGGCCTATGCGGATCGGGTTATTGGCCTCAAACGGGGTCGTCTGGTCTTTGACGGACCGCCCACGCGTCTCAACGAGACGGCTTTGCGCGAACTCTATGCCCAAGGCCCGGTCGAGAACCGCGAGGACACAACGATGACTGCTTCGTCACAACCATCACTCTCCATCGATCGGGTACAGGCATGAGGTTGGCCTATGCCTGGCCCACACGTAGCGGCTTTCTGCCCAGGATAATCTTTCTGACCCTGGTCATACTGGTGGCTCTGTTGATTCCCGCGGCCTTTGCCGGTGGATTGAATCTCCATCAACTGTTTTGTTCCTGGGGGGACATTGGGGTGTTCCTGACTCATTTTGCCGTGATGCCCGATTGGACCTATCTGCCCGATCTGGGTGGCAAGCTCTGGGAGACCCTGGAAATTACCCTGTTGGCCTCGTGTCTGGCCATCCTGTTGAGTCTGCCGCTGGCCCTGTTGGCGGCCCGCAATGCCACACCCCATGTCACGGTCTCGCGTGTGAGCCGTCTGCTGCTGTGTCTGATCCGGGCCTTGCCTGAACTGTTGTGGGCCTTGATTTTCGTTTCGGCCCTGGGCCTGGGATCGCCCGCCGGTCTGTTGGCCATGGCCATTGTGTCCGTGGGCTTCATGGGCCGTTTCTATGCCGAATCTTTGGAAGTGGTGGATCCCAGTGTCACTGAGGCCGTACGGGCCCAGGGGGCGGGTTGGTTTCAGATCCGACTCTACGGTATGCTGCCCCAGGCTTCGTCTGATATGGTGGGTTCGTCCCTCTACCTTTTGGATCATAACCTGCGGGCTGCGACCCTGCTGGGATTGGTCGGGGCCGGCGGTATCGGCTACGATATGATCGTGAGCCTGCGACTCTTTCGCTTCGACCGCCTGCTGTTGATCATGGCCTCCATCTTTGCGGCCATCTTTCTCTTGGACCGCCTGTCGGATTGGCTCCGCCGGAAATGGAGGTAAGGACGTGACATGAAAAGCAAACTACCCACCTATGGACCCAAGCCCGGCCCGCTGGCCCGCACGATCACCGCGGTGATCGTCATGGCTGTGATGGTGGCCATTGCCTGGGACCTGGGCTTCAATCCCGCCTTGCTGACGAGTATGGGGCCGGATATCGCCGAGTATCTCTCGCGTTATCTGCATCCCGACTTCGGTCCCTGGCGGAGTTATCTCGGCCTGCTGGCCCAGACCTTGAGTATCGCCCTCTGGGGCACGGCCCTGTCATTTCTCTTGAGTGTGCTGTTCGCTCCCCTAGGAGCCCGCAACTTTTCACCCCATAGCGGGATCTACCATAGCGTACGTTTGGTGCAGACCTTCTTTCGCTCCATGCCCGATCTGCTCTTGGCCCTGATCTTTGTCTCGGCCGTGGGCCTGGGCCCCATGCCGGGCATCATGGCCCTGGCCCTGCATACCTCTGGTTTCCTGGGGAAGTTCTTTGCCGAAAACTTGGAGCACGTGGACCCGGGCGGTTGTGAGGCCCTCAAGGCCGGTGGGGCGGGCTATCTCCAGGTCCTGCTGTTCGCGGGTTGGCCCGGTATGTTACGCGAGACCATCGGCTATACTCTCTACATCTTCGACCGCAATGTACGCATGGCCATGGTCCTGGGCCTGGTGGGGGCCGGCGGAATCGGCCGCACCCTCAACGACGCCTTGCGCGTGTTCAAGTACAACCAGGCCTCGGCCATTCTCCTCTTGATTTTGTTGACCATCGTCAGTATTGATTTACTCTCCAATTGGCTCAGACGAAAGGTACAGTGACTTTCATGGACACCTTGACACAAACCTCGTCACAACCGATGTCACTCGTGACATCTAAACTTCCCAAATATTGCCAAGCCGCCATCTTTGAGGGGCCCCATCAAGACCTGGTCCTGCGTGAGGTTCGTATCCCCACCAGCCTGGGTCCGCAGGCCGTGCTCTGTAAGGTGCTGATGAGCACCATCTGCGGTTCGGACCTGCATACCCTCTATGGCCGTCGCAGCGAGCCCATGCCCAGCATCCTGGGACACGAGATCGTCGGCCAGATCGTGGATCATGGGGCGGGTCCATTGCGTGATTTCAACGGTCAATCCCTGCGCGTGGGCGACCGCATCACCTGGAGCATCATGGCCAGTTGCCGGGAGTGTCGCTACTGCCGCCGCGGTCTGCCCCAGAAATGCGTGCGACTCCGCAAGTATGGTCATCTGTCTTACAATGAGTATCCTCGCTTGACCGGTGGTTATTGTGAATACGTTTATCTCATGCCGGGCACGGCCCTATTTAAGGTGCCCGAAGGACTTTCCAACGAGTTGGTGACGCCGGCCAACTGTACCCTGGCCACGGCTCAAAACTCGATCACGACCATTGGTCTGACCTCAGCCGATACGGTCTTGATCCAGGGTGTGGGACTGCTGGGACTCTATCTCTGTGCCCTGGCCCATGCCATGGGTTGTCCCCATATCGTGGTGACCGACATGGATGCCTCTCGTTTGGAACTGGCCCGTGACTTCGGTGCAGACCAGGCCCTCTGTGTGGGGGATTACAGTTCGCAGGAATTGGTCCGACGCATCCAGGACAGCTGTCCCGAGGGACATTTGAGTGTGGCCTTCGAGGTTTGTGGGGCCCAAGAGGCCCCGGCTGTAGCCGTGGATGCCCTCGATATCGGGGGGCGGTATCTACTGGCCGGTCTGGTCACCCCCAACAGTTTCCTGAACATCGACGCCAATCAGGTGATCCGCAAGTATCTCACGGTCGCGGGTATCCACAACTATGCCCCGGTCCACCTACAGGCCTCCCTCGATTTTCTCCAGGCCCATCAAGGCGACTATCCCTTGGAGTCGATTGTGGGGGCGACCTATCCCTTGGCCCGGATCAACGAGGCCATTCAAGAGGCCGCATCCGGTCGTCATATCCGGGTCGCTGTTACCGGCCTGTAATGGTCTAACAGGCAGGGCATAAAAAATCCGCCTTACCTGAGGACTTGTTCGGATAAGACGGATCGCGGAGACTCTATCACAGTGCAAACCGGCTACGGTTTGACTGCGAAGATATTCAGGATTCTATTGGCCGATCCATTGCCCAGGGTCGTGTGCAGTCCCAAGAGGTTTAGGACCAGATTGGCCGTGTCACGATTGCGAATGGGCTGTGGCCTTTCGCCGTAATCAGGACGGTTGGCTAAGGGGTCCAGGCGAATGCCGGGATTGAGGTCATAGAGATCGCTACCGGCGGGAAGATCCAGGTCCGGTGACCAGACATACAGAGGGATGGTGTAGTTCGTCGATGAAGACGCATCACCGTGGCCATAGCCGGTCCCTCCATGGTCCGCTGTCAGGACCAGTGCTGAATGATGCTGCAATAGGGGATGTGACTCCATGATCTCCATGATCTGTCCCAGAGCATCATCCACGGACATGACCGCTTGGTTATAGGCCTGACTGGTCCAGCCAGACCCATGACCGGTGCCATCGGTTTTATGCCAGTGGATAAAGGTGTAGTGGAAAGGATCGCTTTGGATGTCTGTCAGGATGCGATCCGTTTGCGTGATCAGATCATCATTGGTGGTGAGGTGGTACAGATCGATTTTGTCACGACCGTCATCCTGACCGATGGGGTCGAGCCGGCCATAATCCGGTCCCCAGCTGCGGTCAAAGAGATTGAATCCACTCCAACCGGAATAGAAGGCAGTACTGAGGCCGTAGTCGTGGATGATGTCGAAGAGACTCACTAAATAGGCCCCATGGTCGCTGTGCGTGGTGATATTCTCTTCCACTGCGACAGCTATGCCAGCGAAGTTTGCATCGTTGACCTGGCTATGGTAGTCCGTGTCAAAGGGCCAATAGGCCACCAGAGAATCGTTGAAATCATTGGGCTCTCGATCGCCTTGATAGAGTGAGGCGATTTGGTCACTCGTGAGCTCCGTGCTATAGATGGCCATGTCATCGATGAAACCGTCCCAGTTACGTTGACCGTTTCCACCGCGATAGTCACCGATGTGTAGCCCTGTGGGGGTCGTATTCAAAGGAGAAAGTGTCATGGCCACCTCTCCTTCAATTTCAACCAGAATTCCATCATGGTAAAATCGGATGTAACCCGCAGGCTGGTTCCAAACCAGGGCAACGTGATGCCATTGGTCATCGTCGACGATGGGGGCGTTGGCTGCGGAATTACAGAGACTGTGGCCGTTGGCGTCGTAAAAATACCATTGGGCATGTTTACGTCCGTCCTCGGTGTCACTCCGTAGACCAAATGACAGGGAATAGGCCTCCGGGCTGGTCTCCCAGAGGAAGTTGCGGGTATCGGAGCCGTCCTGGTTGACATCCTGGTAGCGATACCAGGCCACCACCGTATTGAGATTTTCCACGGAGTCGATCAACACCGTTTCGTTGATGTCAATGTAGTCGATACTGTTAGGAGTGGAGTCGATTTTGAGGGCTCCGGGGCCGTGTTTCCATTCTTGCTCGATTTGAGTGATCCCTATGCTGCCCGGTTCGATGAAGCCGGGATCGCTGTTACGCGTGACACCATGTCCCCAAGGGCCATTGGCGGGGCGTCCGGTTAGTATGCAGACATGGTTGGGCATGGTGACGGTGATGTCATAGTCTGAACGGGCATTGTCTGTGTACACGCCTTCGTTTCGTAGGCGATAAAAATTGGGCAGATATCGTGGGCCTAATTCGGTAATGACACCACTACGCAGACCGTCAACGCTGATGTGTAGGACATAGTCTACGGTTTCATGGGAACTGTCTCCCCAGAGCCAGGATGGGATGGTCAGGCAGAAGAGGATTCCCCATCGTTTGAGGGGGGGGTGTTGCATGCTTGTCTCCTAGGTTGTCGATTAAATCGTGACGGATAACTGGATCTGCTGGAGGATGACTGGAAGGTCGGTGACACTATCGATAACGTAATGGGCTCCGGCTGAGAGCATGGCCTCGCGGGCTTCATGAGTCCGTTGATGTAAGTCTTCGTCTGAGAGCGATTTGAATTCCTCTTCGGAAAGTCCCATCATGTTGCCGGTCTGTGTGACTCCTACACTCCAAACCTCGGCATTGAGACCGGCCTCGATATCGGCAAGGGTATCGCCAACCTTGACCACGGCCTTGGGCGGATAGACCTCCAGTTGTTCCATCAAGCGGAAGATCATCCAGGGAGCGGGGCGACCGGTGGGGACATCGCCGCCGCAGGTGGCGGCATCAGGAACCAGACCTTGTTCTTCGGCGTGACGCAAGACCATCTCCAGCATCTCACGATTGTAGCCGGTGCTAACACCTACACGCAGGCTTGCATCTTGCAGTTGGGCCACGGTTTCGCAGGCCCCAGGGATCAGGGTGCTATAGTGGGGTAAAGCGGCCAGTTGCAGGGGGATGAAGTCCTGGTAGAGCTTGTCGATATCCTGCTCGGTCCACATCCGGCCGTAGTGCTGTTGCCATTGTTCGGTCAGGGCGGGCATGGACAGCATGGTCCGAATGTGATCGCGTTTGTGTAGTCCCATGGGTTCACGGGCCTGGGCCAAGGTGGCTTGGACATGATAGGATTCGAAGAGGTTGACAAAGGAGCCGGCTGGGGCGCAGCTACCAAAGTCGATGACCGTACCGGCCAGGTCAAAGATCACGGCTTGAATGGGATGGGATGATGAGAAGGAATCGTTATTTTGCATGAGAACCTCGAATAAATCATTTTGTTAGAATAGTGTCATTCATAACACATAGGGTCGTTTAATCCCCGGTGTACCAATACTCCGAAATGTCTTCACCCGTGGACTCTTTAACATCGGATATATGGCCGTCCAACCAGAGTAGATTGCAGCTTTTGGCGTGTCGGTAGATCTCGCCCAAGGGATCGGGATAGTGCTCTGCTGTGTTGTAGGATAGACTGGTCGTTTCCTGACGCCATTGGGGCAGGTTGATGTTGTCATCTTCTCGGATATGAAGCATGTCCTCCATTGTTGTCCAGGAAATGTTCGATGTGGTCTTGGGCCAGGATTCGTTCGCTAGGACGCTTGGTGAGCAAGACTTTCTTTTTACCATGACCGCTGAGATAGGTGTTTAAGCCGTAGGTCCCATCCCAGTACATGTCCGAATTGTCCGTAATCGCCCAGGTCATCCATGTATTTTGATGAGGGACAGGACAAAGGTGTCCACTTTTTTGCAGTAGGGGAAATAGGCGATCCCCCAGTAGGCGTTGGAGTCGTCTTGGTCCAACATCTCAGTGGTTCTAATTTTGCCCTTAAGGGTACTGCGATATTTATACCAAACCCCTTGGTTGGGCGATCGATGGGTCTTGCCGTCGTTGTCCTCGGCATACATCACCATGGCCAAAATGGATATTCTTGAGGTTGGTCTTGCAATACAACTTTTTGGCCTGTTTGCGTGCGCGGCCCAAAGCCGGCATCAGGATACCCATGAGTATCGCTATGATGGCAATGACCACCAGGAGTTCAACCAGGGTAAAGGGCCTTGCTCCCGTTGTTTGTTCATGATCCATTCCTTTCCTTGTCTGAGTGTCAAAAGGGTATGCCCGATATTCCCGGACATACCCTTTTTTATGATTTCCTATCAACGCATGGGATTTAATGAATCCATTGCGGTTCTCTTTGCTAAGATTAGAGATCCTGATCCAGGATATTGCCGCCATTAAGGGTGTCCGGCGAGTCCATGCAGTGCCTTGATCTGGTCGGCATTGAGGGCAATATCAAAGAAGGCGAAGTCGTCGAGATAACCATCAAAGTTACGGCCACCATTTACCCACTGCGGTAATCACCGAGATTGATATAGGTGGTCTCATACAAACCATAACCAGGATCCGACTCGACGTAGTCCCTCAGTTCGCCGTCGTAATAGTATTTGGCATAGCCTTCATCGGCATGGTATACCAGGGCGAAATGGTGCCATTGGTCCTCGTCGATCGCGACCAGGGGACCAGTGGTGTCCTGCCAACCCGGTGTGCCGCGCAGATACCATTCGCCAGCATCTAACATGTCTACACCATTGACTTCTTCTACGCGTGTACCGTAACTAATGTAGTAGTTGTCACTTTCCAACACAAAGGGACGTGAGTCATATCCGTCGCCGCTGATGTCCTTGAACTTGTACCAGCCAGTGACGGTCAAGACCTTTTGGTCCAGGCTATAGGGAGAGGGGTTTATGGTCAGCAGATTGGCACTGGCACCATCGTCGTCAATCTTGAGGGCTCCGGAGCCGACCTTGACGTCTTCATCGGAAACGACGGGATTGCCAGTGGCTTGGCCGTCGTATTCGTAATCGTCGTTGTAGGTCCAGAAGTTTTCATCGAAGGTGTAGTAGGCCACCAATCCCTTGGAGGTCGTGAATTCCTGCAGTTGGCCTTCATAGGTCACATCGTTGGCTTCAACATCCACACGCCAAGTGTAGGTCACGCCCAGGTCCAGATCCACATCGAGTTGGGTTTCGGTGGTGGTGGCATAAGCCTGGTTGAGAACCGTATCCGCGTCCGACCCAAAATATACGATGTAGCTTACATCCACGACCTCATTGGCATCTTCCACCTCATTGATGTCTACCACACAGCCGGGGGCTTTCCAGGTCAAATTACAATCTTGTGGGATCTGTTCTCCCACGGGGTATAGCGAGGTGGCATAATAATCGCCGACCAGATCCAAGACATTCATGGGCGTCACGGTCTGCTCCTGATAGACTCCGTCATAGAGGGCCTTGACCTGTTCAGCGTTGAGGGCCACATCAAAAGCGGCAACATCATCGATATAACCATCGAACATCCGGCTCCCATCGGCCTCGCGGTAATCCCCGATATTGAGCACGTCGTGATTAGCCAGGCCGTCACCGGTTTCCTGGTAGGCAACGCCTTGGACCCTATCTCTCAATTGGCCATTGGTATAGAAGGCCATGGTGCCTTGTTCTGCGTCATAGACCAGGGCCACGTGATACCAGCTTTGGGGGTACTCATCGATCGGGCCGCTGAGGTCACGTCCTTGAGGTGTACCCAGGAAGTACCATTGGCCCATATCCAAACCCCCATCCTCGATCTGTGTGCCGTAACTGATGGCATAGTTGGGTGCGGTTTCAAAGACATAAGGCCGCTCCTGCGATCCATCGTTAGCGATATCCTTATAAAAATACCAGCCCGTCAGGGTCAGGGTTCTCTGCCCGGGGAAGAATGGACTGGGATCGATCTGTACCAGACCGTGGTTGTCTACGTCGTTATCATTGAGCTGCAAGGCACCCGTACCAAAGCGAACCTCGTCAGCGGAGATCGCCACACAATCGCTGGTGTCAATCTTGATGCCATCGTATTGACTGTCTCCTTGGGCGTTGTTCAGATTCTCGTCAAAGGGCCAGTAAGCCACCAGTCCCTGATTTTCATAGATGACCAGGGTGGCGATGTCCGATGCGACGGTTCCGAAGGTAGATGAGGCCGCCACGACTTGCCAGTAGTAGGTCGTGATGTTGGCGTCCGTGGGGACGAAGGCATATTCCGTGTTGTTGATGTCCGTGGTCAGGGTTGTCAGGGCATCGGTTTCGGTGCCGAGCGAAACCGTGTAGGTCCAGTCACCCACCAGCCCGTCGTCCCAGGTCAAGACAATGTCCTGATCCGGATAGACCCGGTCGGGACCGAGCAGTTCCAGGGTCAGGTCCGGGACTTCGGTGCGGACATTGAGCGGGTTGATGCTGTCGGATTCGCCATAGAGGGCGGCGATCTGTTCAGCGGTCAATTCCACGTTGAAGATGGCGATGTCGTCCAGATAACCGTCCCAGTTGCGACTGCCATCGGCCGCACGGTGGGTGCCGATGTTGAAGCCTTCCTGGTCCACAAGGGGATTGTTGCCTGCTGCGGTCTCGACGGTAGCGTACAGTTCACCGTCATGATAGTACTTGATGGTCTTCTTCTTGGTGTTCCAGACCACAGCGGCATGGTGCCATAGACCGTCACTGACGGTGGGACCGGTATCGTTGATTGCGCCGTTGTCGGTGTTGAAGTACCATTGAGAATATTTGCTGCTACTACCGCGAATGCCAAAGGACAGTGAATAGGTCGGCTGGGTCTCCCAGATAAAATTACGTTCATCCGAACCATCACCGCTGATGTCCATGTACTTGTACCAGCCCACCACGGTGTTGACCACTGGGGTATCGCCCACGAAATCACCCAGGGCGGTGACATGGCTACTCGAGGTGGTGTCGTCGTCGATTTTCAGCGCTCCGGTACCGACCATGACATCTTCGGAGGAGATCTCCGCAGTCCCGGCCGGGATACCATCGTAGTCAGCCGTCCCCTCTGCATTGGTAAAATCCGTATCAAAGGGCCAATAAGCCACCAATCCATCCTCTGCCTGGACGGTCCCCAGTGTTAGGGCCCCTAGTAAGAGACACAATAACATTCGTTTCTTCATGACCTTCTCCTTTCTCGTGTGATTTCATTTCTCTTCATGGTTTGTGATTCCTTGGTTGGGTGAACTAGATATCCACTTTGAAAGGAATATTAAGGATATAATATTCACTTTGTATTAAAGTTGTGTATTTAATTGATTAAGGGATGTCGGGGGTCACGCAGAGAATCGTCCGTAAAAGAAAAAGAGTGTTAAACGAGAAAAGAGGTATACAGATGAGACAGGGAATCTTCCAGAAATGAAACTGCTTATATTGATATTGTATTGGTGTTTGGTTAGGCCATATAAAATGTCAGGACAGGCGTCGTGCCGTCCTGAACATGATTGTGAGGGTGATCACACTGACCATCGTCGCAAGTCCAGCGGCCAACCTTTGTCCATAGAGAAAATAACCCACCGCAAAGATCGCGCCGTACACGCCTAGTGATCCCATAACCATGCAGAGGATTCCCTGAGGAAGGGTGCCGGGTGTCGCTGTCTGTTCGATAGGGTAACCTTGTTGTTGAGCTTTGGTTATGACCGGTTGCCAGCCGTGACCTCCGGGGCGAACGTGGCTATAGAATTGACATAAGGTCTCCATGTCCGTGGGACGAGTGAGATAGGTCACGAGTAGCCAACCGATCGTGGTGATGGTGACACCGGCCACCAAGGTCCAATGACTGGGCCAGGGGGTAAAGCCGAGGGCCTCGTGGATGAACTCGAAGTAGATGGCCACACCAAAGGAAATCACCATACCGGCGATTTCGGTCCAGGCGTTGATGCGCCACCAGAACCAACGCAGGATAAAGATGAGGCCCGTGCCGGCCCCGATTTGCAGCAGGATTTGAAAGGCCTGCAGGGCATTGGATAGGAGCAAGGCACAACTGCCAGCCATTAACATGAGCAGGATCGTGGATAGGCGTCCTACGAATACCAGTTCCCTTTCACTCGCATCAGCTTTGCAAAAACGTCGGTACACGTCGTTGACGAGGTACGAGGCTCCCCAATTGAGATGCGTACTCATGGTGGACATGTAGGCCGCAATCAGTGACGCCACCACCAGGCCCATCAGACCCGTGGGCAGGAAGGTCAACATGGCGGGATAGGCGATGTCGTGTTTGACAATGCTGGGATCAACCTGAGGAAAGCGGGCCTGGATGGACGCCAGGTCGGGGAAGACAATCAAGGAGGCCAGGGCCACCAGGATCCAGGGCCAGGGACGCAGGGCATAGTGACAGACATTGAACAGCAAGGTGGCGCTAAGGGCATGCTGTTCGTTTTTGGCACTAAGCATGCGTTGGGCCTGATACCCGCCACCCCCCGGTTCGGAACCAGGGTACCACACGCTCCACCACTGCACGGCTATGGGAATGAGAAAGGCGGGGATAAAGGTGGCCAGCCAATTGTCGCCTCGCATGGGGGGGATCAAAGAGAGCTTGTTCGTGACATTGGGATGAGAAAACAGCCCACCCAAGCCGCCTACCTCGGGGTGACGACAGGCCACCACGGCCGCAGCTACGGCCCCGATCATGGCAAAGCCAAAAAGGATGAAGTCCGTGATCAACACGGCGCGAAAACCACCCAGACTGGAGTAGACGACCGTGACGCCCATGGCGATGGCAATGGTTTGCACGGGTGACAGGCCGAGTAGGACACTACCGATCTTGATGGCGGCTAATGAGACCGTGGCCATGATCATGACATTGAAGAACACCCCCAGGTAGATGGCACGGAAGCCACGTAGAAAGGCGGCCGGTTTGCCGCTATAGCGAATTTCATAGAACTCCATGTCCGTCATCACGCCACTACGACGCCATAACTTGGCATACACATAAACCGTGAGCATGCCGGTTAGCAAAAAGGCCCACCAGACCCAGTTACCGGCCACGCCGTGGGTGCGCACAATGTCGGTGACTAGGTTGGGTGTATCCGTAGAAAAGGTGGTGGCCACCATGGAGGTGCCCAGCAGCCACCAGGGCATGGAACGTCCGCCCAGGAAGTATTCACTGGAACTCTGACCTGCGCGACGCGTGACCAACAAGCCAATGGCTAATGACACAACAAAATAGGTGATGACAATGGCCCAGTCGAATCCGGTGAGTGTCATGGGAAAACTCTCCTGATAATGTCACACAGCTCATCCGTGTGGTCCAACAGTTGCTCGGTCAAGGCCAACTGTACGCGACAGCGGTCCAGGTTGTGGTTGAGGTGGTCGGTTTTGTAGTAGATGTCCCCTTGCAGAAAGTCGGTGAGAAAACGCGTTGCCATAATCAGGGGCATGAAGTGGGCTCCCAACACGAGCGAATCCACCTCTTCAGTGGTCAGTAGGTTGTCGATCCCTTGAGAGAAACCGCGAGCAATGGCTTCGAAACGATCCAGGTCAATGTGGATTTGGGTCGAGTCTGGCTCGTCTTCTGGGGCGTCACAGATCATGGTTCTTACCATGTCACCGAAGTCATAGAGCACCAGGCCCGGCATCACCGTGTCCAGGTCGATCACGCAGAGGCCTGCGCCTGTCTGCTCGTCTATGAGTACGTTGTTGAGTTTGGTATCGTTATGGGTAACACGTAGCGGCAATTGTCCTTCTGTTTGAAGTTGCAGGGGCCGCTGGAGAATGTCTCGATGGGCTTCAATAAAAGAAACTTCCTCCTGGACCTGATGTAGTCGTTGACAAGAATCGTCTGCAATGGCCTCCTGTAGGTTTCGATAGCGAACCTGGCCGTCATGGAAATGGGCAATGGTTTCGTGCAGAGATTCGGCAGGGAGAGACTGCAAGGAGGTGAGAAAGTGGCCATAGGCCAGGGCGGCTTGCTCGATTTGAGTGTGATGTTGGGCGACATCCAGACTGATCGATCCCGTAACGAAGTCGTACATACGCCATTGGCCATAGTGAGGATCCTGCCAGAAGGACTCGCCGGTGATCGTTGGCACCAGACGTAGACAGTGACGTGCATCTGGTGTGGAAGACTGTTGAGCCAAGGTTTGTGTCACCCGCTCGATGTTGTCCATCATGGCCGGGATGTGGTGAAAGACGCGGTCGTTGATCTGTTGTAACAGATAGTCATGTTCTTGGCCGTCAGAATTGCAGACTACACGGTAGGTGTCGTGGATATGGCCAGATCCATAGGGCTTGCAGTCACACAGGTGACCCTGAACTTGGAACTGCTTGATTACGGCGGGCAGGTGGGGATCCATAGTTGCGTCTTAGTCCAAGGGTCGGAAGTTAACATTCAGATGGGCCAGGCGTTGGACATGTTGACGCAGGCGTTGTTGAAAGTCGGTGAAGTTTTTTTGCTTGACCGGCGTCCAGGCCACCTCGGCCAGGGCACAGGCACGGGGAAAGGCCATGTACTCGGCATGCTCGGGTGTGGGGATGTACTCGGTCCACACCTGGCCCTGTACTCCCAGGATATGTCGGGCCTGTTCTTCTGTCAGGGCCGTGGGGACGGGATCATAGCTGTATACCTTTTCCAACGGCAGGAATCCGCCGATGGCCAGGGGTTCGTGTTGCGGATCGGCTTGGTAGTAATCCAGGTAGGTATGGCTGGTGGGGGTCATGATTACATCGTGGCCGGCCTGGGCCGCGGCAATGCCTCCGGCCTCTCCCCGCCAACTCATAACCGTGGCTCCCGGAGCCAGACCGCCTTCGAGGATTTCGTCCCAGCCCACCAGGCGACGGTCGTGATCGGCCAGGAAGCGGTCCATTTGTTTGATGAACCAACTCTGTAGTTCGTGTTCGTTGGCAAGGCCGAGTTCTTTTATGCGGGTTTGAACGGCGTCACTGGCCTGCCACTGTTTCTTGGGGGCTTCGTCGCCGCCAATATGGATGAACTCGCTGTCAAAGAGAACCATGACCTCGGTCAGGATGTTTTGGTAGAAGGTGATGGTGGCCTCGTCGGCATTGAGAATGTTGTCCGAGACCCCCCATTGGGTCCAGGCCTCCAGGGACTTGTCCGTGACTCCCAGTTCGGGATAAGCGGCAATGGCCGCTTGGGAATGGCCCGGCATTTCGATTTCCGGCATCACAGTAACAAATCGTTCGCGAGCATAGGCCACGATGTCACGGATATCATCCTGTGTGTAAAAGCCGCCGTGACGTTGGCCATCGTAGCGTGCGGGATTCTCGCCGGCATGACCGATCAGGGTTTCCTTACGCCAGGCCCCCACCTCGGTCAACTTGGGATATTGCTTGATTTCGATACGCCAGCCCTGGTCTTCGGTGAGGTGCCAGTGGAAGCGGTTAAATTTGTGCAGGGCCAGCAGGTCGATGTACTTTTTGATAAAGGCCTTGGGCATGAAGTGACGTCCGGTGTCCAGGTGCATGCCACGCCAAGTAAAGCGGGGGTGATCTTCAATGGTCAGGCAGGGGACGGTCCAGGTGACATTGGTTGCGGGAGTGGCTTGGAAGATTTCAACTGGAAGCAGTTGCAGTAGGGTTTGGATACCGTAAAAGAGTCCTGCCGGCTGTGCGGCCTGGATGTCAATACGTTCAGGGGTGACGGTCAGGTGGTAGGCCTTCAGGGCCGAGGTCCTGGTTAGCAGAATCAAGGGTCAGGGTGATGCCGTGGGACTTAGCTTGCTCCAGACGGGCCATCCTGAGGGGCCAGCCCATGGCCGGAGCCAATCGCTGTGTTAATTGAGTTCCCACTGCCTGGGTTGCGGGTGTGGTCCAGAGAAGGGTATCTCGTTGTATCGTGAAGGTGCCCGTCTGCAGCTCCAGGGTCGTGGGTTGTGGAATGATCATGGGTTGCGCCATGACGGTGGAGGTCAGCAATGTCGTGAACAAAGCAAGGTGTATCATAACCTCGTCCTTTCAAAAGCGGGCGGGATAGACTCCGTTTTGGGTCAGTGTTGCCATTATTTTCTTAGCTTCAACTAGATCTGCTGGATAGGTGATTCCCATCCAGTGGTCGGTCGTTGGGAGTACCTTAACCGTCAATGCCCTTTGATGCAAAAGCTGATCAATGGCCGTGGGTAAATAAAACTCGCGTTCAGATTGGGGATTGTCCTGCTTGAAGGCTTCGAACTGATCCTGTAATGCTGCAAAGATGCTGGGTTTAAAGCCCCAGCAATTCATGGACACCCATTCTTCGCCTGTCAGGGTGACGGTGTTGTGACCTTGCTTGCCCTCAATGAAACCCTGAGGTTGATATTGAATATCGGTGTGCTCGACCACGGATTCGAGCAGGCTTTGCTCGTTAGAACAACAGACACCTCGGCAGACCGATCCTGCCGTCGATAGGGTTTGTGTGAGCGGATAGGTCACCATGGCATGATCGTTGGGCCCGCTAGAGCCCTGTAAAAACTCTGCCAACTGGCCTAGGGCCTGTGTGCCATAGTAGTCGTCTGCATTGATCACGGCACAAGGGCCGGTAGCATGGTCACGAGCCGTGAGCAAGGCGTGACCCGTTCCCCAGGGTTTACTGCGTTGGGGATCTTGAACTTGATAGACATGAATGACGTCCAGCTTGGAGCTCCATGGGTTGGAGATGGTTTCCTGAAAGAGGTTTCTTAATTCCGGCCTGATGACAAAGATGACTCGGTTAAATCCGGTACGCACGGCATCAAAAAGGGAGTAATCGATGATGCGTTGGCCATGTGGACCGACGCTGGCGACTTGTTTGAGTCCGCCGAAGCGGCTCCCCATGCCGGCGGCCAGGATGATCAGGGTCAAGGGAGTTGATTTCGCTGATGGCATGAAGGATCCTTAGTTGTGATGAGGGCGATAGTGTTGCCATTGGATCCCCAGTTTACGCATGCGGGCTCGCAGGGTGTGGGGATTGATTTGCAGGATACCGGCTGCGCCTTGCGGTCCTTCAACGCGGCCTTGGGTTTGTTGTAAGGCAGCGATGATATGATGTCGCATGGCCTCGTTCAGTGAACAGAGGGTGGATGTCGTGGTGGCCGGTTGGTTGGTAACCGTGGGTTGGGGTAACTGTAGATTGTCCTGCCCTAAGGCCGTGGCGATATCCAGGCGTTCACCATTGCCCAGAATGGCGGCTCGATCAATGACAGCAGCGAATTCACGCACGTTGCCAGGCCAACTATAGAATTGTAGCAATTCGAGGTCCATGCCTGTAGGTTCGATGGGTCGTAGACCAAAGTGACGTGCAGCCCGTTGGGCAAAGTGACGTGCCAGGGCTGGGATGTCCCCTTTTCGTTCGCGTAGCGGAGGGAGCAAAATCGGGAACACGGCAATGCGATACCACAGATCTTCACGGAATGTCCCTTGAGTCACCATGGCAGCCAGATCGGAGTTGGTTGCTGCAATGATACGCACATCAACATGCACTGGCTGCTGGGCACCTACGCGTTCGAGCCAGCCGTCCTGCAACACTCGTAAGAGTCGGACCTGGGCGGCAAGGGTAAGGTCGCCGATCTCATCGAGAAACAGGGTGCCGCCGTCGGCCCGTTCGAACCAGCCCCTGGCGTTGACTGACCGCGCCGGTAAAGGCCCCCTTTTTCGTGACCGAAGAGTTGCGAGTCGATCAGTTCCGGTGGGATGGCCCCGCAGTTGACCCGCACAAAGGGACTGTTACGGCGGGTGTCACGGGCGTGGATGGCACGGGCGATCAGTTCCTTGCCTGAGCCGCTTTCACCCAGGATCAAGACGGGCGCACGCGAGGGCGAGACCAGTTCCACGCGTTTCATCACCTCACGCAGTCCGCTCTGAGTCCCCACGATGGTGTCCGCGTTACTTTCACGCCCCAGGCGTGACAAAAGGGACTGGTTCTCCGCTTCGGCGGCCTGACGCAGCTGGTCCAGCTCGCGCAAGCGGGCGTCATTGTCCAGGGCGGTGGCCAGAGGATCGGCCAGGGCCTGGACGATTTGGATATGTCGATGGGTAAAGGAGGTTTGGGGAGGTGCCAGTAAAATCACAATCGCACCATGACCTGATTGCAGTCCGCAAGCCGTGCACAGCAGGTCTCCGTCCATGCAATCCTCACGGCCGATGAGCAGGGCTCGTTTACTGAACTGGTTGGGGATCGCAGGACATTCTAAGACCTCGTTCGCTTGAAATAAGCTCTGGAGTAATTGGGTCTCTTGCTCTGAGAGGTCTTGGTATCCGCCAGGGATTTCGGATACTCCCGGTAGGCCGGTGGCAATGGTTTCCAGTGCAGACGGAATGGGCATGTAGGCGTCTGATGACGATTTGCTGAAGGGGCATATGCCCAGTCAGGAGTTGGGCCATGGTGGGCAGCGACTCCTCGATACGGATATGGCGGCAGGCCTCACGCCAGAGATTCAATTGTAGTTCATTTAAGAGTTTCATGGCTCTTCTGTTAAATAATACAGTTAAAATGTTAAATGTGATAGTTAAAAACCGTGAAATATGACGGCAACAGTGTTTTGCTTTGTTGACGATTGTTTAGGGGTGATGTTTTAACTCGTTTAAATATATCGAGTTAAGTGATATTAAAGAGAAACCGATGTGTTCTTAATATAGATTGGTATGTGATCTGCATAGAACTGTCATCTGTGTATGGCATTCGATATCCTTAATTATAATTGATTGATTGTGAGTGATATGGGCTGGGAAGGACTATTTTGTCTGGCTGTATTGACGTTCCTCTTTGTGGGACTGGTCAAGAACCAACCGCCCGATGCCCTGTTGATGGGGGCCGTAATTCTGGTGGCCCTGGTCGGGATTATCGATCCGAATGAGGCCCTGGCTGGTTTTGCCAACAAAGGAATGTTGACCGTTGCGGCCTTGTATATTGTGGCCGCGGCCTTGCGTGAGACAGGCAGTATTGCCCTGGCCGGACATTGGGTCTTTGGTCGGGTTAAATCCGAACGTATGGCCCTGCTACGCATGGCGGGGGTGGTGACTCCTATGTCGGCCTTCCTCAACAATACCCCCATCGTGGCCATGTTCATCCCGGCCGTGGCGGATTGGTGTAAACGCAATCGTATTGCAGTATCACGCATGATGTTGCCCTTGTCCTATGTCTGCATCCTGGGCGGTACCTGTACCCTGATTGGAACCAGTACTAATCTTGTGGTGGCAGGTCTGATGGATGAGACGGTCAAGGCCCAACCCGAACTGGGAACCACACTTGTTCCGATGGGCTTCTTTGAATTGGGTAAGGTGGGCTTGCCCTATGCCGTAATCGGTATTGTGTACCTGTTGTTGGTCTCCCACTTTTTATTACCGGAGCGTAAAGACGGCGTGTCGATCTTGACGGATGCGGCCCGAGAGTATCTGTTGAATATGCGGGTGTTGGCTGAAGGACGCTTGGTGGGGAAAACCGTGCAGGATGCAGGGCTGCGTCAACTCGAAGGGCTTTATCTGATTGAAATACAACGAGGGGACCAGCTGATTTCTCCGGTTCAACCGGATGAGCGGCTGCAAGGAGGGGACCTGTTGACCTTTACCGGTGTGGTAGGGACTATTGCCGAATTGGAGAATCTGGTGGGTTTGGTGCCAGTAGCAGACGATGCCTATGAATCCCAGGCCGTGGTGCGCAGGAGTCAACGCCTGTGTGAGGCCGTGGTTTCGGCCACGCATCCCGCTGTGGGCAAGACCATTCGTGACGCGGACTTCCGTGCCCTGTATAATGCGGCCGTGGTGGCCGTGCATAGGGCCGGTTCTCGTTTGACCGGCAAGGTGGGCAACATTGTGCTACGGGCTGGTGATACCTTGTTGTTGCAGGCAGGACCTCACTTTGTCCGGGCCAATTTGAACAACCCGGACTTCCTGCTGGTCAGCCGTCTGGATGGGGTGCGTCCCATGCGACACGACAAGGCCTGGTGTGCCTTCTTGTTGCTGGCTGTGCTGGTGGGATTGATGATCAGTGGTCTGGTACCGATTGTGGTGGCGGCCTTTGCCGTGGCCGGTTTGATGATTGTCACGGGCTGTATCTCCATGGCCGATGCCCGTCGGAGTATCGATTGGCAAACCCTGGTGACCATTGCCGCGGCCTTTGGTTTGAGCAAGGCCTTGCTCAACTCCGGTCTGGTGGCCTGGGTGGCTCAGGGGTTTGTGTCACTGACCGATGGACTGGGCCTATATGGTGTATTGGCCGGTGTGTATTTAATGACGAGTCTGTTTACCGAGACCGTGACCAATAATGCGGCGGCGGCCCTGGTGTTTCCCTTTGCCGTGGCCATTGGCCAGCAGATGGATGTGAGTCCCAGGCCCTTTGTGATGGCGGTGGTATTTGCCGCGTCGGCCAGTTTCATGACGCCGTTGGGGTATCAAACGAATTTAATGGTGTTGGGTCCGGGTGGGTATCGCTTTATGGATTACCTGCGACTGGGCCTGCCTTTGAATGTTTTGTTGATGATTGCAGCCACGATCCTGATTCCCTGGGTCTGGCCCTTTTAAGGAAGTGTGAACCTATGGAAAACGAAGCCCTACGCATTGCATCTGATGCGGCCCGAACTGCGGGGCAAGCGATCATGCGTATCGCGAAAGAACATTATCAAGAGGCCGAGGTGGAGGCCGATCGCAAGGTGCTGACTCTCGCCGATCTGGAGGCCGATCGCATTTTGCGTGAGACCCTGACAGCGGCCTTTCCCGAGGATGGGTGGCTGAGCGAAGAGACCCGTTCGGATGCGAGTCGGTTGCAGGCCTCGATGGTCTGGATCGTGGATCCCTTGGATGGCACGCGGGAGTTTGTGATGCACAATCCCGAGTTCGTAGTGTCCGTTGCTCGCGTACGTGACGGCAAGCCCATCCTGGCCGTAATCTACAATCCCACCACCGAGGACCTCTATGCTGCAGCCGAAGGCCAAGGCACCACACTCAATGGCGAGTCCGTGACCTGTTATGACCTGGCCGGTACTCAGGCCACAGTGGATGTCAGTCGTTCGGATATTAAAAAGGGCTTCTTTGCCGACTACGAGGACAAGTTGTCCCTGAACCCCTGTGGTTCCATTGCCTTTAAGCTGGCACGGGTGGCTGCTGGGGCTGTGGATGCCACCTTGAGTGTCACGCCCAAGAACGAATGGGATATTGCCGCGGGTGTGCTGTTGGTCACCGAGGCCGGGGGCAAGGTCACGGACCTGGACGGCAAGCCCTATTGTTTTAATCAGGAAGACACCCTGGTCAATGGCGTGGTGGCCGCCAGTAAACCCGCTTACGATATTGTGTGGCAGGTCGTTGAAGGTATGAGGAAGTGATATGGAAGAACCGAAAAGTAAAAACCTAACGTGGCAAGATGCCCGTATCGATCCCGATCAACGCGAGCAGGTACTCGGTCAAAAGGGCTGTGTGGTCTGGTTAACCGGTCTATCCGGTTCAGGTAAGAGTACTATTGCCTATCGTTTGGAAGAGCGACTGATCCGGCAGGGCGTCACCGCCTTTGTGCTCGACGGCGACAACGTGCGCCATGGGCTCAATCGTGACCTGGGCTTTGCCCCGGAAGATCGCACCGAAAACATCCGTCGTATCGGCCAGGTGGCGGCGTTGTTTGCTCAGGCAGGGGTGGTGGTGATCACGTCCTTTATCTCGCCCTATCGCCAGGGGCGTGACGAGGCCCGGGCGTCGGTGCAAGAGGGACGCTTCTTTGAGGTCTTTTTGGATGTGCCGCTGAGTGAGTGTGAACAGCGTGATCCCAAGGGATTGTATGTTAAGGCTCGTGCCGGGCAGATCTCCGATTTTACCGGGATCGATGCTCCTTATGAGGCACCGGAGCGACCCGAGTTGGTTTTACCCACGCAAGAATTGTCACCTGATCAATGCGTCGAGCGTCTCTGTCAAACCTTGCTTGAAAACGGCATGATTAAAGCCGACTCTAAATCATAGGAATCCTCATGAACTATCAAATATCGAATCTCAAGCAATTGGAAGCCGAGAGCATCCACATCATTCGAGAGGTGGCTGCTGAATTTGACAATCCTGTCATGCTCTATTCGATCGGCAAGGATTCGTCGGTGATGCTACATCTGGCGCACAAGGCCTTTAGGCCGGGTAAGATTCCCTTTCCATTGATGCATGTTGATACTCAATGGAAGTTCCAGGATATGTATCGTTTCCGTTCGCTCATGGCTGAAAAGTATGAGGTGGACATCAAGGTCTGGATCAATCCCGATGGTAAAGACCAAGTGGGGCCTTTTACGCATGGTTCGGAAAAACATACGCAGGTCATGAAAACCGATGCCCTCAAGCAGGCACTGAACCATTATCGCTTCGATGCGGCCTTTGGCGGGGCGCGTCGCGATGAGGAGAAGAGTCGGGCCAAGGAGCGGGTCTATAGCTTTCGTAACGAATTCCATCAGTGGGATCCCAAGAATCAACGTCCCGAGCTCTGGAACCTGTATAACGCCAAGATCAATAAAGGTGAGTCGATCCGGGTTTTCCCGCTTTCGAACTGGACCGAGCTGGATATCTGGCTCTACCTGCTGCGGGAGGACATCCCGATCGTGCCGCTTTACTATGCGGCCGAACGGCCGGTGGTGGAACGCGACGGGGTGTTGATTATGGTCGATGACGATCGCATGCCCTTGAACGAAGGCGAGACGCCCATGAGGAAGAAGGTGCGCTTCCGTACGCTCGGCTGCTACCCGCTGACCGGTGCGATCGAGTCGAATGCCGAAACCCTGGAGGAGATCGTCCAGGAGATGCTGTTGACGACCACTTCGGAACGCCAGGGACGTGTCATCGATGGCGACAATTCCTCCATGGAAGACAAGAAGAAGGACGGGTATTTCTAATGGACAAACCAGTCTATAAAGTGAGAGAAGAAGAACTGATTCGCGATGATATTGGGGCCTACCTTCGTCGTCACGAGAATAAGGATTTGCTACGTTTTCTGACCTGCGGTTCCGTGGACGACGGTAAGTCGACCTTGATCGGACGCCTGCTCTACGATAGCCACATGATCTATGAAGACCAACTGGAAAAGGTGGCCAAGGATTCCAAGGTCTATGGAACGACCGACGACGGCTTCGATCCGGCCCTGTTGACAGACGGCTTGAAGGCCGAGCGTGAGCAGGGCATCACTATCGATGTGGCCTATCGTTACTTTTCCACGGACAAACGCAAGTTCATCATTGCCGACTGTCCCGGTCATGAACAATACACCCGCAATATGGCTACCGGTGCTTCGACCTGTAACCTGGCCGTGATCCTGATCGATGCCCGTCATGGAGTGATTACCCAGACCAAACGGCACAGCTTTATCTGTTCCTTGTTGGGCATCAAGCACGTGGTGGTGGCTGTCAACAAGATGGATCTGGTCGATTGGTCGCAAGAGGTCTATCGCCAGATCGTAGACGACTACAACGCCTTTGTGGGACGTTTGAATTTTTCGGACATCCACTTTATTCCCATGTCGGCCCTTAAGGGTGACAATGTGGTTGATCGTGGTGAGAACTTGACTTGGTATGAAGGTTCTACTTTCTTGCATCATTTGGAAAATGTTAATATCTCGACGGATCGCAACCTGATTGACATGCGTTTACCGGTTCAGTATGTCTTGCGACCCAATCTTGATTTTCGTGGTTTCAGCGGGACGCTGGCCTCGGGTGTCGTGCGTGTAGGTGATGAAGTAGCCAGCTTGCCTTCGCGGCAACAATCCAGGATCAAGGCGATCTACGGGCCCGATGGCGAACAGCAAGAGGCTTTCTGTCCCCAGGCGATTACCGTGACATTAACCGATGAAATTGATGTCTCACGCGGCAATATGCTGGTGCCGGTCAAGAACATTCCGCATATTGGCAACGAATTCGAGGCGATGGTTGTCTGGATGCACGAAAAAGCGGCGCAAATGGGCCAAAGCTACGAGATCAAACATACCTCCAGTATCGTGCCTGGTGTCTTAACGGACATTCGCTATAAGGTGGATGTTAACACCATGAAGCGGGATAAGGAGGCAGGCTCTACCGCCACGTTGGAGCTCAATGAGATTGGCCGTTGCCACATCACTCTGCACCGTCCAATTGCCTTTGATGCTTATGAACGTAACTGTGCTACCGGTGCGTTTATCATCGTGGATCGATTGACCAATGTCACCGTGGGAGCCGGCATGATCGTCGATCGTGTCGTGTCACGGCCTGGCCAGCAAAAGACGCCGGTTAGCCAGAATGTCGTCAAGAACGAGAGCCTCGTCAGTGTCAGTGAGCGTGCTCAACGACTCGGAGGTGAACCCTCTACTCTATGGTTGACAGGCTTGATTGGCGCCGGCAAGACCACACTGGCCTTCGCTTTGGAACGAAGGCTTTACGAAGTTGGGCGTGTGGCCTATGTGATTGACGGTGAGAATCTTCGTCTGGGATTGAGTCGTGACCTAGGATTCACGGCGCAAGATCGTCGTGAGAATATTCGTCGTGCCGCAGAATTGGCCCGTGCCATGAATGAGGCTGGACTGGTGGCGATTTGTGCCTTGCTGTCTCCAGCCCAGGAGGATCGAGAACTCGCGCGTGACATCATTGGGGCGGATCGGTTCAAAGAGATCTATCTTAGTGCGCCTTTGGAGATCTGTCGTCAACGGGACACGTCAGGAAATTACGACAAGGCAGACAGTGGTCAAATTCATAATTTCACGGGGGTGACATCCGCGTATCAGGTTCCCACTGCACCCGATTTGGTTCTGCCCACGCATGAGTGGGATATAGAGGCCTGTGTAGAACGACTCGTACAGGAATTGAATCAAAAGTCGTAAATCAGGCTGAAATCGAGGATGTGGTTACTGTCGCGATAGGGTGAGGCCTTGGATTCAGTCTCTTGGTAACGGTAGGCCAGATTCATTTGCAGATTCAAAGGCCCGAACCAGGTAATGTCCGTGCCGATCTGATCGGTCTGTTCTCGGATACCCGTGATATCAGCAAGTTGGCGGTCGAAGTCGGCCCCTACAATCAGATCTGGGGTTAAATAGTGGTTGATCCGGACAAACACATCTCTGGCATTGGTCCCCATGTGATGTCCCATGACGTCTCCGTGATAGGTATAACCGGTCCGGTAGATTCCGTGATTGTAGAAAGTGGTGGGGTAGCGGCCAACATGTGTCTTGCCATATTCGAAGCGTACGTCCGTACGGCCGGTTTTAAACAAGTCGTTCGCTTTAACCCCGAATAGTGGGCGGTACTGATGGAAACCCGCGGCGTCTTCTCCACCATACTCTGCATAGACTTGGGCTGAGGATGCGGGTATGAATTCAGGCAGTGGTGTTCGCCAGGAGACATCGAAGCTGGCGAGCTGATTTTCATGCCCTTGGACGTTTTTGGGCCAGAAGATCTGTAGATAGTCTCCGATGCCGATGTCTGGAGCGCCTTGGCCACCGAACATGATGGTGCGGGATCCGCCGATCTCAAGAGTTGGATGTGGTTTGATGCTGAGGCGGACGCCGGTAAATTTAGCCTTTGGAATCACCCGATCCTCTTCTAACTCTGTGAGGAAATAGGTAAATTTAAAAGGCCCCAATACGCGTAGAAAACCTGGCAGTAGGATAGGGTTAGGATTAGAGACTTTGAACAGGGTCAGGTTTTCCATATTACAGCTCAGAATCAATGAGCCGTGGTAGCCCGGTCCCCACCATAGAGAGTCACGCCCATATTGTAATTCGAAGGAACCTAAGCGGAGTTTGGAATATCCTTCAATGAGTTCAACGCTGGATTTTCGGCCCGATGGGCTTGAGTCTTGGGGGTGCAGATAAAAGGAGATGGTATCATTGATGACCCCGCGAGTTACAAAACCAAAACGATGATTAGATCCCTTTTCAAAGTGATCACCCATTTCGTTTTCAAGGCTGAAGTTACGTCTCCCATAAATTAAACGATAGTAGGGATCCTCTATGGGTTTGATGAAGCTTTTTGTGGTATTAAGGCTAAGAGTGTTAAACTGGGAAGTTTCATAGCTAAACTCTTGTTGTAAACGATTGAGTAATACTGATGTGATATGAGCATGAGGGTCGTTTGGATCAAGGTTTTCTTGGGCCTCCACGATTACGCGTGCCATCTCTAGGCGTGTTACTGGCCGTGTGGTCATCATATCACTTTGGGTTAGTCCACGCCCAATCAATTGATCAATTGCTTCGTAACTCCAGTGGTTAAGCGGAACATTGTTTGAAATCCCCGCTTGGCAGTAGGGACAAAAGCCTAAAAGTAATACTGATAACAACGCTTTTTGCATTGAGCCATGCCTCTAAAATTGCTCTGATTCAGGTCCGCACAGTAGTTCAAGTCCCTGTTTACGTCAAGCAGTTTTGGTGTGATTCGATGGGGTGTAATGTCACGGACGCAAAATTATACCAAAAAGAAATTTGTTGATTTCTGGAGTGGTTTTACCCCGGTCTTCATTAGGCGTAAATTTATTCTCGGACGTCGCCGTGTTGTCTATGATTTTAAACGTGCTTTTCGATTTGTCATAGGTTATCTGGGTAAATAGGGGGAATCAAAGAAGAAGAGAAGGTGAAGATGGAGGTTTGTGTCGCTGCTCATTAATAAGGTCCTAATTGAGCATTGATAATAGCCCTGATAACTAGGTTTTAAGGTAGTTGACACCTGATCATTAGGCCATATATTATATATTCAAATGGATTTTTGTTTACAGTTTGACTTAGTTCTAAGATCACGAAACAGAGTGGATGGAGTCACACGCATATGGAGGGTGTTGACTACTTGTGCAAGCATACTAGGCATTTGCGACGCCATTGATGTGATATGTATGCGCATGAGAATAGGGGTGGTGTGATTCACGAGTTCTATCGGCTTACCCTTAAGCCAGGTTAGACATTGTTCTGAATATTGTATTCGGTCATTGATTGCTGCTTCCTCCGTCGGAGAGACGCTTACGGGGACGGAGTATGCGCATCAGTTGATTTTGGGTGTTAAGAACTTACGATTCTCTATCATGACTTGGAGTTTTCTTGAATGAAGCGGGTAGCGTTAAGTAAGAGTGTTATGGCAAAGCAGGTTATTAGTTTGATTTTGTTATATCTGTTGTCTAGTGCATCTGTTTGGGGGCAACTTGATCGGACTAATCGACTAGCATCTCAAAATTCCCAAACAACGCTATCTACAGCGTTACCAAATTCACAGCAGCGAGTGCTTCAAGATCGCCTTCGATCGAGAACCTCTCTGGATGAAGATCCATCTTTTGTTGAAGAAGTTAATGAACCCAATGTACCTCTTCTTGATTCATTGAAAGAGCAAGAAGAACCCCTTTCCTCGGTTGAGCTTTTAATGACAGGGCAGGCTCCGAATGATGTTAATTTGGCTGATTTAAGGCAGTATGGATATGATGTGTTCAGACAACGTGCTGGTAAGTTTAAGCCATTGCTCAATGTTCCGGTTGGCCCTGATTATATTGTAGGGCCTGGAGATCGGTTTACCCTGACTTTGTGGGGAAGACATAACGATCGGATTTCTGTTCAAGTGGGTCGGGATGGTAACATCGCACTGCCTGAAGTTGGGGTGGTGTCTGTCTCTGGTATGACCTTTGGAAAGCTACAGGATTATTTGCAAAGTGAGCTTCAACGGAAATTTACCGACTTTCGTATGCACATTGCCATGGGACGGTTACGAGCGATCACCGTTTATGTTGTCGGTGAAGCGAAAGTACCCGGCAGTTATACCCTTAGTTCTTTGTCGACGGCTATCGATGCGTTGTTTGCCGCTGGAGGTCCCTCGAAAAATGGAAGCCTTAGACAAATCAAGGTCCAGAGGATTGGCAGGCCCCCTCGGACAGTTGATCTTTATGAGTTCTTGATGGGAGGAGATAAAACAAATTCAGATTTACGTTTGGAAGATGGGGATACCATTTATATTCCATTGATTCAATCTGTAGTCGGTATTGCCGGCAATGTCAGACGTCCGGCAATTTATGAAATCATAGATTCAATCACATTACAACAAGCCTTGGATTACGCTGGCGGAGTGAATGCTGCCGGGCTTTTGCAACGTGTTCAGATCGAACGCATCGAAAACCACCGTCGTCGTATTGTGGCGGACTACGACTTGACCGAGGTAGACGCCTCAAATATGCAACGAGTACATGATGGGGATGTTATCAAGGTCTTTCCGGTACTTGAGCGTGAAGAAAAGGTTATTTATCTCGAAGGGCATGTCCAACGCCCGGGTAAGTATGAACTCAAGCCAAATATGCGACTATCCAACCTATTTACATCCAATGAACTCTTCAGACCGCAGGTTAATTTAGAGTATGCGGAAATTGAACGGATGGTGCCACCGGATCTCAATCCCATCACCTTGCCCTTCAACTTGGGACAGGTGATGAAGGGTAACTCTGACCAAGATTACCTTTTAGAGCAGTTTGATATTGTCCGTTTTTATCGTTGGGATCAAAAAGGGAAACGCAGTGTGAGTGTTTCTGGTATGGTGTACGATCCCAAAGAATATCGTTTTGTCGAGGGGATGCGGGTAAAGGATCTTATCGCCGCTGCCGGGGGCCTAGAGAATAATTCCTATCTACGTAAGGCCGAGATCACTCGACGGCATATTTCACAAGATGGCGTTGATACAGAGAAGATTGATATTAATCTCGCACTCGCCCTTCAAGGTGATCCCGAACAAAATATTGTATTACAGGATTATGATCATCTTGTGGTTCGCCCCATTCCAGAATTGGACTTCAACGATGTTGTTGAGATTGCAGGCGAAGTTATGTTTCCCGGAGAGTATCCAATTCGAAAGGGGGAGCGTCTAAGTTCTATTATAGAGCGGGCTGGGGGGTATACCAACGACGCTTACCTTAGGGGGGCTGTCTTTACGCGCGCAAGTGCCATGCTAGTACAGCAGCGAAGAATGGAAGATTTGGTGGCACAATTGGAGGAATCCTTGCTGACGACAACAAGTCAAGGCCTCTCTGGGGCTTTGGACAGTGAGAGTGTTAATATGCAAAAAGCCAACCTGGAGGCCAAAAAAGAACTGATTGCCAAATTAAAAACAGTACGGATTGAAGGACGTGTGGTAATCAAGTTAAGTCGCAATGAATTTCAGGGAAGCAAGTACGACCTTGAATTGGAGAGCGGTGATTTTCTGACAATACCCCGAGTGCCTGGGATCATCAATGTTGTCGGTGAGGTTTTTAATCCGACGGCCTTGCTTTATGAACAAGGACAGACCTTGGAGCAGTACCTTGCCAAAGTGGGGGGGATGACAAAAGAGGCAGATCGTAAACAGGTTAGTGTTATCCGGGCTGATGGATCTGTAATCAGTATGATGCAGAAAAGATCTTCTCGGCTCTTGTGGGATAGTCAACGCAATCAGTGGCAATTAGGAGGGAGCTTTTTAAGCACTAAGCTTGATCCTGGTGATACGATTGTCGTGCCTAAAAAGCTGGATTACACAGCTTGGCTCAGAAATACTAAAGATATAACTCAAATATTGTTTCAAGTTGCTATGGCTGCTGGTGTTGTGATTGCTTTGTAGTGTCGCCTTTCACCATTTTGTAGTAATCAAATACATCGTTAATGCATTTCTCTGTTTCATTTTCAACCTAATGTAATTTACATAATGGTCACTATGGAAAAACATCAAAATTGTCAAGAGATTGATATTGTTGAAATTATTCGTGTACTCTTTAGGTATAAAATGATAATTGTGGTTGTTTCACTATTATCTTGTTTTGTGGCGATGATGATAAGTGTACGACAACCTCGCATGTATGTTGCAAACACCACTATTGTTCCTCCAATTGGTACTAGCAGTGGGCAAGACGGTTTGCTCGGCAAGCTGAGTGGCTCTGCTTCGTCTTTGTTCCAAGGAGTTTTTAACAAGGGAGGATTTTCTGGACTATATGTAAGTATCCTAAAGAGTCGTGCAGTTGCTAATGCGCTGATTGATCGATTTAATTTACTAGAGAACGCTGGGGAGGGTACGACAAGAGAAGATGTGCGGACCTCTCTGATGAACAGCACCACGATAGAGGTGTCGTCGAATGGAATTATCAATATTTCTGTTGTAAATGCAGATCCCAATCATGCCGCAGAACTTGCCAATGCATATGTGGATGAACTTGACCAATTGAATAAGCGACTTTCTGGGGCACAAGCGACCAGTAAACGTGTCTTTCTTGAAAACCGGTTGGTGGAGATTCGTGAAGATCTTAGCAAGATTGATAATCTGAAAACTCGTGAGGTTGAGTTTAAAGAGATGCTCTTCGAGATGCTTGCCCAGCAATATGAGTTAGCAAAAATTGAAGAGGTAAAGGGGATGCCTACCATTCAAGTTCTTGATGAGGCTGTTGTTCCCGACAGGGGAATTGCGAGGGGAACCGTTGGTAAAGGGCAGATTGCTGGAGTAGGGGCTTTTTTGGTGATGTCATGTTTGGCTTTAGTCTATGACTACTTAAAGCGAAAGGGACAGGTAGGTGTTACATTAGATCCAGCTCAAGGATGTGATGCTAATGTTAATGAAACACCGGTTGCTGTTGAGTATCGTGAACGCCGAAAGATCGTTTCTACACATCGGACTAGGGTTGAGTGCAAAGAAGATACTCTGGTTTAACAAAATCTTGCCAAACATAGTGTATTGTATTTAGATCGTGTGACGAGGGATTTATGAAAACTGTTATTCTAGCTGGTGGATTCGGAACACGGATTTCAGAGGAGACGGATTTTCGCCCTAAGCCTATGATTGAAATCGGCGGTAAGCCTATTTTGTGGCATATTATGAAACACTACTCTTGCTATGGAATAAGCGATTTTATCATTTGTTTAGGATATAAAGGGTATTATATAAAAGAGTACTTTGCGAATTATTTTTTACACATGTCAGATGTCACTTTTGATATGCGTAAGAATAAAATGGAGGTGCATTCAAACCATTGTGAGCCATGGAGAGTCACACTTGTCGATACTGGACTCAAAACCATGACCGGAGGGCGACTCAAAGCAGTCGCTAAATATCTCGACGGTGAATCTTTTTGTTTTACTTATGGAGATGGGGTGTCGGACGTTAATATCAGAGAACTTGTTAAGCGTCATAAGCAGGAAAAGGTATTGGCGACAATGACCGCAATTCAGCCGCCAGCCCGTTTTGGTGTGCTTGATATTGATGGTTCTCGTATTCGGTGTTTTGAGGAAAAACCTAAAGGAGAGGCAGGGTGGATCAATGGAGGTTTTTTTGTCTTAGAGCCAAAAGCTCTGGAATATATCAGGGATGATGAAACCATCTGGGAACGTGAACCTTTAGAACAGTTAGCCGCTGAAGGGCAGTTACATGCCTTTAAGCATTTAGGTTTTTGGCAAGCGATGGATACGTTGAGAGATAAAAAGAAGCTAGAAGAACTATGGGCACGAGGACGGGCCCCCTGGAAACTCTGGGATAAGCAGAGTTCTATTTATATCGAAGATGTCGCTATAAGAAAAGAAAAGACTCAGATTCATATGCCCTCATAGTGTTATGTTCTGTAATTTTTATCAGGATAGAAAAGTTTTCGTTACTGGGCACACCGGTTTTAAGGGGAGTTGGCTGTGTGAGTGGCTTTTGCATCTTGGGGCTCATCCGGTGGGGTATAGTCTTCAGCCAAAGACTAAACCTGCTTTATTTGAGCAATTGGGGCTGGCTAGGCGAATGGATCATAACATCTATGATATTCGAGATCCGGGCGTTTTACAAGCATGTGTTGAGGCGTGCCAACCCGATATTGTATTTCATTTAGCCGCCCAACCATTGGTTCGGCGGTCTTATGCAGATCCTGTTCATACCTATGAAACCAATGTCATGGGGACGATCAATTTACTGGAAGCGGTTAAACACCTCAAAAAACCCTGTGCAGTTGTAGTGATTACGACGGACAAGTGCTATGAAAATCATGAATGGATTTGGGGGTATCGGGAAAATGATGCGTTGGGTGGCCACGATCCTTATAGCGCCAGTAAGGCTTGTTCAGAGCTGGTCGTTCAGTCCTATCGGAAATCGTTTTTTGGAATCTCTGCAAAAAAGAATATCGCGTTAGCGAGTGCTCGTGCTGGCAATGTCATAGGTGGAGGAGACTGGGCTGAGGATCGCATTGTACCAGACTGCATCCGTGCATTATTATCAAAGAATTCAATTACTGTTCGCAATCCCAATGCAACTCGCCCTTGGCAGCATGTACTCGAACCGTTATCAGGGTATCTACGGCTTGGACAGCTTCTTTATCCTGATCAGGGAGTGGCCTCTGGGGAATTATGCAGTGCCTTCAACTTTGGACCCAATGTCGAATCCAACCAAACCGTGGGAGCACTTGTTGACGCAATGCTCGGCCACTGGCCTGGGGACTGGAAGGATCAGAGCGATCCTAATGCACCTCATGAGGCAGGTCTTCTTAATCTCAATATAGACAAGGCCTGGAATGATTTGAAATGGCGTCCTGTATGGGAATTTTCCACCACTGTGAAAGAGACTATGCAATGGTACAGAGAGATAACCGAGTCCGGTCATAAGCCTGAATGCATATCAGAGTTTACACGTAAACAGATTGCCTATTATTGTGAGAACGCAAGGCAGAAAAACCTTGCTTGGGCGGTTCAGTATCGATGAGTTCTTAGATAACTGAATCATAATAGTAGGCTTAGGGTATAAGAAACATGAGTGATGTGGGTGAAAAACGGCAAGAAATACTGCGTTTGGTAGGCGACTACTACCAGGCAGCATTTAATAACGATCAGTTTATTCCAAGCGAATCCACAGTACGCTATGCCGGTCGTGTGTTTGACCAAGATGAAATGACGTTGCTCGTGGACTCTGCCCTGGACTTCTGGCTGACAGCTGGTCGTTTCTCTGAGGACTTCGCAGGCAAGCTTGAAGATTACTATGATCTTTCCGATGCAATCTTGGTCAACTCAGGATCTTCAGCCAACCTGTTGGCCGTTTCGGCTCTGATGTCTGAGTTGCTTGGAGATAATCGATTAAAGCCTGGAGATGAAGTGATCACTGTGGCTGCGGGATTTCCTGCGACTGTAGCACCGATCATCCAGAACAATTTGGTGCCCGTGTTTTGCGATGTTGAACTAGGCACGTACAATATTGATGTTTCACAGCTGTCAGAGGCCGTCTCCAAACGAACGAGGGCTATCTTCTTGGCCCATACCCTAGGTAATCCGTTTAATCTTGATGCTGTTATGGCTTTGGCCAAGGAGCACAACCTGTGGGTTATTGAAGATAATTGCGACGCCCTCGGCAGCCGATACAAGGATCAGCTAACCGGGACATTTGGCCATTTGGTCACAGGCTCTTTCTATCCTGCTCATCACATCACCACAGGGGAAGGGGGCTGCGTGGTTACGGATGATCCTCTGTTGGCCAGGATTGTCAAGTCTCTGCGGGACTGGGGACGTGACTGCTACTGTGAAGGTGGAGAAAACAACACCTGCGGTTGCCGATTTACCAAACAGCACGGCAACTTGCCGGTAGGCTATGACCACAAGTATGTCTATTCCCACATTGGCTATAACCTAAAGATGACCGATATGCAGGCGGCAGTCGGATCAGCACAGATGAGCAAACTGGAAACCTTTACGGAAAAAAGGAAACGCAACTTCCAGGCATTACACCAGGGTCTTACAGATCTTGAAGAGTACTTTATTCTGCCCCAAGCCACAGCTCAAAGTGTCCCCTCCTGGTTCGCCTTTGTCCTGACCCTTCAACCGGACGCACCATTTGACAGGTCTGGATTGGCACAGTACCTGAATGATAAACGTATTGAAACACGCAATCTTTTTGCGGGAAATCTTCTAAAGCAGCCTGGTTATATGAATATCAATCATCGAGTCGTGAGAGACTTAACACGCACGGATTATATTATGAATCAAACCCTGTTCTTAGGCGTGTACCCAGGAATAACCCCAGAAATGATTCAATATATGATCGATATGATTCATGGTTTTGTCAAGCAGTTCTAAAGATGGCTAGTCCTGTAAAAATCAAAGCGGTGGTGAAAGAAGTCATAAAGCATACTGATTCTGTGGCGAGCTGTTGGTTTTCGCCGCAGGGTCGGGTGCCCAAATTTCGGGCCGGACAATTCTTACATGTTGCTTTGGATGAATACCAAACGAATTTGCAATGGCCTGATTCGCGTATCTTTTCCATTGCGTCGTCTCCTTCAGAACGTTGTAATGAATTGGCTGTGACGTTTTCTGTTAAGGGTAAGTTCACAGAGCGAATGTATCAAACCCTGGAAGCCGGCTTAGAATGCTGGCTTAAACTTCCCTATGGCGAGTTTTTGTTCCCAGCGGGCAAGCACCTCACATTGATTGCAGGCGGGGTGGGGATCACCCCATATCTGTCATTGCTAAAGCAGATGTTGGAAGAAAAATCAGAGCAGCCCACTTCCCTCTATTATGGTGTCCGTTCTGCGGACGACTATCTCTTTGCTGGCCTACTCGAACGCTGCGAGGCCGAACTTCCAAATTTTAGTAAAACGGTCTATTGTGAGAACGGCTCCATGCTTGGTGAAAATGGGATATTGGATATTAATGCTATTCACACTACGACACCGGATGATTCGCTCTTCTATATTTCAGGCCCACCTGCGATGATTGTAGCTTTCAAGCAACAGCTTCTGGAACTGGGAGTTGACGGCGAACATATAGTTGTGGACGACTGGGAATAGATATTTGATATGAAAGCGTCTGATTATATTGCCGACGCCCTGCACATGCATGGTGTAAAAATCATATTTGAAATGGTCGGTGGAATGATTACGCACATCATTGACTCTATCCACCAGAAGGGCAAGATCCGGATCGTCAGTATGCATCATGAACAAGCGGCCGGATTTGCGGCAGAAGCCGTTGGACGGATTTGCGGTGTGCCAGGTGTAGCGTTGGCCACTAGTGGCCCAGGTGCAACCAATCTTGTGACGGCTATTGGAAGCTGCTATTTCGATTCGATCCCGACTGTTTTTATTACCGGGCAGGTCAATACCAGCGAACTTTCAGAAGGGAGGCCAGTTCGGCAGCAGGGTTTCCAGGAAACGGATATCGTTTCAATTGTGACGCCGATTACTAAGGGGGCGTGGCAGGTCAAAACGGCAGATGAGTTACCCGAAGTGCTAGAGAACGCGTTCACTCATGCGATGGAGGGTCGTCCAGGGCCGGTTTTGGTTGATATTCCCATGAATGTTCAGCGAGAAAACATGGCGGTGCCCAAGGAGCCGCGTGTGCAGGTGGATAAGGCAAATGAAGACGATCTTCGTGACTTTGTCCAACGAATTGTCGAGACGCTTGATGCTTCACAAAACCCCTTGATTTTGGCGGGTGGCGGTATTCGTTCAGCTGGGGGGGGCGATCTGTTCCGCCAGGTCGTGGAGGCCATTGGTATTCCTGTGGTACTTTCACTGATGGGTTTAGATCTTCTGCCCTACGAGCATCCGAAACGTGTCGGGATGATTGGAACCTATGGGAACCGGTGGGCAAACCAGGCACTGATGGCCAGTGACACGCTGTTGGTGTTGGGGAGTCGTATGGATGTGCGGCAAACAGGCGGTGATCTCGCTGCATTTATGGGTACACGCAAAATAATCCACATTGATTGCGATTCGGCACAGTTGAACAATAGGGTTGATGGCTGCGAAACCTGTGTGTCCGGATTAGCGGAATTTCTTTCTGCAATGCTTACGGTTTCAAGAGGGATGCCCACAAAGTTATGGCCGAAGTGGGAACAGTGGATCCTTGCGAAACGTTTGCTATCGCCTGACGTCAAGGAACTGGATGGATGCAAAGGGATTAATCCCAATGAATTTGTGCATGTACTTAGCCAGGGGTCCCATAGAGCGGCAATCTATCTTGCTGATGTTGGTAAAAACCAGATGTGGATGGCACAGTCAATTGAGTTGCAGAAGGATCAACGTTTTCTGGTTTCCGGGGGGATGGGCTCGATGGGTTTTGCGTTACCCGCGGCAATTGGTAGTGTCTTTGCTTCCAACCAGGCGGTCGTTTGCGTAATGGGTGACGGAGGAATCCAGTGCAATATCCAGGAATTGGAGACAATCCATCTTCATAAGTTGCCGGTTAAAATGGTGGTCATAAATAATAATAGCTTGGGCATGGTAGGACAGTTCCAGGAGGAATACTTCGAGTCACGGATGTGCTCCACGGTGTGGGGCTACAGTGCTCCCAATTTTGAAGATGTTGCCCTCGCCTACAAAATTTCTGCAAGGACAATCCAATCTCCTGAGGAGATGGCGGCAGCTGTGAAGTGGCTTTGGGAGGATCCATCTAGTCCAGCCCTATTGAATGTTTTGATCGATTCGGACACGAAGGTCTTTCCAAAGGCGGCTTATGGAAGGCCAATCAACGACATGGATCCTCGCTTTGATTAATCTGTTTCCAAATGATACTAGGCAGATGTTAGAAGACAAGCGGATCTTTTTGACCGGAGGGACTGGCTTATTGGGGAAGTGGTTTCTTGAATATTTCCTGACTTTGAAAGCGGAACTTGTCGTTCTGAGCCGCGATCCGGAACACTTTAAGGCTTCTTTCCCAAAGTTTGTAAAGTACTCCCGAGTTTCTTTCTCGTTCGGAGACATTCGAAGTTTCAAATTTCCCAAGGGTGACTTTGATTATGTAATTCACGCAGCTATGCCAGTGAGTTCTGATCATAAACTTATTGATTCTCCGGAGATGTTTTCAATTGCTGTTGATGGGACCAAGCATCTACTTGAGTTTGGGAAACAGGCAAATGTGAAGCGTTTTCTGTATGTTAGTTCGGGTGCCATCTACGGTAAGCCATCGGATGGAATGTCATTGATTGCTGAAACTTATCCCCTTAGGCCTGTCACGGCTTATGGACGAGGTAAGTTGGAATCGGAATCGCTGTGCGAGGCAAGTGGAATCGAGAGCGTGTCGGCTCGCTGTTTTTCATTTATTGGTCCTTACATGCCGTTGAATGCTAATTTTGCCATTGGTAACTTCATTGGGAATTGCCTGCGTAACGAGGCCATTGAGATCCGCGGGGACGGTACGCCTTTACGTAGTTACATGTATGGTGCTGATTTGGTGGAGTGGCTTTTGACCATTTTAGTTAAGGGAGAGGCGGGGCGAGCGTATAACGTAGGATCAGATCACGCGGTTTCAATCTTAGAGTTGGCGACTTTGGTTCAAGAGGTTGCAGGATGTCATCAACCGATCGTTAGATGCAAAGAGGCGGATACCATGACACCTCCTGAATGCTACGTTCCATCAATCGACTTGGCGAAGAAAGAGTTGGGGCTTTCTTTGACCATTGATTTGCCGAAATCCATTGCAATGACATTACGTTGGTTCTGTCAAAACGACTTATCGTATGTGTTCTAGACTATTAGAATATGTGGAAATCTTGCTGATAAAAGGAGTGGGTAAGAATGTCTATTTTTATCATTGCAGAAATCGGTATCAACCACAATGGTGACATTGATATCGCTAAACAGTTGATCGATGTTGCCAAGGAGGCTGGTGCAGATGCTGTTAAATTACAGAAGAGAGAAATAGACCTGGTTTACACCCAGGAGCTGCTCGATTCGCCACGTGAAAGCCCATGGGGGACAACGCAACGTGATCAAAAGGAAGGGCTGGAATTTGGTTTAGAGGAATACAGAGAGATTGGCTTGTATTGCAAAGAAAAGAGGATTGAATGGTTTGCCTCGGCATGGGATTTAGAGAGCCAAAGGTTCCTGCGGCAGTTCAACTGTAAATACAACAAAATTGCGTCAGCCATGATTGTATATGAAGATTTGTTAAGATTGGTTGCTGAAGAAAGAAAACACACCTTTATTTCTACAGGGATGACTGAGTATTCTCAGATCGACCGGGCCGTTGAAATATTCAGACAGGCGAATTGTCCCTTTGAATTAATGCACTGTGTTTCCACGTATCCCATGGCGGATGAGGATGCCAATTTAAGGTGTATTGAGAGTTTGCGCAGTCGTTATCGGTGTAATGTGGGCTACAGTGGCCATGAAGTTGGCTTAGCGGTTTCTTATGCCGCGGCCGCTCTTGGTGTTACTTCACTGGAACGGCATATTACGCTTGACCGTGCTATGTATGGTTCAGATCAAGCGGCTTCCGTAGAGCCCGCTGGCTTTAGGCAGTTGGTTGGGGCCGTACGCAAGATCGAAAAGGCTATGGGCACGGGCGAACGCTCCGTACACATTAAAGAAATTCCTATTGCCAAAAAGCTTCGTGCACACCTTTCATTTCAACCTTTCTAAAAAGGAGGGGCCGTGGCTGATAGCGTTGTTGCAATTATACCGGCACGGGCAGGATCTAAGAGTGTGCCCGACAAGAATATAAAACCATTGGGGAATCACCCACTCATCGCCTATAGCATTGTCATCGCCTTGAAAACTGAAGGTGTTGGTCGTGTGATTGTTTCTACAGATTCCGAAGTTTATGCTGATATTGCCCGTTCCTATGGGGCTGAAGTTCCTTTTATTCGGCCTGAGGCGATTTCTGGAGATGACGCCACCGACTACGAGTGGATACAGCATGCTCTGGACTGGTTGAAGGAACATGAAGGTGAGATTCCGGATCTTTTTGTACACTTGCGGCCAACCACCCCATTACGAAAGAAAGAGGTTGTTGCCAATGCCATACGGTATATGCAGAAGCATCCGGATGCAACATCGTTGCGTTCTGCGCATCGAACCCACCTAACGCCCTACAAAATGTTTCGATTGGAAGAGGGCTATATGAGGCCGTTTTTGCACTATGAGGGGCATGCCGAATTTTATAATCTGCCCCGACAAGTCTTTGAGGATGCGTATATTCCCAATGGGCACGTAGATGTCTTGCGTCCCTCTTTGTTTCTTGATACCGGGAGTTTGCATGGGGACCGCATGAAACTGTGGGAAACCCAAGAAGTTCCTGATATTGACACCTTGGCCGACTATCAGTTTGCTTGTCGTTTGTTGGAAGAGGGGGGATTTCATGATTTACAGGAATTGGCTGGAATAAAGTCTCCTATTGTTTCCGTTTCGAACACTCATCATAAATCGATTAAGACGAGGTCTCTATGATCACAATGCCGGAACTCGAACAGGCTTTCGACTATGAAAATGGGTTTTACCATTCTTGCGATGCTAGTCGATTGGCTAAGCTGATCGCACATTATAATCTTTTCCAGCAGGCGGTTGATTTGCCGGGCGTGATTATGGAATTGGGGGTGTTCAAAGGGGTTTCACTCATTCGATTTTGTATCTTTCGTGAACTCTTTGCCCGCGCTAAGGCTAAGAAAATTGTGGGCTTTGATGTGTTTGGGACCTTTCCGTCGGCTCAAGATGCTTCAGATCAACAGCATACTGAGGATTTTATACAAGAGGCCGGTTCAGAGGGAATCAGCTGTGACCAACTGTATACATCTTTGGCTCAACGAGGCATGGATGAAAACGTTGAATTAGTCAAAGGGGATATTTGTGAAACAGTTCCTCTGTATGTTGCTGATCATCCGGAATTGAAAATATCGCTTCTACACATTGATGTGGATTTATATGAGCCGACCAAGGTTGCTTTGGAAACATTGTTTCCCCGGGTGGTTCCGGGGGGAGTGGTTGTGTTTGATGATTACGCAACATTTGGGGGTGAAACTAAGGCGATCGACGAGTACTTTGATGGACGTCATGTAGACATACGGAAGTTCCCATTTGTTTTGCGTCCTAGCTATATGATCAAACAAGGAAACCTTTGATGTTGAATGTTGGCATTATGCAGGGACGGGTGTTGCCTGAAACTCTTTCCCGTTTGCAGGTCTTCCCGAGTTCTCAGTGGGAAACAGAAATTCAGCTCATACAATCGCTAGGGTTTGGTTGTGTCGAGCTTCTATACGACCGGGCCGGCGAGTGTCCTCGGGTAATGGCCGGTGAACATGCAGCCAGGAAGCTTGCCTTAACAGGAGAGCAGGGTGAATTTTCTGCGCGTTCGATGTGCATGGATTATCTCACTCAGATTTCCATCCTGGATACATCAACGCAGCAACAGTTTATGAAGGTCGTTGAGTCGACCCTATCAATGTTTTGTGAGGGAACCTCTCTTGAAGTACTGGTTCTCCCTCTTTTGGACCATGGGGCGGTTGAATCGTCTCAAGATTTGGTGGAGGTCTTAACCCTCATCAGAGATGCAGAATTCTATGGTCAATCGCGACAGTGCGGTGTGCAGTTGGCATTGGAATTGAATATGTCTGCTGTGGAGATTCGTTCTGCTTTTTCAGCTGTCCCATTGAAAGGCGTGGGGATCTGCTATGATCTGGGCAATGCTCGTGCATCTGGCTGGATACCTCAGGAGGAAATTGATATTCTGCGAGAACTGATCGTACATGTTCATATTAAGGACCGTCCGGTGGGAGGGGGCAATGTAATGTTGGGGGTGGGAGATGTTGACTTCCCCGCCTGCTTGCGGGCATTAAATGCCATCGGTTATCAGGGACAAATGGTCTTCGAAACCATTTATCATACGCACCCAAGGGCTGAGGCCCAGCAGAATCTAGAGTACTTTTTGACCTGTCTTCCCGGAGTTTCATGTTGAAAGCTCTTTTTGTTGGTTTGGGTTCTATCGGTCAGCGGCACCTACGGAACTTTCAGTCCTTGTTAGGCGATGAGGCTGAGTGCTTGGTTTATCGAAGAACGAACCATGCCTTGGTTATTCAAAATGGGGAGGCTACTGCTTGTAAGTCTCTATCGGAGCATTATGGTGTCACATCGGTCAATAGCCTCGCGGAGGCGCTGGCGTTGAAACCCGACATTGTGTTTGTAACCAATCCTAGTTCATACCACCTTGATGTAGCCATGCAGGCCGCCTGTGCGGGTTGCCATGTTTTCATCGAAAAACCTCTATCACATGATGTAGAGGGTGTTGAAAATTTAGTGCGAGAGGTGCGTTCACGCGGTGTTGTGGCAACCGTGGGATATCAGAGCCGGTTCGATCCTTGCTATCAGGTTCTTGTCCAATCCGTGAATGACGCACGCTATGGTGCCATGGTCTCTGCTAGCTTCGAGTGGGGAACATACATGCCCTCCCATCATCCCTATGAAGACTACCGCCAGGGGTATGCGGCTCTCTCCAGTTTGGGTGGAGGGGTGTTGCTGGGCTTAAGTCATGAAGTGGACATTATCTATAGCCTCTGTGGGCAGCCTCAGACTGTTCACGCTTTGGGAGGACAGCTTAGCAATTTAGAGATGAATGCTGACGACACGGTTGCGGCACTGCTGGGATACGGTTTAAACGGGAAGACTGTACCCGTACAACTCTTCCTGTCGTATGCTCAAACTCATGAAACACGACGGGTCCGCGTTCAGTTTGAACGGGCCACCCTCTTGGCAGATTTGGTGTCAAAGAATGTTCAGGTGGTTGACGATGCTGGCAAGGTTGTGGTTCAAGAGGATTATTCGAGGATTGAGCGTAACCAATTATTCTTGGATGAAATGTCAGATTTTCTAAAGGCGGTATCGGGAGACAAAGAGGTTGCCGTCTCAGTTGAGGACGGCCTTGAGGTACTGAAGCTTGTTACACGCATTAAAGAGGCTATGCATGGGTGATACACTAGGCAGGTTCCGCATTGATGGGCAGGTTGCGATTGTTACTGGCGGAGCGGGGCTGTTGGGAGTCAGGCACGCCGAAGCGATTGCTGAAGCGGGAGGGAATCCTGTGTTGTGGGATGTTGATGCCGCACGGATTGAGACCGTTTGTCGAGATCTCGCTGAGCTGTATCCGGACATAAGCTGTCGCGGGCAAGTTGTTGACATTACTGATGAGAACGCCGTCAACGTGGCAGTAGAGCAAGTGCTTGATACGTCCAAGCGTATAGATATCCTCATCAACAATGCTGCCAACGATCCCAAAGTGAAACCCGGACAAAGCTCCTGTTGGAGTCGGTTAGAGCATTATGGGGTGAAAAATTGGGAAGATGATTTGGCTGTCGGGCTAACGGGGGCTTTTTTATGTGGCCGTGAAATTGGTGGCTACATGGCCAAGCATGGGGGGGGAGTGATACTCAATATTGCTTCTGATTTGGGTGTTATTGCCCCGGATCAGCGAATTTATCGTAAAGAGAATTGTGCCGATGAGGACCAGCCTGTTAAGCCGGTTACGTACTCGGTTGTTAAGCATGGTCTTATTGGTTTAACAAAATACCTTGCCACTTATTGGATTGATCAAGGGGTACGCGTGAACGCCCTGTCACCTGGTGGAGTGTATACCGATCAGCCTGATGCTTTCGTTGAAAAATTAACCCAGCTTATTCCAATGGGGCGTATGGCCCATCAGGATGAATACAAAGCGGCGGTGCTTTTTCTTGTCTCTGAAGCCTCGTCGTATATGACAGGAGCTAATTTGAGCATTGATGGAGGACGGACCTGTTGGTAGAGCATACGACACAGAAGACATGCGTCACGATTCCCGCTGACGCTATAGACCTAATCGTCTATGATTTTGATGGAGTTATGACAGACAATCGTGTGATTGTATTCCAGGATGGAACCGAGGCTGTAATTGCCAATCGATCTGACGGGCTTGGAGTGGATCGGTTTCGGAAGTTAGGAATTCCGCAACTCATTCTCAGTACAGAGACGAATCCTGTGGTCAAAGCCAGAGCAAATAAACTACGTCTAGATGTAATTCACGCATGCCAAAATAAAAAAGTGGCGTTGCAAGAGTTTTGCCAGCAGGGTGGGTATGATTTGGCCCGTGTGGTTTATATTGGAAATGATTTGAATGATGTGGAAGTCATGAAAGCGGTTCATTATCCCGTGGCACCTGCCGATGCACATCCGGCGGTCAAGGAAATTGCTATAGCGATTACGTCGGCTAAAGGGGGAGACGGCGTGGTTAAAGAATTGTCTGATTATATTATTATTGAGAGTTGTCAATAGTCAATGTTATTTGGATATAAGGTGGGATGATATGATCACCAATGAAAAATTAGAAAGCCACTATGATTCTGTGTATCGTAATGGACAGGATACTTATTTTACGTTTAGTAGTTACAATCAAGCTAAAGAGATCCTGGATAGAGTACGTTGTTGGGAAGGTAAACGCGTACTTGAAATTGGTTGTGGTGAAGGAGCTCTAGCGGCCATGATAGGATATGCGGGGGCAACCCAAGTTGATGCCATTGATTACAGTTCAGAAGCTATCGATATTGCCAATGAGAAGGTGAAGCTTGATAATGTCCAGTTCGCCTGCAAGCACCTTAATGATATTGAAGATCAGTATGATGTTGTTGTGATGTTGGGAGTGCTTGAGCATATCGATCAACCCTTTGAAACATTGAATACCATCATGGACAGAAATGTGAGTGAGAAGGGCATTATTCTGACATCTTCTCCCTCATTCTTGAATCCGCGTGGCTATATCTGGATGACGTTGCAGATCCTTTTTGATGTTCCTATGTCTTTAAGTGATATCCATTTCTTTTCTCCAACGGATTTTAAGGATTATGCTAAAGAGCATGGCTATGGTCTAGAAGTTAGATCGACAGATTTCGATTGGGGGGCTGGCAAGCGAACACTCGTGGATATGGAGAAGCGTTTAACCAATGCCTTGCTAGACGCGGGCCTGGATAACAGTAAAGTGCCACAGCTGATAGCATGGTTGGAAAAGGCAGTCCCTTATTTTGAAAACAATTCCTGTACTGGTGCTAATATTGTCTACAAGATTTGGAGGGAGTGAGTTAGACGAATGCCTCGATTCGCCTTAGGATTTGCTGGATAAGGATTCATGTTATTTAAACGGTCTTGCAGATCGACACATTTACTTCATTCACTGAATATAGATTGGCATGAGCAAAACATGGCCATTAATACAGTTTTAAGAAAAACCATATTAAGAAGATTACTTGTTAGATGTCATTTGGCAAGAGTCTCGCTGTTTCCGATGCTAACTCTAGAAAGGATGAAAAGAGCTTTAAACCATGATTCATCCATGGTTCATTTCAGATACAAGCATCGCAGCCTGGATATACATCCATGGTTCGAACGTTATTACTCCACTCCCCCGGTGAACTATTGTAACTTCATGAAGGCCCAATGCTATCATTGGATATTACGACCTGATGTAATTAATGAAATTCCTTTCATTATTGAACCTAATGATCACCCCTTGTCTGTTGTGGGGGCATTGCCCGTTGTTCCTATTGAACCGGCCGATGTATTGAAGCATAAAGACAGGGCAATCGAGATGGTCTACAATATCCCTGAATGTAGACGGATTGTTGTTGAATCAACAGGGCAGATGGAGCTGTTTAAACGTTATTGCCCTGATGTTATTGACAAATGTGAGATAGTGAGATTGGGGACAATACCCCAAAAGTCGAATTTTGAAAATGCTCCTGACGCCATTTCTAAAATTCAGTTTTTGTGCCTAGCAAGTGATTTTTCAAACAAAGGAGTCGATTTACTGCTTGAAGCCTGGTTTGAATTTCCAGGTCGAAAGAAACATCAGTTGACATTGGCCTGCCCTTCTGTTCCAGAAGAATACAAAAAAAAGGCAGATTGTGAAAATGTGAGGCTTATTCTGAAAGCTCCGTTATCTGTCAAGGAAAAGGATGTCCTTTATAGCGGGGCTCATGTGGCAATTGCACCTTTGCACGTTGATGGCGGCGCTAATACGATGGAGGCCATGGAATATGGGCTCCCTGTCATAACCATGCGGTCTCAAAGGTCACATGATCAGGTGATGAATAACAATGGTATGGTCATAGAGGTACCTTTCTATTTTTACGATGAGGGTTATGGGGTTAAATGGCCGACATGGTCTGAATTCTTTCGATTATTAGGTGTAGCTAAATCCAGAGGGGATTTTGACAAAACTAAAGAGGGCTTCATTAAAGCTTTTACATTTTTTGCTGATAATCCTGATCAAATTATCGATATGGGGGAGCGATCGCATGATTTAGCGAAAAACGAATTCTCATTAACCACGAGGAATGCTCAACTATGCAAGATTTATCAGGATATTTTGGGTGCTTAACCTTAAAGACAAACTAAAAGTACTGTATTATTTCTTTTCGCCGTCACGCGGTCTGTTGGTGGCCCTGGTATTTCTAACCATTTTATATGGCTTAATCGAGATGGCTGCGGTTGGGGCGTTGTTCCCGGTATTGGATGCGAGTGTTAAAGAGATCAGCGTTGAGAGCATAAATTCTGTTGAGTATTTCAAGGTTGGCGTGGTTTACCAGAAGGTGGGGACCATACTGGGTGCTAATTATGTGGTTACTGCGGGCATCATCCTGGTGGCTATTACGATTATTGGCTTTGTTTACAAAACTTTTTACACGTACTTCAGCCAGAAGGTCTTGGCCTATCTCTGGGTTCACCATCAGAAACAAATGTATGACGTTTTATGTCGGGCTGAATATTCTTTTTATGCTGATCAAAAACAGGGTAAGTTGATTTATAATAGTGCGGTTGCAGGTGAGAGCATTGCCGCTGTTGTTGACTCCACTGTTCGTGGGATTAGCGAGGCAGTCAAGGTTATGTGTCTAATCGCGATGCTTCTGGTCTGTTCATGGCAGATTACGTCTGTTGTTGTAGCGATTGGGATTATTTACATTTGGTTCAGCCGGGGGGTGATTCGCAGTTTAGTTAACAAATCCAGTCAGGAGAGTCTTGATTTAAAGCAGAAACAACACCAGAACCTAAATGAATTCTTATCTGGTATTAGATTAATAAAGATTTTTGCCAGGACCGGTTATTGGATGGGTCAATACATGCAGATGGCCCGGAGAAACGCCAAGCTCCTTATAAAAATCCAAATGGGCTCTTTAATCCCAAGCTATGTGATACAAATGGTTATTGGTTTGGGAATTGGAGTGATTGGGATAATGATTGGAATTCAATCGTCTGAAGCAATAGTGCGACTGGTGCCCTTGTTGAGTCTGTTTGTGATAACATCCAATCGTATTAATGGGGCAATCTCTTTGGTCATAGGATATTTTGCGGCAATTGCACGCCATTTTCCCAATCTAGTCGCTTATTATGATCTTTTGACGAAGACACCTGTGGTGCCTTTAATTGGAGACGGAAAAACAGAGATCTCCATGAAGAATGAAATACGATTTAGCAACGTGTCATTTGCCTATAATGGATCGACGAAACAAGTGGTGAGAAACGTCTCTTTTCGTGTTGCCAAAAACAATACAGTCGCTTTAGTGGGAGCATCAGGGGGGGGCAAGACCACAATTCTGAATTTATTACTGCGTCTGTTTGAAAACTATGCGGGTGAAATTAAAATTGATGGCATTGACATTCGATCCATTGATTTTGATAGTTATTACAGCATTATTGGGTTTGTAAGTCAGGAGCCTTTCTTATTCAATGGGACCATTTATGATAATGTGACGTTTGGGGCCCATGTTGACAGAGAAGAAGTCCAAACTGCTTGCGAAAAGGCGGATGCAGATGGATTCATTGAGGCATTGGAGCAGGGGTATCAGACTATCGTTGGCGATAGTGGTCTGAAGCTTTCAGGGGGCCAGAAGCAGCGAATTGGCATTGCCAGAGCGTTGCTAAAGCAGCCACAGATCTTGGTTCTTGATGAGCCCACAAGCTCGCTTGATAATCAATCAGAATATCGTATACAGAATACCCTAAGGAAGTTATCACATTCTTTGACCGTTCTTATTGTTGCGCATCGATTGACGACGATTCAACATGCGGACCAAATAGTTGTCCTAAGAGATGGCATTATTGAGCAAGAAGGCACTCATGAGAGTCTTCTCGCTTCTCACGGATATTATAGCAAATTATATCATCAGAAGACGCCCGCTTTGAATTAGCTATCAAATATGAAATATGTTTATTCGCCGTCTTATCCTTCACTTCGCTTGATCTGTTATTTTATTCAGCTTGGTGAAGAGGTCACTGTTATCTCCATAAATCCCGACATTATATCTCTTTGCCACTATATGAAGTGGCCTGTCATACCCCTAGAAGATTGCTCACACTGTCTGCCTCGCATGCGTGAAATCCTAAATGAGAGGAAGACCAGGAAATATAAAAAAAGTCTTCAAGAGCGATTTGAAAAAGTTTCTAGTCTCTGTCAAGAGGGAACTCTGTATTTTACGATCCAGTGTATTGACATTGAAGGATTGGACTTAATTGCACGGTTTGCCAGTGAAAGACCAGATCTCCATCTCACATACTGGTGTGAGGGAGACAGTGATGTCCCCATGAAGGTCCTTCCAGCGACCTACCGAGAATGGGCTTATCTGTATTACTACAACAAACTGTACAAACCTCGTTACTGCTATCGGAGTGGTCGCGATGGAAAGCATGTATGGGCTCAAGAAGACTTCTTGAAGAAGTATAATATTTGGGTAATAGCCAAGCCGGATATTCGCAAAATGGATATCTATCGCGGTCTATCTTGTTCTGCGATTGAGGCCCAGTATGTGATTATTGGTGGTTACTCTTTGGAAGAGTCAGCACTATTCTATAACATTGAAGATCTGAAGAATGTATATTCTTCAATTAAGGAGGTTGTTCCGGATGTTTATTACAAGCCTCACCCGGGAGTCTCCGAACTTGAATCTTTTTTTGACACATATCAAATGTATCCATCCTATGTCCCCACGGAGTTCATGGTAAATACTACGTGTGTGGCAATAGCTGCCGCAACGACAGCAATGAGCTATCTGGCAAAAGCAGGAGTGACTTGTGTTAGTGTGCTGGATCTGCTCAGACCAGAAAAAGGTATTGATCATGCTGCTTGGAAGAAGAAAATGCTAGAGGAAAGCGACCACAAGATTATCTTTGTTCAGTCAGTGGAAGAGTTGACTAAGATATTGTCTAATCCCCCGAAGCAGTGTGCTCCGTGTTAAGAAAATGTTGTCAGATTAGAGCCATTGATCGGGCTATGAGTTAATGAATTGGCGGGTGAAATGGTAAAGCAAAGCGAATACACGGATGAACATCTCATCACCCTTATGGTGCCGACTTACAATCGGCTGGAGAAGTTAAAGAGATGCATGGAGAGTATTGACGCTCAAACTTGTTCAAAGTTTAACTTGGTAATCTCAGACAACGCTTCAACTGATGGTACGCGGGAATATCTTAAAAGCCTTGAGGGCAGGCCTCATTTGAGCATCAACTATGAAGTAACCAATTTTGGACTGATTGCGAATCTAGAGAAATGTCTTGATATGGCTCAAACTCCGTGGGTCATTTTTGTTACCGATGATGATTGGTGTGCTCCTGATATGATATCGTCAATGGTTGCCATTCTCTCAAAAGCCAAAAGTGCGATCGTGGCGCCAGGGTTTGAGGGACGGGATTCGGACGGAAATTTGGTGTATTCACATCGACTCGAATCGGCCTATTTTAGTCCTGAAAAATCATTACTAGAAATGTTGGGCCAAACGGGGTGCGAACGAATTGCGACTGCAGGGATCGCTGGATTTGCCATGCGACGATGTATGATTGACGAGTTTTTGCCTTTAAAAACCTACCCAGGCGGCTTTTATATTGATACTTATCTATTCTTAGGGCTTGCCATGGTGGCTGGTGTTGAGACGGTTGACCAAATGCTATACACTCGAACGGAATGGGTAGGAAGCATTACGAATGCCAAAAGCTGTTACGCAAACCAGAAAAAAGCGAGGAGATTATTTATCAATGATTTCAAGGAATATTTTTTGTCAAAATCAACGTCATGGAAGCCTGGCCAGAGGGAGGCTATTCTGCAAGCATTGGAATTATATGAAAAACGAACTCCTTTTACGATAGGCAATAGAATACGCCAGATCGGGATAGTTCGTAAAGCATTGCAGCTGCGAAAGAAGATCTCATTAGGTCAGAATTCTTAACAATTGAATGTAAGTGGAGTGTCGCATGCCAATCAAAGTGACAAATAAGTGTTATGTTTGTGGAAATCCTGATTTAAAGCCCATTCTCAGTTTAGGCGAACAGCCATTAAGTGGTGTGTTTCCAAGTCCTGATTGTCCGGATCCCTCGGTATCTCCTTTGGAGTTGATTCGCTGCAATAACAACACGAATGCCGATGCCTGCGGAGTAGTACAGCTACGGCATTTAGCTGAACTATCCGAAATGTATGGTACCACCTATGGATATTACTCTTCCATCAGCCCTACAATGGTATCCCATTTGAAGGCTATGGCCGGCAGGATCACTGCTTTCGTTAAGCCTAACAAGGGCGATGTTGTTCTCGATATCGGCTGTAATGACGGAACCATGCTGAACACTTATGGGCAAGACAGTGGCTTGGTTCGAGTAGGCATGGATCCTTCTAGCAAGAAGTTTTCTGCAAATTTCCAGTCTGATATTCAGGTTGTCTATGATTTCTTCTCGGCGAAGGGTGTTCGGTCCATGATTGGCGATCAGAAATGTCGAATCATAACATCAATTGCCATGTTTTATGACTTGATTGATCCCTTGGAGTTTATGCGACAGATTCGATCGATTCTGGCATTAGATGGCGTGTGGGCTTTAGAGCTATCATATTTGCCGCTCCTTTTGTCGCAGTTGACCTACGATCAAATATGTCATGAACATGTCACCTATTATGGATTAGTTCATATGGATTGGATGATGAAGAAGACGGGACTAAGAATCCTTGATGTTTCCTTCAATGATGTCAATGGTGGCAGTTTCTTCATGCTGGTGGGACGAGATGATAGTCCTTACAAATCCAATACTGTGACTATTCAAAAGATCTTGGACTCAGAGAAACCACTGTCAACGGATGCCCCTTATGAACGTCTTGGGAATCGTATTTTAGCCCATAGAGACGAGCTGCGACATTTCTTTGAGATGGCTCAAGCCGCCGGGAAAAAGGTTTATGGCTATGGAGCGTCTACCAAGGGTAATATTGTCATGAATTACTGTGGCCTTAGTGCTGAGGATATTGTCGCCATTGGTGATAGGAATCCTGAAAAGGATGGACTTGTCACTCCAGGTACTCGCATTCCGATTATATCGCACGAAAAGTTGCGAAAGAAGAAGCCTGACTATCTATTCGTTCTAATATGGCATTTCCGCAAGGAGGTAATTCAAGACGAAATAGAGTATTTGGAACAGGGGGGAAAGATAGTTTTTGACCTTCCTCGTATGCATGTTGTTGATAAGACCAACTATCAGAGGTACCTTGACACGTCTTTCGAAGATTTGGCCTATTCCATTTGAGCATGAATTACGATACGACTAATTATCAAGATACGTGGAAGGCAAGACGAGTCCTTGTGACTGGAGCTTGTGGTTTTGTCGGCCGATGGTTGGCGGAAGCCTTAACCTTGTGCGGGGCTCATGTGACCGGGCTTACCTGGGATCAAAAGCTCGACTCTACACCGTTTGGGCATGGACGATCGCAAGACATTGATTTTATCAGCAGCGACATTACGGATACTGGGTTTGTCAGCGATTGTCTACGCGATCGAGAGATTGATACAGTATTTCATCTGGCGGCTAACAATTGCAACATCGGGGTGAGCATATCTCCCTACACGATCTTCGAAACCAATATCCGTGGAACCTATAGCGTGCTGGAAGCCTGTCGCTTGAGCACTGCAATCCGCAGGATTGTTGTCTCTTCGAGTCGCGAGGTAGAAAAGATTCAGCTTGGTAGTCGAAACGATGGAATTGACCATGTCAAGAGCAGGGGAAAACATCATCCCTACGCCGTATCAAAACTTTCTGCAGAACTAATTGCACAAACCTATGCGGATTTATTCTCTATGCCCATTGCGATTGCCCGTTTAAGCAACATCTACGGAGGTGGGGACAACAATTGGAATCGTTTGATTCCGGGCTGTATTCGAACGTTGTTGCAGGGTGAGGCTCCGGTAATGCGCAGTAGCGGAAATCTGAGACGGAACTACTTGTATATTAGCGATGCGGTGCGAGCCTATCTGGAACTCGCTGAAAGCCTATCTGGTTCTGCTGCTTTTGGCAGGATCTATGCTTTTGGCTCAAGCGAAGCTGTCTCGGCTATAGAAGTTGTAGAGCAGTTGTGTCAGCTTTTGGGGCGTTCGGACCTCAGGCCAATTATCAGTACAAAGTCTGAAGGTGAGCGAGTTGACAAGCAGGAGGTGACTGATGGGCTGTGTCAACTTGATGAGTGGAAGCCCAAAGTCGACTTCGAAACGGGGTTAATGAACACCGTTGAATGGTATAAAAATACACACCAAGGAAACACGACTTCCGGTCTCGATCCCGCAGTCGTGAAATCGTATGAGTATTAGCACGATTGCAATTAGCGCGGATATAGAGCCCTTGAAACGAGGACAACTCTTTGATAAGGATTGCTCCAAGGGATTCCCTGGTTCTTGCTGGAATCCTCTGGTGAAGGAGCTACTTGAGGAAAAAGGGTTACGGGTCCTTACGGCTGATATGGCCTTAGAGCTGGTGCAAATAGGTTCGTTGAACGCCGCTAGCATTGGCGTTGTACAGCATCTAGATGATTCAGAAACAGAGGCCTTAATCGCTGCGGGGGCTATGCCACTATTGATCTTGGCGTTTGAGTCACCTCTCTATGTCCCCGACTTTTATCGTAATGCCCATGAAGTGATTGAAAAATTTGAACACTGTATTCTATTTCGCGGTTTGATTCCTCCTGATCGAACTCTTGGACAAGACGGGCATGTCATGCGATTCCCCATTTATCATCAGGAGGATCTCAATGATATCCTTCCTTGGTCTGAACGCAAGTTTTTATCGATGGTGGTCGCCAACAAATACGCATTATTATTCTCGCGGCTCTATTTGCGTCACCCTGTTGATCTGTTAAGGTACGGTAAACGTCGATTGGTAAATCTTTTGTTTAATCGATATCAATCCGGATTTGATACGAATCAGGCATTACAGGACCAGAGACTAGAGGCGATTTTTTACTTTGGTGGACAGAATCGCCTAAGACTTTATGGCAAGGGGTGGGAGCAAACCCATAACCTTCCAATCGTCTATAGAAAGAAACTGGATAGTATTTGGAAAGCTATTGATCCTATTCCAGTTGATGAAAAAATCTCCACGATTGCTAAATATCGCTTTTCATTATGCTTCGAGAACTATTCATACCCAGGCTACGTCACTGAAAAAATCATTGAATGCTTTGTTGCGGGGACGGTACCTGTTTATTTGGGGGCACCGGATATCGACGAATTGATTCCCAAAGAAGCATATGTAGACGTACGCGATTATCCAAGTTGGGAGTCCTTACTTAAGAAGCTTGAGAGCATGAGCGAAGGTGAATCGATGGCGATCATTGAGGCGGGACGGCAGTATCTTGCTTCTAGTGATGGGATGCTTCATTCATATGAGCAATTCTCGAGTTTCATCAGTCAACTGGTTTTTAATGGAATTGAGGCAGCTAGTAAAAAACGGGAGTGCGTGAGTGCCTTCTGAGTCTATGGACACACCAGTACTTCTGATCATCTTTAATCGCCCTGAAACAACCCGACAGGTTGTTAATGCATTGCGTGATATTCGACCTACTAAAATGTTTGTGGTGGCTGATGGTCCGCGTACAGATTTTGGCGTAGATGCTGAGCGTTGCCGTTTAACACGAGATGTCATCAATGAAATTGATTGGGATTGTGTTATTACCAAGAACTATTCTGAGTCAAATTTAGGGTGTGGGTTATGCCCTTCTCGAGGGATTAGTTGGGTTTTTGAGCAGGTTGAGCAGTGCATTATTTTGGAGGATGATTGTGTTCCGCATCCCAGTTTCTTTCGATTTTGTACGGAACTGCTGGCAAAGTATCGCCTAGACACGAGAATTATGATGATCTCTGGCAATCATCATTTACTCCGACCGGTCTCTATTGAGGATAGTTACTGTTTCTCACGACTAACCCAAACATGGGGATGGGCAACTTGGAAACGAGCTTGGGATTATTATGATTATGACATGTTTCTATGGCCTGAGCTTAAGACTACTCGATGGCTTGAACGGCTTTGGGGAAAGGGTAAAATCTCTCGGTATTGGGAAGGTTTATATGATCTTTTTTATGCCGACCAAAATAAAGACTACTGGGATTTCCAATGGATGTTGTCATGTTGGACTCAGAATGCTTTAACCATTATTCCTGATCGCAACTTAGTGAGTAATGTGGGCTTTGATTCCGCAGGGGGGACGCATTTTTTAGCAGATCCCCCTCCTGTCGCACGTTTACCTGTTGCAGAAATGTCCTTTCCTTTACAACATCCTAGGCTCGTGCTACAAAACATTGCAGCAGATGATCAGTTATTACGCGATGTCTACAATCAAATACCTTTAGGGAAACAGCTAGTTGGCAAAGCATGTCGAATAATTCGTCGTATGGGCCGGCGGTTAGATATGACATTGTCAGGTAGAGCGAGAACGTAAATGAAAAATGACATCCCTGTGGTTATGTTTTATGAAGGCTCTAGCTGGTTCCTGCCTTACACTCTTCAGCAGGCGAGACATGTATGTCAGGGCAAAAATGAGGTGGTTCATATAGGTGGACTTGTTCCACTAGAGGGGATTCTTACCCTTTCCTGTGAAGCGTTGAACAATAATTCAGTGCTGAGGTTTATGCAACACTATCGACACATGTCCACAAATGTTGAGAAGTTTGAAGTGATCTGTTGGTTGCGGTGGTTCTATTTACTTGAATATATGAAACAATATAACGTTGAAAGTGTTTTACATCTAGATCCTGATGTTCTCTTATATAGTCCAATTGAAACAATCTTCGAGACTCATATCCCTGAGGGCAGTTACTGTTCACTATCAATTCCTGACCAAACATATGACAGCTACTCTTGGGATGCCGGAGGACATTTTAGCTATTGGACCCGATCAGCCTTAGAAGAATTTTGTCAGTTCGCATTGCAGGGTTATCAAGATCGCGACATGATAAATCGCTATGAAGAAAAATGGAATTGGCATCAAAACAATAATGTTCCAGGTGGAATTTGTGATATGACGGGCCTCTATTTATTCTGGAATGAACGTCAGGATATAGTTGTCAACACTTTACCTATTGCACGAGATCATGCCATCGATCATTGCATTAATATTGCTGAAGGGACTCATGGAGAAAATTACCAGATGGAACAAGGCAAGAAGGCGATTGTTCGAACCTCAGAGGGGCCGTGTATAGTTCTTTGTGGCAGGAATGGCACACATCTAGTCCACACCCATTCATTACATTTTCAAGGCGGAGCTAAGCGTTGGATTCCATCTTATTATACCGGAATGGGATTTGCTGGCAAACGAAGAAGCGACCTCAAATGTGTGGCTTTGCGGTGTCAGAATAGGGTGAAACGAGTTTTAAAAAGTATATGTTGAGAATCTTCTATCAGCGATTAGCATTGATGTGTGTATTGAGTTGTAAACATGACGGTGTCACTACAGGGGTGTTTTACTTTTAGGGGGCATTACGATTAACATGTGGCTCAGGAAGTACTTACCGAAACCAGTTATAACCGCTGTAAAAGCCAGTAGACATCAAATGAGAAAGGGAATCTCTAGCCTGAAGGTAAGGAGCCTAACCTCCAAGAGAGGGGAGATTGGACTTGAGCTCGGATCGGGAGGCCGCAAGGGTCATGGTTCTTGGATAACCGTGGATGTGGCTATGGGATGTGACGTTTACTGGGACTTCAGGGATGGACTGCCTTTTTCAGACAACCGCGTTACGAGAATTTATTCTAGTCATTTGTTTGAACATCTTGCATTTGACCAAGCTGAATTACTTTTTAAAGAATGCCTACGGGTTCTTGTACCTAATGGTTTATTCTCAATTTGTGTCCCTGATTCTCGTCCCTATATTGAAGCGTATTATACTGGCGTCCCAGATACCGAGATGGAGCCCTTGCTGACGCATAAGCCAGCGGTTCATGGTATATCCAAAATTGACTACATTAATTATATTGCCTATATGGGAGGTGAGCATCAGTACATGTTTGATCAAGACAATTTGGTTAAGCGTCTTTCTTCTGTTGGGTTTCGAGATGCTCGCGCACGTGATTATGATGAGAGTTTGGATTTGTGTGAGCGTCAGGGTGAATCAATATATGCAGAGGCTTATAAGTAAGCACGTGAATCATGTAAAGGCGAGTTTATATTTGTTGCGATTGTACGGATGAGAAAAAAAACTGATTACTATCAATCAAGTCTTAGCCAATTGAGCAAACAGAAAATCCTCATAACAGGAGGGATGGGGATGATCGGAAGCACGCTTGCCAGAGCCCTAGCACATGCAGGAGCTCGGGTAACGATTTGCGATGCCTTCATTGAACCGTATGGTGCGAACTCATTTAACATAGATGATGTCAGAGAATATATTGCGTTGAACATTGCCGACATTCGTGATCGCGAGGCGATGAAAATATTAGTTCGCGATGTGGATATCATTTTTAATCTAGCAGGACAAGTCAGTCATAACGATAGTATTGAGAATCCTTTTCTTGATGCAGACATCAACTATATTGGACACTTAAATGTGCTGGAATGTGTTCGTAAGTATAATCCTAAAGCCAAAATTCTTTTCTCTGGTTCACGGTTACAGTTTGGGAAAATCAAAAGCTTGCCGGTTGACGAAGGGCACCCTCTGGACCCGGAAACTCCCTATGCCTTCAATAAGACAGCGGCTGAGGCGATGTATCGTTATTACTACCGACAACACGATATTCGTACTGTAGTTTTTCGGATAGCCAATCCCTATGGTAATCGCTGTCAGATGAAGCATTCCAAATATGGCCTGGTAAACTTCTTCTTGCGGCAAGCTATGCAAGGCAAGGACATTACCATTTACGGCGATGGCAAGCAAGTTAGAGATTATGTCTTCGTAGATGATCTCGTGGAGGCGTTTGTCTTGGCGGCATCCAATGAGAAGGCTGATGGAGAGGTCTTTAATGTCGGCAGTGGTATGGGAACCCGGATGGTGGACATGGCTCAAATGATTGTAGATGTTGTGCAGCGAGGTAAGATACTACACGTTCCATGGCCTGAGAGCTACGTCAATGTAGAGACAGGGGACTACATTACTGATATTAGTAAGATGGTCAAGGTCTTAGGATGGCAGCCCAAAGTTGCTTTACGTGAAGGAATTCAAAAAACTTACGAGTTTTACCAAAATCATGGTAAACACTACTTTGATGTTGTTTCTTCCAGAGTGCAGCCGGTTCCTCATCCTAGCAAACGAAGTCGTAGAGTGGCGAGCGCTGCAAGTCATTATGAAGCGACATGAGCTAGGTCCCAAGCTCAATTTTTACCAGAAGTAAAAGTTCGCTTGAGTATTAATTGAACATTTTACACATCAACACTTTTGAGTCATTGGGAGGGGCCGCCAAAGCGGCGAGTCGTCTGCATCGCGGACTGCTCGCTATTGGAGTGGATTCCAGAAGACAGGTTTCAAGGAGAACGTCTGATGATCCTGTTGTTATTTCATTGTCTGGAAAGATCGATAAGCTAATGGATTTAATTAAGTTTCAGGCCGATATATTTCCTATGCTTAGATATCCTAAGCGAGAGCTGACACCTTTTTCCCCGGCTTGGTTTCCCAATCAACTGGCTAGAAAAATTAATGATTTTGGTTTTGACTTGGTTCATTTACATTGGGTTTGTGGCGGAATGTTGCCTTTAAAGCATGTTGCTCGGATCAAGGCACCGGTTGTGTGGACTTTTCATGATTCTTGGCCTTTTACGGGGGGGTGTCATCTTCCAGGTGCCTGCATGAGATATCAATCAAACTGCGGTAGGTGCCCTGTTTTGGGATCACACAATGAGCGGGACTTGTCTGCCAAAGTACTAGCAAGAAAGAAGAAGTTCTGGGCGGGAAAGGATATGGCATTGGTGGCTCCGAGTCGCTGGTTGGCTAACGCGGCAGAGTCCAGTTCTTTGTTTCATGGGCAGTCGGTTCGTGTGATTGCTCATGGGCTGGACCTGGAACGGTTTAAACCGATCGACAAGTCATTGGCGAAATCGGTCCTGAAATTTAATGAGAAAAAAACGTACATCCTGTTTGGTGCACATCATGTTGCACGCGATCCCAATAAGGGCGGCGACCTTTTTATTGAGGCCATGAAAGAACTGGCCAGTCAGCAGTGTTGGGATAGCGTTGAAATTGTAGTCTTTGGCACGACACACCTTGAAGGTTTCGATCTACTGGGGTTCAAGGTTCACTTCATGGGGACCTTGCAAGACGAACTCAGTATGGTTCTACTATACAACGCCTGCGATGTTATGGTAGTTCCGTCACTGAGTGAATCGTTTGGGCTGACCGCTGCTGAGAGTATGGCCTGTGGGATTCCGGTTGTGGCTTTTGGAGCAACGGGATTGTTGGATATTGTTGATCATCAGGTTAACGGCTATTGTGCACAACCTTACGAAGCAGCTGATTTGGCGGCTGGTATTAGATGGGTGCTAGACGATAGCGAACGTTATACGGGATTATGCCATCAAGCAAGGCAAAAGGCGATCAATCGCTTTGACCAGAAAGAAATGACGCAAAAGTACATGTCACTGTATCAATCGGTTATAGGAAAAAAGGAGAATGGTACTGTTGGCGTCGGAGAGGGAGGTTGCGCACTCGATGGATGATAGATTAATGATCAGTGTTGCAGTACCAACCTTGAATAGTGCTAAAACACTTGAGTGGACATTGTTGAGTCTGCGGCAACAGGTTGATTGTGAGGTTCGCATCGTGGTGGCTGACAGCGGCTCGACTGATGGCACTTTAGACATCTGTCATCGCTTGGGAATCAAAACGATGTATGTCGAGCCGGGTAATATGTACCGAGCCATCAATGTTGCCATGAGTCAGTTTAACACCGAATGGTGTACTTATCTCAATTCCGATGATTGGGTATATACCAACAGTTATGCCCGACTTATTCGTCAGGCAAAAGAGAGCCATGCTGATATTGTCTACGGTGCTTGCGACTATACCGATGTTCATGGGCGGTTTCTCCATTCTTCTACGGCTCCACGCCCCGAACAGTTACCTTCTCTATTTAAAGTGGGTTTGTTTGGGTTCGCGCAGCAGGCTACGATTTTCAGGCGACAGGTGTACACCGAGCTTAGTGGATTCAATGAACAGTATCGTTTTAGTGCTGATTACGATTATTTTTTTCGAGCAATTCTAAATGATTACAGTTTTGTACGCCTAGCGGGTCCTTCAGTTTCTTGTTTTAGGCTGCATGAGACGCAGCTAACCAATACTATGTCTGAAGACATGACGCAGGAGATCAAGCAAATCCGAGGCGAGTTTGCTCAAGCAACATCGCCTAAGGACTTAGGACTCATTGCGAAGTGGAGGGTCCGTGCCTTGCCACACCAATTGGTTCGACATGTTCGGAATTCTCTGTTGAGGTCTTGATGTTTGGATTGAAATCTGGAAGTAGTACACTAAAGGTTTCTAATAGTATTGCCGCTCAGGCCAATCAATCGGCTTATAACTCTGAGTCCAGGCAAGCTTACATTGAGGGAGCACCCCACATCAAACATGCCTCCCTGCAGAGGCTATACCGACAACTTATGGTTGAGGTATTTGAAAATGCCAAGCAAGGGGCTTTGGAGCCCGCCGTTTTAGATCTTGGGGCGGGTGAAGGGTCTGTGACGGTTCCTTTTTTGGAGTTGGGAGCCCGTGTAACCGCTGTTGATATCTCACGAAGGCAGCTTGATGATTTACAGATGCAGTGCCACCAATACGATGATAGGCTGACGGTTGAGTGTCGCGATGTTGATGATTTTCTGGACGTTGATCAGTCAGGATATGATGTAATTGTAGCGAATTCGTTTCTCCACCATGTTCCTGATTATTTAAGTTTGATTGGTCGAGTCATTCCCAAGGTCTTACCTGGAGGGCAGTTCTTCTGCTTTCAAGATCCCCTACGGTATGATTCTCTTCGATGGTATGACAATGTCTTCAGCAATGTTTCTTTTTTAGCCTGGAGAATCTGGAGAGGAGATGTGGTTGGAGGAATTAAACGAAGGCTACGTCGTCGTAGAGGGATTTATCTTGAAAATTCTGTGCATGATAATGCCGAGTACCATGTGGCTCGTAATGGAGTGGATCAGGAGGCGATTGAGGCATTGCTTTGTTCTATGGGGTTTGAGTGTGATGTAACGGCTTATTTCAGCACGAATAGTCGTGTTTTTCAGCCAGTGGGTTCATTTTTGGGGATTAAGAACACCTTTGCTATGGTGGGACGAAAGAAGATATGAAGTCCATGTACCAAAACATTTGTGGAAATATGTCTGACGTTTTTCAGGGAGGGGTGTCTTTATGGAAATCAATGTCCGGAGAGACCGTCTTTAGTTATCTCTTGATCGCCAACGTCTTTCTAGGTGGATTCGTTCTGTTTCGCCGCCCATTTGAATTTTACCTTGGTTATTTGTTTATTCTTCTTTTTTTATTCATGTATCTGGGGGCATGGCGGAGTTTGGTTGTTAATGCGACGTTTATCTGCGTTTTTGCTATTGTGATTATGCTAACCCTGTTCAATGTCTTTCAACACAATACCACTCTCATTTACATGGCCAAACAGGTGTTTGGAATATTGTTAACTGCTGTGGCCTATTATCTGCTTATTAAAATGCAAGAATATGACACGAAGCCATTGTTTCAATTATACTTAAAGCTTGCTGTTTGTGTTGCAGCTATCGGGCTGTTTCAACAGATATCTTATATTGTAGGGTTTCAGCCAGGATATGATTATCGTAGTGTCATACCCAAGTGGAACTATACTCCAGCACATTTCGGTCTGTTGCGTGTTAATTCGATTCTTCCTGAGCCTTCACATTATGCCATTGCGTTTGCACCGGCATTTTATGTGGCCTTAACGCGAGTCTTGAAGGGAAGTAACGATTTTCTAAGTAAGCGATGTGCATGGACTGTTCTAGTGGCTTATCTATTGACATTTTCTACGGTAGCATTAGTGGCCGTATTGGTTGATCTGTTCTTGATCTATTGGAATGCAAAGCGGTTGCGACAGATGTTTTTTGGGGGGATCGTTGCCTTGGGATTAATAGCAGGTAGCTATCTATGTATTCCTGAAATACGTGTGAGGGTGGACGATACATTTGGGGTGATCACTGGGACTTCAGATTTGGGTGGTGTTAACACAAGTACATTTGTGCTAGTTAGCAATGCCTATGTGGCTTATGACAGTTTTTGTGATAATCCTCTTTTCGGGCGTGGATTAGGTAGTCACCCGATTTCATTTGAAAGGTTCTCACAAAGTGTCTTCGGTGAGAAAATTTTCACAGAAGGAAGCGTCATGCTCAATATGAAAGATGCCAACTCCCTATTTTTAAGACTCTTGTCTGAAACAGGTCTGTTTGGTTTGACATTGACTCTACTATTTCTGTTTAAGTGTCGCTTACCGGTTAATCATGAAGTGTCTCTCAATGTAATCAATAACGCAATCTATGCATTGTTCTGGATAAGCCTTCTACGTCAAGGGCACTATTTCTATAACGGTTTATTCTTCTTTGTTTGGATGTATTATTTTTCTTACAAGCAAGCTAATAGACTCGGTTGTCAAGCGTAGTCATGAAGACTCTTGTGGTGTCAGCCGTTAATATTTACACTGGTGGGCCGCTCACGATCGTATGCGACTTCCTAAGGGCCGTTACTCAAATTCCAGAGTTTATTTCGGGTAATCTCAGAGTTATTGTATTTTGCCATGACGAAGCTCTCTATCATGAGTTAAGGCCATCGGGTATTGAATTCATTGCTAAGCCGAAATCGCGACGATCATGGATTTTTCGATTGTATTATGAATACATAGGTTTCTGGCTTTGGTCACGAAATCGGGAGATAGATTGTTGGATCTCCTTGCACGATACAACCCCGTGTGTAAATGCAAGTAAACAAATCGTCTACTGCCATAACCCGTCTCCTTTTTACCAAGGGTATTCCAATTGGCTAGAATCCCCCCGATTTGAAATATTTCGTCGAGTATACAAGTATCTTTATCGAATTAACATCAAGAAGAATACTTTTATCGTTGTGCAGCAGCAGTGGATGAGAGAGCGATTTGTTGAGGACTATGGATGTGATCCCAATGCAGTTGTTGTCGCTCGGCCTGTGATCAAGGAACATTCGTGTAGGGATTATATAAAACGTATTCTTGCCCCGTATGAAGGAACCTATATTATTTATCCAGCTTTTCCTCGCGTTTTCAAAAATCATGTGATCCTTCTGAAAGCTATGTCGCGTTTGGCAGATATTCCACTTCGGTTGATTCTTACCATTTCAGGAAATGAAAATAAATATGCGAGGCGAATTGCCCAAAAGGCTGCCAATCTAAAAAATGTAAAGCTGATAGGACTATTACCCCATAAAGAAATATTGGCATGTTACTCTGAAGTTGATGCGATGGTGTTTCCATCAAATTTAGAGACATGGGGATTGCCACTTTCGGAGTTTCGCTTACAGAATAAGCCTATTTTTGCTGCAAATCTTCCCTATGCACGTGAGACGTTGGCAGGCTATCAGAAATCATTATATTTCGATCCAGACAACGATGCGGCATTGAGTGAGATATTAAGAAAATACGTAAAAGATAAAGAGGTGAAATTTGAGTCGTCATGCGTAAATGATGCCCCTCCTTTTGTCAATAATTGGGAGCAACTGCTAGACTACATTGAGCTGGCTTAAGAAGGGCCATCGATTTAATAAGGGTATAATTGCACATGCTTATGGCCTGCTTAAAAAAAGATTTAAAGCGTTTGTACGACTATTCAGGGAGCAAAAGGAGGAATGTGTCAGCACTGTCAGTTGGATTCGCCATATTCAATCCTAGATTTTTGCCAGTTATGTTGTTCCGTTTCTCCTATGCCTTGTGTCGAAACAAATGTCGTATATTAGCTAAGTTCTGTTCCATTCTCAATTACTGTTGGTTTGGTCTTGAGATTGCGATGCATTGTGAGATTGGTCCTGGCTTAGTCCTGCCTCACACTATTGGAACGGTTATTGGCGCAAATCGCATTGGTGAGAATGCTACAATACTGAGCGGAGTTGTTGTTGGAGCTAGGAGTGTTGACTATTCATATCAGAAAAATGAACGTCCATCTATCGGAAACAATGTCTTTCTTGGGGCAGGAGCTAAAATTCTTGGGGGGATAGAAATTGGAGACAATGTGGTTGTAGGTGCAAATTCGGTGGTCGTTAAGTCAATTGACGGGCACCAGGTCGTAGCGGGTGTACCGGCAAAGACCATTAGAAATTCTGAGGACCTAATGGTGGTATGAATGATTAAACATAAAGAATGAACATGACAAAAATGTTGTTTTGAATGAGAGAGATGATTGTAATGAGTAAAGCGAAATGGATTTTGATTAGTGGAGGAGCTGGATTCATCGGGCGTCATGTCACCAGGAAATTACAAAATGAAGGATATTTAGTTCGATGGTTAGATTGTTTTGATCCTCAGGTGCATGGGCATTGGCAGGGCGATCTACCACCTTATTGGCAAGAAGCTGACGATATCGTCGTTGGAGATGTCCGTCACCTGGATGTCTGGCATAAGGCGCTTTCTGGGATAGAGGTTGTTATTCATCTTGCAGCTCAAACTGGAACTGGTCAATCGATGTATCAGATTTCTCGTTATACGGATGTCAATATTCAAGGCACCTCAATGCTTTGGGAGGCTATTGCATCTCATGTCAGATCTGTGAAGAAGGTGGTGATCGCCTCTTCACGTGCAATTTATGGCGAAGGTCAATACCTCTGTGACAGTGGATGCGGCCAAGTTGTCCCTCTCTCACGTTCTGAGCCTCAACTTTCTAAGGCTATGTGGGAGCCTGTGTGCCCTCAGTGCCATGGGCCGATTGAAGCAGAAGAAACGATGGAAGCCACGAGACCATCGCCCGCGTCACTCTATGCATGTAGCAAGTTAGCACAAGAGCAGATTTCATTGACGATGGGCAGGGCATTACGGATTCCAGTTTTTGTACTACGGTTCCAAAATGTATATGGACCGGGCCAATCTCTTTGTAATCCATATACTGGAATCCTCTCGGTTTTTTCAAATCTGATGAGGCAGGATTTACCAGTTAATATTTTTGAGGATGGAAATCAGTCACGAGACTTTGTTTATGTCCACGATATCGCACAAACTTGTCTATGGGCCATTCATTCTCAGTCGTTACAGCAGGTCGTTAATGTTGGTAGTGGAAAGAGAATAACCGTTCTCAATCTTGCTAAGTTGTTGAAGAGAGAATGGGGTAGTCGATCTTCACTTGCGATTACTGGGCATTTCAGAGTCGGTGATATTAGACATAATTGGGCCAGCACCGAGTTATTTCAAAAGACATACCCTAAGTGGGATTTTCTGGGAATTGATGAAGGGGTACGCTCTTTTGTTGATTGGGCTAAACGACAAAATGTTTTCAAAGACCAAACCTCAATTGAAATTGAGGAATTACGAAAAAGGAAATTGGGTAGTTATAGTGTGACCTCTGCGGGACAATGAAAGCAGAAGAGGAGTTTGGGAGAGAACCAATTGGCCAATCTCTAGTATGTTTAGGCTCTTAGAATTAAATCTATTTGATAACTTCTCCAGGGAGTAGTGTATGACGCAGTGTGATTTATCGGTGATAATAGCTAGTTACAACACAAGGGATTTACTTAAAGCGTGTATTGATTCAATCTATAGTAACACTCATGAGATTAGCTATGAAATTATTGTTGTAGATGATCTATCTAGCGATGGAAGTCCTGAAATGGTACGCAAGTCATTTCCTGGGGTGAAACTGATTTGTAACACTGAAAACCTTAAATATGTTAAAGCGAACAATGCGGGCTTACGTGCATGTGTCGGGCGTTACGCAATACTTCTTAATAGTGATGTTGAAGTTAAATCAAAGGCATTTGATATCTTAGTTGCGTTTATGGACAATAATCCAGATGCCGCTGCGGCTAGCTCAAAACTTCTTAATCCTGATGGATCAATCCAGCATTGCATAAGAAGTTTTGCTGGGGTGTTTCCAATGCTTTGTCAGACTTTGAATCTACACAAAGTCTGGCCGAACAATCCTATTACGAATCGTTACTATCACACTGATTTTGACTATAGTCGTGTACAAGTGATACCTCACGTGGGAACAACAGCTTTTGTCATTCGCCGTGAAACCTGGGAGCAAAATGGTATGTTGGATGAACGGTTCGAACAGTTTTTTGGAGATTTCTCATATTGTTATCATCTAGGGCAAATGAAATTAAAAATATACTTCGTTCCCGATTCCGAGATCATTCACTATGGCAGTCAATCCATCAATCAGAATGGGGAAAAACAAATACGAGATTTGCATGATTCCTTAAGGAAATTTTATGATATCTACTATGCTCAGGGGCATTGGTTGGGTTTGCAGTATTTTGTACGCTTGGGAATCTTTCTAAGAAAATACATGAAGGTATTAGAATTTAAACTTGGCAAGGAAAAGAGAATTATCACAGGGCCAGGAGCTCCACCGCTAGCATCGCTAGCGATGACTAAAGAGCGGGGGATACCCGAGATTAAGGAAATATCTGAACAACGGCTAAGGCAAATGAAAGCTGAAGGTGTTTCTAATGTGAATTAGGGTGATCATGTTAAGGCGACTTTAGCCAATGGCATGTTCCTCTCTTTTTTCTTGTATAAAGAAGTGACATTTCTATAATACATACAAATCATTGAGGGTGAATCATTTAAATATAAATGGCCGAGTTGAATCGTGGGGGCTCTAATGGGAAATGGAATTGCTGTCAGAGACAGGATCGATCATGCTGATGGGGCAATCTCTACAGTGATATACTCTGAGCAAAAAATCATTGCTTTTCCTGAATCTGTCTGTGTTGATTCTGTATTTGAAGATTCTGCATTGGTTTTGCCCTCTCATGTTGTAGATGCGGCTAAGATTACTTGGTTACAAAGGACGCTTCTACGCTCCTTGGATATTGTTGGATCTATCGTTGGTATTCTGGTGCTTTGGCCAATTATGTTGGCTGTATCGGTCGCCATTTTGATTGATACAAAGGGGCCAGTGGTTTATCGACAACAACGAGTAGGGGAAAATGGTCGAATATTTACTCTCTTAAAGTTTCGGACGATGGTAGCGCATGCAGAAAAGGAGTGGGGGTTTATGCCTGCGAGTGAGGATGATGAGCGAGTTACAGTAGTGGGGAAAATGCTACGAGAAACACGTTTAGATGAGTTACCGCAGCTTTTCAATGTCCTAAAGGGGGACATGAGTCTAGTGGGACCACGCCCTGAGAATTTATACCGTGTTAATCTGCATGAAGCCCTACGTGGAGCTAGGTTAGCAGTCAAGCCCGGCATTACTGGCTTAGCTCAAATACGTAGCTTGTATGATTTGAAGCCTGAACATAAATTAAAGTATGACTATCTTTACATTCAAAGGCGGTCATTTCTTCTTAATCTTTACATATTAATCATGACTGTGCCGGTTGTTTTGAAGAAAACAGGCTGGTAAGTGTGTTGGTGAAAGACTAACGTACTCGGCACAACTTGACCCGGGTATCAACTTATACCTGAATTAGAAAATTGGTATTAAAAAAGGGGGCAGGATTTATAATCCTGCCCCCTTTTTGTTTGCTTATCGAATTTGTTAGCGTGATAAACGTCTTTTTAGCCCAAGAGTGCCGGTTAGGCCGAAGCCGATCAGTAGGATTGCTCCGGGTACAGGTACGGCTTGTACTGCGTAGAGACGGATATTGTCTAGATAGGCAGACAGTGATGAGAAGGTGAATGTAGTTTGAAGATCATCAGCTTCAAAACCCCAGCTTTGGGTTAACCAAAGAAGTTCATCGGCGGTTGACTCGGATACATTCATGGTGAATTCTTGGGATTGTCCGAGTGCCTCTAGCAGTAAGCTGACCGTTGCTCTGTCATCAGTAGGGAGCCCGGACATATCGAACAGAAGCATGTAGGTCTGTCCTATTTCTGTGTCGAATGTAACCGAGTAGGTTTCATACTGGCTCAGGTCGATATAGGAATCTCCTGGTGCTGTATGGCTACCCACGGGTGTGACTCGGCTTGAGTGAACGTCCCACCCGAACAGTTCGAATAGGGCAGAAAGTACATCGTCGTCTAAACTTCCGTTGTCAGTCATAGACGGGCTTGCGTTGGCAACCGAGACTGACAACATGGCAATAAACAGATAGTAAGTGAACTTTTTCATCATTCTTCCTTCCACAAAGTAACAACCCATCAATTCAGGTTCGTTTCCAAATCTTGTGTTATTCGTGATATAGACTTCACGAATCAGGAATTGAGTGGGTAATCCTTGACCTCCCCAATTCGGCCCCATCTTGTTTGCAAGGAAGAATTTAATACATATTGTAGGGAATCAGGTGGGGGATTTCCAGTAAAGTGCCCAAATTAACGCATGGATGGCTGGAAAATTTTCTTCGCCATGATAAATGTCTTATAAGATTGGCCTTAGGGCTAATTAATGCTTGGAATGCGATGGCTACTTTTTGGTGATCAAATTTAAAAATTCGAAAAAAAATCCAGAATCAGAGACCGAAAAGGGGTTTTTGGGGTGGTTTTGAGAAAATAACCCAGGATTGCTTATTATAGCAATCCTGGGTTTGGAGCAAGCTTATCTGGGGGAGGATTGGAGCCATTGTTGACTGATGGCCCATAAATCGAGGGGGTTGATTTGGAAGTCTTGATAGATGTCCAGGCTTTCCTTGTAAGTCAGAGTCCAAGATTGAGCCCAAAGTGCGACATCATACATGTCGATCTGAGTGTCCAGATTCAGATCGGCGACCCGCATTGTGGGCCCGTATTGATAATGTATATCCCACCCGGATGAGTCTTGGGTTTTACTTTGCCACAACGCCAGATATCGACTTGATCCATTAGTGCTGAGGGTGGCTAGTGCCTGATCTCCCTCGGCTGCACAAAGTAGAGTTTCATCACTTTTGGGATTACCATTAGGATCGAAGCGACGAATGGCCAATTCTGAACCATTGCCTTCCTCACTCCCAGGGGTTTGCCAGGCTAGGATGAAATCGCCATTGGGCATGGCTGCAACACAGGGGGATTCCTGGTTGTCTTGTGATATTTGGTTGACCTGAAACTGATCAGTAAGAGTCTGTCCATTGGGATCGTATATGCGAGCATGGACATCGTCGTCTGCTCCTTTATTGGGATCTCCATCCCAAGCAATGAGACTGTAGCCAGCTGGATTGACCGCGATTGCGGTTTGGGTGATGCTCTTGATTCTAAAGGTGTTAACCTGTTCTGAAGATCCTAGAGCTGTACCGTTGGGGTCTAAGCGGCGACGGCGAATGGCATTGGAACTGCGATCTTCCACCCAGGCCCCGTGGATCACCCCATTGAGATCACAAGCGATATCTGTATATCGACAGGTATAGGAGGGGGTATCGCTAAACACGACCTCGTTATCAACCGGGGCTCCACTGGAGTTAACTATTCTCAAGCAAATACACTTTTTGCTGTTGTCAATGCCTTCACTTTCCCATGCGATGGCAAATGAGCCACTGGGCAAAGCGCAAACAGAAGGATGTGACTGTTCGCCTGAGACGTTTTGGTTGATGTGTATGTCGTTGGTTATCGCAATGCCATTGACGTCAAATAGCCTACCGACGATTTCCTCGCTATCTCCATTTGCATGCGGGCCACGCCATACGACAAGGACTTTGTTTTCGTGACTAAGTGCGATTGCGGGTTCGGCTTGATACCCTTGCGGATCCTGGTTCACGATCCATTCATTGCCATCCGGCACCCCTTCAGAATCCAGCTTGCGTGCGACAATGGCACCAGAACTGCCATCTTGACCGTAACTACACCAGACGGCTAAAGCGGCACCTGTAGGGTATACGATGGCGCACACCTCTTTTTGGTCTTGACTTGTTCTTTGGTTGATAGGGTTCTCGGCTTGTGCCCATGTCGCCATTGTGATTGACAAACCAATCAATAGGGGCATTGCGCAGTTCTTCATTGTAGTCTCCTTTCCTTGTAAACGTACATCGTTCATGATCGACATCTGATGATGCGACCGACATTATCAAAGGGAAAGCGAGTCTCTAAGGTGGGTAACGTCTCTGTTCGTTTCCGGCTATCTTGCTGTCTTTCCTAAGGTGCAATATTAGAATTATATTAGAGGGTGTGGAAACTTCAAGAGCAAGATATGTATAAAACAAAAAAAAGACCCTAAAGGTTTACTTAGGGTCTTGTGTTCTCTAGTGTTGAGCTGATTCTTAGTCGGAGAAGCGTGTCTTCGCTTGTCCAATCAAATAAAAGCTACCCGTTATAAGAATGAGGTCTTCTCTGCCGACGGCGCTATTGGCCAATTGCAAAGCCTCGCCTAAACTGGAGGAAACTTGGCACATTTTGCCACAGATCTCGGTGTACATCTCTGCCAAGTCCGTCGGGGACATTGCCTTGGCTGAATTGCTACGGGTGAAGATGACCTTGTCCGCACCATATTGCAATTGTGTGAGCAAGCCCTGTATATCCTTGTCGCTGTTGCAGCCAAAGATGACTACCATAGAGTCGTAGGGAATATTTTGTCCCACGGCATGGATCAAGGCCTTGATACTCGCGGCATTGTGGGCTCCGTCGATCATGATGCGGGGGTCGCGACAGATCATTTCCATGCGTCCAGGCAGGTTGACACTGTCTAGCCCTTCAGTGACCTTTTCGATGTCAATTTTGAAACCTTCAGCCTTGAGTTTGTCGAGCATGGCCAAGGCCAGGCCGCAATTGATGGCCATATGTGTTCCATGTAGCGGTACGCGCAGGTGCTCGAACTTGCTGGTCGACGTGGTCAGGCAGATGCGTGTATGGGGCCCATGCTCACGTGACGTTTCAAAACGGTAGGAGAAATCGATATCTCCACCAGTGACATTCAACGGAGATTTTGTGGCCGCGGCTTCGTGTTTTAGAATCTTCATGGCCACTGGATCCTGCTCGCAAGTGACCACAGGGACGCCCTTCTTGAAGACACCGGCTTTTTCACGTGCGATTTTGTCTAGGCTATTACCCAGTTGTTGCGGGTGATCGATGCTCAGGCTCGTGATTCCGATCACCTTGGGTAGGATTACGTTAGTACTGTCCAGACGCCCACCCAGTCCTGTTTCGATAACGGCGATGTCCACCTCACTATCGATGAAGTGCATAAAAGCCATGGCCGTCATGATCTCAAAGAAAGTTGGGGCATCTTTTTTGGCCAGTTTCTCAACAGGGTCATAGACGCGATTTAGCAGGCCTAATAGTTGACGATCAGAGATCAATTTTGAATTGACTGTGATGCGTTCATTCAGTTGTACCACATGCGGGGAGGTGTAGAGTCCAACCTTATACCCATTGGACTCCAACATCTTGCCCAACATGGTCGCGGTAGATCCCTTACCCTTGGTTCCGGCTATATGGACGGCCGTGAGTTTTTTTTGTGGATTCCCCAGTAACGACAGGAGTTTTTCCATCCGGTCGAGGCTGAAGGTGGTTACGTTATAACGCAGATACTCCTGCTTCTCATAGTCGGTCCTTTCAAACAGCCACTTTTGTGCCTGTTGAAACGTACGGAAAGCCTTTTTAGTACTAACCTTGGCGACCTTAGGAGAAGAGCTCGATTTCTGCGAAGCCGTTCGCTTTTTGCTCGTATTTTTCACTGTATTTGCCATGGGCAAGCTATTCTATCAAAACGGTATGTTAGAGTCAATATTCTCGGAACTTGTGGTTTAAATACACGTGTCTAACGTCACGCTATTTATTAATGTAAGTTACTTTAAGAAAACGAACTATAATATTGTTAATGATGTCTAATTATACGAAATGGGGGCGATTAAGTATTAGCAATTCAAATAAATCTAGAAGCCTTGGCTGATACTAGGTGCAATTGCTTTTCGTGGTTCCCACATGGGAATCTACGTCGTTTTGTGTTGCTTTACTTCATGCCTTTGCGTATAGGTTTCTCCTGGATGTAACGGCTGATATTGCGGATAGCCTGACGCAGACGCTGTTCATTTTCTACCAGGGCGATACGCATGTAGTGCTCGCCGTTTTCGCCAAAGGCCCTGCCCGGGGCGATGGCTACCTCAGCGTATTCCATCAGGTCCATGGCATAGTCAATGGTACTCTTGCCGCGGGTGTGTTCCTCAGGGACGCGGGCCCAGACGAACATGGAGCCTCTGGGCTTTTCCACCTCCCAGCCGATCCGTTGCAGGGCTTCGCAGACCACATCGCGTCGGGTCTGGTAAATGAGGTTTTGGGAGCGGATGTCCTCGTTGCAGTGCCGCATGGCAATGATGGCTGCGATTTGGACGGCCTGGAAGATGCCATAGTCGTAATAACCCTTGATGGTCGCCAGGTAGTCAATCAACTCCTTGTTGCCTGCGACAAAGCCCACGCGAAAGCCGGCCATGTTGTAGGGTTTGCTCATGGTGGTAAACTCGACACCCACGTCCTTGGCACCCTTGGCCGACAGGAAGCTGGGGGCCTTGTAGCCGTCAAAGACGGTCTCGCCATAGGCGAAGTCGTGAATGACCTTGAAGCCGAACCGCTTGGCCAGGTCCACGATGGTATCGAAGAAGCCCTCGTCCACAGTCATGGCCGTGGGGTTATGAGGATAATTGAGGATCAGTACCTTGGGCCTGGGATAGAGGTGCTCACAGACCATGGCGATATTGTCCAGGAACTTTTGATCGCAGCCCAGGGGGACAGAGATCACGTTGCCACCGGCTAGGGTAACGCCATAGATATGGATGGGAAAGGCTGGATCCGGTACGATGGCCGTGTCGCCCGGGCCCATCATGGCCAGGCACATGTGGCTGAAGCCCTCTTTGGAGCCCAGGCAGGCCAGGACTTCGTGTTCCCAGTCCAGTTCTACGTTCCAGTTGCGGGCATACTTGAGAGCGACCTCACGGCGTAGGCCGTTGATGCCCTTTGAAGCGCTATAACGGTGATTACGCTGATCTTTAGCCGCTTCACAGAGTTTATCGATGACGATCTGGGGGCAGGGGTCTGTGGGATTACCCATACCCAGGTCGATGATGTCTGCACCCTGTTGGCGTTTTTGTAGCTTTAGGGCGTTGAGCCGACCAAACAGGTAGGGTGGCAGTCTCAAGATACGTTCAGCGGGTTGAAATTCTAAATCTGACATACTGTTATCCTTTCCCAGCCCAAGGCTGGGTTCTTTGAGATGCTTGTATTATAACGAGCCGTTGCGAATGTGGTTCAATTATTCCCATTCAATAGTGGCCGGGGGCTTGCTGGAGACATCGTAGACCACGCGATTGACACCCCGGACCTCATTGATGATACGGCTGGAGACCAGCCCCAGGACCTCGTAAGGGATGTGGGAGAAGTCGGCGGTCATGAAGTCAGTGGTTTCCACGCAACGCACGGCGATCACGCTTTCATAGGTGCGGCCATCACCCATGACACCTACGGTCGAGACGGGAAGAAGGACACACAGGGCCTGTGAGATCTGGCGATACAGGCCCGCAGCTGTGATTTCGTCGATCAGGATTTCATCGGCTTCGCGTAAGACCTTGAGGCGGTCTTCCGTAATGTCGCCAATGATCCGTACAGCCAGTCCTGGTCCGGGGAAGGGGTGACGCCAGACCATGTCTTCGGGCAGGCCCAGGTACTCGCCCACCAAACGCACCTCATCCTTGAAGAGGTCGCGCAGGGGTTCGACCAATTCAAAGCCCAACTGCTCGGGAAGACCACCGACATTGTGATGTAACTTGATGTTGGCTGCGGGGTTACCGTCTTTTGATCCCGACTCGATAACATCGGGATAAAGCGTACCCTGGGCCAGGAATTGGACATCCTTGATGGTTGCGGCTTCGGCCTTGAAGGCCTCGATAAACTCGGCACCGATGATCTTGCGTTTTTGCTGAGGATCGGTGACGCCTGCCAGTTTGGCGAGGAATTGCTTGGACCAGTCCACTACGCGAAGATTAAGGCCAAAGTGGTCTCTGAAGGTCGATTCCACCCCCTCACGCTCGTTTTTACGCAGCAGGCCGTTGTCCACGAAGATGCAGGTCAACTGGTCGCCAATGGCCTTGTGCAGCAGGGCGGCCACCACGGAAGAGTCCACTCCGCCACTGAGCCCACAGATCACATGGGCATTGCCCACCTGGCGTTGTACGCGCTCGATCGTCTCGGTGACAAAATCGCTCATCTTCCAGTCGCCCTTGCATTGACAGACGCTATAGAGGAAGTTTTTGAGCAGGATCATGCCCTTGGGAGTATGCGTAACCTCGGGGTGGAACTGCACACCATAAAACTGCTTGGTCTCGTTCTTGATCGAGGCGTGGGGGCAGGTTTTGGTTTTAGCCAGGGTGGAGAAACCCTCGGGTAACTGATCGATCTGATCGCCATGGCTCATCCATACCGTGGTGGTCTCGGGAACCTGGGCAAAGAGACCCTGGTTGTCTGTGATGGTCAGCTCAGTGCGGCCATATTCACGGCTGTCTGCGGGTTTGATATGGGCACCTAAAATCTGGCAGCCCAATTGCATGCCATAGCAGATGCCCAGGATGGGCACGCCCAACTCAAAGATCTTCTCGTCACAGCGGGGTGAGGTCTCGTCATAGACACTGGCTGGTCCACCGGAGAGGATGATGCCCTTAAGGGGCAACTTGGCCAGGTCTTCGGCGGGCATGTCGGCCCGGTATATCTTGGATAAGACGTTCAACTCACGTACACGTCGGGCAATGAGTTGACCGTATTGGCTGCCAAAATCGAGGATGGCGATCATTTCATTGGTCATGAAAACACCCTTATCAATACTAGGGATGAAGTTGACTAGTTTTCAAAGGCCAGGAGGCCGGAGTAGTTCGGGGCTTCCTTGGTGATCTGGATGCCGTGCGGGTGAGACTCGTGCACCGAGGCCGCACTGATCCGCACGAACTGGGCCTTTTCCTTGAGTTCTTCGATGTTGCGGGCACCACAATAGCCCATTCCGGCTCGCAAGCCGCCGACCAGTTGATAGATGAAGTCGCTCAAACGACCGCGATAAGGTACGCGGCCTTCCACGCCCTCGGGTACCAGCTTATTGGTCTCGGCCTTGCTGTCCTGGCCGTACCGATCGGCCGATCCCTTGACCATGGCCCCTAATGAGCCCATGCCGCGGTATTCCTTGAATTGGCGGCCTTTGTAGATGACCAGTTGGCCCGGGCTTTCCCGTAGTCCGGCAAAGAGTGAGCCCAGCATCACGCTAGAGGCACCGGCGGCGATGGACTTGGTGATATCGCCCGATTGACGGATGCCACCATCGGCAATGACCGGGATGCCGGCCGGCTTGGCCACCTCGACCACGTCCATGATAGCCGTGACCTGGGGTACGCCCACACCTGAGATGACCCGGGTGGTGCAAATAGCCCCGGGTCCGATCCCGACCTTGACCGCGTCGGCACCGGCGTCGATCAGGTCACGGGCCGCATGGCCCGTGGCGATATTGCCGGCGATTACATCGATGTCGTGTTGTTTCTTAATGGCCTTGACGGTTTCCAGCACGTTCTTGGAGTGGCCGTGGGCCGTATCAACCACGATGATGTCCACATCGGCCTCGATCAGGGCCTCGATGCGTTCGAAATCCAAAACCCCGACCGCAGCTCCAGCCCGCAGGCGGCCCCGTTCGTCACGGGCGGCCATGGGGAATTGTTGAACGCGGTCGATATCCCGCATGGTGATCAGGCCGGCCAGTTCACCATCGTCTTTGACGAGCAGCAGCTTTTCCACCTTACGGCCTTGCAGGATCTCCTTGGCCTGTTCCAGGGTGGTACCAGCCGGGCCGGTGACCAGGTTGTCCTTGGTCATCACGGTGCTGATCTTGGCGTTATAGTCCTTGAGGAATTTGAGGTCGCGGCGGGTCAGAATGCCTACCAGCTTTTTCCCGTCTACAATGGGGATGCCCGAGACATTTTGTTCATGCATAAGGTCCTGGGCCCGTTGTACCGGTTCGTTGGGGCTGAGCGTGACGGGATCTGAGATGACCCCATGTTCAGAGCGTTTGACCTTGGCTACTTCGCGTTTTTGAGCTTCCACGGCCAGGTTTTTATGGATAATGCCCACGCCACCTTCTTGGGCTAGGGCAATGGCTAGGGCGGCTTCGGTCACTGTATCCATGGCTGCCGACACAATGGGGATGTTTATGCTTACCCTGCGTGTCAGTTGTGTAGCCGTGGTGGCTTGACTGGGCACGATATCGCTTTTGGCTGGGATCAATAGGACATCGTCAAAGGTTATACCTTCTCCGGCGATCTTATTTATGCTCATTGTGTGTCTCCAAAATGGCCTGGACCAACCCAGTTAAACGGATCAATATAAACGGCGAGTTGAAACCAGTCAATGGTAATGTTAGAAAGATCGAGGCTAAATCAAGCGGTGATAAGGACTTTGGAGGAATGTTGAGGGATTTTTTGTTCGTTAAAATTAGGAGAGGAGACCTGTGGCTGAGGGGTGACTTAGACCGAGGCCAGGTTTATGAAGGTTAGGCGGGTGTTAAAAATAAATTAGCTATATGTTAATGAGGGCGGTTACAGGGCTGATAGTCCCCCTTTTTTTGGGGTTTAGAGAGATTGTGGCTTTTTGATTGAATAGGTCGTTACAATGGTTAAGCTATTTTCGGCCGGTCGGTCGATGGAACTCTAAAAAGTGGACAAGGGATGTTAACGCATGGCCAAGGCAAAAATACTGGTAATTGATGACGAAGAGGATATCAGGGAACTGGTGGGATTGAACCTCGCCCCGGAAGGCTATGAGGTTTTCTATGGTGAGACCGGTGAGCAGGGCCTGGAATTGGCCCAGGCACAACAACCGGACCTGATTCTTTTAGACCTGATGTTGCCGGGGATGGATGGCCTGGAGGTTTGTCGCAAGCTAAAGGCCAATCCCGCTGTATCAGGGATTCCAGTGGTGATGTTGACAGCTAAAAGCGAGGATATCGATGTGGTCACGGGGTTGGAACTGGGGGCGGATGACTATGTGACCAAGCCATTTAGTGGAAAGGTTCTGGTCGCTCGGGTCAGGGCTCTGTTACGACGCTGTGAGGAACCTGAATCATCCGAGAGCGGTATACTGGTATTGGGTGACATTACCATCGATCCATCCCGACGTGAGGTACGGGTGGATGGAGAGGATGTACGTTTGACGTTTACCGAGTTTAACATTCTTCAGCTGTTGGCCCGGCGCCCAGGGGTGGTGTTTTCACGCTATAAGATCGTGGATGCCCTGCATGGGAGTGACTACCTGGTGACAGATCGGGCTGTGGATGTTCAGATTGTATCGCTTCGTAAGAAATTGGATAAGTGCGGTCAATATATCGAGACCGTACGGGGTGTGGGATATCGTTTTAAGGATTAGTCGATGATTCGACGGGCATTGGTTTGGCATTTATTTCCCTCTTTTGTATTGGTGGCCTTGGTGGCCTTGGTGCCAGTGGCGATGTTTGCATCGGGAGCCTTTCGTAAACTCTATCTGGCTGAGGCTGAAGACCATCTCAAAGAGTTGAGCTTGGCCGTGGCCCAACAGGTCCGGCCTTTGTTGCAGGGCTCTACTGACACCCAGAAGATTGACCAGTTGTGCAAACAATTAGGTGGAGCCTCTACTCATCCTACCCGTTTTACTATTATTTCTCCGTCGGGTCAGGTCTGGGGGGATTCCGAAAGTGACATCGAGTCCATGGATGACCATTCCAATCGTCCAGAAATCCAACAGGCCCTGGCTGAGGGGTATGGCTCACATGTCAAACGCAAGAGCCCCACATTAGGGATCAGGATGATGTACGTGGCTGTTGCCTTGTGCGAGGGTGACGTGCCCTTGGGGGTGGTGCGCACGTCTGTCGCAACCAGTGCCCTGGATCAGGCGTTAGAGGAGATTTACCGAAAAATCCTGTGGTCAGGGCTTGCCATGGCCCTTTGTGCCATTTTACTGAGTTTGGTGATTGCTCGACGAATCAGTGGCCCGATTGTGAGTATGCAGCGGATTGCCAACCGTTTTGCTACCGGGCAACTGGATTTACGCGTACCCATTCCAGAATCCACGGAATTGCGTTCACTGGCTCAGGCCCTCAATGAAATGGCCCGTCAATTACAGGATCGTATCGGTACGATTACCCAGCAACGCAATGAAGTTGAAGCGATATTGTCCAGTATGATCGAAGGAGTGCTGGCTGTCGATCAAGAGGGACACATCAGTAGTATTAATCGTGCGGCCGCTAAATTGCTGGATCTCGATGCAGAGGCCTGTAAGGGGCGGAATGTGGCTGAGGTGATCCGTGACGTGCATCTGCAAGAGTTCGTTCGCAATACCCTCGATGGCACTCAGGTTGAAGAGGCCAATATCGCCCTGCCCATCAATGGAGGGCGTTATTTTCAGTTGCATGGGGCACAGCTATCTCAAGAATCCGGTCGCCATGGAGGGGCCGTGATCGTGTTGCACGATATGACTCGTATTTTCCGGTTGGAAAATGTTCGGAGAGATTTTGTCGCCAACGTGTCACATGAACTCAAAACTCCGGTAACCTCTATCAAGGGATTTGTGGAGGCCTTGTTAGAAGGCGATGCCCCCGATGCCGAGCAGATTCAGCATTACTTAGGGATTGTGGCCAAACATACCGATCGCTTGAACGCCATTATCGATGATTTACTGAGCCTTTCACGGCTTGAAGAAGACAGTCATCAACGCCGTATCTCCTTTGAAGAAGTGGATTTGCAGCCAGTCTTGGAGTCGGCTTTAGAGTTTGCCCAAATTCACGCGCAGGGCAAGGAAGTTAACTTGGACTTAATCTGCCCCGAAATGCCTGTAAAAGCCAAGATTAATGGACCACTTCTTGAACAGGCTGTTGTGAACTTAATTGACAATGCCGTCAAATATAGTGAAAATGGCGCTCGGGTGGTGGTAAGATTTACTGATCAGGAAGGTCAGGTTAATATTTCTGTACAGGACAACGGGCCAGGTATCGCGAAAGATCACTTGTCACGACTTTTTGAACGATTTTATGTGGTGGATAAGGGCCGAAGTCGCCGATTAGGGGGTACAGGGCTAGGACTTGCTATTGTTAAGCATATTGTCCAGGTCCATGGAGGTGTGGTGAACGTTGAAAGTGAATTGGGGCAAGGCAGCGTCTTTACGTTGAGCCTTCCTAAGGAATAGAAACGTTTAACCGCTATCAAAGGATCAAACAGATTGTGAGGACTTAACTCATGGATCTATCCAAGGGGTTACCGCCTCCATAGCAATGTCACACACTTACCATGTCACGATGTCATCCTGCCGGGTGGTGACATGGAGTTCGTTTGTCTTAGGTATTTTGCTTAAGAAAATGGAGTTATCTGGAAAAATGTTGGAGACGCAAGCAATGAGTACCCAAAAAAACAAACAAATCATGACGTTGATGATGGTCGTGGCGATCTGTACCTTTGCCACTCAGGCCATGTCTGCAGAGATCCCTATCACCGTCGATATCTACGGCCAAGCCAATCTGTCGGTGGACTACATGGACAATGCCAATCCTTCAGATTCGAATGCTGGAGAGAGTCTCTATCTTTCAAGCAACTCTTCCCGCTTGGGCTTTAAGGGCAGTGCCAACGTGGCGGAAGGCTACGATGTGATTTATCAGATTGAGTGCTCCGTCGACTTGTCTGAGGGGAGTGGGACCATTGCCGGCCGTAACTCTTATGTTGGTTTTGATACACCTTATGGTCGGATTATTGGTGGTAAGTATGATACCCCATTTAAGTCACTGGCTACGGGCAACGACCTGTTTATGAACCGAATTGGTGACAATCGTAATATTCTGGGTATCGGTGGGGCAGGTTTTAATCTGCGTTCTGATGACATCCTGGTTTATACCAGTCCAACTTATTATAACCTCACCCTCGTAGCTGGCTATGTCGCTGAGGACGGTGTCAATCAAGCTGATGCCTTGAGTACAAGCTTGAGTTATAAAGCCGAAGAGGTTTTCCAAGATGGAGACTGTCTAAGCTTCGGTGCTGGCTATGAAGTACATGGTAAGCGTTTGATTGGTCCAGCTGTTGCCGAATCTGAAAGCGGTGTACGCTTGGCTGCAACCTACAAAACCGGTGCATGGGCGTTTACCGGTTTGACTGAATGGCTATATGATACCGGCGGCACCAAGGATGCCGATCGTAATACCTTTGGTGGTGGTGCGGCTTACGATTTGGGATGCTGCATCGTAAAGGCACAGGTGTATAAGTGCGACGGTGTCGATGGTACGGCTAATAGTAACGCAGTGATGTATGTCGCAGGTGTGGACAAGAAACTGAGCGATGACACCACGATTTATGCGGCCTACGCCTTGATGGAAAACCAAGCCGGTTCAACCTTGGCCATGGCTGGTGGCGGTCATGGTGATAATGTAACCCCGGCCAGTGGTGGCGATCCTTCTGGATTCTCCCTGGGTATTATCCACAAGTTCTAAAAGATATACCTTACAACGAAGTTAAAAGCGAGGGAGGATGATCACGTCCTCCCTCGCTATTTGTACTTTCTCAACCCTTTTTCTTTCCCCTAACGCAATCCTAACATTTCCCTAATTTTAGTCTAACGGGAAGCCCGTATTAACTGTATCGGTTTTAATTAAGGAGACTGAAATTATGAAGACATCGAAATGGTTGGTTGTGGGCCTGGTCGTATGCCTGGCTAGTTGGGTTTCAGCAGAGAGTTTACAGATTGACGGTTCTACGACGGTAGGCCCCATTGCAGACGCCTTTGCCGAGTACTTCAAGGGCGTCAATCCCGATCTGGAAATTACCGTCAAGAAGACCGGTAGTGGTGATGGTGCTGCCGCCTTGGTGGATGGTCGTTGTGATGTGGCAACCATGAGCCGCTTTATGAAGGATAAGGAATTTGCTAGCGCGGTAGAAAAGGGTGTAATGCCCGTGGCCCATGTGGTGGCGATGGACGGTGTTTGCATCGTGGTTCATCCCTCCAATCCCATCAAGGAATTGACGACGGCTCAGGTCCGAGACATCTATACCGGTAAGATTAAGAATTGGAAGGAACTCGGTGGGGCTGATATGGCGATCGTACCCGTTACTCGTGACAGTTCCTCTGGCACCTTTGAAACCTTCCATGGTTTAGTCATGAAGAAACAAGATATGGCCGGTCATGTCGAGACGGTGAACTCTAATCCTCAAGCCCATGCCCGAGTCAGCAAGACCACGGGTGCCATCGGCTATGTCGGTATCGGCTTTTTGGATGCCCAGGTACGTGCCTTGAAGATCGATGGGGTAACTCCCAGTCGCCGTACCATTGCCTCGGGCGAATATCCCGTAGCCCGTCCGCTGTTCTTCTTTACCAACGGTTATCCCAAGTTGGGCTCCACGGTTCATAAGTTCTGTACCTTCCACCTGAGCGAAGAAGGGCAGGAGTATGTCGAGGCCAAGGGTTTTGTTCCGGTGACCAGTTACTAAGGCCTCCAACAACCCAAGGACGACAAACTCTATGAATACCCAACGTTCAACTCTGACGTTAAAGCAAGCGGCCGATTCCTATCGGCCGCTTATGCTTACTCCCAGCCAGGATATGGCCGGTTATGTCCTGGCGCACTTAGGACGTGCTTTTCTGTTTTTCTTGACCTGTAGTTCGGTGCTGGCGGTGTTCCTGATCTTTGTTTTCGTGATCAAGGAGTCTCTTCCGTTTTTTACCGACTATAGTATTGTTAAATTTTTGACGAGCACTGAGTGGTTCCCTGAGGCAGAACCCGCGCGTTTTGGGGTGCTGGCGTTGTTAACCGGATCGCTTTATGTCACCTTTGCCGCCTTGGTCTTTGCCGTTCCGATTGGTATTCTCGCGGCAGTTTTTCTCAGTGATGTAGTATCCTTTAAGGTGCGTAACATCGTCAAACCACTCATTGAGGTCTTGGCCGCGATCCCGTCAGTGGCCTATGGTTTTTTTGCCGTGTTGGTCTTGGCCCCTTGGATGCAAACACACTTCGGTTTTAACACCGGAACCAATGCCCTCAATGCCTCCATTATCTTGGGAGTCATGGCCTTGCCAACCATCATCTCAGTGGCGGAGGATGCCATTTCCGCTCAAGGACGCGAATTGCGTGAGGCCTCTTATGGCCTGGGAGCGACCCGTATGGAGACCATCTTCAAGGTGGTGATCCCTGCGGCCCATAGCGGTATCATCGCCGCGATCATCCTAGGCATGATGCGAGCTATCGGTGAGACCATGGTGGTCTGGATGGCTTCGGGCAATGCCAAACAGATCCCGACCCCCTGGTGGGATCTGTCCAATTCCGTTTGTACTATGACCGCTGTTATTGCCGGTGAGATGGGCGAAACGGAGAAGGGCTCCTTGCATTACGGTGGCCTGTTTGCTGTGGGTGTCCTCTTATTGGTCATGACGTTTAGCATGAACATCGTCAGCGAATACTTCTTGGCACGGGCCAAACGATCGGGAGGGAAAGGCTAATGCGACAGGCGTTGCGTGGTACACTCGATAAGGGATTTACTGTACTGACCGGTGCGGCAGTGGTCTTCATGACCTTGATCCTCTTATTGGTGCTAGGCCCCATGCTCATGAATGGAGCCAGTGCCGTGTTTTTTCGTGGGACCGTGGAGTATCGTAAGATGCAACGGGCTCTCTTTGCCCGAGGGAACAACGCAGCCCTGGATCGAGAAATCGCTGAGACTGAGGCTGCCCGCCAAGTGATTTACGACAGCTTGGCCGAGTTCAAAAGGGGGTTGGATACCGATACCCTGGTGAGTGAAGCAAGACGTGTTTATCGCCAATACGGTCAGGAATTACGGGATCATGGAGTCAGTGGTAGTGACTATGCGTCGTTGCGATCCGATTGTCGGGGTCTGCGTGATCTATTGGAAGAGGCTTTCGAAAGTCGTGACATCGAGCTGATTCAAGCCAACACCGATCAGGTGCTGGCGCTTCAAGACGATCCCCGTTTTCAAGGGACTTGTGTCACTCGTTTCTTTGAACTGGCTCGTAGCTTTCGAGCCAACGCCGAAAAAGTTGATCTGGATCATTTCGATAGCTATACCGAATCCCTGCAAAAGGTGGAAGTCGCCATCGATAAGCTTTTTGGCCCGCGTCCGGGGCAACCCATGCCTGCCTTGACTCGTCAACAATACGGAGCCACCCGCTGGGATCAAACTCAGCAGTTTTTACAGGAGATGCTTTACGAGGTGCGTTGGGAAGAAGGGGAGGATAGCAGTCACCTGGTGCCCGTGACCTATTCGCGTGCGGAACAGTTTGCCGGGACCAGCCTGGAGCCCCTCTTCAGTTATGTCCCCGAGAACATCGAACAACTCATGCATCCTCGGTTCACCTGTTACTGGCAATATTTCTTTGATGACGATCACTATACCGGTCACTATTTCGGTGGCGTCGGTCCTGAGATTTTGGGAACCCTGGTCATTACCCTCTTGGCGATGCTGTTTGTTGTGCCTTTGGGCGTGATTTCAGCCGCCTATCTGGTTGAGTGTGCCCCAGATAACAATATCATTCGCATTATCCGCATGTGTATCAATACCTTAGCGGGTGTGCCGAGCATTGTGTTCGGTCTTTTTGGTATGGCCTTCTTTATCCTGTATCTTTTTCCCGCCTTGGGCTGGGGTTCCAAGCCCTGTATGTTGGCGGCCTCCTTGACCTTGGCCGTGTTGACCTTGCCGGTGATGATTCGAGCCAGTGAAGAAGCTATCCGAACGGTACCCCGTAGTTACAAGGAGGGCTCCTTGGCCCTGGGGTCCAGTCGTTTTCGCACCTTCATGACCGTGACTCTGCCGGCGGCCTTGCCCGGTATTCTGACCGGCGTGATCTTGAGTCTGAGCCGCGTTGCCGGCGAGACCGCACCGATCCTGTTTACCGGAGCCGTGTGGACGGGGCCGATTCCCAAATCCGTATTCGATCCCACACGGACCCTATCCTATGGCAGTTACTGTATCGCGGTGGGCGATCGCGTGGGGATGATGGTGCCGCATAACCAATATGGCATGGTGGTGACCCTGGTCTTGTTGATTCTGTGTCTCAACGGCGTGGCCATTGTGTTGCGGAGCCGGGTATTCAAGAAATTAAAGGGCCATTAAGAGTACCGGGTTGTTCCGGGAGGCAAGGGGTGTTAGTATGCCAACTGTAGAGTCGAGTAAAACCATGATAACTCAAAAGAGTGAGCCCATGACAATGAATGAGTCATCCGCTGATACCGTTACAAGACCCGCGAAAGACAACCGTAACAAGTCGGCGGGTAAGACCATTATTCGGTCTCAGGGATTCTATCTATATTATGGCGAGAAGGCGGGGGTAAAGGATGTTCATATGGACATCTACGAAAATACCGTGACGGCCATCATTGGCCCCAGTGGCTGTGGTAAGAGTACCTTCCTGCGTAGCATCAATCGCATGAACGATTTGATTCCTCATGTTCGCACCGAAGGCCTCTTACAGGTGGATGATCATGATATCTACGACAAACGCACCAATCTGGTCAGCTTGCGGCAACGGGTGGGAATGGTCTTTCAAAAACCGAATCCCTTTCCTAAGAGTATCTTCGAAAATGTGGCTTATGGACCCCGCTTGCAGGGAATTCGTTCCAAATCACAGTTGCAACAGACGGTTGAAGAGAGTTTGCGTGCCTCTGCTCTGTGGGAGGAGGTCAAGGACGATTTGAAGAAATCCGCCTTGGCCTTATCCGGTGGTCAACAACAACGACTTTGTATTGCCCGAGCCTTGGCGACCAAGCCCAAGGTCCTCTTGATGGATGAACCCTGTTCGGCCTTGGATCCCATTGCCACCAGTCGTATCGAGGACCTTATCGAGGAACTCAAGGAAGACTACACCATCGTGATTGTCACACACAGTATGCAGCAGGCCGCCCGTGTGAGTGACCGCTCGGCCTTTTTCTGTTTGGGTGAATTGATCGAGTATGACACGACTGCCAAGATCTTCAGTAACCCGAGCCAGAAGCAGACCGAAGACTATATCACCGGGCGTTTTGGATAAAAGGAAATTAAGATGCCTATACATCTGATGCGTGAAATCGAACGAGTTAAAAAGGATATCCTGACCGTGGGAGCCCTGTCCGAATTGAGTGTACGTGAGGCCACCTTGGCCCTGCATCAACGGGACGAAAAGATGGCCATGGGGGTGATCGAACAGGACAGTAAACTCGATGAGATGGAGGTAGAATTGGAGGAAACCTGCCTCAAGACTCTGGCCCTGCATCAGCCGGTTGCGGTAGATCTTCGCTTTATTGTCGCGGCTTTAAAGATCAACAATGACCTTGAACGGGTGGGCGATTTAGCCGTCAATATCGCCGAACGAGCCCTATTCCTGGCCACGGTTCCCAAAGTAGACATATCTTTTGACTTTGTGGGAATGGCCTCCAAGGTACAGGAGATGCTTAAAAACAGTCTTGATGCCCTGGTCAATTTTAACTTACCCTTGGCCCAAAAGGTGTGTCATGACGACGACGACGTGGATGCCATGAATCGTCAGATGTATATTCTAGTGCAAGAAGCCATTCATGCCCATCCCGAACAGACCGAGGCCTTGATTCATTTACTCAGTGCCTCACGCCACCTGGAACGCATTGCCGACCATGCCACCAATATTGCCGAGGACGTCATTTACATGATCCAAGGCGAGGTGGTACGTCATCGCACCGAAGAATATCGCGCTATTGAGAAATAATTTTTTGGGTGACATCCGGACTAGGTCCCAAAAACATCCCATTGTCATCTCTGTCTTCGACGATCTTAGACCCAAGTGACATCCCTCATTAAAACTGTCGAAAGATAGCACACCTGACGATATAAGCCAGATAAGTTGTTGAATTGATAAAAGAACCAAGGAGCTGTCTGCTGGCTTGGTTCGCGATCTGGATGTCATTGAAAGGAAGATTCGTATGAACGCAACAAGGAACGTTGTCACCCTGGTGGGAGTCGTGCTGTTATGCAGTGTGTGTTGTTGGGCCGAAGAGCCGGTCAAGGGCGATGTGTGGTCCAATCTGGATGTCCAGTTCTATGGCTACATTAAAGCAGATGCCGTGTGGAGTGACTCGTTGGTCACGACGTCCAATTATCTCAAATGGGTCGACTCCTCCAGTCGCAATGACAAGCAGTTTGCCATGACCGCACGCGAAACCCGGTTCGGGTTCAAGGTTACGGGTCCTGAATTTAATGGCTGGACCAGCCGCGGGCAGATTGAAATGGACTTTTTCGACGGATCGACCGAGAACAAGGGCGACCTCTATATGAGACATGCTTATCTCGCCATCTCAAAGCCTGAAAAGAAACTCACCGTATTGGCCGGTCAGACCTGGGATGTGGTGTCTCCCCTGAATCCCAAGACGTTGAACTACAGCCCGCTGTGGTGGATCGGCAATATCGGCTACCGACGTCCTCAGATTCGAGTGGAGAAGGGGGTCGATCTGGGCGAGGAAACCTCGTTGCTCACGCAGGTCGCCTTGGCTCGTACCATGGGCAGTTCGATCACCAATGGTACGGGTACGGGAGCACTGACCACGGAATCGGGTGATGATAGCGGTGTGCCTCAAATTCAAGGGCGTGTGGCTCTAACGGTTCCCGGTCCCGGTCCCAAACCTACAACCGTAGGTGTGTCCGGCCATTTTGGCAAGGAAGAGCATGACTACAATACCAGTGGAGACAGTGTGAAGGTCGATACCTGGTCTGGGAACCTCGATGTGACCTTGCCCCTGTGCGAAGTCTGTACGGTCAAGGGTGAACTCCACACCGGTTCCAATCTCTCGGCCATGCTGGGTGGGATTGGTCAAGGTGTCACAGGGTCAGGGACCTCTGCAGCCCGTGCGGTCCGTTCCAGTGGTGGCTGGGTGGCAGCCAGTCTGGCGGCCCCGAACTCTTCGACCGCCTATAACCTGGGCTATGGCATGGAAAAAATCTGTGATCGCGACGTGGCCTCCGGTGGACGTACCAGCAACCGTTGTATCTTCGGGAATGCTATCTATTCCATTAACAAGTACATCCAGGTGGGAGCTGAGCTGTCCTATGCTCGCACCCAGTATCTCAACCAGAGCGATGGTGAAGCCTTTAGAGTTCAATGTTCCATGATCCTGAATATCTAGTCTGATCTGGATTAGAGATCGTTTATATGCAACGGAGGCCTCCATACAGAGGCCTCCGTTTTTCTTTGGATGTTATCCATCTTGCAAAAAAAGCCCATTCGGACTAAACTGCCCCGCATGGCAAAAAATAAGCAGGACAAACAGAAAACCGGTCCCGTGGCCAAGAACAAGAAGGCCTACCACAACTTCGAGCTGGTCGATACCTTCGAGGCGGGTATGGAGCTCAAGGGTAGTGAGGTCAAGTCCTTGCGCGCTGGGCACATGGATCTGGACGGGGCCTACGCTCGAATCCAGGACGGTGAGATCTGGTTGGTGGGGGCCAAGATCGCCACCTACGAACAGGCCGGGATCTACAACCACGAACCCGCACGCAAACGCAAACTCCTGCTGCATCGGTCCGAGATTCGCCGCATCCTGGTCAAATTGGAACAGCGGGGTTTTACCCTGGTTCCCCTGAAGGTCTATTTCAATGATCGTGGCTTGGCCAAGATGGAGCTGGCCCTGGCCCGTGGCAAGCGGCAGTTTGACAAACGACAGAGCATTGCCGAGCGGTCGCAGAAGCGTGACGTCGCTCGTTCCCTGAAGCAGTATCGCAACTAACTATTTGAAGAGATGATGATAGGAAGATAAGAGGATAAGATCGCCATGGCTGATGAAAAAAAACTGATCGTGGATGACGACTGGAAGCAGGAGGCTCAGAAGGAAAAGGAAATCCTGGAGGCCCAGGAAAAAGAGGAGCAGGCCCAAAAGCAACAGGGTATGAATTTACCAGATGCTGATTTTCAGGGACTCCTGAGCGTGTTTGCCACCCAGGCCTACCTGGCCTTGGGCCTGCTCAAGACCAGCCAGGATGCCGAGCCTATTCAGGATTTTCCCATGGCCAAGTACAACATCGACATGCTGGCCGTGATCCAGGAGAAGACCCAGGGCAACCTCGATGATGATGAGGCCAAGATGCTGGAAGAGGCCGTCAACAACCTCCGCATGGCCTTTGTGCAGTTGTCTGGTAGTGCATCCTAACTCTGGAAGGGACCTCAAACGTGGGCACGATACTCGATACCATTTTGGCTGACAAACGCGAGGAGGTTGACGCGCAAAAACAACGCGTGTCACCCGAGCAGTTGCATGACCAACTCGCAGGCCTGCCACCTTGCCGTCCCTTTGCCCCCGTCCTGAGTCAACCACACCCCCGGGGGATTCACGTCATCGCCGAGGTCAAAAAGGCCTCACCCTCTGCGGGTTTGATTCGACCGGACTTCGATCCGGTCGCCATTGCCCGGATCTATGAACAATGTGGGGCCAGCGCCATCAGCGTACTCACGGACGAGAAGTATTTTCAAGGACGACTGGAGTACCTCACCGCTGTCAAGCAAGCCGTGTCACTACCGGTGATGCGCAAGGAATTCATTGTCGATCCCTATCAGATCGTCGAGGCTCGCGTGGCCGGGGCCGATGCCATCCTGTTGATTGCCGATTGTCTGAGTGTAGAGCAACTGCAAGAATTTATGTTGTTAGCGGATAAGATGGGATTGGGGGTTTTACTGGAAGTCTACCGCGAAGACGTCCTCATGCAGGTACGTCATTTGGTTGGTTACCCTCATTCCGGTGCCAACATCCTGGGCATTAACAATCGTGACCTGACCACCATGAACGTGGATCTGAACCATACCGGCCGTTTGGCCGCAAAAGTCGATGGCCTCTGTGGTCTGGTGGGCGAGAGCGGAGTCAAGACCCGTCGTGACGTCGAGACTCTGATGGCCTGTGGAGCCACAGCCGTATTGATCGGGCAAACCCTTTGTCAACGGCCGGACATTGCCGCGGCCTTTGGTGAACTGTTCGGCTGATGGAGGTTCTCTTCCTATTAGGATCCGGACTGGCCATGGGCTTGCTGGGTGGACTGCTCGGCATCGGCGGATCTGTGGTCATGATTCCGGCTATGGTATTTGCTTTTGGCGAAAACCAGCATCTCTACCAGGCGGCCGCCATGATCTGTAACTTCTTCGTGGCTCTGTCTTCTGTTTTTGTACACCACAAGGCCCAAGTCATGGTGCCCTGGGTGCTCAAGCGTTTGATCCCTGCAGCCATCATCGGTATTGTTGTCGGTGTGGCCTGGAGTAATTCGGCGATGTTTGCCGGTTCGCGCAGTTATCTCCTGGCTCGTATCTTTGGAGCTTTTCTCGTTTATGTGGCTCTTTATAACAGCTACCGTTTTTACCTGGAGTTACGTTATGGTCATACCGAGATCCCCAAGCCCGAGGCCGTTGCCCATCGCGGTCTATATTCCATCTTGATTGGGGCCATCACGGGTTTGGCCGCGGGATTGATGGGGATCGGGGCCGGTACCGTGGCCGTTCCGCTGCAACAGTTGATGCTTAAGATGCCCTTGCGACGAGCTATCAGCAATTCCGCCGCCACCATTGTCTCGATCGCCTGGATCGGGGCGATCTATAAGAATGTGACCTTGGGACATCATGACATTGTCTTTACCGCACTGGAGGCCAGTTCGGTTTACCTGCTCAGTTTGAAGATCGCCGCATTTGTGATTCCCGGAGCGATTATGGGTGGCTTTTTTGGCGGACACTTGATGCATAAACTGCCCGTACACTGGGTGCGATCCGTCTTTATCGTGGTTGTGGTGGTAGCCTCGATCCGCCTACTGATGGTTGGACCGTCGGTCTAAACACATCCCTAGTTTTTCTGTTGCATCTTGGCCCAGGAGTCACGCAATCCCACGGTCTTATTAAAGACAAGCTTGTCCGCTGTACTGTCGGGATCGGTACAGAAATAGCCGATGCGTTCGAACTGATAGCGTGACAATGCCGTGGTGTCCTTCAAGTAAGGCTCGACCTTGGCGGCTTCGATGACCTTGAGGCTCTCAGGGTTGAGGTGGTCGGTAAAGGATTGGCCTTCCTCGACCTTGTCCGGATTCTCCTGGGTGAAGAGCGTGTCGTAGAGGCGTACCTCGGCGTCCTGGGCGTGCTCGGCACTGACCCAGTGCAGGGTGCCCTTGACGCGGCGTCCGTCCGGAGCGTTGCCGCCCTTGGTGGCCGGATCGTAGGTGCAGTGCAGTTCCACCACCTCGCCGTTTTCATCCTTAATGAAGTCGGTGCAGGTGATGAAGTAGGCATAACGCAGACGCACCTCGCGTCCAGGGCCCAGGCGGAAGAACTTCTTAGGGGGATCCTCCATGAAGTCGTCGCGTTCGATATAGAGGACCTTGGAGAAGGGGACCTCACGGGTGCCGGCATCCGGATCCTCGGGGTTGTTGATGGCGGTCATGATCTCAGTCTGGCCCTCGGGGTAGTTGGTGATGACCACCTTGAGGGGATCGAGCACGGCCATGACCCGCGGGCTGGTCTTGTTGAGATCCTGACGCAGGCAGTGTTCCAGCAGGGCCAGGTCAATGGTACTGTTGAATTTGTTGATGCCAATGGTCTTGCAGAAGCTGCGAATTGCGGACGGCGAATAGCCGCGACGACGCATGCCCGAGAGGGTGGGCATGCGGGGATCGTCCCAGCCCTGGACCCAGTTGTCCTTGACCAGGGTCAGCAGCTTGCGTTTGCTCATCACGGTGTAGGTCAGGTTCAAACGCGCGAACTCGATCTGTTGCGGGTGGTAGATCTCCAGGGCGTCGATGAACCAATCATAGAGCGGGCGATGGTTCTCGAATTCCAGGGTGCAGATCGAGTGGGTGATGCCCTCCAGCGAGTCTTCCAGACCGTGGGCCCAGTCGTACATGGGGTAGATACACCATTCGTCGCCCTGGCGGTGGTGGCTGGCGTGTACGATACGATACATCACCGGGTCACGCATATTGACATTGGGGTGACTCATGTCGATCTTGGCCTTGAGGGTCTTGGCCCCGTCCGGGAACTCGCCGTTCTTCATGCGGGTAAAGAGATCCAGGTTCTCCTCCACGCTGCGCTCGCGGTAGGGGCTGTTTTTACCCGGCTCGGTGAGGCTGCCACGATACTGACGAGTCTCTTCAGCATCAAGGTCGCAGACATAGGCCTTGCCCTTGTTAATCAGGTCCACGGCCCAGTCGAGCATCTGCTGGAAGTAGTCCGAGGCAAAGTAGAGCCGGTCCTCCCAGTCCCAGCCCAGCCAGCGTACGTCCTCTTCGATGGAGTCCACGTATTCCTGATCTTCCTTGCTGGGGTTGGTGTCGTCGAAACGCAGGTTGCACTTGCCTCCGAATTCCTGGGCAATACCGAAGTTCAGGCAGATGCTCTTGGCATGGCCGATGTGCAGGTAGCCATTGGGCTCGGGTGGAAAGCGGGTGTGGACCCGTTGGTCCCACTTGCCGCTGGCGGTGTCCTCGGCCACAATGGTGCGAATAAAGTCCAGACGCTCCTGGCTTTCCTGCGGTTGGGTATCCTGCGTACTCATGTCTTTGTCCTTAATATAAGCAGAGTTATGAATGGAGACAAGATAGCAAATTGGTTCGGAACTGTCTAGCTTGTGAGAATGTAGAAAATAGAACGTAGAATGTAGGAGAATGCACGCCTCTTCTATATTCTACGTTCTACCTTCTATATTCTTCTCAGTCTTGACATCCTACTATCCTTATCGTACAAGTAGCCTTTTCGACTGAGAACCTGAGAGGACCCCGCTATGACGATTGAAGAGAGTATCGGGCACACGCCCCTGGTGGAATTGAAACGGATCAATCCCCACTCCAAGGTCCGCATCCTGGCCAAGTTGGAAGGCAATAACCCGGGGGGATCTATCAAGGATCGACCGGCCCTGTTTATGATTCGTCAGGCCGAAGAGGCAGGGCTCTTAACCCCGGAGAAGACCATTCTGGAACCGACCAGCGGTAACACCGGCATTGCCCTGGCCATGATTGGGGCCGCCCGTGGGTATAAGGTCAAATTGACCTTGCCCGGCTGCGTCAGCACCGAACGCCAGCATGTACTGGAGGCCTTTGGGGCCGAGGTGGTGGTCACCTGTGCCAAACAGGGCACGGATGGGGCCATTCGTGCGGCCCATCAGATCCTGGCCGACGACCCGGATCACTATTTCATGCCCAACCAGTTTGCCAACACCGCCAACTGGCAGGCCCATTACGAGACCACCGGCCCGGAGATTTGGCAACAGACCGAAGGGGGCGTGGACGCCTTTGTGGCCGGTATGGGCACGACCGGTACCTTGATGGGCATCTCCCGTTACTTAAAAGAGCAGCGTGCAGACTTGCAGATCGTGGGCATCGAACCGCCCATGGGCCATGCCATTCAAGGCCTTAAGAATATGAAAGAGGCCATTGTCCCGCAGATTTATGAACAGGACCGCCTGGACCAGGTCTTGTGTGTTCAAGACGATGAGGCCTTTGACATGGCCCGTCGTCTGGCGGCTGAAGAAGGTATCTTTGCCGGGATTTCCAGTGGGGCGGCTGTGGCCGGGGCTGTGCGTCTGGCCCAGGAGATGCAAGAGGGCACTATTGTGACCATCATCTGTGATCGCGGTGACCGCTACCTCAGCACCACCCTGTTCCGTTCGACCTGTGCCAAGTGCCCACCGTAGCTTGATTTAAGAATGTAGAAAGTAGAATGTAGAAAACAGAAGAACAGCTACTTCTACATTCTACTTTCTATATTCTAAATTCTCCTCTAGAGAATCATCATCGCATCCCCGTATGAGTAGAAGCGGTACTTTTCTTCCACGGCGTGGTCGTAGGCTTTGTGCATGAGATCCATTCCCATGAAGGCTCCCACCAGGGCCAGCAGGGTGCTCTTGGGTAGGTGGAAGTTGGTGATCAGGCCGTCGATGAGCTTGAACTGGTAGCCGGGCATGATAAAGAGGTTGGTGGGCTGATTCACCGGGACCAGCTGCCATTGACCGTCTTGTTTTTGTGCGGCGGATTCCAGGGCCCGAGTGCTGGTGGTGCCCACGGCGATCACACGGCCGCCTTGCTGGTGGGTTTGATTGACTCGATCAGCGGCCTCCTGGGAGATCTCAATACGCTCACTGTGGATGGGGTGGTCGTTCAGGTCCTCGGCTGTGACCGGTTTGAAGGTACCCATGCCCACATGCAGGGTGAGTCGCGCCAGTTGCACGCCCTGGGCCTCGATTTGGCTGAGCAGGTCTTCGGTGAAATGCAGTCCTGCCGTGGGAGCGGCCACGGCCCCGGATTGCTCGGCATAGACCGTTTGGTAGCGTTGTCGGTCCTCCTGGGCTCGATCCAAGTCGCCGTCCCTGCGGATATAAGGCGGTAAAGGGGGAAAACCAATGGCATCCAACACGGTTTCAGCGGGTTGAGGGCTATCGATGCGAATATGGCAGAGACCTTCGTCCAGGCGTTGGACGATGCTGGCTACAAAGATTTGGCTCTGGTCGCAACTGTCCAACAGGAACGTCTCGTCGTCCTTGATCTTACGCGATCCCTTGAGCATCACCTCCCAGACGTTGGTTGAGACGGCGTTGAGAAACAGGCCTTCCAGGCGAGCACCCGTACGTCGATGGCCAAAAAAGCGGGCCGGTAGCACCTTGGTATCGTTGAGAACCAGGCAGTCACCGGGTTGCAGGGTGTGGGTGATGTCGGAAAAACGTCGATCGGACAGCTTTTGATCGGTTCGCTCGATCATGAGTAGACGCGATTCGTCGCGCTGACTGGCCGGTTGCTGGGCAATCAGCTCGGAAGGGAGGTGGTAATCGAGTTCACTGGTTTTCATGGCAAGACGTTATCAGACGACTTCATGGAGAACAAATAAAAATTCATCGAGCAATCCCGGTAAAAACGGCCTTTTGAATAGCCCATTCAAAATCAAGCAAAGTCAGGTCGTCTTGCAGTCGAGATTTTCTGTGTCAGTCAATCATTAATAATCGAATTCAGTGGTAATCTCAAAGTTGGAGGTGATAACTATGGCCCCGGAATGGTCTTTTGAGCAGGCAACGACTGCCATTGCCCGTATGAAGAAGTCGGAATTGAAGAAACGCATCATGACCTTCAAAGGCCGCTTCCGTTTGGATTTTACCGATGACTACCTCAATGACGCCACCACCGATCGACTGCGTCACATCCTCTTGGCCGCCATGATCAACAGTCACATGTGTCATAACTAACGGCCGACCGGCTAATCCTTAAATTGAAAAGGGCCCGGCACCTCTTAATCAGGTGCCGGGTCCTTTTTTCATATGAAGGAGGACACTTAGAACTTGTATTGACGGTCCCAGGTGGCGGTTTGCACGGATGGACGTCCTCGTTGTCTTTTAGCGACTAGGGTTCAAAAGCTTTGTAACGGCGGCCCCAGGTGGCGGTTTGTACCATGCTGACGTCCTCGTTATCTGGGACGTTGATGCTGCTGTCTTTGGCCATATTTTTGGGTTGCCAGTATTTGAAGTCTCGCTCCATCTGGGCCAATTCCATGGTGTGCTTATCGTTCCATTTCCAATACTGGTTATGTCCATCGGCAAAGGAAACGGTTGTGCCATACCCATGTCGCATGGGGGGAGGGTCGAACCAGCCATCCTTAGAGGAATAGTAGACTGCGAAACTATCCGGGGTGGTACGTCCTTCGTCTATAAAAACCACTCGTTCGGCAGGAGGAGGATAGGAGATTTGATTAACGTTTTTGATGTATAGAATGGTTTTTCCGAATCTTTTACCGGGAGTATTATCACGTTCATAGCCATTCATGGAATCGACGATGTTGTAGCTTTGCAACTCACCACGGTTGCCGGTGGGGCATTTGTAAACCTTGATGTTGTTAACAAAGGGGTATAAAGCCCCTTTTTCAATCGCCTCCCTCTGTACTAATTCATCTGCAGGAGTACCTATTTCGTAACCATTATCATCCCAGCCTTTTCCTACCCAGGCTTTTTCATCATCCCGGTCGTAGCCTGTCGCACCATTGACAATTTTACCTTCATTGTCGTCGGCATACATGATCCAGGCCATTTGCAGCTGCTTGAGGTTGCCCTGACAGCGGGCGCGTTGGCCTTGTTCGCGGGCTCGGTTGAGGGCGGGCATGAGGATACCCATCAGGATGGCGATGATGGCGATGACCACCAGCAATTCAATGAGAGTAAAGCCTCGTTGCTTCATGATCTTTCCTCCAAGACTTATACCAGGTTTTTGACTTACGTTCGTTGTTCGAGAGTTAATTCTTCAGGTCGTTCATATTTTAACATATCTATATGGAAACCATTTTAAAACAACTTCCATATAATTCGTAGATGAATTCCGCGAGATATTCAATAAAAGCGATGGGTGTTTCAAAATTTAGGATTTTAAGGGTGCCAGTGCCCAAGGACCTGTTGGGCCACTGAGGATGCTGTATCCTCGCTTTGGACCTCGATCCAATGGACCTGCCTGAAGGTCTTGAACCAGGTGCGTTGGGATTTGGCCAGCCTGCGGGTGTTGATCTTGATCTTTTCTACGGTGGACTCGGCATCCATCTGGCCTTGATAGTGGGCGATGACCTCGGCATAGCCGATGGCGGCAGCGGCCTGCTTACTCAAGGGAGCGGGCTCGTCCATCAGGGCCTTGACCTCGTCAAAGAGCCCGTCGGTGACCATTTTTTTGACGCGGGCGTTGATGCGTTGGCTCTCTTCGGCCTTGTCGCGCCGTAATCCGATGATGCACCAGTCCTTCATTTGGTCATGAGAGTCGAACTGGGTCTGGAAGCTGGAGATGGGCTTGCCGGTCAGTTGGTAGACCTCCAGGGCCCGCACGATACGGCGGGCATCGTTGGGGTTGATGCGTTCGGCCGCTTCCGGATCGATGGCCGTCAGTTCGCGATGCAGGGATTCCAGACCCTCGGCCCGGGCACGCTGCTGTAGGGCCTGTCGTACAGTGGGATCTGCGTCCGGACCGTCGAAAAGGCCGTGCATCAGGGCCTTGATATAGAGGGCCGTACCTCCCACGGCCACCACGGGCTTATTTAGGGCGTCCAACTGTTCGATGATGCCCACGCTCTGTTCCAGGAACATGCCGACGCTGAAGGATTCGCTGGGTTCGACCACGTCGATGAGATGGTACTGGACCTGCTGACGTCGTGCGAGCGGAGGTTTGGCCGTACCGATATCCATGCGGCGGTAGACCTTCATGGAATCGATGCTGATGACATCGGTGCCCAGGGTTTTGGCCAGTCCGAAGCCCAGGGAACTCTTGCCCGAGGCGGTTACACCCAGAATCAGAAGTCGTTTTGGTCTCATGTTTGTGTCCATATCGAAAAGTCACTATAATACCATTTTTTGAAAAGAATGTAGAATGCAGAATGTAGAATGTAGAAGTCAGCAACCAAGCCGTTTTGAGCATCACCTAAGGGAGACGGCAGCTCAGGTCAATCAAATCCTGACGGAGATGGCGACATCCTTGCCCATGAGTGTCGAGATGCGGGAATTGGTGGATTACACCCTGGGTGGGGCGGGAAAACGGATTCGAGCGGTCATGATCCTGTGGATCGAACGGATGTTGACCGGTCAGACGGGTCCCGCGGCTCAAGCGGCGGCCTGTGCCATGGAGATGGTGCATACCTACTCCCTGGTTCATGACGATTTACCTGCTATGGACGATGATGACCTGCGCCGGGGGCGTCCGACCTGTCACAAGGCCTTTGACGAGGCCTCGGCCATCCTGGCAGGCGACGCCCTATTGACCCTGGCCTTCGAGGTCTTGAGCACACGCGTGGAAGATGCGGCCTTGGCCGTAGCCTTGATTCGTGAATTGGCCCAGGCTGCTGGGGCCAACGGGATGATTGCCGGTCAGATGGCCGATCTCAAGGCCGAAAACCAGCCCGGCACCACTGTGGAGCTGGAATTCATCCACCTGCACAAGACCGCACGCATGTTCGAGGCGGCGGCCCGCATGGGGGCCCTCTGTGGCGGGGCGACCGAGACCCAGTTAGAGTCCCTGGGCCAATATGGTCGTAAGATTGGACTGGGTTTTCAGATCAGCGATGACCTGCTCGATGTACAGGCTACCACTGAGCAACTGGGCAAGACGGCAGGCAAGGATGAACAGGCAGGCAAGTTGACCTATCCGGCCATGGTGGGAGTCAGCGGGGCACGTCAACGGATCGAAAGCCTGACCTATGAGGCCCGTACTACGTTGGCACCATGGGGGGCAGCGGCCGATGATTTAACTGAACTTGCCCAGGTTCTAATGAGCCGTAAACGCTGAAATTATAAGTTTTTGTGAGGATTTTGTGGGGCTTTACAAACAACATGTTTGGGGTTTTATTCGGACCTTATTGTTGCGGCGAGTCAACGTCCGATAGTGCCTTTGTCTGGAGGTATGGCATATCTTTAAAACGGACCTTTGGGTGCGGGATCCCAATGTTCGGGCAGGAGAAAAAGCGATCGAATTAAACTAAGGGGTTTTCGTTGCGTGCGTCGATAGGAAAGCCATTATTCGATGATGGAGCCGCAAAATGATCGCTTTGAATAGACCCTTCGAGATATTGTGGCTGTTCCTGGCACCGTTGTTCAGGTTGCCAGCGGACATGAAGGCCTCGATCTACAGTTTACACCAATGGCATCATCTCTTCGATCGATTAGATGATGGGGGATGGACCTTGACTGATCAGGAGGGACTGACCTCCTGGAGTCCAATTCGCCCGCCGCCTTAACCTCCGGGAATGGATTGTTTTATCGTTCATGGATGCGAATAAATGATCACCTCTAAACAAATGATTTGGAACCTCAGGCCTTGAGCAGACCTAGCTTAAGGCCTTTTTTTGTGAATGTTGAAATATTGGAAAAAAGTCAATCTGGGAGGGGGTGAGACTGTAAATGGGCTCTGATGGCCTTAAAAAGCTATTGCATAATCGGTTGTGTTCATTATAATGGCCCCTCGTCCCTTGTGTACTGACAGGGGTGATTGTCTTTACATTGACATTGAGGAGCACAAATAAATATGGATCATCAAGGAGATGCCTTGGCCATGACCATGGAAAAAGCTGCGACCCTACGTGAGGCGGGCAAACTGGAAGACGCCCAGGCCGCCTTGGAACAATGTGCCAATTACGAGAATGTCAGTGCCGAGTACCACTTCCAATGTGGTCGTCTCTGTGAGGCCCAAGGTCTCTACGGCGAGGCCATTGACAATTTTCAGGTCGCTGTCGAGTTGGCCCCGGACCACAAGCCGGCCATCTTCCACCTGGCCCTGCGAGCCGACCTTTGCGGCAACGAAGATGCCGCCATCGAGTTGTACGAGCAGTTGGCCTCGGATGGCGAGGTCCATGTTACCGCCTTGTTGAACCTGGCTGTGCTCTATGAAGACAAAGGGCAATTCGAAAAGGCCGCTCTCTGTGTCGAAGCCGTGTTGGATCAATACCCCAATCATGATCGGGCCACGCTTTTCTATAAGGACATCGACAGTTCCAAGACCATGTACTTCGATGAAGAGAAGGAAAAGAAACGCACCCGTAAGAATCAGATCCTCGAAACCCCGATTTCGGACTTCGAGCTGTCTGTGCGTAGTCGCAACTGTCTCAAGAAGATGAATATTCGCACCCTGGGCGATTTGTTGAACATCACCGAGGCCGAACTGCTGAGCTACAAGAATTTCGGCGAGACCTCTCTCAAGGAAATCAAGGCGATCCTGGATACCAAGGGCCTGTCTCTGGGCATGGCCCTGGACGAAAAACAGTTCAACGCCCATGTCGTGCAGGAACAAGCCAACAGCGAAGACGATGGGCTGCTGGCCAAGGCGGTTGACGAGTTGAACCTGTCGGTGCGGGCCCGTAAGTGTCTCCAGAAGCTCAACCTCCGTACCATCGGCGATGTCACTCGCACCACCGAGGCCGAGCTGTTGGGTTGCAAGAATTTCGGAGTCACCAGCCTCAACGAGATCACCAAGGCCCTGGCCGGTGTCGGCCTGTCCTTGCGTAAATTGGACTAGTCCCGTTGCCGATGCTATGAAATCAACCATCTCAGTACGTCGGATCGCCTTGTCTTGGGGGCCGATGGTCTGGATGGGGTGGGTGATGTTGACCCTTGGGGGGTGCAAGCCTCGTGACATCACACGACAAACACCCTACATGCAGTCGAATCCTGCCACTTGGGTGCGCGTCCTCCTGGCCAACGAGACCTCTGACTGTACCCTCACCTGCGAACAACCCTTGGAGGTCTTGACGTCCTCGGGGATTCTTTTGACACGAATACCAGGTGAACAAGAGGCCCACTTCCACCTGGTCGAGGGTTCCTTGGCCTTGAACCAGGAGTCGCTTCGAGTGACAGATCTACGCATCAAGCCCCAGGCTCCCCATGTGCTGGCTGTGGATGGTAAACCCTATCGGGGACAGGTGCGTTTGTTGGCCGAGTCGGGGCAGGGGGGCTTCGACGTAATCAATCACCTGCCTTTGGAACCCTATCTCGCCGGAGTCATCGGTGCGGAGATGCCGCCTTATTGGGAGCCCGAAGCCCTCAAGGCCCAGGCCATGGTGGCCCGTACCTATTGCCTCTATACCCAGCGACGTTTCGGGCAGAATCGGTCCTGGGATCTGAGTCGTACCCAGGCCCATCAGGTCTATCAGGGGGTGGAGGGCGAGTCGGCATCGGTCTGGGATGCCGTGCGTCAGACCGATGGGCAGATCCTGGAGATGCCGGATCATGACGGTCGCTTACAGGTCTTTCCCACCTACTACAGTGCGGTTTGCGGCGGCCATACCGAGGCCGTGGCCAAGATCTTTGGTGACGACGCCGGTCCGGCACAGGGGGTACCATGTTCCTATTGCGAACATGTGGCCCTGATGAATCAATACCTCTGGCCCCTGGCCCGTTATTCCAAGCAAGAGGTCGATCAACGTCTCAAGGCCCGCTACTCCAGTCTGGATCGACTGGGAACCATCGTGAAGATCGAGCCGATCGAGCAAAGTGATTACGACGGCTACGCTCGCATTACCCGTGTACGGGTCACTGGTGACAATGGACTCAGTGACACCCTGCGGGCTGAAGACCTGCGTTTGGCCATCGATTCCAGTGGTCGCAAGATCAAGAGTTGCATCTTTCGCATCGAAGATTGGCAGGATCAGTGGGCCTTTGTGGCCGGGCGTGGCTGGGGACACGGCGGGGGGATGTGTCAGTGTGGGGCCCAAGGCATGGCCCGCGAAGGGGCACGAGCCGAGGCCATCTTGCACCATTATTTTCCCCATGCCGTGGTTAAGAAGATTGCACCATGACCCAGTTAGGATTCGATTGTCTCAAGACCGACACCCAGAGCCAGGCCCGGCGGGGTGTTCTCCATACCCATCACGGCCAGGCCCAAACCCCGGCCTTTATGTCCATCGGTACCCTGGGGGCGGTTAAGGGTATCCTGCCCGACACCCTCAAGCAACTGGGTGCCGAGGTGCTGTTGGCCAACACCTATCACTTCATGATTCGCCCGGGCGTCGAGATCGTGGAAAAACTCGGTGGCCTGCATCGCTTCATGGCCTGGGACCGACCCATCCTCACCGATAGCGGAGGCTACCAGGTCTTTTCCCTCAGCAGCCTCAACAAGATCGACGACGAAGGCGTCTCCTTTGCCAGCCACGTGGACGGTAAGAGGTTTCACATGAATCCCGAGATCGCCACGGACATTCAGAATCGTCTCGGTGCGGACATCATCATGTGCTTCGATCAGTGTACTCACTATCCCTGTACGCGGCAGGAGCTCGAAGCGGCGGTTGCTCGTACCATCCGCTGGGCCCAACAATGTAAGGACGCCCATGCCAATGACCAGCAGATGCTCTTTGGTATCGTGCAGGGCGGGGTGGACCTGGAATTACGCAGTCAATGCAGCGCGGCCCTGGTGGCCATGGATTTTCCCGGCTATGCCATCGGTGGGCTCAGTGTAGGCGAGGGCCACGATCATATGACCACGGCCGTCGAACACACCACGCCCCTGCTGCCGCAGGATAAACCGCGTTACCTCATGGGGGTCGGGACGCCTGCGGATATCCTCATGGCGGTACGGGCCGGGGTGGATATGTTCGACTGTGTATTGCCCACGCGTAACGGTCGTAACTCCTTTGCCTTCACGGCTGAAGGACCGCTGAGGTTACGCAACAGCAAACATGCGGATTCCGATTTACCGGTGGAACCAGGCTGCGACTGTGTCTGTTGTCGCCAGTACACCCGTGCGGCCCTACGTCATTTCTTCAAGGCCGGCGAGATGCTCGGGGGGATCCTGTTATCGATCCATAACCTGCATTTCTATCAACGCCTCATGCAGGAGATCCGCACACGTATTGAAGACGGTAGCTTCGGCCCCTGGTCCGAGCGGCAGCTGGAAATCTATCGAGAATTGTACCACTAGCTGTTTTGGAGTAGAATTCATTGAAATGGAATCGTATCAGCTACGACTACCTCACTACGAAACCGGAGTAAATAGCTAAGGAGTCCATTGATGAGTGAAATGTTATCCAATCCTGCCACCGTGATTTATATCATTCCTGTGGTGGCCATCATCGGTCACTTTTGGTCTGAAGTGGCCAAAAACAGGGATCTGGCCGAACTCAAGAGGGATATGGTCAATCGTGGCATGTCTGCGGATGAAATTACTCAAGTGATCAACTCGGGCACCAAAAAGGCCAAGAAGTAGACCCTCATTTCGTATTCTCTCCCTCTTTATTCAATTCTAACTTGACCCGGGCAAGAACTGTCGGCGATAATCAAACGCCTGTTTTAATCAGCTGTTAGCTTATTTGTCAAATAAAGGTGTGAACCCCAAGATGCCCAGTCAAAACAATGCCCGTGCCCGTCTCCTCGATGCCGCAGAACAACTGTTCTGCGAGCAGGGATTCGACCGTACCAGCATTCGAGATCTGACGGCGTTGGCCGGTTGCAATGTAGCTGCGGTGAATTATCATTTCGGGGGCAAGCAACAGCTCTACATCGAGATGTTCCGACGGCAGATGCACAAGGTGACCACCGAGTGCGTGGCCTTTATGGATGAGGTGATGGCCTCGTCTGATCCCTCGTTGGAAATGATTATCCGGGGTTGGGTCACGCCTCCCCTCAAGGCCATTGAGCGAGATGAACCGCGCGGCCGCATCATGATGCTTTTGGTCCGTGAGATTGTGAATCAAACCCTGGATCCGGCCATGGTGACGCAGGACCTCAAGGATCTATTTGTCGTGCAGATGACAGAGGCCTTCTGTAAATTGGTTCCGGGATTGGATCGGGAACGGGCGATCCTGGCGGTGTTTTCGGTGGAGGCCTTGCTCTTTCACCCCTTTTTGTTTGCGCCCTTTTATATGAATTGGATCCATGGTCTGGACATGGATGGTATTATTGATCACATTGTTCGCTTTGCAGCGGCAGGGATTCGGAGTTTTTCGACAGAATGAAAACGACACACGCATGGAGGCTAACCGCGATTCTGTTCGCGGTTGGTGGAATGAGCGGATGTATGGTGGGGCCTGATTACCAAAGGCCTCTGGTGCCGGCGCAGGAGGTCAGCGCCTTTGCATGGATGCCCAAGACCTGGAGTGACGCCAATGATCCCGAGGCCCTGGTGCGCTGGTGGGAGGATTTCGATGATCCGGTGACCAATCGCCTGGTGGCGTTGGCCTTGGCCAACAATACCGAGATACGGGCAGCCATCGCGGGAGTGCAACAGGCCGAGGCCTTGTTGGCTCAGGCCCGAGGTGGACGCTGGTTGACGGTGGATTATAGTGCCCAGGGCAGTCGGTCACGGGCGGGATTCGATGCTTCGTTCTTTCCAGGTGGGGGCTTTGAGAGTTTTTATACCACGAACTATCAACATGGTTTGAATATCAGCTATGCCCTGGATCTGTTTGGACGATTGAAACACAGCGAACGAGCGGCCATCAACGATCTTTTGGCCAGTGAGGCAGGGCGTCAGGGATTGGCCCATACCATCGTCGCCCAGGTCCTGTTGGCTCGCATTTCCATTGCCGCGCAACAACGGTTGCTGGAAGTTGCCGATGCCACGGTCGATAACTGGACCTATGCCGTAGATATTATTCAGGAACGCTATGACGGTGGATTGGGGAGTCCCCTGGATTTGTATTTTGCCAAGCAGAGTCTGGCCAGTGCCCAGGCCCAGCGAACTGAATTGCAACAAGGCCTGGCCCAGGGGCTGCATGCCTTGGATGTCCTGTGTGGTCAACGCCCGGGGACCTCGGCAACATTGGAACAGACCCTATCTCCATTGCCGCCCCTGCAGCCCGTTCCGGTGGGATTGCCGGCCTACCTCCTGGACCGTCGTCCGGATGTGCGGGCCGCTGAATTTCAATTGCGGGCCGCAACGGAACGAATCGGCGTGAGTATGGCCACCCGTCTACCGGACTTGAATATTGTTTCCAGTTTGGGGTACCAGTCCAATCAATTTGAAGACCTATTGACTTGGAAATATCGAGCCTTATCGATTGGCGGTCAAATTGCGGCACCGGTCTTTCACGGCGGGGCACTCAAGGCCGGGGTCAAGGCCGCTGAAGCGGCTGCTCGCCAATCGGCTGAGAACTATTGCGGTGTGGTGCTCACGGCTCTGCGTGAAGTCGAAGATGCCTTGGTGGCGGAGCAGAAGATTCGCGAACGCATCGATTTTCTCACCGAGTTGGTGACCCTGGCCAAGGAGGCCGAGGCCTTGGCTCGCGATCGTTATGCCCGTGGGGCCGATCCCATGCTCAATGTCCTGGAGACCGAACGCTCCCGACGTCAGGCCGAAAACAGCCTGATTCAGGCCCAAAGTGCCTTGTGGCAGACGCGCGTGAATTTGATGTTGGCCTTGGGGGGGGACTGGCAGGCGGTGGCGAACGATTCTCTGGTCTCCGACGTAGAGACGTCAATAGGTAAATGATGACGATCGACTCACAACAACTCAAGATTGCTGCAGATTCTGAGTCCTTGGCTCAGCAGGCCATGGCCTTGTTTCTGGATCAGGCTGAACAGACCCTGTCACAACAGGAGGTCTTTCGTGTGTCGGTCTCGGGGGGCCGTACGCCTAAGCGTTTTTTTGAATTGATTGCCGCATCGCAACGGGGCCAGGCCCTGGATTGGCAAAGGGTGCAGATCTTTTGGACGGATGAGCGTTTTGTTCCGGCTGACGATCCTCAGAGTAATTATCGCATGACCCGGGAGGCCCTGTTGTCACAGGTGCCTATTCCCGATCACAACATTTATCGTATCGCCACCACCGAGCATCGCACCGCATGCCTGGCCGCCGTGGCCTACGAGCAGACCCTCCGTGACGTCTTTGCCGTACAATCCGGGCAGCTGCCGGTGTTCGATTTGTTGCTGTTGGGTATGGGGACCGACGGTCATACGGCCTCCTTGTTTCCTGGAACCTACGCACCCTTTAATCGAGAGGATTGGGTCTGTGGGGTTAAGGGGGCACCGGGGGGATTGCATCGGATCAGCCTGACCGCGCCGGTGCTTTGTGCGGCCCGCATGATTGCTGTGGTGGCGGGGGACCATGATAAAGCCCAGACCTTCAAGCAGGTGTTGGAGGGGCCCTTTGATGCCGCGGTCACCCCGATCCATGTCTTGGAGCCCGTGTGGTCGCGGGTGCAGTGGTACTTGGATCAGGCGGCTGCCTCTCTTCTTTCACATTAGAGTACGGCCGAGACCGAGCTGAGTTGGTTCTGCAGGTCAGAGAGGATGGCTTCCAAACGGGCGTATTTTTGGATCAGAGATTCTTCCTTGGCATCCAGACGGGCGTCTTCATCGTCAATATCTTCATCCAGGTCATCGAGCCGCTGTTCCATGGTGGTAATGGAGACGTCCAGGGTGCCATCGGTTTCGCTGATGCCTTTCAAGATCTCGTTGAGAGAGGTAAATATGCCTTCCCTGATGGTTACGGTGGTGGTGAAGGTTCCGGCGGTGCTGGTATCGACCTCCAAGAAGAGACCGTTTTCTGGATAGATGGAATCGCCGTTATCATCAAAAGCCATTGTTCCGGAGATCATGTTGTCGCTGATCTCCATACTACGATAGGAGGTCTCACCGTCTACTCGGATCTTGGCCGAAGTGATATTACCACCTGCATCGACCTCGACTTCCACCTCATAGGTGCCGGGTTCGGTATAGAGTTCACTACTGGCCGAGAATTTGATGGTTTCACTATCTGTTTTTCCTGCGGCCGTAGCACTTAGGAGGTTAATGACGGACATATAGTTGTCTTCGATGGCGGATGTAAATACGCTGCTGTCCAATTCGAGATAACCTTCTGCATCAAAGTCGATACCAATGTCCGAGGCCTCCTGGTAGTCGTCATCCGAGGTAAACCCAGTGGCCAAAGCCTGGAGCATGGTTTTTAATTGGGTTTCGATCAGACTGACCGCCACGTCATTACTGAGAATTCCCATGGTTTCCAACTCGTTGTCATATTCCGTGTATTCCTCTAAGAGGCTTATCAGGGCATTGTAGTTACTGACAAAGGACTCTACCTTTTCCGACACACTATCGGTGTCGCGGCTAACGGTGATGGTCACTGCGATAGGTTCGTTGCTGTCATCCAGGTCATTGACATCTTGGAGGTTGAGCGTGATCCCACTGATGGCGTCGGAGATGGTGTTGGAGTTACGGGTGATCCATTCTTCATTGCTGCCGCGTTCGGTTTCCGCAACCGTGGCCGAACTGGTGCCGGTCAGGCTGGAGACATCGACGGTCAAGGGACGGACATTGCCATCGGCCGTACTGAAGGTGACTTCGATACTCCCCCCGGTCATGGTTCCGCTGACGGTGACGTTACCGAGGCCCGTACTACCGGAGATCGCGTTGATGGCGTCTTGGATTTCCGTGGCCGTGGCATCGTAGGCAATGGCTGCCGTGGTGGTGCCGTTGTAGGTCAGGGTGAAGGTGCCCGCTGAAGGAGTACTATCGGGAGTGATGGTTTGGACTTCGGCGGTTGCTGTGGGGGTGTAGCCATCGACCTGGATTTCTGCGTTTTGTGCATCCTGCGTTTGGACAAAGGTGGACGAGGCCATGCTGGCCAAGTTGGAGGTGGTCGCGCCACCTTCAGTGCTAACCGCCATGGTGGGTAGGCTGAAACTACCGCTGCCATCCGTGTCGTTGTAGGTCAAGGTGATGGAAAGGTCACTGGTGCCGCTGGTCATATCCGTGAGGGAGATTTTGCCGTTCTTGAGCTGAGCGTAGGCCACCCCATCGAAATAGGAATTGATTTCATCGATGAGGTTGTCAATGGTGGTGGAGCTGGTGATGTCCAGGGTGTAATCGGGTTCGATGGCGTTGCCGTTGTGATCGGTGCCGGAGATCGTGATGGATTCATCTCCGTTGAGAAACCCACTCCATTGGTCGAGATCGGTCAGCTCCGTTTCCAGGTCGGCATTTTCGGCGTCCTCGGTTAAAGCCGTGTCGGCCTTCCAAACCTCTGTGCTGGTGTCGTTGATGGAGATTTGATAATCTTCGCCGGTTTCCGTTCCCGTCAAGACCAGATGGTATTTTTTGCCCTGATACAACAGGCTCGCGGTCACACCGGGATTGTCCTCGTCATTGTTGATTAAGTCCACGAAATCTTCCAGGGTGGTTGTGGACGAAGTCGTGATTTTGATCTCCTGGTAGTTATACGAATAAAGAAAGGTTCCTTCACCCACCAGGCTGGAGGTATAAGAGAAATCCGAGTCGTCTTGAATCCAGGTTTCGGAGGTGGCCAATTGATTGACAATAATGGTATGAGAACCTGCTTCGGCATCATCCGATGCAGAAACCCCAACCACACCATCATCGGTGCTGCTGGAGGTGAAGGCGATCAACGAGTCTTTATCGGAAAGAGCCTCTGCCGCTTCCTGCAGGGCTACACTGGCATCCTGGATGGATTCCAAAGCCGTAAGCTTTTCGTCGAGCTCTTCCAGATCGACTTTGTAGCGAGCCAATTGCCGGCTTTCCACGGCCATGAGTTGTTCAATGATTTCATTGGTGTCGATACCGGTGGCCAAGCCTGGAAATGTTAACGTTCCCATAGTGTGTTCCTGTTGTCTCGATTAGGTGGAATGCGAAAAGGTCCCAATTTTATTATTTTTCATCGAGGCCTTGTTCCATGTCCGATAAGCCTTGGTAATGGGTTTGTGCCGACGAATGCGTTTGAGTTGCCGGTGGGTCTCATGTCTTTGCCCGGCCAGTATCAATTCGATACGACGATATTTCTCCCGCAATTGTTGGCGATGTTCTGCTGGGAGGCGTTGGAGTTCATCAGGGCATTGTTGTAAATGGTGCCAGAGTTCATCGCTCTGTTGTTTTAAGGCGATGAAACTCGGCCATTTATTTTTCAGTAGCATCTGCTGTTGTTGATCCAACAGGTCCGCCCACTGTCTGATAAGCTCAAGGGTTTCAGCCTTGACTGCCCCCATACATATCTACTCCTTGCCTTTAGGATTGCATCGCAGCCCAATGTTCGCTGGCCATACAGCAGGCCAGTCTCGATGCGGCTGCGGAATCCGATTGACGGTTGAGCGTATGCTCGACTTCTTCCAATACATTAACAGCGTCTTTATTGTTCGGATCCAGATGTACGACCTGCAGCAGCAATGCCTTGGCTTGTTCCAAGGAACCGTCACGCATGTGCAGAGCCGCCAGGGTAAACATGACGGCGGTGTCGTCCGGGTGCATCCGTAAATAGATCTTTAGATAATGTATTACTTCGGCAAATGACCCCATTTCACATGAAGTTTGGAAGAGGCCGAGAAGGGCAGTCAGATTATTGGTGTCATGTTCGAGACTTTTGAGGTAACAGTCAAAGGCTTCTTTGGTGCGGCCCATGCGTTGAGCCACCATGGCCAGACCGGCGTGGGCACGACTGCTGGCCGGATCCAGGCGGCAGGCCACACGAAAGGCGATATCAGCATCTTCCAACCGGTTATTTTGTAAAGCGATGACGCCCAATCCGACATAGGGACCGGGTGCGTCGGGTTCCAGGGAGGCGGCTCGTTCGTAATGTCGGCTCGCTTGATGGTAGTTGCCCACGCTGACGTGACAATCTCCCAATTCCTGCATGAGATCAAACTGAGGGCAGACGGTTTCTTGGTTCGATTGACTCATAGGTTATGATTCCTGCTGTCAGGCCTGTTAAGACGGTTTTCTTAGGACGCCAGGGTTTCCTGGTTGGTCTTGATCTTGGCGTCGATAACCTGGATCATGGGTTTGAGGATTTCCTGATCGACCTTGAGACGTAGAGACCAGTCCAGCAGTTCACGAGCTTGAGTTAATTTGTCCTGGTTGACACAGAGGTCGGCGGCGCGATTCAATACATCGAAACTCAAAATATTACGCTGGTCCATCTCTTGCATCAGTTCGATGGCCTTATCTGTCTCCGCCTCGGCCAGATAGGTCTCGACCAGGTTCCAGATGATCTCCGCGGAGTCGGGATCGAGCTGACGGGCCTGTTCGAGATGGCCGATGCTTTCACCTGAGCGATTCAGGCAATGCAGAAGGACGGCCGTATCATTTAAGGCTTCCGCATCCTGGGGATGCTCAGTGATATAGGTTTGCATGAGATCCAAGGCCTGCTGATATTGACCGGCCTCTGCGAGTTCCAGAGCCTGCCGATGGGTAGGATTGTCGGGTTGTTTCATCCGAGAGTCTCCTCAGTTTACACGGTTGTTAACACACATTCTTGGCTTGTGGGATAATGCAATTGATGTGCCACAAGTCCTAAGGCTCCCCTGAAACCTGTAACGGCTGATCACTGGAGAGCAGCGGTTAATAATCAAACGGGCCTTGTATAAAAGTTCATCCATATGAATCATCTATCTCAGGAAGTCCAATAACGAGAGTGACAGAATCCTTGACGCCACCGAGAGGGTCATTTCATAGAGCGTCTCCAATTCGGCCAGATCCACGGCCAGTTGGGTCAGGTCGGCCTCTTCGATTCGTGTGGCCTCTTCCTGCAGGAGATAGTCCATGTCCTCCAAGTGAGTCTGGTAATTTTCCAGGTAATTGATTTTGGCCCCGGCGGCACTATTGGCGTCCACCACCAGTTTACTGACTTCTTCCAACCAATTATTAGCGGATTCCAGCACCGACATTTGGTCGGCGGTTGAGAGGTTCTGTGTGTTATTGAGAACGTCACGGATAGAGATTAGCGTGTCGAATAGGTTGAATGTGCCTTCAAAGGTCACCAGGTCCGTGCCCTCGCTATCGATCCCAGTGGCGTCGATATAGATGACTTCGCCGTCACCGGTGGTGATGGCCATATTGCTGTCACTGGTATCGACCGCGACAGCTGTTCCTCCGTTAGCACTGATGTAGAAGTTTCCGGTTGTTCCCGTGACCGTAATCCAAACGCATCCTGTGGCATTGGACGTGCCACTGCCCAAGGCTGAGCCCGTATTGAGGAGGGTGTATTCTCCATCCTGGCGATCGTCCGAGGTGAAGGTTTCATTGCCGACCAGAAAGAGATTGAGATCGACGTTGTCACCAATTTGAACATTGCGTTGATCGCTACTGCCTTGGTAGGTCACGGCGGTGATGTTACCGCTGGTGTCACGCGTGGTGCTGTAGGGCGCACTGTTGGTCATGGTGCCGCCGAAAAGATATTGGTTTACGTATTCGGTGTTGGCCAATTGCACCAACTGTTCCAGATGCTCGTTGATGGTATCGGCCATGGTCTCCTTGTTCTCATCGTCGTAAATCCCGCCTAGGATTTGCGTTAGTAGGCTCGTACAGCTTTGCAGTTCATCAGTCATGCTATCGAGCGTGGTGCTGGTGGATTCTAGCATGTCCATGATTTCTGCGACATTGCTGGAGTATTGTGACAACGAGGAGAGTTCGGAATTCAGATTCATCACACTGTAGGCATCCGCCGGTGCATCGGAAACGGCATTGATACGCGAGCCGCTGGCCGTAGCCTCTTCGACCTCCATCAACTGGTCGTTCAAGGTCGATAAGGTGCCGCTGACGTGGCTCAGTAGATTGGTTAGGGTCATACTCATAAAAATTATCCTATCAGACTCGATAACATGTCCAACGTTTCATTGGTGATGTTGAGATATTGGGCCACGGCTTGATACATTTGTTCGTAAACCAGCAGTTCGGCCGACTGCTCGTTGATGTCCACTCCGCTGACCTGGCTCTGTTGGTCTTTCAAGTTTTCCAGGGTATTGTCAAGGTTCTCACTGCGTGTTTCTTTGGCCTCGACGTCCTGGCCTAACAGAGTCACCATGGAGTTATAATAATCCGTGATAGATAGATTGCCGAGGTCACTGAGGTCTGATGTGCTCAAAGACGCCAATCGCAGGGCATTCTTGTTGTCCGTGTAGTCCGTGGTCAGGGCCGTGGCCAATTGGCTGACATCATCGCTGAACCGATCCAGCACCGCGATGTTACCGGCATTGGTGCCCGAGAAAAAGGCGTTAACTCCCACCGCTGCCAGCAATCCCGAAGTGTCGGTGTCGGCCAGGGCTTCGACAGTGAAGGCTTCTCCATCCACTAACGTCCCGGTTCCGAAGGAAACGATAATACCATTGCCTAAGTCGAACTCCTCTCCAGCCACATATCCACTACCCAGATCTAAGGAGGCAATCGTACCACTGGAGTCAGTCACTGTAACTGTAACCGTGCCATTTCCAATGGTCGCTGGAGAACTGGCGGTACTCACGGTGAAGGTCAAGGTGTCATTCGATGTTCCCGTAAAGGTGCCTGACAAACTCGGTGTCGATGTCGAGGTTGTGTAGCTGGTGGCATCATCCACCGTAGGAGCGGGCATGAAGTCGAAGGTGTAGCCACTATCGGCCTGGATGTTGAGCTTGCGATCCACGATGCTGGCCGTGATCCCGGTGGTGTTGGTGTTAATGGAACTCACGATATCCGCGAGAGAATCGACGGAGACGTCCACGGCGATTTCTGTGCGTACCACATCGCCACTGGAGTCGGTGATGCGGATGTAGAAGCTGCCGTCCTCCATGGAAAGTCCCAGGTCTTCCAGGGCGTCGGAGGTGCTGCTGACACGCCAGCCGGTAAGGGAGTCGAAGCTGCCGGACGAACTACAGCCTTGGCTGTGGATGCCGTTAAAGGCGTCGATCATGCCTTGGGCCAGAGTGTCCAGGTCACTCTCGACATCGGCAATGAGGCTATTGTAGGATGCGAGCAATCCTCCTAGGGATCCTCCGGAGATCGTGGTGCGATAGCTCGTCGATCCTCCCGGAGCCACGCCGATGGTACTGGCGGTCGCATAACCGAAGGTGAGGGGCACAGACGTGGTCTGGCTGACCAGTTGGAAACTGCCGGCCATGATATTGACGACATTGTCTTCAACCTCGGTGACCGTGATGTCCAGTAATTCAGACAGTTCGCTGATGAGTTGGTCACGCTGGTCCAGCAATGTGTTGACATTTTCATCCTTGATCGTCAGGCTTTTAATGTTGAGGTTGAGGTTGCCAATTTCTTCAGTTAAGGCATTGATTTGATCGACCACGATCTCCGCCTCTTTGGCGGTGTATTCTTTGAGAGAGTCCAAGGATTCGCTGATGGCATTGAACTGATTGCATAGTGAATCGGCTGCACTGACGAATTGAAGCTGGTAGGTGCTGTCTTCCGGGTAGAGCGACAGATCTTGCAGAGCGTTGAAGAAATCACTGGTTAAATCACTTAGACTGCCCTCAGAGGAAAATTCTCCAAAGAGCGTTTCCATGGTGGTCAGGGTCGCGAGTTCTTTATCGACCTGGCTCGAGATGGATGTTTGTGACAGAATTTGTTCTTCCAGGATGGTGTCGATGAGTCGGGTGATGCCGCCCACCTCGACACCGTTCCCAATGTCGGTCGCGGTGTCTGCCTGGACGAATTCCACGCGTTGGGCGTGGTAGCCTTCCGTGCTCGCATTGGAGATATTGTTACCTACGGTCCTCATGGCCGTGGTGGCAGCGGTCAATCCACTGAGGGCGATGTTGTAACTTCCCATAGAACTCTTCCTATTTTGTTCCGGGTGGTTTTAGACACTAAAATGATAGGTTCAACATATTCACGGAGGCGTTGCGTTTGAGGGCCCCATTGAATCGATAGGTCATGCCTTGTCCGGGTTGGGCTTTGAACATGGCCTTGAGCAGGGCACGATTCAAGCGGGCACAATCATTAAGCAACACGGCTGTGTTTTTGTAATCCGCATGTAGCTGACGAGTTAGCAAGCGGAGTTGTTTCTTCTTGGTCTGGATCTGCTGACGCGTAGACTGTCCCAAATAGGTTTCCAGGTGAGACAGGGTCATGTCACTGGGCAGGCACTGGGCCAATTGGGCCAGTTCGGCACGCAACTGTTCCCGTCGTTGTTCGTTTTGATGATAGCCTATGTTTTGATGGCGGATGGTCTCCAGCAAGGTTCGCAGGCCCTGTTCATCGCGTTTGATCACGAGTTGACGCAATTGGTCCAGGGTTTTGAGGTTACGCTCGATGTAGGCCATGTCATTGTCCAGCACCTGAAGCAGGGCCTGGGCTTTTTGTTCAAGGGTGGGGTGTTTGGCGATCATACCGACTCTTCCAATAGTGACGATGCGTCCGTGCCGTTAAAAAGGTTTTGATGGATGTCCTGCCAGAGGCCGAGGCCTCCTTTTTCACCCAGATTTTGTCCCAACTGCGACCAGAAGAGGCTGTGGACCTGTTGAGAAGGCCCATCTTTTTCTTCGCCCCATTGGCCGATGGTGTTTTTCATCTCATTGATCATTTGGTTGAAGAGGATGGATTCGAATTTCTTGGCCACCTCAATGGAGTCTTCGCTGCGGTCCGTCTTGTTGGCTGCAGCGTTGAGTTGTTGAGTGGATTGCTGGAGGCCGCGGATGGATTCAACGGCGTTGAGCGATTCTGAGGTAATGGCGTTGATGGGATCCATAATCCTGTCCTACATAATGACCAGCTTGGCCTGTAAGGCGCCGGCCTCCTTGAGTGCGTTGAAAATGGCGATCAAGTCACGCGGAGTGGCGCCGATCGCATTGAGGTACTTGGCCAATTCCGCCACCGTGACGGCCTTGGGGATGGGGATCAGACGAACGTCAGGTTCAGCCACGCTAATCCCGGTCTCGGGAATCTGGACCGTCTCGCCCACATTGGAGAAGATGCCGTTCGGTTGCGAGACGCGGGCGCCCTCCTTGACCTTGACCACCAGGCTGCCCTGGGCCACGGCCACTTCGGAGATGGTGACCCGTTGGCCCACCACGATGGTACCGGTGCGTTCATTGATCACCACCGTGGCCGTACCATCGACTTGGACTTCGGGGCTGGTGATGTAATCGATGAATTGTGCGATTTGGGTCTGGGGAATGACCAATGGCACCTGGATGCGAATGGTTCCGGGATCCAAGACCACCGCGGAGTTATCATACAATTGGTTGATGGCCGAGCAGATATGCGTGGCCGTAGAGAAATCTTCGTTACGTAAGAGGAGGCTAATGAAGCGATGCCCGCCAATGATTTCGGTGAAATCGGCCAGTTCTTCCAGTTCTACGATCGCTCCTCCGGCAATCCGCCCCACGGTGGGGTGGTTACTGCTGGCCTGGGCTGCACTGCCTGAAACGGCCCAACCCCCTAATGAAATGCCTCCCTCGGCAATAGCGTAGGTCTGGCCATCGACACCCTTGAGTTCCGTGGGCAAGAGGATACCCCCTTGCAGGCTGGAGGCGTCGCCAATCACGGAGACATCGACATCGATGCTGGTTCCTTCGCGATCGAATGGGCCGAGTTCTGCGGTCACCATGACCACGGCGATACTCCCCCCGGCCATGTCCGAGGGCGACAGCACCAAACCGGATTGACGCAACAGATTGGTCAACATCTGGGCCGACAGCGAGGATTTGTCGCCTGTACCGGCCAGTCCGATCACGAGCCCGGTGCCGCTCAAGGGGTTGCCGCGGATCCCTTGAATCTCCACGATGTCCTTGATGCGTTCGGCTTGCAATGATCCCTGCATCAATAGAAGCAGGGCAATGATCCCAACTGTGATTCGCGTTTTCATGACTTGTCCTAAGGGTGTTGTCATCGTTTACGATTTGTTGTTCGAGAATATTTAGAAGGGAGACACGACGTCCAGGAAGCGTCCAAACCAACCGGGCCGATTGAAGGGCTCGGCAATACCGGCGTTGCGGCTGATGATGCGGAAGTTGGCCACGTACTGGCTCTCCACCACATTGGAAAAGCTGATGTCACTGGGACGCACGATGCCGCTGACCTCGATGATCTGGATGTCCCCGGCGATTTCGCGATTACGTGTGCCGGTGACCACCAGGTTGCGATTGGGCAGGATGTCTACCACCACCACGGTGATCTGATCGGCAAAGCTGCGTTGGTCTTTGAAGTCGGCCTTACTGGAGAGGCTGTTGTCCGATGCCGCAGTCATGTTGAAGCTAGGGATGCGGGGCAGTAGATTGTGATTATTGGTGGTGATGTCCAGTTCGCCATCAAAGGTGGTAGAGCGATCGGTTTGCTTTTGCAGATCGCGTTTGGCCTTGTTGTTGATGGAGCTGTCTTCGGCGATCTTGATGGTCAGGATGTCGCCGATGTTGCGGGCCACGTCATCGGTATACAGGGCGCGGGCGTTATTGGTCCGTTTGGACCAGATGGACCCTGCCGAACAGGGGGTGATCAAGGCGACTAAGGTAACCAAGACGATCCAGAGAGTTAGATGTGACGTTTTCATAATCAGGCCTTTCTTATTTTCCATGCTGTTATCACAGCTTGCGTTTTATAAAACCGGCTCAACCGAGCCGTCCGTTTTGACTTTACATAAAATGACACGACGTGAGTCATTGTTGCGTACCTTGACCAACTCGCCACTGCGTCCCTGGCTGAGGGTGGTGCCCATGGCGGTGATGCGTAACCCAGGCAGGTCCACGGCAATGACCACATGACTGTTTCGTTCGAGCATCACCGGCGGGCGGGAATCCTGGAGCCACTGGGGTCGGATGATACTGTTGGGATCGACAGCGACCGTGACGATTTTGCCGTAGGGGATCTCGGTGACCACGTCCTCGGGACAGTTGGACAGGGCCTCTTCGATCTTGACATTTTCCGCGGTCAAGGTCTGGCCCTTGGCAATAGGAGCGGTGGCCACCAGATGCCCGGTGCGGTAGCGCACGCGAAAGACGATGTCCTGCTTGGCGACCTCCGTGAGACCATCGTTGAGGATTAGACGCACCCGTAGTTGTTTGCTTTGGGGATCCGAAAGGAGGACCGGTTCGATACGCAGATTGCCAGTGACCTGTCCGATATTCAGTTCGTCAAGTTGACGTGTGGGTTCCAAGACGCATTGGGATAAATAGGGCAGTCGCTCCAACAGGAAGGTACGGGCCTGTTGTGTCAGGGCGGCTCCCGACAGGGCCTGGCTGCGTCGTTGAATGGTGACGCGTTGGGCCCCGGTAAAGCTAATGGCCTCCGGATCGATGCCCTGGCTGACCAAACGGCTGGTGATCATGGCACGATCCACGACGAAGTCCTGTTGAGGCGAGAAGATTTGTCCTAACTTCAGATCGTTGAGTTCTTCGTTCAAGGCTGAATCGCAACGGACCACACTGATTTGTCCCAACTGGACCAGGGAACCTTCGATCTGGACCTGGCGCGGCAGATGGACATGGACGCCCTCTGCTGCCGCTGGCAATGCGGCCCAGCCCAGGGCGATCAGAATACTGATGGTATGGATTCGTAAGGTTGCCATGTCAATGAACCTTGCTTAGGTAACAATTTGGTTAGCGGTTTGTAACATATCGTCTCCGGCCTTGATGGCGCGGGAGTTGATTTCATAGGCCCGTTGGGCCGTGATCAGGCTGACCAGTTCGGTGACCATCTGGACATTGGAGTTCTCCAGGAATCCCCCTTGTAAGCGACCGAGGCCATCGGAGCCCGGTGTGCCTAATGTCGCGGTACCACTGGATTCGGTCTCGCGGTAGAGGTTGTTGCCCTCGTTGCTCAGGCCCACGGGATTGGCGAATTTCGCCAATTGGATATTGCCGGCGGCGCTGCTATTGCCGTCACTGTCTTTGGTGGTGACGGTGCCGTCGGTCCCGATCGAGATTTCACTATAGTCGGTGGGGACACTGATGCCCAGGGTATAGCCCCCGGAGGTGACCAACTGCCCGGTTCCATCGACCATCAGGGAGCCATCGCGGGTGTAGAAATAGGAACCCGTTTGGGGATCCGTAACCTGCAGGAAGCCGTCACCCTCGATGGCGACATCCAGGGGACGTTCGGTTTCGGTAAATTCACCCACGGTGAAGACCTTCGTGGTCTGGTCCACGCGTACCCCATTGCCGATTTCGACTCCGCCCGGGGAGGTGACACCCGCGACCACCTCACGCCCGACGGCCTTGGTCTTGGCGTAGATCAGGTCTTTGAAGTTGACCTGGCTCTTTTTGAAGCCATTGGTGTTGACGTTGGCCAGGTTATTGGCAATGACATCGACCATGGTCTGTTGTGATGACATGCCGGTGGCGGCAGTTGAAAATGCCCTTAACATAAGTAACCTCTTATCTAGATATTAGATCTCAGTTCACAGATCACAGTTATTATCCCATGGCAACGTTCATCAAACTCCTCCCGGCCTCACTGCGGGCGGTGATGAATTTGATGTGGGCTTCATACATACGGGTGACGTTGATCATACCCACCAGCTCTTCTACCGAGTTGACATTGGAGCCTTCCTGGGCTCCTTGCACTACTTGGGTCTCGCTGGCGTCCTGGGCGATAATTCCCTCGGGAGCGGCATAGGTCGATTCGCCCATGGCGATTAATTGTTGTTGATTGTCCGCACTAAAATCGACCACACGAATACGTCCGAGACTGCGGCCATTTTCGCCGACCGTCGCCACGGTGCCGTCGGGCAGGACGTTGAGCTGAGACAGATCCGTTCCCCGGGGGATCGTAATCGGTCCATTGGTGCCCGACACCAAGCGACCCTGGCTATCGGTCAATTGGCCATTGGTGTTGGTTTGGAAGCTACCCGCTCGGGTGTAGAGTGGTTGGCTGGTGTCTTCGATTACAAAGAAACCCGAGCCATTCAAGGCCAGGTCGAGGGGGCGAGCGGTCTGTTTGAAGGGGCCTTGGGTGAAGTCCAGGCTTTCATGCAGGTCAATCAAACCGGAGGTCTCGCCCGAAGCCCGATCTTTTTGGGCCTCTAAAGCGGCCGTAAAGCCGTTGGTACGGCGTTTGTAACCCGCAGTATCGACATTGGCCAGGTTGTGCGTGATCAATTCGAATTCACGTGTCAACTGACTAATGTTTTGGCCGATTTGTTGGTTGATGCTTTGCATGGATTAAGCCTCCTCCGCATGGGATTCCACCAGGATGTCCGCTTCCCGACTCTCGTCGAGAGCCTCTTCTTCCTGAACGGTTACCTCTTTGAAGGCATTGAGGTTGGTGACCCGGACCAACTCGTCGATGTCACTGTCCTTGAGACCCACCATTTCCAGGGCGATGGCATAGCCGTTTTCGAGTTCCTTGACTCGTCGGACCTCTCCGACGTCTTCGATAATCCTGTGTTGACTGTCCTTGGCCGTGTGTGCATGGTCGTCCAGGCGGAAGATGACCAGTACGCGATCACCCGGGACGACCTTGAGCGGGGCTTCGAGTTTAATCCCCGGACCGGCCAGTTCCGTGACCACGGCATGCACGAATTCCAAGGGCTTCCAATCGGACGGTTCCTTGCCGCTGAGGCTGGTCAGGAGACTGGCGTCGCCCTGAAGGGAGCGGGCAAAGGGGAACAGGGAGACAAAGGCCAGATTGCGTACTGGAACCCGCACGAAACGACGGCGATTGACGAAGCGGACGTCCGAGCTGTGTTTGAGCAGGAGATGGGATCCGTCATAACTGATGACCGAGGTATCGAATTCCCAGACCGAGGCCCCGAAATAGTAACGAGCCCGCCAGATCTCACCAAAGGTGATCTTGACCTGGGTCGAGAGCGAGACGGTCAGGACCTTGTCGTCGTTTTCCAGAATGAGGGCCTCGATTTCGTCACTGTGGCGACCGATGCGGCGGGTAATGTGCAGGACCTTGCCGGTAGGGATGTCGCGGGTGCTGAGTTTCTTACGCTTGCCGCGTGTTTCGCTGGTGTTCTCCGTTATGGTGGAGGGCTCTTCGAATCCCAGTTTCTCATGCAGAAAGGCCACTTCACCCTCCAGGCGTTGGTAGGCCTCTTGGTCCTGTTGGTCGGAGGATTCCTTTAATAAGAGAGCTGCGCCTTTATCAAAGGCCTTTGGATCTTCAAAGATGAGGTTGTTGCGACGGAGGCCGACACGTTTAATGATGTCTTGCAGCAGGTGGTATTCACGTACGCTCAGGCTACGACGACGTACGTTTTCGATAAAGGCCTGGTCGGCTTTCTTCTTATCCTCTTGGATCCGGCTGTAGGTGACCCAAAGCAGCAGAACCACCATCACCAGCAGGGTCCCGATCAAGGCCATCGTGATCCATGTGCCCGTGGTGCCGCTAGGCCCCCCCAGACGCCGGGCCGCATTGAGTCGCTCCAGGGGGGTTAGACTCTGGGCCAGCAGGGGGTGGTATAGCAGTTGTTCTAATGCAGTGGGCATCATGGCGTTCTCTTAATTAATTAGGTTTAGCGAATCAAGTTCGTCAATTCCTTGAGGACATCATTGGCCACTTGAATGGTCCGGGCATTGGCCTGGTAACCGTTCTGGGCCTGAATGAGGGTCACGTATTCGTCGGCCAGTTCCACATTGGAACCTTCCAAGGAGCTGCCCTTGACATTACCGGCTCCACCCACGCCCGCACTGGTTTCAATGGCGATACCCGAGTTTGCACTGGTGGTATAAAGGTTTTGGCTGACGCGGTCCAGACCGGAGGGGTTGTTGAAGATGGCCAATTGCAGGGTGGCGATATTCAACTTGGCTCCATTACTAAAGGTACCCACGATGTTGCCGCTACTATCTATGGCCACGGAAGACAGGCTACCCGAGGCATAACCATCCTGGTCGCTGGCCACGGCTGTGGATTCGCCTGCGACTTGGGTCAGACCGTCAAAGGAACCCTCGCTACCGAAGTCCAGGGTGATGGCCGCCGAGATGTCCGAGGTAAAGGCAATGGTGATCGATTCCGTATCGGTGGTGCCGGCATAGGAACCATCGGTGGCGCTGAAGGTCAGACCGCTGACCCGGCGAGTGTCTCCCATGGCCAGGTCATAGACCTCGGTGCCATTGGTAGCCACCACGGAGGTGATCACAAAGTCCCAACTGTTGGCCGTATCTGTTCGTACGTACGCTCCACTGAGGGTGTATTCTTCACCGGCTGAGTCGTAGACCGAGATCGAGGTACTCTGCACCTCTTCGCCGCCTACAGTGGTGATTTCAAAATAGGCAGGCATGTCCAGGGTGGCCGTGGCATGGCTGAAGGCGATGTCTACGTCTAAAAGACTATATCCAGATGTGTTGTCCGTGACAATGATTTTGCCGTTTGACATGGTAGCGGTCACATCCGTACCAAAAGCCGTTTCGATTTCGTCGAGCAGGTCTTGGACAGTGTCCGTAGAGTCTAGGGTTGAAATGGTGTGGGTGGTAATGGCCGAACCCGTATCGCGATCGATACCGTTAATGGTAAACGTGCAGTTTTCCCATGTGCCAGAAGTGCTGCTGGTGGAAGCGTTATAGAGGGCTCCTAAGGTGGTCGAGGCCGTCGCTGCGGTAGATCCGTCGGTAGTAAATGTATAGTTGGAGCCCAACACCTGGGTTTGGGTGGTCTCTAAGGTGTCGCTTTTACTCAGATTACCGCTCATGGTGACACTACTGGTAGCATTGGGCTCGATGATACTGTCGTAGGGAATGACGATATCGCTGGAGCCCACGGTTTGGAAGCCCTGGGCCTCGCCGGTCTCACCGGTTCGCTGGACGCGATAACCGGTGGTGGAATCCACCATATAGCCGTCTTCGTCCACGGTAAAGGTGCCGGCTCGGGTATAGAGATCCTGGCCGCCGTCGTTAACCACAAAATATCCCTCACCATCAATGGCACAGTCGAGGTTGTTGTTGGTGCTGGAGATATCGCCCTGGGTCACGTTGTTGCTGATGCTGGCCAGGCCCACACCGGTTCCCACCTGCACGGAGTTGGTACCACCCGTATTGGCCGTGGCGCCCGAGGCACTGGAGATGGTTTGACTGTAAAGCTCGGCAAAGGTGACATTGCTGGATTTGTAGGCCGTGGTGTCCAGGTTGGCGATATTGTTACCCGAGACGTCCAACATGGTTTGGAAGGCCTTCAATCCGGAGACGCCGGCATTCAATGCGATACTCATATTCGAAACTCCTTATGTGGTTGATGATTAGGCAAAGATGTTGGCTATGAAGACGCTCCCACGGTCAGGATGTCGTCCAGGGTCAGTACGGTACTGCCCACGAGTAGGGAAATTTCGTCGTCGGCAATGCCGATTTCAGTGACGGTGCCGGTTTCGGTCGTGATTTCTTCGCCATCGCTAACCAGGTAGGACACCTCTTGGCCGAGCAGGGATCCGGCATAGTTTTGTTGGAGCAGGCCCAGGGTGTCGCTGAAGGTGCTGTTGAGCTCTTCCAATTCACTGACTTGGGAGAACTGTGCCAGTTGAGCCGACATGTCATTGGCATCCATGGGATCCAATGGATTCTGGTTGCTCAACTGGGTGACCAGCAGTTGCAAGTAATCCACGGTCAAGTTGGTTGCATCACTCATCACTGAAATCCTTTACAGGGTTAATGTCTATCCACGAGACCGGGCCAGAGTTTGGCAACGTCGCTCGTGGGCCCGTCAATGTCACTACTGGTTCCGACCGACGGGCTCGGGATGAGAATTGCAATTTCTGTGCCATGTTAGTGCAAGGACGATTTCCGGGGTCTAGAGTTGGAATGAGGCTTGGTCATAGGCCTTCTGGAGCCGAATCCTCTCTGGCAGCGGAAGAACCTGCCGACCTGGGCGGCAGAATTTTCCGCCTTAAAACTAGGCGCTGGGTTCTTGAGCGTTCGAACAGGGATGAAAAACGAGAGGAGAGAAAGGGGAAGGATGTCACACTAGATATTGGGGTTGTTTACGCGGGACTGTCCGATAAAACACAAGAGCAAATATGGACTTTAGCAAATGTCACTTAGTTCGTGACATTTTTTTCCAGTCCCATAATTTAGCATTAAGTTTTAGGTCCTAATATGACGATAGCTCCCTTATCACCTTTAACGGGGTTTCGATAATACAGTGACATTGCCAAGATTCAGGACGCTATGAGCTATCTACAAAAGACACTGGTGGTCAGCAAGAAACAGCAGATGCAGGAACTGGCCCAGCAGGTCAGTCGTCAGATCTTTATGGCTGATGACGTTAGTGAGGCCCTGGATATTATCGGAAACATCAACCCTGATCTGGTCGTTTTTGATGACCTGTTCTCCCCCGTTCATGTGAGGGATTTTCTCTCCACCACTGATACCCCGCAATTGCCCGTGGTGGTGGTCAATGGTGAACTCGAGAGCCAGGACGATGTCAACGAATTGCGGCAGGTAGGGGTTTACGATTATCTTCAACATGAAGGAGACCTCGACCGTCTCAAGAAAATCGCCATGGAATTGACCCATCAACGCCTGGCCCAGCCCTCTCAGGACTGTAATGAGCGGTTTTTTCTGGATGCCTTTGCCGATTCGACCACGATCGTGGGCCGCAGTGCCGCCATGGCCGAGGAACTCCGTATGATCAAGCTGGTGGCCGCCAGCCAGTGTAATCCCATCCTGGTGGTGGGTGAAACCGGCACGGGCAAGGAAGTTGCGGCTTGGGCCGTACATCAGGTGCGTCATCGACATGAGCGTTTTGTGGCGGTGAATTGTGCGGCCTTGACGGCCAATCTACTCGAAAGCGAGTTGTTCGGCCACGTCAAGGGCTCCTTTACCGGGGCGGACAAGGAAAAGATCGGGCTCTTCGAGTTGGCCGGGGAGGGCACTCTCTTCCTGGATGAAATCAGCGAGATGCCCCTCGACCTACAGGCCAAGCTTCTACGGGTCTTGCAGGAAAAGTCCTTCCGCAAGGTCGGCGGAACCTGTGACATCGAATGCAAGGCCACCATCGTGGCCTCCAGCAATCGCAATCTCAGGGCCGATGTACAGGACAAGAAGTTCCGTCAGGATCTGTACTACCGGTTGAGTGTCTGTCCCATTGTTTTGGCACCCTTGCGTGCAGCCAATCGCAATGAGGATATCCTGCTGCTGGCTGAGTATTTTCTGGCGACTTCGGATATTTGCCCCGAGAAAAAAGGAAAAATCCGCTCATTGACCAAGTTGGCCGCGCAAACCCTACAGAAACACAGCTGGCCCGGCAATGTGCGTGAACTCAAGAACGTCATTGACCGTGCTATTGTCCTGGAAACCACGGATAAGATCGGGCTCAGCAGTATTATCATCGATCCCGAAGAAGTCGAGTCGCGTCATGATTATCCCATCACTGCGGATATCAAGGACTTCTCTCTGTCCCGTGCCGAGCGTGAATTGATCGCCCGGGCCCTCAAGGAGACCGGTTGGCAAAAGACCCAGGCTGCATCCTTGCTGGGGATCACCCGCGCCACTCTCTACGCCAAGGTCAAGCAATACAACATCGAAAAGGAAGGCGAGGCCACTGGAGCTAGCCAACCGGATCGTTCCTTGGCCACTGCTGGCGTATAAGTCTCTTTCAGTTTGCAGGTCTAGCCATATCCCCGTCATTACAGTCGGTACCCGCCGTCGGTTCCTCCGTGCTTCTGCCCTTCTGTCCTTCTGCTCCTCTGTAATTCAAGAAATGGCACAACCTTTGCAGTATAAGGCATTGGTGACATACCACCTGACTATCGGCAAAGGTGGCCGTTTACATCTAAAGCCCATGAAAATGGCCGCATATGGCCTGTTGGAATGATTTAGGATTGAACTGGGTATGACCAAACCTGGGGATCACAAACTGTTTGACGCACATTATGAGACACCGGACGACGCGGATCTGTTTAAAAAACGTCCATCGTCTCAGTGGGATGCGGATGACATTTTTACGAGCCCATTTGAAGAAGCCCAGAGCCGTTTGGAATCCAGGGCCGCGACTCGTGAGGATGCCCCTCTGGAGTTTCCAGCGGCCAAGTCCCACGGTCGCTTCAGTATGACCCAGGTCATGCTCATGGGTGCTATCGTGGCGGTAGGGGGCTTGCTGTCCTTCTTGATGGTTGGGTCTCCCGGGCCCCAGGAATCACTGGCCGAAGAAACCGTCATGCCTAATGTTCCGTCCGTGATCCCGGTCCAACCGGTGATTCCGGTGCCGGTGGTCCAGGATGAACCGGCCCCCCAACAGGAATCCGTGGCGTCCACCACGCGGTCGGTGGTTTTGGATGGGGCGGTTTCCTTACAGTTGGCCGAAGAAGCCTATCAGGCCCTGGATCTGGAACGGGCCTATGCCGTGTACGAACGTCTATTGGAAGATTTGCCTGCCGGTCGTGACCAAGAGTCGCTGGCGGCGTTTTTACAGTTACGCATGGGCTTTTGTCTGCGAGGATTGGGGCGATTGGAGGCTGCCGATCGGTGGTTGGATCCCATCATTGAGGGGCATTACCCCTTTTTACAGGCCATCGTTCGCTATCATCAATGCATGGATCGGCTGCATCAACAGCAGTATTTTCCCGCAGCACAACGGGCCTATCAGGCCCTGGCCCTGATTGACTGTCTCGAGGACCTGTCCGATTGGCACGATCAATTCAAAGAGCATTGCACCTTTCTCTTGGGTGAGGCGTTGACCCTGCAAACCCTGTCTCAATACGATATTGATGAAGAATTCCCTGTGGATTTGTGGGAGCTACCAGTCTATCAAGATCCCTTTATCGGCCATGACGAAGAGGAGATTGCCCGCTGGGTTGAAAACGGGACCGAGGCCTTTCGTTTGGCCCAGGTGGGCCCACGTATTGAGCGGAGTCCTGGGGATCAACTGGGACGGAGTTGGCGCGTGGTCTGTAACGGGGCCCCGCTGGATGAACTGCTCAAGCGGTTTGCCTCGCACACGCTGATGGATTTGGATTGGTCTTTTACCCTGGAGGGCGGCGTGGAACTGGTTGACGAGGTTGTGCGTCAACGTCCGGTCAGGCTTTTTCTACGCGATGTCACCCCTGAAGAGGTCGCCGTACAGGCCACGGGCTGTGCCCTGTTGTTTGCCGATATGAGTCAGGCTGGGGTGATACGAATCATTGATCCCAAGCCCCAGGAGTACCGATCGTTGGCTCGGTTGCTCGATAACCTCCAACAGGAGTCTCTGGCCCATTGGCAGCGTGTGACCCTGGACGGAGACGTGCATTCTTTTACCCCCAATGCCCATTTTGCCTCCGCTCTCTTGTTGGAATACGATCATCGCTCGGCCGAGGCCATCACCGAGTATCAATTGTTGGCCAATCGTTTTAAACGCTCGAGCCTGGCCCCCTATGCCTTGATGCGGTCGAGTCGTTTACGAGCTGAATTAATGGATTTCGACGGAGCACGAGACGATCTGCGTCACTTGGTCGAGATTTACCCGTCAGTCGATTTCAAGGCCCAGGCCTATTTGCAGTTGGCCGAGGCCACGCGTCAGGCCGGCTTGTTGGGCGAGGCCGTGACCTACTATCGTACCGTCTATTTTATGGATGCCCCCTTGACCGATACGGCCAAGGCATCCTTGGGAGCGGGGCAATGTCACTTCGAGCGAGGGGAATACCAGGAAGCGGCACGCTGGTTTATTCACTATGTCGATGTGGCTGTGCGTCATCCCGATCTCGATGCGGCCGAAGGTTACTTGATGATGGGACGCACCCTCATGGCCTTGGAACGCTTTGAGGATGCCAGTGATGCCCTGAACCGAGCCTTGGGAGGGGATCTCGATAAAACACACTATCTTGAGGCCCTGCATCTCCTGGTCACTCTGGATCTCAAGAAGGGGCAGTTGGTTGAGGCCTTGAATCGACTGGAAGCGGATCTGCCCTGGGACTTGACTCGCTATGAGACCAATGAACATGAGGCTCTCAAGGCTCAGGTGCTCCTGACCATGGGATTGACGAATAAGGCCTTGCTGGTTTTGGAGGAGTGTTTGCCTTATCTCAGTGAGGCTCGTCAGCGTGGGCGGGTCTATTTCCAAATGGCTCAAACCTATGAAACGCAAGGGGAATGGAACAAGGCTCTGACTTTTTATAGTGATGTGATCGATACCGTCGATCCCGGACCGATCGCCCAAAAGGCCCGTTTGGGACTGGCGCGGGCTCGTATGCAGAGTGAACGCTATACGCAGGCGATTGACCTATTGGAAGGGGTGTTGGATGAGCGGCCTGACGAAGACATTACGGCAGAAGCCTATACGTTGTTGATTCGGGCTTATCAACTCAACAATCAATTGGATAAAGCGGCACAATTACTCTTGCAACAACGCCGACCGGCACCCTCGGATGTCACCGATGCCAATGAGGTCCCCGTTGGCCCTGTTACTGTGAGCCGTCAGGAGGTCGCGAACGTCTCATGAAGAAACGCACACGTCTATCATCTAGAGTGACGCTCTCATGGAGGGTGTTGGTGATCCTGTTGGGGATGGGGAGGATGGCCTCTGCTCAAGAGACCGCGACAAACACTATCGATCTCAACGGCCATCGTGCCAGTATGAGCCATCGCATGAACAATCGGATGATTAACGAGGTTTGGAAATCACGCATCCAGTCCCTGGACGAGAGCGAAAATCCAGTACGTACCGAGTTTCGTCGTTTGATCGAAAAGCTCAATTCGGTCCAAGTCAAGCGATCACTGCCTCAGACGACGGCCACAACATTGGATCGATCGGTGCAAGAGACTCTATCGGTTCAACCCGAACCGAATCAACCCAAGGTCGATGTGGCGATTGCCCCCAAGCCTGCAGAGACTCTGCCCAAGGTTTCGCCTCCAGTGACATCAGACGGCCCACTCAATGCCTCGACCCTGGCAGCCATTCGTCAAATTCAGGAAGCCAATGAGTGGGTGGCTGATCCCTTGCCATTGGCTGAGATGCTGTATGCCCATGGGTATCATGACGAGGCCCAGCTGTTCTACCAACAAACCTTGCAGGGGGCCGACCCGAATGACGAGTTGGATCGAGCCTGGGTGTTGTTGCAGTTGGGTAACTGTGCCAAGGCCAAGGATCCCCTGGCCGCTCGACGCTACTACAGCCAGGTGCTTGCGGTTGACGAGGAGAGCCCCTGGATCGCCCTGGCCCGGGTGCAACTGGACCTGGTGCAATTGATGATTGCCGAGCGTCCGGAAGAACTATTACAGGAAACTCAACAGTTACCGTCAACCCTGGTGACACCTTAAGTAAGGAAGGGAGACCATTGGTGAGCAAACCGTACAGTGAGGCACAACAGACTGTTCCGAGAAAACGCGAGGTGGCCGTGGCCTTGGTGATCGATACCGATGTCGAGGTGGCACGGGTAATGGTGACGACTTTGGCACGACGATCGATTCGCGCCCGGATCGTGTCGGATGTCCATGCGGCCCTCAATGCCCTGGATCGAGAATCCTGTGATATGGTGTTTGCGTCAGTATCCGCCTTACAGGGTCCGGGAGCGGGATTTGCCCAAGAGATCATTCTGAAATTTAAGTTGACCAATCCGGAACTGCCGGTAGTGGTGATGGCGGGACTCGGTGAGATACAAGAGGCTACGCAGTCAGATCGGTTGCTGCGGGCCGGTGTCGATGTGGTCAAGCAGGCCGCAGACTGGGGCTGTGCCGATGTGTTGGTCAAACCCTTGTTGGAAGAGCAGGTTGACGAGTTGATCGATCGTTTCTTGCCCAATCGCAAGGTCTGTCAGGTGGCCCAGGTACAAGGCCAGGGACGTCACATGCAATTGGTGGGACGCAGTGAGGCTTTAAGGAAGACCGTGGCCCTGGCCGAACGTATTGCCCCAACCTCGGCACCGGTGATGGTGATGGGCGAGAGCGGAACCGGCAAGGAATTGATTGCCTATCTGTTGCATCAGCTCAGCCAACGCTCGGGTCGACCCTATGTGCGGGTCAACTGTGCGGCCTTGAGTGACACCTTATTGGAAAGTGAATTGTTCGGTCATGAAAAGGGCGCTTTTACCGGGGCCGTCAATCGGCGTAAAGGTCGTTTTGAAATGGCTCATGGGGGAACTTTGCTCCTTGATGAGATCACTGAGACACCACCGTCATTTCAGGCTAAGCTGCTGAGGATTTTGGAACAACAAGAATTTGAACGGGTGGGTGGCAATCGCAATATCCAAGTCAATGTACGCATCATCAGCACGACCAATCGCAACATGGCCGAACGGGTTCAGCAAGGCCGCTTCCGAGCGGACCTTTACTATCGTCTTTGTGCCACCCGTCTGGTGTTGCCTCCCCTGCGTCAACGCAAGGATGACCTGGTCGAGCTGGTTTGGTATTTTGTCAATGAATACGCCCGTGAGAGTCAACGCAATATTACCTCTCTCGATCCCGGTATGATGCAGGTGTTCGCCAGTTATGATTGGCCGGGTAATATTCGACAGTTACGCAATATGGTGCGATCTTCATTGATCCTGGGGCAGGGATCGGTGCTTTCCCTGGTGGATGCCGCCTGGCTCTTTGATGGGATTGAATGTCCCGGTCCATCGTCATCCAGGTCGACGGCCGTGGTGAGTGAACCGGAAGATGCCGATGATGAGTTGCTGACAGACCTGGGAGGTGTGTCACTGGACGTGATCGAGCGGCGTGCCATTCTCGATACCTTGCGTCAAACGGACGGCAACCGTAAGAAGGCGGCCGAGGTCTTGGGCATCAGTGATCGGACCCTGCGTGAGCGGATTCGACGTTACAAAGAGGATGACTGTTTACTTACCATTTAAGATAACCCGGTAACGGGATTGAATTAGGAGTTTAATCGATGGCTGATGAAGAAAAAGAAGAAACCCAGGAAGCCCCTGCAGAAGCAGGAAAGGAAAAGGCGACCGGTGGCAAAAAGAGCCTGTTGCCTTGGATTATCCTGGCGATTGTGGTACCGGTATTTGCGGGAATGGGATTTGGATTAGGCCGTCTGGTGGCCGGGCCTAAGGTCGAGCAGGTTGAAGAAGAGCCTGAAGATGAAAAGATCGAATTGCCGGCCTACATGACCTTGATGAACGAGAAGGGAGATGCGGCCAAAACCTGGTTTTATGACAAGATCGAACCGGTGGTTGCCAATCTCAACGACCCTGGGGCCTCGCGTTATATTCGTGTCAGCTTTGCCTTTGAGATCAATGGTAAGATGCCTCAGGGAGAAACATCCGCCTATTTGGATCAGAAGGCCTTTGTGATGAAGGATCTGGTCGGCAAATACCTGGCCACCCAGAGTCTGAAGGATTTGCAAGGGGATCGTAATCTCAATCGGGTGCCCATGGAGATCAGGGATATGCTCAATCAGGCCATCTTCCCGGACATGGAACCCGTGATTGTCAATGTGTTGTATCGAGACCGTGCTATTCAATAACCTATGTCAATCGTCGCACCCCATATGGATCGAAATCGTTTACGTAGCTTGTTAACTCGTGTCGGCTCACAGGCCTCAGAGAACCCCGAGTCACCCTCAGCCGAGAGTTTTGACTGGCGTCAGTGCCGATATTTTAATGCCTCGATGTTTGAGACTATCCAGCAAGAGGTCACCCAGGTGCTGCAGGATATGGCTGAACGCATCGGAGCGGTTTGTCAGGACGACTTTACCGTTGAACTCAAGGACCTGGCCCAACAGTACGCGGGTGAACCCCTGGAGCAGGTTAAGGCCATGACCACTGGAGACTATGGCATGACCTTTGGCCCGGATGAAGATCGTTTAGAGGCGCTCTTGATGATGCCGACGAAAACGGCGTCGCAGTGGGCCAATTTCGCCCTAGGAGCCTCTGGGGGCGAGGGGCAAGACGAGGGCGATTCGCTGTTGTCTTCCTTGGAGCTGTCCTTTTTGACGGACCTGTCCAAGGCCATGATACAGCCCTGGGCTCGTTTGTGTGGACTCCAAGAAATGGCCACGGCCCCTGAAGCGGGCAATGGTCCGGCCCAGGTACCTTGGACTGGGGTGGATGCCTTGTTGTGTTTGACCATTGAAGTCAAGAAGGGCGAGGCTGAGGATGGATCCGAGGGACGTCTTATGATTCCATGTCCTTGGATGGCATTGCATCATGACGAAGAGGAATACGACGATCTAGAGGAGGGGCCTTCAGCGGAGGCCATTGTCAAAAAGTGTCTGCTGGACTATCCGGTCCCGGTGCAGGTGCAGTTCGGAACTCTGGAAATGAGTTTTGAAGAGTTGGCCAGCCTGGGTGTCAATGACATTCTGATGCTGGATCGTCGCATCGATGAACCGGTGGAGATTCAGGTTTGTAATCAATGGGCCTTTGCCGGCACACCCGCTCAGCGCAGAGGCCACAAGGTCGTGATGATTACCCAAGCCCATTGATCATTAATAACGTTTATAGATAAGGATTCAGGACGCATGGCAAAGGAAGCAGCAGTGGCTGAGGCCCCAGGCGGCGCGGCTAAGAAACAGGCGCAATCGGTCGAATTTCCCGAGGCAGGTGAGGGCGTGGCTGCGGCCGAAGGCAGTCAGTTCGATATTTTGCTGGATATGGAGGTGAGTGTGACTGTGGCGTTGGGCAATGCGGAGATCCCTGTGCGGCGTTTACTGCAATTAGGGCCGGGCGCCGTGCTGGAACTGGAAAAAACTGTGGAGGCGCCTGTGGATCTATACCTGCAAGGAATGAAATTTGCTGAAGGGGATGTGGTGGTCTTGGATGACCACTTTGGTATTCGCATTAAACGTCTGATGGGGGATCAACCGGAAGCCGTTGAGGCGTGACAGTAAACCACTCAGTATTGAATTGAACGATTGACTATGGCCAAGGCCGCACCGACAAAAAACAAATCAGGCTCTCCAGCAGTGGATGTGATTTCACCGCTCCAGCGTCATAGCAACACCGTTATGGTCATAGGCGTGGTGGTGGTTATGGCCACCTTGATCATTCCCTTGCCGAATTTCCTATTGGATCTGTTGCTGGCCTGTAGTATTACCCTGGCCCTGTCGGTCTTGATTGTGACACTGTCGAGTAAAGAGGCCCTGGATCTTTCCACTTTTCCTTCCTTACTGCTCTACGTCACGTTGTTTCGGCTGTCGCTCAATGTGGCCTCTACACGTTTGATTCTTTTACACGGCAGTGCCGGTCACATCATCGAGACCTTTGGTCAGTTTGTGGCCGGAGGTAGTGTGGTCATCGGTTTGGTGATCTTTCTGATCTTGGTTATTATTCAATTTATCGTGATCACCAAGGGTTCGGAGCGTATCAGTGAGGTTTCGGCTCGCTTTACCTTGGACGCCATGCCGGGTAAACAGATGGCCATCGACGCAGACCTCAACGCCGGTATGATCACCGAGACCCAGGCCAATGAACGCCGTGCCAAGGTCGTCAAGGAGAGCGAATTCTACGGTGCCATGGATGGTGCCAGTAAGTTTATCCGTGGCGACGCCAAGGCGGGCCTGATTATTACCCTGATCAACCTCGTTGGTGGCATCTTAATGGGCTACAGCCATGGGATGGGGATCAGTGAGGCCGTGGCCACCTACTCGGTGCTGTCCATTGGTGATGGTTTGGTCAGTCAGATTCCTTCGATCATTATCTCGGTCAGCTCCGGTTTTCTGGTGACCAAGATCTCGTCCGATCTGAGTGTGGGCGAAGATATGTCCAAGCAGTTTTTCCAAGCCAGTCGTCCCTTGTTGGTCACTTCCATGATTGTGGGGGCCATGGCCCTGGTGCCGGGCTTTCCCAAACCGCAGTTTATTGTCTTGGCCGGGATCATCTTCTTCCTGAGTCGGGTGGCCCAGGGCCAGGAAACCAAGGAGTCAGCCACACCCGAGGCTGGTGGTGAGGCAGGCCCCAAAAAGAAGAAGGCCGAAAAAGAACCCGAGGAATTCTTGGAAATCGACCGGGTGTCTGTGCATGTAGGGGTGCGATTGATTGGCATGGTGGATCCGCGTAAGAACAATACCATCTTCGAACGGATCGGTGCCTTGCGGCGAAAATTTGTGCAGGATATGGGTGTGGTGATTCCCCTGGTACGTCTACGCGACGATATCAACCTGGAGCCCAATGCCTATGAAATTCGACTCAGTGAGTTGCCCGTGGCCAAGGGACATCTAGAAACCAGTATGTACTTGGCCATGGATCCCGGAACTGTGCAGAACAAGATCAAGGGCACCGAGACCATTGAACCGGTCTATGGTTTACCCGCCCTCTGGATCACCTCCGACAATAAGGAAGAAGCCGAACTCAGTGGGTATACTGTGATTGATCCCGAGTCGGTCTTTATGACCCATCTGGCCGAGACCCTTCAAAGTCACGCCGATGAGCTCTTGACCCGTGAAGATACCCAGCAACTGGTGGATCGCCTGCGTAAGGGGCAACCTTCGCTGGTGGGTCAAGCCATGGGAGCCGATGGGGATGTCACCATGGGCCTGTTGCAGCGGGTACTCCGTAATCTCTTAAAGGATCGTATCCCGATTCGCGAAATGACCACGATTCTGGAATCGTTGGCCGAGAACACCTCAAAATCCAAGAATCCTGCGGTTCTCACCGAGTTGGTCAGGAAGTCACTGGCGCGTACCATTACCCAACAGTGTAAAGGGCAGGATGGTAAAATTTATGCCCTGACCTTTGATCCCGGTTTTGAGCACCAGATGATTTCCGCGTTACGACAAGAAAATGGTCAACTCCTATTGGGCTTGCCCTCTGAAACGGTGATGGCTCTCAATCGACAGATTGCCCAGAGTTGGAAGCGGGCCATGGACATGGGAATGGAAAAGGTGGTGTTGTTGTGTGATTCCCGCCTACGTTCCAACCTGGCGGAGTTGATTAGTCGTACGGTGCGTTTATTGCCTGTGGTGGCATATGATGAAATTGTCCTGGGAACGGATATCAATCCCATTGAAACGATCAAGGTGGGGGCCGCTGAGCAGATGCCGGAGGTGTCGGTTCAGCCCTTGCCGGTAGCATAATTAGGTTTTGGGAGATGTGAATTTGATTTCGAGTCGCTTGATGGCTGGTCCGATTGCCGTGATTTGCTTCTTTGTGTTGGAAATCATGGGCGTGGTGCGCGGGCAGGCTTCGGAGACCTGTGCCGGTCGGGCTTTTTTAGGGGCCATTGGAGCGTACGTCATTGTGACTTTGGCTGTCAAACTCATCAATCTCATCCTGGCCGACGCTGTGGTAACTCATTGGATAGAGCAACAAGAGGAACAGGGAAGTGACCACTGAGTTAGAACAATTGAAAAATGGCGGAGCCGGGCTCTTGGAGTCGGAGATCTGTCATGACAGCAGCCACATGAAGGCCACGGCCTTGCGTAGCTATGGCGGCCAGCAGGCGGCGGCCGTAGGAGACGACCAGATTACCGAGTACCTGCCTATGGTCAGCAGTATTGCCCGTAAGGTAGTGGGCTACTGTCGGCCTCCGCTGTCGTTTGAAGACCTGGTCTCGGCTGGAACGATCGGGTTGATCAAGGCGGCACGCGATTACGACCCCTCACGCCAGGCCCAGTTTAAGACCTATGCCTATATTCGCATCAAGGGGGCCATTCTCGATGAATTACGCAGTGCTTCGATGTTGCCCACGGCCATGAATAAACAGGTCAAAGAGGCCTTCGATGTGAGTCGTCAAATGACTGAAGAGACGGGGCGGTCCCCTTCGGATGAGGAATTGGCTCAGCGTTTGGAGATTAGTCGCGAGCAATTGGGCGTATTGTTTGATAATGCTCGGGCTCAACGTTTTGTGTCCCTGGACAATCAGGAACAAGGGGGCCAGGGTGCGGCCGAGTTGGTCGCTGCAGCTGAGATGGGCGGCCCGCAACAACAGCTGGAAAAGGCTGAGCTGATCGAACGGATGTCTAAAGCGATTGCGGAGCTGGATGAAAAACGAAGACGAATTGTCCTACTATATTATCAGCAGCACCTGACCATGAAGCAGGTGGCCGAGGTGTTAAATGTCACCGAGTCACGTGTGTGTCAGTTGCATGCCAGTGCATTGTTTAACTTGTCCTCAAAATTGAGAGATTGGAACGATGGAGAATGCTGACTATCATTTAATCAAGCCGGTGGAAAGCCTGCCGACGATTAGGCCAACCGTGGTGGTTGATCGAGAGTCACGCCAAGGACAACGCAACAAGGATAAAAAGCAACGACGTGAAGAATCCGAACCTTCAACCACAGAGCCACAGGGCCCTTTGGAGATGACCGAGCCCGACATGATCGAGTCGGACTTACAGGGGGATGACCCCCATGCCATTGACTATCGCGCCTAGGGCGTGTTCGCGAGGCACCTCAAAGGAACAAACAAGGATAATGATTCATGGCCAAAATTATTAGACATGATCAAGTCGATGTCAGTGGGAGTTTTCAACTCAATGGCTCTGGACAAGCTGCCGTGGTACAACCTGCTGTTGTAACAGAGGTTGTTGTCACACCTGAAAGCCAGGGTGCTCAGGTTCGCGTGGTCGAACAAAATGAACAGGTTTCGATTTTAGAGGTGACCTGTGCTTGTGGTGAGGTGATTCAAATTCAATGTGAGCATCAAGCTGTGCCCTAATAATGCAATGAGGTTGAGTATGAAACAACGATATAGCTACCAGTGGATCGGGCTAGGAATTATAAGCATTCTACTTGGGAGCTGCGGCTGTACGGAGCAGCAGGCTCGTCCGGGAATGCGTACGTCGAATTTGCCTGCCGCCCAAACCAATTCTGTTGCCCTTCGCTTTCAGGAAGGTACGGATCATTCGCAAACCGTGGTTCAATCCGCGGTCGAACTGTCTGAAAAGTATTCGGCATTGTCCGAGGAAATGGTCGCATTACGCCAAGAAAATCATGCTTTGGCAACAGAGAACGCCGAACTCAAACTACGCATCGAGGTATTGGAGCAGGATTTATCGCAGTGTGAAGGTGAACTCAATGAGACCAATGCCCTATTGTTGGATATGTTGGGTGAGTTGAATGAATGGAAGTCGGATGTCTTGGATTATCGTAATGAAATGCGAGATTCCGCCAAGGCACAGATGAATGCCCTGCTGAAAATTTTATCGATGATGGGGGCCGAGGTTTCAGACTCTCAAGAGGTCTCTCAGTGATATTCATACAAGGAAATGGTCGATGATGAACAAGGATCGATGCTTGATTGCTTTAATTGCCTTGATGGGGGTGGTGGGGATGTCCGGCTGTCGTAGCCAGGTGCCCTATACTCCGATGGAAGGCTCCTATTATGTGAATCCCGCCATGAAGGTGAAGGACTTAGGACGAGTGGCCTTGGTTGAATTAGACAATAAAACCAGCTACCCGGAGAAGTCAGAAGAATTGAGTGAGGCCATCTATGTGGCGCTGCAAAAATGCCAATTATTTGGGATGACTACCATTGCACAAGACGATTCGCGTTGGCATAGCTTGCAATCTCCGTTGGATGCCAACTATGATGCTGAGCAATTGATGGAGATGCGGCGAGTGCTTGAGTCTGATGCCATTTTGACTGGGACCATGACTCAATTCGCCCCCTACCCCCATATGAGTGTGGGGCTCCGTATTCGATTGATCGATTTGCGTAGTGGTGAACTGTTATGGGCGGTGGAACAGGTCTGGGATTGTGGCGATGCCCATACTAAGATCGGAATTGAGCGTTACTTACAAGATCAGATTGGAACCGAGGGCAGTGCCTTGCAGCGTACGCTGGTGACCACTAGTTCACTGAACTTTTTCCGCTTTATCTCCTATGAGTTGGCCCAGACCTTGGATTCATAGCCTGTAGCTTAATCGGGTGGTTTTGAGGTTATTTAGAACAATAAGAGCTTTTTTTGAGACCTGGGCAAAAAAGCTATATGTTTTTGCGAAAAAACGCTAAACCTAAATGGGTTTCACTCGAAAAGATGGTTAGAAAGACATAACCTCAAAGGACAACAGTATGATTAATAATATCAATAGCAATATTGTCGGTTTGGGTGCCAAGGAGATGCAGAAGCGTCCTTCTGCCCGAGTTGGCAGTGAAGCCCCTGCCTCGGATGTCAGTGTACAGGTGCAGTATGATTCTCTGGTCACCAAGGCCATGGATAGCGATGTCGATGTGCAAGCCGTAGAAAGGGCCAAGGAGTTGCTCAGTAGCGGTCAGTTGGATACGCCTGAGAATATTCGCGAGGCCGCTACCAATATGGTTCAATACGGCATCTAATCGATTTTCTAGCGATTATCATGCGTTTGAGCTTTGACTCAAACGCTTTTTTTATGCGCGTATCCAGAGGGAGATTTTAAGGGGGCCAGAGAGGCTTAGTTCTCGAAGAGGTGCAATGGGAAGCCGATACGATCCCTGGGAATGTCAAACTGTCTGGTCAATGTTTCCAGCAGGCCTTCAAGTCGTTTCACCTGGCTATCGGTGGCTCTGACCTGACGGCCGTCGGCGATGATACAAACGATGATGGTTTGGTTGAGTGTACTGGAGGCCTGTACGGATTGCTGCGTTAGCCATCGCTCCGTAGCTTGAATTTGACCATCTATGCCGCCGAGTCCATTGCAAATGACGAAATGGCAGTTGAGCTGTTTGGGATCCAGTTGGCCAGTCACTGGATCGGTCAGGCCGTTGATTTCGGCCAGGCTATTGATGTTGCCTGCACGGGTGCCGCTGTAATGGACTTCAATGTGGTCCCAGCGTTCCTGATGTTGAATGACGCGTGTGGCAGTGACTTCACTCATGGGGACTAGGCGGTAATAGCTTGAAAGTGAAAAGGCACCTGCCGAGGGAGCATTGTTGCCGAGCAGCATCAGGACAATGGCGCCGGATGTCATGGACACCAACAGTACCATCAGTACCTTCCAAACCCGAACCTGCTTATTCATGCCTTCGTCCCTGAAATCCTGTCGTACAGATACGTGTGTATCTGTGGTGATGACTCAGTTGTTTTCCGTTCACAGACTGACGATGTCACTGGGAACGTATATATATGGTACGTCGGCACTTGTAAAGCAATTCCTTTACATTTTACCTGACATTTTCAGCTTTCCACTATTGAAAACTAATTAAATTATCGAGTAGGGTTATTCTCCCTGGTTTCTGTGGACATAGGGTGACATTTGCAAGGTTGCATGGCTTTGGGGGATTGGAGAAAACGCATTATCAGTGTTGTTATCGATGGTATTTTGTTGAGATGATTGTTTGAGGGCAGACACTCCTCGCTATATGTGAAAATGAAGGGGCAATACTTGTCACTCAAAGGATAACAAACAGGATTTTATTGGATAGAGGCGTCTTTTTCCAAAACCTTTTGTTTCTGTAAGGCCCTAAATCGACTTAATTCTTCTGCGATGGTCTCATCGCTTAAGGCTAAAATTTGTACCGCGAATATGGCGGCGTTCTTCGCTCCAGCTTTACCCAAGGCAAAGGTTGCAACAGGGACACCAGGGGGCATCTGAACGGTGCTGAGCAAGGCGTCCATACCGCCAAGGCTGCCTGATATCAAGGGAACACCGATCACGGGGAGTGTGGTACGGCCGGCTAAGGAGCCGGCTAGGTGGGCTGCCATGCCTGCGGCCGCGATGATGACCTTAATGCCGGATTTGGCGGCATTGTCGGCAAATTCGGCGGCTTGGTCAGGTGTTCGGTGGGCTGAGAGTATTCTTACAATGGGATCAATCCCGAATTCTTTGAGTTGATCGACGCAATTTTGCATGACCTCCAGGTCGCTGTCTGATCCCATGACGATGGCGATAGGGGCTGATTTATCAGATACCATTTGTCTTTTCTCTTTCGCAAAGTAGAATGGTTGATCAATCTATAGCATTAAAGTTGGAATAGTCTACTCATCTCTTAGTGCCCATGCAAGGATTTAAGCTTATGGACGTCAGGAAGCCTGTTGTGGCCGGGCAATTCTACCCCAAAGAAGGAGAGTCTTGTTTAAAGGCTTGTAAGCATCATTTGCAGGCTATTTCAGTGGATTTCCCGGAGGATAAATCGTTTGTGGGAGGTGTGGTTCCTCATGCAGGTTGGGTGTTTAGTGGGGATTGTGTGGGCTTGTTCTTTAACCTGCTACAAGCCCGTCGCTCTGACGTTGAGACCTTTGTACTCTTCGGGGCGGCCCATCGCTATGGCGGGCAAAGCCCGTTGGTAGGATTTGAATCTGCTTGGTGGACCCCCTTGGGGGACATCGAGGTTGACCAAGTGTTGCTTCAAGCTGGACTTGAGGCTCAACTCTGGGCTCAGGATGAGCAGGCTCACAGGGGCGAACACAGCATTGAAGTGATATTGCCGTTTATTAAACTCTGTTATTCTAACGCTAAAATATTACCCATTTTATCGCCACCCACGCCAATGGCCCTAGCCTGCGGTGCAGGGCTTAGCCGTTTGATATCATCAGAGACCGTGGTTTTGCTGGCTTCTACGGATTTAACTCATTATGGCCCCTCTTATGGTTTTATGCCCCAAGGCAAGGAGGGGTGGACCTGGGCACGCGATCACAACGATAACGCGTTTCTAGAGAGTGTCACGCAATTGGATGGTGTCTCTGTTTTAAGCCAGGCCCAGGAAAACTACAGTGCCTGTGGGGCCGGTGCAGTGGCCGGCGCGGTCTCTTGTGCCCAGGCCTGGGGAGCGTCCTCTGGGACAGTGTTGGTGCATACTACCAGCAATGAGGTACTCAAGAAAAAGACAGGGCAGTGTAGCTCGGATAGTGTGGGCTATGCCACTGTGGTCTTTTAGTTTATAACCGCTAGAGTTGGGCTTAAAAGGTTTTTCCGCAAAATGTGTGGGATATTTTTAGTTGAATTGCCGATACACAAGTGTTAACAGTACTGATAATGCCGTAGCAATTTTGAGGCAACCACGGATTGTTGTCGTGTCTATAGGGCACATCAAATGTGAGTACTTAGGTCGAGATTTGGAGTGACTTGTTATGGAAACCAAGGTTCTTCTCGATGAGAAAGACATTCCTAAGCAATGGTACAATCTCGCGGCGGATTTACCCACGCCGATGTTGCCGCCTTTGGGCCCGGATGGACAACCCATCGGTCCGGAGATGTTGGCACCGGTATTTCCCATGAATCTTATCGAGCAGGAGGTCAGTACCGAGCGTTGGATTGATATTCCCCCAGAAATCCTCGACATCTTGTATCGGTGGCGTCCTGCTCCCCTGCGTCGGGCCGTGTATTTGGAGCGACATCTCAAGACCCCGGCTCGGATTTATTACAAAGATGAGAGTGTTAGTCCCGCCGGGAGCCACAAGCCCAATACTGCGGTTCCACAGGCCTGGTATAATAAACAGTTTGGTATTGAACGGCTAACCACAGAGACCGGAGCAGGGCAATGGGGCAGTGCCCTGTCCTTTGCCTGTAGCCTGATCGGGCTGGAATGTAAGGTCTTTATGGTCAGGATCAGCTTCGATCAAAAGCCTTTCCGTAAGGTGATGATGGGCGTCTGGGGAGGCAAATGTGTGGCCAGTCCCAGCAGTGAAACCGAGGCTGGACGTAAGATTCTCGAAGAAATGCCGGATACTCCCGGAAGTCTGGGAATCGCTATCAGTGAGGCTATTGAGGCTGCCGTGAGCGACCCTGAAGGTAAGACACGTTACGCCCTGGGTAGTGTACTCAATCATGTTATGTTGCATCAGACTATCATAGGACTGGAAGCCAAAAAGCAGTTGGCTGCCATTGGAGAAGGAACACCCGATGTGGTGATTGGCTGTGCTGGAGGGGGGAGTAACTTCGCCGGCCTGGCCTTCCCCTTTACGGCGGACAAGATTAATGGGGCCAATATCGAGATTATTCCCATTGAACCGGCGGCCTGCCCGACCTTGACCCGTGCCCCCTTCCATTATGACTTTGGGGATACGGCCTGTATGACCCCGTTGATGGCCATGCATACCCTGGGGCATCGATTTGTTCCACCGCCCATTCATGCTGGTGGCTTGCGTTATCACGGGATGTCGCCGTTGGTCTGTCAGGCCGTGGTCGAGGGGTTGTTCAATCCTCGTTCTTATCACCAGCTAAAGTGTTATGAGGCGGCCTTGACCTGGGCTCGCACCGAAGGATTTATCTGTGCACCAGAAACCAGTCATGCCGTCGCGGGCGCCATTGATGAGGCTATCAAAGCCCGTGAAGAGGGGAAGGAGAAGGTGATCCTGTTTTCCTACAGTGGGCATGGATTGATGGATTTGTTAGGGTATGATGCCTATATGGCGGGGCGTCTGACGGATTATGAGATGCCTCAGGAAGATCTAGAGAAGTTTACGCAGACCTTGAAGGATCTTCCTCCTGCACCAGAGAGAAAAAGTGGGCGTTGGTAGAATACAACGCTCAATCACAGCATTGTTTTGATTTGGATTTAAAGTTTAAAGGAGATGAACTGATGAAGCGTCAAGTGATCATGGGTCTGTTAGTGTTGATTCCCGGAGTTGTGTTTGCTCAAGCCAGTGACTGGGAGGTGTTGGGTGGAGGAGCACAGCTTACGGGTTCCGTGGACGTGCAATGGCAAAGCAAGTATGTCTGGCGCGGTTTTACCATTTTCGGTGACAAGAGCGCTGTGCAGTTCAATGCGGATGTGGATCTCTACAGCACGGGGTTCGGTATCAATGTGCAGGGGCACCGTGCCAATAGCAGTGGCTACGAAGATGGAGAGCGTTGGGACTATTGTGGTTATTATCAAGGCCTGCTCTTCGAAGAAGAGATTTTTCAAACCAACTATCGTGCCGGATGGGTTTATTACAATTATCCCAAACGCGCCAATGAAGAGGCTGATTTGCAGGAAATCCAAGTGATTGGTGCTTGGCCCTATCTAACCGGGATTGAAGGATTAGTACCGAGCTATGCCCTGGTTAAGTTATGGCCATCTCGATCAGGTGGCTTGGGAGGCAATGCCTCTGGATTTGCCCATATTCTCATGTTGGATTACAGCTTTGATATTCCAGGTTTGACCCCCGAAACTCCTGAGCAGACCATTAAATTGCATTCTGAACTGGTCTTCAATGATGGCGTTCATCCGGGTGGAGGGGTTGCTGATCATGATTGGTCGAATTTGGTCTTGGGAGCTTCAACGGATTTCGAGCTGGGTTATGGTTTAACTTTCTCTCCAGGAGCCTACTACCAATTTTCAATGGATGACTCGGTTAATCCTGATGATGAGGCTTGGGTTACTTTGGGCTTGAAGTATACTTTCTAAATATAATCAATGTGATTTGATTAGGGCCGGTTTGATACCGGCCTTTTTTTTGTAGAACCTAAAAAATGGGGCAATTGAGGGTTTGGCTATGTTTGGGTGTTTTGAATTGATCAGGAGATGCGAGTGAATTGGGCTTTTACTTTGTTTGGGTGAATGCGTGGTTTGAAGGGGTGAAAAAGGCTTTGTTATCGGTTTTTGGCCTTGACAACTTAATGGGGTGGCATTTAAATTAGTTTGAAAAGGCAAAATGGATTGCCTTGTGTCAAATGGAGTTGGCTAATATAAGAAGGAAGGGATGATAATGAAGGATCTATTCACTACCGGTGAGGCAGCGGATGTTTGTCGCGTAAGTCAGCAAACCATTATTCGTTGCTTTGACACCGGCCGCCTGGAGGGATTTCGAGTTCCCGGTTCCAAGTTTCGTCGTATTCCCCGTGCCAGCCTGATCAAGTTCATGAAGGATAACAATATCCCCCTGGACAATTTGGATTCAGGTAAAAAGAAGATCTTGGTCGTGGATGACGATCCAGAAATCGTGGAATTGATCTCCGAGGTCTTGATTCGTGATGGTCGTTTCGAGGTCAAAACCGCCTCCAGTGGTTATGAGGCAGGGATTGCCACGCAAAAGTTTCGTCCGGACTTGATTTTGTTGGATTACATGCTCCCGGACGTCAATGGCAATGTGGTATGCCAGACCATCAAGAGGAATCCTGAGTTTGAAGACATCAGGATTATTATTGTCAGCGGTGTGATTCGCCAGGAAGAGATCGATCAACTGCTAAAATCGGGGGCAGAAGACTTTGTCAAGAAGCCCTTCTCGATCGACGAATTAACTGCGAAGATTAATGGTGTTCTACAATTGGCTTAAAACATGATGACCGGTCCGGGTGATGAGGCAACAGTGACACAGAAGGTCTTGTTTACAGTGGAGCAGGAGCCCCATTTGGAGGTGCTGGCCCCTGTGTTGTCCGAGGCCTTGGCTTGTTGTGAGGATCCAGACCAGTTAGGTGCTATTATTGCTATGTCGCCAGGCCTGACATTGGCCTTGCTGACAATGACAGGGGCGACCCGTCAAAAAGGTGGATCGTTGTCTATTGAGCGATTGGTTCGCGGACTGAAACCGCGTGCCATTCGCTCTTTGCTTTTAGGCATCGACCTCTATGGTGATAATCCTGCACCAGGAGCATCAGGTTCTGTGATGATACAGGCCCGTCAATCACTAGTGCTCCACAGTGTGGCTGTTGCGATTTGTGCCCGCAAGATGGCCGAGCTTGAGCAGGGCCGCTCTGCTGGTGATCTTGCTTATCTTGCCGGGCTTTTTCACGACTGCGGTAAACTGGCCTTGGAACAGGCCTTGCCCCGGGGGTATGCTCAGGTACGAGATCAGGCCGACGCCGACCATTGCGGCATTTTGCATGCTGAACGCCTGCATCTGGGTACGGATCATGCCGTCCTGGGTAAACGCTTGACGCGACAGTGGAATTTGTCTACGGCCGTGGTCCATGCGGCCTGGCTACACCATACGCCTTTGGTTCAGCAACTTACACGGGTTCCGGGACATCAAATAGCCCATTGGGTGCGACTGGCCAATATGCTGGTCCATGATGTCGATAGAGAGTTGGAGACCAGTGCAGCCTTTACTCAAGCCTTAGGGGGATCCGCTGATCGAATCACTCAGATTCGTGATCATCTCGAAGCTCGTCTGCCTGAGGTCGAGGCGGTGGTGATGCAAGGGTATCATGAGTCTCTGTTTAGTTTGGGGCGACAGGTCCGGCTGTTGGCCCGTCAGATCGACCGGGATGAACAGGCCTTGCACCATGACCATCTGGATGTGCAAGCCACACAGGTGATTTTGGAAGCCGGACATCAATTGTTGCTGGATTCTCCCGTGGGCCCCAGCGGGCTCGTGCCGTCTGCTCAGACCCTGTTGCAGGTCTGGCAACGCCAATTTCAAACCGGAGCGGTCGGTGTCATTGCCTTGAGTGAACAAGATAAGTCACTGGGGACGTTAGTGCTGAGGGGTGATTTTGGTCAACCGGTCGAGGCCTTGTTGGAGGTCCCGGAGGAGGCTCGGAACCGTTGGTTACAGCCCGTTGAAGGGCCGTTGCTACATGCAGCTGAGGACCACTTGGACTGGCTCTTTTGTCAGTTGGAGTTTTCACTCGATTTAACGCGCATGCATTGGTTGCCATTGACCGTGGGTGATGATGTCAAAGGTATCCTCTTTTTTGAGCAGAATTACCCCGTCGATACTCAGCGGTTTGAAGAACCGTATGGTCAATTGGCTCGGGCTGGGGCACTGTTGTTATCGTGGCATTTGTCGCTGCAGTCTGAACAGCAGTTGGCTGAGGCGATTTTGGAAGGATTGGGACGACCGCAAGGGGGGGCTCCCGTCGAAGCACGTAAAAATAACACCTCGGAAGATCTGTGCCAGGGATTGGGAGAGATGGCTGCTGGCTTTGCCCATGAAATAAACAATCCTCTATCCGTGATCACCGGTCGTGCCCAATTATTAGGTCAACAGGTCTCCGAGCAAGAGGCTCTGGCTTCGTTGCGTCTGATCCAGGACAATGTCCAGGATATGGCCTCGCTGGTTGAGAGTTTGATGGGTTTTGCCGAACCTCCACAACCGCGTCCTGGGGCCTGCAAACTGGACGAGATGATTGGAGAAGCCATCGAATTGGCCCAAAACAAATTGGGGCAAGAGCATCTTGAGATTGCGGTGGACCTGGTGGATGCTGACGTGCCCGACGTATGGGTTGATTCTGCTCAGATTGTTGCGTCTCTGGCCAATCTGATCACCAATGCCGTAGAGTCATACGAACAAGCGGCCGGCCCCGTGGCGATTCGTGTGAGTGTGGATTCCTCTGAACGCATCAACTTACGGATTGAGGACCAGGGCACAGGGATGTCCGACGACGTGCTGTCCAAGGCTTGCTATCCCTTCTATTCTAACAAGCCAGCCGGCCGTCAACGTGGGATGGGATTGGCTTTTGCTTCGCGTCTGATTCAACTCAATGGCGGGCTATTGCGTTTAGAGAGCCTGTTAGGGCACGGAACCACGGCCTTGGTAGAATTGCCCCTGGTGTCATAGACGTCACTTTACCCTCTATCGCATGGGTGTATATGCCATCCAGACTTTGTCTCTGATTGCCCTTGACGTAAAGAGTCATTTCCTGTACTTTATGAACTCCTCTGAGATAGTCACCTAATGAATTGTGAGAAAGAGTACTGGTGTTCTAACCATGTCGCGGGGTGGGGATTCGAGGGCATTCAAGTAAGAAAGACGGTGTGTGGAACACAATGCAGGATTTGGTTTACGATCAAAAGAGGATGAAGAGGGCTGAACGTTTGGTTGCCTTAGGGACCTTGAGTGCATCTTGGGTTCATGAGCTCAAGCAACCCTTGACGGTGATCCAATTGGCGCTCGATAATATTTTGGCCGAGGTTCGAGGGCAGGATTGCGAAGAAGCGGTGCGAACCTGTGCAACGGATGCAATGTACAGTTTAGAGACCTTAAAGCAATCCCTAGGGCGGATTCGTTCGTTCGGTCGACAGCCCGAACACGAGTCGCCTCAACGGGTGCCATGGATTGAAGTGGTTGACGATGTCATTGAACTCTTGAGGCCTGCGACTCTTGAGGCTCGCATGGACATGTCACATGAAGGACTCCTGCAATTGCCACCGGCTTACGCCATCCGTCGCGATCTTGTGCAATTGTTTTACACCCTGTTGGAAAATTGTTTGCAGGCGGCTTCGGGCCCCAATCATCAGGTGAAGATTACCGGGACATATTCTCGTGGCGAGGTCAAAATCTGTGTTGATGACGATTGCGGTGGGATTGCGCCTGAGCATGAAAAGAAAGTGTTTAAACCCTTCTTTACGACCCGTTCGACTGAGGCCAATACGGGCCTGGGTCTAACTGTGGTCCAACGCATTGTTGAGCGACTCGGGGGGAGCGTGACATTGACAAACCGTTTTGGGCAAGGTGTGTGCGTGTGTCTGACGATGTCCGTTGATGATCAGGGGAGATGAGAGACGTTATGGGAGAAGGTTCTCACGGATTGGTTTATTTTGTGGATGATGATGCTGCGATCTGTAATGGGGTGGAGCAGATCATTAAACAGCTAGGTCATCAAGTGGTCTGTTTCACCCAGAGTCAGGCCTGTCTGGACGAGTTAAAGCAGCGTCCATGCGATGTCTTGGTCACGGATGTTCGCATGGAGGGCATGGACGGTATGGAGCTATTGAGTGAGGTTAAAAAGCAGATGCCCTGGGTGCCTGTCTTGATGGTCACGGGATATGGGGATGTCTCCTTGGCGGTGGAGGCCGTGAAACTAGGCGCTGCGGATTTCATTGAAAAGCCGCTTGAACGTGAGCTTTTAATGGCAGTGCTTGAAAGACTCATGCAGGAGGCCATGCGTATCAAAGAACGTTTAGGCCAAACCTTGACCAAGACCGAACGTAAGATTTTACATCTGGTATTAGAGGGGCTCAGCAGTCGTGAAATTGCCATGCGTCTACACCGTTCTTTACGGACGATTGAATTGCATCGTCATCATGTGATGCAAAAAATGGGAGTCGATAATGTGGTCGGGTTGGTGCGACGTGCCATGGACATGGGATTGATTGGCCCAGAGGAAAAATCTGAATAGTTTACAGGCTGAGAGGTCCGGTAAAAACTGTCTTTGTTTTGGCTTCATGAAACCTAATGGGTAGACATTGACGCCGGTCATATCCTGTACTGATGCCTTATCATTGAGAGCCCCTTCTTTATGGGCCGCATGTCTTAAGCCCCTTAAATCCAAGGCTTTGGTTAAAGCCGAGCTGGGGCTACGTCGATGCAACAAGCGTTAAAGAAATGACTAACCTCGCTTGTTGGATGGGTGTGAATGAACAATAGCGAACAAAGACAACAGCGGTTGCGGACGCTGGTCCATAAATTAAATCAAGATCGTAAACGCCAGGCACAGAAGATTGACCTGCTTTGTCATGATTTGGTTAATGCCCAACGTGAATTTATTCAACGTTTGGGTGGTGTCAGTTTTATGGCGGGATTTTACCGTGCCCTGTTGGGGATCACGGAGTTGGATCAGTTGTTGGAGATTTCAGGCCGTCATCTCATGGATATCTGGCCGGATGTCTCGGTCACCTTTTTTCTCAAGCAATTCGAGGGCTTCCGCCAATATCGAGCCCATGTTCAAGAAGAGTGGGATAAGGATGCCGAACGCCTGGAACATGGCTTTAACGATGAATTGGCTGAGGCCATTTGTCGCCTGGGTAGGACCTTCGATCAGGATGATCTACTGGGTTTAGGGTTACAGGTCAGCCCGGCCTTGCTCAAGCAGACCACCCTGATGAGCTTGCCCTTGATTGCCGGACCCCGTTGCGTTGGCTTCCTCCTGCTGTACCGCCCAGGCCAACGGAACATGGCGACAGAGGGTGTGCAGCAGATCAATCAGGTTTGTCAGGGATTGGCCCAGGCCATTGAATCTTGCGAGGCCCTCTCCGGTTATGCCCAGTAGCTTTTGGCCCAGAGTTGAGATTTCTCTGGAGGAAAACCACAGGGTTGTTCGATGAACTGGGGTGGATGCCGGGTATTTCGGTTCAATGCAGGATTAAAATCGACGCCTTGTATGAGCATCATGATGATTAAGGGCATGGATTCCAAGGCAAGGCCCGATAATGGCCTGCTTAATGCCCTGGTTAAGGAGTATGGCATATGAATGACAGTCAAATCAGATCAACCGACATGGTCGAGGTGACCGACAGTCTGGAGGCCATTGGTGTCTTTCGTATCTGGAAGAATGTCTTCGCTGCTGTGCTGATTGCTGGATTATTCGTCGTTCAACTTTCCTTTTGGTGTATTCATCAAGGCTGGTACGTAGATCCCACGGCCGTGGCGATCATCGAACCCAATACTCCTCCTCAGGAGGTCAATGAGGCACCGGCTGTCGAGGTAGCCGGTGAGAATCCTGTGTCTGATATCAACGTACCGGGTCGCGTGGCCGTCAAACCCAACCGTTGGTATTCGTTATCTCGAGATGAATTCGGTATCCTGTTGAATGTGACCAATGGTGTGGTTCTGTTTTCCGCCTTGATGTACAGCTTAACACTGTCCTTTGCCATGAAAATCTCGATTTTGGGCCGTTTTGGTGGAATTAACCACATCTGTCGAGCGTTTTACACCTCCTTGCTCATGTTGGTGTTATTGTTGCCTTGGCAAAAAATCATGGGTGGATTCATGTTAGGAGCTCTCTACTCCTACCAAGAGGTCGATCAGTGGGTGGCTGATAAAGGGATGGTCTGGCTTTATTTACGCTTCACCCTGATTTGGCTGATGGCCCTGCTGTTAGTGATTCAAGCTCAATCCAGGACAACACGTTGGGCCAGATCTATCCTTAGAAGGCTGGAGATCCTTTAACTTCGGCTTGGACTAACAACGCCACCTTCACTCAGTCCTTTACAGCCTGCCTGGATTCGCTATAATGTGCCCTTTTCATATTTGGGGTATAGGGCTATCTACGGCCATGAAACAGGATGACACACAATCAGTCGGGCAGGTGCAAACCCAGACCTTGCGAGTCGTGCAAGAGGGTGAGATCTTCGAATTGGCTTCGGGGCAGCATCTAGCCCCCATCGATGTAGCCTACGAAACCTATGGCCAACTCAACGAGGCCCGCGATAACGTCGTCTTGATCTGTCACGCCCTCAGCGGCAATGCCCATGTCGCTGGATACCACAATCCCGAGGATCGCAAACCGGGTTGGTGGGACGACATGGTCGGTCCGGGCAAGGGAATCGATACCAACCAGTATTATGTTATCTGCTCCAACTTCCTGGGGGGATGCGGAGGCACCACCGGGCCATCATCCATCAATCCCGCCACTGGCAAGGCCTATGGCCTCGATTTTCCCGTGACTACCGTCGCCGATATGGTCAAGGTGCAGAAGCTGCTCTTGGACAAACTCGGTATCCAACAGATCCTGGCCGTCATCGGTGGGTCCGTGGGGGGGATGCAGGTCTTGCAGTGGATGATCGACTATCCCGAATTTATGCAGGCGGCCATCCCCATTGCCACCACTGCCCACCTCAACGCCCAGTCCATTGCCTTTGATGCCGTGGGCCGCAATGCCATTCTGGGGGATCCCAATTTTTGTGAGGGGCAATACCATCAACAGGGTGGGCCGGATCGTGGATTGGCCATCGCCCGTATGATTGCCCATATCACCTATCTCTCGGAAGAGGGTATGCGTACCAAATTCGGCCGGGAATTACGCCATGCCCAGGACTATAGTTATGACTTCGACTCTGAGTTCTCGGTGGAGACCTATCTGGATCACCAGGGCCAGAGCTTTGTCGAGCGGTTCGATGCCAACAGCTATCTCTATATTACCAAGGCCGCTGACTATTTTGACTTGGAAAAGAACTACGGCTCCCTGCAAAAGGCCTTTGCTGGAGTCGAGGCGCGTACCCTGATCATCAGCTTTAGTAGTGACTGGCTCTTTACGCCTGGGCAATCGCGGGAGATGGTCGATGCCCTGGTGGCCCAGGATAAGGATGTGAGCTATTGCAATATCGACTCGTCCTATGGACACGATGCTTTTCTGCTGGAACACGAAACCTTAGGACGCTTCATCAGCTGCTTCCTGGAGGCCACTCGTCGTTCGCCTGAACAGATCCAAGAGAGTGCCTGTTGTGGTCAACCCGATCAACGTCCCGCATTGAGTCTGCGTGACAGGGCGCAACGCTCGCGTGTGGACTATGCCTTGATCGAATCTCTGATCGAGCCGGGGTGTTCGATTTTGGATATCGGCTGTGGTGATGGGGAACTCATCAATCGTTTACGTCGGGACAAGCAGGTCGATGCCCAGGGAATCGAGTTGCAACAGGACCTGGTCTTGGGCTGCGTCTGTCGTCGGCTGGCCATTATCCAGCAGGACATCGAACAGCAGTTGAACTATGCAGACAAGAGTTTTGACTATGTCATCCTTTCCCAGACCGTGCAGGCCCTCAAACGCCCCAAGAAGGTCCTGGAAGAAGTGCTGAGGATTGGTAAAAAAGTAATTGTCAGTTTCCCCAACTTTGCCCATTGGAATTGTCGTTGGCAACTCGTGGGACAGGGCCATGCACCGGTCACCAAGCAGTTACCCTTTGGCTGGTACAATTCCCCCAACATTCACTTCTTCAGCATCAAAGACTTCGACGAGTTTTGTCGCAAGCTCGGGGTTCAGGTCGAACACCGTATCCCCCTGACCAAGTATCGCCAATCACCCGTACGTTGGGCCCCCAACCTCCTGGCCGAGCAGGCCATCTATGTAATCAGTCGCTAAGGATCTGGATTCTTATTGATCCGTCAATTTCTGATCCACGGTTCTCAATCCCAATCTGTGCCAGAGTTGGTTGAGCATCACATACAGTGATGGTACCACCACCAGGGTCAGCAGGGTGGCGAAGCCCAGACCGAAGATGATGACTACCGCCATGTTGGCCCACCACTGACTGGATTCACTGCGTGTGGCCCAGGTGAAGGTGTGGAAGTCGAACGAAATCCCAATGGCCATAGGGATCAAACCAATGATGGTGGTGCTGGCCGTCAAGAGCACCGGACGCAGACGAGTGACACCTGCTTCGGCGGCAGCGTCAATGAGGGACATTCCCTCTTGTTGTAATTGACGGGTATAGGCTAGGAGAACGATGGCGTTGTTGACCACCACACCCGCCAGGCTGATGATGCCGATGCCGGTCATGATAACGCCAAAGGGCAGTCGGCAGACCAACAAGCCTACCAGGGCACCAATGAGCGAGAGCACCACGGTTGTCATGATGATAAAGGGAATCATCAGGGAGTTGAACTGGATCACCAGGACCAGGGTCACCAGGAGAATGGCAATGGCAAAGGCCTTGCTCAGAAATCGCATGGCCTCTTCCTGTTCCTCCTGCTCACCGGCATAACGAATTTCATAACCGATGGGCAGGTCCATCTCTGCCAGGATGTTTTGTACATCAGCTAACACCTCAGAACTCAGACGTCCTTCGGTATCTGCGGTCAAAGTGACGACACGCTTTTGATCCACGCGATTGATGGTGCCGAAACCGCCGCGGTAGTCGAGGGTGCCCAGGGAACTGAGCGGTACACTACGGCCTTGGGCATTGGGAATTTGCAGGCGGTAGATCTCGTCGATGTTGATACGTTGTGACAGGGGCAAACGCACGGTGATATCGTATTCGTCATTGTACTGGCGGTAGGTACCCACCTCACTACCGAAGATGGCGGTCTTGAGGAAGTTGCCGATGGTTGCGGTGTTGACGCCTTGTAGCACGGCCTTGCGTCGATCCACGATAAAGGCCAGCTCCGGACGTGTGGCCTCCAGGTCACTACGCAGGTTGACCAGGTTGGGTACTCCCGCGATCATACGCTTGGCCTCTTCACTGAGTTGGCCCAGGCGTTTGAAGTCCTTGCCCATGATGCGCACCGTGACCGGAGCTCCAGAGGTTGGCCCATCGTCCTGTTTGGAGATCTTGATTTCGGCCCCGGCAATGTCCTGGATGTCCTGGCGGATCTCGGCGATGATCTCTTGGGAGGGGCGGGTACGGACGGTATAGTCGTAGAAGACCAGAGAGATATTGGCCAGGTGCGACCCCCCGGCACTGGCCACGATGTCCATGCCTCCGGCCGAGCCCACATTGGTGATGGTGTGCTTGATCCATTCCTGATAGGGCTCGAGTCGTTGTTCTAAAATGCGGATAATACGATCGGTTTCATCGATGTCTGTCCCTTGTGGGGCACGCACGTCAATAACGCCTCGTTCCGGGTCACCCTCGGGAAAGAACTCTGTGCCCATGCCGATCTTGCCGTAGAGGGCCATGACCCCGACCAGGATGCAGAAGGAGACAAACAGGGTCAGGCCGGGATTGTTCAGGCCCTTGAGTTGGATGCGGCGATAATGGTGAATGAACCAATGGTCTTCTTGGGGTTTGCTTAAGGGATTGCCGGCCCAGACCGAGCAGAGCGTCGGATTGATCACCAGTCCGACGAACAGGGACGCCAGCAAGCCCAGTGACAGGGTGATGGGGATGTATTTCATGAAGTCCCCCATAACGCCCGGCCAAAAGATCATGGGCAGAAAGGCGAAGACCGTGGTCATGGTACTCGTGGTGACAGGCCAGGCGACTTCACGGGCACCCAGTATAGCGGCTTGGATGTGACTGGCACCTTTTTGCAAGTGGCGATAGGTGTTCTCTACGATCACGATGGCGTTGTCCACCAACATGCCCAACACCAACATCAAGCTAAAGAGCACCACCATGTTCAGAGTGTAGCCCAGCAGCTGGACCAGAAACATGGTGATCAACATGCTCAAGGGAATGATCATGGCCACGATGGTGCTGGGACGCCAACCCAGGAACAGAAACAGGACTCCAGCGACCAGCACCAGGGCGGAGAGGATGTTGTTTTCCAAGTCGGCCACCATGTTGCGGATCTGCTTGGACGTGTCGAAGGTGATGTCAAAGGTCACGGCCCCGGGAATCTGCTGGCGGGCCTGATCGATGATGGCATTGACGTAGTCGGCAATGTGAATCACATTGGAGCCGACGCGTTTGGTGATGCTGAGCGTGACATTGTCCTGACCGTTGAGACGCGAGTAGCTGATGCGATCCTTGAAGGTGTCGGTCACGGTCGCCACATCGGATAAGTAGATGGGCTTGCCGTCACGCAGGGTCATGACCAGGTGATCGACTTCTTCGGGATCCACGAATTCGGCGGGAATACGCAGATTGAAAGAGGTTCCGTTGGTTTCCAGGTTACCGGCTGAGATGTTGACGTTTTCCGAGGGCACTAGGGCCAGGATTTCGGGCAAGGTCAAGTTGTACGCTGCGAGGCGGTCGCGATCGAATTCCAGACGAATCTCGCGTTCCAGGTCTCCTTGGATGTCGACCTTAAGGATCCCCGGTACGGTTTCGAGCATATCCTTGAGATCGTCGGCAATGACCTTGAGTTGGATCGGCGAGACATCCCCGGCAATGCTGATCAGCATGATGGGCAGTTCGGCGAAATTGATCTCGGTGATGACCGGATCTTGGGCGTCTTCGGGCAATTCTCCCTGGGCCATGTCCACGCGATCGCGCACGCGTTGCAAGGCGACTTCGGTCGCCACGTCGGGGGTGAACTCCACACTGATCAGGGAGAGTCCCTCCGAACTGCTGGAGGTCAGTTCCTTGAGCCCGCGAATGCCCTTGAGTTCCTTCTCGATCTTCATGGTCACCGACGATTCGATATCCTCGGGTGACACCCCTTCGTAAGAGGTGCTGATCATGATCTGAGGCACCGGGACATCGGGGAAGGCCTCTCGGGGTAGGGTGACATAACTATAGCCACCCATCAGAACGATGATGAGGGTCAGCACCGCGATGGTGGTTCGATTTTTGATAGCCAGATCTGTAATGAGCATGAGATTGGTTTCTGGTTCTTGGTTGTTGTTGACTTACCTGATGACTTTGACTTTTTGTCCAGGTGCAATGAAGCGATGGCCGGAGACGATCAATTGATCTCCGGCTTGCAAGCCGCTATGGATCTGGACCTGGTCTCCGCGAATCATACCGATCTCGACTTCACGCCGTTCGGTGATGTTTCCCTTGACCACATACACGGCCTTGCTGTCTTCCATGGGGATGACGGCCAGCAGGGGAATCATCATGGCGTTCGCCAGCGTCCGTCGTGTCAACTGGACGCGCACGACTTGTCCGCTGTGGTGGTGTCCCTCGGTGTTGTCCAGAGTGATCTCCATACGGGTGGTGCGGGTCTGTTGATCGGCCAGGCTGCTGATGTAGGTGATGGTGCCGGTGACCTCTTGGTCCTCGATGAGAACCAGGGCCGTCTGGCCCTTGCTGAAGTAAGCGATATCGCGTTCGGGAATATCGACCACGGCCTTGACGGTTTGCGTTTCTACAATTTGCGCCACGGGAGTGCCGGGTTGGACGTATTCGCCGACTTCCACCAGCAGGTCGTTGAGGATGCCATCACAGGGAGCGGTGATGCGGCTGCGTTCCAGGCGGGCCTGAATCTCCTCGACACTGGCCACACTCATGGCCAGGTCCATGGCGGCATTGTCCAGGTCGCTGCGACTGGTGGCCTTGCGTTCGACCAGATCGGTCATGCGGGCAAATTCGGTTTGGTGTCGTTTCAGTTGGGCCTTGGCTCGGGTTAACTCCGGATGCAACAGATCCGTATTTAATTCGACTAGCAAATCTCCTTTTTGAACCGGACGGCCCTTGCTTTGACCGAGTCGTTCGATGCGACCGCTGATTTCCGCGGTCAGGTCCACGGTTCGGTTGGGCTCGATCACGGCGGGGAGAGTAAAGGTGTCTGCCAGGTTCTCGATCGGGACCACGGTCTGGATCGTGACATTGACCGGCGGGGTTTCGGTCGCGACCACCTCGACCTTGGGTTTGGGATAGACGATGATCAAGGCCACCACCAACACCGCGCCGATGGCTAGGATGATCTTGGCCTGTTGTCGTGACAAACGTCCCTTCGGAGGGGAGGCTTGGGATTCGTTCGATTCGCTCATTGCTTGCACCCGTTTAGAATTCTCAAAAATCCAAACGGGTACTATAGATGTATTCCAAGGTGAATACAATGGCAAACGGAGACGAATCCCGAATAAACAGTCGGAATTGTTGGTGAAATTGCCTGGTTTAAAAACGCAGGGTAATCCGTTTCAAACGGGGCCTAGATTTTGTTTAAAACCTCATGCAGGCGACGACAGAGTTCACGGCCATAGTCGGTCCAGGTGCCCTCGCCCCAATAGCGGAAGCAACTGGTTTGGCTGAGCATCAATAGATACAGGGCCTCGCGATAACGGGGATCCGTGGTTGGCATGTTCTTGTCCAGCACCTTTTCGGCAAAGAGGGCACTGCCTTTTTGCATGGGACCGAGGACAGATTCGTAGCCATTGACCCAAGAGAGGTTGTTGGTCCAACTGCCGCCTTCCATATGGAAGCGGTCGTCCTGTTGTTGCAGTTCCTTGATCAACGCTTCCATGGCCTCAGGTCCGGCACCATCTTGAAAACGCTCCCAGATGCGGTGTTGCATGATGGGTTGTACGGCCGGCAAGTCGGCTTCGCCAACGCCCTGGCTTTCGAGGTATTCCAGATACTCGGTAATGTTGATCGGGGCATGGGGTGTGCCACTGGCCTCCCGCATGATTTCGAGATACTTGGAGGGGAATTCGTTCATCATGACGCCACCGTTTTCACCATCTGCCACTTGAGTGACTACGGCCGGGATGTTGTGTCCGTTAATGTTGCGACGCGCTTGTCCCTGGGCCTCGAAGTAGGGTTGCATCTGCGCGACCAGCTTGGTGTCACTGCCCTGGGTCTTGATGACCGCGATGATCGATGCGGTCTCGCCCCGAGAGTTCCTGGCCACCAAACGGTGGGGGATGTGCGGATCGAAGCCGCCGTCTGCGGATTCGATGGTATGTTCTTGAACCAGTACCCAGTGATAGCCGCAGTCCTTGAGGGTCTTGACGAATTCGTAGGCCACGTCCGGGTGGTTGGGCAGGGCCATCTCGCTGGGCGAGAAGCCTCGCACGCGACTGAGGGCCTCGGTTCCAAAGAGCGAGGCAAAGTGATGTTGCCAGGCCCGTACGTGCAGACGATAATCCTGGACCGGCGTGGATGGTGCCACGGGGTGGCCCCAGGGTGTGCCCAGCCATTCCACGCAGGAACTGTATCGGCTGTCCGTAGTAATAACCCGCAAGGCCTCGATAACCTCGGTCAGGCCCATCTGCATCAGGCCGTGTAGTAGGGTGCCGGAATAGTCCAGCATGATGCGGGGCTGGTGCCCTTCTTCAACCAGTTCCGGAATGAAGCGTCCCAGTCGTTCGTAGCAGTCCTTGAACACACTGGCATTGTAGGCATCGCCACTGCCGGGATCGGCCATCATGTGTTCCAGGTTGCTGATGATGCGGGCGGTGTGTATGTCAGCGCCGTCGGCCGGGATATGGGGCTGGTGCATGTGCAGGGCATTGGCAAAGCCACCTTGCAAGCTACTGAAGTCGACTTGACTATGATTCAGATAAAATGGCCCCTGGACGGCCATGGTCTCTTGGATTTTGTTTTCGGACCCACAAATGTCGGGGAGGTCCACGCTAGCGGATGTGTGTGGTGTCGTATTCATAGTAAAAGTATAGTCGGCCGTTTGAGTGGGGGAGGTGAAAAAAGATCGCGGATCGCAGTTTTCAGATCACAGAAAAATCTTTTGCCCATAATGTTTGATGCTGAATCTACACAACTGCGATCTGTGAACTGTGATCTAAAAACTAGCATGGGCTTCCGTTTAAAACAGTAATTTACACGTCCTATTTATGAAGGCATGAATTCCCTGACGGTTTTGCTGGGAATCTGGTACAATGCCGCCCTTTGGATGATTATCCCGGAGATCAACATGGGTGAATTGTTGGATCGGGTCAATAGCCCGGCTGATTTGAAACAATTGAAGATGGCTCAGCTCAAGGACCTGTCCGAGGAGATCCGTACGTTTTTGCTGGAGTCGCTCAGCAAGACGGGTGGGCATCTGGCCAGTAATTTGGGGGCCGTGGAATTGACTCTGGCCCTCCATTATGTCTTTGACTTTAAAACCGATCATTTGATCTGGGATGTGGGCCATCAGTGTTATACCCATAAGATCCTCACGGGCCGTAAGTCTCGCTTTGATCGGTTGCGTCAAGCCGGGGGGGTGAGCGGTTTTCCCAATCCCGGGGAAAGTGAATACGATCGTTTTGCCGTGGGCCATGCCGGCACCTCCATTCCTACGGCCATTGGCCTGGCTCTGGGCGAGCAGATCAAACGTCAGCAAGGCCTGGCCGCACAAACCGATCCGAATCCCAAGGTGGTGGCTTTGGTGGGTGATGCCAGTATTGTAAACGGCGTTTCCTTTGAAGGACTCAACAACCTGGGCCTGGTCAAGCGACAGATGCTGATCGTGCTCAATGACAATTCCATGGCCATCGATCAGACGGTAGGGGCCATGGCCAAGTATTTCTCCCGCGTGCGTCTAAGCCAAACTTATGACGATCTCCGTAAGACCACCCATGCCATTCTGGACCATCTGCCCAAGGTGGGGGCAGGTATGGAAGGGGCCATGGAGTGGGTCAAGAAACACATTCGCATGGTCTTTCCCGGTAGCCAGCTCTTCGAGAGCCTCAATGTGCCCTATTTCGGTCCGGTGGACGGTCATGACATTGAATCCCTGGTGAAGCTGTTCCGGGCTATGCAACAGATGGATCATCCCGTGATCCTGCATGCCTATACCAAGAAGGGCAAGGGCTTCTCTCCGGCCCGGACCGGGCCGTCGCGCTTTCATTCAACCGGTCCCTTTGCCTTGCAGGGTGATGGAGTCGTTCCCGCCCAGGCCGGTCCACCCAGCTTTACCCAATGTATGGGGGGCAATCTGGTCGAGTTGGCACAGAAAGATGCCCGCATCGTGGCCATTACCTCGGCCATGTGTGACGGTACGGGATTGGGGGCGTTTCGCGAACAATTCCCGCAACGTTTTTATGACGTAGGTATTGCCGAGAGTGCGGCAGTGGATGTAGCTGCCGGTCTGGCCAGGTCCGGATTGCGTCCCATGGTTTGTATTTACTCGACTTTCTTGCAACGCAGTTACGACCAGATCTTCCAAGAGGTGGCCTTGCAGAACCTGCCTGTGACCTTCTGTGTGGACCGGGCCGGTTTCGTGGGTCCGGACGGTCCTACCCATCATGGGACGATGGACATTGGGTATCTACGCATGCTGCCCAACATGGTCTTGATGGGCCCGGCCAATGCCCAGGAGATGCGGCTGGCCCTGGAGTTTTCCCTGGCTCAAGACAAGCCGGTGGTGATTCGCTATCCCAAGGATGTCCTTCCTAATGACACTGAAAAGGGCGTATGTCCGGCCTATGAATTGGGCAAAGCCCATGAGGTTCGGCCTTGTAAGGGGGCAGACCTCGTGATCGTCAGCTATGGCAGTGTCCTATCCGAAGGCTTGCAGGCGGTTTATCAGTTGGAACAAAAGGGGATCGAGGTCGGATTGATCAATGCCCGTTTTGCAGCACCCTTGGATGCCCGCCTCCTGGAATGGCTCCAGGCAGGTAAGAAAATCATCACCATTGAAGACCATAGCATTGCCGCGGGTTTTGGGGCGGCGTTGTTGGAGATGGCCGTAACGCGTGGTCAAATGCGGGCTCGTCTGCAGGATATCCGTGTATTGGGCGGTCCCAAAGTCTTTATCGGACATAATTCCCGCAAACAACAACTTATGCAGGCCGGACTAAATGCCGATGAAATAGTCAAATCTGGTCTGGAACTATTAGGTTGTAATCTCATTGCGGGAGAACAGCAATGCCCAAAACAGGACAATGTACGAAACTGGTGATTTTTGGGGACCTTCGCAAAGAAGCCGTCTCTCAAGCCATTAGTGAATTCCAAGCCTTTGTGGAGGGTAAGGCCGAGATTGTGGCCTGCTGTGCTGCAGACGAATGTTCCCACGAAACCCTGAAGTCTGGCGATTATGCCGTGGTTTTTGGTGGTGACGGTTCGATCATTTCTGCAGCTCGCACGGTTTGCCATACGCATGTGCCGATTATTGGAGTGAACCTGGGTAAACTTGGCTATCTTGCCGAGTTCAGTGTCGAGGAACTCAAGCAGCTTTTCGATAAGGCCACGAGTGGTCAGTTGAATGTCGAACGACGGATGATGTTGGCCTGTGAGGTCTTTGCCCAGGATGGCCATCCCGTGATCATGCCGCCGGCCTTGAGCCAAGATCATAGGGCCCGTGAGCATCATCTGGGAACCGAAACCTTCCATGCCCAGGCCGTTAACGATATCTTCGTCACTGCGGGTCCTCCCTTCCGCATGATCGAGCTGGAGATCTTTGTCAATGGCCAACGCCTGGCCAGTTGTATCAGTGACGGCCTGATCGTGGGTACCCCCACCGGCTCGACCGCTTACAATCTCTCCGCGGGCGGCCCTATCCTGACCGGCTCGCTCAAGGCCATTGTGGTGACCCCCATTTGTCCGCATTCGCTCAGCTTTCGACCGATCGTGATCGATCCGGCCAGTACGGTCGAGATCGTGGCCACACGGGTCAATTCCGGTACGACCATCTCCATCGATGGGCAGGTTCCCTGGAACTTCAGTGTCGATGATGTGATTCGTATCCAAAAGGCCCATGACGATTTCCTCGTGGTCAACAATCCCCTGAGAAATTGTTTCGAGACCCTGGCCACCAAATTGGGATGGGCCGGGCGTCCGCGTTACGAAGGTTGTTGAAGGTTTGATTGAGGACTTAGGGCTGATGATGAAATGGACATGGATCATCTGGGGATGTCTCTTATGCAGTGCTACACTGTGGGGACAGTTACCGAGTGAATATGTGGGCCAGTCCTGGAGTCGACAACCGAATCCGGGGCAGACGACCAACCTGCACCCAACGCCCAATCCCATGGATTCCTCCCACAACTGGGTTATGACCGGCAATGTCGCAGGTGGCAAGTCCTTTCATGGGACGGTCCCCTATCGAGCGGCCGGTGATTTAAACGTGAACTTGGGCAGTTCCGCCCTGGATGGCTTCATCCGTTACAGCAGTCCTGTGAGTGGATCTGCGACGTACTATTCCAGCCGACAATCCGCCACGTACATGGCCCCCGGAACTCGACAAACCGTTTCACCCACGGTTCCCCAGATGCCGTCGTATCAACCGTATCAGAGTTCGACCTCACCATCCTTGCCTTATTGGCAGGACACCACCGCTGCGGTCGAATTGCCTAGTATGCAGACCGTTTATCCCAGCGAGAACCCAAGCAGCCACAATCAAGTTGTGATGCCCGGGGCCCAACAGCCGTGGGAGATGAAGACCACGACGCCATCATCCTCGACTCTGTTGCAAGAGAATCGTTTGATGGAGACACTGTCTCCATCCGAATCAACTGTTCAAGTCAACCCCAATCTGTCTGTGATCCAGAACGATTCCGAGTCCTCTTCTGCCTCCTGGCAGAATAGTCCGTTGTTGCAGGGGATGGAGTCTGTGATGTCAGCGAATGAGATTAATCAGTTGCTGGCGACAAGCCAGTCGATGACCCGTGATGAATCACAAGACGATAGTTCCCCTGTGGAGTCATTAAAGAATACTGAGTCAACAGAACCTCTGGGTTCTATGGAGATCCTGGCCCTGGGTGCCGGGGACACCACTCCCGATCAGCCCATGCCTGAGACTCCGCAGAAGAGCAATGAGGAGATCCTGCCTCTTTTACGCCAGGCTAGTGACTATCTGCAACAGGGACAACCCGACGAGGCCTTGGCCCTCTATCAGCGGGTGGCCCAGTGGCGTCCCCGTGACCCGGCCGTTTTGGCCGGTCAATGCATGACCAATCTAGCCCAGGGACATCTGATGAGCAGTGCCCTGTTTTTGTCCCGTTGGTTGGACGTTGAGCCCGAGGCTTTGGAGCAGTCCATTGATCTGGCCCGTTCTCTCGGAGGAGCGGATCTGTTGGAACAACGGATTCAAGATCTCGAGGACTATCTGGTGATCAGCGAAATGGCGGAACTGTTATTCCTACGGGCCTTCATTGGTTCTCAGACAGGACAGCTCCAACAAGCTCAACGTGACATCGACCGAGCCTTGGATCTGAATCCTCAGCTCAAGGGTGCGGTGACTTTGCGTTCCGCCATGGGATCGTGATTACTCCTCATCCTCGACCTCCTCTTCCAGTACCGGCTTGGTCATTCCGAAAAAGATAAAGGAAATCAGGACCAAGGCCCCTCCTGCCAGAAACAGGGACATCCGACGCCGAGGCTCTTTGCAGCGTTCCAACCAGGCTGGGGTTAGGGTGGCCTGTTGTGCGGGCTGGGATCGGGACAGGGCCTCTTGAGCCGCGAGTAACTGTTCGGCCCGGGCCGCGGGATCGATGCGGTTGGGATCCGGTTCTTGTGTGTGTGGAGTGACAGGGGCCAATCGCCTGACGAGTCTGGGGTTATCGGTCAGTCGTTGGGCTAAGATCCGATAGTCTTCGTTTAGGTTTTGAAGGTCTATGATTTGTCGTTGGGCCAGATCGATCTGATGTTGGATTTGATAATAGTCCAATAGATCATTGCAGAGAACGGCCGCAGCCAATGCACTGGCTCCAATCGAGAATAAAACAATAAACAACGGTATTCGGATTAACTGATTATTAGACATAGGCTTACTTTACTTATCGAGTGAAACCAGGCTAGTTCTATTAACGTTTTTTGAGAAAATGCCCGAAAAAAGAGTAACTGATCTGCATTCATAGGGGTCAGTTCTTATGAAACACATAGAGTTTTAAGAAATGGAGTTCTGGGCAATGGGTCGTTAGATCAATTTAGACTCTTCTTCAACATCTGAAAAATCTAGCACCCATATACTTATAAGGCCGATCTGACCAATCGGCCTTTTTTATTTGCTCACCCGGTTAGAACCCCTACAATGATGCGGAAAATCAATGGTTTTATTAAGGTTGTTAATCGGACTATGAGAATTCCTTTTACTCGTTATGGATTGCCCCAGGTCTGGATCTACCCGGCCGGTTTGCTGGTGGTGATGGGGGTGTTGGCTGGAGCATTGATTGCCGTAAAGGCCTGGGTGACATTAGGGGTATTAGAGACGCTATTAGCTCTGGTCCTAGGCTGGGCTCTGTCCTTTTTTCGTGATCCTGTGCGTGTTTGTCCGGGGGATGTTGAGGTTTTATGGGCTCCGGCCGACGGTCGGATCAACGATATCGAAGCCCTGGAGGAATTGGAAGGGTGGGATGAACCTGTCTTGAGAATTGGCATTTTTCTGAGTATCTTCAACGTCCATATCAATCGTGCCCCTACGCGAGGTCGTTTAGACAAAGTCGAGTACAAAGCTGGCCGATATATCAATGCCATGCACCCGGATTGCGGTAAGGTTAACGAGGCCAATGCCTTGTGGTTCACGCGTTTGGACGAACCAACCTGTTCCTTGCAGGTGCGGCAGATCAGTGGGGCCATTGCCCGGCGCATTGTATGCGAGGTCAAGCCCCAGGATAACCTGACAGCAGGTCAGGCCTTTGGTATGATCAAATTCGGTTCGCGTACCGAGTTGATTGTGCCGCAACGAGCGGGTTTCAAACCCCTGGTTGCAGTTGGCGATAAGGTCAAGGCCGGTGTAACGCCCATGATGAGGGTTGAACCATGTCAAAAATAAAACCCGGTTTCGATAAAGAACGATTCTTTAGGCATGTCAGACGCAGACGGCCTCTACGTTCGATTACCCTGTTACCTTCCATGGTGACCCTGGTCAACGGCATGTGCGGTTTTGCGGCCATGGTTTTTATCAGTCAGTCTCAGTCTGAACAGATGACCTTTCTCCGTTTACCTGTTGTCCCTTTGGCGTGCTATCTCATTTTTGTGGGCATGGTGGCTGATATGATGGACGGACACCTGGCTCGCATCAGCCAGAGCACCTCAAGCTTTGGCGGCCAATTGGACAGCCTTTGTGACGCCATCAGTTTCGGAGCGGCCCCGGCCTTTTTGATGATCACCATGGTTCAACGGCAATTGGCCGATGCCGGTTTTGCCCACGACCATCAAATACAGCGTTTCGTTTGGATCACGGCCTTGGCTTATATCTGTTGTGCCATCATTCGCCTGGCCCGTTTCAATGTGGAAAACGAGGATAGTGGGACCAAGCATCATTCCTTTGTGGGGCTGCCCAGTCCGGCAGCTGCAGGGGTGGTGGTCAGTTTATTACTCCTGCAACAGACCAAAGTGCCGTCCTGGACCTGGATATTGTATCTATTGCCTTTTGTTACCTTGAGTGTAGGGCTCTTGATGGTCAGCCGGATCCGTTACGCCCATGTCCTCAATGCCTACTTACGGGGTCGCAAGCCCTTTTACTATCTGCTCACCGGTCTTGCCATCCTATTGGCGATTGTGCTGTTCCTGCAAGAATCCTTGGCCATCTGCTTCTGCTTTTTTGCCTTTAGCAATGTTATCCGAGCCGCGGTGCGCAAAATTTGGCCTCACCCTGCCGTCGTTAAACAGGATGAGGCCGTTGATTCGTCAGAGCCGGTCTCGCTGACGCATTAGTCGATTTCGATTTCACTTTCGTTAATCGGGGCCAACACGGTCTCCGGATCGAGTTGTCCCTCATTCATCTGATGATACTTGTCCACGATTTCAGCCACGCGTTTGAGTGTGGCCCGGCCCTCGTCACTGGCTTCCAGTCCCACCAATTGCAGACCCAGACAGATGGCATTGTTGTCTGCAGTGGGTAAGATGTTGCGAATCTGGGCATCGAACATCAAGGGCTTTTCATAGGGCAGGGGGGTAAACCGTACCCCGATGAATTGACCTTGCCGGAATTCCGGGCGGTTGGAACCTTCCTCTTGGGACAGAGGTACGGCGATCTGGGCCCCCCCACAACTGAGGTCTACCAGGGTGCCCTCGCTGTATTGATGTTCCATCTGTTCGGTGTTCTGGGTGCCTCGTCGGGGCCAAACCACGGACTTGACGCGAATGGCCTTGGGCACGCTGACGCGGAAATAACTACGCCGTTGGATGGCAATAATCTGGTCGGGATTGCTCAGCACGATGCGTCCCTTGCCGGCCTGGCCACCGGGGACCAGGTCCTGGACCGTAGTGTCGATCACAAATTTTCCATAGGAATATTTGAACGACAGCCCTACGGGTTGGCCTTCCTGGATATTGATCGGTTGGATATGCATGCCGGAATTGACGGGCTCAATGCACATGCCGGTTTCGGCGAGATCCACGATCGACACCTTGGCCACATGCCATTTATTCTTGGACATATAGGACATAATGGCCGGGATACGGTTATCAATTACGCTTTGCAGCAGTTCGCCCGCTTCGTTGAATTCTAGCATCGTCACGTTATTCATGGTTCAAGCCCCCACAATGGACCTTTCTTCTTCTAGTTACTGTACGCTACCTAAGGTATAAGAATCAAAACCAGCCCATGCAAAAAAGAAAAATTGGTTGATTCGTCCCCCGGGTACGTCCTAGTATGGTGAGCTTGTTACATTGACTATATAAGTAGGATGGGTATGCAAACGAGACTCTTGGGACAGACCGATTTGACCTTGACCACCGTGGGGCTGGGCACCTTTGCCCTGGGAGGCCCCTGGGAGGTGGGCTGGGGACCTCAGGACGATGGTGATGCCCTCGCTGCCATCCTGGAGGCCCTGGAGTTGGGGATCAACTGGATCGACACGGCCCCCATCTATGGCTGCGGTCATTCCGAGGAACTGGTGGGCCAGGCCCTCAAACAGAGCCCGCATAAACCCTTGATTGCTACTAAATGCGGCATCTTGTGGGATCGCCACCGTCATAAGATCCCCTGCCTCAAGGCCGACAGTGTGCGGGAGGAATGCCACGCCAGTCTCAAACGCCTGGGCATCGATGTGATCCATCTCTATCAGATGCACCGTCCCGAACCTGATGAGGATATCGAACAGGCCTGGGAGGCCATGGCCCGTTTACAGGAAGAGGGCAAGGTCAGGCACCTGGGTGTCTCGGTCTTCACGGTCGAGCAGATGGAACGACTCCAGCGCATTGTGCCCATCGATTCATTGCAACCCTGTTACAGCCTGCTGCACCGCGAGATCGAGGGTGACATCCTGGACTATTGCCGCGACCACCATATCGGTGTCCTGGCCTACAGCCCCTTGGCCCGCGGCCTGCTGACCGGGGCCTTCAATGCCCAACGCTTGGCGCAGTTGGCCGAGGACGACCATCGTCGCCGTCTACCCGATTTTCAGGATCCGCAGTTTAGTGCCACCCTGGATCTAGTCGAGCAGTTGAAGTCACTGGCTCGCAGCCTGCGTTGCACGGTTGCCCAACTGGCCATTGCTTGGACCTTGGCCCGTCCCGAGATCACCAGCACCATCGTGGGGGCACGCCGTCCCGGTCAGATCAGTGAGACCGCTCCCGGTGGTGACATTGAACTCAATGAAGATATATTAAATGAGATCGACGACCTATTGACTCGTCGGCAACAACAGCTAACGATTTAGATAAACGAGAAGGATCATGGCAAAGGACAATACCCTTTACAGTAGTCCCTTGGTAGAACGCAACGCCTCGCGTGAAATGAGCGAATTGTTCGGCGGACAAAAGAAGTTCAGTACCTGGCGTCGTTTGTGGCTGGAACTGGCCCGGGCGGAAAAGACCCTGGGCCTGGACATCAAACAAAACCAAATCGACGAGATGGCCAAGCATCTCGATGACATCAACTACAATCAAGCGGCCAAGTTCGAAAAGAAGTTCCGTCACGATGTTATGGCCCATGTCTACACCTTTGGCCAGGTCGCACCCAAGGCCGCACCGATTATTCACCTAGGTGCCACCAGTTGCTTTGTGGGTGACAACGCCGACCTGATCATCCTGCGAGATGCCCTGCAATTGGTCGCCGCCAAGCTGGCCGGAGTGATCGACCTGCTGGCCCAGTTCGCCAAGCAAAACAAGAAACTGCCGACCCTGGGCTTTACCCACTACCAGCCAGCTCAACTCACCACCGTGGGTAAACGCGCCACGCTCTGGTGCTACGAGTTCGTTATGGATCTCCACGAGATCGAGCATCGTTTGGAGACCCTGCCGTTCCGCGGCGTTAAGGGCACTACCGGCACCCAGGCCTCCTTCCTGGCCTTGTTCGACGGCAACCACAGCAAGGTTCAACGTCTGGACAAGATGCTAGCCAAGGCCTTTGGCTTCAAGAACATCTGTGCCGTGACTGGTCAGACCTATCAACGTAAGATCGATACACTGGCCCTCAATGCCCTGGCCTCCATCGCCCAGTCGGCCCATAAACTTTGTAACGACATCCGTCTGCTGGCGAATCTCAAGGAAATGGAAGAGCCCTTTGGTAAGAACCAAATCGGCTCGTCCGCCATGGCCTACAAACGCAATCCCATGCGGAGCGAACGCACCACGGCCTTGAGCCGCCTGGTCATGAGCCTGGCCAGCAGTCCCATGATGACCGCAGCCGAGCAATGGTTCGAACGCACGTTAGATGACTCGGCCAACAAACGCGTGGTCATCCCCGAGGCCTTCCTGGCCACGGACGGTATCCTGGAGATCCTGACCAATGTCCTCGACGGTCTGGTCGTCTATCCCAAGGTCATTGGCGCACGCGTCAATTCCGAATTGCCCTTTATGGCCACCGAGAACATCCTCATGGCCGCAGTCAAGGCCGGCGGCGACCGTCAGGAACTGCATGAAGCCATCCGTACACACTCGCACGCAGCCGCAGCGCAGGTCAAGCAACACGGCCTGGCCAACGACCTGATCGAACGCCTGCAAAACGACCTGGCCTTCAGCAAGGTCGATTTCAAGGCCGTCATGAATCCCAAGGACTACATCGGTCGCTCTCCCGAGCAGGTCGACGAGTTCATCCGTGACGAGGTCGCCCCGATCCGTAGACGATATCGTAAGGCCTTGAATCGTAAGGTCGAGTTAAACGTTTAGGATGGTGATCGGTTACCGGTGATCAGGTGATCAGTCAGTCAGAGGACCGGAAATTAACCTTGTCAGACGATGATCATGTCCTGCTAAAAAATTAGCAGAGCTTAGGGGTTGCGAGTCATGTATTCGTGATGCCATTGGATTTATTGTTTGTGTCAGCAAAAGGATTGATTGATGGGTTCCATTCGTCCAGCCAAACCTGCAGATGTCCCTGCGATCAAAACCTTGATTACAGGGACTCTTTTACAGATGGACGGCTTGTATGAGAGTGACACCCAATCCCTTCTGCAGGAGATCCATACCATTCTGGATCAATGGGCTCAGTCTTTGCACGATCATGTTCACCTCGTTTGTGAGTGTAAGAAAGCTTTGATCGGTAATATCCTGATCATGGAACACCGCAAGGTCTATCTATTGTTCGTTCACCCGGACCATCAGGGGTGTGGCTTGGGGACTGCTTTGATGGATCAAGCTCTGTTCCACTGTCGAGAGACAGGGAGAACCAAACCGATTACCCTCAATGCCTCTTCTCAGTCTGAAGGTTTTTATCGACGCTATGGTTTTGTTTCTAATGGTGAGCCTAGGGATCTTCCGGGAGGGGGTATTCCTTTGATCTATGATTTGTCCTGAATAAAAAAAAGGCAGGCCGAGGGCTTTTGAAAATCCTTGTATTTACAACCCACCATCTACCACAGAGCGATTGGCATCATTGTGTGCCTTGGTTCTAGATTCACGAGTAACGACAACGGTTCCTTGGTGCTCTCAGACCAGAAGGATCGGATTGCTTCCACTCGGGGTTTTGGAATGCAAGGGCTCTCCGATCGAAACGATGATGAGGCCATGGTAGGGGGATTTGACACGATCATCCAGACGTGAGGTGGTTGTAAATTCCAATGACTCCTCCCAGTTTCCATGTGCACAAGCCCGGAAAAGGGAGTCCCATTTTCTTGGGGGCCATGGCTTGATCGCGTTCATCGTCAGGGGGGGGCTGAACTTCGATATGACTTGCGAGAGGTTGTAGGGGACCAATGTCACTTGTTTAGGTAAGGTGCATGGCTATGAAGTCTATTGTCAGTATTGATAGAGGGGGTAGTGTTAAAAATATCTTGAAATGAGAGAAAAGAGCATAGAATTTTAAACTGAAGTGACGATGAATATCTCCTAATAAGGATGCGGTTACGAGGTTTTTAGAAGGTAGTTCGTGGTTCAAGGAGATATTTTTATGAAGTTGAAGATGTTGGCTTGGATAGGTGTGTGTGTGCTTTTTATCAATACGAGTGTTTGGGCCGATGCGATAGTGGCGGATACCGACCCTGAAGATTCGGATCAATTGTTTGCTTGGATTAAGTTGGGGATGACGGGGTCGGGCCGGTTGGATTACGACGGGGCCGTTTCCAATACCGTAACCGGGACGGACGGGGATTACACCACCTACTATGGCATGGCCGATGCCGATGTGTCACGTGTAGGGGGCGGCTCGGTGAAGGCTGTGGCTAAAAAATACTATCATACCTATAATTATACGAACGAAGATATGGGACTTGCGGATAATGGCCTTTCGCAAGGGATTGCCTCGGCCACATACAAGCCGTTTATGGTGACTTCTAATTCCCTTGATGATGGGGCGTCCACGACCTGTAGCATGACTGTGACCTATGATGGTTTGATCGTCTTGAATGAACAGCAGACTGGGGAATATTCCTCGTCACAGATTGACTTTAGTTTCGAGATTCTCAATACGACCACGACGGATGGTGATGATATCTGCTATGAAGGGCAGTTGCGTATTGAAGACGCCTATGACGGCACCACGCATACCTATACTGCCGTGGATGATATGGCTCCGGATACCATTGTCAATCTGGATTTTCCGGATGAGAATGAAGATAACTATTGGGCCAGTACGGAGGGAAGTACCTGTGTGACTATTATTGAGATCGATGCCTCGGATCTTTCCTATACGGTTGTGCAAGGCGATTCGGGCACTACCGTGCCTAGCAACATTATAACGGCTATTTCGAGTGAGGGATATAATAGCGATACCAGCAATAAAATCTATTACATCTTATTTGAAAAAACGGTGACGTTTAATGCATCAGTGGGGAGCACATATTGGGTTTCCATGGATTCACACGCTGCGGCCCAGACGTCCAACATGGATGCGGATTTGGCGGGCAATGAAACCCTGGTGGTTTGTGACTTTTCCAATACCGCGGCCTATGACTTGAGTATCGATGGCGGTTCGGCCCAGACCTGGATCGAGATTGCCGATACCGATGCCTTTGGAGATAGCGGAACTGGTACTGCCGAAATCAATGGGGCTGTGATGGAATGGAGTGCGAATGTTGCTTTGGGTAATGACTTGGCACTCAGTGGAACGACAAATACCACGATCGATACTGATTATACCGCCTCAGTAGGGAGTATCAGTGGTACAGCGGGACTGATCAAGACGGGGACAGGGACCTTGACCTTGGCCGAAGATTGTACCTTCACCGGAGATACGTCCGTAGAGGGAGGCACCCTGGTTGTCAATGGGGCCTATCAAAGTGATATTACCGTGGCCGGGGGGACATTGGGGGGATCCGGAACGTTTCAGGCCATCACTGCGACCAGCGGCACGATCGCGCCTGGTAATTCCATTGGAACGATGACGCTCAGTGACGCCTTCGTGCTCAACGGCGGTACCTTGGAGGTTGAATTGGATGACAGCGGCAATGCCGATAAGATTGTCGCTCCGTCCGCCCAGTTAACCAGCGGTACCATTCGTGCGGTTCCCACAGAGGTGATCTCAAGCAAACGAGATTATACCATTATCGATACCACCAGTGGTGTCACGGGCGATCTCGCCTCGATCAGTCAGGATATTTCAGACCGGTCCTATCTGTTGGACTTTGAATTGAGTGTCGTGGGCAATGATCTGATTCTGTCGGCGACCCAGGTGCAAAGCTTCGCAGACATGACGGTTGCCTCCTCAAATCCGGTTTTGGGCGACGTTGCCGCTATTTTGGATAATGCCGTGACAGCGGGCAACGGCGGCACCCAGGTCGCGGCCTTGCAGGCCCTGGGGGAGACCTCGCTGAATGAGGCGGTTCGCCAGTTGCAACCGAGTGCGTCATTGGCTGCAGGACAGATCGCCCAGCAACAGGCCGGTCTGGTGGGGCAATCCATCACCGGACGGATCGCTACGGTGCAGTTGGCCATGCGTCGTGCGAACCAGTATTACCGTAATTACGCCCTGGTGGATGCCAGTTATGGCAGTCTGCCCATGATTCAGTCCATCAAGGCGGCGCAGATGATGGTCGGGTTGCCTTCTTTGGGGCAATGGATCGGTTTTGGCCGTTCGCTCAATAATTGGGGCAAAGTGGCCAGTGACAGCGTCAATAGCGGCTATCGATGGCGTACCCATGGCGTGGATATGGGCCTGCAAAACCTGTTGGATGAGAATACCCTGGTGGGAGCGAGTGTGACCTATCTAGATAGCTCTGTTCATGGTTTCGACAGTTCTGGAACCTCGGAAACGAGTTCTTTATACAGCAACCTGTATTGGAGTCGGTTTACGGATCAATGGCATGTCGATGCCGGGGCTTCTTACGTGCATGGTTGGACGGAGACGAGTCGGCCCGTGACCTCCATCAATGTCAAGGCCGATGGTAAATATGAGTCCGACGGTCTGGGGGTGTTTATGGGAGGTGGCCTTGTTCGGCAATGGAAGACCTGGGAAGTCGATACCTTCCTGACCTGTGACTACCATTACCGCGAGGACGGGGGCTACACCGAAAATGGGGCGGGATCTCTCAACCTGACCGTGCATCGCAACAGCACCGATAGCCTGCGTCAGACCTTGGGGACGCGTTTGACTCATTCACTGTTTCCCAGCGAACAGAGTCGCGTTTATGCTCGTCTTTCCGCGGCATGGGAGCATGAATATCTCGATAAGCGGGTCGCGGGCGATGTGGATCTGTTAGGGCAAACCTTCCGATCTTATAGCCACGAGATGGACCGGGATAGCGCCTTGCTCTCTGCAGGTTTGGATTGGTATACGCAAGGAGAATCGAAAATCTACCTGGATTATACCGCCAGACTGAATGCCGATGTCACCAGCCATCAGGCCAATATCGGCATTAAACTAATATTTTAAGACGTCCTTCTCTGCATGGGCCTCTAGTGCATCTGGTTGACACTTCCTGGAGGACCCGGGACCTTTGCGTAACGGTTGATTTTTGACACAGAGAATACCCTAGGACCGCTGGTGATGGTCCTAGGGTCTCTTTATGGGTGGACAGGGGGTGCTACAATTTCAAGTCCGGGCTGTTGAGATCGTAGAGGATCTTCCAGGAACCGTCCGCCTGTTTTTGCCAGACGTGGATGCCCTTGCCCGGGATGGTGAAGTTCTGGCCGGAGACCTGGTTTTCCATGGTCCAGTTGAAGAGGTTGACCGCATAGATCAAGTGTTCGTTGCCTTGGACTTCGATGGTTTTGACATCGAGGTTGACCAGGTTGTCTTGCTCTGCGGTTTTGATGAGCATGTCACGCATGGCCGGTTTGCCACGGAGAAGCTCAGATCCGGTACAGCAGAGTTGAAGATTCTCGGTGTAGTAGTCCAGGGACTTCATGCGCTGGCCCGTGTAAAAGAGGCGGTGGAATTCCTCTTCGAGATCACGGATGGTCTGATAGAGCGGATGCCCGTCCGGTAGGGTGTCGCAGTCTTCGGTGCAACACTGGAGTTCGAGGATGTTATCCGACAAGTCACCGTAGGTCATGGGATTGCCCGGAGTCGTGGACATGTTAAAGGCCTCTATCTTGACCTGGAGTGAGCCATTGGCCTGTCGTTGCCAGATGGTGATGGCGTTGCGGAACTGCGTGACAAGGTGGGCGTCCGGGGTTTCAAGGGTCATGGCATAGGGGCCGATGGCGTAAATCAGATCGCCACTGACCCAGATCTGTTGATCTCGTTTGGTCAGAGAGCTGATTTGAATGCCCTGAGCCATAGAAATTTGTCGATCAGCTTTGGCAGAGTCTTTACCGATTCTGGCCGTGAACCCAGGGGAGAGTTGGATGACATCGTCACAATAGCCTTGCAAGGAGTCTTCGAGATGTCCTTCGTTAAAGGCGGTGATCATGTCACTCTCGGTGTCCTGGATTTGGGTGATCAGTTCACTTTGTTCCTGTTGGCTGGATGCCGTAAAGCCAGGGACTTCAGCGGCGGTTACACGATGGCCCGGTGACATGGGCAACAAGATACTGCCGGTGGCCAGGATGGCGAGCAGTCCCCATAGGTTGAGGCCGGCATGCTTTGAGATGGGTCTATATAACATGAGTTTGATCCTTTCATTCAATTGGGTTTTGGTTTCAGACACTCCAATCAGTCCCATACCGAAGTGAGTTCGGAGGGCCATGGCCTGGGCCACGTCGATCAGGGTGTGACTGTAACACTGACGCTGGTCCTTGAGATACACCAAGGCCATTTCGTCGACGGCCTGTTCCCGGACACGCCGGATACAGGTATTGGCCCACCATACCAGAGGATGATAGAGATAGATGACTTGGAGAAGGGTTTGGGCCAGGTTCACCCACGGGTCTAGACGCTTGATATGGCAGAGTTCGTGGATGAGAATCGCCCGTTGTTTCTCCTCGGGTAGGGTGTCGGCTAAATGCTGTGGCATGAGGATGACCGGTTTCCAGACTCGGCAGACCACCGGGCTGGACAGCTCGTCCGTCAGTCTCAATTCGACGTGACCGGCCAAGGCCACCTCGCGTTGAGCGCGATCCAGACAAGTACACAACTCGGCAGTCGCAGTTTGTGATCGGTGTAAAATGCGGGCCAGGCTGAAGGTTCGCACGATCAGACCCAATAGCAAGACACCGCACATGATCAACCAACCCAGCCCGAATCTCCCATGTAAGGTCAGAACGGTATGTCGATCCGTGGGGATCGCCGCTTGCTGTAGGATATCCTTGGCGGGCACGTCGAGTGCCTGTTCTTCAGTCGAGGCGGGTGCGATGACTGAAGGGGGAGCCTGGGCAGGAGAACTCTCCGGTGGTGACAACACGCTCAGAGCGAGCGAGGTGGGCGGATTGATCCAGTGACCAATGCCCGTGGGCAGGGACCACTGGGGTGACACTAACAGTTTGACCAAGACCAGCATCCAAAGACCGTAGCGCAGCGAGGCCCGCAGATGGCGGTAGAGGATGCAATCCAAGAGCCATAACAAAGCAATCAGCAGGCTCGCTTGGACTAGCATGGCTCCTGCATGACCGACGAGACGGTCACCCCACTGGTTAAGGTTCATCACAATCGTTTCCATCTTGAGTCTCCCACCGAAAATTATTTTGAATCGGCCTCGTCTACCATCCGACGGAGTTGATCGAATTCGTCCGAGCTGAGGTGTTCATTCTCGACCAGGTGTTGCATCATCGGTCCCATAGCCCCGTCAAAGGCGCGAGACAACATGCGACGAAATTCCCAGGTCGCAGCCTGTTTGCGGTCGATTTGGGCAGAGAAGAGTTGCAGGTTGCGAATCTTCTGGATCTGCAACAGGCCCTTGCCCACCATGCGATCCATGGTGGTCTTGACCGTGCTGTAGGCCCAACCCAGGTTTTCGGCCAGGGCCTCTTGGACCGTGCCCGCAGCACAAGGTTGATGTTTCCAGACGACCTTCATGATGGCCCATTCGGCTTCGGTAATTTCCGGTGGTTTGGATGTTGGTTTAGTCATGGTTATCTCCAAAGCAATCTATCTAAGGCGAATATATTCTATATATATCGAATGAGTCAACAATAAACTTGAGAAGCCAGTTAAAAAACGGATTAGTCTGATGCCGTCAACTTGCCAAGATAGCCCTGGTAATCGGCCATGAAGTCGCGATAAAAGCGGTAATGTTTGGTCTGCTCGTAGGTTAACGTTTGGATGGGAGACTGGTCAAAGCTGTAGATCGTAGCTCCTGGGCAGGCCAGCAAAATGGGGCTATGGGTGGCAATAATGAACTGGGCATGACCGGATTGGCTCATCTGGATCAGGATTTTGAGAAGTTCCAGCAGGCTTTGGGGGGGAGAGGGCGGTTTCGGGTTCGTCGAGCAGGTAGAGGCCCTTGCGTTGATAGCGCCCGGCAAAGAAGCACAGCAGGGATTGGCCGTGGGATTGGGTCATCAGGGATTGGCCGCCAAAGTAGTCGAAGAGCTTGGGATCTTCATGGGCGATTTGATCCAGGAAGCGGGCAAAGTGGTTGAAGATCTGCGAGGAAAAGAAGGAGCCCGGGACAGGCTTATCCACCCAGTCCACACCCACAGCTCGATAGAGTTTGTCCTCGTACATATTGGTTTCAAACCGAGTCCGCTCCAGACCGGACCAGATGTGGATGTCACATTTTCTGGCTGTGGCCTCCAGCAGAGTCGATTTGCCCGAGCCGTTCTCACCCACCAGGAAGGTTACAGGAGTCGTCAGTTCCAGGTGCGAGGTCTCCTGCAGAATGGACAGGCTAAAGGGATAGTGATCGCGAGTGGGAAAGCGGTCGTGCAGGATGTTGATTTGTTGGAGGAACACGGCGATTACCTGTATCTGGCCCATTGGGCTGAGATATATCCCCAGGCCATGCCCACTGCTGCACCCACGCCATGGGCGGTATTGGCGATGGGACCGACTAATCCGGTCAGGCAAACGACAAACCAAATGAGCATCAATTGGACGATTCGGGGATTTAGACGGATAGGTGCTGCGGGATTGAATTTGCCATGGATCCAGAGATACCCCAAGAGCCCGTAAACCACGCCCGACATGCCCCCAAAGTTGGGACCACCCGCCAAGAATTGTCCCACATTGGAGATCGCAGCGATGGTCAGTACCAAGATCAAGAGATAGCCTGAACCCTTAAATGTCTCGATGATGGCACCAAGGTCCTTGAGCCAGAGCATGTTGAAGAGGATATGCAGGAGGTCAAAATGGAGGAACATGGGGGTGAAGATCCGCCAGACTTGACCATGGGCTATTTCCTGCAGTGCGAACAGGCTGCGACTATAGTTATTGGAGATGCTAAGCCAACTGACCAAGGGCTGATTGTTGCCGAGTCGTGTGGCAATGGTAACGGCGATACTGATGGCCATCAATGCCATGGTAACGATGCCCATACTGATGACAGGCCGTTGGATGGCGACGCGCCCATCGATGACACGGGCTCGTTTGGGGGTGTCGGCCTTTTCCTGACGTTTCTGTTGTTGGAGGCCGGCCTTGGCCCCCTCGATAAACTCGGGGGCGGCGGGGTCCTGCTGAAAACGTTGCAGATGGTTGCGTCCAGCCTCGACCAGGTCATCGTCCAGGACCCAGACCTCCCAGCCACCCTCGCGCCCCGGATCGACCTGGCTCTCGATGCCCTGGTTGAAAAGGTAATGGGCCAGGCAGCGGGCCTGTTGTTCTTCTTTGAGTTGGCCGATTAGACGCATCCGGTCTCCTTGTCTGTAAAATCAAGTGAGGGGGGCCGTCTCCCGTTGAGTGAGGCTCGCCTCGAATATCCACACCATTATAGGGATGGGCTCAAAAAAGTGAACAAAAACGTCAGTCGACTCAGTATGAAGGGGAGTTGGTCATGATGTTAGGAGTATTACATGGCAATTGAGGCTGTTTCCGTCGCTCAAACGCTAGAAGCGATGAAAACCAAGTTGGACGGCATTGTGCCGGAGGTAGAGATCCGGCTCAAGGCGGAACTGGTCTATGAGATCAATCGCCTCAAGGTCGAACGCGGGGCCATTGTCCTGGGGCACAACTACATGGAACCGGCGTTGTATCATACGGTTACGGATGTCGTGGGGGACTCCCTGGAACTGGCACGTAAGGCCGCCGAGACCGATTGCGACCCCATCGTGTTCTGTGGGGTGCGTTTTATGGCCGAAACTGCCAAGATCCTCAATCCGGATAAGCTGGTGTTATTGCCGGCGAAAAAGGCGGGCTGTTCCCTGGCCCAGAGCATCACGGCTGAAGATGTGCGACAGTTGAAGCAACGGTACCCGGGCGTGCCTGTGGTGACCTATATCAATACCTATGCCGACGTCAAGGCCGAGACCGATGTCTGTTGCACTTCAGGCAATGCGGCCTCTGTTGTGCAATCGTTGGATAGTAATCGGGTGATCTTTCTGCCGGATCAGTTCTTGGCCCAGAACGTGGCCCGTGAAACCGGTAAGCAGATCATCTTTCCCAATAAGCATGACGATGAGATCAATGCCGAGATCATTGGTTGGCAGGGACGCTGTGAGGTACACGAGCAGTATACTGTCGATGATATCGACAATGCCCGTCTTCAGTTCCCGGATGTCACGGTGTTGGCCCATCCTGAGTGTCCCCCGGAGGTAGTGGAGGCCGCCGACTTTAGCGGCAGCACCTCCAGGATGATTGACTATGTCCAGACCACCTCATCGCAACGCATCCTGCTATTGACTGAATGTAGCATGGGGGACAATATCGCAGCGGAGAATCCGGACAAGGAGATGGTGCGGTTGTGTAGTATTCGTTGTCCCCATATGAATGAGATTACCCTGGAAGACACCCTGTCTGCCCTACGACATGACCAATACCCAGTGGAGGTTCCGGAAGAGATTCGCCTGCGGGCCCGTCAATCCCTGGATCGCATGTTGGCCATTGCCTAGACAGGAATGATTGAGATATCCTCATGGCGCAAATAACCGAACAGCAAGTTTTGGATGCCCTTCGACACATCATGGATCCCGATCTGGGTCGTGACATTGTGTCGTTGGGATTCATTAAAAATATTAACATTGATGTGGGCAAGGTCACCTTTGATATTGAATTGACTACTCCTGCCTGCCCCATCAAGACCCACTTTCAACAACAGGCCCAACAGTCCGTGCTGGCTTTACCGGGGGTTGAAACTGTGCTCGTCAACATGACCAGTCAACGCCGGCGTTCACCACTGGAAGAGCAACAGCAAAATAGTACCCTCAAGGATGTGGGGGCGGTCATTGCGATCTCGTCATGCAAGGGTGGTGTGGGCAAATCCACTATCGCGGCCCATATTGCCCTGGAGATCGCTCAGCGTGGCTTTCGTGTCGGGCTTTTGGACGCCGATCTCTATGGGCCTTCAGTGCCAACCCTGTTTGGGATTGGGCCGACCGAAGGCGTGCAGGCCAATTCACAACAACAGATCATCCCTGTTGAACGCTTGGGATTGAAGCTGATGTCCTTTGGCTTCCTGCTCAAGGACAGCCCGGCCGTGATGCGGGGCCCGATGGTCAGTCAGTATCTCATGCAGCTTTTGCACCATACGGCTTGGGGGGATTTGGATTATCTCTTTATCGATATGCCGCCGGGGACCGGTGACATTCAGTTGACCCTGACGCAGTCCGTGCCCTTGGATGGAGCTGTGATTGTCACGACGCGACAGGCCCTGTCACTGGTCGATGTGGCCCGTGGTATTTTGATGTTCGAGAAGGTCAAGGTGCCCATGTTGGGATTGATCGAGAACATGTCGTATATCACCTGCGAGCATTGTGAGGGCAAGAACTATGTTTTCGGCGAGAGCCGGTCGGGCTCGCTGCAAGATCGCTTTGGATTGGAGATTCTGGCTGAGATTCCCATTGAACCGAGTCTCAACAGTGCCATTGGACAATACACCCCCCGGCCTCAATTTGTCCAAGCCGCAGATTCAATGATTCGCGCCTTGGGTAAACAGGGACGCCTTGAAGAGCAAATCCCCCATATCTCCACTGAGGGTGGAACGGTGACATTGGATTGGCCTGACGGTCAGCGACAAGCCATCGACTTTAAATCATTACGGGCCAGCTGTACTTGTGCCTTGTGTATTGATGAGATGAGCGGTGAACGGATTCTGGAGGATAGTCGCATACAACCCGATATTGCCCCTGAGGAGATCACTCCCTTGGGACACTATGCCTTTTCCGTACGTTGGAATGACGGTCATGCCTCCAGTATCTATGCCTATGATAGGTTGAGGAAACAAATGGCCTTCATACGTAGTACAAACTAATAATGTGTTGTGTATCGAGTTGCGTAATAGCACCAACTCGGTTCACGGTTCACAGTTCCAGGTTGCTTGATGAGTTCTTTTTTATAACCTTGAACCGTGAACCTGGAACTGTGAACCTATTAAAATAGGAGTAAAGACCATGTCTTTTAAACTACCCAAACTTACCTATAGCTATGATGCCTTGGAGCCCTACATCGATGCCCAGACCATGGAGATCCATCACACCAAGCATCATCAGGCTTATGTCAATAATGTCAATGCGGCCTTGAAAGGGACCGTGTTAGAATCGGTCAAGTGTCCCTTTGAGTTGAGTGCTCGTCTGAGCGAATTACCGGTAGATAAGCTGACCGCCGTACGAAATAACGGGGGTGGCCATGCCAATCACAGTCTGTTTTGGTCGGTCCTGGGACCTAAGCAAGGGGGTGAGCCCTCGGGTGAGTTGGCCTCACGCATCACGGACACCTTTAGTAGCTTTGACAGCTTTAAGGAGAAATTCGGTCAGGCCGCTGCAACGCGTTTTGGATCGGGTTGGGCTTGGCTGATTGTCAAGGATAATGATGAACTGGCGATCTGTTCTACACCAAACCAGGATAATCCCTTGATGAAGGGTTTGGTCGAGGTCACGGGCCGTCCTATCTTGGGATTGGATGTGTGGGAACACGCCTACTATCTGAAATACCAGAACCGTCGGCCGGATTACATCGAGGCCTTCTGGAATGTAGTCAACTGGGATCGTGTGGCAGAATTGGCCAGTGCGGATTTTGTATCACAACATGTAGGATCCGCTAGCTAATAACGGCACAAGCTGATTGAATAAAAAGAAAGCCCACCGGCCTAAACCGGTGGGCTTTTTAATAGACTAAAGAAAGGCTCGCTTACTCAACCGTAAGCACCACTTCATCGAAGCCGATCCAGCTGCCACCTTCTTCGGTGACATTATTCAGCTCGACACCAATAACACTGCCGACCATTTCGGGGGCGGTTTGGGCGTCAAAACTCAGGCTATAGGGGGCCATGGTGTCTGTCAACTCGAAGTCCTCAGAGATGATAGGCAGACGCACACCACCAAAGTCGACGTAGATCGTCAACTGCAGGGTTGTGGCGGCCCAGTTGTTTTTGGCATTGACACTGAGGGTCAGGTAGTCGTTGGCCCCCAATACATGATTGGTCAGCTGCCAGATCGAAGGATCTGCGCCCTTCATGAAGCCGGTGTATTCGCCATCGGTGGCATCCCAACCGGTTTCAACGCCGGAGTCCTCGGCCATGGTGTCACTCGACCAGCCGGGAACATCCACGAAGGTACCCTTGCCATTGGTACCGCCATCCCAGAGGTTGATCTTGCCAACGCCGGGCTGCTCAAAACTACCATTGACCAAGAGCGGGGTGTTGATCATGTAGTCTACGGCGTTGAGGAATACCAGAACGCCATCATCGGTCAGGTTGAGATCGCCTTGAGGATAGGTCGGACGGGTTTCTTGCGTGCCAGCCATAAACATCATGCGCTTGTTGCCGGCGATTTCGCCACTGCCATCGTAGTATTCTGTGCCACGTTCCCATTCGGCAATCCAGGGATATTCAGCGAGGTGGCTGGCCAATAGGGTGCCATTACCCACATTGTCGATATTCACAAAGGTGGTGCCTTGGTAGCCTTCACCGTAGATACCCGTATCGACCATGTTAACCATTCCATCTACGATGTTGGCATCGGCAAAGATGGGGTGGTTCGCATCGGCCGGTAGGGCATAGGGCATGAGGTTGTCTGAGTTTTGGCTACTAGAATCGAGCCATTTCAGACGACTGCTGCGAATATGATAAGCACTGAGACAGATCAAGGGGCTGGTGAGGTCATTCCAAGCCTTGATTTCATTGGCATCATTGGCATAGTCGCCACTAGAAGCCGAACGACTGATGATAACCAAGTCCGCCGCATTGAGTTCGGCGACATAATCATTGGCATCATTGACGTCCTTGTCATCACCCATGGTCAAGTAGCGATCACGGGGGGCTTCGACGTCATAGCCGGCCTCGGTCAACAGATCAATCCAGGCTTCATCGTCATAGATACCGTCTTCGTCAGCATCTTGAGTCTCGGTGACCAGGATGATCTTCTTGGGGCCTTCGTTGAGGGTGACATTGTCGATATAGAATTTGCCGCCGTTTTCCCAGGCCGAACCCATTTGGATGATCACAAACAACTCAAACCAATCGCCAGGTCCGCCTGCGGCGTTCATGGCTTCGTTGACAGCGCTAAGATCATAAACAACGTGACGGGTGTTCAATTCCGGGTAGTTAATCGGATCCCAGCCACCAGGGGTGTTGGGATTGACATCATCGGAAATCACCGGCAAAGAGGCCCAGCCACCATTTTGCGAATTGCTTAGCAGAGCAACATTGACCCAATTGGTGTTGGGGTCACTGGTGTCAGTGCCAACCCAATCATTGGGATCGAAGGTAAAGTCACACTCGACCGTGGCGGAATTCTTCCAAGCCCGTTTCATGGCCGGCAATTCCGTATTAGGGTCTAACACGCCCGAAAATTTCAGCATGGCAGCAATCTCGTACGCTAAATTGGTCGGGATATTGATTTCCATGCTCTGAACGCCAGAGGTGACACCCACGGTACTGGCTGCGAGTTCTCCTGGAGGAACGATCCAGGTGTTGTTTTCCCACTGGCCCAATGAGTTGCTGTCTTCAAAATCGCTGACCACCAGGCCAAACGATGTACTGGCGCATACCAATACCAGCGATACAGATAATAATTGTTTCAACATGTTCGTTCTCCTCACCAACAGGGGCTAAAAAATAAATGGTTATAGACCATCGACATGGCTTGGCGGTCCTCTTTGCTGATCACGCCTTCCGTGGCATGACAATACAAAGGCCCAGGACAACAAGAGGTCACCAAGTCAAGGCTATAGGTCTAACGTCAGTGTCCATCAAGATGCATATTGGGGAATGTCACGGCGTGAGATCTCTCCTCCAACGAGAGTCCTCCAATGACATACTCCTTCAGTACGATGGTATTATTATACCCCTGGAAATCGGAAAAAAAACATTGAAATGGTAGAATGTCCGCAAAAGAACGAAAAAGTTCGTCGATGCATTAGTAATCCTACTTTTGCGATTAGAAGAAGTAATAAGAAATTCGTACATTAAGGTAGGGATTGAATGGGGGGTGTCGTTGCAGGCAGATGGATGGGGGCTTGGAACCTCGTTTTAGCTCATTTCGCCCTTGATCTCATGGAGTAGATTGATGGCTTCCATGGGAGTCAGGTGATTGATGTCGATTTGACTCAATCGATCGAGCACGGACTTGTTTTTTTGAACGAAGAGGGTGTCACTGTCCGGATCGCGAGTCTTGTGCTTGGCCAGGTGTTCGCCCGTGGCTTCCTGTTGGAAGGTGGCCTCCAGGTCGGCCAGGATCTCCTTGGAGCGGTCCAGGATGCCCTTCGGTAGGCCCGCCAGTTTGGCCACGTGGATACCGTAGCTTTTGTCTGTGCCGCCGGGCAGGATACGGTGCAAGAAGACCACCTCGTCAGCCCATTCCCGTACCGCCACGTTACAGTTCTTGATGTTGGTAAAGAGTTCGGATAGCTCGGTCAACTCGTGGTAGTGGGTGGCAAAGAGCGTGCGGCTCTTAAGGTGGGTGGCCAGGTGTTCGGTAATGGCCCAGGCCAGGCTCAGGCCGTCATAAGTGCTGGTGCCGCGTCCCACCTCATCCAGGATAACCAGCGAACGGGCCGTGGCGTTGTTGACGATGTTGGCGGTTTCGGTCATCTCCACCATAAAGGTCGACTGGCCACGCGTCAGTTCGTCGGACGCGCCCACACGGGTAAAGATCCGATCTACCAGGCCGATGGTGGCCTCGGCCGCCGGGATGAAGGACCCGGTCTGGGCCAACAGGACCAGCAGGGCGGTTTGGCGGATATAGGTGCTCTTACCACTCATATTGGGACCGGTAATCACCATGATATCCGCATGGCCTTGCCCCAGTTCGATATCGTTGGGCACGAACTCCGCACCGAGTGACTCGGCCAGCACCGGGTGTTTGCCGTCGCGGATTAACAATTCATTGCCCTCGGTCATTACAGGTCGTATATAACCGCGTCGTCGAGCAAGGTAGGCCAGTGACGTCAAGCAATCGACCTGGGCGATAACCTCCGCCAGTTTTTGCAGACGATCGACATAGTCGTTGCTCAATCGTCGCAGCTGTTCGAAGAGCTTGAGTTCCAGGGCCAGGGCCTTTTCCTCGGCCCCCAGCACTTGTTCTTCGTAGGTTTTGAGTTGGTCGGTGATGTAACGCTCGGCATTCTTGATGGTCTGTTTGCGCACATAGTCGGGAGGCACCTGGTCGGCCAGGGCCCGGTTGATCTCGATGTAGTAACCGAAGACCTTGTTGTAGCCCACCTTGAGGTTGGCGATGCCGGTGCGTTCGATCTGTTCCTTTTGATAGGCCACGACCCAGCTTTGTCCATCCTTGGAGATGGCCCGCAGGTGATCGAGTTTTTCGTCGAAGCCCGCCCGGATCACACCGCCGTCGCGCAGGTGTGTAGGACATTCCGGCTCGATGCCCGCTTCCAACGTGTCGGCCAGTTCCTCCATGCCGTCACAGCCTTCGGACAACTCCTGTAACAGGGTGGCACCGAAGTTCTGCAACTGTCCCTTGAGTTGGGGCACCTGTCGCAGGGTGCGGGCCAGGGCCAGTAGGTCACGCGGAGACGCACGAAAGGTACTGACGCGGGCGGCAATACGTTCTAGGTCCCAGATCTGTGATAGGAAGGAACGCATTTCATTAAGTTCGGTCTCGGCGTTGCTCAATTCACCGATACTGTCTTGACGTTGGGTGATGGCGTTGAGGTTGAAGAGCGGCATGCATAACCAGGTGCGGAACATCCGCCCCCCCATGCCCGTTTGAGTTTGATCCAGGCAATTTAGCAGTGAGCCCTTGCGACTCTCGCCGCGAATGGTGAACAGGACTTCTAAGCTCCGCAGGCTCGTTGGATCGACTTGTAAATAATGTTGTGGATTGACCCGTCGCAGACTCTGGATATGTCCCAGGGTCGTCTTTTGTGTCTCACTGAGGTATTCCAGCACGGCCCCGGCAGGAGGAACCAGGTCCTTGTCCTTGTCGGATAGGCCAAAGCCCTCCAGGGTCTGGGTGCCGAAGTGCTTGAGTAAACGCTGTTGGGCCTGATAGGCATCGAAGTACCACCCCGGTCGCTCAGTGACAATGGCCCGCGTCAGGTTGGTGACCTCGGAGATGAGCTTGCGCATGTCACTTTCGAACAGCTCACCTCGGCAGTCCGCGATCAGGCATTCCTTGGGATTCAGGCGGATTAGTTCGTCCACTAGCTTGTGTTCCGGGACCTGCTGCACATAGAAGTGACCGGTCGAGATATCCACCCAACTGATGTTGGCGTGGTGCTGAGCATCCAGGCTGATGGCACAGAGGAAGTTGTCCTCCTTGGCATCCAGCAGCATGTCGTCGGTCAAGGTGCCGGGCGTGATGATGCGTACTACGTCCCGTTTGACCACGCCCTTGGCCGTCTTGGGATCTTCGACCTGCTCGCAGACCGCCACCTTGTATCCGGCCTGGATCATCTTCTTGATGTAGCCGTCTACGGCATGGAAGGGCACCCCGGCCAGGGGAACGGGATTGTCACTGTTTTTGTTGCGGCTGGTCAGGGTCAGGCCCAGGACCTTGGCGCAGATCTCGGCGTCGTGGTAAAAGGTCTCGTAGAAATCGCCCATTCGAAAAAACAACACCGCATCCGGATGCTGATTTTTGAAATGATGAAACTGCTTCATCGCAGGGGTCAATTGTTCCGTCTTTTTAGCCATAGGCCGACGATTATACCCATCTACGATGGATTCTCAATGTTTAACTGACAAACCCTACGCGTTCTTTAACGAAAGCTCTTGCCACAACCGCAACCTTGAGAGGCATTGGGATTGTTGAACTTGAAGCCCGATTCGTTGAGGGTATCGACGTAGTCGATTTCGATACCATTGATCATATTCAGACCGCTGGGATCGACCGCGATGTTCACGCCGTCCTGTTGTCCGAGCCAGTCGTCGTTGTAGGCCTTTTCCAGGATGCGGAGTTCGTACTTGTAACCGGAACAGCCTCCCGCCAGGACTTCCACCCGCAAAACGGCGTCAGGATTGCCGTGTTCGTTCATGATCTGCTTGACCTTGTCAGCAGCACTGGCCGAGAGGGTCAGGTTAAATACGCCCGGCTCTGCTGGAGGTGTGGGGGCCTCACCATCGAGGGCCTGGTTGAGCTGATCGAGCAGTTCGGCCAAGTCACTCTTGGAAAAACCGTGGCCCAGCACACCTTGCTCTAATGATTCATGGGTGGACGCCCCGCAACCGACACAATGGATGCCGAAGTCCGTCATCAACCGAGCCAGGGTGCGGGCCTTGCTGGGATAGTGAGTCAATATATCCGAGATACGAGTGTCTTTAGTGATCGAGGTCGTTGTACTCATATTTTTAGTTCTCTGTTATGGGTTACCGGTTATGGGCGATCAACCGTGAACGGTGAACCTTTTTTAATGCTTAAATTCTGTACCGTGTTTGATTTCTGTAACGATCTCCTGACGAATGACAAAGTCGCCAAAATGCTCACCCTCATTCCGTTGCTCGGCATAGGCCTTGAGCAAGGGGGCAAGTTCGGCCAGGATTTCTTCTTCTGATAGTGATTCTTTATAAAGATTGTTCAGTCGTTGGCCGTGAAAAGCGCCGCCGAGATACATATTGTACGATCCAGGACCCTTGCCGATAAAAGCGACCTCGGCCAAGTAAGGCCGGGCACAGCCATTGGGACAGCCGGTCATGCGGATGGTGATCTCGTCTTCCTGGAGTCCCAGCCCTGTCAGGATTTCCTCGATTTTGGTAATCAGGACCGGCAGATAACGCTCGGATTCGGCATTGGCCAGGCCGCAGGAGCCGAGGGCCACACAGGCAATAGAATTCAATCGCAGGCCCGAGGTGCCCAGTCCCTTGATAATATTGTACTCGTCGAGCAATTTTTGAATCTTGGGTTTGTTGGTCTTGCTGATATTGGCAATGATCACGTTCTGGTTGCCGGTCAGGCGGAAATCCCCCTTGTGGATCTTGGCGATTTCACGCAGCCCGGTGCGGAGTTGGGCCGCTTCGGTGTCCCGCACGCGTCCGCCCTCGATAAACAATCCGCAGGACCATTTACCGTTGACGCCCTCGGTCCAGCCGTAGGTGTCGCCATTGCGGGTGAATTCACAAGGACGAGGGGGTTCTAGTTCATAGCCCAGACGCTTGGTCAATTCCAACACAAAGACATTTAATCCCATGCGGTCGATGGTGTACTTCATGCGGGCCACCTTGCGGTTGCTCCGATTGCCGTAATCTCGTTGGACCGTCACGATGGCTTCAACCATCTCGACTACCTTATCGCGTGGGCAGAAGGTGATCACGTCACCCAAACGCGGATAGGTGTCGGGATTGCCGAAGGTCGTGCCCATGCCACCTCCGATCGACAGGTTGTAACCGAGCAGGGTGTCACCGTCTGCAATCGCAGCCAGGCCTACGTCGTGGGCGTAGATATCGGTGTCGTTGCGAGGCGGGATGGCCATGGCGATTTTGAACTTACGTGGCAGATAAGTCTTGCCATAGAGAGGTTCGACATCTTCCTGAGGCGGATCGACCTTCTTCTTGTCCAGCCAGATCTCATGGTAGGCCGTGGTTCGCGGAGTCAAGTGATCGCTTAAGGCACGGGCATCGGCCAGGGTCTGTTCGTGAATCGGACTTTGAAAGGCGTCCGGGCTGCACATGACGTTGCGGTTGACGTCACCACAGGCGGCCAGGCTGTCCATGCTCGCACCATGCACGGCCTGCATCAGGTCCTTGAGGTCCCGTTTGAGGATACCGTGAAACTGAAAGGCTTGACGCGTGGTCAGCTTGATGGTTCCGTTGGCAAAGTCGTCGGCGATTTGATCCATGGCCAACCATTGAGCGGGTGTACAGACCCCGCCGGGGACGCGGATGCGGGCCATGAACATATAATACGGCTCCAGCTTTTGCTTGCGTCGTTCACGTTCCAGGTCACGGTCTTGCTGTTGATACAGCCCATGAAACTTAGTCAACTGGGTGTCGTCATCGCTGATCGCACCGGTGATGCGATCCTGCAGGCCTTGTTCAATGGTGCCACGTAGGTAGTTACTGTTTTCTTTGATGATTTCAACGGCAGAGCGTTGGTCTTCGTTTGGCATTGTTACTGTCCTCTAGTGGAGCCGCTGCGCGGGCTGGTTTAATAGATCCCTCAATTCTTCGGGATGACACAGGATCTCGATGTTGTCATTCCGAACGCATGTGAGGAATCTATTAGAATGTAGCATCGCGTAGCGATTCCTTATTTTTAATATACATCCGTCTGATACCTTTTCGATTTCTGCATGTTCTTGACGCACTCCTCGGCTCGTTCCAAACTCATGTTGCCTTCGTTTTGGAAGACATCGAGCAGAGCCTGGTGCACGTCTTTGGCCATGCGTTTCTCGTCACCGCAGACATAGAAGTGAGCCCCTTCCTGAATCCAGGCATAGAGGTCTTTGCTTTGTTCTTGCATGCGGTGTTGTACATAGACCTTATCTTGTTGGTCGCGACTGAAGGCTACGTCGAGCCGTAATTGGTTTCTCTTGTGATAGCGTTGCCACTCCAACTGGTAGAGAAAGTCCGTGGTAAAGTGTTGGTCGCCGAAAAAGAGCCAGTTTTGTTGAGCTCCCTGTATACTACGTTCTTCTACAAAGGCCCTAAAGGGAGCCACGCCCGTGCCCGGTCCCACCATGATGATGGGCGTATCCGGGTCTTCGGGCAACTTAAAGCCCTTGTTGCGATCGATATAGACCGGGACCTTGCCTCCCTGTGCGATATGGTCGGCCAGGAAGGTGGAGCAGACGCCCAGGTGCTTGCGTTGGTTCAACTCGTAACGCACGGCCCCGACGGTTAGATGGACTTCATGCGGGTGCAGTTGCAGGCTGGAGGCGATCGAGTAAAGCCGTGCCGGTATCTTGCGCAGCACGCCGACAAAGGTATCGGCCGTCAAGCCTGGTATTGGGAAATCGGTCACCAAATCCAGAATGTCACGACCGTAGAGATAGTCGTGCAGCTTGTCGTTGTCACCGAGCAGGGCATCGAGTGACTCGTTCGCAGCCAGAGACGCGTAGGACTTGAGGACCTCGATGCTGATCACGGACAATTCGTATCCATGGGTCAGGGCGGAGGTCAGTTGACGCGGGCCGTCATGGGTCTTGACTTTCTGGTGTGGATCGAACTGAAGTGTTTCGAGCAGCCGGTTTACCAGACTCTCGTGGTTCACGGCATACACGCCCAGGGCATCGCCCGGTTCGTAGATCAGGCCTGATCCCTCTAGGGACAGTTCCAAATGATAAGTTTCTTTTTGTGAACCACGGCCATTGAGCAGGATCCGTTTGAGCAGAGGGGCCTCAAAGGGATTCTTTTTGTTATAGTCGGTGGTTGGTTGAACAACGGTGGCAGTCCTCACCGCTGCGGCGGGTGGTGGAGACAATTCAGCCAGGGCCTCCAGGGCACCCTTGGCCCATTCCTCGGCTGGATCTTCAAAGTCCACGTCACAATCCACACGAGGATAGATGCGGCTGCCCCCCAATTCTTCCAAACGAACATCAAAGTCCTTGCCGGTCTGACAATAGAATTGATAGGAACTATCCCCCAAGGCACAGACCGTAAAGTTAACGTCTGCTAGATCCGGGGCCTCCCCATTGTGTAGGTCATGGTAGAGGTCTTCGGCTTCCAGGGGAGGTACGCCATCGCCGTGGGTGCTTACGATGACCAGTAGATTATTTTCTTGAGCCAAGGCAGCTGGGGCGTATTGACTCATGTCCTTGACTGTCGGTTCGAAGCCCTTGTTCAAGGCCAGACGGCGAACGGTTTCGGCGATCTCTTCGCCGTGTCCGCTACGCGAGCCCACCAGGATCGTCAAGGTGGGCTTAGCGACATCGAGTGACGCCACGGCGGTCGGGTTGGCGGCTCCGGTGATCGCTGTTGCAGGGGCGACACTTAGTCCCGCTAAAAAGCCATCGAGCCACAGGGTCTGTTCGGGCGAGACACTGGCGGCCAGGCGTTCGAGTAATTGCCGCTGTTCATCGGTAAAGGGGCCGCGTACCAGGGCGTTATGAATCGGGGAAACAGAATCAATCATACCAATCGTTTTTCCGAGATTAAAAAGTCCTTGAGTTTGTTGCGCAGGGCGATGGACAGTAGCGAATCCTCGCCACTGGTGGAGACCGCCACCGAGATATTGCCGTCCTTGTAGATGGCCGGGGAGACGAAGTCGCACAGCTCGGGATCGTCGTGGATGTTGACCAGCATGCCCCGTTCGTGTCCCCATTGCACGATTTGACGGTTGAGGTCGCGATCGTTGGTGCAGGAGTAGAGGATCTGATAACCGTCCAGGTCGCTGGGTTCGATGTCTTTTTCGATGAAGGGGATACCGGCCTGGCGGATGCAGTTGCAGACGATGCGTCCGACCACGAAGAAGCGATCTGTAAATCGTTGTAGGATCGCGATCTTTTTGAAGGCGTCCCGTGTTCCCCCCAGGATCAGGATGGTCTTGTCCTGGATGTCATAAGATATGGGTAAGAATGTCCTGTTCAATCCGATCATGTTTTTACCGTAACAATTTAATTTATCCTCAGTGAATCAGGGGGTATATCCTAGTGATTACCTGTGAATATAGTGCGTTAGTCCAGGATTTGTTTGGAGTGATCCAGGGTAATTTACAATTTAAATAACGGTAAAACAGTCGGAAAGGTGGGGAATGCGTGTGGGTGAACGTTTATGTTTATTATTTTAAAAGACTTATAGGAGTTACGTTGAGAAACGTTATGCTGGCTCTGGCAGTTTTTCCATCCATTGGGGCCAGTTTTCCATATCCGTCCATGCTGGATTGGGCAGGGGGGCGGTGATATCGAATTTTTTATGCCATTTCAATCGCCACAGCCCCTTAACGGGGATGGCCCTAAGGCTGAGATCCAGAAATACCGTATTGAGCTTTCCCCGGTGTCGATTCACACAGAATCGACGTATGTGATTGACGAATTTTCCCCCATTTTCACCCCATTTCATCCCTTCTGTTTCAGGTGGGCTATCATCAGGCTCAGGGCGTCCACAGACCCACAAAGCATCCAAGAGCATGGGAATATTGCTAGCTGAAGAGGCGTTGATCGTACGCCAGCTATAGGCCGTGAGATGTCCCTCTGTTTCAATCACGGGTTTGGGTGTGTCGCATATCCAGGCATTGAGGCCGTAACTGCCGTAGAACGGCCGGGACTCTAGGTCGCCCCAGATGGTATAGGATGATTGTTCTCGGTATTTGGTTGCTGTGGGACATAAGCCCGTGTCGGGGATGTCGTTATAATCTTCAATGGCATAGACCCAGAGGTCTTTCATTGTACTGTTGTATTCTTTACCCTCGTCATCGGTATATTCATAGTAACCGGCAAAGAAACGTTGGTTGTTGTCTGAGGCGTAACTGGCCATAAGAAGGCCCAATTGACGCAGATTGGATTGGCAAACCGCTTGCTGTGCGAGTTGTTTGGCGGCCATCAAGGAGGGCATGGCAATGGCCAGCAGGATCGCAATTACTGAGATAACCACCAGCAATTCAATCAAGGTAAACCCTGTTGTTGGCTTTTTCATGTTGAAGACCGCTTTTGGAGAATTCCCACATAAAACTAACTCTATAGGTAGGACGGAGCAGTCTTCGAGTTGTTATTAATTTTCTCGTTTTTTTATGAGTACGCCTTACTGAGAGAGGGGATTCCAATCCGCGAAGATGGTCTCCAAGGTATATGGCTCGGCCTGATTTTCAGTCAGTTGGTGAGACCAGGACACACGCTGGGTGATATCGGCGCCGGGTCCGGTGTTTTGATATTCGGCGTAGAAGGCGGTTTTTTCACGTTCGGGTTGGCCCCAGTTGTGCCAGCCTTCAGGGCGGATGAACTCACCCAGTTCACACTGCATAAAGACCACCTTGGCGTGGTCACGCCAGGGGCGACCCAGGTAGACCGAGCCTGCAGGTAGATCACCTGTGATGCGGCAGTTCTTGAAGACGAAGCCATAGGAGCTGTCGGCCTCGGTGGAGGCGGCGGTGATGTAGCTTTCGGCCTTGCAGACGATGTCGCAGTCCTCGAAGACCGCCGTGGACCAACCGAAGATGAAGTCCGTGGTGCCTTCGATGTGGCAATGTTGGTAATACTGACGGCTGTTGCGTCCATGGGGATAGAGGGTGTCCTGGTGTCCCAGGAAGCGACAGTTACGGAAGATGGCCCGGTCACCATCCACACGCACAGCCACGGCCTGGCCCACCGGTCCGGCGGAATTGGCAAAGGTGATGTTTTCGGCGATGAAGTCGTCACCGAATAGAAAGAAGCTCGACGAGCCGGTGGTGCCCATCTCCTCGCCGAAACGATTTTTTTTGGAGGCATAATCGCCATGAGTCAGCACGGTTTGATCGGCATCCTGCCCCATGAAGCTGACCATCGTCTTGCTGGCCGGTAAGACCAGCTTTTCCTTGTAGGTACCGTTCTTGATGAAGATGGTCGTGCGTTGCTTGCGAAAATCGGGTACAGCATCGATGGCGGCCTGGACCGTGGTAAAGTCGCCGCTGCCATCGGCAGCCACGATAAAATCTGGGTCAGATTGTTGCGCCCAGGCCAGATTCGTCGTCAATATGATCGTAAGCAGTGCAATTCGGCTTTTCATAAAAACTCCTTTCAATCTTTATAAATGTCCTGGTTATGCCGAATTTCAACAGAATCTTGTAGAATCCTTTTTTGGCTTTAGGTGTTTTGACACTGACGGTATACTGTGCCCGAACAAATACGGTGTTTTTTTGAGGATGATTGACCATGAAGGTGAAGCAATTCATTGGTGTATTGTGCCTGTTAGGTTTGGTTCTAGGGGCCATGGGATGTGCCCCTCAAGGTCGTTCGGCTGCGGTTTTACGCATGGACGAGATCTTCTACGAGACCGAAGCTGGCCGTATTGCCCTCGATATGGATCCTTTGGTAATAGAAGCCCTTGAAGAAGCCGACGTGGTACAGATCGACGCCCCCGATGATCGTCAGATCACCCTGGTCCTGCAACCTGAAGGGGAAGATGTCACGGTCAAGTTCCATGCCTTGCCTAGTAACGGTATCGTTCGCTGGGGCTTTAGCGTGGACGCCCAAAAGGACGAGTACTTCACCGGTTTGATGGAACGCGTGGTTGATGGTCCGCAACAGGATTCCTGGGCCGAAGACATTACCGAGGCCATGGACTTACGCGGGCAAAAGGTGGACATGATCCTCAAGCCCACCACCTCGGTCTATGCCCCTTACTATCTCTCGTCACGCGGTTATGCCATGTTGGCCCAGACAGACTGGCCTGGGACCTACGATTTCTGTGTGGACGATCCCCAGCGGGTCAAGGTGGCCTATGAGGGGCCCAGTCTAAAGGTGAAGATCTATCGATCCGAGGATCCGGCCCAGTTGGTCAAGTCCCATGCCTTGGATGCAGGCCCTCCCTTTATGCCGCCCAAGTGGGCCTACAGTTCCTGGCGTTGGCGTGATGAACATCGCATTCGCGACGCCTATTATGAGGGTACTCCTTGGAGTGGCCCCTTCAATGCCGAGGTTATGGAAGACGTTCTCATGATGGAGGCCTATGGCATTCCCTGCGGGGTCTATTGGGTGGATCGCCCCTATGGCAAGGGCAAGAACGGCTATGACGATTTCGAGATAGACCCCGAACGCCTACCGAATTTCCGCAAGATGGTGCAATGGCTTAACAGCCGCGGCACAGAAATGATGCTTTGGATCGGACCGTTTTTCCAAGGCGAGATGGAACGCGTGGCCTTACAAGAAGGGTACAACCTGCCCGGACAAAAGGTGCAGAAGAATAACTATCCCCTCTGCGATTTTACCAATCCCGATGCCAAGGCCTATTGGCAACAGGGTTTCTCCAAACTCCTGGAACTGGGTGTAGCCGGTTTCAAGCTCGACCGGGCCGAAGAGGGCATCCCCGAAGACGGCCCCTACACCGTGCATGACGGACGTTCCATTCGCGAGAACCGCAATGCCTACCCGCCCATGTATACCCAGGCCGCGTTCGAGGTGGCCCAAAAATATCGTGGCGAGGACTTCGTGCTCATGCCCCGTGCCGCCTATACCGGCAGTTCTCCCTATGCCACCTTCTGGGGGGGGGACATCGGCGGCACCCAGGAGGGGCTGCGGGCCTCGATCATTGCCATCCAACGCTCTGCAGTCATGGGCTATCCCAACTGGGGTGCCGATACCTGTGGTTATCGCGACCAAAAGATGGAACAAGAGGTCTGTGCCCGTTGGTTGGGCTTTGGCTGTTTCAATCCCATCATGGAGGTCGGCCCCACACGTGACAAAGCCTTCTGGAACCTGCCGCGTGATGGCGAGATCGTGTACGATGAGGTCTTGATCGCCTGCTGGCGTCTCTATGCCCGTCTACACCATCGCCTCATGGACTACAGCTACCATTATGGTCAGGTGGCCCACGACACCGGCATGCCCATTGTCCGTCCTTTGTTTCTGGTTGAACCGGATCGTCCCGAGGCCTGGGCCAACTGGCAAGCCTATCTCTATGGTGACGATCTACTCGTCTCACCGATTTGGCGTAAGCACCAACGCGAGCAAACGCTCTATCTGCCCAGTGGCAGCCAATGGCAAGATGCCTGGCGTCCCGACCAGGTCTACGCAGGTGGCCAGACCATCACGGTCGCTGCCGACCTGTATCAGATTCCCTTGTTCAAACGTGTCGGAGCCAAGGTGGACCTCGGGGACCTCAACCAGGAATGGCAAGAGGCTCAGGCAGCTGCAGCCACCCGACCCGATCTCAAGGCCCTGGAGGCCGAGGTCAAGGCCTGGTTTGATCAACCGTGATTTAATGATGAATAATGTCAAGATAGAGGGGCAGATAAGGTTATATCTGCCCTTTTTTATGCGCAGAATAAGTGTTCGGAGGATATTCTTGCCTTTTTGAGATCATTTCTGTGGAAATTTTGATCGCGTTTTGAACTTTAACTTGCGAGGCGCATCTGTGATAGCGTCATGACGGAAGACGCAAAATTTATTGGTATGAATTTTTGGATACTTCGCTGCCAAATGGGCGATCAGAGAGCGTTCAATCATTTGGTAGAAGTTTATCAGGGGCCATTGATATGCTTTGTTCATAGTTTGTTAGGACGTTCTGAAGGTGCTGAAGACATCGTTCAGGGAGTGTGGCTTACAGTGGTCAAGAAAATTTACACGTTGAGGGATCCTTTACTATTCAGTGTTTGGCTCTATCAAATCGCACGTCGTAAGGTCTATGTCGAGTTGCGTCGAGCTCGAACGAATTTTGTTTTGGGCGAAGTGGAGGAACCTTTGATCCATCCACCTGATGTCCCCATTCAATTGGAAGTGGAGGAAGAGGTTGAAAAACTCTACCTATGCCTACAAAAGATTAAAACTGAGCATAGAGAAGTCCTAATGCTCCAGTTTTTGGAACAGATGTCGATGGATCAGATTGCATTCGTCACTCAAAGCAAGGTTGGAACCGTTAAGTCACGCATTTACTATGCAAAGCTTTCTCTAAGAAAAGAAATGGAGCGTTTATCATGAACGATAACGGTCGTTTTAAAGAACATCTTATTGATGTAAGCCTTAAGGAGGAATCAGATTTGTCGATTTCTACAACAGTAACGCAAGCGATGATTGCTAGGCAGCTGAGGCGTAGCCAATCCATCAAGCGGGCGGCCATTTTCAGCTGGATAACGACCGCCTTCTTTTTTCTCCTTTGGCGGCTGCTCAACTATTTCCTCTCCCGGTATGTTGATTTAGAGTTGTACCTCTTTTCATACGACAAAACGATGACTCTAATCATGAAGATCATTGCTTCCAGGGTCATTTGTGATATTGGGCTGGTGATTTCGGGACTACTGACGTTTTATGCTTATCAACAATCGCGAACGCTGACGTTGCATCAAATCTTAAACCGGCTGATTGTCATTGAAAATACCATGAAGATCAAAGCTTCCCCGAATGTGTCTGGAGACTAATGCGGTAGTGAATTAACGTGTTGTGATGAGGGTGTTAAATCAAAGATCACCAACTCCGGACGACAGAGAAACCTTAGACGTGGGGCGGTGTGGCGTTCCATGCCCAGGCCGCGTGAGACGCAGAGGTGCTTGCCCGGCTCGATTTGATGAAGACCACCGCCGGCCCAGTGACGCGGAACACGTGAAAAGGTCAGCAGGGGGCCGAATCCCGGCACTTGAATCTGCCCGCCGTGGGTGTGCCCGGCCAGTAGCAGGTCCGCATCGACCTGACCCAAGGCGAAGTTCGGACAATGACCGAGCACCAGATGAAACTTGTCTTGCTCGGCGATGGGCTGAGATAACTGAAAGGAATCTTCCAGGCAGAGTCCGGTGATGGCCAAGGGACCGAGGTCCAGGGTTTCTGTCTGATCAATGATCCGAGTCCCTGTGTGAATGAAGACGCTTTGCCAATCACCGTGATCGATGTTGCCCTGGATCGCCACCATCCCCAACGACGGTTGGAAGTTCGCTGCTTGCAGGAGGACGTTGAGCGATCTGACCGCTTGATAGTAGGCGTCTCCTGATTCCTGGACATAATCCCCCATAAAGACGATCAGGTCGGGTTGGGCCGCATTGACTTGTTCGAACACGGTTTCGTCAAAGGCTCCGGGGCGGTCGGTTTGGAGGTCGGCGATGACCGCCACACGCACGGATTGATTCAATTTGTTACTGATGAGGGTGTGTTCAGTGACCTCAAGCCACTGGGGCTCGATGAAAAAGGCATAGGTACCGATCAGAAGCACCAATCCCGTTACTGCCGCAATGAAACCACAGAGACGCGGGTGATGGCGGTGCTGTTGCCAGATGTGTCCCATGCTAATCAAGGGGGTATAAATGAAGATTGCGATGGTCAGGTCATGGATCAAGGCGAAGAGATCCTCCGCTCCCAAGAGGCCCAGGATGAGGGTGACGGCCATAAGTCCCAATAATTTTAACAACCATAAGGAGAAGGGGCTGAATCGCGGGGATCTCCTGGGGGCACGCAGACTCCCAAGGGCTACCAGCAGCAGGGCCATATGAACGCAAGTTAAATGGTTAGGCATAGATCATCTTTCGGGTCATACCGCCATCGATGATGAAATTTTGACCTGTGATAAAGCCGGCTTTTTCCGAGCAGAGGTAGGTCACCATCTCGGCGATGTCACAGGCTTGGCCCACGTGACCGGCCGGGTGCTGTTCATGGTCGGCTGGACTCAGTGCGACTCCCTGGGTGTCGATCCAGCCGGGGCTGATGCAGTTGACGCGGATTTCCGGCCCCAGGCTGATGGCCAGGGCATGCGTCAGGCCCACTAAGCCTCCCTTGGTGGCGGAATAGGCCTCGGTGTGCGCTTCGGACATCAGGGCTCGGGTGCTGGCGATGTTGACGATGGAACCCTGTTGGACCTTAAGGGCCTCCTGAGAATGTTTGGCACAGAGCATGGGGCCGGTGAGGTTGACATCGATGACCCGTTGCCAATCGTTCAGGGACAACTCGCTCAAGGGGCGGTTGGCCGCGATGGCGGCATTGTTGACCAGGGCATCGATGCGATTGTAGAGCTTGAGGGTCTTTTCGACGAGATGGGCTACGGCCACTTCATTAGCCACGTCCACTTCAAAGAATTGAATATCCCCGCGGTCGGCCAGTTGACGGGCCAGGGCCGCACCCGAACGTGGATTGATGTCGGCCAGGATCACTCGGGCACCGAGTTTGATGAACGTGCGGCAAATCTCCGCACCAATCCCTTGCCCGCCCCCGGTAACGATTGCAACCTTGTCTTTAAAGGACATTGTTTTCTCCCAGAGTCAAGAATGTAGAAAGTAGAATGTAGAATACAGAAGGTTCTGTGGTTGCGATTTTGCTTTGTTTAACTCCTGTATTGATGAGTTATTAAATGTCGCTATTATGACTAGGTTGAACCAGTGAACCTTCCGTTTACATTCTACTTTCTACATTCTATATTCTACATTCTTTATTCCACAAGTTTTTCATACACCTTCTCTATGGTATCGACCATGGTGGTGGGTGCAAACTTTTCTCTGACGAATTCATAGCCATTGAGACCCAGTTGAGTGCGGAGTGACTCGTCAGCGATCAACTCGGATGAGGCGGTGATCAATTGCTCGACGTTTTTGGGTTCCAGCAGGCGGCCCGTTTGGTCGTTGACCACTTCGCGGGCGCCGTCCACGTCAAAACTGATGGCAGGACGCTTACACAGCATGGCCTGGGGTAGGGTGCGGGCCAGACCTTCACGCAGGGAGCAGTGCACCAGCACGTCCGAGGCCTGGATGGCGAGTGGGACGTCTTCTGGTGGGATCAGGCCGGTAAAGCGGAAACGGTCACCTAAACCGGCCGCTTCGATCTGTTGGCGATAGGTCTCGGACAGATTGCCGTTGCCCACAAAGAGCCACATGGCCTTGGGGTGCTTGGCTGCCAGTGCTTTAGCGGATTCGATAATATAGTCGTGTCCCTTGAGCATAAAGAGCCGGGCCACGCAGACCAGCACGACTGCATCCTGCGGGATGTCGTGTTGTTGACGGAAGGCCTGTTTCTCTTCATCACTGTACTCGCGGTAAAAGCCGGGAGCCGAGATGGCCGAGTAGGCCGTGACATAGGGCTTGGTAACGCCGATGCCCACAGCCTTGGATTGATCCGTCATGGCGTCGGCCACCGGGATAAAACAATCCGTCCACCTGGCCGCCTTGCGTTCGATATTGATGTAGAGCGAGTTAAGAGCGGCCTTCTGATAGGGATGAAATGACAGGCCATGCACGCCATGGACGATCTTGGGACGCGGTCGCATATTGTAGGCCGCCAACCGTCCCACAATGCCCGCCTTGGCAGAATGGGTATGAACGATATCCGGAAGCATGCCCTCCAACAGGCCCTTAATGCGGTGATAGCTAATGAAGTCTTTGAGCGGAGCGATTTCTCGTCGCATCTCCTTGACTACCAGGGTGTGGTACTTCTGTCCCTGGGTGCGGCTGAAGAGTTCACCCTCGGGCCCAAAGGCCGGCCCTGTGATCAAGGTGACGTCATGTCCTCGCTCGGCCAATCCTTCACAGGTAATAAGCGTGTTCTCCTGGGCTCCGCCAACGATCAGTCTGGTGATGATGTGGATGATTTTCATTGTTTTAGAATGTAGAAAGTAGAATGTAGAATACAGAAGGTTATGGACGACTGTCGGTTACTGGTTAGTTTTAATCGCATTCTTGTATGCATTTAGTAACTTACTTATTTCATCAAGCTGATTCTGCATTACATGGGTTTCTGCAAAGTTTAAGTCGTTTGCTAAAATCAGATAGTAACGGCTTTCTTCAAGCGAGCTATGGGAAATATCAAGAAATCGACATTTTTCTCGTTTGCTAGGCCTGCGGAATCCTTCTGCGATATTGGCTGGAATAGAAACGGCAGACCGGCGTAGCTGACTGGTTAATCCATAAATTTCAGATTTTGGGAATGATTGAGTTAAGCGGTAAGCTTGTAGTACGAAGGCGTGGGCTTTCTGCCAAACGATTAAATCTGTAAAACTACGTGCTTTCGAATTGGACATAATGAATTCCCTCTCAATATGCATTGGGGTGAGTTTTTCTTCTACATTACTGAGTCATTTGATGTCGCTATCGCGACTAGATTGATCCAGTGAACCTTCGGTTTTCTACCATTCTATATTCTATATTCTACATTCCCTTCTTCATAACTGATCCAAACAAGACACAATCCACTCGCCGGTGCAAGCTGTCCTGCTGTGGTTCGGTCGCGTGCCTCCAGGATCTCTTGAATATAACCCGGTTGCCAGCGGCCGTGACCGATGTCAACCAGGGTGCCGACGATGTTGCGGACCATGTTGTAGAGAAAGCCGTCTCCTTCGACTTCGATCAGGATGTTGTCGCCTTCGGTCAGGACGTCACAGCGGAAGATAGTGCGTATCGAACTCTTGCGTTGGTCCGCGGCCGAGGCAAAGGAGCGGAAGTCCTGCTTGCCCACCAGATATTGAGCCGCTTCCTGCATGGCTGGGATGTCGATTTGGCCGGGCAGGTGCCAGACAAAGCGGATGTCACGTACCGGTCGGATCTTGGTGGTGCAGAGGGTGTAGCGATAGAGCTTACATGTGACATCGCCGATCAGGTCGAATTTGGGATTGAGGGGCTCTTCTGCAGTGAGCACGGCGATGTCTTGAGGCAGGCGATCGTTGAGGGCACGGGGGAAGTTTTCCGTGGGGATGGGGGTCACGGTCTCGATGAGCCCTGCCTGACCCAGTGCATGAACCCCGGCATCCGTACGGCTGGCCCCATGGACGTGCACCTTGCGTCCCACCAGGGCCGTGGCTGCCTGGCACAAGGTTTCCTGTACGGTCTTCATGCCCGGCTGGACCTGCCAGCCGTGGTATTCGGTGCCATCGTAGGCGATGGTGAGTTTGATCTTTCGGCGATGCATTTGATTAGAATACAGTATGCAGTATACAGTATACAGAAGAATTTTAAGCAGGACTCCGCCCGTCCTCCGCAGTAGCTAGCGACGGAGGGTGGAAACTCAGAATGTAATAAAGACTCCAGTGTGTGGGCTAATTTTTCATACTCCACACCGATTCAGGAACCAGCATTATGATCATCAAAAGCTTCATCTTCATGGATCTGCATTTCTTTAAATACCTCAGTCGTCGACAAAGCTCCCGGTATACCCAAAAATACCGCCACAAACATACTTTGACTTTCAAATTGAATCTCGACAAACAAAGAGATATGATACCGTTATGTTCAAATTTGACAGGACAATTTTAACCGTCCACGATCTGCATGGGGCAACGGACGATGAGTATTGGCACCACAAATCGCCCACGGAACGACTCCGTGCCATTGAAATCAATCGCCAGGCCGCTTATGGACGAGCAAACACTTCCCGAAGACTTCAAAGAGTTCTTGAAGTTACTCAACGAACACAAGGTTGAGTATCTTCTCATCGGTGGATATGCAGTTGGATATCATGGGTATCCCCGCACCACTGCAGACATCGATATCTGGGTAGCCTTAAACTCCACAAATGCCTCGAAACTGGTGGACGTGTTCCATCAATTTGGGATGCGAGATCCCAACGTAACACAAGCCCTGTTTTTAGAAGCAGGCAAAATCATCCGTATGGGAACGCCACCCATGCGAATCGAGGTTTTAACCGAAATTGACGGCGTTGTGTTTGATGTTTGTTATCAAGGGCGAGAGACTCCTATAATCGACGGCGAGGTCATCAATGTCATCTCCTTGCGGCATTTAAGGGAAAATAAAATAGCTTCGGGCCGATACAAAGATCTCGACGACCTCAATCATTTGCCTGAATCGCTTTAAGGACCCTAAAGAGAATGTCCCACGACAATCCTATCGCTTTGAGCCTTCCGGAGGCGAAGCCGATTTCCTGTGAAAAATAAAAAAGGCCCCTGTTCGGGGCCTAGGATTTCAACAGTGGTCTTACTTACAGCAGCTTCTCGGCGATCTGGATGGCGTTGAGGGCTGCACCCTTGCGGATTTGGTCACCGGCGATCCAGAGGTTGATGCCGCGGTTGTCGCCGATGGATTCGTCCTGGCGGATGTGACCCACGTAGATGTCGTCCTTGCCCGAGGCGTCGATGGGCATGGGGTGACGGTTGGCCACGGGGTCGTCGATGATGTCTACGCCTGGGGCGGTGCGGAGCAGTTCTCGTACCTCATCGGGGGTGATGGGATCGGTGAATTCCAGGTTGATGCTCTCGCAGTGGGCCCGCATCACGCTGACGCGGACGCAGGTGCAGGTGATCGCGATTTGAGGACAGGCGAAGATCTTGCGGGTCTCCTTGACCATCTTCATCTCTTCTTCGTTGTAGCCGTTGGGCATGGTCGGCGAGTCGTGGCAATAGCAGTTAAAGGCCAACTGGTAACCGAGTGCATCGCACTTGACCGATTCACCGGCCAGCACGGCCTTGGCCTGTTCTTCCAGTTCCAGCATGGCGGCCATGCCCGCACCGCTGGCGGCCTGGTAGGTGCTGACGACCATACGCTTGACCGGGTTGGCCTTGTGCAGGGGCCAGACCGGGACATTGGCAATGATGGTCGAGCAGTTGGGGTTGGCGATGATGCCCTTGGGACGATCGTTGATGGCCTCGGGATTGACCTCCGGCACCACCAACGGTACCTCGGGATCCATGCGGAAGGCCGAGGAGTTGTCCACCACCACGGCACCCGCGGCTGCGGCAGCCGGACCGAATTCCTTACTACGTCCCCCGCCCGCACTGAACAGGGCGATATCCACGCCTGCGAAGCTGTCCTTAGTCATCTCCTCGACGGTGTAGGTCTTGCCCTTGAACTCGATTTGCTTACCGGCTGAACGGCTGGAAGCCAGCATTTTCAGCGAATCAAAGGGAAAATCGCGTTCTTCAATCAGACTCAAAAACTCCTGACCGACCGCACCGGTCACACCTGCGATGGCTAAATTACAACCCATGTTTCGCTCCTAATAGGTTCACGGTTCACAGTTCCGGGTTCACGGTTAATTGAACTCGGTTCCAATAGCAAACAACCGTGAACGGTGAACCTGGAACCGTGAACCTTTTTTAGTACACAACAAAAGGCAGCCGAACCCTCGACTGCCCACCTTGGCCTGGTCTCTTAAATATAAGAGGCCTTTATAGACTTTAAAGCTGGCATTATAACGATATTGCTATTAAAGGGAAGTTAAAAATAGACGAGGAGCCCCGCTCATACGCCGCGGGGGCAGGGTTGATTCCGGTTGCGGGTTGGGAGGTTCAGGGGTATAATCTGGTTTCTGCTGCGATGAAGCGACTTAGAGATGGTGAGTATATACAGGGTGATCAGGCCCCCTAATAGTATTGATGAAATATCCAATGCAAAGAGTGGCTTAAGTATATCTATCTTATATGTTAGTATAGACTTCTGTCTTTGTTAAAGACTATCTCGACAGGATCGTTATATATCCAACAATGAGAATGGAAGTGATAATATAGGGATGTAAAACGAAGCCACTACGCACGGCATTTGATCCTGCGGGTTATATACGAAAGAATGCAGTGATCAGACAGGATACGAAGGTTCTATCGAATCTAAAATACTCTCCATTTGAGTCGTATTGTCAAATTAAGCAAGCATCGCATGTGAGGAGATTATATGACAGGACGCGGACATGTTAATCCCGATGACTCAGGTTTAAACTTCAACAAAGATGACAAAAGTCGCTTCTTCGTTAATGAATTTGCGACTTCAATTTTGATCGCAGGAAAAAGTGCGGCAACTGTAGAAGAACTTCGTATGATCAAATTGGTGGCGGCCAGCCAGTGCAATCCCATCCTGGTGGTCGGTCAGACCGGAACAGGCAAGGAAATGGCGGCCCGGGCGGTTCACCAGGTCCGTCATCCTCAGGAACGTTTTGTGGCGGTCAACTGTGCCGCCTTGACTGCTAACCTGCTGGAAAGCGAACTATTCGGTCACGTCAAGGGGGCCTTTACCGGTGCGGACAAGGAAAAGGCAGGCCTCTTCGAATTGGCGGGCGAAGGGACCATTTTTCTCGATGAGATCAGCGAGATGCCCTTGGATTTGCAGGCCAAGCTTTTGCGGGTCTTGCAGGAAAAGACTTTCCGCAAGGTCGGCGGAACTCGTTACATCGAGTGCAAGGCCACCATTGTGGCCTCCAGTAATCGCGATCTCAGGGCTGATGTGCAGGAAAAGAAGTTCCGCCAGGACCTGTTTTACCGTTTGAGCGTTTGTCCCATTGTGTTGGCACCCCTACGTGCTGCCAATCGCAGAGAGGATATTCTACTGCTGGCCGAGTATTTCCTGGCGACCTCGGATGCCTGCCCAGAGAAAAAAGGGAAAATCCGCTCATTAACAAAATTAGCCGCCCAAACCCTACAAAAACACAGTTGGCCCGGCAATGTACGTGAACTCAAGAACGTCATCGACCGTGCCATTGTCTTGGAAACGACCGACAAGATTGGGCTTAGTAGCATTATCATTGATCCGGAAGAGGACGAGTCACGCCAGGACTATCCCATTACCGCAGATATCAAGGATTTCACCTTATCTCACACCGAACGGAAGTTTATTGCCCGTGCCCTTAAGCAGACCGGTTGGAAAAAGACCCAAACCGCGTCTTTGCTTGGCATCACCCGTGCCACACTCTATGCTAAGGTCAAGCAATACAATCTTGAAAAACCGCCAAAGAAAATCGCGAGTCATTATCCTCGTGAGGGTCAAGCAGAAGAAACATTAGACGTAGAGGATTTGTCATTAGCTCGTGCAGAACGTGAAATTATTACTAGAGCACTCGAAGAGACTGGCTGGGAAATGACAGAGGCAGCGGCGCTTCTTGGGATTGGGAAGAGAACCCTGCATGCAAAAATAAAAGAGTATAACATTGAGAGTTCTGCGAAGGAAATTGAAGACTCTTTGGACGAAATCACTGGTCCTTTGCAGGTTTATATCGATAGCGATGTTTACACCTCAGAAGAAAAAGCTGAAATTTTATCACTTCTTTCAGAGCTTTATTCAAATCAATCGCAGGATCGTTTGGTGATTGATAGTGAGGGGAACGCAGAATATGTCTATGCTGGCATCGTAGTTCCTAATGGAGGTCTATCATGAGCCTTCACGATGAACTCCAATCAGATCACTCTCATGAATCACAAAAGCAGACCTCTAAATCGTTTGAACGATATGATTTAACGGGGCATAGAATACGAAGATGGACTGTTTCTGTAAGAGAGAGGCTCTTTTCAACTCTTAGAAAGTTTTTGGACTACAGCAAAAAGGCCGCGAAACAAGAACTTCCAGGGACCTCTGAGACTCTTGAAGAGAAGGGAAGGAAGCTGCCAGGAAGGACCATCCAATTTATTGAAAACTCTATCGATAAGACATCAGTGGAAAACCAGCTGAAAATTCAGCAAACGGAAACTGAGTTTTTTAGGCAAGAGTTACTGAAAATGCAAATTTCTAAGACACGTGCGGAGACGGAAACGCAAAATCTTGAAAATGTTTCACGAAAATTAGAGATATGCAAAAGAATTAAAGAAATTACTGAGGGTAAAACTGATATCCACTTTATGGTTGACGAAGATGTGCGAAAGATCATTTTTGGCACTCTTCCTCTTGAGTTAGATAGTAGCTATGTTAATCTTTCAGCATCGATTTCTCGCTTGGGTCTTTCCAAGCGAATAGAAAGCAATTTGACAAACGGTGGAATAATTTGCATTCAGCAACTAGTTAATAGAAGCAAAACTGAATTGCTTAAGATTGATGGTATTGGCAGGCAATCCGTAAAAGAAATTGAGATTAGCCTAGACTCTCATGGTTGGGCATTAAAATGAGGATTGCATTTACCTTTTCACTGGAAGGCGTTCATGATAAGGAAAACGCAATACCCATCCAAGTGGATAGTCATGATCATAGGCTATCTATACTTAAGTTCCTGTCTCAATGACCACCATGTCAAGTATCCTTTCATTGGCAACTGGCAGGGAAATGGGGTGGACTCTCAAGGTAATAAGTATGTCTTTTATGCCAAGGTGATTTGTCTGGGAGGGGATCGGTATCAGGTACTGATCTTGGATCGGTTGGATACGGGAAAGAAGCCGATGCATGTGATGGAGGGCGAGTTGAAGGAGGGTGCCTTTTCCTATACCTCGGATAAAGGGCTTTATACCGGAGGCGGTCAACTCAAGGAGGGATTGTTTGAGGGCTACTATAAGGGACCGGTGGATGGTACCTATCGGATGTGGCGATTGGATGAACAAAAGTGAATTTTTGAAAAAAGGAATCACCAAATATGAAAGCGTTTGTTTTAATGCCATTTGATCGTAAATACGATCCTGTATATGCTATTATTAAAAGAACGGCCAGGTCGGCAGGGTATACTTGTTATCGTGCCGATGATAAATGTGTATCGGGAAATGTTGTTCGGCAAATTATTGATGAAATATCAGAGGCAGATGTAGTAATTGCTGATTTAACGGGAAGGAATCCAAATGTCTTTTACGAGACAGCCATTGCCCATGAAAGAAAGAAGGAGAATAAAGTAATCCTTATCGCGCAAAAAGATAAAGATGTTCCTTTTGACCTGCAAGCCTTGCGATATCTTAAATATTCAATAAGAGAGGAGTCTGGTAAAAAAAGGTTCAGAGATAAATTGCGGAATTTTCTGAAAGAAGCGGGGAAAGACTCGAGTTCTTCGCCATTTGAGGTGATTGAAGGCACGGATGAACGTACACGAAGAATTACAGCAGAATTGAATACTCTAGCAGCGAATAATACCCTTCAATTTCACAATATGACAATTTATGCTCAAACGGCGCTTTCTATTTTTTCAGTTAGTAAAAAGGAGGTTGATTCTGCAATTACTTCTCAGCAAAAGCATCACAAGGAATTAATATCAAGTGAGAAAAAAGCAACTATAGATTTAATACGCATGGGAGCGATTTGTCGAGTTATTTTAAATCCTCCCATAGAGGGTGCAGAAGGATTTAATCTCACATATTTGGAATATAGATATCAAGAAATGATTAAATTGTTAGATCCTAAAACAACAAAGTTTGAGGATGTATTTTCTACTAAGTCAGATATTGAATTTGCTATTTCACCTATACGACAGAATAACATGTTGATTATTGGCGATAATGTGTGTTTTGAGGGCAGAAAGTCTGGGTTTTTATCTGGGTATGATGTGACCACAAGGATTACTGATAAAATCCTTTTAAGTTCCCTTAACAATGCATTTACGAAGTTATTTGATGATGCTAAAAAACATACGGTATCAAAATATAGGAGAAATAGAAAAGGCAAGACTAACAAGGATATGCTTCGGGAGTCAGTCTATGACGGGATAAATGAATGTTATCGAAAATATTTGGCGAGAAAAAGATAAAAATGAGAAAATAATTATAGTACGAGGTGGTGTGATAGAGCTGGGTGCATAGATATAGATGCAAGCTAAGCTAGTGATGATGACAACTGAAACACATTCCCACGAAGCTTGTCATGGCGAATTCATAACGAAGATGAGGAGTGGGTATGACACAAAACTTATCAGCGATCCCTGGGCTCTTGAGTGAGCGAAGGCGAACACCTAGACAAGCTCTGTGCGGGTGGGCGAGAGGAACTGTTATGGATCAAGGATAAAACTCCCAATAAAGGAGAAGCAATGCGGAGTAAAACCGTTCTTTCATTGTTGTTACTGGTGGTTGTTCTAACGGGTTGTCAAGTTCCGATCAAGGTGGAGCCGTTGGAGTTTCATCATGGCGACGAGGTGCGGCAGGAGGGGGAGTTTATGGTGTTGGCGGATCGTCGGGTGTTTGCGGTGATGGCGTTTTTGAATGTGTGTGGATTTGATGAGGAGGTCGCCGGGAAAGAGATGCATCCTGTGCGGAAGAAGGTACGCGATGCTCTACTGGCCCGTGCGGCTCAGCATCCTGAGGCTTGGGCACGTTGGAAGGCCTATTATCAAAAACGCCCGTCTCAAACCTTTGGTTATCAGGATTATGCCTTGAGCTTATGTGATGATTATCCCTTTAAGCGTATCCGGCCTGACCATGAGGTGGGATATGCCTTTATGGTTAAAGCGTTGGCTGGTTTTTCCCAGATACTCAATGAGTTTTGGGAGACCTTGGACGTAGAGCAGGTCTGGGAAGAGGTTAAGGCGGATTACTTAGCTGATATTGGGCAATATGACTTTCAGCGTATGAATCATCAGTTGGCCTTTGTCTGGGAGTATCTGCGTCTGGAGCGAAAAGATTGCTTCACTTTTGTTACGGTTCCCAATCTTATGGACAGATATTACCATGCCATCGGTGCTCAATATGAGAATTATTGGTTTATGGTGGAGAGTCCGGGTGCAGTATCTTATGGGATGAATGTGCATGAGTATCTGCATTCCATGATCAATTCTATGATGGACCGATGTTATGAAGACCATTGCACCAAATTGAATGCGTATTGTTCGGCCGGAAAGGGCATGCCTTTGGCCAAGAGCTATAGTATTCCGCAGGTCTATGCATGGGAATGTCTCGTTCGGGCCCTAGATCACCGAATCGGCGGGTTAATGAGTGGCGAGTCCTCTGTACTAGAGGCTGAACAAAGGCGAATTGAGTATCTAAATCGAGATGGACTGTTTTTGGTGCAACCTTTTTATGAACTCCTGGATGATTACGAAGCCAGCGAAATGAACTTCGAGGAGTTCCTGCCGGTGATGTTGGAAAGATTGCCGGAGTATTCGATTGACAAGGAATGACGTATCGGACAGATTGGTAAGCGTTGATTGTTAGTTTTAACGGGTAAGGCCTGGTTTATGGATGTACTGGCCATTGTGCGACAATATATTGATGCCCTTGAGCCTTCGTGGGGTTGCTTTCCTCTGTGGAGTGAGCTTCGGGGAAGGCTACAATTCGGAGGCGATCTGGATATAGAGATCCTGGCGGCTATTGAATCCTTGCATCATCAAGTCTTCGATCGGGATGCCGATGAGTTCTATGGCAACATCTTTCCGCTTTGGGTGGGGTTTGTGGATGATCTGTTGCGTGCCGACAAGCAGGCAATGTTGCCTGAACTTTGGCAGGCGATTGAGGCTACAATCGAAAAGATTAATGCTCGTTTGAGTGAGAACGACGCCAGGATGCAACTCAATCAGGTGCTTGCCTATCATTCCCTGATTCGTGATCCATCTACACAGAAGTTACACGACATTGATATTCGATACTATCTCAATGCCGTGGATTTGGATGGGGTGATCGCCCAGTGCATTACGTCTATCCGATACCCTGACCTGCCCCTAGGGTTCAGAGATGTGCTGGAAGACTCACAGTTGTTTACTCAATGGCTACTGGACTGCCATCGGGTGATGTGCCTGGGGTTGCAGGGCAATCGTCATTACGGAGGATGCTCGACGTCATTGGCCGGGACCGATGACGGCAGTGTGCTGGGCATGGTGGGGCGATTACGCGGGGCAGGGGATCGCATCTTCTTGCGTTTGAGCAGTGCGACGGATTTGCATTATCCCTTTCAGTATGCCCAGCGATATGGAGAACGCCTGGCCCAGGCCGATGCAGATGCCGAGCGGTTTTATAATCACTTTCTCAAGCAGAACAAGGCATTTTTCTATTTGACTGAGGGTATCCAGACACCGGACCGTGAAGCACTAACGCGGTACATTCAATCTGGAGAGCTTTGGACGCAGAGCGGTGATCCTTTATCGCAGTTCAGTGGGGACCTGTTGATAGCCAATCCTCAGGAGGGCAATCTTTGCTATTTCTATCCCGGGGCAGCTTACGTACCGGATTATCTCGACTTGATGCGGCGATCCTTACGTGACTTCTTTTTTTGTGATGATGACAGGCGCTGGAGCCAGGGCGGTCGCGATCTAGCTCGCTTCTACCAGGCAGGGTGTCGTTGCCAGGCGTTCTGTACGACCTGGAATTCGATTCTCATGGCGATCATCAATCGTATTCTGGTTCAGGCGGGCTATGGACGCATGCCTCATCTATTCTTTGATTACTGTGCCCTACTCTTCTTCTCCTTCGATCACTTCAGCGATTTATTCACGGGTTTTCTCACTGGCCGCTATGGTCTGCAATGGCACAATGGTACCCTGGTTCGCAATGAACGCGTCGCACGCGTCTAACCAGATTTGAACTTTACCCCTCCTCGTGAATGTGGTACGTATGCCCCTTTTAATCCATCGATGGGACATTGCCACATGAACAAGATCAAGGCCATTGTATTCGATCTGGACGGAACTCTGGTCGATAGTCTGCGCGACATTGCCGAGAGTATCAACGCGGCCCTGGCCCAATATGGGTTGCCCACCCATGAGGTCGAGTCGTATCGCCCCAAGATTGGAGGCGGGATTCGTAAGATTGTGGAACGCTCCATGCCGTCCGATCGATTGGATTTACTAGACGAGGTGGTCGCGGCTCGCGGGATTTATTATCTCCAACATATCTGTGATTACACGGTTTTGTATCCAGGTATCGCCGATCTGCTGGAGGCCCTGCGTGAAGGTTCCATCCTTGTAGGGGTGCTTTCGAATAAGTCCGATGCCTTGGTACAGCCCTTGGTTCAACAAATCCTGCCGGACTATCCCTTTGCCACGATCCGTGGTACGGTCCCAGACGCTCCGCACAAACCTGATCCTACCCTGTTGTTGGAGATCTTGGCGCAGTGGCAAATCTCACCGGATGAGGCCCTGTATGTCGGCGATGCCGAGGTAGATATGCAGACTGCGAATCGGGCCGGAGTAGGGGCCGTGGGAGTCGCCTGGGGATTTCGTACGCGTGAGGAATTGCGAGCCAGTGGCAGTCGCTTTTTGTTGGAGCATCCACTGGATCTGTTGAAATTATTGGATCAATAGGATGATTCGTTCGTGTCTTTGTAATGGAACAGTAATTTCAGTGAAGAGATACCTAGTTTTGCACGATATGTTAATGATGTCAGGGATGACCTTGATTCTCATGGGGGTTTGATATGTCGAATCTGGTTAATATTGAGAGTAAATCTGATTTTCTTCTGGCAACCGCAACAGGGGAGTATTGTTTAGAGGACACGATCAACCATTTTCAGGAAATCTTATCGGCCTGCCTTGAGTTCAAGGTTTATAAAGTCCTTCTCGATTTCCGCCAGACCACCAGTGAACTATCCATGGCGGATGAGTTGATCTACCTCAAAAGGATGTCTCAGGAATATCAATCTCATCTTGATGCAGGGTATCCTCCTGTGAAGATTGCGTATTTGGGGCTTACGGATTTCATTAAGCCCCACTCTCCTTCGCCTAAAATGGGGAAAGAAATGGGATTGGAGATGATTCTAACGGAAAATGAATCCCTCGCTCTGGAGTGGTTGTCTCGTTAATCTCCCTTGGCCTCAATTTTTTGTCTGCGAATGAAATCCAGGACCTTGTTAGCGTCTTGGCCGGCATTGACCTGCGTGTCTTTGAAAACCACCTGCCCCTGTGCATTGAGAACGAAGGTCCAGCGTGAGATACTTTGGCCACGATTCAAGGTCACTTCTTGGTCATTAACCTTGCGTAGCAGTGAACCGCCGTCCCCGTAAGGAACACCGAAACGTTGGGCCAGAGTACCGTTGACATCGGACAGTAAGGTGAAATTCAGATCATAGGCCTCTTTGAAGACTTGCAAACCTTGGACTGAATCGCCGCTGATTCCCACCACCTCGACATCGAGTTGCTTGAACTGTGGCGAGATATCACGATAGGCACAGGCCTGGGCCGTGCATCCACCGGTCATGGCCGCAGGGTAAAAATAGATCACCAGGTATTGATCGTCTGCGAGGTGATCCGAAAGTCGCCATAATGCTCCTTGGTCGGTGTTGGCATTGAAGGGAGTGATGATCATGCCGATGTCAATATTGTGAGTTTCCGCCCCTAATAGAGGAGTCAGCAGCATCGCTCCCATGAGTGCTGTTTGAATCGTTAATGGCCGCATTGTTGATCTCCTTGAGAATTATCACTGTTCTTTCTGGGTTCATACGTTCATAATCATGTTTTGGATCAGGTTGTTCTGTAGATGTTAATGGAGGTTTGATCGATGAAGCCCAAGGGGTTATTGGTTTTAGGTGGGGTGATGCTGTGTTTTTCCCAGGTTATGGCTCAAGAAGCCAACTCGGTGGTGGCTCCGGGGGCGAAAGTCGTTAATTTGGCAGAGGTCTTTAAATTCACCGAAGGACCTGCTTGTGATCGCCAGGGCAATGTCTATTTCACCGATCAACCCAACAATAAGATTTACCGCTGGTCTGTGGATGGTGAGTTAAGCGTGTTTTTGGAGAATGCAGGCCGGGCCAACGGGCTGGCGATTGACCGGGACGGTCATGTATGGGCCTGTGCTGACCAAAAGAATGAACTATGGAAGATCAGTCCCGATGGCCAGGTTACGGTGGTCATCAAAGACTATCAAGGGAAACGTCTCAATGGTCCCAACGATCTCTGGTTCGATTCCAAGGGTGGGATTTATTTTACGGATCCCTTTTATCGCCGGGATTACTGGCAGCACGATCAGATGGAGTTGTCCGGTCAGCATGTTTACTATCTCACACCCGATCACAAGTCACTTCGGCCTGTGGCTACGGATCTGGTCCAACCCAATGGGATCGTCGGTACACCGGATGGTCGGACGCTCTATGTTGCCGATATTGGGGCGCAAAAGACCTATCGTTATGGGATTCAACCGGATGGGGCATTGACGGACAAGGCCCTCTTCTGCGCTATGGGATCCGATGGGATGACACTGGATGACCAAGGTAATGTCTATTTAACCGGGCGGGGTGTCACTGTATTTGACCGCAATGGTGAACAGGTGGCTCATATTCCGATTGAAGAAGGTTGGACTGCCAACGTTTGCTTTGGCGGTCAAGATCGTCAAACGCTATTTATCACAGCCATGGATTCCCTGTATAGCCTTGAGATGTCCGTTAAAGGGGCTTTTTAACAGAGGTGGTCTCAGGTGCCAGGTAGACTTCGAAGGTGGAGAGCGTGGGACAGACTGGGCATTGGGTGATATTCAGCCGGATCTGACTGGCAGTGACGGTGTCGAAACACAGGATACGGCGGGGGCCGATAGTCGTGCCTTCGGTAATGGGTTGCCAGGTTTGGTTGACGCGCGCCTCCAAGGTGAAGGCTTCGATGCGTTGGCCCAGGGCGATGTGTTCTTGGAGACGAATGCGATTGAAGGCCGTGGGATTTCCCAGGTCGAGGGTGAGGCTGGCGGTGTGGACGTGGTCGTCCGTGGCCCAGTAGGTGTTTCTGTCGCCGTCGGTGAGCAGGTCGGAGTTGAAGGTGTCGCTATTGCCCCGTACATGGGTGGCGGTTATGGTTTTGCCTTGGGCCAGGTCCGTGGCAAAGGTTTGATCCAGGATGTCACGCAGTTCCATCAGGCGAGTGACATCGGTCTCGTGGATCAGGCCGCGACGGTCGGGAGGCAGGTTCAGTAGGAGGTTGCATCCCATGCCCACGCTGTGATAGTAGATTTCCAACAAGTCCTCGACGGTTTTGACTTGGCTGCCCTCGGCTGTATGATAAAACCAGCCTGGTCGAATAGAGACATCGACTTCCGCCGGGACCCAGTAGGTGCCGTGACGATGCCCCTGGGGCAGTTCCTGATAGTCGGGTGTGCCGGGGTAGAAGCGGTCCCGCTCCAGGGTGGCCCAGTTGGTCTCACTGCCCAGGCCGTGTTCGTTACCCACCCAGCGAACGTCCGGTCCGGCGTCACTGAACATCACGGCCTGGGGTTGTAGTTCACGCACAATGGACCAGGTCGTGGGCCAGTCGTAGTAGGTGCGGTTGTCGATGTGACGTTCTTCGCGGGCCCCACCGTAGAAGCCGGTACCGCCGTTGGCCCCATCAAACCAGACTTCAAAAAGATCCCCGTATTGAGTCAACAGCTCCCGTAGTTGGTGGCGGTAATAGGTCAGATAGGCGGGCGAACCGTATTCGGGATGGTGGCGATCCCATGGGGACAGATACACGCCCATGTGCAGGCCGTATTCATCACAAGCCTCACGCAATTCACGCAACACATCTCCTTGGCCGTTCTTCCAGGGACTGTGCTTGACTGAATGTTCGGTGTAGGCACTGGGCCACAGGCAAAAGCCGTCGTGGTGCTTGGCCGTGATGATCAGGCCCTTCATTCCTGCATTCCTTGCGACTCTAGCCCATTGGCGAGTATCCAGGGTGGTGGGGTTGAAAATGGGTGGAGACTCATCGCCATAACCCCACTCCTTATCCGTGAAGGTATTGGTGGTGAAATGGATAAAGCCGTAGTACTCCATGTCGTGCCATTGCAATTGTCGCACGCTGGGCAGCGGGCCGTAAGGTGCGGGAGAAGACACCGGTGATGCGTTCAGTGCGGCCGATAGGGCCAGCCAAGTTAGTGTATTCAGTATGATGCTCATGGTCGATTCCTTTAATACATCAGGGTTCGGGGGGACTGTGATTACTGTAGCCGGCGTCGGGCGTGGGGGCTAAAGAAAACTCAAGATTCATGTAAGTGTAGGAATGTCTGTTTGTGGTTACAAATATGTGGCGTATGGCGTGTCGGTGACAATATTGCAGGGGTTGATTTACGATAATGTTTAAGTGAAAACACTCCTAATAGTTTGTAAACAAGGTAGTTATCAGAAAAGTTACATAATCGGCATGGTAATTGCATAAATGACCTGTTACGTAAGTATCTGCAATAGATACGACTTGCTGCTATCACGGATTTTTTGAAGGGACGAGTGTATGTTTAAGCGAAGGTTGGTGCCGTTATTGGTTCTCATTGTTTTGAGTCTTTGCTCTGGTGCTTGGGCACAGGATGAAGGTGGTCCTGATGTGGCGTCGGTTGTACAGGGCTTGGATACGGTCTGGGTTTTGGTGGCCGCTTTTCTGGTCTTCTTTATGCAGGCTGGTTTCGGTATGGTTGAGGCAGGATTCATCCGTGCCAAGAATGCCTGTAACATCCTGACCAAAAACTTTTTGGACTTCTGCATGGCCTCGCTCGGCTTTTTCCTGATTGGTTATGCCTTGATGTTTGGCGAAGGCAATAACTTTATGGGATTCCAGGGCTGGTGCTTGGCTGGGACCGATCCTGTGACTGCGGGTGTACCCACCTATGCCTTTTGGCTCTTTCAGGCGGCGTTCTGTGGGGCAGCGGCTACGATTGTAGCTGGTGGAATGGCTGAACGTATGCGGTTTAGTGCTTATCTTTTATATTCGTTTATCATTTCGGCCTTGGTGTATCCCATCATCGGGCACTGGATCTGGGGTGGCGGTTGGCTGGCTGACAAGGGTTTTCTGGACTTTGCCGGTTCCACAGTGGTTCACACCACCGGTGGCGTAGCGGCCTTGGTTGGGACCGTGATTATGGGGGCCCGTGAAGGCAAGTATAATGCCGATGGCACGACCAATGTGCTACAAGGTCATAGTATTCCCTTGGCCTCGCTGGGTGTGTTTATCCTGTGGTTTGGCTGGTTTGGCTTTAACGCGGGTTCGACCTTGAGTGTAGGCGACGGTAGTTTGATTTCGCGTGTAGCCATTAACACCAATCTGGCTGCTGCTCTGGGTGGCATTGCGGCCATGATTACGGTGTGGATGCGTTTTGGTAAGCCGGATCTGTCCATGGCCATGAATGGTGCCTTGGCGGGTTTAGTGGCAGTGACTGCCCCTTGTGCTTTTATTGACCCTTGGGCCGCCATGGTCATTGGTGCCGTGGGGGGTGTGTTGGTCGTGGTTGGTGTTGAAGTTTTGGATAAGTTGAAAATTGACGATCCGGTAGGTGCCTTCCCTGTGCATGGAATCTGTGGTATCTGGGGCACCTTGTCACTTGGGCTCTTTGCCAAGGCTTCCTTGACCGGTAGTAATGCTGGCTTGGTTTACGGCGGCGGAGTCAAGTTGCTGGGGATTCAAGCCCTGGGGAGCCTCAGTGCCGTTGCCTTTGTCGTAGTCAGTATGGGCATTGTCTTTAAGTTGATCGATCTGGCGGTTGGACTGAGGACGAGTCGTGAAGAAGAGCTACGAGGTCTGGATATTGGCGAACATGGCATGGAAGCATATGGTGGTTTCCAAATCTTCAGTAATGTGTAAAATAGACGGCCGAGCTCGTATAAACTGTAGTGAAACCCAAATAGAATAAGGGGAACTCTTATGAAGCTAGTGATTGCTTATATTCAGCCTCACAAACTCAATGATGTCAAAAAGTCGCTGATGCAGGCCGGTGTGGGCAAGATGTCCATCACCAATGCCCTGGGTTGTGGAGCCCAGGCAGGTTTCAGAGAGAGCTATCGTGGCGTTAAGTTCGAGGTGAACCTGCTCAAGAAACTACGCATTGAAATTGCCGTTAACGAGGATTATGTCCAAAAGACGACCGATGCCATCATTGCCGGGGCTCAAACCGGAGAGATCGGCGATGGCAAGATCTTCATACTCGATCTGCCCGAGTGTATTCGTATTCGCACTAAGGAAACCGGAAGTAGTGCGATCGGGTAGACGGACAGCCCTCCGTGCCAGAATAAGTGAGACAATTCCTTGCCATCAATTAAACTAGAGGGCAAGGAGACCTTACCGATGACAGATGATGTTACGGAGAACAGAAAGAAACAGAGGTTGTTGGCCACGGAGTGTAGAGAGCCTGAGCGCAGCGAAGGCGAACGGAACGCAGTGGCCAACAACCGCGCGGCCGCCGATCCCGGGGTCCCTGACCCGGAGGTGCTGGCCAAACCCAAACGCCGACGATTTACCGCGGCGTACAAAGCCCGTATTGTTGAAGAAGCCATGACCTGTACTGAATCCGGCCAGATTGGAGCGTTACTGCGGCGAGAGGGATTATATTCCTCGGCCCTAAACCTTTGGCGTAAGCAATACCAATCGGGTGCCCTCCAGGGACTCAAAGACGTCAAACGTGGCCGTAAACAGATCCGTGATTCCCGTGACAGGGAACTGGACCGATTACGACGCGACAACCAGCGACTCACCAAGAAGTTGGAACAGGCTGAACTCATTATCGACATTCAAAAAAAAGTTGCGGCGATGCTGGGCAACCCGATCGAGACCCCAGAGAGCGACGAGAACAGATGATCGCATTCATTGAAAACTATCAACATCAAACCGGTATACAGCCGCTCTGTGACGCCCTGGAGGTTCCGAGAGCCACGTTGTATCGACGTCGGAAACCCTCGAAGGTCTCCGAACCGGAACGCCCCTCGCCTGCGTTAGCTCTCTCTGAGCAGGAACGACAAGAGGTGCTGGAGGTCTTGCATAGTGATCGTTTTGTCGATTGTCCACCCGCTCAGGTGTATGCCACGCTGCTGGACGAAGGACAATACCTCTGTTCAGCACGGACCATGTATCGTATCCTGGCCGAACAGGACGAGGTTCGAGAACGCCGAAACGTCAGGCAGCATCCACAGTACACCAAGCCTGAACTGCTGGCCACGGAGCCCAATCAGGTCTGGTCCTGGGACATTACCAAGCTCAAAGGGCCTCAGAAATGGACCTACTTCTATCTCTACGTGATCCTGGACATCTTTAGTCGTTACGTTGTTGGTTGGATGGTGGCCCCGCGTGAATCGGCCACCTTGGCCCAGCGACTGATCAAAGACAGCTATGTCAAGCAAGGTGTTGAGCCTCATCAGTTAACCGTTCATGCGGACCGAGGTTCACCGATGACTTCGAAGGTCGTGGCCAACTTAATGGCCGATCTGGGGATCACCAAGACGCATAGTCGTCCCCACGTCTCGAACGACAATCCCTTCTCGGAGAGTCAGTTCAAAACGTTGAAATATCGTCCCGCCTTTCCGGTTCGGTTTGGCAGTCTCCAGGACGCTCGGGCTTTTTGCGTTGAGTTTTTTGCTTGGTACAATACTCAGCATCGCCATTCAGGCATTAGCTTTTATCGTCCCGAAGATGTTCATTATGGCCGAACGGGTATTTTGCAGAAACGACGACAGGCCGCTTTGGATGAGGCCTATCTTGCCCATCCAGAACGCTTTGTACGAAAAGCACCAGAGGCCAGTGAACCTCCTCAAGCGGTGTGGATTAATCCACCGGAAAACATGCAAATGAAACCAACGGAACAGCTTAAAATGAGAGCTTAATTTTGAAAAGGAACTGTCTCAAATCCCTTGACACGCGCCGCAGACAAAGATGTAGATAGATAACCCGTCTGATCTTGTATTGGATTGGTGTGAGACGCCAAATATGTGGCAATGAATGTCGTTGCTACATATTTGGCGTTGTTTTTTTGTCGATTAATCCAAGTAGATATATCGTAAGGTGTTGTATTAAAAGTAGATATCTTGGTGTTAACGCTTTGGTATGGTTCTTGCGTATCGTGGTGGCAATGAACATGGTCAAAAATGTTTGCCTGTGAACAATATTGTTTATCTGGATCTGAGCTGTTTGAGAAGGAGGCATTGCCGCATGAAGGTTAGCAGAAGTGTTTTGGGGGCTTTGTTGTTGCTGTTGTTGGGTTCGTCTACTTTATGGGCGGCGGATACTCCGGCTGTGGATACCGGTACCACGGCCTGGATGTTAACCTCTACGGCCTTTGTCTTGCTCATGGTACCGGGGTTGGCCATGTTCTATGGCGGGCTGGTGCGAACCAAAAACGTGTTGGGTACCATGATGCACAGCTTTGCGGCTATGGCCATCATTGGTGTGTTGTGGGTTGTTTGTGGCTATGCCATGACCTTCGGTGCGAGTAAGGGGTGGTTCGGTTGGGATTGGAATTACTTTCTCCTGCAAGGGATCGATCATGGTGAGAAGGCCTACTATCCTATTACCGTCAATGGAGTGGAGATGGCTATTCCTCATTTAGTCTTCGCTATGTTCCAAGGCAAGTTTGCCATTATCACCCCGGCCTTGATTGCAGGAGCCTTTGCTGAGCGTGTGCAGTTTCGTGGGTATTGCATCTTCATCGCCCTCTGGAGTCTCTTGATCTACAATCCACTGGCTCACTGGGTATGGGGCGGTGGTTTCTTGACGGGCAAGGCCATTGATTTTGCCGGGGGCACGGTCATTCATATCTCTGCTGGTGTGGCTGGGTTGGTTTGTGCTCTGTATTTGGGTTCGCGTCGCGGTTATCCGCAGAATGCCATGACTCCCAATAATCTCGTCATGACGTTGATGGGAGCAGGACTTCTCTGGGTGGGTTGGTTTGGCTTTAATGCCGGCAGTTCGGTGTCCAGCGGATTGCTAACAGCTCAAGCCTTGACTGTGACCCAGACCGCAGCAGCTGCAGGAGCCATGACCTGGATTATCTTGGAAGGCCTATTGCATCGCAAGGCGACTTCTTTAGGATTGGTTTCAGGGATCTTGGCAGGATTAGTGGCCATTACTCCTGCAGCTGGTGATGTTCAGCCGCTGGGAGCCATTATTTTAGGTGCCATCGCTTCGGTGATTTGTTACGGCATGATCAATCTTAAAAACAAGCTGGGTTACGATGACAGCCTGGACGTCTTTGGCATTCACGGTGTTGCCGGTATTGTCGGGGCGGTGGGGCTGGCCTTTTTCCTTCGGACTGTACCTGAGCATGGTTTTACTACGCAGCTTTGGTACCAGATCGAGGGTGTGTTGGTTAGTATCGTATATGCAGTGGTCGTGACATTCATTTTGTGTGTGGTTGTGGAAAAGCTTTTTGGATTTCGTCTCAGGCGTGAGAGTGAAATGGCAGGAATGGATCATAGCTTACACAGCGAACATGGATATGGTTTGTTGAATCTGAACTAAGATAAGAAAGTGACAAAAAAGGCAACAAAGTGGCAATGTTATATCGTGACAATAATGTGACAACAAGTGGTTTTGTCTGTTGGTATACGCCGCTTCCTGTGTCTTGTGAAAAACAGATAAGTAAGTATTAAGAAAAGACTTAACGAGGCGTCACCGACGGTAACTGATGGAAGTCGTTGGTAGGTAGGCATGGTTTAAAAACGCTTAAAAAACCAGACGAAAATGTAGTGCCTACCTTCAGGGTTACAGAATTGTTGCAAAAATGACGTTTATGTAAAACGGGTCATTTGCGCCGAAGGTCTTATATAATCAGGGCTTGCATCTGAATTTGACGTTGGCATCGGGCTTGCGTTAACAGTTTGCGTGCACCCAAGAGGGGATGTCTTCTCTCTGGGTGGAGCTGCTACCGCTAGATGGATGAAGGAGATGCAATGCGTAAGAAGTCTTTGTTTGCCCTGGCTGCCGGTCTTTTGTTTTTGTTCCCCGCATTGACCTGGGCGGCTGATGATCCCGGGATTGATGAGGGGGGGACGGCCTGGATGTTGACTTCCACGGCCTTGGTTTTGTTGATGATTCCAGGCTTGGCCATGTTTTATGGCGGTTTGGTGCGGACCAAAAACGTAATCGGCACCATGATGCACAGCTTTGTGGCTATGGCCATCATTGGTGTCTTGTGGGTTGTGTGTGGTTATTCCCTGACCTTTGGGAATAGTATCTTGGGTGGGCTAATCGGCTGGAACTCCGATTACTTCATGCTCAGAGGCGTGGACAACATGGTAACAAATGGTATCCCCGAGTACATCATTGCCATGTTCCAGGGTAAGTTCGCCATTATTACCCCGGCTTTGATCAGTGGAGCATTGGCCGAACGTGTCTATCTCAGAGGGTATTGTGTCTTTATCGCGACCTGGTTTTTACTGATTTACTGTCCGCTATGTCACTGGATCTGGTCACCCGAAGGGTGGCTGTTTAATGCCGGAGCCAATGGTGTCATCGATTTGGCTGGCGGCCTGGTGATTCACGTCTCTGCAGGTGTAAGCGCCTTGGTGGTGGCTCTTTTCCTGGGCAAACGTCGAGGTTATCCAAAGACGGCCATGTCCCCCAACAACCTGGTCATGACCATGATGGGGGCTGGTTTTCTGTGGGTGGGTTGGTTCGGTTTCAATGCCGGCTCCACTGTGCAGAGCGGTCTGGATACCGCCCGCGCTTTGACCATGACACAGGTGTCGGCGGCAACGGGAGCCATGACCTGGCTGTTGATTGAAGCGATTCGTTTCCGCAAGGTCACCTCATTGGGCTTTGTCTCCGGTATCCTGGCTGGCTTGGTGGTGATTACCCCGGCAGCTGGTGTGGTCAAGCCGGGTGGAGCCATGATTTTGGGCGCTTGCTCCGCTATGCTTTGCTATTACGCCTTGAGACTCAAGGATCGCATGGGCTACGATGACAGCTTGGACTGTTTCGGTGTGCATGGTGTGGGCAGCGGTTTGGGTGTTTTGTTGTTATCATTCTTCATCCGTGAGAGCTGGATGGTCAGTGCTGCCGAGGCGGCCGGCGGAGTGTGGTCTCCTTGGAACCAATTCATGGTTCAGCTCAAAGGGATGGCGGCCACTGTGTTATTGGCATCGATTGGAACCCTGGTCATTTGCGTGGTAGTCGAGAAGCTGGTTGGCTTCAGGCTCAGTGAAAACGAAGAAATGGCCGGTCTGGACCATAGTGTCCATGGCGAACATGGGTATGGTCTCTTGAATTTGAATTAATCGTATAGGATTGATCCAGGCTGGGTGCCTCTCTTTACGAGGAGAGGTGCCTGGCCGACTTAAAAGAGCAATTCTATGGGACTAGAACAAAAATGTCACGCATTGGCGCGTTGAGACATGTTTGTTAGGAATGCTGGATTGTCTTGGACGGTGTTAAGTCTTCTTAAGTTGTTGTAGATTCGTGGTATAGATAAATGTAAACAGGGTTGGTATCACAATTGCTATCAAGAAGGTCAGATAAGTTGTTTGTCCTTCCAACAATGACGGGTGCCGACATTTGTGAAGGACAGGAGTATGAAACTAGTTACTGCAATTATTCAACCGGACAAGCTTGACGAAGTTCGGGAAGAATTGATCAAGGCTGAGATTTATCGGATTACAGTCAGTCGTTGTACCGGCCGTGGTCGGGCAGAAGAAACCGATCTCTATCGAGGTCAAAAGGTGGCCCCGGCCTTGATCAGTAAGATTCGACTGGATATTGCCTGCAACGATGAATTTGTTGAGGCGGCGATCCAGGCCATCCTTACGGGTGCCAAGCATGGCGAGGGCCAGATCGGGGATGGGAAGATTTTTGTAACCGCCCTGGAGCAGTGCATACGTATTCGCACCGAAGAACGGGGCGGTGAGGCAATATAAGGTATTTGCTCATTGATTTTACCCTCCGGGTCGGCTATGACGAAATGCATCATTTTGTCTGGCAACCGGGGAACTCATCATTGTTGAATTATTGTTTAGGGCCGCGTGAGCGGTAATGACCAAACAAAAACCTTTAACCCAGTAGTTTATTGTCAGGAGAATGTAGCATGGATCAATCCCAAGAACCGATTGCGGCCGTCTTTGGTGCCAATGTCTTTAATGATGCCGTGATGCGTGAGCGTCTGCCCAAGGCCGTGTACAAGGCTCTGCAAGGGGTGTTGGCCGGTCAAGCCGAATTGGATCTACCGACTGCGAACGTGATTGCCAACGCCATGAAGGACTGGGCGATTGAAAAGGGTGCCACCCACTATTGTCACTGGTTCCAACCCATGACCGGGTCAACTGCCGAGAAGCACGATGCCTTCATCAGCCCGCAAGCCGATGGCCGAACCATCCTGGAATTCAGTGGCAAAGAGCTGATTCAAGGCGAACCCGATGCCTCCAGTTTTCCCTCTGGCGGACTGCGTGCCACCTTTGAAGCCCGTGGTTACACGGCCTGGGACGCGACCAGCCCGGTCTTCGTCAAGGAAGATGGCGACAATATCACTTTATACATCCCCTGTGCTTTCTGCTCTTACACAGGTGAAACCCTGGATAAAAAGACTCCCTTGTTGCGTTCAATGGATGCCGTCAGTAAGCAGGCTATACGTGTTCTGCGTGCCCTGGGTAATACCACCAGTCAACGCGTCACCAGTACCTGTGGTCCCGAGCAGGAATATTTCCTGATCGACCGTGATTTCTTCGAGAGCCGTCTGGACCTGATGCTGGCCGGTCGCACCCTGTTCGGTGCTAAGCCTCCGCGTGGTCAGGAACTCGACGATCACTACTTTGGCTCCCTGAACGAACGCGTCGGTAGCTATATGGCCGAGGTCAATAAGGAATTGTGGAAGCTCGGCGTCACGGCCAAGACCCAACATAATGAAGTGTCTCCGGCCCAGTACGAACTGGCTCCGGTCTTCTCCACCGTCAACGTGGCCACCGACCACAACCAGTTGACCATGGAAACCCTGCAGAAGATCGCCCTGCGTCATGACATGGTCTGTCTGTTGCACGAAAAGCCCTTCGCCGGCGTCAATGGCTCGGGTAAGCACAACAACTGGTCCATCTCGACCGACGACGGTATCAACCTGTTGGATCCCGGCGACACCCCGCACGACAACATGGTCTTCCTGGTCATGCTCTGTGCCGTGGTGCGTGCCGTTGACGAAAATGCCAAACTACTGCGTGCCGCTGTGGCCAACACCGGTAACGAACACCGCTTGGGTGCCAACGAAGCGCCTCCGGCTATCGTTTCGGTCTTCCTTGGCGACCAACTCAGCGATATCTTCGCCAAGCTGGCCAAGGGTCCGGTCAAGAGCAGCAAGAAGGGGGGCTCCCTGCAACTGGGTGTCTCGACCCTGCCCAAGCTGCCCAAGGATTGCACCGACCGTAACCGTACCAGCCCATTCGCCTTTACCGGTAATAAGTTCGAGTTCCGTATGGTCGGTTCGACCCAATCGGTCTCCGGTCCCAACTTCGTGCTCAACACCATCGTGGCGGAGTCCCTCAGGGACATTGCCGATCAATTGGAAAAGGCCAAGGATGTCAAGGCAACCGCCCAGAAGATCCTGCAGGGCATTGCCAAGGATCACGCCCGCATCATCTTCAATGGCGACAACTACACTGACGAGTGGGTTGCCGAAGCCGAGAAGCGTGGTTTGCCCAACATGCGTTCGACCGTCGAGGCCCTGTTGACCATTCCTTCCAAGGAAAACCTGGACCTGTTCAGTAAGCACGGTGTCTTGAGCAAGGCGGAATTGAAGGCCCGTACCGAGATCCTCTTGGAGAACTATGTCAACCTGATCAACATTGAGGGTGAGACGACCTTGAGCATGGCCAAGCGTCAGATTCTTCCCGCTTGTATCGAGTTCTCCGGTAACGTTGCCAATGCCGCCGCTGCTGTCGTGGCTGCGGGTGTGGATGCCGGTCCCCAGGTCAAGCTCCTCAAGAAGGTCAACGGTCTGATCGCCGACCTGCAAGACGGCATCGAATCCCTCGAAGCCGCCTTGGCCAAGGCTTCCGGTGTCAGCAAGATCGAGAAAGAGGCCGAGGCCTATCGTGATCTGGTCATCCCGGCCATGCTCGCCGTACGCACTCCGGCCGATGAACTCGAGCAGATCGTCGATGAAGAGATCTGGCCACTGCCCAGCTATGCCGAGATGCTTTTCATTAAGTAATTGAGGTCAAACAGGGTTGCAATGGCAACTCTGCTCTAAACAAGAAACAGGACCTGTGCTCGCAATGACACAGGTCCTGTTTCTTTTTGTATTGGAATGTTGGAATAATGAAATGATGGAATGATGGGGTGCCATGCTTACCCGAAGGGTAAGCATGCTGGGCTCACATCGAAGTAGAACGGATCTCAACGGCAAACCCATCGAAGAGTTAGCAAGCTTACGCTAACGCAGAAGCATGCCACTTAGAGTTGCCTCTCGTGGAGATCGCTGAGAACACAGAACAATATTAGGCGATTCCGCATGTTGTGCAAATCTCGTCACCTTAACCGGACAGGCACGAGGGCTTGCCCTTATGGTGTTTTCCGCAGTTTACAAACATTGATTATCCCCGTAGGGACGGTTCTTTGCCTGCCCCGGTGTAGCTTTATGCGAGACGGGTGCCCGCCCGAATCTCCTTCATATCCTCTATACCCTCTACGAAACAAATAATGCCCGGCAGGTAATCCTGCCGGGCATTGCTACATCTTATTTAAAAGGTTTAAAATTAAGGACTATCCTTTGATGATCTTTTTGGCACTGTCATCTTGGGCGTTGAGCATGTAGTCGATGCCCGTGACTTCGGCGGTTTCCTTGTTGGCGGCCATGAGTTCTGCACGTGTGATCTCGGACAGCTTGAACTTGCGAGCTCCGGCCATGAACTGTTGCAGACCGCAGGCCATCTTGTCAGCGTAACCGACCATGGCAATGGCACCGAACGGAATGTTCTTCATTTCCTTGTCGCCGACCTTGTTTTTGACGATTTCCCAACCTGCGAAGATTTCTTCCGGGGTTTTGCCGATGTCGGTAACCGAAGCGGGCAGGCTGTCCCAGTGACCGTTGACCTTGTCCTTGGTCTTGGGTTGCAGCACGCCCTGGATGTTGCTGCCCAGATAGCCGGGGATCATGGGAGCGCGACCCATACAGGCCAGCTTGGTATAGGGGGCACACAGGGCGATCGCTTTGAAGAGATGGTCCTCGCGGGCAAAGCCACCGGCCAACGAGATGTCCGGCACCTTGGTGCCCGTAGCCTCCAGCAGCTTACAATACTCGTAGGTCTTGGCGTGCAGTTCGAGTGACGGTACACCCCAGTGTTCCATCATGTTCCAGGGGCTCATGCCGGTGCCACCTCCGGCACCGTCGATGGTCAGCAGGTCCAGCTTGGCGTCGGCCGCGAACTTGATGGCCATGGCCAGGGCTTCCATGCCGTAAGCACCGGTCTTGAGGCTGATACGCTTGTAGCCAATCTTACGCAGGCCGGCCACGGCGTTCATGAAGTCTTCTTGAACTTGGGCCACGGTGTCCAGGTTGGTACCACCCAAACGACTGTGACGGGCAAACGACTTCAAGCTGCCGTCCTTGTAGGCGGCTTCAGCGATGGGATCGTAGGGGTTGGGGTCTACCACATAGCCGCGGTCCTTGAGGAACTTGGCGTACTCGATATCCGTCACTTGGATCTCACCGCCAATGTCCTTGGCGCCCTGGCCCCACTTGAGTTCCAGGATGACCTTGTCCCCGTACTTCCTGTACACGTAGTCGGCCACGCCATTGCGCGTGTCTTCCACGTTCATCTGCACGATGATCGCGCCGTAACCGTCGTAGTACTTCAGGAAGGTGTCGATGCGGCGGTTCAGTTCCGGGGCGTCCGTGATCTTGCCGCCTTCCAGGATGGATTTGCGGTCCACACCCACCACGTTCTCGCCGATCACGATGGGCATGCCGCACAGGGCCGCACCCACGGCAAAGGAGTCCCAGTAGCGGGCCGCGATAAAGGTCGAGCCCAGGGCACCGGTCATCATGGGCACGCGGCACTTGGTGGTGATCTCATTGCCGAACGAGGTCTCCACGCTCACGTTGGGGAAGACGCAGTCGTCCGGATCGTTGGTCATGTTAGCCGAGAGTCCATGGGCACCATAGGCATAGCCATTGATCCGTAGGGCATGGTAACCCACACCTTGGGCCGTGATATTGGCCGAGCCCGAGGTGATCCAGCCAAAGTCACGGGGGTACAGTAGCTTGCGTCCCACCAGACAGGACATCCAGGTTTCGCACTTGCCCTTGCAATCCGCACGGCAGAGGGTGCACAATCCGGATTCACAGGCGTCACCACGGTTCACCGTACCGAGTGCGTCGTTTTTCTTACGCCATTCAATCATCGTGAGTGTCTCCTTCTAGTTATACAGCCTAAAATATGCCTTCAGTTTGGCAGACAATTACCTGATCATAAGAAACAATGATTGATAGTGGTGAATCAAGGGTTTTAGGTGTGGCTAGCGTTCGGCAAGATTGCCGATATTGGGGTTTGATCGGCAATCTTGCTTGTCAACTTGCCGGACTGCTAATACAATGGTTTAGCAAAACTGAAGTTGAGGCTGGTTTGCTGGTCAAATTGCCGTTGGCGTCGAGGAAAAAAAGTGGCCAAAAAAGATGATAAAAAGATGTCGATTCTGGGTGTGCTCAAGCAACAGGACCATCCACTGAGTTCCACCCAGATCCACGAGCTCCTGACCCTCAGCGGCCTAGACTACAGCGAACGCACCATCCGGCTCTACCTCAAGGAACTCGACGAGGCCGGCCTGACCCGCTCACACGGCAAGAAGGGACGTCGTATCACCGAGGCCGGGCTCAGCGAATTGCAGTCCGCGCAACTGATCAACATGCCCGGCTATCTCTCCGCCAAGATCGACCAGATGATCTACCGCATGACCTTTGACCTGCCCATGCGTAGCGGCACGGTCGTGGTCAACACCTCGTTGGTACCGCCGTATCAGCTGGCCAGTTGTGTGGATAAGATCGGCCAGGTCTTTGCCCAGGGTTACGGCATGGGTAAGCTCATGACCCTGTTGGGACCGGGCGAGACCATCGGCGAACTGACCATCCCTCCGGACAAGGTGGGCTTCTGTACGGTCTGTTCCATCACTGTCAATGGTGTGCTGCTCAAGCACGGCATCCTCATGCGTTCCAGCTTTGGCGGGCTGCTCAAGCTCAACTCAGGCAAGGCCTTTCGCTTTGTCGAGATGATCCATTATGACGGCACCAGCATCGATCCCCTGGAGGTCTTCATTCGCAGCGGTATGACCGACTACCACGGCGCCATCCGTGACGGCAACGGACTCATCGGCGCCAGCTTCCGCGAGGTCCCGGCCGAGAGCCGCCCGCGCCTGGTCAACATCAACGAACGCCTCACCGAAATCGGACTCGGCGCCATCATGGAACTCGGCCTACCCGGCCAACCGGTCTTAGAAATCCCCGTGTCCCCCGGCCGCGTCGGCGTCATCCTCGTCGGCGGCCTCAACCCCATCGCCATCCTCGAAGAACAAAACCACCGCATCTTCTCCCGCGCCCTCTCCGGCCTCATAGAATACGACCGCCTCTTCCACTACGAAGAGTTCCCCACCCGCTTGCAGCGGTTTTTGTAGGATGAAACAGTGAGGGTTTGTTCTAGGATCACTAAGATTAAAAATCAAGATCCATTTGAGCCGTTTTGGGAGGGGTGAATGTGCCAATGATTACGAATGGGTTAGGTGCGATCCCATGCCATTGGCGAGTCGTTCCTAAGTAGAAATATAGGTCTGTTTTCGAGAGGAAGGTGTCAAGGTATTTTTGCTTTACCTTCTCTGCTGCAGCCTCCTCTGATCCTGCTGTTTTCAAACAGTTGCGATAAAGTTGTCCGATCTCCCAATCCTCTATCATCATTTTGCTTTGTTGTCCGTTAGAGTCCTTGAAAATATATGAAAACTTATACGGGAGTTTCTCCGCAATTGTGAAATCGTCAAGGAATTCATCGTGTTTGAACAAAGTTCCCTGGCTCAAATCAGCTAGCACCTTTTGAATCTTGGTGTTATCCCATTCCCGATCTACAGGCTCCCAGACAAAGTCAACGATTTCAGTGGGTCGAAAAAGAGCAAGGGATACTTCATTCTGTTTTGCTTTTGCTGATAATTGAGCCATGTCTAAAAAACAAACCAGCTTCTTTAGTATGAGTTGTTTTCGGTCAAACCAAGCATTGGAGGTGTCTACTAAATGGAGTTGCTTGATTTTGCTTAAATCAACTGGTCTGTGGCTTTCCGGTCTGTTATCGCGAGTGTTCTTTTCTACGGGCAATTGGATCCAGCGATACTTTTCAAAACGATATTCTTCTTTTAATCGTCTAAATGGGATCGGGTAAAGACGAATCCATGAGCCATCTTCACGTATTCCGGCAACGCATGATAACTCTCCATATGTTTTAGAGAGGGTGGGGTAGGTTTTAACCAGGATTAAAACAGTCTCCGTCCGCATTAAACCTCGACAAGTTTGACAGCTTTATTCAATTTCAAAATTGATTGGGCTACTCTTGTGCGGTGACATTGTTGTGGAAGCTTTTCGTAGCATGTTACTGCGAGGCGTTTCTGTCTTTTAAGGAGTTCACATAGTCGAATGACGCCATCGTGATTCGCTTTTAAAGTCGTATTCTCATACTTAAGGAAGAGGCGATCATAATCGTCTTGAGTTTCAAGTGTCTCTCTATATTTGGAGTCGATACCCAGTTCCGGGCAGTGGACATAGTCGATTCCAAGGGCTTTGAGAGCGTTCATTAGGGTACTTTTAGAGAATCCGTATTTCCTACTGATGGGATTTTTCCTAACGTCACACAATACCTGAATGTCCTCTTGGATAAGAATATTAAGATATTCTTCAAGGCTCTTGCCTTCATAGCCTATACTGCACAAGATATATCCCTTCTTGTGCGGCTTTGCCTTTTCAACTTCTCGCATCTCGTCCTTTGACAAAACGCGAGTGGCAATAGTGCTTTTGGTGGCATAATAGGGATATTTGCGGTAGATGTATCCCACCAAATCATCACCCCTCAGAGCTGCATAGTCTTTTCGGATTTGCCATATTTCCTTAGCATCTTCATAGGCCAGCGTCTCTTTGAACTTCCCCTTCTTAGCTAACTGCCAGTCGGTTACGGGTTTCAAGTAGCCCTTTTCTGTAAGTTTTCGCTTATCCTGGTATGCTTGAAATGAGAAACAACCATATTTATAGGGAACAAAATGGTATGCTCTTTCGCGTTGATTCAGGGAAAGCAAGAATAGGTACTTCTGGAGGTCTGTGCTTTTAAGATTCCCTCCGAATTCTTCCAGTAGGGCTAATAGTATTTTTTGTCTTTTAAACAACATATATGCGCCAACTTAACACTAGTTGATTTACTTGTGAAGATCAGGAAAGAATATCTTAACTATACATATCTTAAAGATCGGTCAGGATCAATATGGAACTTGAATACTCAATCTGATTCCCATTATAGCATTCTCGCTTAAAATTGCTTTGAATAAGTGCCGTTTCATAAGGAGTTTAAAGCAATACTGGATTAAGTGGTTAAGCTCTTAGGGGAGATTAATCTACCTAGTTTAAAGCAATGAGTCCCAATTAACATTTTCAGCACATTCTTATGTCTTGCCGATCCCCTGGAGGTCTTCATTCGCAGCGGTATGACCGACTACCACGGCGCCATCCGTGACGGCAACGGACTCATCGGCGCCAGCTTCCGCGAGGTCCCGGCCGAGAGCCGCCCGCGCCTGGTCAACATCAACGAACGCCTCACCGAAATCGGACTCGGCGCCATCATGGAACTCGGCCTACCCGGCCAACCGGTCTTAGAAATCCCCGTGTCCCCCGGCCGCGTCGGCGTCATCCTCGTCGGCGGCCTCAACCCCATCGCCATCCTCGAAGAACAAAACCACCGCATCTTCTCCCGCGCCCTCTCCGGCCTCATAGAATACGACCGCCTCTTCCACTACGAAGAGTTCCCCACCCGCTTGCAGCGGTTTTTGTAGGGGTGAACGGCATCTGGAGATACCCGTCAAGGATTCGTTAGTGGAATCAGTGGTAAAGAGATCCGGGGTGGTTTGTTTGTCGTAGGACGAGTGAAGAGTTGACCGAATTCAGTGTAGTCGTCAAGAAATCCACCGTGACTTAGAAAGAACCGATTGTCTTCGATACCCATGAAGCGGTCCAGCCGATCCGATTTTCCTGTGGGGTCGTGACTGAAGGTACAGGTGGTCAGCTCGATCCATTGGCCTTGTTCGGTTTGGATCCACTGATTGCCGTAAAGGGCCTTGCGTTGCAGATGGCCATTGGCTCCCACGAAGTTTTCGCTGAAGCTGTAGAGTCCCTTCATATAGCCGCCTTCATGGGGGGCACGCCAACTGGAGATCAGGATCCACTCTTGTTGATCGGGATGGAAATAGAACCCCGAATACACGGTATGGGTGGCATCAATGGGTTGGGCCGTGACCAGGAAACGTTGCCGTTCACCTGTACGCCATTGATATTTTAAATGGCTATGGCCTCCGGTTCCTTCGTTGCCAAAGTCACCACTGTAGACATCTTTACCTTTGGCTACCAGGGTGACACGATCTTTGTCGGCAACCTTGTCACGGTCTATGGCCTCGTTACCACTATCCCATACGCTGAAGATAATCCGTCGCTCTGTGGGACTGTTGACCTGCATGCCGAAGTAACCGCGATGCCAACCGCAGGCCATGTAGTAGGTCCAAATCGGGTCTTCTAAGGCCGTCATCTCGCAGTAAAAGGCGGCAACCTTACTCTCTGGAGGAACCGGATAGACCAGATGAACCGAGGCCGCATTGCGGCGTTCCTTGAGATTAAAGTGAGCTCCAGTGCTGGCGGGACCCGCCAAGATGAGTGCCTTGATGTCACCGCATGTTTTTCCAGGAGAGGGAAACGCCTCCAGAGTGAAGCGATGATAGCCGGTCTTGGTAACCTGTATAGGATCGAACTGGACGGTTTGAGGAGTCTCTATACCGATTGTGGTCGTGTCCTGGAATTGTCCAGCAACCGTTAACTGATAGCGAACGGTTTGGTCAGTAGGCACTTGCAGTTCCACGGAGCACTCCAGTGTCCCGGTTTGATGGAGTTGACCGAACCACATGACCTTTAGATTCGGATCGTTCCAGTCAATGATCCCCTGCGATTCTGAGACCTGGGCCCCTCGGACGTCCGGGCTCAGATAAGCCGTGTAGGCCGGAACATGTACCTGGGCCAGGCTGGGGATGCTAGTAATCACAATCGATAGCCATAGAAATAGTGGGCATTGCATGTGGCGGATCCTTCATTTGATAGCTGAGATAATTGTCACCCATCATCTTAAAACCAGGATACGTGAGCAGGCAAGTGGAATACAGGAGTGGAGAGGTCAACGGCTCTAAAGTGGCACTGGTCAGATGTATTAATTACGGTATAATGTCAAATGTGGTTGTCATGTAACTGAATCGTGAATGTCGGAGACTGGTTGGTCATGGGGAGAAATGGACAATCAACGGTGGGGGGGCAGAAGAACGGGTTTAGTACCACGCATTGGAGCCGGTTGCGGGCTTGTCGAGATCGGGATGAGGCTCAGCGGCGTTTGGTGCTGGATCAGTTGAGCGGGCGGTATTGGCGGCCGGTGTATTGGTATTGCCGTCGGAAGGGCTATGCCCATGACGCGGCCCAGGATCTGGTGCAGGGCTTTTTTCAGGAGATCGTGCTGGGCCGTGACCTCTTTGCCCGGGCCGAACCGGCCAAGGGACGCTTTCGCACCTTTTTGCTGACGGCCCTGGATCGCTACCTGGTGGATGTGCACCGCCGCGATACCGCGGGCAAACGCTATGCGGGTCAGGCCCTGCGGTCCTTGGATCAGGAGGAGATTCCGGATTTGCCTGCGGATCAACGGGGGGCCTCGCCCGAGCAGGTGTTTTGTTATGCCTGGGCCACGGATTTGCTGGATGAGGTGTTGCATTGTCTGCATGAGGAGTGTCATCAAGAGGGGCACGATCTGCATTGGCGGGTTTTTGAGACCAAGGTCTTGCAGCCTCTATGGGAATCAGGAACTGGGGTGACTGCGGCTGAGCTTTGTCGAGAGTTGGGTCTGGAGAACGAGTTTCAGGTCTCCAATATGCTGGTCACGGTCAAACGCAAGTTCCGACGTATTCTGGAGCAGCAGGTGCGTCAGCAGGTGGAAAGCGACGCGGACTTTGCTAACGAGTTGGGTGAGATTCTGGAGATTTTATCACATCCGGGTGCAAGGAACGGCTGAGGCCCGCGTATCGTTGGGTAACAGATACGGATCTGGCCACAGGTTCTGCTGAAGGGATGTGAGGACGGATGACATGAAGGGTACGACATTTGGCTTGGATTCACATAAACTTGCCCATCTCTTGCATTTGGGCCTGGAGGAGGAATCCACGGAGTTGGCCGAAGAATCGTCATCCGAAGTCGTTGCAACGGCTGAGGCCTCGACTGTGGTGGCAGAACAGAGGGGCGGCTGGGTGGATGACCTGGCCAAGCAGGCCTTGGAATCCCTCTTCGAGAACTATCAGATCCTGGAGGAGTTGCCGCGGGGCGGCCAGGCGGCCCTGTACAAGGCCATTCACAAGCCCACCAAGCAGAAGGTGGCCCTGAAGGTGCTGCTGCCCACGCAGGTGGGTTCGGCCCATGCCCGTCGCTATTTCGAGCGGGAGGTGGATCTGGCCGCGGGTTTGGACCACCCTAATATCGTGCGGATCCTGGACAGCGGGGTGTCACGCGGTCAGTACTATTTCGCCATGGAATACATCCGGGGCCAGGCCCTGGATACCTATGTCGAGCAGGCCGCCTTGGGACAGAAGGAGCGGGTGAGGCTGTTCGCCAAGATCTGCGCCGCCATGAGCCACGCCCATCAGCGAGGGGTGATCCATCGTGACCTCAAGCCCTCCAATATCCTGGTCGATGAGCGGGGCGAGCCGCGCGTGCTGGATTTCGGCCTGGCCAAGAGTGCGACTGCGGATCAGGTCTCGCTCATGTCGGTCACGGGCGATCTCAAGGGCACGGTACACTACATGTCCCCGGAACAGGCCGAAGGGCGTTCGGATCGTGTGGATGTGCGTACGGATGTCTATGCCCTGGGTGTAATTTTATATCGTTTGTTGTTGGATCGCTTTCCCTATGAAGTCACGGGCTCGACCTTTGAGGTTCTCAAGACCATTCAACAACAGGAGCCGCAGCGCCCACGCCAGGTCGTATCGCGTTTTGATACGGACCTGGAGGCGATTCTACTTGCGGCCCTGGCCAAGGACCCGTCGCAACGCTATCAGTCCGCAGCCGAGTTCAAACACGACCTGGACTGTTGGTTGGAGCATCGTCCCATTGTGGCCCGCTCGGTCAGCTCGTGGTATTTATTACGGAAGATCTTTCAGCGTCATCGTCAGGCCGCGGCTATTGTGGGTTTGTTGGCATTGATTGTGTTGGCCTTTGTCTTTGCCACAGGCTACCTGTTGAATCAAACGCGTCAAACGCAACTGGAGCGACAGAGCGTGATCGAGAATGCCTCCGACAGTGGCCGGATATGGGTGGAGGGGGCTCGTGATCTGGTGATGGCCGGATTTCTGGAGGCCTGGTGGCAGGACGACATGGCAGGTATGCTACGTGCAGCCCATCTTTTTCGCGACCCCGAGAGTTTGGAGTATCACTTGGTGCGGTTTCTGGGAGATCCCAATGCCCCGGCAACCAAAGAAGCCCTCTACTTCGGTGATCTTAGCGAATCGGATCGTTGGCTGGCGGACTTCGTCATAGCCGAGGACTATCTCAAACGCGGTGACATGGTGCGGGCCGAGGCCCATTATGGCCGGGCCTATCAGCGGTGGTTGGCGTTGGAGGATGATCAACCCTCCAGTGTAATGAACTATTACGAGAAGTGTCTCAAGAGCCGCATGTTTGAAAGGGGTTTGTCTCGTGAACTTAACCCGTAACAAAACACGGGCCTTTACCCTGGTCGAGTTGTTGACCGTGATTGCGATCATTGCGGTTTTGATCGCGGTGCTGCTACCGGCTTTGGGGCAGGCTCGGTTCTGTGCCAAACGATTGCGGTGTGGAGCCAACCTGCGTCAGTTGGCCATGGCCTGGCACATGTATTGTGACGATCACGATGGGCGTTTTTTACAGGGCAAGAATGTCAATCTCACCTATGGCGGTTGGAATGGCGAGGTCTACGATCCTGTGGATCACCCCTTGAATCCCTATGTAAGTCTGCCTCTCCGTACCAAGGCGCGTAAACAGGCCAAGGTCTTTTGTTGTCCAGGTGATCGTGGAGGTATGCCGGGGAGTTTTATGTACGACAAGGTCTTCAATGTACGCGGCACTAGTTATCAAACCAATAATTACCTCATCGGTCAGGACGCCCACGGCTACACGGCCGAGGCCTTTATCGAACTGGACACTGCCATCGTCAGTCGCATCGATACGACCTCTATTAAGAAGGTAGACAATCCCAGTCTTCTGGTTTTAATGGGCGACTATGGCTGGTGGAACCAGTGGGTGAGGCCCATACAGGTACCGGACGTGGCCATAGAATTGTCCGAGTGGCACGGTCGGGATGAACATTACAACATGGCCTTCCTGGACGGCCATGTGGGTCTGCTCCATATTCCAGTGCACTGCTATATTACCGAAGGCTACACCGTCATTCCCTTTGCGGATCTCTATGCAAAGGCCTGGGAACTGCAACGCGAGCAGGGTCTAGGCGAAGATTAGAAAAATCATTCGATTCCCTTTCTTTTTGCGCAAGAATCCCCCCCTCTTTTCGTATCCCCTGGTAGCAGCAATTAGCTTTGCTCTTCAATATCGCTGTCGTAACCGGTTACACAGCCAACGCTGCCAGATGTAAGAAAAGGCATCCTGAAGAAGGAGGATGCGGTCATGGAGTGGGGTTTGATATAAGGCCTCTGATTCGTTCAGGGGCCTTTTTAGGATTCTCTTGTTACTGAAACATGCTCGAAGTTCTTTCATTTAATCCCGTAAGTGGATATAATCAAGATCAAGTAAGACCTGAAACCCATCGGCATTACACCACGGCAGGTCATACGGGAGATAAACCATAGGGGCGGGCTAGGAGATGTCATGAAAATGAGGGCTAAAGCGATTCTGATTGGCCTGTTGGTTTTCATGGTGAGTTTCATTGCCACGAGCCAGGCGGAATTGCTTCACCGTTATGGCTTTGAGGCTGGTGCTCAAGATTTAGTGGGCCGGGCCCCTGCCACGTTAGTCGGGGGACCCGCGATCCGGGATTGTGCTGTCCAATGTGATGGCATGGACGATTACGTTTCCCTACCTGCCGAACTCATCGATATCAATGGCCTGGACGAGGTCACCATAGAAATCTGGTTGACCCAGCCCACAACCAATCAATCTTATACCATGGCCGTGGCATTTGGGAACGAGAGTCTCTCCCGTTATCTGTTTATCAGCACCTCGCGTGATGATGAGATCTCCCGTGCAGGGATCTGTATTGCCTCTGACCCCAATGCCCCTTGGGTCGATGAATATGGGATCAACGGCCCTGAATATCATGATGGTCTGGAACATGTCTATGCTTTGACCGTAGACGATCAGGTTTTGGCCTTCTACATTGATGGCGAGTTACAGGGAGAGATCGAACTCAATGGGATGTCACTGAGCCAGTTGAGTAACGATGTCGCCTATCTGGCACGCAGCCTCTATGAAGGGGATCCGCTATTGGCCTGTACCATCAATGAGTTTCGCATCTATGACACAGCCCTGTCTGCTGCGTCCATCGGACGGCACGCCCAATTGGGAGCGAATACGGTGGTGCAACTGCCCCTGACGGTGACATCAACCGAGGGCGGCCGGGTCGTGACGCCGGGTGAAGGGACGTTTCTCTGTGAGCCTAATGAAGAAGTGACTTTGGAGGCCGTTGCCGATGCAGGTTATACCTTTCTAGGCTGGACCGGACCGTCCGTCGATCAAGGCCGGGTGGCGGACCCCAATGCTGCGGTGACTGAAGTATGGGTCGATGCCAATGCCTCGGTTTGTGCGGTGTTTTCCTTGCGTGACGTCAATGTTACCGGTCACATGCAATTGGAGGTACGAGGGCGTCTCTATCGAGAAGATCCCAACGATCCCCTGGCCCAGCCTGGTGCCCATCTTCTGGAGGCCCTGCCGGATAACGTGGATACCCGTGTCGTGCAGGATCTGTGGTTGTCGGCTCAGAGTCGTTTGAACCTGGTCGATTATTACCACGACCACCCGTCCCGATCTTATGACGTACTTTATGTCAGGAACTTAGGCCTTGGGTCAGAGGCCCAATTGAACCTAGCCGGGCAACGCCTGTATTATCTCAACCTTGTCGGCGATCCCAATCAGATTGTAAGTCAGGCGGTTTATGCCGGCGAATTGGGGAGGCTGGATCTGACCGATCCCGACGCCTTTGCCCGGCAGGTGAGCACCAACAACACTCCAGAAACTCATTTCGTCACGGTGGTTGAAGATGCCAATATCGCCGATCACCCCGTACTCTATCTCCAACCGCAGGGCCAGTCTTCTGCTCGTAGCAAGACCTACCTGGGACGCTTCAGTCAGGAGCGTGTGGAGGTTGGTTTTACCTATCTCTTTGACAGTGACGATGCAGATCAGCTCTTGTCCGTGTATCTCTCCGATCGGGCCGGACTCCTGGACCTGGACGATCCCCACTATGTCTTGGCGGGAAAGTTCGCTCCGCCCGAATCGGGACGTCCGGGTTCCTATGGTAGCGGTCGATTGGCCAGTTTCACCCTGAACGTTGATGTCGGCAACCTCGATCCCAACCAGGGGTTCTGGCTGGAGTTGATGTTGGGTAAAGTTGAAACCACACCATTCATGGTTCGTACGCGTGCAGCTAGCAAGGCGGGAGGCACCTATATCGATCGTCAGTCCCTTTGTCTGCGTTGTCCCGGAATTTGTCTGGACCTGACCGGTGACAACCAGGTCACCTACGAGGACTACACCCTGGCCGTGGCCGGTTGCGGCCGAGCGGCCACGGCTGATATTCCTGCCACCAGTCCGGTGCCCTGTATGGATCAAGGTTATGGACGCAATGGCTCGGTGGATGGCAGTGACCTCGGTAGCCTCAGTGATCTGCTTTCCCGGGGTGACCTCTGTTCCAATCTGTGCGGGTTGGGTTGGGTCAGCAGTGGCACTGCTACGACCGTGACGGCCCGATCTCTGCGGGGAATACGTTCACTCAGTGACAGCGGGGCAGAGCTGCTCCTGTTGGGCCAGGGCAGCATCTTTCGAGGTGGGCATGAATTCATTGGTCAGGACAACCTGCTCTGTGGCTTTGACAGTAGTGGAAAATACCTGAAAGAGGAGACCCTGCCCTTCATACGGGGCAATATCCGTCTCGTACGTAACACCCAAGCCGAGGTCATGGTCCTCAACACCCTCACCGGACTCTGTCGGATGGACGGATCGGTTGTATTGGGACCCTGCCAGAAGGCATTTCAAGGTAGCAAGATTTACATCGGACTCCAGAGCGACGGTGAAAACCTGGCCGGTCGCCCCTTGTTGGATGCCGCTTTCTATGGAGATGAGCTCTATGTCACACCCGTGGTCGTCGTCGAAAATGACTCTACTTACCTGGCGGCAGCCCGTTTGATCTGGGTTGATCAAGACTATGAGATCCAGGCCCTGTACGCCGATCCCAATGATCGTGACGTCACCGGTCAGAATCCCAACCTCACGGGCCTGCGTGATCTCGAGGTCGATCCCCAGGGACGGTTGTATCTTCTCAATGCCCATCAACAGAATGCCAGTGACGTGCTGTGGTTCTTTGACGCCCAAGGCGAACTGTTGACACGTCAATTCCTCGATGAAGTCAAAGACGTCAATCTGGTCAATCCCATTGGACTCCATTATGATGCGGCCAGCGATCGGATCTATCTGGCCCATGGCTTGAACCGAACGGATGATGAAGAAAATACCTCGTTGGTGGTCGGCTTGAGTTGGGGGGAGCAGGAACTACGGGTCACGCATCGTATCACCATCGACAACCTGCAGCATGTCACGGGTATCGCGTCCGATGGCCAGGGCGTCCTCTGGATCACCGGTCTCAACCTGACCGAAACGCCCGAGGTGCTCTATCCCTGGGAGACCCCGTATCCGGTGCCTGATCCACGCTGGGTCCAAGTGGCCACCGCCGAGTCAGGTCTGATCGAGGTGGAGACCCAAAGCCTGTATGGCACCATGAACATCAATCTACCCCTTTCAATCTTATGGACAGGAGACTAATCCATGGCGACCGTTATCATTGTCACGGGCGAACACGACGTACGCTATTTCCCCTTGGGCCGACGCACCAATGTGGTAGGCCGCAGTGAATCCCTCATTATTCAAGTCCTCGACGACCAGGTCTCACGCAAGCACTGCCAGATCCGTTACGTCTCTGACCGCGATCGCTATCACCTCCTCGACATGCACAGCCGCAACGGTACCCTCATCAACGGCCGCCTCATCGAAGAAGAGACACCCCTCAACGACGGCGACTACATTCAGATCGGCAACACCGAATTGCTCTACACCCATGAAGACTTCGACGACGCTGAAATGGCCCTGCACCACTACAAGAAGGTCGGTGAGCGTGGAAGACCTACGTTTATGAATTAAAGGTAGAGCCCTGATCACAGACCGTATACATGGGTTAGGCTGTAGTAGAGTCCTGCCAGGATGAAGAGGATTCCTGTGGCTGTGCGAATCCAACGCTCGATAGCTGTCAGTTGGTTAAAGGCCTTGCCTACCGAGGTGGCCGCAAAGGCGAGCATGAAGGCAAAGACCAATACCGGTAGGGCGGTGCCCACGCCATAGAGGGCCGGTAGGATGAGGCGTGAGTTTTGTTGGATAGCCAGTGGAATCAGCCCTGCAAAGAATAAACCCGCCGACACTGGGCAAAAGGACAAGGCAAAGAGGATTCCTAAGATGACGGCCCATCCCTGTCCGCCACGTTCTGCCCGTTTTTGTAGGCTGTCACCGGCGAGGTTGATGGAGAGATCGGAGCCGATCCAGCCCAACAGGACCATGCCGAGTAAGATCAGGATGGGCCCCAGAATCTCGTTCATGTATTTTTGCAAAAACTGTGAGATCTGAGCCGTGGCCAGCAGGCCCGTCATGATCAGGGTGCCTAGTAAACAATAGGTTGCAGTGCGCCCCAGGGTGTAGCAAAGTCCTGACCCGAGTACGGATCTGCGGTTGCTGCTTTGACGTCCGATGAACGAAATCGCAGCGATGTTGGTGGCCAGGGGGCAGGGACTGATAGCCGTTAGGATGCCCAACCATAAAGCGGAACCCAAGGTGAGCCACGTCATTGTCTGTCTCCAACTTGGGGAGTCAGGGCCCTGCGGATGGCGTCACCCAGGAATTGCTTAAATGCGGGTGGATCTTCATAGAGGTCCCAGACTTCGTCCAGTCGCTGATGCTGGACCTCTTGTCCCTGCTGGATCTGGCTTACGATAACGCAGTTGGCCACGATGTCATACTGCCGGGCGAAGGCCGTATCCTCTTGGAAGTTGACTTCCTTGAAGGTTACGCGGCCCTGTGCTACGTCATCTCCGAACTGCTCGTCTAGGGTCTCGTGCGTCAATCGTTCAATGGTCTCGCAACTGACGCAACGAATGGTGGCATGGGCATAGATGACCACGACCCCGTTACCAGCGATCGCGGTCTCTTTGGGAGTGGCCTCCTGCATACGCCGCAATGTAACTTCCTTGCCAATGGCAAAGCCCAGAGTGATCCATACGAAAATGAGTAGGGCCTTTTTGAGGGAAGTCATCATTTTTTCTTGGGTCATGGGTTGCTACCTTTTCTCGTGAATTCCGTCACCGTTAGCTCACATGAACTGAGGCAGACGTTTATTTGACGTCGAATTCATAGCCCAATTCCTTCCATTTGGCCAGAATCTCTTCCTTGGAAATGAAGCCCACATGGCGGTAGAGTTCCTTGCCCTGAGCATCGAAAAAGATCTGTGTGGGGATTTGGCTAATACCGTATTTAGGTCCCTCGTCAGGATTTTTCCAGACGTCGATAAAGTCCACGTTCAAATGTCCGGTATATTCTTCTTTAAGCTCTTCCAGGATCGGGGCCAATCTTTTACAGGGGATGCATTTGTCCGCCCCCAGATCCAGGAGGCGAGGTAATGCGATCTCTGTCTCAGTCACAGCCTTCGTTGCCGTCATTGTCTCAGTCTCCATCACAACGGACTCTTCAGGGACCGGGGCTATTGCTGCGGTTGGGGTTTTCTCTGGACTGGCTGCGGTCGGTTGCTCGGTCTCTGGCGGGGTTGGACGTAAAATACAGGCAACCCCCATGATCAGTAATAGAGCGGCGATCATCCATAGGAACGATTTATTTTTCATGTTTGCACCTCTTTTTTGGGTCGCTTTAAAATATTCATACCCGACAATGCCCAACAAGGCAAGCAATGCCAAGAGCCAGGGCCGAGCCGGTCCCGGGCAGCAAGGGGGCAGTTGCGCCAGATGTGTCAGTGTCACTAGCGTCGAGGCCATGGTCAGTGGCTCTTAGCTCTGCACCAGGGCACGCCCTTGGGTGACCACCAAGTCCACGTTTTGGTCTGAGACCGGACTTTTGCCCTTTTCCAGGCCCAGATCCGTGACACGCAGTTGTTTGACATTGTCGATGTCCGCCATTTCCAGAGTCTTTTTGACGCAATCCAGACCGCAACCGTCAATCGCCAGGACCTGACAAGCAGAGCGGGTCTTGGCCATGATCGGATCGACACGTCCTCCCACACCCGCCAAACAGAACATACTGCCTACCCCTTCTTGGGTTAGTTTGCGCGCCGCTTGATCGGCGATTGCCCCTACGTCGGCAGCACCGCTACAGGCAAAGATCAATGTGGGGCCACCTTGACAAACTTTTTCCGTACTCATTGTGTGTTCCTTTCCATGTTAACCCATCGACATCGTGATTTAGCTAATCAACTGTTTTATCTCATCCACACTCGGCACCTTACCGGTGACCTTGACCTGACCATCCACGGCCAGGGCCGGGGTCATCATTACGCCCATCTGCATGATGGCATTGATGTCCGTGACCTTTTCCAGTTCATAGTCCAAGCCGAGTTCCTCAGCGGCTTGTTCCGTTTGTTCTGCGAGTTTTTTGCATTTGGGACACCCGGTCCCCAAAACCTGTAATTTCATCGGTCCAATGCTCCTTAGAAGAATGTTCCAAAAATGATTCCCGACAGGGTCGCCATGACAATCACCAGACACACAAACACAATGGTCTTTTGCGTGCCCATGATCGAACGAATCACCAGCATGTTGGGCAGGCTCAGTGCCGGTCCGGCCAGCAGAAGTGACAGTGCCGGGCCCTTGCCCATGCCCGCACCGATCAATCCCTGCAGAATCGGGACCTCTGTCAGCGTGGCAAAGTACATGAACGCCCCCGCGATCGAGGCAAACAGATTGGCCGAAAGTGAATTGCCGCCCACGGCCCGTGCCACCCATTGCGAGGGGATCAAACCTTCATGGTCGGGCCGGCCCAGCAGGGCACCGGCCACCACTACGCCGCCCAGCAACAGGGGCAAGATCTGTTTGGCAAAGGTCCAGCTGGAGCTGAACCATTCCTCGGATTCTCCCGCTGTGGTGCTGGTGATCACGGACAGCCCGACAATGCCCGTGGCAAAGGGAATGAGGATCCAAAGGCCCTCCATGGGCAGGACCAGGGCCAATAGCACCGGTCCCACAGCTGCGCCCAGTACCTTGGGCCAAGGGATCTTGAACCAGAGGACCAGGATGATGCTCAACAGGATGGCAAAGCCCGAGGCGATCTTCCACTTGTTGGACCAGATGTTCGTCCAGGCGCCAGCTACGGCTGTTTTGCTTTCGATGTCACTGGCGGAGATTTTCACCTCCTGGCCCGCTTGCTCACCGTCGAGGACCTTCAAGAGGTAGGTGCCGGTGTCACTCCCGGCTTCCGGACTCACCAGGACGGAGGCATGTAGGTGTTCCCCTTGAACGGTTTGGATATTGAAGTCATTGGGGGCACCCCAATTGGCAAACACCAGCACGCCGACCATCACGGCAAAAAAGGCGGCGTTTTGCCACAAGGGACGCGTCACCTCAAGATCGGGCATGGCCATCTGGGCATTGGCCTTGGCCAGTTCCTCCTTGCGATAGAACAGGTGCATGAGCAGGCCGATGACCACACTAAAGACAATAGCGCCCACTGCCCGAGCAATACCCAACTCAACGCCCAGGATACGGGCTGTTAAAATGATGGCCAGAATGTTAATGGCCGGTCCGGAATACAGAAACGCAGACGCTGGTCCCAGACCCGCGCCCATGCGATAAATCCCGGCAAACAGCGGTAGGATGGTGCAGGAGCACACCGCCAGGATGGTCCCGGAAACTGACGCCACGCCATAGGCCAGGACCTTGTTGGCCTTGGCGCCCAGGTATTTCATGACCGAGGCCTGGCTGACAAAGACCGAGATGGCTCCGGCAATAAAAAAGGCGGGCACCAGGCATAGGAGCACATGCTCGCGTGCATACCACTTAATCAGATGCAGTGACTCGAAAATCGCTTGGTCAAAGCGTTCCTTGCCGACCGGTAGAAAGAAGCAGACCAGGAATCCCAGCACCAGCCAGGTGAGTGTTTTCCATTCCTTTTTCCAATTGACGCTCATGATGTCCCCGTTTCAATCAACTCTAAATACAACAATAACGCGAAATACTCACGTAGTCAGCAAAAAAAAGAACCTTCTCAAGTCATGTTTTTCAGGATTGCGGCCTCGCCCTCCACCCGTTCACGTAGGGCCTGCTCCACACAGCTTAGGAAATTCAGGATGCAGAGGGTCTTGATGCGGTAGATGACCTTGAGCCCATCCTTGCGGCACTCCAACACACCCGCCTTGAGCATCAGGGCCAAGTGTCGCGATACATTGGATCGCTGGGCGTCCACATGCTCCACAATATCGCAGACACACTGCTCGCCCTGGCCCAGATATTCGATCACGGCCAGCCGAATGGGATGGGCCGCGGCCTGGATGATCTCGGCCTTCATTTCATAAAGTCGTTTTTGAGAGTCTTTCATATTTCCCATTGGTATTTATAGTGAGTATGTTACTAAAAGGTAATATAGTAATTGAGTGGGATCCAGTCAATCCCTAAAACGAAGATTTGTTAAGATTATTGGGATTTGGAGACGCGTTCGACCTGCTCGATGTATTTCTGGACATCATCACGGGGCTTGAGTTCGTTTCCACGTCGTAAGAGGGGCAGGGCGTCTTTGTACTTGCCCTGGCTGACGAGCAGCTGACCGTGACGGATCTTGGCGTCGGCCTCGAAGCCCTCCACGCCTTCGGCCCGTTCGAAGTAGAACACGGCCTTTTCCAAATCGCCATGGCGATGGTAGTATTGGCCCAACAGGATGAGGGCGTCACCATCGAGGGGATCGAGTTCCACGATCTCTTCCAGGATCTTGACCTCGTCGTCACCCGCCCCTTCGGCCACGGCAATGCGAGCTTCGAGCTTGAGCAGGTCCTTCTTGTCCTGGGTACCCAGGTAGTTGCTTTGCAGGTCCTTGATGCTTTGGATGAGGCTCTTGGTTTCGGCCAGGGCACCACGGGCGGTCAGGACCTTGGCAGCACGCAGGGCACGGTCGGGATTGCGATGGGGATTCGCTTCGATGGCCCGTACATAGGCGTTGACCCCGGTGCCATAGAGTTCCTGGTTGACGTAGATGTCACCGAGCATGTTGAGACTATCGACCGTGGATTCACCCAGGCGGTCGACCATTTCGTAGTTGATGGCGGCCTTGTCCGATTGATTGAGACCGATGTAGGCATTGGCCTGCAGCAGCCAGAGGTCGGCGCGGTTGGGGAACTCGGTGATCAGCAGGTCGCAAAGGGATACGGCCTCACCGTAACGCTGTTGCTTGAACAGGCTACGGGCCAGGCCCATCTTCCAGTCCAGGGTATGGGCATCGAGCAGGATGGCGGCACGATAGGCGGTCTCGGCAGAGAGGTGATTGTCCGTGGACGAATAGGCAAAGCCCAGCAGACCGTAGGTCAGGACATCGTTGCCGCCCAGTTCGATCACCTTGGTCAGGGCCGGAATCGCCTCTTCGAAATCGCCACTACGTACATAGATCAGGCCCAGGTTCTTCCAGGCCCGACGGAACTTTTCAAACTTGTTGACGGCTTCCTGATAGGAGGCACTGGCCTTGTCCATCTCTTCCTGTTGGAAGTAGATGTTGGCCAGGGTAAAGTCAAAGACCGCACTGGACGTGGGCGTGATATTCTTTTGCAGGAGCGCAATGGCCTCGTCCATGTTTTCGGCGGAGATCAGTTCCAGGACCTTGAGCATCTTCTCACGCTCGGCCGGTGACACGGTTGGCTCGATATCGGTTTCGGCCAGGTAGCTCTCGGCAAAGCGACGCTGAAAATCGGAACTGTTCCAGAGTTCCAGCTCATAGCGACTCAGACGTACATCGTCCACAGATACGGCGGACGCCATGGAACAGAACCCTAATATCAAGGTGAACATCAACTTCCCCATTTTGCGTTCTCTCTTCTGCATTCTACATTCTCTATTCTATATTCTTGATCATTTCGGAAACGAAATCGGCACACGCATACGGAAGCGTACGGACTGCCCGCCGCGTTTACCCGGTTCGAATTTCCACTTGGAGACGGCCTTCAAGGCGGCGTTGTCAAAGAGTGGGTTGTCGGATTTTTGCACCTTGGGCTCGGTGACACGGCCGTTTTCATCCACGATAAAGAGGATGTAGATCTTGGCCGGGCCCTTGCCCCGTAGTTTCTTATCCAATACCGGACCGGGTTGATAGACGATACGAGGTTTCTGGTCCAGGTCCGCCATGGAAAAGACCGCATCCAGGCTTTCGTCGTTGGCTGCCGCGGTCACGCTGTTGAGTTTGACCGCGAAGTCACCACTGCCGCCCATGCCCCCTCCCATGCCGGGATTGAGGGCCAGCTCCAACTGGGACAGGTCCAAGGGCGGGGCCTCGGTCATTTCTTCCAGTTGCGGGGGCTGCTCTTCCTGTTGCTCCTCGGGTTCGGATTCTTCCTCTTGAACTGTGGGAGGTGGCGGTTCGAGGCTGCCCAGGTCGACCGAGGTCAGTTGCATGTCCTCGGTCAGGGGCTTACTGATGGTCTGCATCAAGGGCAACACCAGCAGGACCAGCAGGGTCAAACCAATCGACCCGGTGATCACGCCCAGGTGATGGAGCAGGCCGCGGACTAGCTTTTTCCATGTTGTGACTTGGCGATCTTCCATGCTTACCCTTGTGGTTTGCGTGCGGCCAGGCTCACCTTGGTGGCACCGGCCAGTTTGGCTTCGTCAATGATGCGGACCAGCAATCCGGATTGAGCCGCGGCATCGGCCTGAATGATGACCGGCACGTCTTCTTGCTGCAGCATGCGTTTGACCAGGGGTTGGACGCCGCTGATGCCGATCTCGCGACCCCCGTAGACGACCTGTCCCTTGGCGGTCAGGGCCAACAGGATGCTGGTTTTTTCCAACTGGACGCTGGACGCGGCTTGAGGCTTGTCCACCTCTACACCGGTTTCTTCCACAAAGGTGGTGGTGACTATAAAGAAGATCAGCAGGATGAAGACGCAGTCCATCAAGGGGCTCATATCCACCCCGACGTCACTATTGTCCTCTGCTGCCATTGCTCGAAAACGTCCCATGGGGTCCTCGGTTAAAAAGGTTCAAAGTTCACGGTTCACGGTTGATGGACTTTTCCAATAACCAATTAACCAATAACTCAATCAAGCGGCCTTGTCGCTGGATTGCTTACGATAAATTCTCTGACTGCAAATGGTTTCCAGGTGGGCCAGGAAGGCCTTGTATCGGTCCAGTTGGCGTGACAGTTGGTACTGGAAGAACAGGCCGGGCAGGGCGATGATCAATCCCGTCTCGGTGGTGATCAGGGCCTCGGAGATGCCCTCGGCCACCAGGCCCATGGTCTTGTCACCTCCTGAACCCGAGGCCAGGGCTCCGAAGGTGGCCAGCATACCGGTTACGGTCCCCAGCAATCCCAGCAGGGGAGCGGAACTCACACAGATCTTCATCACCTTGAGATCACGCTCGAAGGGCACAATCTCGGTGGTTTGCAGTTCTTCGAAGAACACCTGGTTTTGCTTGAGTGTGGTGGCGCCGGTCACGGTGTTCAGCAAACGACCGATAGGCCCGCGACGTTGTTGGGGATGGTCCAGCCAACGACGCCAGGTCTTTTCCGAGACCGAGAGAAAGCCCTTTTCCCTGAGCTTGAGAAAGACGTGGCTGCCCAGAGCGAACAGCACCAGGGCGTTGACGGCCAGGGCGACCATGCCCCAGCCACCGGATAGCCAGATCGATAGGGCCTGATTCCAGAGTTCAGCGAATTGATCCATTATTCAGCCCCTTGTTGGCCATCTCCATTGCGGCTGACCTGGCCTACCAGTTGACCATCCTGATCCAACACGGGCAGGGTGGTCTTACCGTTGGCGTGTAATAGCTTTTGGACTTCCTTTTGATCGGCATCGATGCGTACGTAGATCGTATCGGGATTGACCAACGCGGAGACCGACGCGCTATCGGGTTGGGTCAGGAGTTGCAACACCTTGACGTCACCGACGAACTTGCCCTGTTCGTTAACCACGCAGACATATTCTTCATCCATGCCTGCAGCACGGATCTTGCCGATGGCCTCGGCTACGGTTTGGTGGCTGCCCACACTAACGACCTTGGGATTCATCATGCTTCCCGCGGAGTTCGTTGGAAAGGGCGCCGGGGCTGCGGCCGGTTTGCCCTCGGCCGAGGACAGATTCCGCAACACCTCTTTGATCTGATCGCTGGTGAGCTGTCCCAGGAGGTTCTGATGGGGTTGATGGAAGGGTGTCTTAGCCAGTTGATTGCTAAAGGAAATGGCCGCCTTTTCCATGCGGTCCATCATGCCGCGGGCCTTGCGGGACAGGAAGGCGTGCAAGAGCAGCGACGGGATGGCCACGATCAGGCCGTACTTGGTGGTGATCAAGGCCTCGGAAATTCCGCCCGAGAGCATCTTGACGTCACCGGAGCCAAAGACCGTGATGAGTTTGAAGGTATTGATGATACCGGTTACCGTACCGAGTAGACCCAAGAGTGGGGCGGACGAGGCACTGATGGCCACAAAGGGCAACAGGCTCTGCAGCTTGAGCTTGGCCGTGAGGATCTTTTCGTACATGATTTCCTCGACCAACTCTGCGGGTTGTTGGATATGCTCTACACCGGCCTTGAGCATCTCACCGGTGGGGCCGCCGATCGAGGCACTCACCGATCTGGCTTGGCCCTCGTCATGGCGTGCCACGGCACTGAGCAGACGGGCGATCTGTGCTTCCGAGGCGGTCTTCATGCGGGCCAGGTTTACCCATTTGTACAGGGCGACGAGCAAGGCCGCTGCCGCCAATAAGAGGATGGGATACATGACTACGCCACCCTTTTGGATTTCGTCCATCACCGTGACCTTGGTATTCTCGATCTTGTGGGCGTTACCCAGGGTGGGGTCGAGCGGGAAGTGTCCGCCGCTACTGGTGACGACCTCTGCCGCGGCAACGGTGGCGGCTTCGTCTTCAAAGGTCAGGATGGTGGGTTCCAGCGAACCCAGGCGTTGTTCGGCCATGCCCACGGTAGCGCCGTCCTGCGAACGGAACAGGGCCGCCGGACCCAGCAGCACGAAGGTGCCGGTCTTTTCCATGCCGGTTTCATCCACGGCCTTGCCCTCGAAGCGGGTGCCACCCAGGGCGTCTTCCAAGCGATCCAGGGACGCGGCCACCAGTGAAGCCTGGGCCTCGTACACACCGGCCTCATCGAGGGTGGCGTTTTCCGGGGCCAGCTTAGCGGTCTCTAGCACGTTGTGGTAGCGATCCAGTTCACTAATGTGCAGGCGGGTCTCGAAGTTGCGGATGTATTCGCTCAGCAGGGTGGACAGATAGGTCTTTTCCTCTTCGCGTCCCTTGATCTCGTTGCCCAGGTTGCTCAGGTCCAGGGTGCGGCTGTCGAGCATGCGGGTGGTGCGCTGGTATTGACGTCGCACGTCACTGAGACGGTCTTCCAGGTCACGCAGTTCGGTGTTGAGCGGAATCTTTTCCTCGACGATGCTCTGTCGCAGGGTGTTGAGCTCCGAAACACTGTCCTGCAACTGCTGTTTGACGTCGGTTTCGACCTTATCAAAGGCAGGATCCTGCGCCCCCGCCAGGTTAAGCAGTGTCAGGGGGATTAAGAGACCAAGGACGCAGGTCCGCCGGAAGATTTGTGAATGAATCGATTGTTTCATGATGATCGCCTTGTTATATGAAAATCAACTGAGTTGAGAATCAGTCACTCATTTACTGGATTTTGACGGGGACCGGGACATAACCGGCCACCTTCTCATTCTTGAGGATCGACACGACGTCACTGATCTCGGCCGCGACGTCATTGGCCTGTTCCCAATACCAGCCGTCTTGGGCCGGTCGTCCGACACCTGCGATGGTGCCGTTAGCGCCGGTATAATAGGCCTGTCCCAGACCCACGTATACGGCCGTGACCTCAGCGGAACCTCCGTCCGGCAGGAGTCGCATCTCGCTGGTGACGGTGATTTCGCGGTTGAACTTGTTGATTTCGTTGAGCATGCCCACCACATTCTGAAAGCGTTGCGAGAGTGACAACTTGGTGGTGCTGGCATCCTGGGGGATGCGTTGGCTCAGGGGTTTGAGCCGTTCACGCAAGGGGTCGGGCAGACGTTGATTCAAGGCCAGGGTGCGGGTTTCGAAGGCCGTGACCATCTCGGCCAGGGCCTGGGCCGCGTCCTTGAGGGCCTCGTTTTCTTCGACCAGTTCCACGCGTTTCTTGTCCGCGTCACTGATGCTCTTTTGCGTTTCCTTGATCTTTCCTTCCAGGGACTCGATCTCGCGTTGGACCAGTTCGATGCGATCATTGAGCATCTCTTTGCCCAGGGCCCAGTCCTGACGTTCCTTGGAAATGATGCGGCGGGTTTCAACCCACTGCTCGATGGAGGTACGGGTTCGTTCGATGTTTGCCTCGCTGGTCGCTTCCTGGGCCACAACCCAAGTCGATACCAGCAAAATAACGCCAATCCCCATGCAAGTCGTTAATTTGCTCACCATTCGCCTCTCTTTGCTTAACCTGAATGTCGTCACTGTATGGGTTTTCCTTCAACCCAATACAGGCAGACGACTGACACTTTACGGTCAGACTTTAATCAGATTCCGTTAAAATTGAGTTAACGCAAAATTAGAATTGAATTAATTAAGGTGGGGTAATGGAAAAAGTAAAAAAGCCAGGCAACTTTAGCCCTGCTGCCTGGCCTGGAATGGTTATTAGAACTCGTAAGACATACTCAAGGACAGGTCAATGCCCTTGGAATAAGAGGTTTTGACGGTGTCACTACTCAGGTGTTCGGATCGGTAGATGGTCTCAATAGAGGGATCGGTCAGGTTTTTGGCCTGGAACTTGAGGCTCCAGTGTTCCCTGATTCGATGGGAGATGCTCAGGTTAAGGGTGTCATATTGCTTGGCATAGACACTGGGGACAAAGTGACCATTATTTTGTCCTGCGCCCGCTTCCAGCGTGTCTCCGCGGATGGTGTAGAAGAGGCCGACCTTGGTGCCTTCTAGTCCCAGCTCAGCTAAATCATAAGTAAAGAATAGGTTGACCAGGTGTTCGGGGGCACCGGTCATTTCGCGGGTGGACATGGGGTAACCCAGATCCGCCAATTGTTCGGCCTCTCGGGTGGGCAGAGTGACCTCTGAATCAATGAGGGTAAGATTGCCCCCCAGGGTGAGGCCGCTTAAGGATTCCTTGAAGTGTCCCATATCCTGACGGATTTCCAGTTCCCAACCGCTGAGGGTGCCTTCGGGATAATTGGTCGCGGTGGTGTAAATGAAGTCCGCTACACGTTGAACATATTCAATGGGTTTCTTGACGGTCTTGTAGAAATAGGAGAGAGAGACCAGGCCACCGTCGTAGGGATGGTAATCCAGACGCAGGTCGTAGTTCGTGACGTCACTCATTTGCAGTTCGGGATTGCCTACAAAGACGTCACCCCCAAGGTATTCCATTTGTTGGATAGGACTTAACTCTTTGAAGGTCTGGCGGGCCACCGTCTGACTGAAGGAGGCCTTTGCGGTCCACTGCTCAGAAATTTTGTAGACCATTCCAAGCGAGGGGAGCAGGTCGTTTTGCGAGAAGGAAACATCCGCATCTCCTTCATGTAAATCCGTATTGACGCCGGTACTCGGCGGAATCCAGGTCGCTTCATCTTCGGGGTGGTTAACGATACTCAAGTCGGTTTTTTCATAGCGTGCCCCACCTACGATATTGATCTGACTGTTGATGGGAAGGTCGATCATCCCGTAAGCGGCGGAGATTTTTTGTTCTCCGTCATAATCGACATCGATCTCGCTAGCTGTGATCGGGTGATCTTGGTTCGGAAAGACATCGGACCAATAGGTGTCCCAAGCTCCACCCACCCAAACGCTATTGTCATCAAAATTACTAAAGGATTCTTGGGTATACTCACGCTCGACCTGATCATGAAATAATCCGGTTTTGACATATCCCTCTTGCCCGGACCATTGTTCAAAGGCGATCTTCAGATTGGCGAAGATCTGTTGACTGTCTTCCGAGATGCTTTTCCAGATTCGTTGCAGGTTACCCAAGGTATAGTTGGAGGCGGCTTTGTAGGGGCGATAGACGGAGGGCATCCTGTCTACAGCCGTTAACCACTCCGATCCAAACTGACGCTTGTCCGGTTGGTCCATGCCTGCGGAGCTTAAGGCGAAACCCCAATCCAATTCAGGATCAAGCAAGGTCAAACGATCTTCGATCGATAAGTCCACTCTAGGAAGGGTATGCTTTCCACTCAGTTGTACGGTCTGGGTCGTTCGTTCGGTGTATTCCAGGGTCTGTGTTCGAATGTAAGGGAAATTCGTTCGCTCCTCATTACCTGGATCTTCGGGATCATCGATATCGTAACCTGGGTAGAAATAGGACTTGCCGCGCGTGTCTTCGGCAAGGGTGGCTGTATCTTCAGCAGCACGGGTGTACATATAGAGTAATGATATGGAGTGGTTTTCGGTTTCCATTCCGACGGTTGCCAATCCACCCCATTTGGCCTCTTCACTGCTTTGTTGGACATCGAACAGTGAACTGCGGTAATTTTCGTCATCTCCTGAATATTGAGGGCTCAATTCCTCGCCTGGATTATCCACCCAATACTTGTCGTCCGTGCCGTTGTCAAAATGTGAACTGTCTCGTTCGTAGAAGAAGCTGGCAAAGCCTCCGATCTTGATGCCGTTGTCCAGGATTTTTTTGTCACCACCCGAGATGGACCATTTGTAATCGATGGGAGCATCGCCACGGGAGAGTCCCACGGCCCCATCCCAGTTGCCACCGAGATTGTCGTATTGAATGTCACGCGAGCCATCATCCGTGCCCCAGAAATTAACGCCTCCGCCATTGTAAGTGAGGAAGTTGTCACTGCCCGTGGTTTGACTGTTGTATCCGACCTGGCCGGAAAACTTAAAGGTTTTTTCCTCCGGGATACCCTTGGTCACCACGTTGACGGCACCGCCTGAGGCGTCACCCTGTTGGTCCGGGGTAAAGGTTTTGCTGACCTGGATACTATCGAGCAGGGCTGAGGGGAACTGGTCCAGCTGCACAGCTCGCTTGTCCGCATCGGCCGTGGGTAGGCGAAATCCGTTGAGCTGGGAATTGACATAGCGGTCGGGCAGACCGCGGACTACGGCATACTTGCCGTCTTGAACTGTGGCACCCGAGACCAGACGCAACGCCCCGGCCGCATCACTGGCACCGGCCTGGCTGATAATTTCGGAACTCACACCGCTCATCAGGGCCGGGCTGTCCATGCGGAGGTTGAGCATGCCCAATTCGGAAGCACCACCCAGTTCCAGGTCTTGGACCACGAATTCCTCCATGTCCGTGAATTCACCGGCCAGGGAGACGTTGATTTCGGTCATGCGTCCGGCCGAGATGACCACATTGGCCATGACCTGACGAGTGTAACCGTCTTTGGAGAAGACTAGGGTGTAGGTGCCGGGTGCGATGTCGCTGATGAGATAGTTCCCTTCACTGGTGGTCTCGACCTTGTCACCGGTCTCGACGACTTGGATCTGGGCCAGGGCCAGGGGCACATCAAAGTCCTTGTCATAGACCATCCCGCGCAGGCCACCGGCCTGCTGTGCCCAGAGTCCGGTTACACCTGTGCATAACACTGCCATTACCCATAGCCGTTGAGCGAATCTTTTCATCACCATCCCCGATCTTTTCATCACTTACGGTCGCCCAACGCGAGCCGTAGATCTTAAACTCGGTGTCATTGCGAGGAGCGAAGCGACGCGGCAATCTTCAATTTCGAACAAAAAAAACAGTGGAAGATTGCTTCACTGCGTTCGCAATGACATCTGTTTTAGCGCCTCTTGCAGAGGCTATTTGTTACCACGGATCACCCAATCCATCGTGAATCTCATGAATCCGTTGCCACAAGGCTTCATCCGGTTTGACTTGGCTGATCGCCATGGAACAACAGGTCGCTGACAGGTCCATGGCCCTGGGGCGGGAATTGGGATTCTCAACCCCGGCTTCCACGGTCCTGCGATACAGCTCTAAGGCTTCGTTTGAATCGCCCGTGGATTGCATGGCCTCGGCCAGACTGCGTAGCAGTCCGGCCCGGTCGATATCAATGATTTTTTGCTTTTCACGTTCAAATTGATCCAGCCCAGCCTGGATTTGCTGCTGGGCCTGCTCGATGTCACCGGCCTTGACGCATAGTTTCGCAAGGCGGGCCTTAATCGGAATCAGGTAACGCAGGGGCCACTGACTGTTTTGGGTCATGGCCAAGGCTTCGTCGGTCCATTGCTGTGCCTGTACTGGGTCATGGTGGTCCAGGGCCGATTGGACCATCTTCTCTAGCAGTTCCAGACGCAAGGTATAGGGAGACGTGTCCCAGCCTGTTGTGAGGGCCTCTACGAGTTGTTCACGCTGTGTTGGATTGTCATAGAACCGATCGATTAACGTGACATAGGCCTGGAGGGCGTTGGACATCAGGTCAAAGTTGCCTGTACCAATCTGTTGGCCCAGTGTGTTCATCAATGTTTCAAATTCATCGGAGGAACAGTTTTGTGCCTCAGACTGGATCATCTTACTACTTTCAGCGGTCTCGGTAACCTCTTCGAGTAGAATGCTGGAGGCCTCTTGGAGGCCCAGTTGGTTTTGTACCTGGGCCACCTTGACCTTGATGCGGTCTTTCCGCCAATCGTCGGCCTTGTGGGCCACCATCAGTGCTTCAGTCAGATAGGGCTCAACAATTTCGGTTGGGGCTCCAGACTGGGCCAATATCGAGGCAATTTTGGCATGGCCCACGCCTGCCCGCCAGTTGGGAATTTGCTGGATGTAACGATAGGCGCGTAGGTTTTGGTCCAGTTTGAAGCAGGTTTCGACTACTGTTTCTTGAGCCCGTGCCCGATTTTTGATGTGGGGATCAAGGGGGAGTGCGGTAGCCGAGGCAAAGGCAATAGCCAGGAGTTGATCCTGGTAGGTCTCCAGTGAACGATTCTTCAGTGCATAGTGGTGTTCATCTGCGGCTTGGGGTTGACAGCCCAGGCCCAGGAGGCATAACATCGTAACTATAAATAGTTTAAGTGTGTTTTTTGCTAGCTTCATAGAGTGGTTTCCATAGGGTCATTCAGATCGTCCGTGATTTGTGTAAGACATGATAGCAGATAGTGTTAAATTAGGTAAGAGCTGTTGTGTTAGTATTTTGTTATAAATGTGTTAGCGGGTAAGGGTAAAAAAACAGCAGCGGTTGTTATCACCGCTGCTGTTTTATCGTTAGATAGGCTCATTGGAGCCTTTTAGGGCATTGTGACTTAGTCTGTCAGGCCGTAAGCAGAAGCAGCGGTCCAACCGGTCAGCCAGTTCTCGTAGGGGTGGAATCCACCGCGGAAGGGAACTTCAACCACGAAGTCATCGTCTTCGGGGGCGATTTCTTCGCCAAAGATGGACTCAACACTGCCGGCGCAAGGATTGATGTACTCTACCGGAAGCATGGTGTAACTGCCGTAAACAAAGACCTCTTCGCCGCGAACCAGTTCGCGAATGGGGCACATGTTGGGCTCAACCACGTTGAGGTTATTGGCATCGAAGACTCCTACAGCTTCAGCTGTCACGTAGGCACTTGAATTCAGGTTATTGTAGAAGACGCTGTCGGTGATCGAAGCCAGTTTGCCAGAGCTTTGAGCTTGGTACAGGGCGTTGGGATCGGCGTCGCCGATGTTGATGCTGGAGGTCACGCTGTAATCGGTGGCCCAGGTCTCTTCGAAGGTCAGAGTACCGTTGTAGCCATAACCATTGGCACCGTCACCATCGTCACCATCGTTCTTGACCAGCTTATCGCCCAGGTCCATCCAGATACAGCTGTGGTATTGGACACGGGCATTGTCACGCCAGGCCGTACCTTGGTCGCCACTTTCGGGCTGACCCACAACGGTGAAGTTGTAGATCGAAGCGGTGGTGACAGGCTGGGCGTCAGAGTCTTCGGCACCATCGGTCTCGAAGCAGTTGTCGCCCACACCGGAACCCTGGCTGGCATCCAGACTGTAACCTTGCACGATCAGGCCGAATTGGGCCTTACCACGCCAACCTTCGTCCACGTCGAAGCTGTCGTCACCCACATTCCAGATGCTGACATACTTGTAGTTGACCGTACCACCCCAGGTCTCGATACCGTCATCGACGTTGTTCATGATCTCGACGTGGTTGACGTCGGTTTCGCGACCGATGGCACCCATGGACAGACCATTGAGTTCGTTGGCCTTACCAATCACCTTGCCACCATAACGCAGAGACAGGTAGCTGATCGAACCGCTGTCGTCATCATCGTTGGCACCACCGTACATGACCTTGGTGTCGCCTTCGAATTCAGCGGTCAGGCCTTCCATCTGCTTTTCGTTGAGGCCGGTAGGCAGTTTGTCATTGTCACCCACTTGCTCGCCTTTATAGTGAGAGGCAGAGATCAGGGCGTCGCCCATGACCGTCAGGTTTCCCCATTCATTGGCAGCAGCACGCCAGGTGACCATGTCGTCGTTGGTGGAGGTCATGATGACCGGGGCATCGGCCGTACCGTTGACGAATATTTGGGCACCACGGCAAACAGCCAGGCTACCCCCCAAGCCGGCGGTGCTCTGAACCAGGGTGCCGGGTTCGATGGTCAGGCTGGCACCAGGCAGGACGTAAATCTGCTGTTGCAGATTGTAAACGTTGTCAGCGGTCCAAGTGGTTGAGCTTGAGATGTTGTCAGTGACCAGGACTTCAGCGGCACCAGCGACGCTGATCAGGGCCAGGGTCAACAATGCAATTGACATTGCTTTCTTCATAGTTCCTTCTCCATAATTTTGTGTTCAAGTCTGCTTGTTTTGTGCTGCCGACTACATTGACGACAGCTTCGCCCAGGATGAACTGCCTTTTCCGCAGGCAACTCACTCCACAAACTCTACTGACTTGTGTTAAGGATAGATTAGAGGTTTGCTTGAAATAGGTTAACTTTGTTGCTCAGATTAAATCGCTTCGTTGAGCGGGAAAACAGTGGCTTCATTTTCGAGGTTAACAGAGATCTCACAATAATCTCAAACTCAATTAATGATCCGGGATTATACCTTTGTCCGTTCTAACACCATTTCAGCTTTGCTCGCTCGTCTCTAGCCGGATTTGGGCCGCCCTGACACCAGATCCGGCGCAAAAGAAATCACGGTCAGCCGTGTTGTAATAGATTTAAGAGCTTCCGGTGAGGGAGAAAAAAGGCCAGGTCAATCGATGTGGCCTTTTTTATTATGCGCTCTCATATCCACGTTCAACTCATCGCGGATCTTTTACTGTGCTGTTTTGCTATAGATAGCTTGAGCCCGTTCTTCCAGACGATTGGCCCTGGCCGTGTCACCATTGTGGCGGTAGAGGCGAGCCAGATTGTTCAGGCTCTCGGCCACTAGGGGATGGTTCGATCCCAATTGGGCCTCGCGAATCATCAGCACACGCAAGTAAAGGGGTTCAGCTAGGTGGGTGACTCCCTTGGTCTCCTGGAGTTCAGCCAGATTGTTGAGGGTGAGTGCCACGCCCAGGTGGTTCTTACCCAGGGCCTTCTCTTTAATCTCCAGGGCCTGTTCATAGAGCGATTGGGCCTGACCGATCTTGCCTTGGGTGTCATAGAGGGCGGCTAGATTGTTGAGCGTGGTGGCGTTGGAGACGTGTTGCTTGCCTCGTGTCTCTTGGCCCAGGGCCAGGGCAAACAGATAAATCGACTCCGCCTGGTCATATTTGCCTTGGGCTTTGTAAATGAGTCCCAGGTTGTTCATGCTCAAAGCCACGGCGGGGTGGTTTGTACCCACCTGTTTGGCGCGTCTGAGAGATTCCTGTGCTGCGACCAAGGCGCGATCATAATCGCCTTGTTTGTAATAGGATAGGGTCATGGTGTTTAACTCAACCCAGGTCAGTGGTTGGCCCTGGGCTGTGACACAAGCTAATAGTGTTATGGTTGTTACAAGTAGTAACCGCATGTTATCTCCAGAGTATTCAATAAGCATGCCTTTAAAATAGGCAAACAAAAACAGTTAGTCAAGATTGATATGGAATTGTATCAAGTTGGTGTTAGGGGAGTGTTAATGCTGTATGAGAAGGTGATTAGGCCCTTTTTCAGTTGAAATGCATGATTCTTAACAAAAAACTAAAATAAATATAATCCGGGCTTAACCTCTAGCCCTTTTATTAGGCTGACTTTAAAAGGTTTAGGGGATTTGCCAGGCACAAATCGAAAGAAGGGTATTGAATGACTAAAGGCACCATCCTAGTAGTAGACGATGAAGAAGACATCCTCGAATTGGTGGAGATGAACCTAAAACGTGAGGGCTATGACGTTTTAACCACTCTGAATGCCGAGGAGGCCATTGAGTTGGCCAAGAACAAGAAGCCCGAGATGATCCTGTTGGATCTCATGCTGCCAGGGATGGATGGTCTGGAGGCCTGCAAGATCCTGCGTCATAATGCCAAAACCCACCAGATCCCGATCGTGATGCTCTCGGCCAAGAGCCAGGACAGCGATATTGTCTCGGGTTTGGAATTAGGAGCGGATGACTACGTGACCAAGCCCTTCAGCCCCAAGGTGCTGATCGCCCGGGTACGACGGCTGCTCAATCGCAAGGTCGAGAAGACCCTGGACCGCTCGGCCATTCGTATTCACGACTTGACCATCGACCCGGCCCGTTGCGAGGCCTACGTCAAGGAGGACCGCCTGTCCCTGACCCTGTCGGAGTTCAACATTCTCTACACCCTGGCCAAACGACCGGGAATCGTCTTTACCCGCTATCAGATCGTGGACTCCCTGCATGGCAGTGACTACATCGTCAGCGACCGAGCCGTGGACGTTCAGATCGCCTACCTGCGTAAAAAGCTGGGCCAGCACAAGAGCTACATCGAGACCATTCGCGGTGTGGGGTATCGGTTTAAGGATTGACAGGCTTGAGTTCCAGCATGGGATCGCCAAAGAGGCTCCAGGCAAAGGGGCGGTCCCAGTGACCTTCCAGGGTGATAAGGGTCAGGAAGTGATCGCTGTCACGCAGGGGCAGATCGATCTGAGCCGTCTGGTTGGGAACGACGGTGAGGTCGCGACTGAAACGTTCCTTGCCATCGACCAGAACCCTGAAACCCACGGTGATCTGTTCCCCTTTCCAGGTGCCATCGGTAAACTGGAGGGCGGTCTCCGAGATCCCGACCAGGCTTCTGAAACGGCTGATATGTGATTCGGTGTAGATGGCTCGAATGGCATCCAGGTCAAAGGTGATCCCCGCATTGGCATGCATGCCGATGGCCGGGTGTCCCCCCTCGCCGTAAACCTCTCCCCGTAGTAAACCGATTTGGGCGGATTGATCGTCATGTTGGAACAGGCTGCCGTTGCGAATCATGTGAACGCACAATCCCGAGGTGTCCGGGCATTGGGCATAGGTCAGACCCGTGGATGTCACGACCAAGGGGTTTTGCTCATCGGCGTCAGGGATAAAGACACCGTCGATAAAGTCATGGTCCAGGGTGGCAATAAAGCCATTGGCCCGGGCACGGACCACGGCATTGGGATCGACGAATTGACCGTTGGTCAGGCTGAGTCCGTGATTGATTTCACCGGTCCCCAGGCCGTTGCCGCGACCGACCATGTCGGCCAGACTCAAGGCCTGTCCCGGAATGATGCCATTGGTTCCGGCCAGGTCACGCACAAACAAGCGGGGCCGGTCGAGCACGCTGGTCAGTTCCAGCTTACCGCTTTGATCCAGAATGGCGGCTCGATTGGTAGTCAGGTCCCATTGATTGGAGTGACGCTCCGAGTGGCTGGGCATGCGCAGTTGGACTCGCCCCTTATAGACATGGACCTCGGTCTGGGTTTGACCGTCGATGCCGACGCCGAATTCGGTGCCGAAGTCCTGGATGGTCGAGGTGGCGGTGTCGATGCTAAAGCCGATGGCCTCGGGCGGTACCATGGCCGTGACACGGCCTTCGTCCAGACTCATCCGATCCGGTGACAACAGGGTCAATTGACAAGGGGCCTGCACCAGAACACGGGCGCCATGGGTAAACTGGATCTCGGCATAGCCCTCCTGCAGGAATAGGGGGCCCCGAACCAACTGGTTGTCACTGGGGGACTCTTGCCAACGGGCGTGTTGACTCTGCACAATGGTGGCGATAACTCGATAGCCCTTAATGGTGTGAACGATGCCCAAGGTCAGGATCAATAGGGCCGCCAGGGCCGCCAACCCTACAATGCTTCGTCCGACCATCGAGACCATGGCATCGGCTCGGGAGAGTAGACCTCCCCAGTCCCAGCGAGAGGTGCCTCCGCAATGTCTACAAGTTCCGACATTTTGAGCATTTCGGCTTTCCTTTTCGCTGAGAAAAGCCTGCAACTGTTGCTCTGCCCGTTGACGGATGCGACGGATGCGTTCCTGATCGGCTTGGACGTTGTGACTGGATCGACCGGCCGGGACATGGGGGCCTTCAGGAGAAGGGATCTCCAGGTTCAGGTCCGGGTCCAGGAAGGAGACTTCCGGTCGTGACAGGCAGTCACGCAGGGCCGCATTCAAATGGAAGAAGCGGACATAGTCGGTGATCATCTGTGGATCTTTTGATAACAACTGTTCCAATTGGGTCTGTTGCTCGGTGTCCAGGGGGCCATCGAGCATGCGTCCGAGCAGGCTATAGAGTTCACGTCTATCTTGGGTTATCTCTTCCACGTTAGGATTCCTCTCGGGCTAAACGATCTTCAATGCAACCCAATAGTTGGCTGTGTATCCGTCCCAGGGCCTTGTAAATGGTATCGATACTCCGATCGATCCGTTCTGCCATGGCCCGAACCGAGGTGCCGGCCTCATAACGCCAACGGATCAATTTCTGGTCGCGGTCGCGGAGTTTGCCCAGGCACTGCTGAAGGGCATCGACCCGGTAGTCCTTACCAAAAAACTGGTCGTTTTGGGCGGCTTGGGAGATGGCCTCCAGTAATTCACTGTTGATCACCGTTTGACGGCGGACTTTTTGTTTGCGGTAATGATTGGCCACCACCAGGCGGGCAATGCGGCAGCCCCAACGCGAAAAATCCGTGCCAGGGACAAATTGGTCGAATTTAGACCACATAATAGAGGCGGTGTCCTGTAGAATGTCCTCGGCATCCGACCAATTCGGGACCAGGCAGAGGATATACCCATAGATATGTTGGGTATGTGCGGAGTACAGCCGCACGAACTCACGCATGGATTCATTCGCGAAATTGGCGTTAAAATCTGGTTTTGACGGATTTTCGTTCATTTTCGGTGGACGATTGTAACCTATTTTCTACAAAATGTAATGGATTCGATGGATTTGGAAGGAATTGTCCGGGAGCTGTTGTAATTGAGGGACAAAAAAAAATAAAAAAAGCTGTAACGCATCCCCCTTATCTTGGACTTAAAGGACACCATGGGTATTGATTTAAAAGATAACGGATTCATGAACCTTGTGGTCATGGCACAATCGGGCGATGCCGAGAGTCTGGATCTCCTGGCACAAAAGGTGTGGCCCCGGCTAGAGGTCTATATTTACCGGCTAACCCTCAACCATGATGTAACCCAGGAACTCTGCCAACAGACCCTCTTGACCCTGGTCGAATCACTCAAGAACCTACGGGATCCGGAGAGATTCTGGGGTTGGCTCTATCGTCATGCCCTGGGCCAGGTGCAACACTATTTCCGTGACCAACAGAAACGGTGCGAAGTAGAAATGAAAGCGATGAACGAAGAAGCCATTCACGAGTATGCCGCCCAAAAGCACCAGGATGGGCTCAACCGCCTGAGCCGCTTGGAAATGGTCGAGGTGGTGGTCGAGGCCATGACACAGTTGAAACTGCATTATCGTAACATTATTGTATTACGCTGCTTAGAGGGGTTGTCCTTTGCCGAGATCAGCCAGCAGCTCGGCTGTCGTGAGTTGCATGCCCGCGTGATGTTCTACCGGGCCAAGACCAAGCTGCGCAATCGTCTGGCCGGTCAAGGCTACACCTCCGAGGCCCTGATTACGGCCCTGGCCCTTTTTGGCCTGGCCACCTCCCATGCCAAGAGTACCTCCAGTTCGGTGATCTTGGCCTCCATGAACGTGGGGCCTTTGGCCCTGGCCCTGGGATCGGTAGGGGGCAAGTGGTTCTGGGCCACGGCCGGCACCCTCATCGCCACCGTCGGGGCCTTTTCCCTGGAACAAAAACTCATTGGGGCCTTGATCTTAGCGTGCTGTGCGGTGTCCTTTGTCATTGGACTCGTTATTGAAATGTAAGCTCCCACCTCATAACTTCTTAGGATTGCCTCTCCCAGGGTTGTATATTTCTTGGCGCCTTGGTTTTCTTATGCTCCTCCCCCTTTGAGATCCTCCTGCCTTCCCCGGTTTTCTAGATTTCGTAGAAATGTCTGATTTGGACGGTGAAATACTAGAATTGTCAAGTTTTGACTTGTACCTATGCAATCCCCTGTAATATAGTAGATATAATCGAGGCCAGAGGCGGGGGGCTCGGCTCATACTCTGTTACGACTGCGAGGGTGAATCATTCCCAGAGATTCACAGTCGTAGTTACCGCGGTTGTGGTGACGCCCAAATATATGGTGATCTGTGATCCGAGAATGAAGGAGAATATCATGAAACGTTTTGCCATGATCGTATTGATCGTAACCTGTACCCTGTCCCAGGCCTGGGGCTATTCCGGTGGCTCCGGAACCGAGGCCGATCCGTACCAAATCGCGAATGCCAATGATCTGATTGCCTTGGGTAATGAACCCAATGATTATGATCGATACTTTGTCTTGAGTGCAGATATCGATCTATCGGCCTATACCTTTGATCGGGCTGTCATCGCCCCGGACACCAACGATGCAGACTGGGATCATGATGATCCCAATTTTTTGGGTCAATTGGACGGGGCGGGTCATGTGATTCGCTATTTGACGATTGATGCCAGTGGGGATTATGTGGGATTGGTGGGATGGTTGGGGACAACAGGGCGAATCGTTGATTTGGCTCTGGATTACGTGGATGTCAGTGGCTGTGGATGTGTCGGTGGTCTGGTCGGGGTCAGTGAAGGTTCCATCACGTCGAGCACGGTCAGCGGTTCGGTCTCTGGAGAGTACGATGTCGGCGGCCTGGTCGGCGGCCTTGAAGGCACCATTACATCCTGTACTACCACCTGCTCGGTCAGTGGATATGGATATGTCGGCGGCTTGGTTGCAACCAATTATAGGGGCAGTATTACGTCGAGCCACAGTACCGGTTCGATCAGTGGTGAATACGATACCGGCGGCCTGGTCGGGGAGGTTTACTTTGGCAGTATTACGTCGAGCTATAATACGGGGCCGGTGATGGCGTTTGACTGTGTCGGCGGTCTGGTGGGAGACAATTGCGATGGCAGTATCACGTCGTGCTATAACACCGGTTCGGTGACGGGAGAGTACGAGGTCGGTGGGTTGGTTGGAGAAAGTTCTGGTGGATCGATCACCACGAGTATGAGTTCTGGCTCGGTTTGCGGATATGTTGAAGGAGCCGGTGGTCTGGTGGGATACCATGAAGAGGGCTCGATCACATTGTGTTACAGCACCGGCTCCGTTGATGGAGATGCTGACGGTGCGGGGGGACTGGTAGGAATTAATATGGATCCCAATGCCATCATCAGCTCCTGTTACAGTACCGGTGAGGTCTACGGGTATTACTATTCTGGCGGTCTGGTCGGAATCAATGATGGGGGCACGGTTGCCACGAGTTTTTGGGATACGGACACCTCAGGAGAAAGTAGCAGTGATGGTGGGACCGGCAAAACCACGACCGAGATGCAGACCCTCAGTACCTTCACGAGTGCCGGTTGGGATTTCAATGACTTGGGCGATTGGTGTATGCCTGCCTACGACACTCCACGCTTGAAGTGGGAAGGGATCTGTGCTGGTTCTTGGCCGACCTTGACGGTTTCTTCGACCACTGGCGGCAGTGTCATCGTGCCGGGCGAAGGGACATTTACCCTTAACGCCGGAGAGGTCGTGACGGTGATCGCCCAGGCCGATACCAACTACGCCTTTGTGCAGTGGACCGGGTCCGCGGTCACCGCAGGGATCGTGACCGATCCGACCAACTCCAGAATCATGCTGATCCCGGAAGAGGATCAACCGTATACGCTCTATGCGGAGTTTGTAAGGATTCCCGTTTGGACGCTGGAGGTTTCCTCTACAGATGGTGGAACCGTGCTCCTTCCTGGAGAAGGCCAATACGAGTTCGACCACGAAGATGACGTTGCCATTGAGGCTCAGGTCACTAATTCATCGACTCATCATTTTGTGCGTTGGAGTGGCACGGCAGTTGATGCCGGGGCTGTGGCCGATGCCAACAGCCTCAGTACGACCGTGACCATGCTCGATGACTATACGCTGGTGGCCGAGTTCGTCTCCAACGATCAAGTGCTGCTGAGCCTATCGTCTACGGATGGTGGATCGGTCACCATACCCGGCGAAGGGGCATGGCCGTACTATCTCAATAACGTCGCTCATGTTACCGCTCAGGTGGACGATAGTCGTTATCAATTTGTTGGCTGGATCGGGACTGCAGTTGATGCCGGGGCCGTGGCCCATATCAACAGTTTGAGTACGACCGTGACCATGGCCGGTGACTATACCTTGCAAGCCGTGTTCAAACCGATCTTTGTCTCTCAACTCAAGGTGAGTTCCTCTGTAGGAGGACGGGTCGTCACTCCAGGTGAAGGGACGTTTAGTTATCTCCCCGGGGATGTCGCTGTCTTAGAGGCCGAGGCCTATCCCGGCTATGTATTTGATCACTGGGGTGGGAGCTATGCTAGCATGAGGAATCCGGCCTCGCTGGTCATGAATCAGGATGTGCGGGTCAAGGCCTATTTCCAGAAGCTCGACGCGATCTACTATGTCGATGCCAATGGCCCCAGCGATCCGGCCCCGTCTGATCCCAATCTGAGTGATCCGGATGAAGATGGCAGCGTAGCTCACCCCTATGATCGGATTCAAGAGGCCATCGATGCAGCCGAGCCCAATGGGATTATCTATGTCCGCAGTGGTTGTTATGTCGAGATCATTGATCTGTTAGGCAAGTCGCTTCGTTTGATCGGCAATGATCCCAATGGCGATCCCAACCTGCCGTATCCCATTATCGATGGTGCATGGCAGGGCCCGGTGGTTCGTTGCGTTACTGGCGAGGATGCCAATTGCGTGATCAGCGGTTTTATGATCACCGGTGGTCTGGCCGAGGCAGGGGCGGGTATTCAATGCTATGGCAGTAGTCCCTTGATTCAAAACTGTTTGATCGTTGGCAATGAGGCGACTCGCTATTTTGGAGGTGGGGTAGACTGCTATCAGAGCCAGGCCCAGTTTGTCAACTGTACGATTGCCGACAATTGGGCCCCTTACTTTGGAGGCGGCCTCTTCTATGAAGATAGCAACAACGTGATCGTCAACAGCATTGTCTATGGCAATCTTCCGGATCAGCTGTCCACCTTTGGTGATGAGTCGATTGCTGTGACTTACAGTGACATCCAAGGCGGTTGGTTGGGATTGGGTAACCTGGATATCGATCCTTTGTTCATCGATGATTATCACTTGGATGCGAATTCGCCTTGTATCGATGCCGGCGATCCGAATGCCAGTTACGAGTCGGAGCCTGTTCCCAATGGTGAACGGATTAATCTCGGGGCCTATGGCGGGACATCGCAGGCGACAGTGACAGCTGTAGATTGAGAAGAGGCGGGGGCAGGGCCTACCTGTCCCCGCTTCAGCCTAAAAGATGAAGACTTTGATGAGATCGTCCAGGTCTTGTTGATCGGTCTGTCCGTCTTGGTTGAAGTCGCCGAGCCATCCATCGTAGAGCTCTCCGTTAAAATTGACCTTCCGACTCGAGATGAGTTCATAGCTCAGGGGGAAGCTATCGACCGAATTGCCCCAGCCGCTGGTGTCCATCCCCTGGTAATTGGCTTGGTATCCCAGGGTGGGAGGCCAGCTTGATGTGTTATTGAAGATCCTTTTGGCGTTCTGATCATCATAAAAAAGGAGATTTCTCCAGGGATGATCGGGTTGGGTAAGGTAGGCTGCACTAATGCTGAGCCAGTAGGTTCCGTCTTCGGGAGGGGTAAACCAATCCTCTTGGGACAACACAATTGCATATTCAAAACACGCACTGCCGTCGGTATAGTCGTCCCGGTCAGGGCCATCTGAAACTATGTACGTTCTTACCAGATCACCGCTATAGGAGATGGCTGGGGATGTGACCATGGTCTCCCAGAGCATGGTGTCTGGGAGAGATTCCAAACAGTTGTCACTCCAAATCGCGATGTGAAAGGCTGCGGGAGCGGACGAAGGCACGGTTTGTTCTGTCCAGTCATCAAAGATGCCCCACCAACGCAATCCGAGAATGGGTTGGTCTTTATCGGCCACCCAATCGTCTGCAATTATAGGGCCATCGTAGTAGGATGAACCACTGACGAGGCCAGTGACGGTTGCCGAAGGCCATTCTGGGAAGTTGACGTCATCGTGTCCAGGGAAAATCTCTTCCCATGATGGGTAATAGTTGGGGTCGTACATCTCAGGGAGTTGACTGTAACAGGCCTGGTATTGTCGATTGGGGAGGTGGGCTCCGTAGGGCAGGGATTGAGAAGAAGCGTAAGAGATGACTGTCACGGGGCGGTTCACGGAATTGGCATCTGACGTTGGTTGGGTAGATTCGCTATTCGCCAGAGTTGTGCCGTACAAAGTCAGTACCCAACATAGACATAGGCACGTGACGGACCGATCCGTATTCGCACTCATGGTATCCTCTCTTAATTGACAGCCTTGTTTGGTTTCATTCTGCGGGAATGAATGCTCTACAATGCACACAATCGATAGAGATTGTCGGTAAAAATGAGGCCGACCTTAACCAAAAGCATGTCACGGATTCTCCTATTTTGAATAGGAGTTACTCTGTCGAGACCGGTTTGGTTTTTTCGTCCAGGGCACCGATCAGAGCATGCCAACCGAGGATGGCGCATTTGACGCGTGTGGGGAAGCGGGTGATGCCCTCAAAGACCGCAAGTTTACCCAAGCCGGGGGTGGTCATTGCCTTACCCGTGACAAGGCCATGAAATTGATCGAAGAGGTCACGGGCCTCTTGAGGGGTTTTGTTGATTATGGCCTCGGTCATGATGGACAGTGACGCCTTGGAGATAGCGCAACCCGTGCCGGTAAAGCCGATGTCCTCGATGGTGCCGTCGTCGCCCAGGGTTAGGGCCACTTGGTAATGGTCGCCACAGAGTGGGTTGTAGCCCTCGGCCTGATGGGTGGGGGCGTCGAGTTGACCGAAGTGACGCGGCTGGCGATTGTGATCCAGGATGACCTCCTGATAGAGCTCGTCGGTGCTACTCATACAAAGACCTCCTTGACCTGCTGGACCGCGGCCACTAGGTGATCGATATCCTCTTCGGTGTTGTATAGACTCAGGGACACCCTTGTGGTGGCCGGGATGCCGTAACGCTGCATCACCTGTTGGGTGCAGTGGTGTCCAGCCCTCACGGCAATTCCATGACTATCCAGAATAGTGCCCACGTCATGCGGGTGGGCCGCGTCCAATACAAAGGACACGATCGCAGTTTTCTGTCGCGCCAGGCCAATGAAACGTAGTCCTTCGATCTCGGCCAGGCGTGCATGGACATAGCGGGTCAGGTCCAGGTCGTGGGCTGCAATGGACTCCATACCGATGTTACGGACATACTCCAGGGCTGCCCCCAGACCGATGACGCTGGCAATGGGTGGAGTGCCCGCCTCCAGTCGATAGGGCAGATCCTGGTAGGTGCTCTTTTCCAGGGTGACATTGAGGATCATGTCACCTCCTCCCAAAACCGGTTCGACCTGTTCGAGACTGGCGGTCTTGCCATAGAGCACGCCGACACCCGTGGGGCCGAAGACCTTGTGCCCGGAAAAGGCCAGGAAGTCACAGTCCAGGGCCTGGACATCGATGGGCAGGGTGGCCACCGCCTGGGCCGCATCCAACAGGACCGGGATGTTATGTTGATGGGCAAGCCTGATGATCTGACGTACAGGGTTGATGGTGCCCAGTGAGTTGGAGACCAATACCATCGAAATGAATCTGGTACGAGGACTGACGAGAGACTCGAAGCGAGACAGGATCAGTTCGCCATCGTCACTGATGGGGGCGACCTTCAACTCGGCTCCGGTTTGTTCGCAGAGCATCTGCCAGGGCACCAGGTTGGAGTGGTGCTCCATGTGGGTGATGAGGATCTCGTCACCCGGCTGTAAACGCGATCGCAGATAGCCTTGGGCCACGATGTTGATGGCTGCCGTAGTACCCGAGGTGAATACGACGTTGGTGCGGTCCGGGGCGTTTATAAAGTCACGAACCCGCTCGCGTGTCGCTTCGTAGCGGTCAGTGGCCTGGCTGCTGAGGGCATGCAGGCCGCGATGAACGTTACCGGTCTCTTGGCGATAATACTGATTGACCGCCTCGATCACGCACCTAGGTTTCAAGGCCGTGGCTGCGCTATCCAGGTAGATCAGCGGTTTGTCACCATGAACCTTCTGATCCAGGGCCGGGAAGTCAGCACGGAGTGTTTTGACATCCAGACTCATGCCTCGGTCCCTTCAATGGCCGTGAAGTAGCCGTTCAAGATGTCACGGAGTCGTTGTTGCAGGTCTTCATCCTCGATGCTGGTCAGCACGTCCTCGACAAAGCCATGTGACAGGAGCGACACGGCCTGATCGCGAGCGATGCCTCGGCTTTCCAGGTAAAAGAGTTCATCTTCGTTGATGGACCCGGCTGTGGCCCCATGGGTACAACGGACGTCGTCGGCGAAGATTTCTAATTGAGGTTTGGTGTCCGCCTCGGTGCCCTCGCTCAAGAGCAGGTTGCGATTGAGCTGATAGGCATTGGTTTGCTGGGCTGCCGATCGCACGAAGATCTTGCCATTGAAGACCGTGCGTCCCTGACCGCTGAGCAGGCCCTTGTAGAGCTGCGAGCTGACACTGTTGGGATGACGGTGGTCCACCACGGTGTGGTTGTCCACGTGCTGTTGGTCCCGCACGGCATAGAGCCCGTTGAGGGTGATATCGATGCCCGAGCCATTGAGGACCACGTCGAGGTTATTACGCACCAGCTTGCCGCCCACGGTCAGGGTAAAGAGGTCTACTTGACTATCCTGCTCGACCTCCACGTGGGTGTTATGCACGTGATAGGCCGCCTGGCTGTCGGTCTGCACCTGGGTATAACGCACCGAGGCATTGGCCGCGATAGACAGGTTGGTCTGACCATTGTGGAAGTAACAGGCTGCTGGATCGAGGCTCAGTGACGTCTCGATCAGACTGACCTCAGCACTCTGGCCAATCGCGATCCCGTGCCTGGGGAAGGCCATGGTGTCGGGTGTGGTGCCGCTAAAGAGATTGACGATGTGGATGTCACTGTCAATCACGGCCTTGGCCTTCACGCGGATCAGTACCCCATCCTGGAACAGGGCCTGATTCAAACCGGCAAAGGGGTCATGCACGCCTCGCTGGGGTTGGCCTAACCAGTGCTGTAGGGTGTTTTCTTCCTGAGACAGAATGTCGGCGACCGCTTGGATGTCCACCTCGTCGGCAATCTCCTCCCAGTGACTCAGCTGAGGAACAAAGCGTCCGTCCACCAGTACCAGTCGGGCTGCGTCACTGGGCACCAGGCTGTCGAGCAAGGCCTCGGAAACCTCCACCATACCCCGTGGCAGGTTAAACTGTCGTTCCTGTAGGGCCTTGACACTGGTGTACTTGTATTCTTCATGTTTACGTGTGGGAAAGCCCGTGGCAGCAAAACCCTCGATACCGGCCCGTCGCATGTTTGTCAACCACTGCGGGGGACGCTGATGTTGCAGGTCCTCATAGACCTGATAAAAATCCGTTGAGGAAGTCGTGGGTGAAACCATATCTAAACCTTCTACTGTTTATCTAGGGTGCCATGCTTACGTTTACGTAAGCATGCAATGTGTAATCTGTTGTCGTGTCTGGGAATCCACGCTTACACAAGTGTAAGCATGCCACCCAGTCCAGTGTTCTTATTTACGCTACCCAGGCATAGCCCTTTTCTTCCACTTCCAGGGCCAGTTCGGGGCCGCCGGACTTGGTAATACGGCCGTTGGCCATGATGTGCACCACGTCCGGTTGGATGTAGTCGAGTAGACGCTGGTAGTGGGTAATCAATAGAATCGATTTCTTGGCCGAACGCAGGGCATTGACACCATGGGCCACGATACGAAGCGAGTCAATGTCCAAACCGGAGTCGGTTTCGTCCAGAATAGCCAGGGTTGGATCCAAAACAGCCATCTGCAGGATCTCATTGCGTTTCTTTTCCCCGCCGCTATAGTCCACATTGACATAACGTTCCAGGAATTGGTCATCGATCTCTAACAGCTCCATCTTGTCCTTGATGAATTGAGCGAAGTCGAACGGATCCATGGCCGGCTTGCCCTGGTGACGACAGACCTGCTGGTAACAGGAACGCAGGAAGATCGAGTTGGTGACACCCGGCAGTTCCACGGGATACTGGAAGGCCAGGAAGATCCCCTCTTTGGCTCGTTCGTGTGGTTCCATTTCCAGCAGTTCGTGACTGTTGTCACCCCGTGTGTAAATGATGGATCCTGCAGTGACCTCATAATCCGGATGACCGGCCAGCACCTTGGATAAAGTGCTCTTACCCGACCCATTAGGGCCCATGATGGCATGCACCTCACCGGTCGGGATCTCTAAATCAACACCCTTTAAAATCGGGGAACCGTCAACAACCTTGGCATGTAAGTTTGATATATTGAGCATAATTTTATTCCTTCAACCGTGAACCGTGAACCTGGAACCGTGAACCAGTTCTAACCCACGCTTCCTTCCAGTTTCATTTCCAAAAGTTTCACCGCCTCCACCGCAAATTCCATGGGCAGTTTCTTGAACACCTCCTTACAGAAGCCGTTGACCAGTAGAGACACGGCCTCTTCGGTTTCGAGACCGCGTGACTCCAGGTAGAACAGTTGGTCCGCTCCGATCTTGGAGGTCGTGGCCTCATGGCCCATCTGGGCTGTGGGGTTCTTGACCTCGATGTAGGGGAAGGTGTTGGCCGAACAGCGATTGCCCACCAGCATGGAGTCACACTGCGAGAAGTTGCGGGCCCCGGTGGCGCTGGGTTGGATCACCACCTGGCCGCGATAGCTGTTGTGGGATTCATCGGCAGAGATGCCCTTGGACACGATGGTGCTGGTGGTGTGCTTGCCCACGTGAATCATCTTGGTACCGGTGTCGGCCTGCATCTTACCGTTGGTCAGGGCCACGGAGTAGAACTCACCTACAGAGTAATCGCCCTTGAGGATCACACTGGGGTACTTCCAGGTAATGGCCGAGCCTGCCTCGACCTGGGTCCAGGAGATCTTGCTGTGATGTCCCTTGCACAGGCCGCGTTTGACCACGAAGTTGTAGATACCACCCTTGCCGGTTTCCTTGTCACCCGAATACCAGTTCTGCACGGTCGAGTACTTGATCTCGGCATTGTCCTTGGCGATCAGTTCCACCACGGCCGCGTGTAACTGGTTGTCGTCATAGGCCGGGGCGGTACAGCCCTCCAGGTAGGAAACATAGCTGTCGTCCTCGGCAATGATCAGGGTGCGTTCGAACTGGCCGGTGTTCTGGGCGTTGATACGGAAGTAGGTGGACAGCTCCATGGGGCAGTGTACGCCCTTGGGGATGTACACGAACGACCCATCCGAGAACACGGCCGCGTTGAGGGCCGCGAAGAAGTTGTCACGATAGGATACCACCGTACCCAGATGTTCCTTGACGATTTCGGGATAGCGTTGCAGGGCCTCGGACATGGAGCAGAACAGCACACCGAACTTCTCCAGTTCCTTTTGATAGGTGGTCGCCACGGATACGCTGTCAAAGACCGCGTCCACGGCCACGCCCGCCAGCCATTCCTGTTCGTGCAGGGGAATGCCCAGCTTGTTGAAGGTGGCGAGTACCTCCTCGTCCACCTCGTCCAGGCTCTGGGGGCCTTCTTTTTTCTTGGGGGCCGAGAAATAGCAGAGCTTTTGATAGTCAATGGGATCGTAATGGGCGTGACACCAGTGCGGTTCCTTCAAAGTCTGCCAATGGCGAAAGGCCTTGAGTCGATACTCCAACATGAATTCGGGTTCGTTTTTCTTGGCCGAGATGGCCCGCACCACATCCTCGTTGAGGCCGGTGCCCAGGGTCTCGGTCTCCAGCTCGGTACGCCAGCCAAAGGCGTAGTCACCGACTAGAACATTATCTTCGGGAAGGGTTGATGCCATAATAGCTTCCTAATTTTCCACGGCCTCGGCTGCGAACAGCTCGGAAACCGTCAGGGTCTTTAAAAAACCGTCTAAACGGTCGTTCAGTTTCATCATGGGTGGCAGGATGGCGCAGTCCTGACCGGTGTCGCACTTGCAGGAACGGGATTGATCCAGGCAGGGGACCACGCGGAGCGGACCATCCACAAACTGTAGTAGATCGTAAAAGGAGACCTCATCCAGGTCGCAGGTCAGACGATAGCCACCAGTCACGCCCCGTTCGGCCTGGACAATGCCATGGCGGGCCAAGTGCTGCAGGGCTCGACTGGTTACATCGAACGAGGTGTTATATTGTTCGCAGATCTCCCGCACAGCCGTGGGGCCTTCGTCATCGGCCTGGGCGATGTGTTTCAATGCGATCAATGCGTATTCAACTGGCTTGGATACCTTAAACATGCTGTCTCCAAAAACGTCCATTGTTATTGCTTATAGAAATCCCGTTCGAAATGAGTTCGAATAAATACGTTTTTTTTGCCCTTAATTTAGGAATGGGTGAAACATAGACTTTTTTTGGGGGATTAAAAAAGGGGCAGACGGATCCTTTTTGAGAGGCAAATGTTAGGTGGGGATTAAATTGGAGAGTTAATGGCCTGTTGTTTACCAATATCCTTGACCGATGCGTTATCTGAAGCTAGAATCATGACTTAGGTTCGGTTGCTTTGCATTTTAATGATTATTCACTTCTGAAGTTCTTATCAAAACCGTTAAGAGTCAGATGGGTCGTCTAGGGTAATGTTGGGCAGCTATCTTGCAACATGACAGGCACTAAAGGAGAAAAGGATATGCTGCAGAGGTATTTTTATGCCCTCATGGTCCTCGTTGTATTGTTGGGCCTTGGCTTGGGTGGTTGTGATTGGCGTTCACAAGAACTGCCAAGTGATCACGTTGAGTTGACCTATCGTGTTGAGGGCGACTTCGACTCGTCTATCCTTGAACACTACATTCGCTCCCACTATGGCGATTGTCGTATCCATAATGATTACGACATTGTCACGATTTGTATTTCCCAATGGGCGGGTGTCGGGCACTTGCAAGCCCAGTTAGAGTCCTTTGAAGATGGTCCCCTCATGCAGACCTTGAACGTGGCCGAAGTGTGGCCAGAGGAGCGAGTACAAGGGGCCGCTCGCCTGACAAATCAACGATTGACCGATGCCGCAGGCAAGGCCTACAGGATCATGCAGCAAGAGACGATCTGCAATGACCAGATGAAGGGCCAGCCGTTTTTTCAGAAGGTCGATTTCTATGACCAGACCGTAGAGGTTGTATGGAGCGAGAGTGGTTATCGTCTATTTCAAGCGGCGGTCGAAAAGCTCCAGCAGACATCCCTGTTTACCGATCCTATACAAATCGCTTTGCTGAAAGACGGGCAAGATTTAACACATGGCCCGATCACGCTGCTTGAGGAGGGAAGGTCGTTTAAAGTGACCTGCGAGGAAACCCACGACCTTGATACGGTTCATCCCTTCCAATCCCTGTGTGTTCCATCCTATCGGTTTAAACCGGTGTGTGAGGCCCATGTGTCCGGAGGGAGGCGTTGGTTCGATGAATTTGCAGCCGATGTGGATCAGGCCGATTCCACCATGTTCCGGTTGGGGGAACGCATTGTCCCGGTCTGTCGCTATCCGGATCTGTCAGACAATGATCCCAAGCTGTTTTTTGAAATGGGACCCCCGACAGGCTATTACATCTTCCTGGCGGTGTTGGCTGTGTTAGGCATCGTAACCCTGGTCAAGATGGCCAAGGACATTCGTGTAGGGACACCCGCTACGAGTGGACACTATGTGATCGATCGACCCAAGGGATTGCGGGGTTGGGTTCCCCTCCACGTGCGTTGGATGCTGCCGGTGTCGCTGGTTTGGGTCGTTATGGCCATGGTGTGCATACGGGTGGCGGCCGAGCGGGATGGACTGGTGTTGGCCTTTATTCCGCTGATTTCGATCTTCGTGATGTTTTTACTGTGGGCCGTATGGGGTGTGTTCGACGGGGCCCGCTGCCGCGACGCTGGAAAACCCTGGCGTTGGGTCTGGGGACTGATTCCCGCAATCGTGTTGAGTCCTATTGGGATGATTGTATACTTTGTCCTTTATCATCGGCGTTTGCCCAAGGCCAAGGGATGGTGTTCGGCCTGTCAGAAGCGAACGGCCTCCGTAGAGCGTTGTCCGCATTGTTCCACTCCTTTTAACGATACATCTGTCACTGAACGACCTATGGTTACACGGACACCGCCTCCGAGTCCGCCGATTAAAAAGGGTGTTTCTCGTGAAGATCTGGAGATGATGAAAAAGTTCATCGTTGATAAGCCTGCTGCAAAGCCTTCTGTCGATCCTGACATTGAGGCCATCTTCAATAAGCAGCGAGAGATCTTGATCCAGAGCGAGGATCCCATGGCCCGCTTGCGTGCGCTTCGTCAATTGGCCCTGATGAATTTGAATAATAATGAACTCCGTAACAAGGTTGTGGATGAATATATCGAGACCTTGAAGAACGATTGGCGGGGAGAACTGGCCCTGGCCGCAGCCTTGGCTTTGGCCACCAACGTCCCTCAGCGTGAGTATATCCGTATGAAGCTGCAGTCCTGTTTCAGGCGATTTGCCGATCGCCAGAGTTCGACCGGACGGCATTTACAGGTAGCAGCCTGCTATCCCTTGCTCTTTATGAAGGATGCCGAATTCTTTACCAACTTATCTACTGATGATTTCAAGCCAGCCGTGCCGTCACGGCTGGATGACCTCTTGACGGCCGGGCGAACCTCAGACTTGAAGCAGGCCTTAGATCTGGTGGTCTACTTTGAAGGTATGGAGACCATGCAGGAGGCGGAACTCTTTAAAGAGGTGATCAAGACGTTCGAGTTTGCCTTTGATGAGAAGGGCGATGAGCCGGATGTCCTTCAGGAGAGCCAGGTGTCGGAGCCTGAAACCGAACAAGTAAAGCCTGATGATGGCCAAGACGTTGTTGATGGTCTGATGCAAAGCTTTAAGAAATGCCTAAATACCGAATTGAGCAATATCTTTCGCAATCCGGATTATTCTCTGGAGATGAAGAGGGTCTTTCTATCTCTTGCCAATGAGGCGGCCGTCGATTCGCTCCTCGGCATGGTGCGGGAAAAGGTAGAATTGGCCGTACAGGACGACAAACCACACAACCGGGTCATTGGATTGACGCAACATCCCGTGTTGGCCCATTTGGATGTTCGTCCGGGCGTCAATCTCGATACCTTGGGCGAGGCCTGGAAACAGCAGGTGGGACGTTCCTATGCGGAATCGATCCAGGGTTTGCTGATCAATGCCAAAGAGCAGAACATGACCTATGTCTTGCATCTGTTCTTCTGTTTCGATGACACCCAAAGCGGAGTGGCCATTGCATTCTTGCCGCAACTGGAGGATGTACAACGCGTGGGAAGTCTGATCCCCTACAGCATGCACCCGAGTCGCGGTTAATCGTTTTAAAAGGAGAACTCATGGCCGTTTGTGATATTTGCAGTACCCCCGGCAAGGGGACAACAATGACCTCCGATGATATGCGTCGGGCCCTTAGTGACGGTTTCAATCCCTTTGCCTTGGAATTGGTGAAATTACCGGCTGGACTCGATCAAGGGACGGATTTCAAAAAACTCTGGCAGACCAATTCCTTTGAACAATGGAAGCAGACCGTTGCCTCGGATACCACCGGTTGGAATGTCTGCCAGACCTGCATGGTTAAGGTAAACAATTCTCTTAACCATGGCACCCAGAAAGATACGGCGGCTCAATCAAAGTCGAATGAGACGGGTAAGGGAGGGATTATCGAGTTCAATGGCAGAGTTTATACTCTAGTGGATAGCCCTGAGGATTTTGTGAATCGTTCTATGGCTAGGATGATGCCGGGTTATTATCCGTTTACCCCGGACAATGTCGATCAAGCCATGGGGGCTTTGATGTTTGCCTGTCAAAGCAACCAGGTCAATCCCAAGATCGTTTTTGAACCGGTTCATTGGGTCTGCACGAAATGCTCCCGCCCTCTATTGAGAGATGTGGCTTTTCTGTTTTGGACTCGAAACAAGCCGAACGCGCCTAAGAGCGTTGAGGGCGGCAAGGCCACCCAGAAGCAAATCGAGGCCTTTGCTCGCACCAAGAAATGCCCCCATTGTCAGCATGACACCTTTGCCTATCTGACCTTGCTAGGTCAGCCGCACCCTGAAGATGTGGTCAAGCCCTGGTGGCAGTTCTGGAAAAAGTAGAGTCAGCGGAGAGTCCTATGAAGGTTGTGAGCTTAAGTATTCTTTTGATGATTTTAGCCGGGTGTGTGACATCGCAACTGGACCGTAGCGATTCAGATGTGCAGATCCTCCAGGAGCAGTTTCTCTCGCTATACAACCAAGCCCAGGTTACGGGCGACTACGCAACATTTTACCGAGCTTGTGCTTTGACCAGTGATCGCAGTGAGGTCGAGCAAACCATTCGCTCGGAAGGAGGCGATGAAGGCTACAACCAGAGATGTGTCGAGTCCGACCGTGCCGCGCGTTTAAAACGTTTGGCCGATGTCGTGACAAGCGATACTCCCATGATGTTGCTTGATAGCCAGGGCGACAAGACCATGGCTTACTACCGTTTCGATCCTCCCATCAAGGGGTACAACCACGACCTGGACATCTACGGCTATTGTTTTTATCGAGAAGGCCGACAATGGAAGGTCAGCACCGAGTCCAAGGTGCAATTGGCCAGGCATAAGGAATTGTTAGGGTTGGGATCGTCGATGGAGTCTGCCGCCTACCCGCTCTGGTTGGATTATATCGAGGCCCTCAAAATCAAGGATCCTGTGGCTCAGTATCTCCTGCGTTATCGTTTGATCGAGCAAGGTAACTATGTCGCCTTTACGCGATCGATCGTCAGTGGGGAAGATCAAGAGGCCATGGAGCAATGGATCGCTAGTGAAGGCGAAGAACTGCTCAATGAACGATTGAAAGACGATCTGGAAATGAGGCCCTTGATTCCCTTGGCTCAGGCCGTTCGAAACAGCCCGGCGCAGATCTATCAAGATGAGTCAACCCAGCAGATGCGGGCCTATTTCGACTACGACCAACCCATTGACGATTGGGTAGGGTACGAGTTCACTCTAGAGGGCCAAAGATGGGTAGTCACCCCGTATTCAACCATTGGTCCCAAAGGCCGTCAAAGCATGATTGATCAAGGGATACTTATTGATCCCGGCACGACATCAAAGGCCGGTGGCAAGGTCGTACTCAAGGCCACGTTGAAAGGGCATGACTACGCCGTGACGACTCTGGCAGTGACACCGGACAACCAAACTTTGATTTCGGGTAGCCTTGATAACACCATCCGACTATGGAATCTGGAAAGCGGAGCCTTCATCAAGATCTTGGCTGAAACCGAAGGTGATGTTGAAGACATCGCTATAGCATCGGATGGTCGTCGGCTCGTTTATGGAGGCGATGGGCTCGAAGTCATGGATATGACCACGGGGCAATCGGTCGCCAGCTTAAAGAAGCTTACTGAAGATATTACGGAGGTCGCCATAAGCGGCGATGGCAAACGCCTGTTCGCTGGAGACATGGATGGTAATATCGAGGTCTGGGATTGGGAGAAAAGGGCCTTGCAGGTCACTCTGGACGACCACTTGGATCGCATCAATGCCTTGGCAATCTCTTTGGACGACAGCTTGATGGTCTCAGGCAGTCATGACGGCAGGGTCAAGCTCTGGGACCTTAAAAACGTTCAATTGCAAAAGACCTTAATCGGCCATCGGGCAGGAATTCTTGCGGTCGCCATCTCACCAGACGTGACATTGATCGCTTCCGGGAGTTGGGATGAGACGATTATCATTTGGGAGGTAGCCAGCGGACAGATCGCTCACTCTTTAGAGGCCTCTGATGATGTTGTTGCCCTCAGCTTTATGCAGAATGGAGACCAATTGGCTTCATTGACCAAAGATGGAACGTTGTCTCTCTGGAATGTTGAAGACGGGACGGTGCTGCAAACGATCGATGCCCATGAGGGTGGTTTGTCCATGACCCTGTCTCCCGATGGCCGCAACCTCATCACCGGTGGCAACACTAACGACAAGGCCATCAAGATCTGGCGTCTTCGTTGAATTTCGGGATGGACTATCGGGACTCCAATGCTTTTTCAATGGCTTCTGTCACAGCCTTGAGTTTGTCTTCATCCTGGAGCACCTTCTCGATATCCTTCTCGGATTGAATAGAAAATTGTTCTCGGAGCATGGGTGCGATGCGAGGATGGAGGCAGATCGCCTTGAACTGCTTAACGTCCTCTTCGTGTTGACGTTGTTTTTGGGCCATTTGTTGGGCCAGTTTTTCAAGTTCATCGAGTTGTCGTTGGCTCAAGGTTTGCATTACAGCCGATCGGATCTGGGGATCAGGGTCATCGCTGAGTTGCTCTAATGTATCGTTGGTCGTCTTTTCGTTTTGCGCGACCAACAGTCGTACTGCTGCAGAAGAACCATGTGCTAGTCGGTCTAGGGCACTGGTAGTGATGAAGGGATTCTGTGCATATTCTAACCCCAAAGCCTCATTCGATTCCAATTCGAGGATTGTTTCCCAGTCGCGATCGATACGCACTTTGCGTACGATCAGTTTACGTGTCTCCAGATCCGCTTGACGCACCAACTGATTCTTTTTTTTCCAGGGCATGGAGGAGTTTTGGAGGAGATTGATCTTAACGTATGGATTCGAATCGTCCATCATTCGAATCAATATCTCCGGACTACAACCCTGGTTGCTGGCGACGTAACACCGGACTCTTACATTGGAATCCTGCGATAGTTTTTCATACCAACAATCATCGAGGGTGTTATCTTGCGCCACCGATTCCCGAATCTCATCGTATTGACTATTCACGTACAAAGGAACCTCGGAAAGCTTGGGATACCTCGCCATTTCTACGACATAAGGCCGCAACTTGGGATCGGCGGCCATCTCCATCACGGTCTCCTGTGGAAGGCTATCGTTTTGCAAGGCACAGATTTGCACCCGTCGGCTGGGATCATGCAGCATTTTCTTCAAGCTTGGGACCGGGGTCAATGGATTCTTTGCCACCAATTCACGGATATACTCATCTTCATGTTGGGCTAATCGTTTGAGCATCGATGGATTATCTTGTCGCGCGTTTGTGATCGCATCTTGATGACTCATGGGGGCGAGACATCCTCCCATGCATAAGACGGTACTGATTAACGCGATGAAAGCCATTGTATGTTTATTCAGATTCATCAAGGACCTCAAATGGACAATGAATACAATATTAACGAACGATCGCTGGAGAATACGAGGACGCCTCCAAAAGGAGGGGCATTATAGCATTTTGAGAAGTCTTGATTCAAGGAGAAAGATGGCAAGATTGCTTACCCCGCGTGGGAATACGTGGGGTAAGCATTTGACTTTCTAGTTCATCAGTTCCTGTATTTCGGCTTGGCTTAGAGCGGTGTCGTAGATGCGAATCTCGTCCATCAGGCCGTTGAAGGTTTTGCCGGAGGGTTCAAAGAGACCGATCTTGACGGGGTGATCCGCTACGGTGTCAACGGCCATGGAGGCACTGGCTGATAGGGATTCGAGTTGGCCATCGATATAGAGTTGGACCTCGTCCATGTCGGGACTGCCGTCGTCGGCGAGGACCACGGCGAGGTGGTGCCAGTTGCCGTCATCCAGGGCGGTACTGCCGGTGACGTAGCCGTTGCCATTGATGGCCTTGAGTAGGCCTTGGTAGTTGATCAGCAGGTGCCAGTAACCCTTGCTGCCGCGCGTGCCGGTTTGGTCCTGGCCCCAGGAGAGGAGGTCACCTTGGGTTTGATCGGTCTTGATCCAGGCCGTGCAGGTGCGGCTGCTGTCGGAGAGGATGCCGGCGTAGTCGACTTCAATACAATCATCTTCACCGTCAAAGGACAGGGCTCCTCCGACAACGCCTTGGTCCGGTTGCCAGGTTGGGCCGTTGACCAGATAGCACAGGTGTTGATTGATCGAACGATCCTGCGCGGTGACGCCGTCACTCTCGTCCAGGGGCAGGTAGAGCTTTAAGGAGCTGGAGGCGAGGGCTGCGATTTCATCGGCGGCTAAGACGCGATCATAGATGCGGATCTCGTCGAGTAGCCCTTGGAAGCCGCTGCCGAGGGTGACGTCTTGGTCGCCATCAGTGTCGATTGTTTGCGAACTGGAGGCACTGAGGGATTCGAGTTGGCCATCAACGTAGAGCAGGGCCTCGTTGACGTTGGGCGAGTCATCATCTGCCAGGGTCACGGCGATGTGGTGCCATAGGCCATCCGTCAGCACGGTTGAGCCGGTGGCGTGACCGTTACCGGCCTCCACACGCAGCTTGCCGCTACTGTTGAGTTTGACGGTCCAATCATTGCTTTGTCCCCAGGTGAGGATTTCACCGTTGGCTGTCGTCGTTTTGATCCATGCCGAGCAGCTACGGCTGGTCTGTCCCAGAATGCCCTTAAAACCAGAGACCTCGGCTCTATCGTCGTCACCGTCCAGGGCCAGGCAGTAGCTGATCTTTTCCGGCAGGGACTGCAGGGGACGCCAGGAGGTGTCGGCGTTGAGTAAGGTCGCGTTATGGTTACCGGTGGAATCCACCAGGCTGTCGCCTTGGGCTTCGTCCAGAGTCCAGCAGGCCATCAGGTTGGGATCAAGGTCAGTGATAACGGTATTGGCATCTACGATGAGCGTGATGATGGCTTCATCGGTCAGGCCGTTGGCGTCGGTGATCAGGACACTGCATGAGGTTTGACCGGCGGCCAGGGGTGTGCCAGTGACATAGCCATCTTCGCTTACTTCGATCCACTGCGGTCCGGAGAGTTTCGACATGCGGGTCGTCGAAGTTGTGATGATGTCACTGGCCAAGGACTGGTCATAGGCTTGACCGGCCACGGCATTGGGCAAGGAGATAGGATTACTGGTGAAACGCGACAGGGTGACACCCGTGTCGTTGCCAGTGGTAAAAGTCCAGGTGTTGCCTTGCAGGACAGTGCCGTCGTCCAGACGCGGGTCCACACGCCAGGTGTAGGTGGTGCTGGGTTGCAAGGTGGGCGTGATCAACTGTTCCTGATGGCGGATACCCAGGCACTCGTTGGAGTCGGGTGTAGCCGTTTCCACTACGCTTGCGTCCGTGCCTAGGTAAACCTGCCAGGAGGATTCTAACCGCTGGCTCCGCCGTTGAAGGTCAGGCAGGAGTTCACCGGCTGACCGGTGCCTTCGTCTGCCGGTGAAGGCGAGCCGGGCAGTCCGTCGAGCAGACTCATGATGTCGTCGGCGTTTAGGGCATAGTTGTAGATACGGAAATCGTCGATCTGCCCATTGAAGAAGGGATCGGCGCTGTATTGACTGTCGCCGATGTAGTTGACGGTCGGACTGAAATCGATGGGCTTGACGCTGATACTACGATTGATGTCATGGGCCTCGCCATCGACGTAGAGGGTGGCGTCGTCGCCTTCGATCACTATGGCGATATGTACCCACTGATGGGTGGACAGTTGTGTGGTCTCTAGCCGTTCTTCGTCTCCGCCGTTCTTGAGGGCGAAACGCAGGGTATTGCTGCCCGAGCGGGGCGTGAGGAACATGTTCTGACTAGTATTGTTACCAAAGTCGAAGATGCGTTGCCACTGGCTGGAGCCATCCCAGTTGACCCAGCAGGCCACGGTCATGTCCTCTGCATCGGCCACGCCTGCGGGTAGGATGACAGCGTCTTGGCTGCCGTCCAGGTCGATGGCTGAGTCCATCACGCCTTCGACATAGGTGGGTGAACCGATAGCCGTTGCGTGGTTGAAGCCGACCAAGTCTTGCAGGGTGTCGTTGAAGGTCCAGTGACCGACCAGACCATGCAGACTCAAACGGGCCGGACGTGAGCTGAGCGAATTGCTGCCTGACTTGGCCACGCAGGTGTAGACTCCTGTATCGTCTTCGCTGATCTCAGTGAGCAACAATGTGGCAGTGGTGGTGCCGGAGACATTTCGTCCATCACTGAGGGCCGTCCCATCCTTGTACCAGCGGAGGCTGCTATAATTGGCGGCCCCGACCGTGAAGGTCACGCTGTCACCGAGTTGGGCCACCTTGGCTTGAGGTTCCTGGACAATCGCCAGCAGCCACATATCGGCTCTAAAGGCCGCCATCATTTGGACGTGGCGGATGCGGCCGGTGTCACTGTCTTCGCTGTCGTAGTTGAGGCCGTAGGGCCAGAAGTGGGTGCCGTCGCTGGTGATTTGAGAACCGTTGCCGTCGAATTCCTGGATGCGTTGGTCGCCGTAGGTACCGGTCCACTTGCGGTTCGTGAGGTTGTTGCCCCAGGCCCAATAGGTTCCCACACCCAGGGTGTGGCTGATTTCGTGCATGGCCACACGCGTGCCGATGGAGCCGCCGAACTTGAGGTAACTGCCATAACTGGCCTCGGCTGTGGGTACGCCGGGATGGTATTCGACATTGATGTGATTATTGAAGGAGCCGTATTGATTGTATACGGCCACGGCTTCGGACATGGCTGCGTCGATACGTTGCTCGATACTCTCGGTCCAGTCGCCGGTGACGACCAGGGAATAGGTGATGTCCGCTTGGCTAACGCTGGGGCCTAATAATCCCATGAGGATCAAAAGACCAAGTGTGAGTCGAATCGAGGTTGTCGTTAGCGGTTTAATCATGAATCACCTTTCACTCCGGAGGTCTTAATAGCCCAAATCGAGAGTTAATTATTTTATAACCTGTTTTTATTATAACGATTTATAGCAATCATGTTCAAGAATAATACCATGACTGCCCAGGGTAATCGTATCTAATGGCTAATATGTCATCGATCTTATGCTTTTATAATGTTAGATCCCTAAAAGGCATCAATTAGGCGAATTAATTGTCGTGATTTCGACACGACTATCGATTCTACACCTCTACACCCAAGAAGGTTCGTAGGGCCAGGCCGATCAGGAAGCTCACCAGGGCAACGCCCAGGCTCAGGCCGGTCATCTCCAAAAAGCGGGATTTGAAGGGCATATCCTTGGCCACGGAGATGTAGTAGTTGAAAAAGGCGATGATCAGCACAGCCAGGCCCAGGGTACTGGCCAGGCAGAGGTAATAGTTACTTAGCAGTAGATAGGGCAGGATCAGGACGAGCACCGTGATGACATAGGCGATGCCCGTGTAGATGGAGGCCTTGACCGGATGTTTGACCGTGTCGGCCTCTTCGGTCTTGGTGGAGAGGTACTCCGAGGCCCCCATAGATAGAGCCGCGGCAATGCCGGTAATCGAGCCGGTCAGGGCAATCAAGCGGGTGTTTTGCAGGGCCAGGGTCAGGCCGGCCAGGGCACCGGTCAGTTCCACCAGGGCATCGTTGAGCCCCAGTACGATCGAGCCCATATACTGCAGGAACTCTTCGTTGAGCATTGCGATCAGGGTCTGCTCGTGGCGGTCCTCTTCCTGGGCCACGGTAGCGGCTTCGGGGATGTGTTCGGCGAGTTGAGTGTAAACGTTCTGTGCTCCTTGTTCACCGCGTTCCATCAGCTTGATACTGAAGGTTAGGCCCAATACTCGCCCCAGTAGGGTGTAAAAGCGGATAGCCCAGCGATTGGGGGCTACGTCTTGACCGGTGTAACCCCGCCATAGTTGATAGTGGCCCTCTTCCTCGGCTGCAATGCGTTCCAGAACCTCGCGGTTCTCCTGGGAACGCGTGGATCGCGCCAAATGCCGATAGATATGATATTCAGTGATTTCATTTTTCTGGAGGGCCAGGAGTTGGTCGCGTACCTCTGGGCTGATTTGCATAGCTGATCCTTTGGTTATAATTGGTAAGCAAGGTTGCTCACAACTATAGCGATACGAATCCTATTCAGCAAGGTATCTGAGAAGCCTATGTCTGAGGTTACCAACTTCCGATCTCCGGGATGATTAGCACTCCCAGGCGAGCGATGAGCAGGTTGCGCTGGCCGCCAGGCAGTTTTTCGATGGCCACGTCCGAGGCCTTGACCGTGAGCAATGCGTTCGTGGGGCCATGCATACAGGTCGGAGTCACCGAAGCGGACCAGGTGGCGGTATTAGCGATCGCTTCCTGTACGACCGGTTGAATGCGGGCGGGGAAATTGGTGGCCAAGCCAAGTTGGCAATCGCCTAGCAATTCGCTGAAGTCGTAACCGCTGAGGGGCTTCATATGGATTTTTTGTTGGTCGTTGTAATCAATCATGGCCACAGTCATGGTTGATTCCTTGGTCAACTTCAAAGGAGCTGGCTGTTGTGACTTGTCCTCTGGGCTGGAGCCCACGGTTGTTACCCAGATGCTTTCCTGGATCAGGTCCAGGCTGGCACGCAGGGTGAGCGGTTGATCCGGTTGCGGACCAATGTAGTCCGTTTCCAGGGTCAGGCAGGCCCCCGGCATGATCCATTGTCGTTCGAAACGCATCTCCGGTTCGCCTGTGTCGTGATGGAGTTTGTCACTGGCTTGGGCTATGACCGTGGCGTTGAAGCAACATAGGGTTTCGCCTCGGTTCTCCAGACTCAGGCGGACGCGAGGGACTTGGCTATGGTCACTACTAAAGGGAATGAGCAACTCCGCATTGGTGATGGCTACGTCGATCTCGGCTGGCCCATTTTTGACATTGATTAAGATTGGGATCACCAGGGTGCAGGTGACGGGGCTGGAGGTTTGATCCAGTTGGTTGGGTTGGACCAACAGGGCTGTACTGTAGAATCCACGTGCCTCCGATGGAATGTTGATTTCGAATGGACAGATCATTGTGCCCATGTTCATGGTATTGTTAATGCCTTGAGGTGCCTGTAGCTTCACCCATGGACGACACGAACGCGGGAGAGATTCGGTCGGGTCGATTTCGACCGGTTGCCAGGGGCCGTTGGGTTGCTGGGCCAGGTCGCCCAGGGCGAGGCTGACTTGGGGCGATTGGATGCCCATGTTTTGAATGGATACAGAACTTGTCAGGGTTTGTCCGGGCTCACCTTCCAATGAGATTACCATAGGGGTTACGGCCAGGCGTCCCCATGCTGGTGGTGTGGCGGTTGAGGATTCATGTTCATAGGACAGGTCTTCTTCCGTATCTATACAGGGAGGCCATTCTTCAGGGGCCGTCTGTTCACTTGTACGGTCATCGATATCACGCGTCACACAGTCGTAAAAGCGACTGGGAGGGTCGAAGGTCCAACCTGCCTTGGTGGGAGTCACAGTGCCGGTCCAACCCCAAGGGACTTCCAAGGAGAACTGACCCTTTTCATCGGTAATGCAGGTCGGCCCCTCATGATCGGTTACTATGGTGACGCCCGGAACCGGGCGTCCCAAAACCACGATTTCACCCAGGATTTTATGGGAGGGCAGTACAGGGGGTTCTGGTTCGGGAGTGCCCTCAGGCTTGATATGTACGTCAATCGAGCAAATGGTTTGAGGTTCGTATTCAGCCGCGTACAAGGACGTTAATAGGGTGGCGATACCTAGGGTAATGAAAGCCATGGTGCAGTGTTGGCAAAAACGATTCATGATCAACCTCCATCCAAATCTTTTAGCATTGGGTTCCTAGTTAACCCTATTGACTCTTCATCGGTCCATTGCGCAACACGGCTAACTTGAAATGGAGTTTAATGATGGCTTCTAAGGCGGGGCTGTAGGGCGTTTGTGTCAAACGCCGTTTGAGAGTTGGTGATCGGCGTCACACAGAGACGCCCTACAGTATCAGGGGAGGATTTTTTATCAGAATTAGAAAAACCCATAAAAAAGGGCTTGTTTTTCAAGGTGTTATAGTGTTATAGTCTAGTATATCAATGATGGGTAATTAAGGAGATAAGCCATTTTTATTCGTATTGAAACATCTTCATCCACCCCGATCTACCGCCAGATCAGCGATCAGATCCGCTACCAAATCGCCTCCGGGGTGCTGCGTAAGGGGGCCAAGTTGCCCAGTGTGAGGGAGTTGGCAGTGCAATTGGCTGTGAATCAAAATACCATACTCAAGGTCTATAACGAGTTGTGCCGTGAGAAGGTTCTGACTGTCGAGCGTGGCGATGGGACCTATGTTTCAGCCAGTCAGACCGAGATGACACCGCAGCAGCGGAGGGCGGCGGTGTCCGAGCTACTGCGACCGGCGGTGGTGCAGGCTGTACAGTTACAGTTGACTGCGGATGAGATCAAGCAATTGGTGGATGCGGAGTTTGCGGCCCTGTCGAGCCAGGATTCCTCAGATTAATGAAGCGGAGAATATGATGTTGAAGCAACTGTTGTGGAAGGAATGGCGCGAGGGACTCTGGAAATTGGGATTCGGTTTGACCGTGAGTCTGGCCTTTACGGTGTTGATGTTTCGCGTGCGTCTGTTTCCGGATTTGAGCAATGCCGTAATTATCTCACTGGTGCAGGTCTTGGGGATTCCCTTGATTATCAGCCTGGATCTCTTTGCCGGTGAGATGAGTCACGGAACGATTCATTTGCTCTTCAATATTCCAGTGCCACGATGGCAGATCTTTGCCGGCAAGATGTTGATGGGACTCTTGCAGGTCGCCTTGATCTTTGTCTGTACGGGCGTGGCCATGGAACTCATGGGACGTGGACGCGAGGTCGAACCGGGCAAGATGTTTTGTGTGAATGGTTTGTTTGCACTTTGTTCGATCATGCTGCTCATCTGGTTCAGTGTGTTTGCGGCCCAGTCACGTAGCGAGGCCGGATCGTTGGCTTTTCTATTTGCTGTCTTTATTGGTTGGAGCATTGTGTGGTTGTGGTCTTCTTTAAGTGAGGTCTCCTGGGCCTACCATGCCGTACCCTTCGTGTATGGACAATGGGCCATTGGTCAACAAGTCGATAGGTTTCATTGGGGCCAATTGCTGCTAACGCAGGGAGCCCTGGCTGTTTTGGCCTTGGCCATTGCCGGTTATCGCTACGTCAAGATCAGGAGGTCTCTATGAATACCCCGCGTTTTATCCATCAGCAGGTCATGCAGCTGAAGTGTCATTTCTGGGCCTGCCTGGGATTGGTGATGGCCTTGCCCGTGGAAGAAGCATTCATGCATTTCAAAGAAGGGGATGGTTTTTACTGCCAGGGGATGCCATTGCTCTCCGCCCTGATCGCTCCCTTCCTGGCGGCCTTGTTGGCCTGTGCTACTGTTCAGGCCGACCTGGATGTCCGACGGGAATCGTTCTGGCAATCCAAGCCGGTGACCGTGGCTCGCTTCATGACGGGTAAGTATTTCATTGGATTGCTCATGGTTATCGTGACTCTAGTTTTCCCACTCCTGTTTAGCTGGATTACTCTGATCCTTGCCGATGAAATGTTATGGCGAGGGATTGTTTTGCTCTTCGTTATGGCTGGGCTCTTTTGTTGGTTGGCCTACAGCATCTGTTTTTTTGTAAATGTCCTGATTCGTAACACGGCACAGGCCTGGTTGATCGGTGTGGCTGTGACTATCTTGGCTCTGTTGGCCAGTGTGATCTTGCCTTTAAACGTCAAGGATCTCAGTACAGATCTTTTTGATGGGCCCATGAAGATTATCTTGATCACAGTGGCACTGGTCTTTTCGTGTGTAGCCTTTATCGGATCAATCTTGGCTGTGAAACACAACTGGCGCGTCCACACCCATTTACGAGGTTTGCTTTGGGGTGGCGCCGGGTTGGTCTTTATGGTTGTCTTGTTTTTCAGTCATCAAGTCGCCAATATTAAGATTTTGGATGTAAAGACGGTTGTCAATCATGAAGGGGAGGTTTACGACTATTTGCATAGTCAATTGGGAGCGGTATTCCTTGATGGGTCTCCGACCTACTATAAGGTGAGTGTCGATAATGGGACGATCGATGTGAAGTCTACAACCCTCACATCACAACAGTTCGAGGAACTACGTCAGAGGGCTCATGCACCTGAATCGTATGAAGTTCCTGAGGAATTGAAGCGGACCTATGATTACGCTTGGGCAGTGGGCCAGAGTGAACGCAATCTTCCTTCGTTGTATCGTGTGGGACAATCAGAATATTGGTTTCGCCTTAACTCCTATTATCGAACTGAGGAGGAGGTGGTAGATTCAACGGGGACAAGGGGTAATGTAATAAAAGTAAAGGAACACCGTCACTATGAGCGTGCCTATCTGCAATGTTCACGTCCCCTCGAACTGGGGTGGGAGCCGGTTTCGTATCTCGATCTCTCTGAATATCTTCAAGATTCCAATGATTTGGCTTATGGAGAACGAGAATGGAGGGCTACGGTTTGTTTGATCAAAGATAGGGCTATCGTGGTTTTAAATAAACATTGCCTGTTGGTGGATATCTCTAATCCGAAGGAAATGGTTGTAGTTGAATCGCAACCACTCAAATATAGACTTCGCTATGAACAGGCTAAGAGTGGATTCTTTGATCTCCTCCCGCTGGAATCACTTGATCGGAATGATCGGATCAAGGCGAGTATTTCACTTGCTGCCTTGGGCGGCAGTGTGTTTACCGGATCAGATGGTTCTGTAAGGTATGTCCTATGTGGTCGATCGAAAATTTTACTTTACGAAGTTGAGGAAATAAAGGCCGATCAAATACGTTGTCGGCTTCGGGATGAGAGACGTGCTTCGCCTTTGGAGGAGATGGGTAATCCCTGGATCAATAAACAGATTCTCAAAGACGGTGTACTCTACCTTTGTTTTGAACATCGCCTGATGGTATTTGATATTTCGGGGTCGAGAATCCGAAAACTGGGGCATTTTGAGCGATGGAATGAATCCTTCCAAATTGGTGATATGGAGGTGTTGGAGAATGGAAATATCCTTTTGGCAATTGGAAATACACGAAACTCCGTGCATTTACAACTTTTACAGAATCCGAAATAAGCGAGACTTTTATACGAGAGAAGAGCCATGACACAAGCTGCAATTGAAATTCGAGATCTTCATTTTTCCTATGGCAAGAAGTCGGTACTCAAGGGTGTAAACCTGGATGTGCCCGAAGGGGCAATTTTTGGCTTCCTGGGACGCAACGGAGCGGGTAAGACCACGACGATTAAGACCTTGCTCGGTTTGCAGAAACCATCGTCCGGAACCTGTTTGATCAGCGGGCTGGACAGCTTCAAGGAGTCGCTAGCCGTGCGCGGTCGGATTGGTTATATGGCCGAGGATCAGCAGATGTATGGCTGGATGACAGTCGAGCAGTTGATCAACTGGGTGGGGGGATTCTATACCCGTTGGGACCCAGCCTTTGTTAACGAGTTGATGGCCGTGCTGCATCTGTCACCGTCAGTCAAGGTCAAGGCCCTGTCCAAGGGACAGAACTCCAGTTTGGCCCTGCTGTTGGCTCTAGGCCATCACCCGGACCTGGTGATCCTGGACGATCCGACCTTGGGGCTCGATCCCATTGCTCGTAAGGACTTCCTTCGCCACGTAATTGAACTATTGCAAAGCCAAGGTGTCACGGTCTTTTTCTCCAGTCATCTACTCTATGAGATCGAACCGGTGGCCGATCATATTGCGATCCTGGATCAAGGCGTCATTCGCAAGATCGGCAAGACCGATGAACTACGCGAGACCGTGCGTCGTTTTGTCTTTAATCCCAAGCCCGAGGCCAATGTCAGCGGTCTGGCCGGGGTGTTGGATGTCACCAGCATGGGCGAGCAGATGGCCGTGACTCTTGACGATTGCGATGACGAAAAACGTGCTGCGATTAAGGCCCTGTCACTCAATGGAGTCACGGAAGACGCCTTGAACCTGGACGAGATCTTCGAAGCCTACATCATTGGCAATCAGGGCTCAATGGTTTCGGTATAAACAGACCCAAGCACATATCTCTATTCTGGGTGGTCTGTTTGCGCTCGCGTGAACGGACCACCCCAAGGAATGCATTAATGTACGGTTGAGGATATCTCCTCAATGGCCCCTTCGTCTTCTTTCAGGAGCGGGTAGATCTTGTTCCACTCGAAGCCGCAGAAGCGATGGCCTTGTACGTCGATCAAGGGCCGACGGATCAAGGTGGGATCCTTGAGCATGGCTTCCAGGGCCTCATCTTCATTCATGAGGGTCGGGTCCACGCGTCCGGAGAGAACGGCAGGGGAGGCCGGGTTGAACCAGTCCCGCTTGGGTCGGTCGGCAAAGAAGGAACGCAACTCTTCCTGGGTCCAACGGTATTGCAAGAGGTCCTTGACGATGACAGTGTGGCCGTCTTCGAGGATACGATCTCGTTGCCTGCGGTGGTTGACGCAGTTGGGTTTGATGAAAAAAGTTACCGTTGCCATGGTTGTTTCCTTTCGTTGGCTGCTCATCTGTGAGCTGACTATTAAGCGATTTGATGACTTAATAAGCAAGGGGTGTGCCAAGTTTGAAAAGCCGTTTTTTTGCAAAAAACGATGATTTGTTCTGTTTAAGGTGACAAATATGTTAATGTTGCGTTAGGTAGCCCACAAATATTTCCAGACTAGTCTAAGCTGAAAACACGCGGTCTGGGGTGATCTGGAGAACTAGGATTTAGGACACTTTGCTGCCATTGGTGATACAGAGTCGTACCAGCGAGGATACTCTCTTGGGCAGTGGCCTTTTCCCAGATGAGGCTGTAGGGTAGTGGGGTGTCTATGTCCTGGCCTGGAAGGTTTGGTTCTGTCTGACGCAGATCAATGGGAGGATGGAGTTGCCCCGGATACATGTAGGTGATGACTGGAGTGGGGAATTCCGGGGGGCCATAGAGGGAGAGTTTGAGTCGTTTGTAATCCATGTAGGGGTGGATCATGCAGCGGAAAGTTCCCTGCCGATCGGTCCAGCTAAAGCAGTCAAACTTTTCGGAAGCAAGGGGGGCAGGGGACCATAGGAGGATCACGCTTTGTTCCGGATCCTTGTGGTGATACCAAATCAAACGGATGTCGTTTGGATCGATGTCATCGTTAGGTGCCAATTCCATGGGATTCTGTCGTGTCTCAGCCCATGTGATGGCGCTACGGGCGATCTCTTGCCAATAGCCAGAGGAATGTTCCCAGGCGATCGTTAGATTCTGTCCCAGACCGCCTAGATTTAAATCATGCCATTGGTTTAAGAGTATCACTGCCTTCTGAATGGCGATGTAATTGTCCGTGAGGTTCTTACCAAGTTGATAAAGGCTCCATTGGTTCAGTTGGTCCACGAGGTATTGGGCCAACTGAGGGGTGTCACGTTGGGGATCACCATGGTTGGCCAGGGCCTGGGTGATCCGGGCGAATTGATTAGGATCGTATTGAGCCAAAGCCGGGGTGAGCCAGGAGGTGATCGAAGCGTAGGCTTGTGTGTCCGGGTTTTCGGTGGGTGCCCCAGGTACGGTGACATCCAGGGCTAGGGCCCGCTGTTTGATAAGAGTGGGGATGGGGTGGTCTTCGGTCATGGTGGCAAACAGATCGTCGTTGACGATGAGGTGGGACCAGATCCAGGGGTGGTTGCCTTGAGCTAATTCCAGTAAGGCTACTTTACCTGTGGGATTATGCACTTGATGACGCAGGAAATCAATAAGATGGTGACGGGTCTCACGGTGACAGATCATCCGCTGCGTTAGAACATCGGCCATGGCCTGGATTTCAATGTCACTGGGTTGAGTGTGAAAATTGTAACTGCGGGCCCAGATCCATTCACTTTTACGGTCGAATGGCGTCCACTTCAGTCGCTCCAGGGCAGGTGGAGCGAATTCTGGCCACTGTGCCCAAGTGCCCAAGGCGAGGGCAGAGGGTTCCAGTTCCGTGCCGATCCATGTTTGAGCGGTTCGACGTAAAGCTTGACTAGTGGCCGGGTTGAGCTGATCGATGGTGAGGTTATTAAACAGAGTTTGCAGGGCGATTTGTAAGGATTTACCACGTCCATGGGGCAGGAAGGTAAGGGTGGCGTCCAGGTTGTCCCATTGCTGACGGGTAAGGAGTTCACGAACCGAGGCCATATCATTTGTCGGTAATGAAAAGGCATGGGCCAGGTGGTCTAAAAAAGGGGCATGGGACCGCTTGGAACGCTGGGGATAGTTTATCACCACGTTTCGGAAATTGCGTGTATGAATGGGTTCGTTGAAGGTGATTTGCGTGAGTTGTTCTATGTTGGTGTCACGTAATAGAAAACGCTGGGTGACCGTTTCTTGGGTACTTCGGGTGCTGATGGCACGGTGAATTTTCCAGGTGTCGTCGGCCCGGAAGATCAACATTTTTGCATCGAACGGCAAATCTAACGCTGCCGTGACAAGCAGTTCCAATTGATATGAATCCGGGGATATACGCAGATGTCGTCCTAATAGGCTGTAGCCCAGGCCATTGTCGTCGTGGTATCTTTGGTTGGGAACGAAGGGACCGGTAAAGCGGACATCGGTACGATTAACTGGACTGGCATAGTAATTTGCCTCGATATCCACGGTGCGGACCGGCTCACCACCGCGTATTTGCGTGATCATGGATTTCGAGTTGAGCGATAGTCGGGGCAGGCCCACACTACAGACCAGTCGGATGTTGGGGCCGTTTTTAATTTCGACGATGTCCGGTGACACGCTGTAGCCTCGGTGGCCATTCAAATAGATCCGGATGGGTTTAATAATCTTAAAGAGCTTATTGTTGGGGACTGGGATTTCAAAAATGAACTCACGTTGTAGTCGGTCTTCATCCCAAATGGGGTGCTTGATTGTGGCACTGGGGAAATATCTAAGGTAGTGACCCTCTGGGCTATAGAGCTCATCGTCGTAGTCCGGACGTACTCCGATCAGCACCATGTCACAGGGATCGCTCCCCCCGGCGGGCAACCGTACAGAGGGGGTTCTATGCAGACGTTGGAACAGCAAGGCCGCGAAAACCAAGCCTAGGACGGCTATCATGAGGACGATCGGGCGTATGCGGATGTCCTGAAGTCGGTAGGATTTGAGTGGGTTGGTGTTCATATCATTGTTCCAAGGTCTCGACTTTAATAAACAATTATGCCGTCAGAGAGCGTGGGTGTCAATTCTGGGTTTCATCTTGGGGTTGACCTTGTTCAAGACAAGGCTTGTGTCATAGGGGGGATCGGGGCTATAATCTGCCGCTATGCGTGTAACTCAGAGAACAATAGATAAGTTTGACCGGCTGATGAGTCTGTTTGAGGGTGAATCCCGTTTGCTGATTGTGATGCAGGATAACCCTGATCCGGACTCCATTGCAGCGGCGGTGGCCCTGCGTAAACTGGTCAATACCCTCACCGAGGTCAAATGTTCGATTGCCCATGGGGGGACCATTGGTCGTGGAGAGAACCGGGCTCTGGTTCGTTATCTGGGGCTCAACCTACGTGACATTCACACCATGGAATTCGAGAGTTATGACCTGATTGCCATGGTCGATGCCCAACCGGGGCCAGGTAATCACTCTTTGCCCAGCGGGATTTTGCCGGATATCGTCTTTGACCACCATCCCTTCAAGAAGTTGACGCGTGAAGTGTCCTTCAGTGATGTGCGGCGTGATTATGGATCTTGCTGTACCATTCTGTCGGAATATCTCAAGTTGGCCAAAATTACCCCGGATGTCCCCCTGGCCACGGCATTGCTCTATGGGATTCGCTCGGATACCCAGGATTTGGGGCGAGAGGCGGTTCAAGCCGATATCGAGGCCTTTGAATGGGTGTATCCCCCGGCCAATAAGAGAATGCTCAGTTCCATCCAGCGGGGTAGCGTACCCATGGGGTATTTTCAATTGTTGTCGGTTGCCCTGACCAATGCCCGCATCTACGACAAGGCGATCGTGACCTGTTTGGGGCCAGTCGATAATCCCGACATGATCGGTGAGGTCGCCGATTTGTTTTTACGTGAAGAACAGACCTGTTGGACTCTGTGTATGGGCTGTTATGAGGGCAAGATCCTGATGTCCGTTCGGACGTCCGACGAGAACGGTCAGGCAGGTGAGGTCATCAAGAAAGTCGTCTCACGCCGGGGCACCGGGGGAGGGCATCAGACCTACGCCGGGGGACAAATTTCCTTCCACAAGAATACCAAGACCGAGATGACCACCCTACAGACGGTGATCCGACAAAAATTCCTAGAGGCCCTGGGAAAGAGTGAATGTCGTGGTGAGCGTCTGATCAAGAATGGTTCGTAGTGCTCTTGATTCTTCTCTATTTTAACAGTTGAAGTTCTGCATCGCTCCATTGATTGCCAACTCAGTTCAAATCTGACTGATCCTCGTCTTGCAGATAAGTCTTGCCTTGATAGAACCGGATCGTAATGCAAAAGAGGATGCCGGTGGCCAAGAGCATGATGGCAAAGAACCAGTAGTAGGCCGGTCCCTGGAGTTTGCTGGTGCCGTCCGGATTCTGGATGAACATATTGACGATGGCAATGAAGAGGCTCCCCAGGGATACGGACAGTAGGTTTAACGACGAGATAAAGGACTTCATCTTCTTGGGGGCCTGGGTATAGGAGAACTCCAGGGCCGGAATGGAGATCATTACCTCACCTGCGGTAATAAAGCAATAGGCCAGTACCTGCCACCAGCAGGAGGGCTGGTCGCCACTGAGGATGCGGGATTCCAGGAAGGCCGGGATCATAAAGGAGGGTAGGGCAATGAAAAAGCCCAGTCCCACTTTACGTAGTGGTGTTAAGGGAAAGACCTTGCTAATCAAGGGGTAGATCACATAGGTAAACAGCGGAATGGCCATGACCACCAACAGCGAGTTGACTGCCTGCAGCTGTTCGGGCAGGATGTTCCATTGGACCGTGTCCAAATGCACGATAGACAGCAGTTTGCCCAGTCCGTTTTCAGGGGCGAAGCTCCAGTTGAAAAATCTCAGGTCCATCTTTTGCGCCTGCAGGACCCACTTTGACATGGTCTGGTTAAAGAGGGACCAGAAGACAGCAACATAAATGTAGAGAAACAAAAAGAGCCTGACAATGACTAAGAGTCCCTCTTTACTGAGGGTTTCTTTGAGGAAGCCCGCCCCTCGTGCCGGAATATCAATCAGTTTCTTTTTCGCCAACCAGTATGTCAAAGTGGCCAGGAGCATGGCTCCTCCGGGAATGCCAAAGGCCCAACACGCTCCCCACTTCTCCAGAATGAGCGGGGCGATGAACATCGAGACGGTGGCTCCGATATTGACAGCCCAGTAGAAATAGTTATAGGCACGGGTGATCAGATGTTGGTTAGACTTGCCGAATTGATCCCCAACATTGGCGGACACACAGGGTTTGATAATGCCGGTCCCTGCCGCAATAAGGGCCAATCCCACGGCCACACCGGCAATGGCTTGATTCATGGTCAGTACCAGAAATCCCACGCAGTAGACCCCGGAGAACAAAATGATGGTCTTGAATTTACCCCAAAACATGTCACTGATGAGGGCTCCGAGGACCGGAAAGAAATAGCAAGCGGTTTGAAACCATCCCACATAAGCGGTGACTTTTTCTTCGCTGAGATGGGCCTGGGCTCCATTGCTGTCCAGTACCACCAGGTGATTCTTGAGAAAGACTGCGAGTATCGCCATCAGGCTGTAATAGGCATAACGCTCTGCCGTTTCATTGACCATGATATAAGACATGACTTTGGGCATTCTGGAACTAGCGGATTCGGCAGTTTTGCGGTCGGACATCGAGTCATCTCCAATTTGCAAAGGACATTGGCCTAAAGGTAAGTCGTGGCTTGCGAAACTGTACAAGCCTTGGTTTTCCAACGGCTTACGCCCCTACCATACGCTAAGGAGACTCTGGAATCAATGTAAATGATGCTCACAGTCGTTAGGCAACAGACTTCGTGATTAGTTGAAGGGTAACGACCTCTCTAATTTGTCGTATAGTTTAGACACATAGGGTGGACACTAACCCTTGAGGCTGTTTATAATATCGATACAACTATGATTAATGGACTAACTTGGGGTTTTGGCTTGGAGGCCGATGTTGTGAAGTGCTTTTTGGGGTTGCTTGGTGTTCTCTTGTGCGTCTCCGGTGTGTGGGCTCAATGTAGCTCGAACGCGGATTGTCCAGAGGGGTATTACTGCAAAAAGGCCGAGGGTGATTGTGACGGTGAGGGGGTGATCACCATTCGTCCCAGTGCCTGTCCGGCCATTTGGGATCCGGTGTGCGGTTGTGATGGCAAGACCTATGCCAATGCCTGTGAAGCGGCCAAGGCCGGGGTCAATATCCTGTCAAGGGGACAATGCCAAGCCGCGACCTGTGTGGACAACAACGACTGCCCGGAGGGATTCTACTGTTATAAGGTTACGGGTGACTGCGACGGTTTGGGGCATCCGGCCGAGCAACCGGACAGTTGTCCCGAGGTTTGGGAGCCGGTGTGCGGTTGTGACGGCCAGACCTATTCCAATGCCTGTACTGCGGCCCTGTTTGGTGTGAATGTGGCCTATGAGGGGCGTTGCCAATTGGCCTCGATTACCTCGCGTACTCGCCAGACCACTAGTATATCGTCGGCGGATTGTTCGGACGAATATGTCCCAGTCTGTGGTTGTGACGGTCAGACTTATACCAATGCCTGCTGGGCCACGGCCAATGGCGTGCGTATCGAGTATCCGGGCGAATGCATCCCGGCGGGGGCCCACATCCTCATGGTCGATCCCAATGTGGCCTTTGACGATGTCCATAGCGGCAACCAGGCCATCCACAAGATGCGTGTGGCTTGGAGTGAACCCGTGGTTTTTACCGTTGATGATCTCTATATTGAAGACGAGGCTGAAAACGAAGTGGCCTTTGCCGTGCAAGGCAGTGGAACCGCGATGATGACGATTGTCTTCGATCCGCCCCTGCTGCACAATCGCTATACCCTCTACATCTTTGACTCGGTCTACGACGATGCCGCGGGGCTCCCCATCGATGGGGACGGTGACGGTATGGCCAGTGGTCATGCCGTGTTCGTGATGGAGCATCGTAAACGGGCTGACTTCAACCACAACAACCGCATTGACGTCGATGACCTGGCCTTGGTGGCGGATCTGTGGTTGGCCGATGATCCCAATGAGTAAATGACAGCATAAAAAAAGGCTGCCCATTGAGCAGCCTTGTGTTTGTTGTTACATGCGTTCTATGATAAGCGACGTTTACGGAGCTTGCTTACCAGTAGAGCCCCAAATCCACCCAGTAGAATCGCTCCGGGAGCAGGAACTGCGGCAACACGAACCACAAAGTCCTGGCTACCGAGGTGGGTCAAGGCTAGATAGTCTTGAGTATTGCCCAGGCCACTTCCAACATAACCGAGATACTCATAGGCTTTGGTAATGACCTCTAGTGATGATCCGGCGGTATAGGAACCGCTTTGCAGGTCGTAGGTGGTGAGAGTTTCTGCGGCAACCTCCCAAATGGCCAGTTGCATACCCGCAAATTCTGTAGCAGTCATGTCATCATTCCATTGGCTCAGGATATCCGCCAGGGCCTGGGCCTTGTCACTGTTCAAGTGAGAGACCGTATCCAAGGATTGTACCAAATAATCATTGAGTAAATATGATTGCGCAGGTTGGTAGGGATCAATACAAAATCCTTCATATAGGACTCCATCGACCAGCAACGACATACTGCCCGCTGTGGTGGAAATGCCACTATAATAACCGCTTAATGTCATGTTGACATAACGCCCAGAATTGACACCCTCAAAATCGACGCCCACTGGCGAATTTAGGGTCAGGCCGGCCATGGCTGAAGAACATAGGCAGATTGAGAAAAGACAAATAGCAATAATCCGTTTCATGTAGTCATCACCCCCAAGAATTTGTGTCACCGTATTCGTGCGTTCTCACGCACGTCACCCCATTGGCTTGAAAACAAAGCAGATCATATTCTATCAAAATGAAGAATTTGCGTAGCCTAGAAAAAATACTTCGCGAGATAATTTGTGTGTAGTCTCATAAAAAAGGCTGCCAGGGTGGCAGCCTTGAGAGTTAGGGAGAAGCTACGATTAGATGTGACGATTTTTTTTCATGCGAGCGGCCAGTAACAATCCCAATCCAGCCATCAAGATGGCGCCAGGTGCCGGGACTGCTGTGGGGCACCAGATCACATAGTCTTGGCCGCCGATGGGGCAGGTACAGCGAATCTTATATGAGGGTTCGCCAAAGATGCTCGAATTCGTGAGTGCCAGATAGTCATAATTGGATCCGGTTGCGGCACTGACGAGAAAACTCTGGGCCAGAGTTACCAGGCTTGGATCCAACGAACTGGTGTTGGCCTTAAATGTGCCATCGGAAAGATTAAAGTCGTCGTCTATGATGACTTCCCATATGGCCAGTTGCATCATCGTCGCTTTTTGTGCGGTATCTATTTCACTGACATGGCTCAGAATGTTGCTGATGGCTGTAGACTTGTCCCCTAGTGCATCATAAAGGGATTCTACATCGTAGGTAATCTCAAAACCATAGGCCCATTGATAGGGATCAATACAAAAGGCGTTATATACAGTACCATCGACGTTAATGTTAAGTAAGCCGGCTTGGACTGGATACAAAAAGGAGCCACCTGAGGTTGTGATGCCAATGCTGGTTCCTGATGCCACATTTAGATAGGTTACTTGTGCGGTTTCACCTATCGTGGGGGCGGCCCAGGCGGGAATACAGAACAATCCTAGACAAAGGCTGATTAATGTGAAGCGTTTCATGAGCTTGACTCCTTATCTCATCCTTGATTACGAAGCTGCATTGGTATAAATACCCTCGAATTGAGTGACATTATAAAGAGTAACCTAGAGGTGGCAATTTAAAAAAGCCTATTTCTTACTGGTAAGAGGGTGTTTTTTTTAGGCATCACATAGGTTGGGTTAAATAGCTAAGAATGGTAATGCCGTTAAACAAGGCATGTACAAAAATAGCTCGCCATAGTGAGCCGCTTTTCTCATAGGCATAGCCCATAGCTCCACCTAATATGAACAGCGAGGGCCAGTGTTCTTTATTCTGGTGGGTTATGGCGAAGGCGGCACTACTAAAGGCAATGGCCAGCCAGGGCATGTCGATAATGGAACGGATGGTGGTTTGCAGGATGCCGCGAAAGACCAGTTCCTCCACAATGGGGGCCAACACTACAGCCAGGAAGACAATAGAGAGTGTTAAGGGGGCATGGTTAAATTGAACGAGGTAGCTGAGCTCCTGATGCTGTTGGACCTGGTAATCTGGGCCGTTTTTGCCTTGTTGGACGAGGGTGACCACCACAATCATAACCAGGACCAAAGGGTAGACCGCTAGTAGATTAACCACGGCGGCTCCCAGGTCTTGGCCCAGATGATTGATTCCCAATCCGAAGCCCTTGAGACGGCGGGCATAATACTGATGTCCCAAAAATAAGACCACCAAGAGGGTCACCAGTGATGAGACAGACATGATCAGGTTACCTGCGAATGCCTGTTGCCAGTTCTCCAGGTTTTTGAGCCAGGGATGGATGAGTCCCATCATGAGCATAGGGGGAAGAGTCCAGATCAGAAAGACCGGTAGGATGGTCCAGAGGGGCATGGCGTGTCGTCGTATGCGACTTTGAGCCAGGGCCTGACGCCCCAATGAGGTCTTGAGTAACCAGGCCGCCAATAAGAGTACCCCACCCAGGCAGATCAGGCTTTCTGGAGGAATGCGTTGTTCGAATTGTTCCAGCAGGGTCCAAATGTCCATGGGTCAACTAGGGTACATCAGGCCTTATCAATGCTAATAATGTGTATTTGTATGGTTGCAACCAGCCCTGGCTTGTATTACATTTACCCCTGAAAGTAAAGGAAAACCAACCCTACTTTAGTAGGAAAACGATATGGACATCTTGAAAATCGATGGTCCGGTCCAGCTCTGTGGTGAGTTGACCGTCAATGGATCGAAAAATGCCACGCTCCCCATGATGGCCGCTTGTTTGTTGGCTCCAGGGAAATCCGTACTCTTGGGGGCTCCCGACCTTTCGGATATCGCCGTGTTTCGTACGCTGTTAGGGCAACTGGGGTGTCAGGTTGTTTGGACCAAGGATCGGCGTTTGGAAATAGACGCTACTGCTGTGGAAAATCCGGTGGGCGAATATGATATCGTGCGTAAGATGCGCGCGAGTATCTGCATCCTGGGACCCCTGCTGGCCCGGTGTGGACGAGTCGAGGTCTCCATGCCCGGGGGCTGTGCCATTGGTGACCGGCCCGTGGATATTCACCTGCGGGGACTCAGAGCCTTGGGAGCCCATATCCATCTCAAGAATGGTAATATTGTGGCGCAAGCCCCAGGTGGGCTCAAGGGGACAGATATCTTTTTGGGAGGGACCTTTGGCAGCACGGTTCTAGGGACCGCCAATGTGTTGATGGCCGCTACCTTGGCCAAAGGTCAAACTGTCATCGAGTCAGCGGCTTGTGAACCCGAGATTTCGGATTTGGCCAACATGCTCAATGCCATGGGGGCCAAGATCAGTGGCATCGGTTCGCCGCGTCTGACCATCGAGGGTGTCAAGGAATTGCAACCCGTTGAGTACCGTGTCATCCCGGATCGAATCGAGGCCGGGACCTTTATGGTGGCTGCTGCTATCACCAATGGTCGGCTCAAGATTCGCAATTGCCGCTTGGACGATATGATGGCGGTGGTCGATAAATTACGTAGCGTTGGAGTCTTGGTAGAACCCGAGGGGGATGGTTGTGAAGTGGTCTTGCCCGGTTCCATCCGTCCCACCGACATCACCACCTATCCCTATCCGGGCTTTCCCACGGACCTGCAGGCTCAGTTCATGGCCCTACTGTCCATGGCCGAGGGCAATAGCATCATCATTGAAAAGGTCTTCCCGGATCGCTTCATGCACGTGGCTGAGTTGAATCGTATGGCCGCCAATATTCGCAAGGAGGGCTGTACCGGAATCGTTGCTGGAGTCAAACGTCTTATTGCCGCGCCGGTCATGGCTTCGGACTTACGAGCATCGGCCGCTTTGGTGTTGGCGGCCATGGCCGCGGAGGGAACGACGGTAATCCATCGCGTCTATCATATCGACCGCGGCTATGAACGGATCGAAGAGAAACTCAATCCCGTGGGTGCGCGTATAAGTCGTGAACGAGAATAATTCGCCGAACCGAACATGGTTTGGCGCGTAAACAGTAGGACATTGCAGTATTAGATACTTTTAGAAGGAGTATTCTTATGGCAGATCCCGATTCAACAGTGGAAACGACCGTTCAAACGGTGAGTACGGTTATGGAAACCATTCAGACCAAGGTGGCCGAACACGGCATGAATGTCTTGATTGCCCTGATTATTTTTATCATTGGGCGTATCATTGCCCGGATGTTGGCCAATGCCCTGGGCAAGACCATGAAAAAGACCAAGGCCGAGGCCACCCTGGTGACCTTTACGGAGAACTTTTCCTATTCTGCCATTATGGTCTTCGTGATTATCGCGGCCCTGGCCAGGGCAGGAGTGCCGGTGACCAGTTTCGCTGCAGTGGTCGCAGCTGCCGGTTTGGCTATTGGTTTGGCATTACAAGGATCACTTTCCAATTTTGCCTCAGGCTTTTTGATGATGATCTTTCGTCCCATCCGTGTGGGGGACTATGTCGAGGTCGGGGGAGCCGCGGGAGTCGTACAGGAAATTCAGATCTTCAATACCATCTTGAATTCACCGGACAACATTCGCATCGTCGTTCCCAATTCCTCTGTTACCGGCAGCAACATCAAAAACTACAGTATCAATGGCACACGTCGTGTGGACCTGGTCATCGGAGTCTCCTATGGAGATGATCTCAAGAAGGCCCGTCAGGTCATCGAAGAAGTGCTGACTACTGACGAAAGGATTCTCAAGGATCCGGCACCCCAGGTCGCCGTCGCCGAGTTGGGTGACAGCAGTGTGAATTTCGTGGTCCGTCCTTGGGTTAAGGGAGCCGACTACTGGAATGTTCGTTTTGATGTCACTGAAAAGGTTAAGGTCGCTTTAGAGGCCAATGGTTGCTCTATTCCGTTCCCTCAGCGGGATGTGCACCTCTATCAAGAGAAGGCTTAAATGAGGGTTGAATATCGAATAGGAGAATTGTTATGAAGCGTTTTGGAATGTGGGTGGGTGTTGTTGTGTTAATGTTGACCAGTGGGCTCTATGCGGATCAGGTCACCTTGAGTAACGGGGATCGGTTGACCGGTACCCTCGTGAGTTTGGTAGACGGCACACTCAACTTTAAATCGGCTGTGACGGGTGAAAGTGCCATTGCGATCGCCGATGTCGTGACCTTGGCAACCGATGATGAAGTGGCGGTACACACCGCTAGCGGCAAGATTTTGAATACCGTTCTGACCGCGAGCCAGACGGGGACGGTTGCCGTTCGTGGGGGGCAGCAATTGATGCTGACGGAGATTGCCAGTATCAATCCTCCAGTCAAAGCCCCCCCCAAGTGGAAGGGCGCGGCCAGCCTGGGGTGGACCCGGACCTCTGGAAACACTCACAATGAGACGTTCAGTGCCAGCGCCAATGTCGGTAAACGCCGTGAAAAGGATCGTGTGACACTCAATTACGATATGGCTCAGACCAAGGCCGATAGCAACAAGACCGAAGACTGGTGGCGTGCCAAGGGCAAGTACGATTACTTCTTCTCACCGAATTTCTACGGTTATGGTGATGGTCGCTATGAAGTCGATGAAATCGCCAACCTGGACAAACGTATTCTCGTCGGTGCCGGTGGCGGTTACCAATGGATCGAGAACGAGACCATGAATCTTGGCACTGAGGTGGGTTTGGCCAATCAGTATACCAAGTATGATGGCGAAGGCAGTGACAGCGAGTTCTCAATACAAGCCGGTTATAACTTTGATTGGCAATTGACCGAGACGATGTATTTTGTACATGACTTGACCTATTATCCTGCCTTTAGCGACCTGTCCGATTACTACCTCACTACGACAGGAGAGCTGCGGGCTAACTTCACCAAGACTATGTTTGGTAGCTTCAAGGCGATCTTCAACTACGATGCCACGCCAGCTACGGGTAAGGGCAATACCGATGTCAAGTATGTCTTGGGCGTAGGGATTACCTTTTAGAATTGGCGACACCCCTATTCATGATTACAATGGTCGATCGTACTGGATGGTACGATCGACTTTTTTAATTGATAGGAATTCATGCTCAAGAAACGTTTCAAGATATGGATGAGCCTGGGAGTTGGATCCTTGATTCTGTTGGGACTTGGGCTTGGATGGGCGGATCGGTTTTTCGATCGCATCCTGCAACGAGCCATCGAGACCAGTGCCACGCACGCCCTGGGAACAGAAGTGACCTTGGGTGGTTTGCAGCTAAGGCTTACGAAGGGTGTGTTAACCTTTACGGATTTGGAAATTGCCAATCCTCCCGGATATCACAGTCAGAGACTGTTAATCCTGGAACGAGGAACGATTCATATCAAGACACTGTCCTTGATGAGCAAACGTGTCGAGATGACGTCTGTGCAGCTGGATCACATCCAACTCCTTTGGGAACAGCAGGGCAGGGACAATAATTTGCAGGACTTTCTCGATCAACTCCCAACACGAAATAAGCAACACCCTCCATCGAGACCTCTTTTCATCGAGGTTTTAGATGTCACTCGGGCCGAAGTCAAAGCTCCACTGGGAGCCTCAAACCGGCAGGAGAGTGAATTGGTCCTGCAACTCAATCCGATTCGATTGACCGACTTGGGGGCTCAGGAGGATCTAGGGTTGGGAGCATTGACCCGCCGGATCGCTTCGGCCCTGGTCACCTGTACGCTGGAACAGGGAAGTGAGGTGTTTTCACAAGGTCTCGTGAGCCCTTTACGCAACACCTGGGATGCAGGGCTCAATCTATGGAGAAAGGCCGTTGACCTGGGACGGGATATCCATCAACACCTTGAAACTCAACAACAGGAGTCTGGAGTTACGGTGACAGACGCTCAATGATCCAGGCGTTTTGTTGGCGACGATAACGTAGGCGGTCATGTAAGCGTCCCGGTCTTCCCTGCCAGAATTCAAAGGCCTCCGGTTCGAGGCAGTAGCCTCCCCAATGGGGTGGACGCGGGACCTCTTGTGGGTATTGGGCCTGGATTTGGTCAAAGGTCTTTTCCAAGGTGGCTCGATCCGGGATCACTTCGCTCTGCTGCGAGGCCCAGGCCCCCCATTGGCTCTCTTGCGGACGCGCCGCGAAGTAGGCATCGGATTGCGAGGGTGACAGGGGGTGGACTTGTCCTTCTATGCGAACCTGACGTTCCAAGGTGGGCCAAAAGAGCAGACCGCTAGCCTGTGGATTGGCCGACAACTCACGCCCCTTGCGACTAAGGGTATTGGTAAAGAATTGCAACTCATCACCTTCGAGTCCCCTGAGGTAGACGATTCTTACCGAGGGGCTGCCCTGCGAGGTGGCCGTGGCCAGACTCATGGCATCGGGCTCGTGACATTGAGCCTTTGTTGCCTGCTCGATCCAGGACTTTAATTGACGAACTGGATCGGTATCCATCTGGTCTTTATCCAGGCGAGATTGACTAAAATCATGATGTTTGGGTGATTGGCTCATTGTTATGACGAGCTATTGTAATGGATCGAGGAGGAAGAGCCAAGCGACAATCAGAGGGTTTGATAACTGGGGGTGGTGACGGCGTGGGCTTTTAAGCGGCGTTGCACTTCATGGGCCAGACGGCGGTATTCATCGGCCGAGCGGCATTGAGGAAGGTGATTGAACAGGGGTTGGCCGAAACTGGGGGATTCGGCCAGGCGAACACTGGTATGAATCACGGTATCAAAGACCCGCAGGCCAAAGGCTTCACGCAACCCCCGTTGGATGTTGCGGCTCAAGGCGGTGCGATCGTCAACAAAGGTCAAGAGGATGCCCAGCAGTTCCGTCGGGCAGGGGGAGTAACGTTTCTTGAGGGCGTCGAGGGTTTCCAGGGTTCGCTCCAAGCCCTGGAGGGCGTAGTAGTGCACCTGCACCGGTACCAGGACCTGGTTACTGGCGATGATGCCATTGAGGGTGAGCAGGCCCAGGTTGGGGGCGCAGTCGATGACGCAGATATCGTATAGGTCCTGGAGCGTGGACAACTGTTCCCGCAGGAGCCATTGTTTACCCAGGACACCACGCAATTCCATTTCAGCACCACCCAAGAGGATGGTGGAAGGGATCAGGCTCAAGTGGATAATGCGTGTTGGGACAATGGCTTGGGTTAATGGCAGTTCGAGTTTGAAAAGGGCCTCGGTGTGGCTTTCGGGAAACTTGTCCGGCCGAAAGCCCAGACCTAATGTAGAATGCCCTTGTGGATCCAGGTCAATTAAGAGCACACGCTGCTCAGCAGCGGCCAGGGCGGTGGCCAGATTGAGGGCCGTGGTGGTCTTGCCACAGCCGCCTTTTTGATTGGATACCGCAATGGTCTGCATTCAGGGTTGATCTCCTTTTCACCCACTGTCTGCACATCTATGAATCCACCCAGCCTTTGCAGTGGAATTGTTGCTGATTTGAGTCCTTAATAGGAGTTTATAAAAAAAGTTCTCCTATCTCGCAAGGACAATGTTGGGGATGCGAAAAGATGAATGCAGTATGAAGTTGCCGGGTCCGTCTTAATCCACGGGATCGAACTGTTCCTTGCCTACGTAGCACACCGGACAGACCCAGTCGTCCGGGATATCTTCAAAGGTCGTACCCGGTGCAATACCATTGGCCGGGTCACCTACAGCTGGATCGTAGATGTAACCACAGTTGACGCAGATGTATTTCATAACTTCTCCTGATGTTTGGTTCCCGGTTCACCGTTCACGGTTGATTGAGTGTTTGTTTTTAACCATTGAACCTTAAGCGGTGTACCGTGAACCTAAATTATACACTAAAGTATTTGGCCTGGGGGTGATGCACCACGATGGCAGAGGTGGTCTGTTCCGGCACCATCTCCATGTTCTCGGTGAGGGACACACCGATCTTGTCAGGATTCAGGAGTTCCCAGACCACCTTGTGTGCTTCCAGGTCGGGGCAGGCCGGGTAACCGAAGCCATAACGCGAACCTTGGTATTGCTGAGTGACATAGCCGTTCATGTCGCTCGGTTCGTTACTGCCGAAGCCCATCTCGGTACGCATGACCTCGTGCCAGTATTCGGCCAGTGCGTCGGTGACCTCCACACTGAAACCATGCAGGGTCAGGTAGTCGTAGTAGTCATTGGCTTCATAAAGATGGGCGGTCTGTTGGCTGATGGCGCTGCCAATGGTGACGACGAAGAAGCCTACGATGTCACCCCCTTCATCTTTGCTTTTGAAGTAGTCGGTGATGCATAGGTGTGGCGCAATGCCTTGACGTGGGAAGGGCATCTCCAATATGCCTTGGTCGGTTTCGATCATCACGGTTTCCCCCTCGCTGTAGCAGCGGAAGTAGCCGTAGGCCGCGCGGGGGCGGATGAGCTTGGATGCGATCGTGTCGGTCTTGAGTTTTTCGTAGAGGGGGTGTACGGTTTTGGACAGCAGGCCCTGGTATTCCTCGGCCGACATCTTGCCCCGACGGTAGCCCCAACGCCCGCGGAACAAGGCCTGTTCATTGACATACTTGAACAATAGCGTCGGATCGATATCGTCAACCACGCGAGCGCCCAGGAAGGGGGGCTTGGGCACGGGATTGTCACGACGTAGGTCCTCATTCTTGCTGCCCGGAGCCTGAACCACCTTGGCCGGTCGGCTTTGCCAGGTTGTCGCTGTGAGCATCCCTTCTTCGAAACTTTGCACGGCCTTGAGACCGGCAAAGGCATCGGCACAGTAGACCACCGGGGCGGCATCGTATCCCGGCACACAGGATTCGGCCACGAACTTGGGCGTCAAGGCGGCCCCACCCAATAGGATGGGGGTCTTGAGTCCGGCTTCGAGATACTGCGGCATGCTTTCCTGCATGACGATGGCGGATTTGACCAGCAGGCCGCTGAGTCCGATGATGTCTACGTCGTATTCGCGGGCCTTTTCGATGATGGTCTCGGCCGGCATCTTGATGCCGATGTTGTACACCTTGTAGCCATTGTTGCTCAGGATGATGTCCACGAGGTTTTTGCCGATGTCGTGCACGTCACCCTGAACCGTGGCCAGCAGGATCTTGGTGGCGTCACTCTGGTCGACCTTTTCCATGAAGGGTTCCAAAAAGGCCACGGATTGCTTCATGGTCTCGGCTGACTGGAGTACAAAGGGCAGCAGCATGTCACCCCGTCCGAAGAGTTCACCCACCTTGCGCATACTGGGCACCAGGATGTCGTTGATGATGTCCAAGGGGCTGTAGCGATCCATCAAGATGGTCAGCACGTCTTCGAGGCCTTCCTTGTCCCCCTTGAGAACTTTTTGTGACAGTTCGGTCTCGGCCAGGGTGAAGCTCTGTTCTTGTTGTTCGTCACTATCGTTACCGCTGAGGGATTCGAAGTATTCGATAAAGGCCATCAGAGGCGTCTTGTTCGGATCCTTCTGCCGGTCGTAGACCAGGTCGAGTGATATTTCTCTTTGGGTTTCGTCAATTTGAGCAAAGGGGATGACCTTGGCCGTGTCCACGATGGCCGCATCCATACCCATGGCAACGGCTTCATGCAGGAACACCGAGTTGAGCACGCGTCGGGCCGCGGGTCTCAAACCGAACGAGATATTGCTCAAGCCCAACACGGTAAAGACACCGGGCAATTCCTGTTTGATCTGTTTGATGGCCTCCAGGGTTTGCACGCCGGCATCACGCAGGGTTTCGTCGCCCGATCCGATGGTGAAGGTCAGCATGTCGAACAGGATGTCATGTGGACGCAGGCCATGCTTGTTGACGGCCAGGTCGTAGATCTGCTTGGCGGTTTCGACCTTTTCTGCGGTGGTCATGGCCATGCCCTTTTCATTGATGGTCAGGGCGACCACGGCCGCGCCGTAGCGTTTGGCCAGTTTACAGATGCGGTCCAGGTTGGCACCGCCGTCCTCCAGGTTGATGGAGTTGATGATGCAGCGACCGGGATAGAGCTTGAGTGTCTCCTCGATGACGGCGGGTGTGGTCGAGTCGATCATCAAGGGACATTTGACCGACTCGGCAAACATCTTGACCAGGGTCACCATGTCCTGGGTTTCATCGCGACCGGCATAGGCCACACACAGGTCCAATACCTGGGCCCCTTTGGCCTGTTGTTCCAGGGCGATACGCAGGCAGCCTTGATAGTCCTCAGCAATCAGCAGTTCACGGAATTTCTTGGAGCCGTTGGCATTGGCGCGTTCGCCGATCAGCAGGGGCTTGATTTCCTGCTCGATATCGACACTTTGATACAGGCTCGATACAGCGGATTTCATGCTCATGAGCACACCTCCCGGCTGGCCACGGTGCAGTTCTTGACGGTCTCGACCATCACACGAATGTGTTCCGGGGTGGTGCCGCAACAACCGCCCACAATGCTGACGCCATCGACGGTAATAAAGCGTTTCATGTGCTCGGCATATTCCTTGGGTTTCAACGGATAGACCGTCTGGCCATCGATGACCTCGGGCAGGCCCTGGTTGGGCATGCAGGAGATGCGTTTGTCCCAGTTGTGACTGAGGTAGCGGATGTGCGATTCCATGTCCATAGGGCCAGTGGCACAGTTGAGCCCCAACGAGAACAGGGGATAGGGCTCGAAGGTGGCAGCCACTGTGGCGATGTCACTGCCCACCAGCATGGTGCCTTGGCGTTCCATGGTTACCGAGAGCATGACCGGCAGGTCTTGTCCTTTGGACTCCAAAACATCCAGGCAGGTGATGATGACGGTTTTGGCCTGCAACAGATCCTGGCACGTCTCGATGATGAGGCAGTCCACCCCGGCCTCGACCAGGGCATGGACCTGTTCATGGGCTGAGGAGGCCAGGTCATCGACCGTGATATGGCCCAGGCTGGGCAGCTTGGTGCCCGGTCCGACCGAACCGGCGATGTAGCAGCCGGTGCGATCTCCGATGGCCTTACGGGCATTCTCGACTGCAATTTGGTTGAGTTCGACCACACGGTGTTCCAGGCCGTATTCGCTCATGACCACGCGGGCCGCACCAAAGGTGTTGGTCTCGATCAGCTGGCTGCCCGCGTCTAAGAACTCCTGGTGTTGGCCGATGATGACCTCAGGGGCGGTTACGCTGAGGATTTCGGTGCAACCCTCATAACCGTCCCAGATCGAATCCGGCAGGTTCTTGGCCTGTAGGTTGGTTCCGCAGGCCCCGTCAAAAAATAGAATGTTATGGTCGTGTAGACTCAAAAGCTACTCCTAATAATTCATTGGAATGCTGGAATGTTGGGACAGAGCATTATTCCATCATTCCATTATTCCAACATTCCAGGCGGTTCATCATATCGATTAGACCAGCCGTTGCAAGAGTGGGATTTTTTGCAGGAGCCAGGTAAGGCCCCAGCTCATGACAAAGACCACAGCCGTAACTACGAGGGCTACCGGTATAAAGTGCAGATCATCGCCTTGATCTCCGGCGATTTCTCGCAGGCCAATGAGTAGGGTGAGATGGAGGAGGTAAATACCGAAGGTTTGAGGGGCGATTTTCTCACAGATTCGGTCGAACCAGCCGGGGCCTTGGGGGCGACGCTCTTGTCGATTTCGGGTCCAGGCAAAGACTGCCAGGCTCAACACCATCACTGGGAGACTATCGTAGCCGATGACGAAACGGCCGTTGATGCGTCCATCGTAGCGCATGTAGGTCGGGACCAGAATGGCAATATAAACCACGGATAGGATTACCGCGAGGATTATGAACTTGGGTTTGATGCGTTGCAGATCGAGATGACGCAGTTCGTAACCGGCCAGGTAATAGCCCAGGTAGAGTAGGTAAAAGGTCAACAGATAACGTTGATTCTGCCATAGTAGGGCGTTGCATAGCCCATAACCGGCAGTCAGGCCCAGGATCAACACCACGAGTTGCCGGCGCTCACGGGGCTGGGCATATTGAATATAAGGACGCAATACCGGGGTCAGGCCGTAGAGGCCGGCGATCAGAAACAGGTAGAAAGTATGGTAAGGAGGATCTGCGGCTAGCAGGTGGTCGAAGATATAGAACGGCCCAACGGGTTCATGGTCAAAAACCCTGCGCACGACGAAGTAGAAACTGGTCCAAGCTACCAGGGGCAGACCGATGCGGGCCAGGCGTTTGCGATAGAAGGCCTGGGGTGTTTCCTGTTTGTTCGGATCCAGCAATAGGGCCCCACTGATCATGACGTAGACCGGTACTGCCCATTGGCAGAGCAGGCAGATGCTATGGGCCAGCCACCAGTTACCGCTTTCGGGCGTCAGGCCATCGATCATCCCTAAAAGGACATGCAGTAAGATAACGGCCCAGGCCGCTTGAGTTCGCAGACGATTTAGGTAGCCCAGATTTTCGCGGTTAGTCTGGGGCGGTTGCTCAGAATGTTTTGTTGAGGGATAAAACAGCATCTCTAGCCTACCGTTCGTCTTAACAGGGGGATTCTCAAGATGATGGCGGTGATGCCCGCACTGAGGAAGAAGGCCAGCAAGGGGCCTACGATCAGGGCAATGGCCAAGTCATCGACCTCGGGTTGTTTATGACTCCCTCCCATGAGTTTTTGCAGGCCCAGCAAAACGGCAATATGGAGGGCGTAGATTCCCAGAGTGGTTGAGGAGAGTCGCGTCATCCATCTTTGAACGCCCTGAGGCAGGCGTGGATGCCAACGTTGCCCCAGGACAAACAGCACCAGGCTGCTCAATGCGATCGGGGGACCAAAGAAACTAAAGAAAAACAGGCCGTATTGCTCGCTCCTGAGTTCGATGAAGCTCGGGATGAGGGTGGCAAGGTAGCCGATTGTCGCCACGATAGCCAACCCGATGTATTTGGGTTGGAAGCGAGCTGGAGCGAGTGAGAGTTCGTAGCCCAGCAGGTAATAACTGATGAAGGGGATAAACATCGTAAAGATGGAGCTGCTGTTGCCCCAGAACATCATATTGGTCAAGTGGTAGGCGTCGCCCAGGATGAGTCCGGCCATGATCAGTGCGATCCGTTGGGGGCGAGGGGTGACCTGGACAAAGGTGCGGAGGAAGGGCGTCAGCAGGTATAGGCCGATTAGCATGTAGAGAAACCACAGGTGGGCATAAGGCCGTCCGGCCAGAATGAAATTGAAGCTGGCCATGGCTGAGAAGGGGACCGAATCCGTTTTAAATCTCAGGGGTAGGTAAAGTATTGTCCAGACCAGTACGGGGATACCCAGACGTTGCAGGCGGCGGCGGTAAAATTGGCCGAGAGATTCTTGTCGCTTGGGATTCAACAACAGTAGACCGCTGATCATCACAAAAATCGGGACTGACCAAAAACAGCTGGCAAAGATGGTGATACAGATCCACCAGGAGAGACTCAACGGGGTCAGGGATTCTGCAGTCCCACCTACGACGTGAGCCAGTACCACGGTAAACGCGGCAAAGACACGGAGGGTATGGCAAAAACCTATCTCTTGAGAATTGCTGGAATGTTGAGCCATGTTTGATTCAAAAACAAGGGAACACAACAGGAAGCGATCTTACCATCCTGGTAAAATCTTTTAATGGGCCGGGCTGGATTCGAACTATCCGCCCTAACGAACCCGAAAAATCAGTTTTTTAAAATAGGCGGCGCAAAATGCGGCGCACTTCAGAATCTAAGCAAGCAATACGTTCAGGAAGTCGCACATATTATTCAATCTTGGCCTTTATTGCAAGCCTCTGTTAGACAGAAGATTTTAGGCATTATCCAGGAAGATCTTCAGAGGGATATAGAAGATGGAGCGGTGACACAGGACTAGAATAATCGCTCTTGACGCTATTAAAACGCCGATTTCGAGAACAGGCGGCACAGAATCCGGCACACTTAATTCCGCGGGCCTAGCTTAATGATACTGATTTGAGAGCCTTGATCAAGGTTTGGGGGGATCTTCCTGTGCATATCAAGTTGGCGATCAAGAGCCTTGTGGGGGCTGTGAGATAAGATCTTTAGTATGCCGAATCAAGTGGCCCCATGAGGGAGGGAGTAGGCACCTTTTTCGTGTCCTTTTTGGGAGGCCGGGGGAATCTCACTCAGAACAGGTGGCAATAGGGCGTAGAAAAAGGGCGAGAAGGGATATGCTAAATCCTCAGAAATCTATGATTTTTGTGAGAACAGGCCTGTTGAATCTGTCGAAAAGTCAATATAAGAATTGACAAAACAAGTAAAAATAGCAATAATATACTTGTCATTATAAGTCGGAAAGTCAGTTTGTATATTGACAATAAAAGGCCGATAAACAATTGCTCGTGACGGCGAATCAATGGTTGTCTGCAAGCTAGGAGACGCAGCCATGAATGCGAAACGAAATAGACTAATACGAGAGCAGGTTGAGGATAAACTAGCGTCGTTGCATCCTCTGAAAAAGGTCGGTATACCAAGAAAAGGTTGGATACGGGCTATAAGGGATGCTCTAGGTATATCGGGGACACAACTTGGAAAACGCTTGGGTTGTACTCGGCAGTGGATTTCTTTGATTGAGAATAATGAAATTGATGGTAATGTAACCCTTAACACGATGCGTAGAGTGGCCGAGGGGCTTGACTGCGAATTTGTGTATGGATTCGTTCCCAAGACATCTCTGGAAGATACGATAACGAGGCAAATACACAAGGTCGCCGAGGCCAGAATCAAACGCATATCGCAAACGATGAGATTAGAGCAGCAACACCTTAATCCGGATGAGGAAAAGAAGATGCTTGAAAGGGAGGTGGACTTGGTAATGGCTGACTCCACAAATGCTTGGTGGCAAGAATGGTGAACCCTGAAAATTCCTCGCACGGAGCAACTCCATTGACTGCGGATGAACGCGATGGCTTACTTCTTACTCATGTAAGCACTCGGCAAGAAGTAGATCGGTGCGAGTATGAAAACATCTTGGATGCCGAGCGATGGCTTGGTGGCAGAAGAAACAAAACCGCTGGGCATATACTGACCGAGAAATTTATCAAAGAACTCCACGCTAAGATGTTCGGAAACGTTTGGAGGTGGGCTGGGAAATTTCGTCAATCCGAGAAAACCATTGGGATGCAATGTTTTCAAATTATACCTGAAATCAAAAAGCTGTGCGATGACGCCCTTTACTGGGTAGACCATAGCACATATTCACCGGATGAGATGGCGATTGTATTCCATCACCGGCTGGTCTCTATCCATCCGTTTCCCAATGGCAATGGACGACACTCGCGGCTCATGGCCGATGTTTTAATTCAAGATGTTTATGGACAACCTAGATTCTCATGGGGAGCGGGGGCGAGCTTGATCGAGCAAGGAGAGTCGAGGGATAGGTACCTGGAAGCTTTGCGAAGTGCTGATAACGATTACGACTACAAACCTTTGTTGGTGTTTGCCAGGTCTTAAAAGCCTTTAGACAAAGAATTCTCTGATTGATGTCGATGTGCTCAAAGAGCCGTTGCAGATTAGGATAACTAACATGAGTCCAAAAGAAATACTCCAACAGTTCGTTGAAGCCTTCAATAAAGCCGACGCCGACGCTTTAGCGAACTTGTATAGCGAGGATGCCATCAATCATCAAGTGGCTGAGAACCCTGTCGAGGGACGGGACGCGATACGGCAAATGTTTGCGGATTCCTTTGCACAAGCCGATATGACCTGCATTGTTGAAAATATATTTGAAGATGGCCAATGGGCAATCCTGGAATGGCGAGACCCGCTTGGCCTGCGTGGATGTGGCTTCTTTCATATCGTCAACGACGAAATCGTATTTCAGCGAGGCTATTGGGATAAATTGACTTTTCTTCGACAGCAGAATTTGCCAATCCCTCAGGAATGATAATGGAAGGTCTCGACAATCAATTTGAATATTGGGACAGTGTTTCATCGTTAAAATCATTCACGCACCCAATCGATAAGGATCAATTCGTTACGCGTGTGCCCAATCAAGCGGACATCCTCGACTTTGGATGTGGATATGGCCGCCTTTGCGATGAGCTATATCAAATGGGATTCAAAAGCATTGTGGGGCTTGACTCATCCCAATTAATGATCGAACGGGGTTGGCAAGAATGCCCCCATCTCAATCTACAAGTATTGCACAGCAATTCTATTCCCTATCAGTCAGACTCCTTTGATGCCGTCCTTTTATTTGCCGTCCTAACCTGTATCCCAACCAATGAGGGACAAATCGCTTTGATGCAGGAAATACATCGTGTGCTTCGTCCCGGCGGTATCGTCTATATAAGTGATTACTGGCTGCAAAGTGATAATCGTAATCTTAAAAGATATGACGAATATAAAGACAAATATGGGGTCTACGGCATATTTGAATTACCAGAAGGAGCCATCGTAAGGCATCATGATAGAAAGTGGATCGCCTCACTGTGCATAGACTTCATCACGGAAGATCTAAGTGGCATCGAGGTAAAAACTATGAATGGTAATTCATCCAATGGTTTCCAGTATATTGGCCGTAAAAGAAACAATGCTATGGAACAAATACTCAATTGAGGATCAAAATGACTTTTCTTGATCTAGCCAAAAGTCGCTGCACAACGCGTGGTTTCAAAGAAGAACGAATAGAAGAAGAGACCCTGGATTACATCCTAAATGCAGCAAGAGTGGCCCCCAGTGCCTGCAATAAGCAGCCGCAACGCATCATTGTTGTCCAAGACTCAGAGAATCTGATTAAGGTTCAAAAGGCATACAAGACCTTTGGTTCTCAATGCGTTCTCATCGTGTGCCAAGATAAGTCCAATCCATTGATAAGGCCCTTTGACAATAAATGCTCAGGGGATTTAGATATAGGTATCGTCTGTGACCACATGATGCTGGCCGCACGCGAGAAGGAGATTGGAAGTGTTATGGTGGGCTTGTTTGATCCCGCTATTATCAGAAGAGAATTCAATATCCCGTCGCATATTGAGCCTACGGCATTATTACTATTAGGATATCCCACTCAAGCTTTCCTTAGCCCTGATCGACATGGAACCGGAAGAGAGCCGATTGAAAAGACCGTCATGTATGAAACATACAGAGACCAAGAGTAAATACGACCAGGGATTGAAGGGGGCCGTTATCGCTTTCCCTCGTGTATGTGATTATAAGGAATAACTATGGCAAACATCGATTGGCTAGGTTTCCTGTTTGCTTCTACTGCCATTGTTTTGGTACCCGGTCCTGGATCAATATTTGTAGCGAAGACCGCCGGAGTAAAAGGAATTAAGGCAGGCCAAATGGCAATGCTAGGTATTATGCTTGGAGATACCTGTTTAATCGCACTTTCATTGCTTGGAGTCTCGGCCATCCTTAGAGCTTGTCCTGTGCTCTTTCATGGGATTCGTTTGATTGGAGCTGGTTATCTAATTTATCTTGGCATGAAAGCGATCTTTTCTAAACAAGAATCTGAAAACCAAACACAACATAATCCTGTCCTATCCATGCGACAAGCCTTCACCATCACACTGCTCAATCCAAAAGCAGTATTATTCTTTATGGCCTTCTTTCCTCTGTTTATTCAACCCGCTAAGGGCGAGTTGCTGTTCCCCTACCTCAACATGTCTGTTGTCTTCATGCTCATAAGTTTTGCATATCTAAGTATTCTTTCGTTTGTCTCGGCGCGAATAGGCATTGCTTTTCAAGCAAGTCAGAGAATACGATCAATAACTCAGAAGGTTTGTGGATGCATATTTGTCGGCTTTGGGATTAAGGTGGCCTTGTCGTCGAAGTGATCGAATTAAAAAGTAAATTGATGCCAGGACAAGGAATCCGCAATCGGTATGGGAAACAAGAGTAAGCACATTTCTGGGCTATCCCAAATCCCGTGTTTGCGGTTTTATTCACGCTATTCTATTTGAAACGGACGACGCTCGCGTCTAATGGCCGATGTTTTGATTCAAGACGTATATGGACAATCTAGATTTTTTGGGGAGCAAGGGTGAATTCGAATGAGCAAGGTGATTCTAGGGATAGATATTTCGAAGCTTTACGGATTGCTGATAGCGATTACGATTAAAAAATTCTTGTTGGTATTTGCCAGGTCTTGGAGATTTTAAAATGTGATTTACCGCAACTTTATCAACTTTTGTTAAGGCTGGCATCACTCTGCTCCTGAAAGTAGTGAGCATATTGTTGATCCTCTCTTAGGTTAATAGTCCCGCTTGGGCTGAAGACGTACAAAAGAGGAATGTGGAAATATCATAGTAATCAATGATCACCCTGACGCCGACAGGATAGGGGCCTTATTAGACGAAAATGATGAACTTCGGAATACCTATACGAATGCCAACAACGCCCTTGGCTTAGTTAGTTCCTGTTGCGGAAGGTTTTAAGTGGATATTGTGACAACAATAATGGACAAAAAATCTGCTCCCTTTAAAATGGGTTCGCCAAAACTCAATAAGGGAGCAGATATGAGATTAAAATCCACTTACCAACGTTACTTTGATTTCAGTGAACCGTCAAGCCTGAAGGTTGTCCAAGCCTATCGACAGAAGTATCAGATGCTATCAGAACTACTGGATGCCAATCCTCAATTGCTAGCACTGGCTCATCAGGATTGGGCCGATTTGCTGTCGTACTCCAATAAAGGACGCCGAGCGACGTTTACCACCGAACACTTGCTACGGGCACTGATCGTTAAGTTTGTCGAACAATGCAGCTATCGTAAAACGATCATTTACATTGATGGCAGTGAATTCCTGCGTCATTTCGTTCGTTTGGAGCCCGGAAATACCATGGACTTTACGATGCTTAGTAAGGCGTTTTGCTTCTTGCCACCTGAAACCCTCCTGGCCATGAATCAAGTTCTCGGCCTCTATGCCATTGCCGAGGAGAAGATCAGCAGCCAAAAGCAGCGTATGGACACCACGGTGGTTGAGGTCAATATCCACTATCCAACGGATTCTTCCCTGCTTTGGGATAGCTTTAGAACCCTCGCGCGTCTGATCCGCAGCCTTCAACGTGAACTGCCGGAATTAGGGTTGGCTCACCGTTTCCATGACAAAAAGGTCAAGAAGTTGTATACGTTCATTGGTCGTAACATCTCCAGCAAGAGCAAGGCCACACAACGCAAGGTCAAGAAGCAGTATCGAATACTGATCCAACGCGTTCGCTGGATTCATCAAGCCGGCCAGGACGTTTTATCCCGAGTCGAATCCGTGGGTTACGACGCAGAGGCTTTGGCTCATTACCTGCCCTTGGTAGGCCAGATTGTCCAACAAGCCGATCAGCGTATCCTGCAAGGTGTAAAGCTGGCCGCCGATGAGAAGCTCTATAGTCTGTTTGAAGAACATACCGAACTGATCAAACGCGGTAAGGCCGGCAAAGCCATCGAGTTTGGCCATAAGGTTCTCCTGGCCCAAACGGATGAAAAGTTCATCCACCACTATGTGGTGATGCCATCTCGCCGCGAAGACAAGGATCTCCTTGCCCCCGCCTTGGATGCCCACAAATCTTTGTTTGGTCAGTACCCGAAGGTTTTAGCCGCCGACAAGGGCTTCTACGAAAGCATGGAGAAAATCGGTCTCCTTGAAGAGAAGATTCCAACGGTTTCCATCGCCAAAAAAGGACGACGAAACGCCCAGGAGTTGACCCGTGAAACATCAGAGGACTTCCGTGAAGGCCAACGTTTTCGGGCGGGTTCAGAAGGCAGTATTTCCGTCTTAAAACGTGCCTTTCACTTAGATCGTTGTCGTTTTAAAGGATTTAAGAATTATGCCGCCAGTGTTGGCATGGCTGTCTTATGCCATAATCTGATATTGTTAACGCGATTGTAAAGGAGGACGTGTTGTAAACATAGTCGTGCGATTGAGGGCATGGCAAAGGTCCGTCTAGATATGGCCCCTTTAACTCCTTTGAGGTGCCCTTGAATCGAGAAACGGCTTTCACACCGAATCAAAGTATAGATGATCAAGCCGCGATGGCTGAAAAACACGTTTCCACAACAGGAACTAGTTAAGACTCTCGAAGAGAAAAGTTTGTTTGGAGCGGTCTATCGAGACAATCCTTATACTGCAGTAGCTCGACATAGCTACCAGTTCGGAAGTTCCTGGAAGATAGCCATGACCCTATTCAACAATGAATTCAAACTTGATTATCAACAATCCCATCTTTGAGTGGATTGGGTCTTTCGAAGCAATTCGCATTAATGTCAGAGTACCTTGCCCAATCAAACCTGAATCTTGAGATAGGAGGTGAAGTGGTGAGCTGTTTTTTTTACGGATTAGTTGTTTGAGAATCAAAATGGTGACATTGGTTTTACCGGCACCAGGCCAACTAAAAAAATGCCCAGGTTTTGTATGAGTTCTGAGTGTTTTTAATCCAGCAATTCCAATGAGGTTCTTCGTCTACTTGTGGCGGGGAGATCGTACACGATATTTAATTTTGATATTCCTTCAATACTTATGAAACGCCTTCAAACAAATGTTGCAACTGTGATTTCTCTTTACTCTATACGATTAGAGTATTTGATCATGCGGCATTTACTTCTGTAACTCCTCAATGACCTCGGCAACCCAATCCTTAAGGCGAAACAGCATTTCTGCTCTGGATTCTATCGGCAATTGTTCGAAAGCATTTTCGGCCTCATGGAAGTAGGCCTCTAGCAGACTAAATCCAACAATGCCTGCTTCCCCCTTCATTTTATGTAAGACACGGCGGATGGTCGCAGCTTGATCCTCTGTTTGTTCTTTTTCGTAAACCAGAGCGGTCTCTTCTAATTTATCTAATTGATTGGTGGTTGAATCCACGAATTCATCTAGCAAATCAAAAAAATCATTAGGGACATTGATTGTCACGATATCCGGCCATTGACCACCTTCTAGGCTAGCTCTGCACTGATCAGGTCTCATGAGTTTACGGTCTCCTCTTCATTACATGTCACAATATTTAGGTGAATGGCCACAGCACAACCGTCCACATTAATGATCTGGGCTCCGGGCAGCCCTAAAAATTTATTCCATGCAGGAATTCGTTCCTCCATGGTTGCCACCGGTACAGTAATATCATAAATATCAGCTTGACTGTCAGCAATGGCCGGGATCACTAAACCACTCAACACGTTGCAGATCTCTTTCCAGGCATCGATGACAAAGCGATCGTCGATGTCATCCACGCAACTGATACATTCTGCAATTTGTCGGCCCAGTTCCCAGCCCCCGAGGAGTTGTAAACAACCCTCTTTGGGACCTTTGTAATTCATTGTGACATGAACCAGACGTGGAGGGATCTCCATGTCATTGTTTACGGAGTCCACGGAGCAGAATGCCATGGTTCCCAGTGTTTCCGTTAGGGCCTCAGTCATTACATCCGCGATCGCTTTCATGATTGAACCACTCCTAATGTTTTTTCAATGGCATTACGTACGGTTTCAGGCGTAAAGGGTTTATGTAAATAATGAGATGCCCCTTGCGACAGCAACTGATTAATTCGTGTTGTGCTCGACTCGGTGGATATGATAATGACGGGGATCCTTTGTTGGGTTTCACTTTCTTGCATACGGGCAATCAATTCGATTCCACCCATCTCGGGCATGTTGAGGTCAGCCAAGATCAAGTCAATCATGTGATTGTCTAGAATCGCCAGAGCCTCTTGGCCATGGCCCGCCTCATAGACCGTTTCAATCGATAGATCGACCATTTCCAGTATACGTGACATGGCTTTTCGTGTTAGAATAGAATCGTCAACAATTAACAGGTTCATGCTACTATCCTCTCGAATTATTATAAAAACTTGTGGATCCCATTAGACTTAATCAAGACCTCTCCATTCGCCATAGTCAGTGACATATGGCGAGCGGATGTCCCCCCGACATCCTCGCTTTCGATAAACAATCTGTGTTTCCAGGCGATTTTCCGAATGGCCAGGTGGTTTCGTTTACCGATCTCAAATCCATTAGGGCCGCCCTGCATGGTTGCCCCTCCGGCAATCTTGACCTGTAACCTTTTGGGCTGCGCCCCGGCGGATAACATGTTCTTCATTAGCCAATGCATTCCGCTATCGGCAAACATAAAGGGATTCGCCTGTGCTTTAGGTGGATCGAGTTGCGAACTGGGGAGCTGGTAGTGCAACAATCCTCCAATACAGGCAACGGGGTCATATAGACAGACGCCAATGCAGGAACCTAATGAGTAGGTCGCCAGTACATCGTCCGGGCATCGCGATAGTTTTGCGTCCGAGACCTGTACAATTTGTTTTTGTGCTACCATGAGATCGTCCTAGGGTTTGCAATAAATTGTGGGTTGAACGTAACGAAAAGGATGCGTGATTCCGGTTAACGATTCCGAATGGCCTGTAAACAGGACGCCGCCGCTATCCAGAAGATCATAGAAACGGTTGACCAATCGTTCTTGGGTTGGTTTGTCAAAATAGATCATCACATTGCGACAAAAAATAAGATCCAAAGAGGTTTGAATTGGCCAGTCTTCCATCAGGTTGAGATAATTCAACAGGACGGTATGACGCAATTCGGTACCCACTTGATATTGCCGCTTTTGTCCTTGCTTCTGAGGGATTAAATAGCGTTGCTTGAGTGTTTTTGAAACCGGGGCTACGCGTTGTTCGTCGTAAATTCCTCGACGGGCGCGTTCCACCATTTTGGTCGAGATATCCGTCCCCAAGACCTTGACGTCCCAGCCCCCCAGTTCACGTACCGCTTCCAGCAAGGTAATGGCCACCGAGTAAGGTTCCTCCCCGGATGAACATCCCGCGCTCCAGGCACGAATCTTGAGTGCTCCTGAGTTCCTTTTGTTCTTGATCAACGAGGGTAAAAATTGATTTTCCAGAAACTGAAAATGCGGATTCTCTCGAAAGAAACTGGTGAGATTCGTGCTCAACGAGTCTACCAGGAGGGAGAAGGACTTGCCGGTGCGGTCCTGGAATACATGATCCAAGTAATCGTTAAAGTTTTTGAAATCACCACTGCGAAGATGTTTGGCCAGTCTAGCCCGCACCAATTCCTTTTTACCCTCATGGAGGTTGATGCCGCAATGTTTGTAGATCATGGAACGGATGCGGTTGAATTCCCGATCCGTCAAAGACAGGTTGTCTATGGTTAAGGTGTCCATTGTGTGTTAGTCTTTCCCCAATTCAATCAAACTGGGTACATCCAGAATCAGGCTCACCAGTCCGTCTCCCATTATGGCTCCTCCCGAAACACCACGAACAGCTCCCAAGCCCTCTCCAAGACTCTTAATCACGACCTGTTGTTGCCCTAGCAGTTCATCGACCAAAAGACAGCATCGTTGTCCATCCGCCTCTACAATCACCAGCAAGGATTCTTCCGGGCGTCTGGAGATGGGCTCCACCTCAAAGACCTGGTGGAGTCGTACCAAAGGCAACAGATCTCCACGCACACGAATGACTTCGCCCCGTTCATGAACTGATGAAATCTGTTCCGGCTGTGGTTGGAAACTATTAATGATGGAATTGATGGGAATAATGTACCGTTCCCTACCGACCTTAACGATTTGCCCGTCGATAATCGCCAAGGTTAAAGGTAAACAAATCGTGAAAGTAGTCCCCTTACCGGGATACGAGCGAATATCCACTCGCCCTTGCAGTTCTTCGATGTTTTTTTTCACCACATCCATGCCGACCCCGCGTCCGGAGATGTCCGTCACCTGTTTGGCCGTAGACAGACCGGCATGAAAAATCAAGCGGTAGATGTCTTCATCGCTCATATCCTGGGCGGAGGGAATCACGCCATTTTCTATGGCCTTATTCAGAATCCGTTTCTTATCCAGCCCCTTACCGTCATCAATGATTTCAATGATCACATGCCCGGCCTTGTGGAAAGCTCGCAATTGAATTGTACCGGCAGCGGGCTTGCCCGCTTTCTGGCGGTCTTCTTTGGATTCGATCCCGTGGTCTACCGAATTTCGAATCATATGGACCAGGGGATCGGCGATTTTATCCACGACCGTGCGGTCCAATTCGGTTTCATCGCCTTGGGTACTGAATTGGATTTCTTTTTCTGATTTACGTCCCAAGTCCCGGACCAGTCGTGTCATACGTTGGAAGACTCCGCGTACCGGGACCATACGCATGGACATCGATAGTTCCTGTAACTCTCGTACGATTTTGCTGAGGTGTGAAACCTTGGTTCCCAGGACATGCTCGGTTGTCAGACGATCCTTGACCTCTTCACCCACCATGAGGTTGGCAATCACCAATTCGCCGACCATGTCAATGAGTGTATCCAGCCGTGTGGTGCTCACCTTGATTTTATCGTCCGTTCCCGCACTTTTGCCGGAGTTGATCTTGACCGAGGCCTGCTTGGCGGATTCCTGTGGCGGTTGAGAAACAACCTCGGACCGAATTTCCACGGTCTTTGCTTGCGACGATGGCACATCTCCCCTAAGGCAGGCCTCCAATCGGGTCAATAAGATATCGAGTCCTATCGGTGTTTGATCGAGCTGACCATTCTTTGCCCCCTCTTTCAAAGAACTGATCATTTTTTTCATCATATCCATGGACTCAAAAACGACATCCAAATTCGCTCCTTGCAGACCTTGTTGGCCTTTACGCGCCTGATCTAAGAGATTTTCGGCAGAATGAGCCAAAGAGCCGATGTCCTGTAGATTCAGAAACCCCGCCATCCCCTTGATGGTGTGAAAGGCCCGAAACACCGTATTGATCGTATCCGCGTCGCCGGGGGATTTATCCAATTCGAGTAACCCCGCTTCGGCGACCTCGATGTGTTCTTGCGATTCGGCGATAAAATCTAATATCAAGCCGATATCTTCTTCCGGAATAAACTGCGGGGACGATTCCTTCACCTCAAGCTGTGTTTCCTCTTGTGGATAGATGTTTTCTTGGGTATTCATGAATATGCTCCGAGCAACACCACAATATTGATTCCTTCTTACAGTCGCGTCCTCAATCGTGATCAATCAATGTTAAAAACGTGGGGACACCCAAATGACGCGGATGCATCTTAATATCACATTTAACGTTGTTTATTCGAATGAGGTTTTCTGAGTGATCAGGGCGATTCTAATTAGATCCAGTTTTCAGAGGCAGAATCAATCCCAGTTTTTCCATCTCTTCAAATAACCGAATTTTGCGGACGGGTTTGACAACATAGGCTTCACAGCCTTCACGAAAGGCATGGAACACATTTTTTGAGTCTTTTAAGGCCGTCGTCATGATCACTTTCACTCCATCGAGCCCCAAGATTTCCCATTGTTCTTCAAGTTTGCGAATGGCCTGGAGTGTTTGGTGGCCATCCATCTCCGGCATCATGATATCCAGGCAAACCAAATCGTAGGGCGAACCAGATTCATGTGCCTCAGTGAAGGCTTCAATGGCCAGATTACCATTCTCGGCTGTGTCACACTGACCCAGATCCGCTAGGTGGATCTGCAGTAATTTGCGAGCTGCGATATCGTCTTCAACAATCAAGCATTTAAGCATTGTTTTCTCCATCAACACTAATTCAATCCATACCATCAACAGAGAGGATTTCCTCTTGAAGATCTGAGCTGGGACATTCTATATGATTCTCAGTAAGTACATACGCGAGTAAAGCACGATAAGCCGATTCAAGTTCAACCAGGATCGATTGAAATACCGAAATTTCATTTTGACTGGCGGCACACTCCAAACGATAGGCCACTGCGGCCAGGGGACTCGCTGCGATAGTCAGAGCTGACCCCTTCATTTTGTGGGCCCACATCCGTACATCCTTGGCTTTTTGTTCTCGTACAGCCTTGGTCATTTTGTTCATGGTTGCAGAGGCTTCTTGCAAAAAGGCGTCAATCATTTCATGCACCACATCGTCGCGTTGGTAAATTTCGCGAAAGGCTTCCCAGTCGATCACCGGTGGCTCTCGGTCATCACTCTGCGAACAGGCTCCTTGGCTAGTAATCTCGGATGGTGTTTCTTCATGAAAGTCCTTAGTTTCCTCGCCCTCTTCAACGTCCAGGAATTGCACCAGAATCTCCCAAAGCACATCTTGCTCAAAGGGTTTGGTCAGGTATTCATTGCATCCGACGGCCATACACCTGTCACGGTCTTCCGGCAGGGCATTGGCGGTCAAGGCAATGATGGGCACCGTTATTTCTTGACGACGAAGGGTGGTCGTCGCCTCATAACCGTTCATATTCGGCATTTGAATATCCATGAGGATCAGATCAAAAGATTCGGACATGGCCTTTTCAACCGCTTGTTGTCCATCAGAGACCAAGGTGGGCTCAAGTCCAAATCCAACCAGAACACGATCAATCAGTTGGGCATTAAGGCGACTATCTTCTGCGACCAACACCTTGCCACGCAGTTTACGATGACATGACGTCGGGCGATTTTCAGAAACGGTTTTCGCCTCAAGCGTCTCCTCCTCGGAGGGGATAGACAAAGGCAGGCTAAGGGTAAAAACGGTTCCTTCGCCATCGCGATTACGAGCCTCCACGGCTCCTCCCAGGCACTTGGCCAGTTTTCGCGTAATGGCCAATCCCAATCCCGCTCCTTCAAAATTTCGTGTACTGGCACCGTCACTCTGAACAAAGGGATCAAAGATCGTTTTTAGTTTGTCTGACGGAATTCCCACACCGGTGTCCACTACATCAAAGTAAATCATTGGGGTTTGAGTGGAAGAGTTCACACGGATCGTCAGGGAGACCTGGCCTTTTTGTGTGAATTTGACGGCATTGTCTACAAGACTGAGTAGGCATTGCCGGATTGCGACCGGATCGGTGTGTATTTCCGTGGGCAGAGAATCACTCCGTTGTACGGAAAACGATAATCCCTTTTCTTGTAACTGGGGCCCATATAGGAACTGGATCGATTCCACAATTTCAGATAGATTACAGGCTTGAGGATGTATCTCGACCTGATCCGCCTCCAAACGGGAAATCTCTAAAATATTGTTAATCACCTTTAAAAGCCGCAGGCTACTTTCTTGGACGATCTGAGCATACCCATGACACGGATCCTTCAATTCGGCTTGAGCCAGTAACTCACTGAATCCCATGATGGCATTTAGAGGGGTCCGAATTTCATGACTCATATTATTTAAAAAATGTGTTTTGGCCCGGTTGGATACCATGGCTTCATGAGCCAATACATTCATGCGTTCCATGGCCGCTTGTAAGCATCGGTTGAGCTGTTCCAATTCCTGATTGGAGGCTTCGGCGGCCTCTTTGGCCAAACGTAAGCCCACCTGGGCCTTTCTTCGTTCAATGGCGTAGTGAGCCGTTTTGAATAGTGTGCACGCATCCATTCGATGCTTATGTAATATATCATCAGCCCCTTGAGTAATCGCATTCAGTTTAACGTCGCCATCATGATGGCTCACAATCACAATAGGGATATCGATATGATGCTTCCGTAATGTTTGCAGAGTGGAACAATCGTTCTCCTCATGAAGATTCAATCCTGCCAAAACAATATCAATATCATTTTGAGATAGGGCCTCCAAGGCGTCAGACAAACGAGTCGTTGATGTGATCGATTGAACTGGCAGGGAAGAGATTTGCAATAATCTTTTCAACTGAGTTTTATCTGCATCACAATCTTCAAGGATCAGGATATTCAGTTGTTCGTACACGTTATCCATAGCGTCCTTCTCGTTTTTGTATTCTGGGGCAAAACACTCTTTCGGGTGGCCGTTCAGACCGCCACCCGAAAGAGGAAAGGGGGCTCAAACAAACATCATTATCCATTGAATTGATCAAAAGCCTCGTGATCGTCCAATGCAAACTCTGGCTCGCGATTATTGACAACATGACCGGAAGCCTGGGGATAAGAATGTCCATTCGCAATGGCATGGAATGAACGATCAGAGACGCTCAGTTGGGAGGATCGATGAGGGGAAGTAGGCTTTTTTTGACGTTGCTGGCGTCGAGATGCTGTCATTTTTGAAGATGAGGAGGCGTTCCCTCCGCCGACCAAGGCCGCCAACTCCTGGACCACCTGATTCATGGACTCTGCTTGCGCACTGAGTTCTTCGGAGGCACTGGCAGATTCCTCGGCATTGGCGGCGTTTTGCTGGGTCACCTTATCCATTTGTGTCACGGCCGTGTTGACCTGTTCGATGCCCTGGGCTTGTTCCTGGGACGCGGCGGCAATCTCACTGACCAGGTTGGTGGTCTTGCCGACACTATCGACGATCTCATTGAGAACTTTGCCCACTTCCGTAGCGATATCCACTCCATTTTGTGCATTCTTGACGGACTCTTCGATCATGCTGGAGGTGTTTTTGGCCGCCTCTGCCGATCGCATGGCCAGATTGCGTACCTCTTCGGCTACAACGGCAAATCCCTTGCCCGCTTCTCCGGCCCGAGCGGCTTCCACGGCTGCATTCAAGGCTAATAGATTGGTTTGAAAAGCGATTTCATCAATGACTTTGACAATCTTGGAGGTTTCTTCTGAGCTTCGTTGAATTTCGCTGATGGCCGAATTCATCCGATTCATCGATTCGCTTCCGGTTTGAGCGGCCTTGCTGGCTTCAGTCGCCAAAACGTTGGCTTGCTGGGCATTGCTGGCATTTTGTTTGGTCATGGAGGCCATCTCCTCCAAGCTGGAGGAGGTCTCCTCCAAACCCGCTGCCTGCTCGGTGGCCCCTTCGGCGAGTGATTGCGAGGCACCCGAAACCTGTTCAGATGCGGACGCCACCTGTTCGGCTCCTTCGTTGAGATCGACAATAATACGGTTGATCGGCTTGGTAATGCTACGGGTAATGAAAATGGCGGCCAAAACACCGCAGATGACAGCCGTCACGGCGATTACGTTGATCAAAACCCCCGGCCATGGCTACTTGAGCGTCGGTTTTCTCCTTGGTATCGGCGATGAAGTCATAAACGCCTTCATTGACGACTTTGATATTCGCCATCAAGCCATCTGCTGCGGGTTTCAAGGTGTTGACTTGCACATCATACAGCTCTGCGACAAGCCTTTCGTAAATCTGGACTTGATCGGAATAGTCATTGAGGACTTGCAACGTCTCGGAGAGGTGACGTTGAGACTCTGCGTCCTGCATGACGGCCTTGCATTGCTCCAGGGCCCTCTGCGTATTTTGGATCTCGCTTTTCCATTGCTTGGCGGCTTCCTCACGAGCATTGGGAGTGGGGGCCAATTCGTATTTTTGGGCACCAATACGTACCCGGTTATAGGCATTCCTGACCTCCTGGGCCTCTAGTGTTTTGGTGACCGTTTCGTAATCAACGATTTTCCCTTGATCTGTCCCCTGAGTCTGTGCCCGCTCTTCTAGAAGTTGTTCACGTCTGTCCAGGAAGTTTTTAATGTGGCTCAGGACCTGAGCGGCGGCCTCGGCCCGAACCTTACTGGCGGCAAGTTGTTTGTGATAGAGTTCAGAAAATTCGGTATTCGCAGCCAGATAGTTGTCGGCACTTTCGATCACAACATCGGAATTCCGTCGATTGGTCTGCCCCTTCATCATCTCCTTGGCTGCTTGCATCTGCTGCACGGCCTTACGATTGTCTTCCTTAGAGGACTGCACGTAGGCATCATCCTGGTAAATCACAAAGCGAAGGGAGCCTGCCTGGCTATCTTGTGAAGATTGTGCTGCATTGCTGATCTTCTTAACAATCTCCAATTGATTGGACACGATGCCCAGTTTTTGGGCTGTTGTGTTCATGCTCACGTATCCGGTAATGCCTACAATCACCAGAAACGCAATGACCAAGCCAAAGCCAGAGATGATCTTCGTTGCTAATTTCATCTTCTTAAACATTAGATTGCTCCTACAATTAAATCCTATTGAGTTTTATATTGAACCTTGTTCTTCGATGCTCATTGTTGTAGTCAGAGTGTATGAGATGGAAGAAGATTTCCTCGGCGAGTCGATTCATTTGCGAATGAAAGCCTCTGACCCATGTCTCTGAGATCACTTAAAAGCACTTCCGATTCAGACAATAAGTGATCACCTTCCCGAAGTGAGTGTCCCCAACTCTGTATGTACCAGCACTCTGTCAATATCCAATAGAATCTTGACCGAGTTGTTGATTTTCCCCCATTCCTAAAATAAAGTCAGTATCTACCGATGAACCAAACTGAGGGGGAGCTTCAATGCTTTCGGCTTTGATATCCAGTACCTCTTGCACGCAGTCGACAATAATGCCCACGTTATAGGTTCGCTCACCTTGATCGATTTCGACTACGATAATACAGGTTTGTTCAGTGACTTCCGTGCTTTCCATGCCAAAATTGGCGCGTAAATCGACCACGGGAATCACTTGCCCCCTTAAGTTAATCACGCCTTTGATGTGATGTGGGGTTTGGGGGACTCCTGTGATCTCCATATAGCCGATAATTTCGCGAACCTTGAGAATTTCCAGTCCGTATTCCTCGTTGGCAAGAGCGAAGCTTAGGTACTTCCCCTCTTTGCTCGTTGCTAAATCTGGTTTTAGAGTGTCGGCCATTGAGGTTTCTCCTAAATTTTTAATTGCCTTTTCCTAAACGTCACTTTCGTATTGCATATCGGGAGGAAACTCACGAGTGAATTAAAGCCGTTCTCAGTTCATCAAAGGTATGAGTGTTCGATTGCTTGTATATTTGTATGGCATTGTATGCGTCGTAGTCATCATAAGTCTTAAAAAATGCATTCGATTGGATATTTTGGTGTCGTTAATTTTGGGGGTGACTCTAGGCCAAAAAACCCTATAATTATTTTCCATGCACCTTGGTTTAAATCAGCATCTGATCTGGAGAGATAACAACGATGAACAGCTCCTGCGATTTTTCTGTACTCCGCGATTTAAGAAAACGATTCAATTTCACTCTGAAAGAACTTGCCCGCGTTTCAGGATTGACCTATGGCACAGTGGAGGGTGTGGAAACGAACAAAACCATACCCTCTTTGAAGACTCTGGACTGTCTCGCTGGAGCTTTTCAACTCAAGACCAGTCGTCTCATTAGCTTGGCTGAACCGCGAAGAGTGCAACGCCGTAAATCGTTACGAGAGCCAGCCCCTTCACAACAATCGTGTGAGCCGGGTATAGACATTTGTAGGATCGCACGGTTTTCACATGGCAAGCTGATACGTGTTACTGCCCAGGCAGGGGATTTTGTTCATGTTATGGGACTGCATGAAGATGTCCATGAGTTCTGTTATGTTCTAAGTGGAATCGTTGAGTTACGAATTGAGGAGGCTTATCATACCCTCAGAGCCGATGAAACGATTCTCTTCGACGGGTATTTAGACCATGCCTATCGGCAGGTTCAAGCCGGTGAATACATAACATTTCATATCCCTAAGGATCTTGAGGATTGGAGGCGATTGTTGTCATCGAATGAAGATGTGGGAGATATTTAACCATTGGTTGGGAAATTGAACGGTTTGAGACGTGTCTATAGATTAATAGTGATTCTCTGCTTTTAAATTAATTTTCTGTGATGGATTCAAACAATCCGCCCTAATGAAACTAAAATCAAGTTTAAACAGGCGGCGCAGAATCCGGTACCCTTAATTTCATAGGTCAGATTTATGATCCCGATTTGGAAGCATTGATCGAGGCTTGGCCTACCCTTCTCGAACATATTAGACTAGCGATTAAGAGTTTGGTGGGCTCGGTGAAATAACAGACCTCTGGCGTGCGAACAGAGGGAGAGGGATAGGAAAGCAAGATAGCCGCAACACCAAAGGTCATTATGTGTAAAAAAATAGAAGCCCTCATATCTCAACGTATTTTTGTAAGGAAAGGAGACTACGAGGGCTTCATTATCGTGTTGTTGCTCAGGGATGAGTGACTTGAAATCAGAAAACGAAATATAGTTGACTTCAGAATTATCAACAGGCCGGAAAAACTCAAAAACCTCTTCAGTAATATCAAACTTACCTGCCAGCTTAAAGGGTTTGGCCTTGAATATCTTGGTGTAATAGGATTTACGGTCTCTATAGGGTTTGCCATAGCGATTGGTGATAACTCCATCCTCCAAATCATCATAGACCCTCTGAATATCCTCTCTGGTAAGATCTTGCCAGGGCTTATTGTTGAACCATTGATTGACGTTGCGAAATTGACCGACGTACTTTCGCAACCCTTAACACGATGCGTAGAGTGGCCGAGGGGCTTGACTGCGAATTTGTGTATGGATTCGTTCCCAAGACATCTCTGGAAGATACGATAACGGGGCAGCTATTTGATATCGGTTGTTAAAGTACTCATTGTATTCGTCCTTTTTAGGGGTGGGGGTCGGAGGGCAGGGGGCAGGCAGGGCTGACGCCGTTTTTCATGGTTAACTCGTTTTCGATTATTAATGTCTCTTTACATAGCATCCTTCCTGGCCCCTGACACCTGACACCTGAACCCTGAACCCTGAACCCTGAACCCTATTCATAGCGAAGTGCCTCCATGGGATCAACCTTCGCCGCACGCCGCGCTGGGAAGTAGGCGGCTACGAGTGACACGAGGAGGATCATAATCGCGGAGCTTATCAAGGTGATTGGGTCGCGGAGGTTGACGCCCCAAACGTAGCTGCGTATGACGCCCATGGTGGTCAATGCTATGGGCAGCCCCAGAAGTACGCCTATAAGCCCCAGGAAAAGGGACGTGCGAAGGACCGGACCGAGTACCTGTATTCGAGATGCACCCAGTGCCACTCGCACGCCGATTTCCCGGGTACGTTGTGTGACCTGGAAGGCCTGGAGGCCGTAGAGCCCCAGGTACAAAAGCAGGATAGCCACCAAGGCGGCACCGCAGGCAATATACGCCAGGTTCCGCTCGCGATCAAAGGTCGAAGCGATTCGGTCGTCTTGGAGCATCACATAATCGAGCTTGACCTCACTGTCGAGAGCCGCGATGGCCTGTCGCATGGCGGGTATCAAGGTCTCCGCAGGAACCGTTGTTCGCACGGAGTAGCAAAGCCGTGAAACATTCTTATTATGGCGATAGTGAGAGAACAGATAAGGTTCTATATCATTTTTCAAATTGTCACATTTGAAATTTTGACACACACCGATGACTTGAAGTCCCAAACCCGGTATGCGCAACCCAATAGGATCTTTACCTGGAAACAACCGCTGTGCCAGTAATTCGTTGATGATAACCACTCCAGCTTCACTCTCGTCATAAGTCGCCTTGAAATCGCGGCCCTTGAGCAAGGGGATGCCCATGGTAGTGAAGTAGGCATTACCCACGTCTCTGTATCTCATGCTCAGGGCATTTTCACCGTGAAAAGCGATGGCTCCGCCATTCTCGACGATGAAAAATCTGTCTGAACGAGTCAAGGCCTGTACGCCGGGTAACGACGTAATGGCCTCAGCCGCGCGATCGTGGAAATGTTCCACACGTTCACCTTGATAACCGGCCGAGCCGGGATTCAGCACAAAGGTCAACAGGTTGTCCGTATCGAAACCTGGGTCCAGGTGGGCCAAACGCACTGACGTTCGGATGAACAACCCAGCCCCTGTCAGCAAGATAAACGCCAGGCCCACCTGAGCGATCACGAGGGTCTTTCCCAGCTTAAGTGACTGTCTTCGGGTCGTGCCCTTTTCACGGAGACCGTCCACAGGATTGACCCGAGTCGAACGAAAGGCGGGAAGCAGCCCGAATATCAGCAAGGTGGTGACAGCGAGGGTCAAGGTGAATCCGAGGACGACTGAATCGTTGCGCAGATCAAACCCGGATGTATGAACCCAGACCATCTTGGCGATCGCGGTCTTGGACCAGGCTGCCAACAGCAATCCCAGTCCCGTACCCAGACACGCTAACAGCGCGGTTTCCGCCAACAGCAGACGCATCAGGCGCCAACGTCCGGCCCCCATTGCACCGCGGATGGACAGATCGTGCTGACGCACGGCACCGCGAGCCAGCAGTAGACCGGCGAGATTGACGCATACAATCAAAAGCACGGCACCCATGATCGGTACGAGCACCCGCAGGGGTTTGAGCTTATAAGCGGCATCCCGTCCCCGCGCACGAGCACCGTCTTCATACACGATGGACAGCGCCTTGGCCGGATCATTGTTGCCATCGGGGTAAATGGCTCGCTTGAACAGCATCCCGCATTGCGTCTGAACCTTCTGCTGGTCACGATCTTTAATACGTGCCAGAATCCCCACGTTACCCATTTGAGGATGAAGTGCGGAAATGGGCACATAGACATCCTTGGTTTGCCCGACTTGCGGGCCGAGGAAGTTCTTGGGCAGCACACCCACGATCGTATAAGACGTCTCTTTGATGGTCATTGATTGCCCCAGCACCTTTGGATCGAGATCCAGGTACTGTGTCCAGAAGGCGTGGGACACCACGGCCACCAGCTCAGCGCCCGGGCGATCGTCTTCAGGTCTCAGGGTGCGTCCCAGCGAAGCCTTCAATCCCAGACCCTCAAAAAAATTACCGGAGACGGTCATGCCCCCGGCCTGACACAACTGCCCGTCCACCCGGATCGGTCCACCAAGGTATCCCGTGGCCATGATGGCCGTGGCATCGGATACGTTATCGCGAAAGAGACAATAGTTTTCGTAGGAAAATAGATCCGCCGTCCAGGTCCCATCCGGCTTGCGAAAGATAAAGTTATTGTCCACCGAAGCCCTGGTTTCTTTGCCTTCCCATTTAATCACATGTAATTCATCCGGCTTGCTGACCGGCAGTGTGCGCAGCTTCACGGCATTGAGCATGGAGAACACGACCGTGTTCGCACCAATCCCGAATGCCAAAGTCAGCAAGGCCACCAGGGTGAACCCCGGGCTCTTGATTAGTTGACGGGCTGCGTATTTGATATCGGTTGTTAAAGTACTCATTGCATTCGTCCTTTTTAGGGGTTGGGGATCAGGGTCAGGCAGGGCTGACGCCGTTTCCCATGGTTAACTCGTTTTCGATTATTAATGTCTTTTTATATAGTATCCTTCCTGTCCTGGCCCCTGACACCTGAACCCTGATCCCTCGCTACGAGTTTCACTCGCAGCGCAACGCCTCCATGGGATCGACCTTGGCTGTGCGCAGTGCAGGCATGTAGCAAGCCAGTAAGGTTGTACAGAACAACAAAACGGCAACGCTGGCATAGGTTAGTGGATCTGTGGCGGTTATGGAAAAAAGCATGGACTGAAGAAATCGACAGAGCAGTAAAGCGGCGAATGTACCCAGTGTGATACCGACGACGGCAATTCGGATACCGTGTTTGAGAATCAAGGCGGTGACATTGGCTTTATCAGCACCAAGGGCCATACGGATACCGATTTCACGGGTACGCTGGGCCGCACTGTAGGCGATGACTCCGTATACACCAACCAGGGTCAATCCCAAGGCCAGTACCGCAAAGGGTGTTACCAGGAGCATCATAAAACGACGGTCGGCTACGGTTTCAATTTGTACCTGTTTCATGGTCTTGAAGCGGTCCAGTAAAATGGATTTGTCAACATCTGAGGTCGTTTGGCGAATGGCTTGAACAAGGGCCAGAGGATCACCCTGCACACGTGCGGTAAAGACCATGGTGTTCCAGGTCTGTTGAGTATAGGGTACGAAGATCTCCGGCTTGATGTCCTGATCGAACCCGTCCTGTTTGGCATCAGCGACAACACCGACAATCTCATAGGTGCTCGGATTATCGTCGTTCGTACGCAATGCATTATGGATGGATTGACCAAGGGGATTTTCATTGGAGAAATAAAGACGTGCCAGGGTTTCGTTGATAACGATGGCACCGATGGTTCCGGTGGTGTCTTTTTCAGTAAAGAATCTTCCCTGACGCAGAGGAATTCCCAAGGTTGTGAAGTAATCAGGGGTCACGGCATTGTAACGGGTGGATAACCACTTGTCACGTAGAGAGGGCGGACCGTTGAGGCGTTTGATGCCGACACCGACATGGTCGGCAAAGGGCAGAGTGGTCGTGGCCCCGAGACTGCGTATGCCTGCCAGGCTCTTGGTGTTTTCGATAAGACGGGTAAAAGTGCTGCGTTCATCCTCGATTTTGTCTGGCAGTGACGTCTCCCAGGTCAGCAGGTGATCGGCTTGAAAGCCCGGATTGACATGGATGAGATCCCAGAAACTGTGCAGCAGAAGGGTCGAACCGACCAGCAGAACCATGGACACGGAAATTTGACAGGTAGCCAGGACTGTACGCAGACGTTGATGGCGACTGCCGGTACTGGAGCGTGAACTGTCTTTGAGGAGTGTGAAGGATTGGCCCCCAGAATGACTGAGCATGGGGATCAAGCCAACGGCGATCCCGGTTACTGCGGTAATCGCAAGGGTAAAGACGATCACAGAACTGTTCAAGGTGACGTTATGAATATTGGAAACACCGGGAGGCACGATGGCCATAAAAAATTGGAGGCACCCCGGGCGACGAACAAGGCAGCCAGACTGCTGATCAGGGTCAGCAGTAAGGATTCGGTGAGAGCTTGACCAATAAGACGAACGCGTCCGGCTCCCAGAGCGGCTCGGATGGCCAGTTCCTGAGTACGTGCATTGGCTCGGATGAGCATGAGGTTGACAGTATTGGTACAGGCTATCAGCAACACCAAGCCGACTGCGCCAAAGAGAATCCAGAGCAAACTCCGCACGTTACGCACCAGGTCGCTGTGCAGAGGCGTGATGCGAGCCCCCATATCAGCATTGGCCTCGTGTTCCTGGGTCAGGCGCGCGGCAATAGTATCTAATTGAGTTTGTGCCTGCTCCATGGACACATCCGGACGCAATCGAGCATAGGTTTGGAAACAATGTGCCCCTCGCTGATGAAAAAAAACGGATTGTTCTGTAATCAGCGTCCAAATCTGGGCTGGTCCCAGGTCCTCTCCTGGGAAACGAATATCCGGCAGCACTCCGATGACCGTGTAAGGGGTATCTTCCAGATGGAGTGTGGTCCCCACAATATCCGGATTGGCCTGACAATGTTGTTTCCAAAAGTGATAGCTCAATACGACACGATCATTGAGACGCTGTGCTTCCTCTTCCGGAGTAAAGGTACGTCCCAGCAATGGCTTGACACGCAGCAGATCGAACAGATTCGCGGAAGCACAGACTCCATTCAACATCATTGGGTATTCCTCGCCCGAGAAGGTCAACCCCCAGAGAGAATAAGCAGCGATCCCCTCGAAAGCCGGACATTCCCGGCGCCAGTCTTCAATATTGGGATAAGAAACCCGGCAGCGGTCATCTTTGTCCTCCAAATCTGTCTGCCAAATCATGACCAGACGTTCCGGTTCATCAAAGGGTAGAGGACGCAGTAACGTAGCATGAATCAAGCTGAAGATCGCCGTATTGGCCCCAATGCCCAACGCCAGAATGAGAATGACTGTCAAGCTAAAGCCTTGACTTCGTTTTAGTTGTCGTAATGCATACTTGATATTGGTTAGAAAAGTACTCATTTTATTCGTCCTTTTCAGCTGTCGGGGATCAGGGGCCAGGGATCAGAATTGGCTGTCGCCATTTGCTTACCATCCATTCAACTTTGTTATGTTCACTATCATGTTCTTTGCTTCTTTTTATTTCTTCTAATCACTACACACGTCACTCGCTACTGCTCTGCGTTACTCATATCGTAACGCCTCCATTGGATTTCGAGGGGTGGGGATATAACAGATCGACACAACCACAAGGAGTAGGATTAGGACTGATGCGTTTATTGCAAATATGTCCATTGCAGCCATACCGAATACATCGCTCTCTATGCAAGTTTGTACCTCTTTAGTTCTCCAGATCTGAATGTCTAAAATTGATAAAAAGCCAATGACGATTTTGTATAGGTGGTACAATTACCATGCCAAGGATTCGTAAAGGAATGAGCCTTAAACAGGACAATAACCGGGATTTAAGGAGGGGGAGAGGCAATTTACTGTCCGGTTTTGGACAGCCGCGCCCATTTTCGGACAGATTCGAAACATCAAGATTATCTGTAGTATTCCGAAGTTTGCCGTTTTCTTCCAGTAAGGCCTCTATCCGGTCAGAAGCGGGGTGATCGCTAGTCACGATTATGTTTCCACTACCATCTTCACGGGTTACCACAAATGCTATGCCAGTTCAGAATTGGTTCAATGAGCGTTAAAAAGGGGGACGGATTTAGGAAGGGCGGAATAATCTACCAAAGAGGTGGAAAAATTTTCCAGGTATTAACAATTTCCTTGTATGGATTTCGCCATACTTGTCAAGAAACTCAAATTCAAAATGATTTTAATGTACAGATTAAGCTTTAATATCTATAGATACAATTTGAGTTCTATCTACTTCTCTGTGTAAAGCTTTCAAGATATGAAGTAAATCCTTGGCTTCTTCTTGATCCTTTGCTGTTATATTGGTGAATTTTTCATGCGTTCCTGATGCAATTGCTTCTAATTCGTCGAATAAATTGTAAGGTGCGTTGTTAGGCTCATCAAGGTCTGAATACGGGGCAGAATATTGATGACTGAACCCAATAGCCATCAATCCTGCGAAATCAAGAAAACTGATTTCTCCATCATTATAAAGCTTATTAGCAATTTCGTAGGTTTCTTTGGGCGTTATATGCTCAAAATCATATTTTGTTGTTCTTTGTATAATGGTGGATTCAATAACAGTTTCGGCTGTTTTCTCAGGGGTATTTTGGTCTGTTCCTTGTGTTTCACTGTTTACGGTTTTTTTAGAAAAACTAGATTGAGCCAATGAAAAAATTGAATTGATACTGTTTATATCCATCAAAAGAATCCATAACATATTGCTATTGACTTAATTGTGCCAATTTTAATATGCCCTGCATATTTGGACAACTCTTATTGCTATTTATGCGACGATATTCTCCAATTGTTTGGCAAGGCACTTGTCTGATGTCATGTAATTAAAGGTCTGATGCAGCGTTCACTGCTGTATCAGTTGATCCATCGTGTAATCTTTTGTCGAGCCTGGAACAGATGCTTCTGTTAATGCAAGCCAGTGCTTTAATTACATGGGTAATATTGAAGTAGATCATGTTGAGTAATAACACAATATCGCCAAGCCATGAGTCTTAGCTTCTCATGGTAATAAATACGTGAAATATGTCAGATATTAATGACAGGAAGGTATTCTGAAATTAATGCGAATTGCTTCGAAAGATCCAATCCACTCAAATATGGGATTGTTGATAATCAAGTTTGAATTCATTGTTGAATAGGGTCATGGCTATCTTCCAGGAACTTCCGAACTGGTAGCTATGTCGAGCTACTGCGGTATAAGGATTGTCTCGATATATCTCTCCAAACAAACTTTTCTCTTCGAGAGTCTTAACTAAGCCAAGGGCGTTGTTGGCATTCGTATAGGTATTCCGAAGTTCATCATTTTCGTCTAATAAGGCCCCTATCCTGTCGGCATCAGGGTGATCATTGATTACTATGATATTTCCACATTCCTCTTTATAAGTCAGTGTGATAGGAATCGAAAGGTCAATGCCATTGACTTTCAATAATTCCGTGAATTGCTTTTGAAAGTTCTCCATCTCCTGGGTACCGAAGGATCTAATGTCATCAATTGTAATGAGTTCTCCAGGTTGCTTACCCAACATTTCAGTTAAATTGAGTAAGATTGACTGCGATGGAACGAACTCAACAGCAGGTTCTGTTGCACTTGCCTGCTCGATGTTCAATGACTTTGAAAGTAAAGATGAAGCGTGATTTGACAGTAACGAATAGGCTTGTGACAATCCTTCGATGTTCATTTGTATATCCTTAATATTGTTGAGTATCGGATTATTACAAATACTATGCCAACTTGTAATGTGCCTGATGGAGATAAATCGGAGATATAGTTTCAGGAGAGTGGAAGATTCTACCAAAATCATGGCAGAATCTTCCGGTGATATCATCTAATGAATTATGAGATCACCACGTAATGGTGGACGAATTTCTCACCTGTTTGGGCGAATAACACCTTATGACCAAACTCAATGGCTTTGCCAGCCCCAGGGGTTCGCCGCCCCAAGGCGATTGCACCTGCAAAGTCAAGACGACTAGGTTCAATCCCCAGGCATACACGATTTTCTTTCGAGTCGAGCGTACGGCATCTCGCCACGCTCCGGTTCCCTCCATCTTCTGGCCACTGTGATGAAACAGGGTGTCGTCCAAGGCCAGGGTAATGATCCCCTTGGGACACAAGGTGGCGACCAGAATCAGAGCCAGTTGTTGCCAGAGTCGGCTCATCACCCAATGGGCATCGGGAAAGAAGCGGTGGTAGGCGTCGTGGGCTCTGTGATTGACTGGATCGGCGAAGGGCAGGGCCTCTTTCCCATTGCCTGCCTCATAGACCGTGTCAATCGGTAGATCGACCATTTCCAGGATACGTGACATGGCTTTTCGTGTTAGAATGGAGTCGTCAACAATTAACAGGTTCATGATACTATCCTCTCGAATGATTATAAAAACTTCTGGGTCCCATTAGACTTAATCAAGACCTCTCCATTCGCCATAGTCAGTGACATATGGCGAGCGGATGTCCCCCCGACATCCTCGCTTTCGATAAACAATCTGTGTTTCCAGGCGATTTTCCGAATGGCCAGGTGGTTTCGTTTGCCTACGTAGAAAAAGCTGGTGATCCAGAGGAACTGATCCGACATGTCCATCGTGCAGTACATACACATTTACGTTTATATGCCGATCGACTTGAACAGGCGGTAGAAGAACGCACTAGTAGACTTAAGGAGGCCAATGAAACCCTATTGGATTACCAAGGCCGACTCAGAGCCCTATGGGAATGTTGGGATTGCGTAGTGATAGTTCACGTTTTTATCCGGGGAGATCTGGCCAATGGGCGACTGGTGATCCTGGTAGCATCCTGCACGGTAACGTTCAGGGTGATTTGGCAGAAGTTCTAAACCTAATATCCTTGAATAATTGTATGCTGTGGTCTTCGTATCGCACTATTTCCAAAAAGCTTCGTTTTTCTGTTGAAAGACGAAGCTTTTTGCCGCTGAAGATCCTCCCGGAACGCCAATCGGCCTTCATTCCCAGCGTTGTCTTGCCTAAAACCGTACTCATATCCTCATCGCTTCCCTAAAACGGGGGCAAACTACCTAAAATTACGCTCAAACTGTCATCAATGCTGCAAACCAAGGTGTCAAAATCAGTGATACGATAATTATATAAAGAAAAAGCTTCGTCTTTCAACAGATGTGCGAACCTTTTCATGGAGGCAGGTTGCACATGCTGGACAGTATGAAAGATTACAAGTGGACACTGGACCCGAGGAAGTACCTCACCGAGGCAGAAGCCCAGTTGTTACTGCGGGCCTCACAGATGGCCGCAGAGCAAGCTATTCGTCGAGGCGGAAAGATCCCCATCCGAAATTATTTCATCGTCAACTTGGCACTATCTACGGGGCTGAGGGTAGGCGAGATTGCCCAGTTGGTTTGTGGGGATTTGTTGGTGAACAGGCCGCCGTACAGCGTGTGGGTCAGACATGGCAAGGGCGACAAAGAAAGAATCGTCTACATCAAGCATCAGTTCAGAGAACACTGTCAGGCTTACCTGCAATGGAAGGCAAAGATCGCAGAACCCACCGACAGCCAATCCCCTTTATTTTACTCCAGCAACACCCAGGGGCACTTGACGGTTCGTGCCCTACAGAAGGTCTTCAAGAGACAGGCTGCCATGGCAAAACTGTCTCCTCGTTACTCGATTCATGCAACACGCCATACCTATGCCTGCCAGTTGTACCGGGTCAGCGGCAAGGACTTACGGTTGGTACAAAAGCAACTGGGGCATGCCAATATCAAAATCACCGAGGTGTACGCCGACGTCATGGTGCCGGATATCGAACAGGCTGTAGAACACCTGAATTGGTAAGCAAAAACAAGAATTCATCTGACAGGAGGAACGCATGAAATCGTTTAATCTAAAATTGTTTGCTCTTTGTTTATTTGTTGCCTTATTCGTTATCCCGCATGTTTGGGCGTCAGTACCCGTTGGAACAGGCTTCCCTTATGAGGTTAAGGATATCGACCCCAATGTCATGGAGCCCAATTGTTATGACATTCGATTCAGACTCTATGACGATCCCAATTTCCTCATTGCCGAACAGGTAGGAGAAGTCATTGAAATCAATGATGTGAATCTCGTCGATGGGTCCTTCTCGACAGTTTTGGATTTTGGTTCCGACCCTAATATTTTCAATGGAGATGCCCGCTGGTTAGAGATTGCCTTACTGCCAGTGGATACGAATCTCACCTGGGATGAGGCCAATACTCTGGAGCCCAGAGAGATCTTCGCTGTTCCCTATGCCCTCTACGCCATGAATCCTAGTGTTAATGGGCTCAAATGGGAGGGTGATACTATTCTCATCGAAGATCCCAACGGAAAATGGATCAATCTCAAGGGAGACAAGGGCGATATCCCCGCCCATAAATGGAATGGTTATTCATTGAGTTTCGAGAATCCCGATGGGACCTTTGGCTCTTCTAGGTATCTCAAGGGCTCTAGAGGTGATGCTGGCGAACAAGGTCCGCAAGGACCCGCAGGTCCGACCCTGGGGATCTATGACTCATTGGGATTAGCAAGTTCAGGAGGACGGGCGGCAGGCGATGCCGGAGGAAGATCAATCTCTAATCTCGGCGATGTTGAAGCAGAAACATACCATGGTGATGGTTCGCAGCTGACGGGTATCGGTGGAAGCATCCCTGCCGGAGTCATCGTGATCTGGTCGGGTTCGTCGAGTAATATCCCCTCGGGATGGTCTCTTTGTGATGGTACTAATGGGACGCCGGACTTACGTAACAGTTTTGTTTTGGGGGCGGGTGATGTGTACGGTGTAGGAGATACGGGCGGCGAAAAAGAACACACCTTAACTGTTAATGAAATGCCAGCTCATGGACATACGCAGAGATATTCTGCACATCCATCAGGTGACAATGTGGGTCCCTTCATGACTTCGGCACGTGGCAATGTTTATCACGGTGCGGAGTCTAGTGATTCAACCGCTTTAATGGGCGGTGGTCAACCCCACAACAATATGCCACCCTATTTCGCCTTGGCCTACATTATGAAGAATTAACCTGTATCTCTGGAGCTCATGTCGAAATGATTTCGACCTGTCTGAACGTTGGTAACCAATAACGTAAATTTGAAGTAGTAGGAGTAAATTATGAGAAGTTCAATTGCATTGGCTTTGGTTTTATCTTTGTTCTGTTCCCATGTGATTACCCCGGCTTTCGCTGCCCCTGTCACCCAGCAGAGCTTATCTCCTCAAGAGATTCAAATTCTCGTTAATGTTCAGCAGCGAGATTCTTTAGTCCTGGCAGAGGTCAAGGCAGGGTCTGACGACGCAACCCAGGTCTGGGCTGCTGTGGGCATTATTCTGTTTTTGGTCCTTGGCTTGGCGGCCGTAGTAGATAATCACAAGGATGATTCTGAAACCAGTAAATAGGCATGGCGTTAAGGATTTCAACGTATTTAGGCTTCCTACTATTGGCCGGTTGTGCCCAGCCATCCATTAAGGATACTTATGACCTGGAGTTCTACCGCCGATACAAGTTCTACGACTATTGCAGTATCAAGATGGTCAGGCAAAGCCAAAGCCATTCATGCGGTTTGGCCTGTCTGACAGTGGTTCTCAATTATTGGGGAATCGAAGCCCGTGAGAAGGAGCTATTGAAGTCGGCACCCGGCAAGGGAGCCCTGGATCTAGGGCTCCATCAGTTGAAGGGAATCGCTGAAGAAAGAGGCCTGCAAGCCTTTGTATATTGCATGGACGATGATCCGGAGACTCAATTATGTGAGCAGATCAATAAGGGCCGCCCCGTGATTTGTTGTGTGCAATTGCCTTCAGCCATCTATCTCGATGAGCGAATGCCAATGGGGCTGCAATGGATCAACCTTTTGCTGTGGAATTTAGGCCCACGTGCCAGCCACTATGTCGTGGTCTTCGGCAAAAACAAAACCAACTACCTCTTGCTTGATCCGGCCTATGGTGTTATCAAGATCGATAGAGTTTTGTTTGAATCCTGTTGGGCTCAGAAGGAACATAGTGTTCTGTTGGGGAGTATATAGAGGTACAGGCAATCAGACATCTTCAGATTCATGATCCAGACCCCTGTGGCGAATAAATTAATCTCTCTCCCAGCCACAGGGGTTTGGTTATTTCTTAAGGCGGAATACCTCCTAAAACCGTCAGGAAGCAGGGCATCTTAGCTTATCAGCGAGAAAAATCCGTGGAAGACCTTAGATTAGGGGAGGGCAGAGGTCTTCCAGGGTAAATGCGAGATATTTCAGGATATCTAACCCAACTAGAGATAGGACCGTTGGTAATCCAATTGGAATTCACCCTCGCATAAGGTCGTGGTGACCTCCCAGGAACTGCCGAATAGATAGTTATACTGAGCCATCGCAGCCCGTGCATTCTGTCTATAGGCCTCTTGGAATAAATTACCCTCTTCAGCCGTCTTGGCCAAGCCAAAGGCGCCAGTGGCACTGGTATAGGTATTACGAAGTTCGTCGTTTTCTTCCAATAAGGCCTCAATCCGGTCGGCATCGGGGTGGTCACTGGTTACGATGACGTCTCCACTGCCATTTTCATGGGCCAGGGTGATAGGAATTGAGGTATCAATGCCATTGGCTTTCAGTAATGCTGTGAATTGATCATGAAAGTTCTCCATTTGTTGCGTTCCGAAGGACCTGATTTCATCAATCGAAATGGATTCTCCTGAGGCTTTTCCAAACAGGCTAGATAATTTTAATGTTGTTGGCTGCGATGGAACGAATTCAGCATTAGTGCCGGTGGTGTTTGTCTCGTCAGTATTCGATGACGTCGAAAGTACTGATGAAACGTGATTTGATAGTACTGAATAGGCTTGCGACAATCCATCAATGTTCATTGAGATCTCCTTGATATTGTTTGGTAGTACCATAGAACAAATATCATGCCAGCTCTTGATCTGGTGAATTGGGCCAGAAAGTGGGGGCGGAGATTCAGAAGGGCGGAATAATCTACCGCAGAAGCAGCAGAATTTTCCAGCCGATTGAGCAATTCCCTTTTATGGACTCTGTCACGCTTATCAAGCTGCCGAATCCATAACTATTTCAAACAGAGTTTCGGCTAGAACCATCCCATTAATTTGCATGCGGTGATCTACGGGGTAGACTTTATGAGATGGAGATGCTCTATGGATAAAAAACCCGTATTGTTTATCGACGATGAAGAAAGTGTCCTTCATGCCCTGGAAAGATCATTGATAGACGAGCCTTATCAATGCATTTATGCTTCTGATCCCAATATTGCGTTGCCAACCCGAATCATAAGAGCATACCTCCACTCCCTACAGACTCTGATAGAACACCGAGGATTTATTCGTAGGGAGTGGTTTAGATGGTCGTCACCACGACTTGCACTGGAAGGCGGTGGTTGTGAATAGTCGTTGTATGCCACGCAATGAAATCTACGTATATCTACTTGTTTTTTAAGATTCACCTCATATTACCATCTTTTTAGCAATTGCCCTCTAAAATTCAACCGAAAAAGCCCCTGAAGGTGTTGATAGAATCAGATTAACACAAGCATAATGGGGGGCCATTTATGTTTGGAACCGTACTATTTGTCGACGACGAAACCAATATCCTCAGAACATTAAGAAGAAGCTTTATAGACGAGCCTTACAATTGTCTATTTGCACTCAGTGCTTCTGATGCCCTGGAGATTGTATCGCTAAACACCGTGAATGTTATTATCTCAGATCTCTACATGCCCGGTATGAACGGTATTTTACTTCTCAAAAACGTTGCCGATCAATATCCTCAAATCCACCAAATCGCTTTATCTGGACATCCCATTGCTACTCACAATGTCGCTGCGATCAGTGGTTCTAGAGAAATAACAATATTCACCAAGCCCTGGAAGCCAGACAAACTCAAAATAACTATTCGTGAAATGATCAATCAGGATGCTCACGAGCTAAAGCAGGAATCTTGGACTGCTTGAAGAGATACAGGCTCCTTGAACCCTTTATTACTTTCATTTAAGGGGTTTGATAAGCCTCCATTGAGGTCTGAACTTTGACGGGTGATCAGCATTGTGCCACTGGAACTGTCGATAGCAAAAGCAACGGATAAGGTTTACGCCCCCAAATGTAAACCCATTTGAATTACATTTCTCATTCTGAACTCTTTTTGCACGGCTGTTTCTGGTGTTTTTATATATGTGTGTAGTGCATTTGACTTCTGTAATAACATGTGCAGATTCACTAAAGCAACGCGGTATAAAAAAAATAGCCCCTGTAGAATGAGAAAGAGGTTCAGAACCAATCCCTCCACAGGGGCTTTCTCCAGTTTTCACCGAAGAGAACATTGCATCATAATAAATAAGTATTTATTGCCTTATTGAGTCATAATATTCTGGTATCAAAATGTGGAGAACCCAATCTTTGTTTCTTTTGGTTTACTAAAACTTTTAAATATACTTCTTATCAATGTCCTTTACATATATAAGATGCCACACGCTCATAAAAGATTGATGAAAAATTTGCTGGTATTATGAATTTTTATCCATCACTGTAAAGAAAGCCCCACGGAAAATATTGTCCATAGGGCTTTCTCGTAAAGTGGACGAATTGCAAACTTCCAGAGTTAGCAGTTCGATTACGATATAGGAGCCAAAAACAGACCTGACCTCGGCATAGCGCGATCCATCCCCTCCTCTCAAGATACCCCCGAGTAACATTCTCTTCCTTCAAGGTCTTTGCTATGACTCTTCGTCGTTGTAATGGGTTATTGAGTGTGTTGATTATAGCAAATATATTCCCTACATGTCACTTATCGTTTCTTTTTTAGATTACTTAATCTCCCTTTGGTGAAAACGACAGATGTAAATTATTCACTCAAACTGATCGATGTCATGCCGCCAGGAGATTTTCCAGGCAGCGGATCACAGGTTTTTCATGGCTAAACTTAATCACATTTTGAACCTCTTGTTGCCAGATCATCCGACGCATCTGAGCTTTGAGCTGACTAATCGGCGCAACAGACAGCATGTCCTTGGTCTTGTTTTTATGGCCTTGTGCACGTGGGCCTTCAATGCCAATGTGGGTCAGGCAGGCATAGGCACTGTCCACCAGGCAAAGGTGTCTAACTATAGCCCGGACCCGCAGAACGCGGTAATCGCCCAGCCCAGATGCTGCTTCGCCCTTTGTACAGCGATTTGAGCAACCCGATGGCTTGCCTTAGCTTAAAATGTACAGGCATAGAGGAGGCTTCAATAGTTGCAGACCGCAACCTCATTTTGTCTAGTGAAAACTCAATAGAATTTTCTGATTGTGAACCAAACAGCTTTATTGCAGGAAGCCAAATCACTATCCCCTGTCGCGGGATAGAACTCACATGGTAGTGTTGTTGTACGCGGACGCAATATCACGCCTAGATACCCTTATCTGAGGGGTGAAAGCGTGGAATACCTTGGTATTTCAGTGGAAGCTCGAAGGTATTCCAATGGTTTTTCACAAGGTATTTTGCCTGTTTCGCTCTAGACTTGAAAGGTATTTACACCGTTTCGCTCGACACCCTAAAGGTATTTCAAACAGCGTCGAGGATATTTCATCAAACATGTATTCATCAACGAGAACGCAAATCAGTTCAATCCCTAAATACTTCATTTTCCTAAATCAGGAATGCATATCGAAACAGTTGCAAAGAAGCTGCGGCCCCTCATGTCAGAGAGGGTCGATCAACTAATGAAGAGTAGGGCGTTTGCTGATCCTGATCTAAGAACACTCATCGAAAATGAAGTATTGCATCTCGCATATCAAAACCTGGGAAACTTTGAACGTAAAATACTACTTTCGCTGCCACCGGAAAAGAAATCTAAAGGGGCAATTGAACTTGGACGGGTTCTTTATGAAAAAGAAAAATGGAACTTTGGCATTACGAAATTCGAGTTGATGCAAAATATGGCAATTTTTGGTAGGTCGGGTGCAGGGAAAACGAACATCTCATTTCATTTACTCCAGCAACTCATCAAAAACAAAGTTCCTTTCTTGTATTTAGATTGGAAAAGAACAGCACGACATCTTTTACCAAACCTGAAATCCAAAGTAAACATTTATACCGCCGGAAGGATGCTGTCGGAATTTATCTTCAACCCATTCGTTGTACCCAAAGAGCAAGACCCAAACGTTTACCTGACACACGTTATCGATGTTTTAAGTGATGTGTATACCCTGGGGGATGGGGCGAAAAGTGTTTTACAAAAAGCCATTTCTAAGTGTTACGAGGAAGGTAACAAAAGTCCTTTGGTGGGTGAGATTATCGAAAAGCTTGAAAGCACAGAATCTAACCAAAGGGTGAATAACTGGAAAATAACGGCTAAAAGGGCATTGGAAAGCATTGAACTCTCGGGCATAGCAACGACAAGAAGCTCTCAGGATTCAATGATTGAAAAGTTGCTCAATCAAAATACGATTATTGAACTCGACTCTTTGTCGCAAAATGTAAAAGAGTTTATTATTCCGTTGCTGATGTTGTGGGTATACCAATCTGGGATAGGGGATACTGTGCGGGAGAAATTGCGATTGGTGGTTTTTGTTGAGGAAGCTCACCACGTCTTTTACCAGGGAGCACGTAAAAAAGAAACGACCATGGAGATGTTGCTTCGGCAGTGTCGGGAAATTGGGATTGGCACCGTTATTATTGACCAGCAGCCGAGCATGATTTCAACGACTGTTCTTGGCAATGTCTATACCACGATTTGCTTGAATCAAAAGTCTCCAGGTGACATCAGTAAGGCGGCGATGTTTTCGTTGGTAGCAAATGAGGATAAGCAATATTTTAGTGTGTTGCCGACAGGTTGGGGAATTGTAAAACTACAGGACCGATGGACTAGGCCTTTCCTTGTAAAGTTTTCTTTGATTGATGTAAAGAAGGGAATGGTAACTGATGGTGTTTTGACGAGTTATCTTAGAGCAGACGGAGAGGTTGTGTTTAAGTCACAGGAACCGTCGAGTATTTATGATAATCCCGAGGGGCTTGATGAGAAGTCTTTTGCGTTGCTTAGGGATGTTAGCCTTTACTCGCAGGACGGTGTACAGGCTCGATATAAGAGCTTAGGTTTTAGCTTGGCTGTTGGGCATAAGGTTAAGGAACGTTTGATTGAAAGGGAATTGCTGACAGAGAAAACTGTAGAGGTTGGTAAGACTCGGAAAACCGTTTTGGCGTTAACAGAGAAGGGTAGAGAATTGCTTGAGAAGGTTGTTGTCTATGGTAACGAGTCAATTGTGCACGCGTACTGGAAGAAATTTTATGCTCGACGATTAAGAAGAGCGGGCTATGAGGTACGAGAGGAATTTGAGAGAAGGAATGGGCGGATTGATTTGTATGCGACGAGGAATGCCGAGAGAGTGGCAATCGAGATTGAGACGGGAAAGTCTAATGTTGTTAAGAATGTGATGACGGATTTGACGTTTGGATGCTCTAAGGTTGTTGTAGTGGCGACGGACGAGAACGTGTTTAGGAAGGTTGAGAAGGAGTTGGCGAGGTTTGGGCTGTTGGGGGTGGTGAGGGTTAAGGTTGTGCTTCGGGATGAATATTTGAGTGATGAAGGGTTGGATTTGGAAGTTGGTTAAGAATTAGAAATGTAACGCTGGTTTTCCGGGTACCAGGTCGAATAAACATAATTAGATTTAGCATGAGTTAAAAGTGATCAATCCCAAATGTCCATTTAGGATTAATTATATATTACAGTTCCCTGTTCGGGCAACCACTTAATAAACTCCAATGACGGCAGAGATAAAAGTACATCGATGTTGAAATGGCATGTAAAAGATGGGAAAATACCAATAAATTTATGCGTACATAAAAAATAGGGTTTGAAAGAAGAAAAAAAATGCTAGTATATACTTTTTAAAAGCGACGATTTAAAAAAGGGAGATGCTTATTGGTGTGTATGAGGAAAAACCGGGCAGAAAAGGGAGACTATAGTTATGTTGTAATGGCAGGTGATCCAACTAAAGAAGGACAACGAGGGAGATATTATCTAACACGTTCCTGGGAAATTGCTCTTATAGCTCATGACGATTATTATAAGGTCATAGGGCGATTAAACAATTTGCCTGATACGTCACGTACTTACTTGAATAATAGGCTTAACTTAAGTTGGGCATGGTTGGCTGAATGCGAAATGAAAAAAAGTTTAAGTAATTATTGTAACAGTGAAGGGATTGTTTGTGACTTATACAACATCCTCTGAGACTGAGAAGAAATAATAATATTGTACGCATATTGCATTTAACCAACGGTGATTCATGGAAATCCAAGATAGGAAATAAAAAATGAGGCCAGAACAAGAAGATCTATTCTGTTTTAGAAGTAAAAGCAACGGACATGTTGGGGGGATTGTAAATCAAAATATCGGAAATAAAACAGAAGAAGTATTTCGGAGACTAACGAAAAGGATATTTTCGCATCATATAGTGTCGCTGCCATACAAACAAGAACCTGAATGGCCTAGCCATTACAATGATCACGATCTTCCTCCAAGGCCATGTATTACCAATTTGTTTCATAATGAATTTTATGCTCCTGTTACAATTTCTAGAGGCTTCCATGGGAAAGATATTGAACTAGAAAGATTCTTTGAAGTTATCACAAGAAATACCGATTCTGAAACGAGTAACAATGTAAATTTCTTAATAGGAAATGTTGGGGTTGGCAAGAGCTCATTTATATCAAACATCCTAATCAAATATGGAAGAAATTGGGTAGAAGATTTAAATATTATTCCTGTTAGAGTTGATTTGGATATAAATTCAGGTCACATGATACCAACAAAACAGCAAATTTTATTTATTTTGTATGACTCAATAATAAAGGCATATCAAGAGCTCGATATAATGGAAAAGGAATACCTTGACATTATATACGACGAGACCAGTGTAAATAAGGAAGAAACCACATATAAGTGCGAGTGTAAGCTAAAAGCTTTAGTTAGTAAATTAAGAGAGGTATCACCTAAAAGAGTATTATTGATAATAGATAACCTCGATTATATATATCATGCACACGATAGAGGATTGTTTGCAATGCAGACGGGGGAGAGAGGGTTAACTGAAGATCAAGAAAAATTGGTAAAAGAGAGGGACCGGGCACACCAAATTATTAATTACATAATCAGAGTGTTTATAGATAAACAGGCTTTAGGAGGAGTTGGGATTAATGTTCTAACAGTAATGAGGAGGGACAGCCTTGTACACTATAATAATATTACGAGGATTAATGTTCCAACAGAGTTTGACATGAAGATGCACACATATGAGATTAAACCACCATCTATGGAGGAAGTAATTAATTCTCATGTTAGGTTGTTGTATGCAACTATAGATAGATTACCAGAAAGCACAAGAAATGATGTATTCAAGAAGGCTGCAGAGGCGTTGTTTTTTAGCAAAGAGACGAATAAGAGAGTTAATAAAGAAAAGAATAAACTAAATCGTGAATTGCAGATGTTATCAAAGCAGGGATTCAGGCAAATAATATCACATTTGTCATATTTCATTTGGACCCCTATTGGAATAGAAGAGCAAGGCGATATTTATAATTTAAAGAAAAGATTTCAGGATCAATATACACCATCACTGCTGGCATTTATTTTAAATGGTCATAGGTTGTTTTCACAATTTCAATCGCAATTTACAAATATATATTTAGTTCGAAGTGATTGTGGAGAGGTTGACTATGAGATAGCATGGGGAAATTTACTTGTTCCACACAAACATACATATTGGCTTAAAAGATTATTGTTGGCGTACATATTATGTCACTGCTGTCCAAGATAATCAGCATTTGCTGATTACACTTTAAAATCCTTTGCCGAAACACTTGTTTCGGACAAGTTGTTCGAATGTTCTGAGTTTAGGTTATAGCTCTTTTTTGACCTCTGTTTCATTATGCTGTCCAATTACGATTCAAACAACATCAACTGGGCCTCTGGAGGCCCCAAGGCTGGCGTTTCAAACGGTTTGTCAAGCCATGACCATAACTCCCGATACGTTAAGAGATTAAACCTTAGCATGGCCGATAGATTCGACAGACTCCATCCAAACGTAGAACGCATCTGTAAAATCTTAAAGACCAACATACAGAGCAATGCTGTCCAAATCTGAATCTTAACCGCATTCTCACTGGTCCCAACAAACGTCTTGATCTTGAGGTTCTGCTTGATCGCCTTGAAAAACAGTTCGATCTGCCAGCGGTCTTTGTAAATCCGACCAATGGTACTAGCGGCAAAGTCCATGTGATTCGTTAAAAGCACCAGTTCCTTTTGGTTCTCAGCGTCCCAAACGACTACACGACGTAACCGTCTAGGGCATTTCTGTTTGGCATAATGGCCTGTTAAAACGATCTCTTGATCTTTTAAGACCGAACCACGCTGCGGCACTGGACGATTCTTCACGGCACGATAGGCCATATTGGTCTTGGATCGTGTGACAAACCAGACGCCTTGGCGAGTCCACCGATCAAACAGGGTGTAATCAACATAGCCACGATCCATGGCCACAATCGTTCCTGGCTCAAATTCTAGGGTTTGAGCCACTTTGACCTCATGGACATTGCCGGTACTCAGACAGGCCCATTGAGGTAGGCATCCTTGGTGGTTGAGCATCAAGTGTAGCTTGACGGCTCCCTTTTTCCGGCGAAACTTGGCCCAGTCAAACAGACTAAGGCACAAATCGATCGTTGAGGCATCAATACTGACCAAGGGATTCTTAAAGCGAAAGCGTCGCTTCTGCTGATCCGCTAGTGAATCGGCCTGCTTGAACACATGATAAAACATCGTTTCAAAGAGCTGCCACGGTCGGTGGCTATTGGCATAGCTCAGGGTAGAGCGAGCCGGAGCCTCTTTGAGGCCCAAATGAGTCAGTTTGCCCATCGCAGTGGACAGTCCACCACAAATCTCACGTAACGAATCGGCACCAGCCAACTGACAGAACATCATGGCCACAAATTGGTCCCAACAACGAAAGCCTTTGGCACCTCGTTCCGCATCCCAATGCCGAACGGCACGGGCAAAGTCATTACGATTTATCAAAGAAAGCACTTGCGTGAATAAACTGCCAACCTTTACCATAATTGCATCTCCGGTTTGTATTGGTTCCTTATTTTGAGCAAAACAAGTATACCAATCCCGGAGATACTTTTTTATGACCTTTTCAAATCGCTATCTTGGACAAGAGTGATATTATGTATGAAAAAAAGAGGAGAAACTGTTAACCCAACTACAATTTATAAAGTGTTCTGTTGTAATAGACAAGATGGCAATGATAAATGTTATGAAGATAGTATTGTGCGATTGTGCTTAGGAAGTTTTGCGCATGTAGACTGTTCTTATGTTGTTGATATTGAATTTGCTCCATGTAAAGAAGATAGAGCATCACATGTAGTGAGTGAAATAAATTTATCAAATCGAGGAAATCGGTTGGCTAAATCATTTGTTGATAGTTTTACGTATCTTCAATTAATAGTGGATGACTATTATCTACCCATTCCGAGATGTGTTGGCGAACACTTTAAATATGATAATATCGACTATGGGTACTTAGTAGAAAGCTCTAGCGTGTACAGAGAATCACTGAATAGAATGCTGCAGAAAAAAATCAAGCAAGTATATGTATTTCTAGAAATACTAAGAGTAAGTCTAGAGTATGAGAAGGAGGCATTTTCAGATGTGTTTGAGCAATTAAATAAATATAAAATACCGATACCAAATGTTGATGATATTGAAAAAAGAGTTCGCTACGATTTAGATAAAATTATGAGTCGCTTCGACTTTAAGGTTTATGACTGTGTTAAACCTGAAGACATAAAAACTGTACGAGCCAGTTTAAGAGAAGAGCTACGAGAAGTATATTTAAAATAAAGGTTAAGAGAGAAATGAATAGCATATTGTTGTTGTTAATAATTACACTTATAAATACGAATGAGCAGGATAGAGTGCGGACACAGATTATTAATACTATCTGTAATCAACAGGGTATAACTACCACTCTCTGTATTCATGGTGCTATAGAGCCAAACGTCACTTGGGAACTATACTTAGATCGAGTTGACAATATGTCAATGATAGCGAAGGGAGATGTAGAAGAAAAAGATACTTTAATCACCGCAAAAAGAGAATGTGTGTGTAAAGGTAGACATACACTATTACTAATAACCAAGAAGGATAGAGGAGAGGTCATTGACATTGTAAAAAGTGATGTAGAGATAGAAGGCTCTAAAATTGTTGGTGATTTGCATAATAATTTAGGAATTATGATGGGAGGAGTAATAGGTATCTTGTCATCTTGTTTAACAATGTTGATTCATAGTAAATTGGGGGAACGTAAGGATAAAAAAAATAATATTATAGCATTCATAGGGAAAACCGCATGTATGATACAAGATATCAAAACATATTGGGGAGTGGTAGACAAAGAAAATATAAGCATCCAGGTTGTAGGGAATGAAGATTTTGCAAAAGTGTGGTATACTATTAAAAATCCAAGTGTGATCTGGAGTAAGGTTGAAGCTGTAAAAAGGATACATAGGATGTGGATGAATAATCAAGCTACAAATGAACATAAAAATGAGTTAGATAAACTTTTAGAAGAAATTGAATATGTAGCAAAATAATTTTTTGATAATATAACTTAATTGGATTGAAACTAATTAATTAAAATGCTCCACAAACTCTTTCCAACTTCTGCATTAACTCTAAAAGTTTATCGTGTAACCTGTGTAATCCCCCCTCATACTCTTTTTGAAGGAGACGCCTCTCTTCTTCCACTTTCTGCAACTGTTTTCTAAGCCTCGCCCGATCTGGTAGGGGATCCAAAGATTTAATCGGGGTACGTCGGTATACCTCTTTTAGTTCAGTTCGAATGTAGCATTCTGTATTTAGCAGACTGAAAATTTGACCCCTATGAAGATCTCTGTGTCTTTCCAAATGCTCCAGAGCTAAAGCAATATCTTGTCTGAGTATCCTCCCCACTCCAGGGATATCTCCATCTGGTCTGTTAACGATTGAATTTGCCATCTCCTCCAAAGACTGTGACGCTGTCTTTTTACTTTCCATTAAACGACACCTCCGCTGATATAAGCAATTCTCGAATTCGCTGACCCTTTTCAGTCAACTGATACCAGGGATGCTTATGCTTCTTTAAAAACACCTGCTCAATTAATCCCCGCTGATGAAGCAACCGGATAATATCAGTAACATTGTTTCGGCTAATCCGAAGTTTCGCGTTTTTCATTCGTAATCGATGATAAATCATAGGCGGTGCCATCAATTGGGTAATAGCCTTCAGTACAGGAGTTCTGTGCCGAAAGCAGGCCCAGCCATATAGGTTCCAATCCACGCAATCTAGGTCAACCCTGTCATCACGCCCCAAACGCTTCCTAAGCTCATATCCATACTCAGTCAAATAGTATAAACGACTACTCGACGCTGAGGGATTAAGACAATGGTAACCGTTCACAGTCTTGATTAGTTTTTTTCAATAATTCACAGATTGGCAGGATAGGCAATTGCGCTTTGGTGTTAGATATGATAAACCAAAGGCATGGATACCGATCAGATTATCGAGCAACTGCTCGCAGAAATTCAGTGGCTTAAACAGGAGAACCAGGAACTGCGAGACCGCCTTGCACGCTTGGAAAAGAACTCGAACAATTCCTCCAAACCACCGTCGAGTGATATTGTCAAACCCAAACGAGAGATCAAGAAGACATCGTGTAAGAAACGTAAACAAGGCGGCCAACCGGGACATCGTAAGTTCAGTCGCCCAACGTTTAAGCCAGATGAGATAGACCACATGATTGAATATGAATTTTTCAACTCCGATACACCGGGGCTGATCACTCTGAATGACTGGCATGTAGTGCAACAAATAACACTGCCGGAAAGGATGTATCGTATTACAGAGCATCGAGCCAGGAAGTATCTCGACCCCAAAACGGGCATGGTTCACATAACACCCTTGCCTCCAGAGGTGAGTCGTGGCCATTTGCTGGGAGCAGACTTTAGTGCTCTGGTTGCCTTTATGAAAGGCGGCTGTCATATGTCCTACTCCACGATTCAGCAGTTTTGCAAGGAAGTGATGCAATTGTCGCTTTCGCGAGGATTGTTGAGTAAAGCAACGCAAAAGGTCTCGCAGGCTCTCAAGCCGATGTATGATTCTCTCATAGAGAGCCTGCCCTACGAAACATGCCTTGGTGTAGATGAAACAGGCCATAAGAACAATGGTGAAAAACACTGGACGTGGTGTTTTCAAACGTCGCACTACAGTCTGTTTCATATCGACAAGTCGCGTGGCAGTCAGGTACTTTTCAAACTGCTGGGCGAAGAATTCAATGGCATCCTGAATTGTGACTACTATGGATGCTATCGTAAATTTTCCCGATTGACGAATGCCACCGTGCAATATTGCATGGCGCATTTGATCCGTGAGATTCGTTTTCTGGCAGATCACTGCTCGCGTTCGCTGTCTCGTTGGGGTCATAATTTGCTCAATTGGATACAAAAGTTGTTTAAAACGCTGCATCGCTATGAATCGATGACAGCCGCCGGCTTTGCACGAAGCATGAAGTCGATTAAGGACGGATTTTTGAAGCAGGCCAGGCGTCCACCTGATCATCGCCAAGCCAAAGCGTTGTCACGCCGATTTAAAGGCAAGGCGGCTGAAAGCTACTTTCAATTTATGACAGATCCATTGCTGGAACCGACGAACAACGGCACTGAACGTGAGATCCGTCACACGGTCATTGATCGTCGAATCACACAAGGTACCCGTAGTGAATGCGGCATGCGCTGGTGCGAACGCATCTGGACCGCCATTGCCACCTGTAAAAAGAAAAATCGAAATGTGTTTGAATTCATCCATCAATCACTACTAGCTCACTGGAATAACACTGAAAAGCCTCAATTGCTGTGAACGGGTACCTTTGCTAGATGTCCTCCTTAAATCAATGTTACTCTGTAATTTTGATCGCTATAGTTCAACTGCTGTATGGAACGTAATGGTGGACATGTTGGTCCTATGGTATAGAAAACTTTTGTAGTAAAGAGAAGTTAACTGGAATTCGATTATTTAGTGTGATATAATGCCAAGTATGTACTAAGGGTTTGGTCTGATTGTATGGATTCTGATATGGCCAGTGAGGAAAAACAAATTGACTTTATTGAGGAGAAGTATGAGAGAGTACCAGATTATCCACAGTATAAGGTAATAAGGGTTGTGGTGATTCTTTTTGCTATTTTATTTATCATAGGATTGATTACAGTTCAAGAGGTGGCAACAGGGGTTGGGTATATAGTTTTTTTTTCGGTAGTGTTGTTTATCATTGCGGTTTTTCTTGATGCACACTGGATACAAGGGAAAAGAAAGTGTCCTCGTTGTGGTCAAAATATGGTTTATTTTCAACCAGATGCTTTGGATGAAGTGACTACTCACAAGCATGTTTGCCTTGAATGTAAAGTGTACATAGACACTAAACAGGCTAATGTTATGGATGCCGGCTAAGTGTGCGTGAGGTTTCAAGCTGATTACGAAAGTGGACAGAATTCTAATTTTCATCTAGTAGATCATGGTAACGACAAGCAAATGTGGTGGATTCAATGTGACTGAATTCCATTTTATTTTTGTGAGGGATTATTAAGTCTGTGTTTGATCGCATGGAATATATTTAGAAGTGTTCTCAAGATTTAGTGTCATCATTCAGGTTACTGAAATTGAGAAATGACGAAAAACTATCGTTTTTGTGTAATGGCGTCACTATTGGTGATATTATTTCGAATAAAGCGAGATAGATATTTTGAACTTCAATCAAGGTGTATTGGAATATGTCTATGATAGAGTCTCGTTTAAATCCCGGTGTAATGTTATATTTAATTCTAGCCATTTCTCCGATCCTTTGGGCCTACTCTGGAGGAACTGGTGAGCCCAACGATCCCTATCAAATCGCTACAGCAGCTGATTTACTCGAATTGGGTGAGAGTACAGGCGATTACAGCAAAGCGTTTGTATTAGTTGCTGATGTCAATTTCTCTGAATATGATGTTTTTCAAGGGGCAGTCATTGCCGCAATGAAAAAGGGGCCTAGAGGAGTTGATATTCCAGCCATTCCATTTACTGGGCAATTTGATGGACAAAACTATGTAATCAGGAATGTTAAGATTGAAGGTGATGCCGGTGGAGTGGGTTTCTGGGGACTTCTTTCTGAGGGAGCCATGATTTCACGGCTTGGGCTTGAAGATGTTTATGTGCAGGGAGAAACACACTGCAAAGTAGGCGGATTGGTTGGGCGAAACCTTGGGGGGCATATTGTATCATGCTATACAACCGGAACTGTTCGAGCAGGTGAATTTAGTGATGAGGATATAAACTTGTTGGGTCGTGAGAATATTTCAGTAAGACAAGTTATCTCCTCTCAATACCAGTACACCTTGGCTGGAGGACTCGTCGGAAAAAATTTTGGAGGAATAATCGACTCTTGTTATAGCAGCGCACAAGTGCTTGGAGTGAGCTATCTTGGAGGATTAGTAGGAGGTAATGCTGGCGGTTCTGTGTTAGAATCCTTTACCTGTGGAACAGTAAGTGGGACGTCGAAGGTCGGCGGACTTGCGGGATACAACCTTCAAGGAGCTATAGAGTTTTGCTATAGCAGGGCTTCCGTATTTAGCAAAAGGACTGCTGGAGGTTTAGTTGGTGTAAATGAGGAGGGATATCTATCGTGTTGTTTTAGTATGGGCTTGGTTGAAGGCGATGTTATAGGCGGTTTGGTAGGCAATAATTATGGATGGATAAGTGATTGCCAGAATTATTCTTTGTGTAGTGGAGGGTCTTTCGTCGGTGGATTGGCGGGGAGCGACAATTCGCGAGATGCCGATATGGCAGGGGAGATTTACAACTGCCTGAGTGTAGGGAGGACTGATCTGTATTCAGAATGGGGTGGACATTTGGGAGCGTTAGTTGGGTACTCAACATATGGAGTGATTGCGAATAGTTTCTGGGATGTTGAGTCGTCTGGTGCAACTACTGTATGTGGAGTCGATTACTACGATGGTCTGAATGTTAAAGGAATGACCACTTCTGAATTAATGAATAACTCGTTATATTTATCGTCCGGTTGGGATTTTGTTGATGAAGTTGAAAACGGCATTAATGATTACTGGCAGTCATCGAATAATACATACCCAATTTTGAATTCTCTCGCAGATGCTTACCCACGTGAACCCAATGGCCTAGGGACATTTGACTCTCCTTATATCATCAATACAACCACTGAGTTGGAATCAGTAGGCTTTCGACCTATTTCATGTTATCAATTAGGTCGTGATCTGGAATGTAACGACTTAAGTTGGTCTACATCTGTAATCCCGTGGTTCGGTGGTCATTTTGATGGAAATTGTTTGTCAATAGAAAATCTTTGTATTCAAGGTGATCGTTATTTAGGCCTATTTGGCGTCGTAGGACCTAATGGGATTGTTGATAATGTATCGTTGAAGAATGTAACGGTGCAAGGAACAGGAGAATGCGTGGCTGGGCTCGTCGCTAGTAATGATGGCGAGATTCGGGAATGTTCATCAAGTGGGTGTGTTATAGGGAAAAGTCAAGTCGGAGGCTTAGTAGCATCCAATCGGGGAACCATATCTGACACATGGTCTAATGTATCAGTTGATGGAGAAAGCCAAGTCGGTGGCCTCATAGCATATAATGCTGGAGGTGCTATTTCTTCCAGCTACAGTAATGGAGCTGTAGCTGGAAATGAATTCGTTGGCGGACTGTTAGGGTATAACGAAGGTGCTGTAACCGCTTGCTTCTGGGATATTGAGACTTCAGGATTGGAAGTTAGTGCAGGGGGAGTAGGCTTAGGTACTGCTGAGATGAAAGACGTAAATACCTATCTCAATGCCGGCTGGGATTTCGTAGATGAGTCTATTAATGGAGAAGACGACATCTGGTTCATGCTTGAGGATAGCTATCCCCTTTTTCCATGTGATATTGATTAACTCTTCTAGATAACTTAACCTCTAGCAATATCTTTTGAGAGGTTGTTGAATAGGCTTAGGTTTTATGGCCAAGGCCCGAATACAAGCCAGTCAAGTCGCTATTGATCAATCAATCAACTCCTGGTTCGTTGCTCATCAAATCTCATTGAAATCATTCCAAAATGTTGTTGTTGGTCGTAGTTCTTTCTATAAAGTGTCCTTTATTTTCAACGATACTCCCGACGTTCAACTCGTCGAAAGCATCATTAGTCCACGAACCTGGACTATCGTTACACTTGATCTTAGCCTATTCGTGAGTCTCATCTGGTCATTGGTCCTGATCCACAACTTGATTGTGACCTACAACGTCTCAGATCTACTACGCTTCCTCCTGGCTGCGAGTCTGGTGATGTTATCCATCTGGTTGAAATCCAATTATCTTTGGCTCAAACTTACAAAAATTGAAAACTCCTTCTGGCAAGAGATCCAACAATCCTTTGATGTCGAAATGCTCAGTCGTTCACAACCTAGGATGCAATATCCGATTCAACGGATTATCACTGAAACGATTCTGAGCATTGCAGTGCTTTATGCCTGCTTCATGTTTTCCGGATGGATTGGGTTGGTCGTTTCGGCAGTGCTTTGTTTGTTAGTGCTTGTCATGATGATTATTGATGCTCTAACCCATGATGATTTCCAAACCGATTGGAGGTTTTGGATCATTCGCCATCAATTCGACTGGACCTGGATGATGTTAGCGACGCTGGGATTGGCCCTTTTCTTGGCTGTGATCGATCTTTTGTCTCCGATGCTCCTGCAAGACTATAAAACACCCCCTAATCTCGTAGAAGTTCTCCAGGCAAGTCAATTCCGAACCATAGTTCCATCAACTAGCGATGCTTTTGAAGCTGATGCCCTGGCCATCCTGACCGAGTCGGCTAGGCAAGCTATGGCCCGCAGTGATTCTCTATCTGAAAATCCTCAACAGATTCAAAGGCGGTTACTGTTGTTGGCCGGTGTTATTCTATGGTTGATCATCATGATGGGTATCATCTTTTTTTCAGTACGCCCCATATACAATCTCTTTCGCAATAGCCATATCTGGCGGCACCAGGTAATGAAACGGGATTCAACAGATGATGTAGCTCCATTTGTCCCCACACAAAAGATCTCTGAATCCTGGCGATACGAACGACTATTTCGAGGAGCTATATTTTTCTATATCATTCTCGGCAGCCTGATCAATGTAGCCGCCCAGATCTTCTATCTCGATAGCTTAAGTTACGTCCTTTTTTCCAGAGCCTTACTTTTCAAAGCCACGGTTAATCTCTGGTCCTGGCATTTTGTGACCTGTCGGATCATCTTTGGCGAAGAGATCGGTCAGATCTTGGCGATTGTCACGGTTTTGATCGTCAGTCTGCCGTTACTCTTGATTATTGGTGCTTGGATCAGGCGACTCTGTGTCGGCTTAGAGTTTTTGATCCGTATTTTGCTTCACAGTTTACACAAAGAAAATCATCCCGACATTGCATCGCTGAAACAGGGCCTGAAGGGGATCTGTCAGCAGGCCGCCCTTAAGGTTCCTCGCTTATTGCCAACCCGTAGACGCGTTAGCCGTCTTCGACTTTGGCACGGATTGGGAATTAGTGTTATTGAATTCAACACAGCTTTGCTCGACTCATTAACGGAGGCTGAGTTGATGGCGGCAATGGCCCATGAATTGGGACACCTGCAACAAGGCCAGGGCCAGATTACACTACTGAAGCTCCTCTCGACACTGGCAATGTTTCCCAATTACGTTTTGGCCCTTTGTATTGATTGGCCCAAACTCGAACACCAGGCCGATCAATTTGCTGTCGAAGCAACCAACGATCCTGACGCCCTCAAACATGCACTAGTTAAGATTGCAGCTGCCCAAATTTCCTATAATTCTAAGGATACTCAATTGAACTCACGTTTGGCCCAAAAATTCCGTGGTATTAAAACCGTCTTGCAGTACTATCTAGGAGACAGCCTATTAGGTTATGCCCATCCCAGTTTAACTGAACGGCTGGAAGCCATTGACAGTTATGTAAAGCCATAGGGAGCGTAAATGCCGGAATCCTCAAAAATATGGTTGGATGCTGCCAAGGAGTTCGCCTGCCAATTCATAGAGCGTCACTATCCTTCTGAATCTGCATTTTTCGAATCTTTCTGGTCAGTCGTAGTCAATACTATTGATCAAGCAGTTCAATCCCTGGCCCCGGGACAGAACCTCACTCGCGGTCAAATGGTCAAATTGACTCATCAGGCCTTTACGGGTGATCAGGCCATGGATCTTGTGACTCCCATTGTCATAGCCACCCTAACCGTATTAACTCATGAGATCAAGCAAGCTCCTTGCACCTCTCAGCAACTCCAGGATCGCGTTGAGGCTATTGCTGCTGATCATGGGGCATCCCCCAGCCTGATTGCCTGTTTAAGAGATCATCTGCCTTCTCTTTATCAAGATTTGCAAAAACGCAATGATTCCCCCACAGCGTTGATTAATAGGCCCGAACCGCAATATCACATCTGGACTGAAGGTAAGCACTTGATTGTTACGGACATCACCGAATACGAACAACGCAAAGCGGGGTATTTGCTTTGGGTGGATTTGGCTAAGCAGGAATGTCAGTGTTTGGGGAGGTCTCCTCAGAAAATAGGGGGACAATCAATGAAATTGTTGGTTTATATGGTCGAGCATCTGGGAGTGCAGGTGTCGTTCAAGCAAATTGATGCCGAACTCTACAAAACAAGCATTAACGATGACAGGGCAATCGAGCAACAGTTATCCAAGATGCAAAAGCTGACTCGCAAACAATTCCGCAATTACCTCTTCCCGGATCACAAGGCTGGCTTTGGTCTCAAGGATGATTTCAAGGATCAGTATTTTATCTTTAAGCGAATGCGCTGATCCGAAATCCCGGCGACAAGAAAGAGAAGAATTCAATATCCTTGAATACTCAGTCCCTTGATTCTTTGGAAATGCTTGATGTTTTTGGTTACAAGCATTTCTCCGTAATGCAAGGCAATCGCACCGATCATGACATCTCCGATCTCCATTGTTTGACCACGTCTAATCAATTCAACTTCTATATTCCCAGCTTTGATTGCAGACTCTTTATCAAGAGGCAACGCAGTCATTGCATCAAGAAACGCTTCAATTTGCTGCTTCTCGTTGGTTTTCAGATGGACCGAATGCAGTCCTCTCAACAGCTCAATGATCGTCGGCACTGCAATTGTTTGAAATTCATGATTCTTCTCAAGTTCCTTTTTCAAGGCAACAGCTTTAGTGTCGCCCCTTAGGATATCAATGATAAAGGAGGTGTCGAGACATACCATTATCTCAGTTTTTGACAAATCCCTTTTAGTTTGGCATTTCTCATTGTGTTGTCTTTCTTATTGTTCTGATTGATGACTTTTTGTAATTGGGTCGCTTGACTGCCACTCAAAATGCCCTGGATATTGGACAACGCTGAACCTTCAGTGATTTTTTCGATCACGATTGAGAAACTTTCATTCGCCCCCTTTAAGGCAAGTAGCCTTCTGTAGGCACTTTCGGTTATCGATATTGTTTTTGTCGCCATGCACATACGTGTATGTATGTATTTAGGGTTTCTCTAAAAATTAACACATAACTGTGCATTACGATTCACATTGGTTATACTTAGCTCATTGACAATAGAATCACTGTTAAACCCAACCCCATGGAGTTTTCTACGATGTACCAGGCTGGACTTTTCGATTGGCATGAGCGATTTGATCAACTCAATGATGGCGGCGATCCTTTGGTTAAGTTGAATGAACTGATGGATTGGTCGTTGTTTGCCAAAAGCCTCAAGACACTGCGATCCGAAGAACGCAAAAGTAACGCCGGACGTAAACCGTATGATTCCACCTTGATGTTCAAGATCCTGGTTCTTCAGTCGTTGTACAATCTCTCTGACGATCAAACGGAGTTTCAGATTCGTGACCGCTTGTCCTTTATGCGTTTCCTGGGCCTTTCGCTCAATGACAGAGTCCCTGACGCCAAGACCATTTGGTTGTTCCGTGAGCAGTTGACCGAGGTTGGACTGGCCGAAAAGCTGTTTGATCAATTCGATCGATTTCTTCGAAACAACGGTTTTTCTGCTAAGAAAGGTCAAATTGTTGACGCCAGTATTATCAAAGCCCCCAAGCAACGTAACAGCCGAAGCGAGAACAAGCAGATCAAGAATGGGGATGCCCCCGAAGATTGGAGTGACGCTAAAAAACGCCAAAAGGACACCGATGCCCGCTGGGTAAAGAAGAACGGTCAGAACCATTATGGCTACAAGAACCACATTGAAGTGGATGTGCAGCATAAGCTGATTCGAAAATACGAGGTCACCGATGCGGCGACTCATGATAGCCAGGTCTTTGAAGATCTTCTGGATCATACCAATAGCAGTCAGGATGTCTGGGCGGATTCGGCGTATCGCTCGGGTGAAAAATTGGATCATCTTTCTGAGCATGGTTTTCGTGAGCATATTCAGCGAAAAAGCTACCGCAACAAGAAGCTGACAGATCGAGAGAAGTCGGGTAACCACACCCGTTCTAAGATTCGAAGCCGTGTCGAACATATCTTCGGCGTCCAGAGCCAACGAGCAGGCAGCTTGTTGATTCGAAGCATTGGGCTGGTACGAGCCAAAACGAAGATCGGTTTGCGTAACCTTGCGTTCAATATAGATCGCTATTGCCTGTTGGCGAGGGCATAGAGCCTCATGGCTCTTGGACCAGGCAACAAGCCTGGACAATACAGTCGGGCAAGTGACCTCTGAGGCCGTTTGGGCATTGGAATATTGGGTTTTAAAGTTCGCAGTGATCAACATTTTACAAAACTGACGCTTGAAATAGAATTTCGCCTCTCAAAACGTATTATTAGAGGTGGCCTTTATATAGTTTTGGGTTCCAGAGAACACCTTGGCCCTTGAATCCTGATGGTCAATTCCGATGACCTCACTCCAGCCACTTGTATTGGAATCCCTTCCTTACTCCCTCAATATTCCAAAATCTAGTTGGCTCCCAACTCACATCACACTCAACTTCAATTCCTCGAATGTCCATAGAGACCAACTCCTCAAGGTTGGTATAACCCCAGTCTGCCTTTGAGTAGTCACCATGGGGGATGGTATATCCGAAGAACCTCTGTCTCTTCGGATCATATTCAGCCATATACCAATCGCTCGCTCCAAAGAAATAATGTTGGTGGATACATCTGTCCTTGAGTGGGATACAACAGGTTTGATAGAGACCAGGCAACTGACTCAACTCCTCTAGCGACGGTCTATTCCACATCTACTCGGGTGTATTCCAGGGCTTTAATAGAATGCACTGAAAAGCTCGAATTTCCCGCACTCCATCCGATTTCCCCTCACAGTAAAACTCCGTTTTGCAATTGAAAAATTCCTGATTATTCCTCCGCAAAAATCAATCAAAGTTCAAATGAAGTTGGTTTACCAGTTCGGTATTGTGCATGCACCTTAATGCAATCTTTTACGAATGAAAGGAATTGAACAATGTCATGGAAAAACAATTTAGCCACCTTCCTGACCGACTCCTTGAGACTCTCGATAAGGGCGTGCCTCTTTATCGACGGGATCTTCTTGGCCCTATTTAGCATCTGGTTCACCGTACGTTTTCTAACTAACGCCATCGCATGGCTCAATCGCGTCTTTTTTCAACCTTGGTGAAATGATGAAACCCTTACGACGAAAACTCAATCGCCAGGTCACTATCGATCCGGTTACGGGCCAACAACGTGTGCTGGCTCTGGATGAGGGCGAGACCATTTTATCCGACGAAAAATCTGTTGACTCATTGGACACCCGCTATACATGCTTTTTGGATTGTGGCTGCGATGGTCCAGTAGGGGGACGCTGCTACGAATGTGGGGCCATCTCCTGCAAGAATTGTTACGGTCGTTGTCATTCTTGCGGTCGTCCCCTTTGCTTGGCCTGTAGTCGCTATCTGACCAGTGACTCCGGCGAACGCCTACGCCTGTGTAAACACTGCCACGAATCCCTCAGCCGTAAACGCTTTTGGTCTGGTATCACACAGGCCATCAAGGGACTGTTCGTCGAGGAGGTGTCCCGTGAGCGGTGATCTGTCAGCCCTGGCCAATACGGTTCTGTACTGCCATCATCACGGCCTGCTGGAAGACGATCTCGGCCAATCCATGTTCGAGATCTATAACGCCGGTGTCTGCGATTCCGAAATCATAGGACTCTTCGAGCAACGGGTCGCCAGCCATAAACACAAACAGGCCTTCTTCGGCGTCGTGCCCTTTAAGTCCCCCAAGCTCACCAGAGGTGATCATCTTTTAGGTTGCGATGAAAATAAGCGGGAACTCTATTCCCGAATCCAATACCTCAACGCCCACTCCTTGACCGTAGCTGGTTCTGGTTCCGGTAAGACGACGCGGAGTTATTTCAACATCCTCCAGGTCGCTCTACACATCTTAGGTCTCTGGCTCTTTGATTTGCGTAAGCGAGAATTCGCCTGTTTGCAGGAATCTTTGAGCCAACTCGGGGTGACATTGCGATGCCTACCTGGTCGGTCTATCAAGTTTAATCCTTTGCAGTTGCCCAAGGGTGTGACTCCCGAGAACTGGGCCCCTCGGATCACAACCACTCTGGTCGATACCCTAGAACTACCTCAACGGGCCAGTAAGCTTTTGCATAGCCAGTTGATCGGATTATATCAACGTTGCCCAAGCCAAGACCTTTGGCCCACCCTCTATGATCTATTCGAGGCCATCAAGCAGGCCAAGGAGGCCAACCATCAGGCCCGCCAGGCCGTGCTCGATAGCCTGGAACCAGTGTTGTTATCCTTAGGCCCCAAGGTCCTGGCCTATCGACGGGGTTGGTCTGCTCAAGACCTGGCTCAAGAGAAACTGGTCTTTGAACTCGCTGGACTTTCCGAGACCGACAAAAACCTGTTGCTCAATAGTATCGTCCTGTCTGAATTCACCTCCCGTATTGCCCGAGGTGTCTCCAATACCCAAATGAATCTTTGGATCTGCTTGGATGAAGCCCAACGACTCTGTTCGGCCAAGAACCAAACCTCACCCATCGCCGATCTGATCGGGCTCATTCGCGGGACCGGGATCGGCCTGGACCTCAGCGTTCAGAGCTGTCACGATCTACTCCCGACGGTCATGAGCAATACATCGACCAAGGTTCTGGGGCGATGCGGCAGCATGGCCGACTATGCCGCCGCCGGTCACAGCATGGGACTCACTAGCGAGCAGATTCAATACGCCCAGATGACCCTCAAGCCCGGCCTGTTCATTGGTCAACTGGGGGAAGGCCCCTGGCGATATCCCTTCCAGTTCAGCGTACCCTTGGTCCTACCTAGGCGACGGACTCAGGTCGTTGACTCGTCCCCTGATTGGCCAGTAGTCGAGGCCACGGAATTCATCCGGTGGGGCCAGCCTATCGTGGTGACCTCTAAACCGGTGCCCAACAAGCCCGAGCCTGATAAGACCCTGTTTAGCAGCGAACGAGCCCACCGCTTCTGCAAGGCGGTGGTCGAGAACCCCATGCAGCCGTCGAGCACTTACCCCAAGCTGGCGGGCATTAGTCCCAAGGACGCCAAGGAGATTCGTACCGAACTGATTGCGGCGGGCTACCTCAAGGAGAACCGCTTCGACAAAGGGGGCAGGGGGCGTAGTTCCCTGCTACTCGAACCCCTACCCCGAGGCATCGAGGCCGTGCGGAACTACGAAGGAGGGCAATCATGTTGACTGTCATGATGGCATGTCTGATTGGTTGGGTTCTGTTCCTGCGGGGCGGCCAGTTCCATAACTGGCTGGTGTTGGAAGCCGAGAAAATCTGCCGCAAGGCAGGCCTGGAGACCGAGGCTGAATCCCCTCAACGGCTACCCGACGGCCGGATCGATTTTGTGGATCTATTGGTCCGAGGGGACAAGGTCGTGGTCTGTATCGAGGTCGAGACCTCGGCTCGCAATGTCCTGTCCAATGCGCGCAAGGCCGAGCGATTGGGTCTGCCCCTGATCGTGCTTGTGCCCACGCGGCGGGTCCATCAGGCCGCCCAGCGTAAGCTCGCCGGGGTCGATCTGAGGCCCGGCGGCTGGGCTATTTGCTTTTTATTGTTAACCCAGTTGAAACCGTCACTTAGCTTTTATTTTCCTTTGATTTCCCCGGCAAATAGACCCAGGGAAAACAAGAAATTAAATCCAGGAGGGCAATCATGAGAGTTCGTTGGGAACGCATCGCAGGCATCGTCTGCTTGATCACTTTTACCGTCCTGGCCGTCCGTCTGCGCCCCTTCTTGGGGCACCTGCTGGAGGTCGTCAATCAGGACTACGATTACCAGAATCCCATCAAGGCCACCATGCTCGGAGTGCTCTGTCTGACCCTGCTGGCCGCCATCAAATTAATCCTCAAGAAATAAGGAGAACAAAACATGGAACCCGAAGTCTTTGCTTTGAAAGTCACCAAGATCCCCGATCCCAAATGGACCAAGAAGTTCATTGAGCGGGTGACCGAGGCCATGACCCAGACGCTGGAGTCGGAGCGATCCGGGCAGGAAACCCGACACAAGCAACTGGGTCATGGTATCGAGGTCTTGGCTCGGACGGTGGAGTCGGAACGCTCCGGACAGGAGACCCGTCACAAACAACTCGTCTATGACATAGGGTCCCTGCAATCTATGCTGCAAGCCCTGGGGCAGGAGCAACAGTCCCTTTCTCAAATTCTGGCTAGCCAGCGGGAATTGTCTATTCAGTTCTACGACCAACGGATCATCGAGCCCATGGCCCGGGGGCTCTTTCCCGTGGTCGATATGATCCGAGAGATACCGGAGCAGAATCGGACACCACTGCTGGAGGGGCTCCTGACCCAGGTCACCCAATACCTCCAGGGCTTCGAGATCGAGCTGATCTCTCACGATAGTGAGTCGGAGTTCGATCCCAAGGTCATGCAGCCACTGGAGCCTATCATTGTCCACGACCAGGAATCCGACGGTCGTGTCGGCTTGTCGATGCGATGCGGATTCAAGAACCCACAGAAAATCTTGAGGCCGGAATCGGTCCGCCTCTATCAATATCAACCTCGTGAAAGCGAAGGAGACGAAAATGAGTAGTGTAATTGGAATCGATTTAGGAACTACGAGAACCAAGATGGCGGTGCTGACTCCCAGTGGTGAGCCGCAGGTGCTGACCAATCGCAACGGCGAGACTACCACGGCGTCGGTGGTCTACTTCAACGAGGACGGCACGGTCCTCATCGGAACCGAGGCTGCCAATGCGGCCCTGGCTTGTCCTGACCGGGCGGTTGACCACTTCAAGGTCAACATGGGCACCGACAAGGTCCTCTACACCCACAGCGACGGTACGGCCTACCGGGCACAGGACATCGCGGCCCTGTTACTCAGGCAGGTCAAGGCCGACGCCGAGGCCAAGACCGGTACGCCGGTCAATGACGTGGTCGTGACGGTCCCGGCGAATTATTCCAACCTCCAGAAACAGCAGACCAAAGATGCGGCCCAACAGGCAGGAATGAATGCGATCTTGCTGCCGCATGAGCCCACGGCCGCGGCCTTGGGCAACCAGCTCTATAAGATGAAGCAGGGCATCGCCTTGGTCTACGACCTGGGTGGCGGGACCTTCGATGTGTCCATCATCAAAGTCCAGGGCAACCTGACCGAGGTGGTGGCCACCGAGGGGATTCAACAGTTAGGCGGTCGTGACTTCAACGCCCGCTTGCAGGAGTCGATCCTGGCGGGCTTCGAGAAGGAGCATGACTATCGTCCCGATCCCAAAAAGCACGCAGTCTTCTATCAGGACCTCAAGGGACGCGTCGAGCAACTCAAGATCAACCTGTCCTCTCAGCAGAAGTGCAGTGTGGTCCTGTCCTGTAACGGAGATGTGTTGACCTTTACCCTGACCCGACAAGAGTTCGAGGATCATGTCCGTGATCTGGTGGACCAGACCATCGCAAAGACCGAGCAGACCTTGCAGGACGCGGGATTGAACTGGAATCAAGTCGATGCCATCTACCCGGTTGGCGGTGGTGCGATGATGCCGGTGGTGGTCGCATCCCTGGAGCAGGCCAGTGGTAAGAAGGTCACGCAACTGTGCGAGGCTCATTTCGCTGCGGCCCTGGGGGCGGCGGTGGCAGCAAGGATCAAGTATGCTCAGGAGAATAAGCCGATTCAGGTAGGTTCGGTGACCCTACCGCCGATCAACTTTTTTACCCGCGAGATTCTTAGCCGGGCCGTGGGTGTGGCTGCCCTGAACGAACAGGACCAGGTCATCTGCTCGGAGATCCTGGCTAAGCAAACCCCGATCCCATCGATCCAGACCCAGCGGTTCAAGTTGACCGAGCCGGGCCAGACCTGTGTAAAAATCCAAGTCCTTCAAGGTTGTCATGGGGATTTAGCAGACACCTGTGACTGCATGGGCAGTTTCGACTTGAAGAACCTGCCCGTTCGCCCGGACGTCATCGATCGTATCGAGATCACCTTTGATATCGACGCCAACGGCCTGTTGAAGGCCATGGCGCGAGACACCGTCTCGAATACCCAGTCGGATCTGGATATCGATGTCAAACAAGTTGCTCAAGGAGGTGTCCTATGAAAACTATGCAAACCGCTCAACGGCTGGGAGACTGGCCGGAACTGATCTATATCCTGACCGACTATTCACCTTCGATGGATGAGGAGGACTACCAGCCCACTCGCAAGGAAGGGGCGATTAAGGCCGTAAAGGCATTCATCAAAACCAAGGCAAAGCATTACCCCAAGGACCAAGTCGGGCTCATCTGTTTTGATAGCAAAGCTCATGTTCTCAGTGACCACCAGCCCGTCGGGAGCAAGTGTCAATGGTTATGTCGTTCCCTGTCCGGTTCGGTGGATTACGATCCGGGAACGAATTTTACGGCGGCCTTGAAATTGGGCCAACAGTGTCTGATGGGCAAAGAGAGTCCTTCGGTGGCTGTGAAAGGATATCTTCGCAGGCTATTTTTTGATGATTCGCCAGCTTCGAAGAAATCCGAGGGTGATCGACAACGCGTGACCAAACGCCTCATCCTACTCAGCGATGGTCAACACAACGGCATTAGCTCACCGATACGCGTAGCCCAACAGCTCAAGGATGCCGGAGTAATCATCGAGTGTATCGGTATCGCCGGTGATCCCGGTGAGGTCGATGCCAGAAGGTTGAAGGCGATTGCTTCCAAGGATGCCCAGGGGCGACCGCGTTACTGGTTCATCAAGGATACCCAGCAGTTGATTCGTCAGTATCAATCTATGGCTACCCATATCCGGGCTGTATAGGAGGGCTTCTGATGATTGTTTTGAATCCCTTAGTTGGGTTGTTGTTCCTGGTTTCGACAGGGCTGGATATCGTGACTTTTTTTCTAACAGTGCATCTGCTGCTTTTGTGGCGGCAGATGCACTGGTTGGCCCGGTTGGATCGCATCGGTGAGCCTTTAGTAAACTCGTTGGTGCAATGGATGGATGAATTCGTGAGAAAACAATTACGGCGACGCTGGTCGCAAAGGAGTTTGATATGTTTGGTTTTAATGATGGTTTTTGTTTTGAAAGTGGCCTTAGGATTATTGCTCAAGGGGCTAACGGTGTAGCGGATTGGGAATTGATCGTTTGGATTCCGATCTTTCTTGTGCTGTGGGCCGTGATATTACGTGCCCTCAAGCAAGTTGATCTCGTGGGGGAAAATTGGGTCCATGTCTTCTCGGCGTCCGTGGCTTTGCTGGCGGTAATCGGGATGCGGCAGTCATGGGGATCATCCATGGAGATGCTGTTGATTCCGTATGCAACTCTGGGGATCTCTATTCTGCTGGTTGGGCTATTAATGTTGTGGACGAGGATGCGTGACAAAAGGACGCAGCGACGAGAGAGAAGGAGGTTTCGTGATTAAGGCAGGGTATTCGGGAATATTTATATAACCGTGTAGGCTCATGTCATCATGAGGATGAAATCCAAAACACAAATAGCATCATTGCCGACACTGCAAACGGTCATGATGATTGAGAAGTTCATCAATGATAACAGTGGAGAGTTCAAGAAAGCTGAGCTGTGGAAAAAGCTTCCAAGAAAGGTATCGAGATCAACTTTTCAAATTGTCATGAGCTACTTGGAAGAGATGAACAAAATCATTTATAGCCAAGATGGTATTGTGGTCTACATTTGGAATCCAGCCCTCGCTGCTAAATATAAAAAACGACCAGATTTAATCTGGAGTTCAAAGTAGTTTTCTCAGGTGCTTCTTTGAAAAGCAGTTATGAAGAGAGCAGTCGTAACATTTATATACTTACATCAATTGATATAAGCATGGAATCACAAGCAAGAACAGTACAAGTACGTTCACCGACGCTACAAACCGTCTTAATGGTCGAGCAATTTATCAACGACAACAGCGGCGAATACACAATATACGATCTTTGGAAACATTTGCCTAAAAAAATGATGTACCAAACTTACAAGACAGTTTTGGCTTACCTGGTAAGCATTAACAAAGTCGCCGTCGATTCGGATAATGTTGTGGGATACATCTGGAATGAAGAACTGGGACAGAAATATAAACAAAACACTAACTTAAGATGGGACTAGTTAAGCCCAGTACTGATGTGGTTTTCGCCGACGAGAAATTAAAAAAGGCGTGGACACAAGCACAAGAAATTGAACCTGGAATTGCAAAACAACTCATGAAGGCTAAAGAAGACTTAATGAAGAATGCGTTTTGCGGGAAACAGTTTTCCAAGCGTTTGATCCCCAAAGAATATATCGACAAATACAAAATCACAAATTTGTGGAAATACAAGCTCTCTGACTCGTGGAGGCTTTTGTATTCAATTTCAACTCCGACAACTGTTGAGATTATTTCTGTTGTCCTCGACTGGATGGATCACAAGCAATACGAAAGATTGTTCAAATTTTGAAATTCTAATCTATAAGGAGTTATACCTATGGAAAAAGATAAACTACTTTTGTCGCCACGAGAAGCGGCCAAGATGTTATCCGTTTGTGAGAAAACCCTTTGGACGATCACTCAAAAGGGCGAAATCCCGATGATGCGAATTGGAAGGCTGGTTCGCTATCCCCTGGACGGGCTCAGAACGTGAATTGAAAAAGAATCTGAAAAGACTGCTTGAATAAGCAGCAAGCAGCGGTATGGTAGTGTGATTTTTGAAGCTATTGCGAAAGAGATCAAGAGATATGGAAAGACTCGTTATTGCATTACAAAAAGACGGACTCGATCAAGTAACTCTAGGTAGGGCCGTTAATGGAGGTTCATCTGTACTGAATATTCTGCTGATTCTTTGTACATATCTTGATTTAAAGCAGAATAGTAAATCAACCAGAAGGAGAAGGTGAAATGGCATCTATTTCTAAAGACCCCAACGGTAGAAAAAGAATCCTCTTTGTTTCACCGAAAGATAATAAGCGGAAAACAATTCGTTTAGGAAAAGCGACTGTAAAACAAGCCTTGGCTTTCAAGGTAAAGTTGGAAAATCTGATTTCAGGCCAATGGACTGGAAACATTGAGGATGAAACGGCCCGTTGGTTGGTGGATCTGTCAGATGAGTTATACGCTAAGTTAGCGACATTTGATCTTGTTGAGCCGAGGGAGGCGAACGAGAAATCAAAGAATCAGTCAGGGAATATCAAACAACGTTTGCTGGGTGAATTCCTCGAAGGGTACATGAAAAGCCGTACGGATATAAAGTCCAGTAGTGCAGTGGTATTAGGGCACACCAAAAGGAACTTGTTGGATCACTTTGGCGAGGATAAGCCTATCGCTGAAATCACCGAGGGCGATGCTGATCTGTGGCGAATCTATCTTAAGGAGCAGAATCTTTCTTTGAATACCATCAATCGACGGTGTGGGAATGCCAAGTTATTCTTTAGGGCCGCTAAAAAGCACAAGCTTATAGAGTCCAATCCGTTTGAAAATCTCAAATCGACGACAGGGGGAAACAAGGAGCGAGAGTATTTTCTTTCTCGTGAAGATATGCAAAAGGTCCTCAATGCCTGTCCTGATCGACAGTGGGAGGTGATTTTTGCTCTAGCCAGATATGGAGGGATTAGAACCCCTAGCGAAACCCTGAGGCTGAGATGGCGAGATATTGACTGGGAGACGGGTAAGGTTTTGATTCACAGTCCAAAGACTGAACATCATCCAAATGGTAAGAATCGCATGATTCCGTTGTTCCCTGAATTGCATGCTGTTCTTAAAAGGCTATTTGACGAAGGGCGAGATGGTACCGAGTACGTGATTACACGTTATCGAGATACGAGTGCTAATCTGAGAACACATGCTCATCGAATTATCAGAAGGGCGGGACTTGAGCCTTGGCCGAAGACATTTCAAAATCTACGATCGACAAGAGAAACAGAGTTAATGGATAGGTGGCCTGCTCATGTGGTTTGTGCTTGGATTGGGAATAGTCAGCGAATAGCTGAAAAACACTATCTACAAGTCACTCAAGAACACTTTGAACAGGCGGCGCAAAATGCGGCGCAGTACCAGGAAGTAACTGATAGTAACGAGTTGAACGCCGATTTAGAGGTGAATTCAGAAGCTGATGTTTTACAAGAAGTTACGTCTAAGTACTTGTTATTGCAAGAGTTATCAATGGGCCGGGCTGGATTCGAACCAGCGTAAGCTCACGCTAATGGGTTTACAGCCCATCCCCTTTAGCCACTCGGGCACCGACCCAAATTGTAAAACCGCTATTAAACGAAAAAATGGCCTCGTTGTCAAGGCCTAGAATGGATTTCTTACACAACTTCACATGCCCCTATTCGTCAGGCTGATTGGGGGGGCGTTTGGGAGGGCCCTTGAATTGAGCCATCTGTTGGGCCCAATCCGAGACCTCGGTATGGGTCTTTTGCAGGCGTTTGGAGCCCTTCTTCTTCTCGGCGTCCTCGAGGGCCTCCATTTTCTTGTTCCAGAAGTAGTAGATGACCCAGGCGATACCCAAGATCGGGATCATGATGAACATAAAGATGGCATACCAGCCCATGGCGAGTAGCGGTATCGAAGTAGGTTCTAGCATCATGGATTTATCCTCAACGGTTATTAAAATGATTATTCCCTGAAGTTTAGCTCAAATCGACAGACAGGTCAACTCATGGGCTTGATTCCTACGCGGAACAGTGCCCCTTGCGGCTGGGCTTGGAGGACCTCCGCAAATCCGGTATGGGCCTCGGCAAAGCGTTTGACCAGGGCCAATCCCAGACCGGTGCCGGTGGTTTCACGCGTGGCCTCGTCTTCGGTCCGATAGAATTCCTGGAAGATTTTCTTGTGCTGATGAGAGGGAACCCCGGGGCCATGGTCTTCGACTTCAATGATGATCCCGTTGCGATTCCGATAGGTTCGCAAGGTGATGACGGGATCTTTGGGATTGCGTCCATATTTGATGGCGTTGTCGAGTAGATTGACGATGATTTGCGTCAGGGCGTCCTGGTCATAGGTGCAGGCAGGCAGGTCACCGCATTCAGTGACTATCGTGCAACCCTGTTGCTGGGCATAGGGGGTCATCATGTCAACCACCTGGGTGACGCAGGCATTGAGGTCGCCCAGTTCGAAACGAAAGTTCTTGCGGCCCCGTTGCAGACGGGAGAAATCCAGCACGTTTTCGATCAAACGAGAGAGCCGCTCGCTCTCCTGTCGAATATTCGCGTGGTATTGCGTCTGTTTGCCGTCATCCTTGACCCAACCCTTTTCCAACATCTCGGCATACATGCGGATGGAGGTCAAGGGGGTGCGTAGTTCATGGGACACGGCCGAGATGAAATTGTCTTTCTGACGAACCAAGGCCAGCTGTTCTCGCGTTCCTTGCCAGAGACTAAAGAGTCCCAGGGCCACGGCCATGCCGACAATACCGAGAGCACCGAAGTACCAACGTCGCAGCCATAAAGCCTTGGTGGAGATCCATCCGGGATCGAGCTCGATGAGGTCCAGCAGAACGTCACCAAAACCGAAATCCAGCACTGCGGAAAAGGCCGTGTCCATATCCTCTTCCGAGTCCAGCATGAATCCCATACCATCACGAATGAACTGCTGAGCGGATTGCTCGATCTCTTGTTTCAGTTGCTGTTGATTGAGGCGGAATCCCTGCATGAAGTGATTTTGTTCCACCATGACGTGACGTACCAGGTAGATGGGACCACTAAAGAGGGGCTGGGGGGTATTCTTAGAGGGAATGATAATGGGTGTAAAGGGTTGGACCTGGATGGTCACTGTCTGTTCTTGAGAGGCTTGTAAAGCCTGTTTGGGTAGACTTGTTTGGCTGTTGGAATCAGGGGCTTGTTCGTCTAAATAGGCGATGAATTCCTGTTGCCCCATGGCCAGATTCGACGTGATAGTGGCATTGACGATGCTAAGTTCTTGCTCCATGATCTGTGGTTCGGCTTGTTGTTGAAAGGTCTCAATCGCGAGTGCCTTGGAATTGGCACGGCGTTCCCGAGATTTAGCCAGTGTGTTTTCCTGGGTACTGAACTTGGCTTGAGCCTTCATCGCCGTTGGAGTCGGGCGAGTGGATTGCCGATTGGGTCGGCCCCATGGGACCTCTTGCAGGTGCAGGGCAGGCAGGAGATCGCTTTGTAGTTCTTGGCGGAATTGCTGGATTTCAGACGAGATCTGGACATTCATCTCGTTCTGTCCAAACTGGCTGAGGATCTCGTCGTTGGGAGTCGATATGTTGCCATTGTCGTGGAGTTGAAAGTGACCATAGGCCAATCCCTCGCTCAGGTGTCCCACCAAGGGAGAACGCACGATCAGGGATTGTTTGTTGGGCGAGATTGTTGGTGAAAGGGACATGAACGGGCAAGTAATCGGTGTAGGGACGGTTCTGTTCGATCGTGAGAAAATGATCCAGTTTGCGATTGACGTCGCTACGGATCTGTTCGGCCACCTCGGCAAATTGCCCCAGACGTTGACCGGCGAGGCCCTGTTGCCAATGACTCAGGGCCAGGTGGGCCAGGATGGCCATCAAGACCAGCCCGGTGAGGATCAGTAGGGTTAAGGTTAACAGTCGTTTAATCATGATTCGGCTCGTAAAGATAACCCGCACCTCGCACGGTCTTGATCAGTTGCGGGTCTGAGGTGTTGACTTCGATCTTGGCCCGCAGCTTGGCGATATGCATATCGACCGTGCGCGTGCCCAGGTCGGTCATCTGATCGTGCCAGACCTTTTCGTAGAGTTCCTGGCGACTGACGATACGCCCGGGTTGGGCGGCGAGGTATTGAATGATGTCACACTCGCGTTGGCTCAGTTCAATTACGTCTTGGTCACGCTGAGCGGTTAAGCGGGAGGCCTCGATCGTCAGATCGCCAAAGGTAAAGCTCTGTCCTACACAGCGGGCCGGGTCCAGGCGACGCAACACCGCACGGATGCGGGCCAACAGTTCTTCCAGGGAAAAGGGCTTGGTGACATAATCATCCGCGCCCAGGTTCAGGCCGTTGATACGTTCGGCTTCGCGGCCCTTGGCTGTCAGCATGATGATCGGGACCCCCAGGCCCTGTTGACGCCATTGTTGGCAGAGTTGTTCGCCACTGATCTTGGGCAGCATTAAATCGAGCAGGATCAGATCGAAGGTTTGTTGCGCTACCACACGCTCGGCCTCCAATCCGTCACAGGCAATTGTGACGTCAAAGCCGTGGTAATCCAAAAAATCGATCAAGCCTGCACGAATGGCGGGCTCGTCTTCGACGACCAGGATGGAGGCTTGTGTTTGCATACTGAAATTATACGGCTCATTGCGGATCTGTCTTTGTAAAAAGTCTGTAAAACTTCGGGGAGTGCTTTTTACATCCAATTTACTTCGGGATCAGACCGTTTCTGCCTATGGTTAATAGAGAACAAAGTCCACTATTCAATGAAAGGAACCAGGCCATGAAACAGATGACAATCGTATTGATGATTTTGTCGGCAGCGACCCACTCTATCCATGCTCAGATCGATCATATCCCCGGTCGAGACTTTGCCTCCAATGTCATCGTACCGCAAACCCGGCGACAGGCCTGGACCACGCAAACCGAAACGCCTATCGAACAAACCGAGGTGGAGGTCAAGATCGATGTCATCGATCGCACCGCTACCACCACCCTGGAAATCCATTTACAGAACACCTCGAATCGTCGCCAGGAAGCCGAGCTCCTCATTCCCGTGCCTGCCGGGGCCGTGGTGCGAGGTTTTGCGTATCAGGGTAGTTCCGGTCAGATTGAAGCCCAGATTCTATCCCAGCAGGAGGCTCGTCGCATCTATGAAGGACTGGTGGCTCGTATCAAGGATCCAGCCCTGGTCGAGTTTATGGGCTATAACCTGATTCGCTCCAGTGTCTTTCCGGTCGAGGCCCATGGGACCCAACGGGTGCGTGTGACCTATGAACATCTGTTACAGGTCGATGGGGCTCGGGTTCGACTATGTCCTGCCTCGTAGTGAGTCTCTGGGCTATGATGTGCCCTGGTCCATCACGGCCCAGATCAAGTCACAGGATCCCATTGCCACGGTCTACAGCCCGAGTCACAAGGTTTATACCCATCGTGACAGTGACACCCAATTATCTCTCAAGATCGATGACGCGGCTCGCACACAACCCGGTGCCTTCCGTTTATCGGTTCTGCATCAAGGCAAAGGCCTCAGTGCCTCGTTATTTGCCTACCCGGATATGGATCGGCAGGGGGGCTACTTTCTGCTTTTGGCGAGTGTGCCCAATCAAGAGACGCAAACACAAGAGACGATGCAACGTGAAGTGACTCTGGTGATCGATCGCTCCGGCAGTATGCGGGGAGACAAGATCGAACAGGCCAAGGAAGCGGCCTTACAGATCCTGGCTGATTGAAACCCGGGGAGGCCTTCAACATCATCACCTATAGTGACACGGTGGACCGCTTTTCGGAAACGCCGATTAAGAAGGACAAGGACACAGAAAAGGCGGCCATGCAATATATCCATGCCATCACTGCGAATGGCGGAACTAATCTGCACGATGCCCTGCAAACGGCCTTGATGCAAAAACCTGCGGAGGGGTTTTTGCCCTTGGTCCTTTTCTTGACCGATGGCCTGCCTACCGTAGGCCAGACGGATGAACTGAGCATTCGTAACCTGGTGACTCAAGCCAATCCCCATCATCGTCGGGTCTTCACCTTTGGTGTGGGCTTTGACGTCAATGCCCCGTTGTTGGAGGGCTTGGCGGACAAGTCACGCGGTCGGGCTGAGTTCGTCTTACCGCTGGAGGATGTTGAGGTCAAGGTGGGCAAGGTCTTTGCCTCTCTCAACGGTCCGGTCCTGGCCTGTCCCAAGTTGGCCGTACTGGATGCCAAGGGACAACTGGCTCAGGGACGCGTTCAGGACCTCTTGCCTGGGGAACTACCGGACCTCTATGCCGCCGATCAGCTGATTGTCCTGGGCCGTTACATCGGTAACGATCCCATGACCTTGGCCGTGCAAGGCCTCCAGGGTTGACAAGTCCGTGACTTGGCGCTACGACGTGTCCCTGGATCAGGCCGACCAAGCCTATGGTTTTGTGCCGCGGTTATGGGCCTCACGTAAGATCGCCACCTTGATCGATGCCGTACGTCAAATGGGGGCTGATCCCTCGGTCTCCAGTGACGATCCCAAGATCAAGGAACTTACCGATGAGATCGTTCGTTTGTCTACCGAGTTTGGTATCTTGACCGAATACACCGCCTTCTTGGCCCGCGAGGGTACTAATTTGGCAGAGAGAGAACAAGTTCAGCACGAGGCCCGTCAATTATTGGAGACTCGTGCCCTGCGTGCTCGCAGTGGTGTCAAGGGTGTCAATCAGGGGCTCAATATGAAACAACAAAAGGCCCAGATGCAACTCAACTTCAGTAATAGCTTTCTGGATGAGAACATGAAAACGCAAACCGTTCAGACCGTACAACAGATCAATGATTTAGCCTTCTATCGTCGTAACCAACAATGGATCGACAGTCGTCTGGTGCAGAAAACCAAAGAGGAGCTAACACCGGATCGTACTATCCAGTTTGGGTCACCGGAATACTTTGTTCTGAGCGAACGATTGACTGGAGAGAATCGCCAGGGGGCACTGGCCTTTGAGTCGGATGTGTTGCTGGATGTCGATGGTCAAATTATCTTGGTGAAAAATACGAAACCCTAAAGCTGAAAGGGCGAGGACATGTCTAAGTGGATGAGCTACTGTTTGTCGATGTTGATCGTGACCCTGGCACAGGCCGATGCTCGTGTGTATCAGGAGTTACCCATTCGAGAAGTCACTGCTTTTAAGGATGGTCATGCCTTTGTCTTGCATGAAGGTCTCGCAGCCCGAGATGTCGGGGGCAAAGTGATCCTTGAGGGATTACCCACTCCGGTGCTGGGGACCTTTTGGGCCTATTGTGCCGAGTCCAACATGCAACTGGCCTCCGTGGTGGCAGGCGAGGAATCCGTCGATTGCCATGATCCCGTTGAAACTTGGGCCGATATGATCAGGGCCAATGACCAACAAGAAGTTATGGTCAAGGAACGGGATGTACCAGAGCCTTATCAAGCCAAGATTTTACGTCTATTGGATGACAAGGGTCAAAGTGAAGATCCGCTTTTATTCCTGCAAACCGAAGAGGGTACCCGTGTTATGCCTGTCCACCGCATCGAACGGTTGATTTTTATGCAGGAGCCGCAAGATCAAGTAACGCGATCAGTCAGGCAGCAGGGTGTCATGACCCTACAGTTGGCAGGATATGAGTTGGATAGCCGAGATCGTGTGCGAGTGGGCATGACCTATGTGCAAAAGGGCCTGCGTTGGATTCCCTCTTATCGAGTGGATGTGGATGGTCAGGGCAAGGCCCGGGTGAAGTTGCAGGCGACCTTGGTTAATGATCTGGTGGATTTGAACGATGTCACAGTGCGGTTGGTGGTGGGGGTACCCCGTTTTGTCATGTCCGACACGCCCGATCCCATCTCACTGCAACAGACCTTTGCTCAGGTGATGTTGCAGCCAAGGCGGGGCAATATCGTGAATGCCCAATTTGTAAATAATGCCGCCATGACACAGCGGGCCGATGTTTACGCCGAATGGGAAAGCCCTATGGAAGGGAGTTCGTCGTTGGAGGTGGATCAAGGTCAACAATGTGAAGATCACTTTATCTACACCGTCGATCATGTCACCTTGGCTCAAGGCCAACGTATGGTGGTGCCCTTGACTGAGTTTGAGTTGGATTACGAGGATGTCTATGTCTTGACCCTGCCTTTCTCGCCGCCCTTGGAGTTGTGCCGCAATTTGAATTCTCGTCAGCAATTGGAAATGGCTCGCCTCTTCGAGACACCGTCTCCCATGCATGTGTTGCGCATGAAGAATCGATCGTCTTATCCCCTGACCACGGCGCCGGCCTTGGTTATGCAGGATGGGTTGCCGCTAGCCCAGGGACTGATTCATTATACGGCCATTGGCAATTCATGTGATCTAGAGGTGACCCGGGCGATCAATATCAAGATCAAGCAGGATGATCGGCAAGGAGATATGACTCCCAATGCACTCGATTGGGTTAACATTACCTATGCCAAAATAAATATGAGCGGTTCAATTAAGGTGTTGAACTATACCTCCAAGCCGATTCGTCTGGAGGTCAAACGGCAGGTGCTCGGTTTTGTCGATCAGGCCGATCAAGACGGTCAGTTTAAGCAGGCCGGGCATGGCCTAGGGGCCTGGAGCCAAATGGGCGAATTGCCGACCTGGTGGCAATGGTGCAATTGGCCCTGGTGGTGGATGCACATCAATTCCATGGGCACGGCCCAATGGGACATGACCTTAGACCCCCAGCAGGAACAGGTCCTGGATTATACTTGGCACTATTTTTGGAAGCCCTAAAATTTTGTTTCTCGCTTGCAGTAAAGCGGAAATCTGATAATTCTTGATACCGAACGGAGGTGATGGCCACTATAGGGGTGTAATGTTGATTCGTTTAGGATGAACCATGACCATACGGATTCGGTTATTGATCGTGTTGCTGGTGACGGCTCTGGCCCCTTTGGTGTTGACGGCCCTGACTCATCAGGTTGCCATTCACATGGCCAAAAAGGAACTGACTCAAACCCTGACGCAACGCCTGGATGCCAATGCCCGCTTGGCTCTACAGGAACTACACCAGTCGCATGTGACACTATTGCAACGAGATCGTCAGTTGAGCGAGGTTTTATTGGCTTACCAGGCCCGTGCAATCGAACAGGCTTTTACCCAGAATTCATGGGCCACAGAAGAGGCCGTCGAGTTTCATCCGGGCAATGTCACCTTTGGTTTTGATCCCAATCTTGTGGTAGAGGCCGATATGGTGCATAGTGTCTACCGTGATGCCAACGATCCCAATGTCGCCCGGTTACACATTGATTATCAGCGGCAGTCGATGATGGTGATGCCATGGGCCGATCCCAATGACACCCGCTATCTATTGTCCGGTATGAAATCCTTGACGGCAGTATATCACAAGGTGTTGCAGCAGGCTCCACCCGGGGTGCTGTGGATTTCAACCGAGATCAATCGAGCGGTCACGGCCCGTTATCCGGCCAGTGACACGCCCATGCCTGAGATGCGTGAGCCGCGTCCTGAGGGGACGTGATCCCCGCGGGGAGCCCGGACGCGAGGCTCAGCGTTCGCCTGAATTTGAACGTCCAGAGCGGCCCGACTCCACCGCAAGGAGACGGCCTCCGCGAGGGGGTTCAGGGGAAGATTTTCCAGATGAGAGACGGAGGCGTTTGGAGCGTGGTTTTCGTCGGTCACCCGTTCCCATTCATGTCGATCCGGTGACACAGCAATGGGTGATGCAGAGCTCCAACGAATTTTCCTTTACCACCCCTGAGGGGATTGAGATTCAGGGGAGGACCTCGCTGGCCCGCACCATTCCCGAGGTCTTCAAGGATATCGCCCTGCCCGAGCGGTGGGGGCACCAAACCGAGCACATGCTCATCCGAGTGGATCCCAACGATCCCAATGACACGCGTGTGGAGCGATTATTGCATGATAAGCAAGCATCCTATGTAGACGATCGTGAACAGGGTCGGCGTGCCCCTTGGATGCGCCCCCGTTTGGCTCCGTTGACGTCGGATGATCATGAGGTTTTCCTCAATATGATGCATGATTTGATTGCCGGTCAGGCCGGAACGCGGGTGATGGACTATCAGGGGCGAGTTTGTCTGTGGGCTTATCAACCCTTGGACATCAGTCAGGTGGGCGCTATCTTGATTGTGCCTTACGATCGGGTTACGGAGTTGGCCTCGACTCTGGAGGTTTCATTGATCAATGAAAGCCTCTTGTGGCTACAGATCACTACCGTGGTTTTGGTTTTGGCGGCGGCCTTGGCCGTGGTGCTGGCCTTGCTTAAGGCTCGCAGTCTAATCCAGCCTATCAGCGCCTTGATTCTAGCCGGACGTCAACTTGCGGCCGGTAATTACGACGCACGTGTCACGGTGCAGGCCGATGATGAACTCGGGCAGTTGGGACATGTTTTTAACGGTATTGGGCCCAAGCTCAAGGAACGAGAGGCCATGAAGGAGTCTTTGGCCTTGGCCGGGGTGATTCAACGGAGTCTGCTACCGCAAAAGACCCCCAATCTGCAGAATTTTGATGTGCATGGACGTTGCCTCTATTGTGAGGAGACCGGGGGGGACTATTACGACTTTGTGGATTTGTCGCAGGTGCACCCCTACAAGACCAGTATTGTCTTGGGAGATGTCAGCGGTCATGGCATTACTTCTGCCCTGGTGATGGCAGCGACGCGGGGTATGATGCATGCCGAGATCAAGCACAGTGCCTGTGATTTGGTCAAGCTATTCGATAGCCTCAATCAACAGATTCTCAACGATACTGAGGTGGGGACCTTTGTCACCCTCTTTCACGGTATTTTGGACGATCGCAATTGTAGCTTTATCTGGGCCTCAGCCGGACACGAACCCGCCTTTTGGCTGCATGCCCAGTCCGGTCAGATCGAGGAATTGCCCAATACGGGGATGCCTCTAGGGATTCATCATGATGCGGTTTTTGATCAGGCCGGTCCGGTGGTTCCGGAACCGGGGGATCTTCTCGTGGTGGGATCCGATGGCATCTGGGAGGCCCGCAATGAACATCAACAGTTTTTTGGCAAGGATCGTTTTTTCCGGGTGTTGCAGGATCACGTCCAGGAAACCGCTGAGGCCATCAGTGGAGCCGTCATCGATGCGGTTGCCGCTTTTGTGGGGCCGGGTCAACGCACGGATGATGTCACAGTGGTGGTGATTAAGGCCATTTAGAACGGTTTCAAAACGGCTTTTGAAGCGAGCCCTAGGCGGTTTGACGACGTCGTAGGAATTCGCGGGTGACACGAGCCTGGATCTGGGTGAGGTCGATGATGCCCACGGGTTGATCTTGTTCGGTTCCCTTGATCACGGTGAGGTGGTGGATCTGGTGTTCTTCCATCAGTTCCATCACCTCGGTCAAGGCCGTTTCCGGGGTGACTTTGTGTTTGATGTTACGCATGACATCCGAGGCCACCAGCCACTGCCAGGTGGCCTGATCCTCCAGGATGTCCTTGAGCATGGTCAGGGACAGACCGCCGACCAGGTGGTTGTTCTCATCGACCACAGGATAGAACATGTGGTTCTGTTCGGTAAACCGCCGCACAACCTGGCTCATAGAGCTGTCTTCGCGTATGGACTCGACGTCAGCACTCATCACGTCTTGGGCGGACCATTGGGCGATGATATCTTCTTTGGTGACATTACGTCCCATTTCGTCACTGAGTTTGGCGGCCAGCTTGACCATGGGTGGCCCGATTAGCTGCACGATAAAGGTGGTGGCTGCCACGCCGAAGATGATGACGTCACCCAGGGCCAAGGTGTCGGTGACCTGGATACCGTTAAGCCGTTGGCTGGCCATAATCGAGAGACCGATAGCCACGCCGCCTTGAGCGAACAGTCCCAGGCCCAGGTAACGCTGTACCACGACCGGGCTGCCGGTCCAACGGGCGCCCAACCAGGCGCCCAAGACCTTGCCGCCGTTGCGACCGACCACGTAAATCCCCACGATGGTCCAGAGCCACCAGGGCATGTTGCCAAAGGACAGTCGCGCCCCGACCATCACGAAAAAGAGGGCGTAGATGGGGATGGAAAAGCCGCGGGCCACCTTGAACATCTCTTCACTGCGACGCGGGCTCTTGTTACCCACGACAAAGCCCATGCTCATGGCCGCCAGGATTACGTCCAGGTGAGCGTAGACCGCGATGCCAATGACTAGCAGGATCAGGCCGATGGCATAGGCCAGGGAGTGCTCGGGATCGCAGATCCAACGCAGGACCAGCACCAGCACAAAACCGGAAATCACGCCCAGGGCTACGGCTCCCAATAGTTCTCCCCAGACCGCCAGGAGTCCATGGATGACGGAGCCACCTTGAGAGGTGATGACCTGGGCAATGCCGGTGCCCAGGCCGTAGAGGGTCATGGCCAGGGCGTCATCCAGGGCGACGATCGCAGTCAGTGACGTCGTCAACACGCCCATGGAACGGGTTTCCCATAGCACGTTGATGGTGGAGGCCGGGTCCGTTGCTGAAGCAATCGCCCCAAACACAATGCCAGTGGCCAAGGCTGCGGTAAAGTTATGAAAGACTGTATAGGTCAACACCCCTACACCTAATCCGACCAAGATAAAGGCCATCAGTCCTTCGCCTAGCAGGATGGCGGCGAACTGCTTTCCATATTGTTTGAAGGATTCGATCTTGAGTTCGCCACCGACCAGCAGACCGATGATGCCTAGGGCAAAGAGATTGAAGGATTGTAAAATACTGATCTCCTCGGCGGTGATGAAACGAAAGCCGCTTTCGCCCACGATCAAACCGATGACAATGTAACCAATGACCTGGGGACAGCGAATCTTGCGGAAAAATCCAGCACCAAGCAGGCCGCCGACAATGGCCAGGCCCAAGATCAAGAGATGTTGAAATCCAACATGTTCCATAGGGAGTCCTTTAGGATTCGAGTGTTTGCATGGCCTCCGAAAGTCGGTTGACGACATCGGTGGGAGTTTGACATTGAGGTAGGGCCGCCATCAGGTCTAATTGGCGGCCGAGCCAGGCAATCTTGGCCATCAGTTCCAGGTGGATGCCTTCACGTGTGGCACAGATCAGAAAGAAGATGTGAACATGCTGATCGTCAATGGCGTCAAAAGCCGTCCCTTCAGGACAGATACCCAACACAATGGCCGGTTGGGCGAACATCTGGTTGAGTGGCTTGCGTGGGTGGGGGATGGCGATGCCATGGCCCACGGCCGTGGTCATGAGTCGCTCACGTTCGATCAGGCTCTGCAAAAGGGCCTCCGGCGAGTTGGCAAAGCCGGTCTGACGCAAGGGCTCGATCAATTGCTCCAACACGGCCTCCTTGGGACCGGGGGCTGATGTTTAGTCGGATCAGGTCCGGGCGAATCACTGATCGTAGGGCTGGCCCGGTATGTTTGACCGCCTGGGGCAATGGTTTCCTGAGTGAGCGATTGCATGCGGCCGGCGAGCCAATCCTTGATCACGGGCCGTAGAAAACGCCATTGACTGGCCACCTTGGGCGCCCGGGATCTCGCCGCGCTGAACCATGCGCAGCACGGTTTTCTCGGCCAATTGCAGGTATTGGGCCACCTCTGCCAGGGTCATGACTTCATTTGCGGATGTCATTATAGTCCTTTATAGTTCTTAATAAGGCAACGGAAAGGCAATTATAAGGGGTAATACGTGTGAGGGGTAAAGTTTTTTGGGATTTTTTGGTCAAAGCCGCGAAACTGAGTTAATAAGCCGGGATTTTCTTTCGATTTGTATAGTAAGATGTTTTTTATTTGTTTGTTGGAATCAGTCACGAGAAGGCTATGCACTGGACTTTGAATCAAGACATGATGATTGGCATTGATAAGATCGACGAACAACATCAGGTTCTGGTCGATATCCTCAACTGTATGAGCCGAGCGATCATTCAGGGCTCGGAAGACGATGTGGTCAGCGAAATCCTCGAGGAACTCCACCATTACACTGAATTTCATTTTTCCTACGAAGAAGAGCAATTCGAGAAATATGGCTATCCCGATGCCCAGCAACATGCCCAGGCTCACCAGCATCTCGTACAGAAACTGGCGGATCTCAAAACCCAATATCAGGCTTGTGAAATCGATCTGACCTCCAGCATGATGGATCTGCTCACCGATTGGGTCTTTGGTCATATCCGCGGCAGTGACATGCGTTTTCAAGGCCTTCTTGCAAGAGTCTTGTGTTGAACTGACGTCGGCACCCTAAGCCAGGTCGATCCAACAATCCCTTGTCCGGGGGACGACAGGGATACGATTCAAATCAAAGGCAAGATCTACATCGTCAGTAAATCCGTCGTCAATCAACTCGCGGGCATGAATACTTGTTTTCCGGGCTTCTTGCGGTGACACCCCCTGGATTGTCTCGGCTGTGACCTGGGCGGCATCCGTGCGTTCCACCCGCTCCCCCAGTGACACGATGACCCGACCTCCGAAATAAAGATCTTCGAAGGCGTGTTTCTCTGAGGGCTCACCGGCCAGCATGAGCGTGATGTTGCAACGATGTTCCAATGCTTTTTGGAAGGCCTTCTCGCAGACCGCATCCAAATTGACCAGAGCGCCAATCAGGATGGTGCGGGCATGACGGGCGGCATGAAGGGCGTGGGGAAAATTGGTGCTGGTCAGGATGAGTGTTTGATCTTTTAAATCGACCTGTTGCAGTTGGGCAGGAGAATTGCCATAGTGAAAGCCCTCGATAATACGGTTGTGACGTTCTCCCACCAGCAATCCCTGGTGTGCATGAGCCAATGCTCGGGCCTCCTCGATGTTACGTACGGCCGCTAGTCGTTTGGCTCCTTGTCCGAAGATGGTTACGATATTGGTGGAGGCTCGTAGGATATCGGCAACGATCGCAATCGAATGGGCCGGGGCTTCCTGAGTGTCTGTACGCCAACAGACATCACAGATGGGTTTGTGTTTTTTATCATTCATGTGCGGTATTATAGTGAATTCCCTGAAAAAGAAAATTGAATCGTTACTTTTTTGGGATTAAGGGAACTATGCTCATATTAGCTGTGTGTAATTCTGTACTTGGGAATTGGATAGGTTAGAACGTGGGGGTGATGCAGGGAAAGGACGGCTACGGTGCATCTATGGGAGAAGTGTGGAGTCAGAGGATTTACCCTGGTAGAGCTGTTGGTGGTGGTCGCGATCATTGCCGCGATCATGTCTGCAGCCTTGCCCAGTATGGCCCGAGCACAGAAACAGGGCGAACAGGTGGCCTGTCTGGCTAACGAACGCCAATTGATTATCGCCTGGATCCTGTATGCCCAGGACAATGACGACTACCTCTGCGTGCCGGATAAGTTTGTCGAGGACTTGGAAGACTATGTGGAGGAAAAGGACGAGATCTTTGTCTGTGCCAGCCTCGAAGGGCTCAATGAGAAGGACAGCTATGGGATCTCCAATACCATGGGGGGCGAGGCACGCGATGGTGTGGTTCCTTTTGGCAAGCTTCACAAAATTTCCTCGGCTCCTGGTCGCATGGTCTTGATTGATACCGATCCTGATTCGGGCGAGTGCTTTTGGCCCATTCTTCGCGAAGATCTCAATGACCCCAATGATCCCAATGATCATAATAGTCCCTGGCTATGGCGTCCTTGGTCCTATCCCGCCTCAAGGAGTGTGCAAAATATGACCTCGCGTCATAATAATGGCTCGAACATGGCCTTTGCTGATGGTCACTGTGCCTACCGACGTTGGCGTGACCATCGAACCGTGAAATTGATTAAAGGACTCCTCGTTGAGACGGAAGAGGCCTCCGAGGATAATGACGATCTTACGGATCTGGTGGATTGGTTAACCCATTGACGTGAAGGGAGAAGCTCAGTCATGCCATTACGGATTCCGGATTGGTACCGCATTGAATGTCGCCATACCTGTGAGCGTTTCCTGCAACTTTTAGGAGGAGGGTCCTGGCGTGATCGGCTCAATGAAAATCCCCTGATGGTGACTATCGTAACTGTGATGAGTTTGGCCGTGTTGGGATTGGTGGTTTTGTTGAGGTCCTGTGAATCCGAACCACGTCAGATGTGGCAGGTCAAGCAAGCCTGGTTTTACGATGTCAACACCGGCAAGCTCTTTCTCGAATCCAATGACCAAGTCGGTCCAATCGAGGTTCCCTCTGGTGCATTGGATGACGGAACACCCGCAGGATTTAGAGCCCATGTCTATAGCTACGTCTTAGAGCCCAATCAATCCGAACTCTTTGTCGGCTTTTTAGAATGTCCCGTTGAACGCAAACAGGATCAGGTCTCGTCTCAGGACATGGAGAATGAGATCGTCTGGACCAAAACCCGGTTAATCAAACGCGTTGAGGATGAAGAATGGGTGCGTGCCAGCAGCCACAAAGGCCAGGATCTCCTGGAGTCGATGTCACGACCCAATGCCCAGGGCCAAACACCGATCTATCAACAGCCACAATAAGGAGGATGGCATGAACAAGGCTTTTACTCTCATTGAACTCTTGGTTGTGATCGCAGTCATTGCGGTGTTGATGGCGATAGGATTGCCTAGTCTGCGCCGAGTGCATGAGATTTGCAAGGAAACTGAATGTCAGAACAATCTACGCCAACTAAGTCTTTCCATGAAGGACTATCTAAGTGATCATGACGGATTGTTTCCATCCGCTTATTCTTTATACCATTCACCAGAATCCATGGATATGAGAATGGAGGCCTGGCATGAGTATCCCGTTTGTTGTCGTTGGCATGATGAACGCATGGCCCTGGATGGCCCTCTGTTAAAACTGGAACACCCGGAATTGAGAGGGTCGTTTTGGAATTATATCGATCGTACAGAAATGCTGGTTTGTAAGGTGGGCAAGCGAGCCAATGAACTGAGAGGGTGTTATAACACCTGCATTGCTTGCGATCATCGTGACGATATCGGCGTCAACGCACAGTACACCTATTGTATGAATTGGTATCTTGGGCGGGAACTTCTCGTGGGACGTTCCTCGGGTGAATCGGATGCATCCGGGATTGATGTAAAAACAAAAAGAGTGTATTCAGTTCGACGAGAGACTCAAGTGACACGCAGTGCCTCCGATGTCTATCTCTTTGGGGAGGAAAATTCCTGGGCGATCAATACCCAGGGAAGACAGCTCAATGGCAGGCATCCGGATTTGGCTGCGGAGTATGACTTAAGCGGCCGTTATAAGTACGAGGGATCAATACGCTATATGGCACGAGGTGGTTTGTGTTTACCCTCATTGGAAGTACGTTCAATCTATTATATCGATAGCAACCGTTTATGTCAGATCCAACCGTATCCCAGTGATGCCTTCGCAACCTATCATCGTCCACGACGTGGTGACCTCAATACTGGACATTCTTATATCGTCATGCTCGATGGTCACACCCGTAAGGTCACGGTCTCGGATCAGTTAAGGTTGTCCAAGCAGGTGCCGACAGTTGAGCCCAGTCAGTTAGGTCCGGGCGGTAACGTGGCCCTGGCCTGGCCCTCGGATATTCCTCCTTCAGGGGGGTGGGACAATCAATAGACGCAGGGCAATTTAGATTAATTTCCTTTTCTTTGCATCGGTGTTGAAAGAGAGACAGTATGAAAAAGGCTTTTACCCTAGTGGAACTCTTGGTGGTTATTGCGGTCATTGCCGTGTTGATGGCGATTGCCTTGCCCAGCCTAAGCCGAGTGCGTGAGATCGGGTGGGAGACGGCTTGTCAAAACAACCTGCGTCAGCTGGGACTCACCATGAAGACTTATCTGAATGATCACGACGGGCTGTTTCCTACGGCTCGCTATTTGTATCAATCGCGGGAATCCATGAATATGGAGCCGGATGCCTGGTTGGAGTATCCCATGTGCTGTCGTTGGCACGATGAACGCATGGCCTTCGATGGTAAGCTCTTGACCCAGGAGCATCCCGAACTGCGTGGGGCATTTTGGGGCTATGTGGACAACAAGGAGATGATGGTCTGCAAGGTGGGTAAGCGAGCCAATGAGAGCAAAGGATGTTTTAATAATTGCTTTTTTTGCGCCCATCGTGATGACATTCCCATAGTCACCCAATACACCTATACCATGAATTGGTATCTGGGCCGCGAAATTACCGTGGGGCGCTCTTTGGATGGGTCGCCAACGGCAGATCCTGATAAGCGTACGGTGCGGACCCTGCCGGTTCGGCGTGAGACGCAGGTGACACGCAGCGCCACTGAGGTGTATCTCTTTGGTGAAGAAAACTCCTGGGCCGTCAATACCCAGGGCCAACAGAATAACGGTGTACGTTCGTCCACAGTGGCAGATTATGACTTGAGTGGCCACTATAAACTTCCCAATCAGGATCGTCCCATCGTTCGCGGGGCACTACGTCTACCGTCATTGGAAATGCGTTCGACCTATTACATTGCCGGAACGGAGATCGGTGAAATTACCCCTTATTCCAGTGACGCCCTGGCCACCTATCATAATCCTCGTCGTGGTGACCTCAATACCGGCTATTCCTTTGTGGTGATGTTGGATGGCCATACCCGTAAGGTCACGGTCTCGGATCAGTTGCGCCAATCGCGTCAAGTCGAGGGCGTAGAATCCAGCGAGTTGGGACCCGGTGGCAATGTAACCCTGGCCTGGCCCCTGGATATTGCCCCACCGGGCGGTTGGGAGAATCAATAGCCATGGGTGTTATTTTGCTCTGGACATGCGTTGATGCGGGATTATAGTACCCCTTATTATGAACGATCGACCTACAGTGCCAGACATCATCAAAGCCAAGTCCACGCTCAAGGACGTGATTGATTCCACCCCGTTGCAGCTCAATCGACGCCTGTCGGAGAAGTACAACGCTCGCGTCTACCTTAAACGCGAAGACCTGCAGGTGGTGCGATCCTACAAGATTCGCGGGGCCTACCATAAGATGAAGACCCTGAGCCCTGCTCAACTGGAGGCGGGTATTGTCTGCGCTAGTGCAGGCAACCATGCCCAGGGCGTGGCCTATTCCTGCCAGGTGCTGGGTGTACATGGTGTGATCTACATGCCGACCACCACGCCCAAGCAGAAGATCCGCCAGGTCGAGATGTTCGGCAAGAAAACCATCGAAATTGTCCTGTCCGGTGATACTTACGATGAGGCCTGCGAGGCCGCCCTGGAAGAATGTACCAAACACAACAAGACCTTTATCCATCCCTTTGACGATGCCAAGATCATCGAGGGCCAGGCCACGGTGGGTTTCGAGATCGACCAGCAACTCGATGAATCCATCGATTATCTTTTTGTTCCCATCGGCGGGGGTGGTTTGATTGCCGGGGTGAGCAGTTATTTCAAACAGGTTCATCCCGAAACCAAGATCATTGGTGTCGAACCGGCCGGGGCTCCGTCCATGAAACGGTCCTTGGAGGCGGGGAAGGTGGTAACCTTGGACTCTATCGATAAGTTTGTTGATGGTGCCGCGGTTCAACGCGTGGGGCAGTTGCCTTTTGCCATCTGCCAACAACTGATTGACGGCGTCGAGACGGTGCCCGAGGGCAAGATCTGCACCCATATCCTGGAACTCTACAACCTCGACGCCATCGTGGTCGAACCGGCCGGGGCCCTGAGCCTGGCTGTACTGGATGACTACCGTGATCAGATCCGGGGCAAGACCGTGGCCTGTATCCTGAGCGGCAGCAACAACGATATCATTCGCATGGAGGAGATCCGTGAACGTTCGTTGCTTTACGAAGGCCTCAAACATTATTTCATTATCCGCTTCCCCCAACGCTCTGGTGCCTTACGCGATTTTGTGGACAAGGTCCTGGGACCGACCGATGACATCACCCTGTTCGAATACCGAAAAAAGACCAACCGCGAAAAGGGCCCGGCCCTGATCGGTATCGAACTGCAAAATGCCAATGATTTCGATGCCCTGCAGGAACGCATGGAGGACTACGGTTTCCGCGTGGAGTATCTCAACGACAAACCCGAGCTGTTTCAATATCTGATCTGATCTTCCCGTGAGGTCATACATTGACCGGAGCGGAAAAAGGCACGCGCCTGTTGTAACGTTGTGTCCATCGCTTCGAGTCGCTGCAACATCTCTTTTTCATATTCATTGGTCTCGTGGATATCTGACATGCCGCCGTTGCGGATCACCACCCGCCAGTCGGCCTGCAGGATCAGCAGCGGGTCGTGGGTGGCCATGAGCACGATCTTGTCCTGTTGCACCAGCAGTTCCAGGGCCTTGCGTTTGTCCGTGCCGGCATTCTCGATTTCATCGATCAGGACAATGGGGGCCTGTCCGATACAGGCCACATCGGCAATCATTAAGGCACGTGACTGACCGCCACTGAGGAAGGTGACCGGGGTGGTCGGTTCAAAGGGTTCGCCGGCCAGCTCGTTGGCGGTCTCGATGACTTCTGCCACGCGGTCTGCGGCATTTTCCAAGTAACGGCTCTGGGCGTGCATCATCAGGAAGTCGTGGACCTGCATATCGAGCACGAAGTTCATGTTCTGGGTGATCTGGGCCACGAGTTTGCCGCCGTGCGCGTCTTTGAAGGCATCGTCCGGTAGTTTGCCATTGAGCAGAACCGTACGTTGGGTGGGGGTATCCTTGTTGGCCAGCCATTCGATGTCGGCCAGCAAGCGACTCTTGCCCGATCCGGTGGGGCCCACGATGCAGGTGACCTCGCCGGGCTTCAAGAGGAGGTTGCAGGACTCGGGTTGGCCGCTTTTATCCTGACCGGCCAGCACGTCCAGGGTTTGAATACGATGGCGGGCCTCTGTTTCCAGAATGGCGGTGAGAAAGGTGCAAAAGCTGTCACGTAGTTCAGAATGGGTCATACCCAGTTGCTCGGGTGAGAGCGAATCCAGGGTCTGGGCTAGGGAAAGCTGCGTGACAGGGAGGCTATGGGCAGCGAAAAAGTCCTCCACCATGGGATATTCTGCAACCAATTCAGTTAGGGGTTTGTGCAGGAGTTGTTCGAGGTCGTGACTCATAGGTTGATCTTTCGGTTGAGGCCCACCTGGAAATCCTCACCCACACGGGTCTCGCCCAGACAATAGGAACAGAGCGCCGACGGCATGGCAAAACGCAGTTTCAGGTCGTCGGCGTTTTCGATGCCCTTGGCTTTTTGCACAGCCGTGGCAAGGCGGTCGGCACCCTGGCCAGTCACGCCGTTGATGAACAGCACGTTGGCCTTGGGATTGACCTGTTGGATCTTGAAACGGAACACCTCACGCTCGGCCTGCGAGACCATGTCACTCTTGGTCACCACGATGATGTCGGCGAATTTCAGCATGGGCCCGGTCTTGAGCGGGGTATTGATACCGCTGAGGTTGTCGAGCATACAGATGGCCAGCAGCCCCTTCAAGTGGGGAGCACAGCGGTTGCACAGACCGGCGCTTTCAGTGACCAGGGTCTCTAATTTCTCGGCGTGGGCCCAGGTGAGGCACTCCTCGATGTTGCTGACGAAATAATGATCCGGGCAGAGGTTGCCGGCGATGCCGGTGTTGGCATTGATGCCGTGACTTTGGTAATGTCGTTCATCCAGCGAGCTGAGGCAGTCGAACTTGATGACACCGCAGGTCTTCTTCCAAGCGGGGACACTCTCGATCATACGAGTAATGACCGAGGTCTTGCCGGAACTGGGCGGGCCTGCGACCGTGATCAGACGAATTGGGTTCATTTGCTTTCCCACACAGACATGAAGGTCGAACGGATGTCGTCTTTAACCGCACCAATGTCATTGTTGGTGAGGAAATCCCAGCCCAGCCATTTGACCTCCTGGGGCAGGTCGCAGGCGACCTCGGGATGAATGGGCGTGAAGTGACGTTCCGCCAGCATGTCACTGGTGGTCTTGGCAAAGAGATAATCAAAGAGCTGAGGGTGTTTCTCGGGGGTGCCCTGTTTGGCGAGCATGAAGACCGGGCTGGCAATGGCGCCGTCACTGGGCCAGACGATCTCAACCTGCGGATTTTTGATCCGTTGGGCAAAGAACCAGGGCAGCAGATATAGAGTCGCAGCCTCGGCTTGACCGGAACCGGCCAGCTTGACCATTTCGGCTGGGTGCTTGCCGCATTTGATGTTGCGGGCCATGGCCTTGATGGCGTCGTGACCATGGTCCTTGAAGAAGGGCAACATAATGGCGTTGCAGAAGAAGTCGCCCTCGCCTCTCATGATGATGTCGTTGGCAAAGACCGGATCGAGCAGGTCGTCCCAGCAGGTGGGCATGGGGCGTTCGCCCAGGCGTTTCTTATCGACCGCGAGGACCAGCAGGTTAGAGGTGTACATGCTATAGTTGCCGGCTGGATCATAAAAGCCGCAGTCCGCTAGATAGCTATTCGGTTCGTAGGGCAGGCAGGATTCAAACAGCCTCTGGGACAGGAACTTATCGATGAAGGGCCGGTGGAAGAAGTGATTCACATCCGAGGCCATGATCACATCGGGCAGTTCGTCGGCCGATTCCATGTGGTCGAGCAGGGGGTAGTAGGACAATTCGTGGTTGACATTACCTTCGTTGAGGAAGTTGAACCCGGCAAAGGCGTCAGGGTGATTCGCCACATGGGCCTCGAAGCATTCCTTGAACGGATTACGCAGACCGCAGGGCAACATGGCCATGAAATGTAACTCATCGGCCAGGCTTGTGTCTCTGTCTTGACGCAGGTCATTGAGATCGGCAATAAAGGAGTCGGCATCGATGCCTGCGGTTTTGAGCAGGGTTCCCAGCCGGGCAAAGCGACCGATGCGGTCCAGGCTCTCCTCGGTCCAGTAGCCCGCCAGGCCATGCCGTTCGAACAGCGGTCGCACGGCCGGGTATTTTTGTGAGATTTCCAGGATGGTGTCAGCTTTAGTGATCATTATCATTCCTGTAAGGTCTTGATGATCGCGGAGTCGCATGTTTGATTAAGTAATTGTCCGACAATAATGTCGCAGGGTGTTCCATAATTGTTCAACCTAGCACTTGCCATCCAAGTTAAATGCCTGTCCATCAGGTTCTAGTCCACATTCCTGATGAGAACTAGACAGCCTTATTCTATAGTAATTCACAGAAGCACACCGTATGCCATGAAGAAATTGATTTGCCGTTAGGGTCTGGCACAGTGTTTGTAATGTTCAATGGCAATGAAATCATGTGTCGTGATTTGCAAAGCTGTTGTTTTACAAAGAGGCCCGTGCCTCAAAGGAGTTCATGATGTGCAAGAAACAGGTTGAGGAGTTGCTGATCAAGGGGGGAGACAACCCCAAGTTCCGGGAGAAATACAACCTGGTTCCTACGGCCGAAGGCTTCGTCGAGTTGGCCAAGGAAGACGGGTTTGAATTTACTGTTGAGGAACTCCTCGCTGTGGTCAACGAGTCCGGCGACAGCTTTGCCACCTACGGCAATCCGCCCAAGCGATCCATCTGGTGGACCTGATTCGCACTGGGTTCTAGAACCCATCCAAAAACCTCTTTCTGCTGCAATCGGCTACAATTTGCGTGGGACTGCGTTATCGGCAAAAAGGCTTCTCGACGTGCTTCAGCACGCCTCCGAGGCCTTTTCACCTCTGGTCTTGCCCACACAAATTTCGCTCGATTTCGCTTAAAAATAGGTTTTGGGATGAGTTCTAGTTAACCGGTGGGAAGGCTCCGGGAAAATCGACATTCTGATAGGCATCTGATAGCACGGCCTCGACATAGGGGGGCAGTGGTGCAATCTGGGTGCGAGTTGCAAAGGAGCGATCGATCGCATAGTTACCGAGCCACTTGCCCTGAAACAGGGGGCCACTGTAGTCACTCAGTTCCAGGCTGGATTGTTCAAAGCCCAGTTTGAGTGCCTGGAAATCGTCTAGTGTTTTAAATTCTTGGGTGCAGCCACGCGTTTGCATGGTTACCGGTGCCCAGGACATCAGGTTTGGGGCACTGGTCTGGTCGTCGTTGCTTTGAGGTCTACCTGCAGCCTGTCCGTGCACATAGACATTGTGGTTGGTATAGGCAAACATGGGATTCTTGACTGAGTCGCAGATGACGTCCCTCTGCTGAACCTGGAGCAGGGTCATGTCGAAGGCGGGACCGGCCACCATTAGGTTATTGCCGAACTCATGGCCATGGCGTTCCTGCACGCTGGGGCCGCTCTGGGGGTGCCAGCCAAAGTGGTCGTTTTCACCCCGTTTGTCACGGTCGAAATGGGCGCGGGAATTGACATAGGTGTTCTGATAGAGCTTGGCCCCTGAGCTGTTGAGGACCTTGGTGCCCGTCTTGCAGTCCACGAAGACATTGCCGGCGCAGATGACTCCCTTGGAGATTTCGAAGAAGAAGCCGTTATCCGTGTTTTGAATCCAGTTGTTGATGAACACGCCGTCCACATTGCCCACGTCATACCAGATGCCGCTGGACTCGTTGGGATTGTTGATGATCAGGTTGTCATTGCAGGTCACCCGGTAACACTGGTTGAAGATCTTAACGGCCGTGGCGAAATAACCGCGGATATCCTCTTCGTTGTTGCGGGTCACGATGTTCTTTTCCAGCAGGACATCGTTGGACGCCAGAATAAACAGTCCCTCGGTAGCCGTGTCCGAAACCAGGTTGTGACGAATCACCATCATATTACCACGCAGATAAGCCCCCACGCGTGAACAGTGGCTCAATGTGCAGTGCTCGATGACCGTGCCGACCACATCATTGCCGTGTTCCGCCTCTGGGGATACTCCTTCAGGATCGTAGCCTTCGATTTCAAGGGCCCGATAGGCGTACTGGGTAAACACGATCCCGCGGATGCTCGGCCCAATCTTGTCTGAACATTTACCATGTACATCTTTAATGGTTCTCGTCAAGGCATTGTCATAGGCGGTAATCTCAACGGTGCGGTTGGCCGGATTGACGCCGATATAGACATAGCCCTCGTCATAATCCACGCAGTAGGACCGCTCATCCAATTCCGCCGGATATCCCTTGGTGGCCAAGGGCTTCCCATCGACAAAGACCTGGTCGTTGTTGAACATGTACACCGGCGTGCTGCGCAGGTTGCGATCCTTACGCCACCAGGATTGCGGAGCCAGGGGAAACAGCGTCTCCCACTTCGTGCGCCAGAGATCGCCACGCAGACGCTCCCAGTTGGCAGCGATCCGGGTGCCCTTGAAAATTGGCTGCTCGTCCTGGTAGGGTTGGAGGGTGATGCCCTGGTTGAACTGTAAATCCCCGGTTCGGTAGACACCGCCCCGCACAATAATTGCATCCCCGGTCTTGGCCCGTTCGATTGCCGACTCGATCGAGGTCGGAGAATCGACTGAGAGCCCCTTACTCTCGTCATCGGCCTCAGGAGCCACAAAGTAGACCGTACCGTCATCGGCCGGAATCGTATAAGACTGCTGAATCGGCCCATAAGGACCGCCGGAAGGCTGTGCCAACAACATTTGCCCATGAATCAAAAATGCCAGGCTAATACCCATATACGCACGCAACGAAAATGCCATACTTCACCTCATAATGCAGTTTTAAGGTCGTTGAGAACCTATCTGAACTCGTACCATACCATATTAACTGCACTGGGGCCAATTTTGTGAGATGTAAAATGTGGCTAGGGTGTGTTTTCTTGGTGTCGCGGATTCCACAACTTAGATGGCAGTAAGTGAGTGCCCCTTCTTCTCTTTGGTGCTATTGAGTTGGTCGCCTAGTGGGAGGAGAATAATAGGGGCTGTCGATCAATATCTGACGCCAAGAAGGAGTAAGAACGTATTCTTTTATGCTTTTGATAATAGGATGCTCGGATTGACTGACATGGTAGACCAGGCCGACTTCCAATCCACAGTCAAACCCTTCGATGTTCAAGATCTGTAGTTCCTTGTGATGGTCCAAGTTCGAGAGTTCCGCAAAACCGATGGAGCCGGGGACTTGGCAGAGTAAGTCGATCATCTCATGGTCTTTACGGAGTTGTTTGAAAAAAAGAGCTTGTTTCATAAAGGGGTATTTTTGGGTGATCTCTTGCAGGGCGGATTCGGTTTCTTCCCGGCCAAAACGAATGATCACCTGGTCCGGCCCACCGAGTTCCGACCAATTATTGATCTGTCCGAGATAGATCTGTTTGAATTGCTCATGGGTCAACTGGGTGATTCCCAGCTGACGTTGGGTTGCAAATGCAATCTTGACTTGGGCTATCGGCAATGAGCGAACGTCGGGATATTGCTCCAGGTCTTCTTTACTTATCGGTCTCCCAAGGCGTCCCAGCAGATTCCCTTTTTCTGTGACCCATTGCAAGCCACCCGCGTGTTTGATGCTCAGCGGGGGGACTTTGATTTTTTGCTCAGGGTGTATTTGACCGTATTGCTCGGCCAGTATTGTTGTGATTTCAGTGCTCGTCCCTGCTCCAGCAATGACAAGGACTTTAGACGATGTCTCAGCCCAGACAAGGGAAAGCCACGAAAGGGCAATGATGATGACATAAAAGCGAATATTATATATCCTGTAAATGGAAGATTTAGTCGCCATATCAATCTCTCTTAATCCGAATCAAAATCAAATCGTGAATTCAAAATACCCCATGGTGGTATTATCGAATCGATAAGAAGGGATCTTAATTAAGGGGGGATAAAAAATACATTTCCATTTAGTCAGGATGGGATGGATGTCGTAGATCCTCCGTAACCTTGTGCGAAGGAGGGGATAGGATAAAGCTGTTCGTTGTTCCAGCGAATTAGGTTTATGATTCACAGGAAGAACATGAAGACTGGTGTACCGGCGGGAGAGCCCTTATGGATTTTGGTGTGGGTCTTGCTGTCAGAGTGCCATCCGTGTGAAGGTTATTTTGATGGAAGTTTCTGTTTCTATTGAGCTCGCGCCAAATTTATTAGAGCCGTCATGTACGCTAGAGCGTCTCACGCTTTGACAATGCCTTCGGCATTGAGGTTCGTGCCGAACCTCGGTGAGCTGAATCGCCCTCGACTCTGGAAGCCCTTCGGCATGCTCAGGGTAGACAAGCTTCCGCCACCGAGTTCAATTCATCTCACCTGCGTGTGACTTGATCCATTCTTGGATGGCCTAGTGATTTGCTGTGAAATATGGACATCTTGGTTCTAAGCAGAGAACTGATTGCCGTAATCTGGGATCTGAATTACCCCCTTGCCCATTTCAGGCCTTTAGGTTAATATTCCCCAACGAGTGCCTAGGAAAATCAATCGTTACACAAAGAGTCAGTGGTTTCGGGTCTGGCAAAGAAGGCGAAGCAAGGCCATCTAAGGATGGTCGATACAGCCTGATGCCGTCCAGAGCATAAACGAACGGCTCGACTGTAGATTCATTTTTCTATGTGCTCGAGAGATAGTGTGCAGCGTTGATAGAACAGCCAGATTTGTAGGGTGGGGCCATTGATCCACAGGGTTTGTTTTGTGGAAAAACAGTCGGCGGCTTGTTAAGATAGGTGGAATTTGAGAAGGCTTTTAAGGGGTATGACTGAGTAAACTGAAAAGGAAAGGGGCTGATCTCAAGAACCTGAGTTATCATTCTAGAAATAAACGAAAATGGTCGATTTCTATAGGATGTGCGGTGTTCCTTATGCAGGAAGACCGTGTTTTATTTGTGTGTTAATTGTAAAGTTATAATTTCTATAGAGTTAGAGGTTGCTTGTATCATGACCTACTGTAGTACGAGTGTTGGACCTTTACAAAGATATATTGATCTATTTGCAGGGTGTGGGGGCTTTTCTGTTGGTTTGGGGCAAGCGGGTTGGAAGGGTGTATTTGCAATTGAGAAGGACTCTATGGCTTTTGAGACCTTTAAGCATAATCTATTGGATGGGAAATTCCGACATTATTCTTGGCCGATATGGTTGCCCAAAGAAGCGATGACAGTGCAAGCGTTGCTGAGGAATTACTCTGGAGAATTAGAGGCTCTTCAAGGAAAGGTTGACCTCTTGGCTGGAGGACCACCATGTCAAGGATTCTCTATGGCTGGTCAACGAAATTCACGTGACCCTCGGAACAAATTGTCGCAACAATATATTAAAGTGGTTGACCTTGTACGGCCCAAGTTAATCATCATTGAAAATGTGCGTGGCTTTAATACTGTTTTTACAAGCTGTGCATTCTCTAAAAGGAAGACTCCCTATTCTGCTGTAGTTCAGGAGAAATTGGAAGAAATTGGTTATACCGTATTTAATGATTATGTTCATTGTGAGCGATTCGGTGTAGCACAGCTGCGAACAAGGTTTATCATGATTGGCGTCTTAAATGAGATAGCCCAGCGTAAAAAGGAAACTCCGTTTGAATTATTGGATTGTATGAGAAAAAGGTATCTTGCTATGAAGGGGCTTCCTGATCGTCAAATAACAGTTAAAGAAGCGATAAAGGATCTTGAAACCAATCGACGGGGAGCAAGGCTGATCAAGCATTCAGGTAGTGACGAGCATGGCTTCTATCAACTCGACTATAAGGTGCCAAGAACACTGAATCCGTACCAAAAACTTCTGCGACAGGGTCTAAATGGAGATAAACCTAACAGTATGAGATTGGCTAGGCATAAACCTGTTACTATTGAAAAGTTCAAAGCGATACAAGAGTTATGTGTAGATGGTCACAGTTTGAGTGACAACCAAAAGAAAGAAATGGGGATAAAAAAACAGGCTGTCTATGTGCTACATGCCTCCCGGGCATCAAATACTTTGACTACTCTTCCTGATGATTTGGTTCACTATAGTGAGCCAAGAGTTCTTACGGTTAGAGAGTGTGCACGGATTCAATCCTTTCCTGACAATTTCGAGTTCAAAGGCAAGTATACAACTGGGGGTGACCGTAGAAAAAAGGAGTGTCCTCGATATACCCAAGTTGGCAACGCTATCCCTCCTTTGATGGCTGAAGCATTGGGTATTGTTTTAAGTGAGTATTTGAAGGACTGAAAGGCGAAGAGTCGTGGCTAAAGATCAGAGGTTTAAAATTAGCTCTGCCTTAAAAAATATCATAGGCAAAGATCTCATTACGAATGATTTCATCGCAGTATTTGAGCTGGTTAAAAACGCATTTGACGCAAATGCAAAACGCGTGGATATTATTCTTGAAGGATTGTCTACCTCTAATCCTCGGCTGATTATAAAAGATAATGGCAAAGGAATGGATCAGGTCGATTTGGAGAACAAGTGGTTGTTTGTTGCCTATTCCGCGAAGAAAATTGGCAACGAAGATTATCGTGATAAGATTTCATCCAAAAGAAAGTATGCCGGGGCCAAAGGTATTGGTCGATTTTCATGTGACCGCCTTGGAAGTGCACTTACCATTTATTCTAGAAAAAATTCAAAAGAGAAGAAACTCAGCAGGTTAAAAGTTGATTGGAAAGACTTTGAACTTGATATGGAAGAGGAATTTGCCTCTGTAGCTGTTGAGTACACATCAACAACGTCCAATCCATATAAGCTCAAACGGGGGACGGTGCTTGAGATAACTGAATTGCGTGAAAATTGGGACCGAGACAAACTATTAAAATTGAAAAGATCAATGGAGAAGTTGCTCAATCCTAATCAAGGTAATGATGCAAATCATTTTGAAATCTATTTGACCGTTCCAGATGAGCACGAAGCAGATAAAGCAGTCGATCCAAAGAAACCGTGGGAAATTGTTAATGGCAAAATAAAAAACTTCATTTTTGAAACACTTGAACTTAAGACCACTCAAATTTACACGGCGATTACACAAGATGGCTCTGAAATCATTACTCGACTTACTGATAGAGGAGAGTTTGTGTATGAGTTGCGGGAGAAAAATCCTTTTATTGTTGACCAAAAGCCACTGAGGGATGTTGTTGTTCATTTGTTTAGTTTAAATAGATCAGCAAAGGTGACATTTACTAAACGGATGGGTATTAATGCTGTTGAGTTTGGGTCCGTGTTTCTCTATAAAAATGGCTTCAGGGTTAGTCCAATAGGTGATGTTAACGGGGGAGATGTTTTCGGTTTAGATCGCAGAAAGCAGCAGGGGCAAGCTCGTTTTCTTGGTACCCGTGACCTGATTGGTAGAATCGAAATCAATGGCCCAAATCCTTTTTTTCAAGAAACCAGTAGTCGTGATGGTGGGCTTATTAAGAACAGAGCTTTTGAGCTTCTACATGAGTTCTTTATGGACTACGCTTTGAAACGTTTGGAGAAATATGCAGTTGATGTGATAAAATTTGGGAACACTGGCGATCTCCTCGATGATGATGGTGTACCAGAAGGGGTAAAGAAGTCAGTGGTTATGGAGATGATAGAAAAGCTCACTAAACCCAAGTCTGTGATTGACATTAATTATAATCGCAATTTTTTAGACATTCTAGGGAATGTATCAGAGAAAAGTCTTAATTCTATATTGAGTAATTTTTCTCGAATTGCAGCTGAAACGAATAATGCTGCTTTAGAAAAAGATGCGAAGAGAGCAACGCGACGACTTCGGGAATTAGAGAAGGCAAAAGAGGAGGCGGAAGAGGAGGCTTTGAGGGCAACTAAAGCAAGGCTCCGAGCAGAGAAAGAAGCTGAGAAGGAGGCTGTAAAAGCTAGGACGGCGGAAAGAAAGGTTAAAAGAGCTGTTGCGGATACCAAAAGAGTGGAGACGCAGAATTTGTTTCTTACGTCGATGGTTTCTCAGGATATAACGAACATTGTTAGCCTACATCATCATGTTGGAATTGCAGCGGGTACGATTGACAATTATATAAAAGATACTGTGAAACGGATTAAGTCTGGCAAGTCAATAACCACGGACGACTTCTTGGCTGTTCTTGAACGCATTAGCTATCAATCGAGGAAGATCTCAGCGACGACGCGTTTTGCTACTAAAGCCAATTTTGCACTTACGGGTGCAAAGATAACTGACGACTTATGTGTTTTTATGCGTGAGTACGTCTTAAATATCTGTTCTGGTTTAATAAAGACTAGAGATGGGTCTCAGAATATTAAATTCAATTGGACTGGTGAAGACAACGGTTTTAAAACAAGATTTAAGCCATTAGAAATTACTATCATTTTAGATAATTTAATAAGCAACTCGCGAAAGGCAAATGCTAAAACGATTTCGTTTCTTGTTACCATTAACAATAATTGCTTGCAGGTAGTTTATGAGGATAATGGTATAGGTTTCAAATCTGGGACTGAAAAAAAGATATTTGATCTAGGGTTCACCACTACGACAGGCTCTGGCCTCGGGCTCTATCAAGTTGTACAAGTTTTAAATCAAATAAATGGCTCTATTGTTGTTAATAAGAAAAAAACTCGGGGAGCGAGGTTTTTACTGCAATTTGAGAGGTAGATATGAATTATAAAATTCTTTGGATTGACGATAATCAAGAATGGGTAGATTCAATCAAAGGCGAGGTGTGTGATCACATCAATGAACATAGATTTTCTCCTGAGATTATTTACCAAGAGGATGCAGAACAAATCGATAGTTTTATTTACCGTGCGGATATAGACATGATAGTTGTCGATTACAATCTTGATGGCACCTCAGGAGATCAGGTTATTAAGAATATTCGGGAAAAGGGGAATTTTTTAGAGATTATATTCTACTCCCAAGATCCAGAAGTTATGTTGAATAAGCTTAATGTTCATAGTGAGCATATTCATTGTTCCGAACGCAGTGATGTGGCCGAAAGAATTAAAGCTATAATTAATTATTCAATCTACAAGTATGCAAATCTTAGCTATATGCGAGGAAGCGTTATTGAAGAAGCAATAGATATTGAAAACATCCTTGTTGAAATTATGGTAAATTCATTTGGGGGTGAAGGTAAGCGGTTTAAAGTAGATGTATTGGATAAGTTAGGGACTGCTTATGATTTGTATAAAAAATATATGTATGTCCAACGACTTGTTAATGCAACTCACAGGGCATTATCTGAAAAGGAAAATAGGTCTCCTGAAGAAGATAGTAGACTTGTTGATTTAAAAGAGTACAAGGACACCCTATCGAAATTTAGTAAGGAAGTTGTTGATAATCGTAATGTTCTTGCGCATGCTCAAAAGCATTGGGATGCTGAAGGGAGATTGCGTCTAAAGGGTCTCAACAAGAACAATACAATCATTGATGTTTCGCGCGAATGGATGATGGAAATGAGATCTATTCTAGCGAAATATAGAGGACTGTTGATTCGTGTATGTAATGATGGAAAGAATTGGAGTTAGATCCGTCAGGGAACGGCTAGGGTGACAGTTAGGGGGGGCACAGTTAGGTGTAGACCTTAAGATATAAGCTAGAGACATAACGGGGCCAACCCTTAAGAAGTTAAGAACAGAATCATACTGAGGAACTGCTTCGCAGGCTTAGACTAATAGACTTCTCCACTACGGTCGAAGTGACAACGTTCATTCTAATAGTTAAATGGCTTCCCGTTATGTAGATCCAAGCCGTCGTTCATCGTCCAAAGTAGGCATTGCGATCAAGCTTGTCTACCCTGAGTGAGTCGAAGGGCTTGTAAAGCAGTGACTGCTGTAGGACGATCCGGCAGTATTGCCGGATGGCACGCATCGCGTGCCTTGACGGCGATCATGTGACGTATTGGCCTCTTAGGTATCGCGTCCCGTCCTCCGCAGTAGCTCTGCTACGGAGGGTGGACAGCAAAATAAGAACAGAAACTTCCATCCGAATAAGCCACACATGGTTGGCACTCATATAGCGAGACTGATATCAGAAGGCAGAGGGACCACCCGCCGGTACACCAGTCTTCGTGGTCTTCCTGTGAGTCAATAACCAAAATTCGCCGGAACGGCAAAGATCATTATCTTATGCATCCTATTTATCCCAGTTCAAAAACAAACCTAATCCAGTGACAAAGTCACTGGGCATCTTACGGCTTCGTTTCTAACTACGCCGTCACATGGCGTTCATCTGCGACCCCCAAAAAAGAAGATTGCTTCGTCGTTCCTCCTCGCAACGACAATACATTTTTGTCTCTGCGTCCTCCGCGATCTCTGCGTGAGAAAAAAATTGAACTGCTGCGCAGGCTTAGACTAATAGATCCCTCGATTCCTCGGGATGACAGACATTACACTGTCCTCCGTGCCACATTCAACAATTGAAGATTGCTTCGCTTTGCTCGCAATGACAATTCATTTTATCTTTGCGATCTTCCGTCTTCGTCAAGACTTCGCCGTGACAAGCTGCGAGAGGCAAAAAACAACCGCCGGGGGTGCCGGCGGTTGCATGGGATTACAATCCAAGATCAATTTTGAGTTGCGAGACCCATTGGGCGATGCGTGCTTCGGTGTCGCTCGCTTGGTTGTCGTCATCCAGGGCCAGGCCTACGAACCTGTCCTCGCGTCTGGCCTTGGAGTCTTCGAATTCGTAGCCTTCTGTGTCCCATTGACCAATGACCTGGGCTCCTTGCTTGGTGATGGCGTCGTAGAGGATGCCCATGGCGTCGAGATAGGTGTCACTGTAACCGACTTGGTCGCCCAGGCCGAAGAGGGCCACGCGTTTGTTGCTCCAGTCGACCTTGGCCAATTCCGAGTTGAAGCTGAGCCAGTCGTCCTGCTCTTCGCCGTAACCCCAGGTCGAGGTGCCCAGGATCAGGACGTCAAAGGGCATCAAGGTCTCGGCCTTGGCACTGCCGATGTCCTGTACGCTGGATAGGGCGTCCCCCAGTTGAGCCTTGATCTGTTGGGCCGCGTTTTGGGTGTTGCCGGTGGTGCTGCCGTAAAACAATCCGAGGGTTGTCATTGTTAATCCTTTCCATAAAGGGATCGCTCATATGTATTGGGTTGGTTATGGATGCCTTTCGAGCTCATTCAAGGCCGTCGTAACAATCCATTGGGCCACGGCTGGGTCGGGTAACAGTCCCTGCTGGCTGAAATGAACATCCAGATTGGCCAGGGGATTTTCCATGCCGTGCATGGGCATGGCATGGGGGGCATTGAACTTCATTTGCCATCGTTGGGCCATGCGAGCGGTGCCACTGGAGAGGTAGGCTCCCACCACCAGCACACGCTGGCGATGTTCGGCAGCCTGTGCGATGGCGGAGACGCCCTGTTCGAAGTTCTGGCCGACGGCGACACAGGCCCAGTCGCCATAGCTGATGCCGGTTTGTCCACAGATGCCCGTGACCGTTCGTTTAAGCATTTGCTGCCAATGGGCGTCTGCATATTCGCTGCCATGAGCCAGGATCACCACGGCCTCCTCCTTGGGATTTGTGCTGAGTTCTCGCACGCGTTGCAGCATGACGCGATCGATGACGTCACTGGAGGTCAATGTGGGCGTCAGGGTGATGGGCAGGTTGCAACGCAGGACACGCGCTCCTTCTTCCTGCAAGGCCTTTTCCACTTTGATGTCACTGTACAATCCCAGCAGGGCGGGGATGTCCCAGTGGGAATGTGAGGAGGGGGCAATGAACAAGGGCACGGCCACAATGCGGTCGCACTGGGCCTGTTCCAGGGCATGAACACCATCGGCCACATTGGGTTCGGTAAATTCCATCAGCACCACCTCGATTCCGGCGAAGGGATTGTCCTGGCCCAGCAGATTGATGACGTCCTGCTTGAGTTGGAGTACCGGTTCATTCCAGGTCTTGGAGGGTGAACCATGGGCGATAACGAGCAGACCGGGTCGGGAGGTGGAGGGTTCCGCCCAGGAGGTACTGGTACCGAGAAGTATAAGACACATGATCGTGAGCGGGTGAAATAGAGCTTTCATAGGATTTCCTTTGTGAAAGTGAGATTGTGACTTCTTTGTTCATAGGTCGGCACCCACAAGGGGGTGCCGACCAAGAGGTTTATACAAACCTCGACGACTGAGAAACTAGAAAGGCATAGGCTTACGACTTATTGAAGATTGGTTTCCAAGACGAGTTTGGGCAGGTAATTGACCTCACCATCGACCAGGTCGATACTGGTGAGGGTGAACTCGCCGTCGGGTGAACCGGATAGGACAAAGCCCGCGTACTCGGCACCCTCGATCAACTGCTCACGCACCAGTTCGGTGACATCGATGGATAGGGTGAATTGCTCACCGGTGCCGGGATCGACCAGGCGATAGTAGGACAGGGCGAAGTCGGTGATGTACGCGCCTTCGGAGGTCCCGTCGATGGTGAGCCAGACGACTTCGTTGGGCTCGTCGTGATCGATGCGTTCGAAATCGGCTTGTGCATTGGTGAAGTCGTTAAGGATACCGTCGCCCACGTAGCTGTTGATGTACATCAGTGAAGGGATCAGGCTCATGTTGTTGCCACTGAGAGTCATGTCCACGATGCGATCGATGGTGACTTCCAGGTGGGCCGAGACCAGGCTGTTAGGGTCGAGGTGCACGCGGTTGGCACGCAACAGGTTGAATTCGGTCAGAACCGCGACTTGGCGATCAGCCAGACCGTTGTCAGGCACACCGGCGTTGCCAAAGTTCAGGGCACCGTTGGACAGGTTGGGTTCATAATAGACTTTGGTCAGGTCGCTGGAAACATCGTTTTCATCGGTGATCAGGACGTAGGTGCTCTCTTGTTCGTCCCAATAGAGCGAGGCCAGGGTGCCGTCTTCGGTTTTGGCCATGGTGGGGACAGGGTTGTTGGCTATATTGGGTTCCAGGGTGACATCCCAATCGATGATGCCATCGGACAGAGGCCAGGTGGCCTCGGCATCGGGATCGTGCCCCCCTTGCCAGTCGGCTGCTGACAGGTAAATGGCCTCGTCGCTGACGCTGTCGAAGATATGATAAGGGCGACCGCCATGGTTGCCACTGATCTCTTCGGTGTCGGTCGATTGCAGGCTGAAGCTCAGGGGTTCGTTGACCTCGACCGTGACATTGAGGCTGGGCAGGTATCCCTGGGGATCCATGCTGGTCCAGTAGCCGCCTTCGGTTCGGTTGATCCAGCGGAAGCCCAGGTGCGTGACATTGGGATCGATCCAGTAGTGTTTGATCACGGTGGTGAGGTCCACTTTGAAACCGAGCATGCCGTAGATGGC